>NZ_QAJG01000014.1 GCF_003046425.1 Leptospira borgpetersenii serovar Javanica
GAGTTGTTACTTGTTCTTGATTATCTTTTGTGTTGTTGTCATCTGTTTCTCCTTTTTTATTTCAAGGAGTATTAGATCAACTTCTAACTATTACACTTTACAACAATATTCGGCTTCATCAGCATTCGGCCCTTTTTACTCCTCATTTCGTTCATCTGCAGTTTGATTTCTGTAAACTTGATTTTAGGCCTTTAGATTGTCTGCTGTGAGAGCGACATCACGGCACTGTTATCAGTCCTCTGAATGGGGAAGTTCCTTCATTTTGTGAAGAATTCGCGATGATATTTCTACCGAATTTTTGAGATAAGTTCTTAGTTCTTTCTGAAAACGAAAATGAAAGAAAGAGTAAAAAGAAATCCTAATATAGCTACTAACCCCAATAAAGAACGTTCGGTGGACCAGGTTCCGTTTTCTATCTTCCGATCGACTCTTTCCGTATCTGTAATCGGCGCTCCACCTGAAACCGAAATGGAAATTTCGTATTTGGGGGAAGGGTAATTTACCTTGAACGCTTTCATGTCGGAAGAAACGTCTTCTTGAATTTTTTCTTGTTTAGAAGCCCCTATAAAAGAAATTTCCATGTCCTGCGGCTTTGAAAAAACCGCTCTAAAACCTTCTTCTTTTTCGGAGAGCATCTTATCCTTGAACGTGACCGTGGAGAGATTACTAGCGGGAATCGTATAAGAAATTTGTAATTCCGAACTCCCGGGAAGAATCGCTCGATCTAATAACTTTCCGTTCGTGCCGTCCTTGAGTTGAAGGGGGATTGCCATTCTCGATTCTCCTTGAGTTAACTGACCGACTACGTCGTTTGCTTCGGAAGGAACGAAAATTTCGAAAGGATTTTGCTCGTCCTGAAAACTTTTAGGAGGAATCGTATTGTTTGATATTAAGTAAATTTTAAAGACTCTTAGGAAGTTTCTCCCTCTGGAAATTTGCATGGCGGATCTCGTTCTCACGAAAGATTTTTCCTTTGTCTTTTCATATACGACGATTTCCTGAACTCCGGAGCGAATAATGGGGACCGGAGGAACCATCTTGTTGTAATTGATTCCCGCATACTTCGCTTGAAGAAGAATGGGCGTCCCGTCCGGAACAGAAAGTTTCGGGATGATAAAAGAACCTTTTGAAGGTCCAATTTCTTTAATAGGAATCATCCCCTGTTGAAGGGCTATAATTCGAAGAGATTCGATGTTGCCTTCTTTACCGGTAGTTCCGTTTTTGATACGGATCTTAAGTTCGAGTTCTTCCGAATTGACGGATGTTTGTATTAGAAAGATTAGGAGTAGAATCGTAAAGAATGTTTTCATCTCGGCTTTAAGGACAATTTTATTTCACCCTTCCAAAAAGAAAATCCTTTACATTCGCTTTTCTTTCCCTAATTTTATTCTCTTTAATCGTATGTCTTTCGCTTGATAATTTTTTAGGAGATGATGATGAGTTGGTTGAAAAAAATCGCGGCTATATTCGGAATTCTTTTCGGTTTCTTTTTAGTATTGATCTATTCGATCACGTATCATCCGAATCAGGCGGAACCCGCGAATATTCTTTGTAGCGAAAACGCTCCAATCTTAAAAGCGGATTCTAAGATCAAACTTTTGGTCTGGAACGTGCAATATCTTGCCGGAAAAAAAAGAGTTTTTTGGTACGATCTGCCCGAAGGAGATGGGCCGGATGTTGGTCCTTCCAGAGAGGAGATCGAAGAAACTCTCAAAAAAGTGGCCGACTATATCCGTTCGGAAAGTCCGGATGTGATCCTTTTTCAGGAACTTCATGACGGATCCAAAAATACGTTCGAAGAGGATCAACTGGAAAGAATTTTGTCTCAAATCGGGCCTGCCTATATGTGCAAAAGCGAAGCTTTTTACTGGAAATCCTTTTTCGTTCCCCATCCTAAAATTTGGGGTAGTGTGGGGATGAAGCTTGCGACGGTCAGTAAATATAAAATTTCCGACGGAATCCGACATTCTTTACCGCTTATGCCTGCTGATCCTATCTCTACCCAATTCAATTTGAAAAGGGCAATTCTTCAAAACGATTTGCCGATTGAAGGCGGTGATAAATTTACTGTGTTGAACACGCACCTCGATGCATTTTCCCAAGGAACGGATACGATGCGTAGACAAGTGGAGACGATTGCCGGCCTTTTGAAAGAGCTGGATCTTGCAGGACATTACTGGGTGTTGGGAGGGGATTTTAATTTACTTCCTCCCGGGTTCGATCGGAAACTTATGCATCCTAACGGCGCTTTCTTTTATTCGGATGAGCAGGAAATCAAACCTCTCTTTGATCGATGGAACTCCGCTGTTCCATTCAATATTTTGAATGGAGTTGGAAGAGAAAAATATTATACGTATTACCCAAACGATCCGGCGATTGGAAAACCGGATAGAACGATCGATTATATTTTTTATTCTTCCAACTTAAAACAAACAGAATATAAAGTGGATCAGGGAGAAACACTTTGGACCATTTCGGATCATTTCCCCCAAATCGGAATATATCAAACACTCCATAAAGAATGAGATGGTTGGAACAGAGGAACGTAAAAGCTCAGCGTTTCTTTCTATAAAGCAAAAACATGACGGGAATTTCTTGTAAAAGTAAAAATGAACATTCCTATACGAATAGGTGTTTACCAATTAAGATTGCCAAATCGAGAAGGGATAATTCTTTGGATGAAAGAATTCATCGGACACAGACATGAGACCTTTTAAGATATTGGGAATCCAGCAGATTGCGGTGGGTGGAGAAGACAAAAAAAGACTCGAAACTTTTTGGGTGGATCTCCTCGGGCTTGAAAAAACAGGAACGTTTAAAAGCGAAAAAGAAAACGTAGACGAAGATATACTCAGAATGGGTAAGGGTGCTTACGCGGTCGAAGTCGACATTATGCAACCGATCGACTCAAATAAAAGTCCTAAGGTTCACGAACCGAAACTCAATCATATCGGACTTTGGGTGGACGATATTTATAAGGCGGTGGAATGGCTGACTGCAAAAGGAGTTCGTTTTACTCCGGGCGGAATCCGTAAAGGTGCCGCTGGATATGACGTATGTTTCATTCATCCGAAAGGAAACGAAGAATTTCCATACTCGTCCGAAGGTGTACTTGTGGAACTTGTACAGGCTCCTGCAGACGTAATTAAGGCTCTCGGTTGATGTCGCATAAAGCATTTTGAATATTCGTTTTTTTGCGGATAACAAAAAACTGTCCTAAAACTTTAGAAAACTCGTAGTTTATGATTTTCAATTTCGATGGTATTATTGCTTTTAGATGTGTTCTTTTTCGGACATTTTTGAAATAGTTCTTACTAAAAACTTTCAAAAGACCTCTCTTTTATTTCTCTCTATAAGTGCTGATTTTTGTAGACTTGAGAACTATTAGACAAATTAGTCGTTCGTAAATTCCTGCTTTGTATTTTATTTTTTCGAATTTTTGAAATCACACGAAAAATAAGCGTGACGTATTATATGCCTATACGGAAATTGATAATTCCAATTTTTATTCTTTTATCCATCAGCTGCTGGGCGCAGTCTATATTTTCTAAAACTCCAATCCGTTTAAAAATATCAACAAATTCTAAATCGGATATTCCCGTGCAGCTGATACTTCGGGGAAAGGATTTTGAGAAGAATATTTCTTTTTTCGAGTTTAAGGAAATTACGATAGAGTTACCGGATCGGGGAAATTACGAAGTGGTTCTAATCTGGAAAAGCGGCTTTACGGAAAAAAGAACGGTTAATGCGACTCAAGAAAATTTTAGTATAGAATTCGTTTCTAATCCTAATGTTTCCGAGAGAGCGATTAACGTAACTGCAAAAAAACCGGAAGCTCCTCCAAACTATACGCTGAATCAGGAAGACGCTGTTCGAATGCCCGGAGGTTTTGGAGATGCACTTAAAGCAGTTCAATCCATGCCGGGGATTTCTCCTATGTATCAGACGTATACCGGAGCCAGTTTTCAATCCGCGATTCAAATTTTTAGTCAAGTAAATCCGAACAAACCTGATAAACCAAATGGTGAAAAAGGTTTTTTAGTGATGCGTGGAGCTGGGGCTCGTGCAAATCAGTTTTATTTTAACGGTTTACCTATGAGTTATCCGTTTCACGCGGACGGACTCACTTCTGTAATTAACAATAACGCGATTCGTTCCTTAGAGTTGTATTCGGGTTCCTATTCTGCGAGATACGGGTTTGCTACGGGAGGAATTGTCAATATAGAGGGATTTCAAAAAAGGGATTCGAATTTGTCCGTGGCTCATTTGAACGCTTTTTTAACCGATGTATACACATATCGCAATATTACAAAAGATTTAAACGTTTCCGTATCCGGTAAGAAATATTATCCAAACGTCATTTTTGGAAGGGTTCCCAATTTGATTCCTGCGGAAACCTTTTTAGCGGATTATAACGATTATCAGGCAAGAATCGGTTGGGATATGAACGAAAATCATTCCATATCGTTTCAGACTTTCGGTGCAAAGGATAAACGTTATCCATTTAAGGAACTCGGTCAATACGATCCTAAGGAGGCCGCTCGATCGTTTGCCAGTCCTCCGTCCGCAGCGGACGCCGCGAGATTGGATCGCATTTTTAGAACCGACGGAATTCAGCATATTTGGAAACCTAAAAGTTCGATTACAAATACGTTTAACGTTTCTAGAAATTATTTCAACGAGGTTGTTGAAAGCGGTTTGGATCTGTTGGTTTTTGACATCGCCAAAATAGCTTATCCGCCTTCTTTGTATAAAAGGGTTCAAACGATTCAAAACGAATACTTTAACGATCTAAGACAGATAGAAAATGTTTCCGAAATAGAATTGTTAAAACGAAATTGGAAGGTTGTTTTCGGCGGCCAGTATAGAGAGGTAGACATCGGTTACAAGGGGAAGGTTTCTCAGATGGATCTGGACCCTACGTATAACTTCATCCATCAACAGTTATTCAATTCTTCGGATGTAAAATCCGTTTTGGAAGGGGATTCCGTTAGAACTAGACAGATTGGTACTTTCTTTGAAAATAGGCTTAGGTTTTATGATTTCAATTTAAATCTAGGAATAAGAAGGGAATATTATGATAAATCGAAAGAGTGGAAAACGGCTCCTCGAATTGGGATCAGTAAGGAGATTGCTTATACGCAATCTAGGATTTTTGCGGGATATGGCAGGCACTTTCAAGCTCCTGCGGACGTGAGTCGATACTCCGTTAGAACTGGAAATCCTAAGCTGAAAATGGAAGAATCCGATCACGCCGAAATCGGTTGGGATCAGAAAATAGGAAATTCTTGGAATATTAAAATAGAAGGATATCAGAATACATTTTCTAATCTTTCCGTTGCGGACCCTTATGCAATGGATCCTTTTTCTAAAAACAGAGATCTAGTGCGAGAAAGTTTGGATCCTTCTGTCGACTTGTCTTTAATTAGGCGTTCTAATTTAAACTATTCTAATTCGATGACCGGTTATTCTCGTGGAGTAGAAGTTTTTGTCAAAAAGGAACCTTCAACTGAGTCCGGTTTGTATGGATGGCTTTCTTATACAAAATCGATTACGAAAAGAAACCGTAATTTACCTGAATTGAATCGGCAAGAATATTCCTCTTGGCTTGCTGAAAGTTCGGCAAAAGAATTGATTCATCAGGAAAATGCGGATCACTATTACGCAAACTTTTATAGAGATGGTAGTTATGATGTTTTGTTCAAAAAATCGAAAGAAGAGTTATACGACTTTGATAGAACTCATATGTTCAATATGGTGATTGGTTGGAAGTTCGGCGAGAAGGGTCAAATCGGTTTAAGAGCTACGTATTTAACGAATTATGCATATACTCCTGTGGTTGGATCCAAAACTAGCACTACTCAACAGATTCTTTCTGAGCTATTTCCTTATCTTCCTCAGTTTTCTTCAAGTTCGAACTCTACTCCTTCTGGTTTTGCTCTCTACCAACCGGTTTATTCGGACATACCTCGGTCCGCTAGACTTCCTCATTATCAGCAATTCGATTTAAGATTTGATCGTTTTATTCCTACAAGTTGGGGGAGAATGACTCTGTACTTGGAGCTTGTGAACATTACCGGAAGTAGGATTGCAGTGAGCGCAGATACTTTCAATCCGCTTTTTCCAGTTGTGCCTGGAGCCAATCCGGAAACTCGATATATTTATTTAAACGGATTACAATCTTTAAGAACTGAGAAAAATAAAATTCCTTATCTCAATTTTGGAATTGAATTAAGATTTTAAACGAAATATTTAGATTTTTTGAACCCGTACGTAAAGTGCCTATGATTTTATATCGATCCGTCTTTCACTTTAGAATAGAGTTGTTGAAAATTGATTCTTCATCTGTTTCTATTTTCAGTAAATGGTTGATCGAAGCAGTTTGTGAAACTTCACTATGGAATTTTTCAACAACTCTAATATAGATTTGATTAATAATCTTAGATTTAATTTGGGAACTTGTCCCAAAACTTTGGAATCGTAAGAACTCCGATAAGAGTGCACGAACAATAAAATCTGTTCGAAAACCCGTAAATTATTAAAGAGCCATAATCCGTGGGAACTCCTACGTTTTCGTTTTATTACGAACTTTTGGAACCGATTTCTTTTCTCAGGTTTTGGGACAAGTTCTTAGGTTTGATGCAATAAAATGAGAATGGACTTTTCTAAAATCATTCAAATCTTTTGGGTGGCTAAGTGAGGCGGTGTAAAATTAAAACCTTAGAACTCTATGAGAGTTAACAACGATAAAATCGTTTAAAAATTCATCAATGCCCGGAGGACGTAAACTGTGTGAACTCCGGCGGGTTTATTACGAACGTATCGAATGGGATTCAAACTAGTTTCTATTCAGGTTTTAGGATAGACTCTTAATACAAAACGAGCTATGTTTGAGATTTTTTTGAAAGGAATTTGGAATGGCCGGTTTAAAAAGATTACTTTTTATCTAGAAGAAAAAAAGTTCTCATCGGGCCTTTACCTTTAACCTCGATGATACCCCTATCTTCAAACGTGAATATGTTCTTAAGGGATTCGTAAACCGCTTCGGAACGGTGTATTTTGCCGGGTTCTCCGTGGGATTCCATTCTAGAAGCCGTGTTCACCGAATCACCCCAAAGATCATAAACGAATTTATTTTTACCGATTACCCCGGCGACTACGTCTCCTGTATGTATACCGATTCGAATATTAAATTCGTATTTCCAAGATTTTTGAAGATGTTTAAGACCTTGGATCATATCAATTGCGGCTAACGCGATTTTTTCCGCGTGATCTTCGGTTGCGATTGGAATTCCGCCCGCCATCATATAACAATCTCCGATTGTTTTGATTTTTTCGAGATGGTATTTGCTTGCGATGTCGTCGAAACAAGTGAAGATCTGATTCAAAATTTCCACCAGCTGATTTGGGGTCGGGATTTGTGTGGAAAGTTTGGAAAAACCAACGATATCTGCAAACAGAACCGTGGACTTCTTAATATAATCCGCGATTACACTCTCGCCCGCTTTTAATCTTTCCGCGGTCGATTTAGGAAGGATGTTTAGCAAAAGACTTTCCGACTTTTGCCTTTCCTTCTCTAAACCTTTGTTTAACATATTAATTTCTTCTAAAGAATCTTTGAGTTCGCGGTTCCTTTTGGAAAGTGTTTTGTATGCGTCCGCGTTATCCACCCCGATCGCGACGTAATTGGCGAGAGTTCTTAAAATATTGAGTTTGTTTTCGTTGAATTCGTTTTTGTTGTAACTCTGGATCGTAAGAATTCCGATAAATCTTTCCTCTACTTTCAAAGGAAGATAAACCACCGAACTTATCTTTTCTCCGAAATGTTTCTGAATGGTGGAAATATACTGAGGAAAATCTTTTTCGAGATCGTTCGTAATCAATTCTTGGTTGTTATGATAACAAAAAGAAGAAGGATTTTCTTCGGTAAGAGAGTCCACCGAAGGCGCGGGAGTGTAACGTCCTTCGATCAAATTGAATTTATATTTGATTTCGTTTTTGCCTTCTTCGATGATCCCGAATGCGAGAATATCTATGGAGAGCATGGACTTCGTGTTTTCATATACGGAAGTCAGGATGATCTTGGGTTCCAGACTGGCGGTGATCATCTGGCCGATTTCGCTTAGCTGCTTTAGATTTTGATAGGAAGACGCAAGTCTTTGATTGGAATCCTGTAGTTCCGTTTGAGTTTTAATCAGACGATTCTGAGTGGAATCCCCGATTTTCATAAGTTTGGAAGACTGTTTTAAAAGAGATTCGTAAGCCTCTCCAATTTTTTTCAGCTCTTTTAAAAGAGCTTCTTGATCAAGGGGTTCTTTCTTATCTAAAATTTCATTGACTTCGCTTAATAATTGAAATTCGTTTTCAAAAAAAGAATTGAAGTCTTTCTGTTCCATGTAATTTTCTAAAGCCTAACTATGTTACTTATAGGACTTGAGCTCGAATGGAAGGGAAAGATCAGATGAAAATTCTTCTCCTGTCTCTTGCATATCGTCGTCATCCTCTTTGTATAACCAGAGTACTTTTACTTTGCCGTTTTGGTCGTGGTATTTTTGGAGAGAATCTAGAATATCCATGATCACTTTAGACGAACTCGTATTAAAATAATCTAGCTGAAATTTTACTTGAACCTGCGATTTTGAATTCATCATCGCGTTTAACCAATCGAATACGGGTTTGTAAAATGCGATCGCATTTTCAGGATAAGATTCTCCGATAATTTCGATCAATCCCTGCTCCGTGTCTAAGATGACTTCCGGAGAGGTTTTGGTCTGCTGAATATGCAGTGATTCCATTCTTAATTTTCCTTTGTAAAATATACAGAAAGTGTGAAGAACGAGTGTTTATCGTCCACCGGCGAGATATCGTAGGAAAGAGGTCCATCCGACTTTCTTGCAATATCGATTAAACCTACACCCGCCCCTTTACTTTCTTCGGGTCTATTTGAGCGTAACTGTCGTTGGTAATAAGTCTTTAACTCATCCCTTGACATAGAATTAATTTTTTCACATTTACTTTTTAGTAATTCGATTTTTTCATTTAATACAAGATTTCCCGCTGAAATATTATAGCCAATCGATTTTTCATCGACCATAATGATGCCGACACCGCTTTCTCTTCCATCTTCGAGGACTTTTCTTTCCGCGGAATAGTGTAACATATTCTGAGCAAGTTCGATAAAAACTGCAAAGATTTTTTTAATTTTCGATTCAGTACTTAGGGAAGTCCGGATCATCGAGCCGAATTCCGTCAGAACCTCTTGAGATAAACGACCTTTAAAGGAAACAATGAATTGATGATCGTAGGCATTTCTATATTGTTTAAACAATTCTAGAGAGTTATTTTCTATCATTTCGTTTTAACGTACTCCTGTAATTTTGTTCGTTTGATTAAATTCTAAATCCAATCAAAGTTATGTCGTCTCTCTGAACTTCTCCCGCTTGGTATTCATCCAAAAAGGCGGACAACTTTTCCTTTTGTTCGTGTGCGGGTAACGAGAGAACGCTTTCTAAATGCCTTATCAAACCTTTGTTCGTGATTCTTTGTCTTTGGGGATTCGGTTGATCCATATATCCGTCCGTTGTGAGGTAAAACATAGTGGATTTTCCCTTTTCCAATTTTACTTCGCGAGTGGAATATGTTCTGGAATCCTCTTTTTGTCTTCCACCGATCGAATGTCTGTCACCTTTGATTTCTTCGATTTTGTCACCTTTTGAGAAATAGAGCGGTCTTTTTGCGCCGGCGAACAATACCTTGTCCTCGTCGATCCGACAGAAACAAATATCCATTCCATCTAACGAGTTCGCGCCTAAAGTGTCTTGTTTTAAAGCTTGTCGTACATTTCGGTTTAAATGTTCCAGAACTTTTCCTGGATCTTTGATTCCCGCCTCGTTTACGATCTGGTTGAGCAAGGTATTCCCTATCATGGACATTAATGCGCCGGGAACTCCATGTCCAGTACAATCGACTGCCGCAAGGAAAACGGATCCTTCTTTTTTACTGAACCAGTAGAAATCTCCCGATACGATGTCTTTTGGTCTGAATAAAACGAACTGTTCGCGTAAGCTTTTCGCGAGAGTATCATCCGAGGGAAGAATCGCCTGTTGAATATTTAAAGAATACGTAATACTATCCGTAATACGCTGATTCTTAAGTTCTAGATCCGCATTTGCTTGAGCTAATTCTCTGGTTCTTTCTCTAACTTTTTCCTCCATATTCGCATAAAGTAATGCGTTATCGATGGAGATTGCAGCTTGAGAAGAAAGGATATTCATAATCTGAAGTCGATCCGAAGTAAAGGCTCCTTCCGAAAGATTATTTTCCAGATAGAGAATTCCAGAGATTTCTCCTTGTTTGATAACCGGTGCACAGAGAATCGATTTCGTTTTAGAATTTTTGATATATTCGTCTTTGTTGAATTTTTCGTCCTGATTTGCGTTTCTTAAAACAAGGTTTTCCTTGGTTCTTTCCACGTAATAGATGAGCGAGATCGGAAGATTTTTGCTACTGCCGAGAGGAATTCCGGTCAATACCTCCACGTCGTCTTTGGAAATCGAACCTTCGGCTTCCACATAGAGTTTCCCTTCTTTTTTCAAGATGAGTACACCTCTTTGTGCCCCGGCGTTTTCGATAACGATCTTCATCAATTTGTCCAAAAGATTTTCCAGTTTGATCTCTCCGGAAATCGCCGTGGAACTTTTTAATACGGATTGAAGATCCAAAGTCTGGCCGGAATAAACTTCGGTTGCGGCTGCTGTTGTGCTGGAAATTGTTCGATGGGTGCGTAGAATTCCCGTTCCTCTCTCGCGGATAAATTCCGGAAATTTGGATTTGAGCATACTCTGTTTGAGGTTGGCTCCCCAAAGCCCGTAGCGATGGAATGCTTCGTTGATAAATTCTCCGGCGATTTTGACGCTGCCTTTGGATAGCCAGAACATCGCGGCGTTCTCGCAGGCGAGAGCTTCGTCGTTTTGAAACTCGCTTTTTCTCGCTTCTCGAATTGCAGCTTCGTAAGTTTTTGCGGCTTTCCAATTTTTGTATTCTAGTTTTGCGAGTTCCGCGTCTACGAGTAGATATTTGTGGTAAAAGTTTTCGGGACAACTTTCGGCTAGTATAAAAAGTTGTTTTTGATTCTCCTGAATCTTTTTCAGATATTCTTTCTTGAGATCGGGGGAAACTTTTTTATAGTTTGCGGCCAGGGCGAGGGAATATAAAAAGTTGTGTTCCAGCGGGCCGTATTGACCTCCGAGATAGAGAATCATTTTGTTCGCTTCTTCCGCTTCTTGAAGCGCGAGTTGGTATTCTCCGTACATTAAAAGAGAACGAACCTTCATCACTTTAAAGGTGCAGATCGGAGCCAAACTTTGATGGTCGTTGCAGAGATCGATGTAATCTTTTTCCAGGTATTCACTCGAAGAGAAATCGAGATGACTTCCCGTTTCCCCTCTTAAATTCGAAAGGATGAGAATAGTTCCGAGGATTGTATCGATCGCAAGATTGTTTTTTACTTTTCTGACGAACTTGAGAAGCTGATTGATCTTTGGTTTTAGGATTTCCAGATTTTTACCTTGAAACATCACGTTGGAAGCGTCGTTCATCGCGGCATAACTTCCGTGTAAAAATTCTCCGGAATCTAAGGCGGCTTGAACGCACTTGATGTTGACTTCTTCGGAAAACTTGAGGTGTTTCACAAAAGAGGAGGAATAATTCGCGAGGATATTCGCCGCCTTGGTATATCCGCCCGAGTTCATATATTTCTCGCTGAGTTTTACCGCGAGTTCGCAAAAGTCGTATGCGCCTTTATAATCTCCTAATTTTCCTACGAGTACCATTCCGTAACAGGAATATTCGTACGAATCAGAAAGGTTTCCGTATTTCAACAAAAGATTCGCCATCTTTAAACAGATTACCGGAAAAAGAGCAGGTTCCTTATTGTAAGCCATCGGAATCGCACTGATCAAAAGATTCACTGCCCAGATGTGATTCGGGTCCGTCATAAGAGGAGCATCTAACAGAGATGTTATGCTTCTATTTTTGAGATTCTTTTTTGCCTCTTCGATTTCTTTTTTTGCCACCTTTTCGAAACCGGAAATCGGGAGTTCGATTCCCAAAGGTTTTAAGGCCTTGATTACGGTCGGCATTGCGAGATCATATTTACCTTGGGCGGAATATTCGATCATCAGCAAGTTGTACGCTTCCGCTTGTTCCACGGGAGTTTTTGCTTGTTTTAGAATATTCTGAATCATCTCCTGGGATTCTTCAAAATTCCCATTGAGGTAAAGAGCTTCGGCGAGTTCTTTGTGAACCGCATAAGCAAGGTCATATTCCTTTTCCCAGAGCCCCTTGTCGTCTTTACCCGATTTAGAAAATGAGAGCAGAAGTTCTCTCGCTTTTTCCGAATACAATTTCGATGGTTTGTAAGCCGCGGAGAGTTTCGCTTTTTGTGCGGCTTGGAGATTCAACTGTATTAATTTTCTTTTCTCGGAATATTCCGTAATGAGAGGAGAACCGGTGTTCAAGTGGTTTACCACGTCAAAGATCGAATCTTCCAAAGCTTTTTCATTTAAGTTTTCCAGAAGAATTCTGCCGATCTTAAGACGTAAGGATCGTTTTTGATCCTCGTTCAAAAGTTCGTAGCTTGCTTGTTGCACTCGGTCGTGTTGAAAGCGGAATTGGATCGACTTCGCGGTTTGGAAATTCTTATCCTGATTTTCTTCTATCTCTACCATGGAATCCACGAGTCGGTAGTTGTCTCCGATCGGAACGATCAATTCCTCTTCCATGGTTTCGATAAGCGCTGCCGCGGTTTCCTTCAAAGTCGCGCCCAAAATTTTGGATTGGATTGCGAGATCGAAATTGCTTCCGATACAGGACGCAAGTTTTAAAGTTTCCTGGGTTCTAGGGGAGAGCTTCTTGATTCTTTTTACGAGAAGATCGACCACATTATCCGAAATATCGGTCTTTTTGATCTTTTCAAGATCCCAGACCCATCCTCCTGGGCTTGCTGGATTTCCTTGCTGATAAGAGATAATTTCCTCTTTGGACAATTGTTTCAATAGTTCGTTGATGAAGAACGGATTTCCTCTCGTTTTTGAATAGACGATTTCGGCGAAACTTAGGGTTTCTTCGATCGGCTTTCGTAAGCTGTCCGACAAAAGTTCGTTCACATTTTCCAGACTTAAAGGTTTAAGTAGAATTTTATCCAGACGGAATCCTTCCTTTTCCAAACCGGCTATCAGAGTGGAAAAAGGATGTGTGTGGTCCACTTCGTTGTCTCTATAAGCTAATATCAGGAAAATATAATTTACGGAGGCATCTTCAATTAAATTTTTGACAAGCTCCAAAGAAGATGTATCGGCCCATTGTAAGTCATCTAAAAAAATGGCAAGCGGATGGTCTTGGTCGGCGAAGATTTTTATAAAATTCTGAAATACCAAATAAAAACGATTCGCGTTTTCCTGAGGTCCTAACTCGGTAACGGGAGGCTGTTCTCCGATGATAAATTCGAGTTCCGGTAAAACGTCCGTTATAACTTTTCCGTTTGCGCCCAGAGTGGTGCGAATTTTGTTTTTCCAGTCTTCGATTCTTTCCGGAGATTCCGTCAGGATTTGTTCGATCAGATTGGAGAATACTTGAATGATTGCACTGAAAGGAACGTTACGGTTGTACTGATCGAATTTTCCGGAAATGGAATAACCTTTCGATTCCGTAAGAGGTTTATTGATCTCTTTGACGAGCGAGGATTTACCGACTCCGGAATAACCTGCTATCAGGACTACGCTGGTCCTTCCGGTTTCCGTCATACGTTTGAATTCGTTTAACAACGTTTCGATGTATCCCTCTCTTCCGTAGAGCTTTTGAGGGATTTTGAATTCGTGGGAATAATCCGTGGAGCCAAGCGGGAAACTGGGAACGTCTCCCGACTCCAGCCATTTGTCCCGGATGATCTCCAAGTCCGATTTGAGTCCTTCCGAGGTTTGGTATCTTTCCTCCGCGGTTTTTGAAAGAAGTTTTAATACGACATGAGAAAGGGCTTCTGGGATTTCGCCGCGGATTTTACGCGGGTCGACCGGGGATTTTGCGAGATGGAAATGGACGAGTTCCAGTAGGTCTTCGCTTTCAAAGGGAAGTTTTCCGGTGAGAAGTTCGTAGAAAGTGACTCCGAGGGAATAAAAGTTGCTTCTGTAATCCACGGAACGATTCATTCTGCCGGTTTGTTCCGGAGAAACATAGTGGATACTTCCTTCAAGACGGTTTGGATTGGACCAGGAAGTTTCTTCTTTGGATAGGCGTGTAGAAATCCCGAAGTCCACAATTCTCAAAATATTCTCGTTCGGATCGAATATGATGTTGTCCGGTTTTAGATCTTTGTGTATTACTTTTTTATTATGGATTTCACCGAGTTTTTCAGTGAGATCGATCGCGATTTTGAAAAAGTCGTTTAGCTTGACCGGTTTCTTTTTGGAAAACTGTTTGAGTGATTCTCCGGGAACAAATTCCAAGATAAGTGTGAAACCTTCCGGGATTTTCTCCATTCCAAAGGCTTGAATCATTTTATCGGATGAGAGGTAGTTCAGAATTTCGTATTCATTCCTCAAATTTACAACCGCAGGATGCAATTCGTCCAGGATCGGGATATACTTAATGATTACGTCGGTTCCATCCTCCGATCGTACTGCCTTGTAAACCTCCGTGGACGAGTCCGTGTTCATTTTTTCTTTTATTTCGTAACCTTCTATTTTCATACGTATCGATGTTCCTATTACGTTCAGAGACGGAATAAGAGCCCTCCCCAATAAAATCCGCCTCCTACGGCGGGGGTAAGGAATAAATCTCCTTTTTTAAACTTTCCTTTATAATAATATTCTGATAATACGATCGGGATCGAGGCGGCGGAAGTATTTCCGACTCTTTCAAAGTTCATAAGAATCTTTTCCCTCGGAAATTTAGTCCTTTTGAGAACGTCTTGAACGACTACGTCCGTTCCGGGATGAGGGACGACCCAGTCCACATCGTCTATAGTAAGACCGTTTTTTTCCAAGAGTAGATCCATAGACTTGAGAGTGAGATCCGCCGCTTTGCTCACGAGTTCGGGATAACTTTTCACATAACTCGTTGGAGGAGGTCCAGTTACGATGATACCTGAAAGGTCGCCGTCGTCTTGCAGAAAGGAGTCGATGATCCCAAAATTTTTATCTCCTGTATATTCTAAAAAAACGCCTGCCGCTGCGTCTCCCGCGGTAAATTCCCCGTAACCTCCCATTCTGGTTCTGACGGAAAATCGTTCACTTCCGATAACGAGAGCATTTTTAAATTTGTTCGTTCCCAAATACGCGG
Organism: Leptospira borgpetersenii serovar Javanica; assembly: GCF_003046425.1. Taxonomy (GTDB): domain Bacteria; phylum Spirochaetota; class Leptospiria; order Leptospirales; family Leptospiraceae; genus Leptospira; species Leptospira borgpetersenii. Next base: position 15,337 of record NZ_QAJG01000014.1, read on the forward strand.
ACGCCGTTTGAACTCCATGAACGAAACCCGTACAAGCCGTACTAACGTCGAAAGCGAGGGCGTTGGACGTTCCGGAAAGTTTCGATGCTTGGGGTGCTAAATCGGGAAGATAATAACGATCGGTCCAATTCGCGAGAATATAAAGATCCACATCTTCCGGTTTTTTTCCTGCGTCTTTTAAAGCCATTTCCGCCACTTTCGAAGCCATGAACATTGCGGTTTCGGTTTCGTTGGCTCTTCTTCTTTCGTTGACTCCTATATTTCCAATCACTGCTTTTTCGGCGGGATGCATTTCCGGAAATTTCAAACGGGAACGAATTTCCTCGTTAGTCACGATTCGTTCCGGAAGATAGTGGCCGAAGCCGGTGATCCTGATTCCGTTCGACGTTTGATTTTTTCCACTCATAAAGGGCCTCTACTAAATTCGAATTTCATTTTATTATGGAAGTCTTGTATATACCATAAATTGTTCTATGTAAATCTTTTCCGGATCCAACTCGCGTAAAACGGTGAGTTCTTCCGCTGTCACCGGAGGTTCTTGTTTAAGAGGGATGTCTTCGTCCGGGGGAAGCCAAGAAGTATAACGTAATACCGCTTCTTCCGGTTCCATTTCTTCATCGGAAGGAGGGGCGATCCAGTGGGAAAATTCGAAAACGTGATCCGAATTCGGTTTTCTTTGAAATCTTCCGAATTGACAGACTGCTTCCATTACTCGGTCTCCGACAGAGGTGATGTAGTTTACGTGTTTTACGAACCTTCCTCGATTGGCTTTTGCGACCACGATACAATCTGCGACGGCCGCGATGTCGTTGGCTCCTCCCGAACCCACAAGGAATTTTCCCTTGGACGTTTTTGTGGAATTGATGTTCCCGAACCAATCCACTTCCGCCGCACCTAAAACTCCGAGGCAGTGATCGGGAACAACGGTTCCTAAAATGCCTGTGATGTCGGAGAGCATTGTGCAATTTTTAGCGTGTAATTGACTGAAAAGAAAAACGTCTCCGGTATGAGGTTTCATCGAAAAAAAACCGAGCTCGGTGACAACTTTGACTTCGATTCCTTCTTTTTCCAAAAATCGGGCCGCGGTCCAAGCCGAGATATGGGCTGCGCCGATTCCTGCGAGGATCGTTTTATAACCGTTGGTTTTGACATATTCTTGGATCGCTCTCGCCGCGAGAATGATCATCTGCTCCGAGTCGTTTACTGTTTTCGGATTCTCCAGTTTGACGGTTTTGTTTTCTTCGGGAATACTTTTTAATTTTTTAAGACGAGCGCTTCCCAGACGTTCCAGATATTCCGCGTGGCCGCCTTTTAAGTTTACGAAATTTGCATACCATTTTTCGGCCCGAGAAGGTGCGTTTGCAGCTTCGTTAGCCTCGATCTGAAATTCATAGTCGTCCAAGTATGTGGAAAGCCCTTTGAATGCGGGAATTCCCGGGAGATTATAGATTCGAAGGGATTGAGGATGTGCGCCGAATTCCGCGACGGAAAACGCTTTTACACGATTTCCCGGAATCGTAACGATTTCTGCGGGAATGGAACCTTTGGGAACGATTTTTTCCACGGTTGCGATCACCCCTTCTTTTGCCGCGAGGGCTCCCCAATAACCCTCTCCGCTGGGAGGGCAGAGAACTAAATTTCCTTCCTCGTCTCCGATCACCGCGTGTAAGAGAGTGAAGTCCGGATTTAAGGGGAGAATATATGCAAGGTCCACTCCTTTTTTACCCTTATAATTTGGAGAATAGGAGCCGTTCTTACTAACGGGATCATGTCCGGGGTCCGGTAATAGAAATGCGGTTTTACCTAATTTGTCTAAAATGAGGTCGCTTCCTAAAAGGGAGTTTGTGATAAAACCTGGAAGACGCATTGCGCCCGCCATCAGTCTTTGAACGATGCTGAGAAGGGACCAAAGTTCCAGTTCGAACGGTTTTCCTTCTAGTAAATTAGAATATAATGAATTAGGAGAAGGTTTCGGATAATTATCGCCTGCAAAACCGGTGATCATTTTTTTAACGATCTTTGCGATCGTGAGAGCGTGCGCGCTGGAGTGAATTCCCGCCATACTAATCACGAATTCTGGATTCGAATTTTGAAAACAACGGGCGAGGGAATAGATAAGAGCATTAGGCCTGGACATAGTCGCCGAAAGATGTAAATACATTCCCGGGCTCACCGTTTCTCGGATCATCTCATCTGGATTTTTAAAGATCTTCGCATTTTTTTCCAATGATTTTTATTCCCTGAGTAATACGGACGCGACGAATCCTTCGTCTCCAAATTTGGACGAATCTTTCTTATTTAGCCCTACGAGGAAGTAAATCGTTATAAAAAAATTTCTTCTTTTAAAATTATCAAATGTTTTTATACAATTCTTTTCTCGGGCAGACGCCGAATGAATTAAAGTGTACTATAACGATAGAAAGTTTTACTTTTGAGAGTGCCATAGCAAGAACTTTTTTATAAATTGAAACAAAACTCGGGACCGATTCAAGACGAGTATTCCGATAACCGAAATTAAAAATGAGAAAGAACGGAATCCTTCCTTGTTTTTTCCTTGAAGACTTTTTGTTGGGAAGAAAATTTTTTTCATATCGAAGGGGAAGCGTAAATTCGAATAATATAAAATGATCTTATGTCCCGAATACTTGTGGTGTAGTCGATAAACGATGACAGAGATACAGATTGAATTTCCGGAAAGGTATCACTTTTCAACGGAGCTATCCATACGTAAAACGGATCTTGCTCTGGATATTCACGTATCTTTCGCGTCCATTCTTGATATCGTGATGGAAGCGCATCTTCAGTTCTTTCAGTATCTCGGTTTTTCCGTCACGGATATTTATGGAAAAAGTATTATATTCGCGAATGCTGGAATTCTATATCAAGGGGAATTACTCTATAACGATCGAGTTAAGATTGATGTTGTATTGGACAATCTACAAGAAAAGGCTTTCGATCTTACGTTCCGTCTGTCTAAGGATCAAAGAAGAGAGAAGGTTGCACTTGTAAAAATCCGGGTTTTGTTTTTTGACTATTCTATTCGTAAAGTAGTGCCCGTTCCCGAGGGTTTTAGAAAAATTTTTACCGAAGAAAAAATTCCTTCTCATTCTTCTCCTCCAGTCGGTACTCGGAAGGAAACCGAATTGAAAAGTGCGACTCGAATCTGGAAATTCGATAAACTGGAAGTATTACGTCTTGCTCATGGCCTAGTTCTAAAATTATATGCACTTGGAAATAAAACGGGTCTATCTAAGATCAAAGAACATGGATCTCTTCTCGAGCATATCCGCTCGATCTCGATTCTTTTACCTGTTCGAATTGCTGGTGCTTGGGGAAGTAGAATTCTTTCGGAAAAGATCAAAAATATTTTAAAAGCGAAAGTGCATCTTGAGGAGCTTCGATACCTTTTGATTCTTGTGCAAGATCTAAGGATCTATTCCATTGAAAGGGAATTGTCCGATCTGGAAATCATCAACGGACATCTAAAAAAATATCTTGTCCGAGTTCGAAACGGAAGGACGAGAAAACTGATCTAAAGTCGAGTTCCGATTTGATCGTGGCAAGATTTTTTCGGTTATTTTTGGAGCTATCTCTCTTCTAAGAATAAAAACTTAAAGCGGAATCATCTCGAAATACGAGTAGTGCCGAGACGCGAAGATAGGAGAAAATCCGGTTTTCGAATCGACTTGGAAAAAGTTTTTACAGTAAATTATAAAATTCTAATATAATATTCGGAGAAAATACCATGAAAGACAAAGTCGCCGTGGTGACCGGAGGGAGCACCGGAATCGGGAAAGCCGTCGTAAGCGAGTTCGTTTCGAAAGGTGTCAAAGTCGTGTTTTGCGGCCGTAGATTAGATGAAGGAAAAAAGCTAGAATCCGCAATTCGTTCTCAAGGCGGAGACGCGTATTTCGTGGTTTGTGATGTGACTTCCGGAGAGCAGGTTCAAAGGGTGGTCGATAACGCTTTGGAAAAATTCGGAAGACTGGACTTCGGGGTCAACAATGCAGGAATTATGGGACTGAATCATCTCCTGCATGAATATCCCGAAGATATTTGGGATAGTGTGGTGAACGTGAATCTCAAGGGGACTTGGCTTTCGATGAAATACCAGATTCCCGAAATGATTAAGGTCGGAGGAGGGGCGATTGTGAATGTTTCTTCTATATCCGGAATGAACGGGGTTGTCGGAATTAATCCTTACGCCGCGGCAAAACACGGAGTTATTGGACTTACAAAAAGTGCGGCCTTGGAATATGCAAAGAAGAATATTCGAGTTAACGCGATTTGTCCGGGTGCAGTAAAGACTGAAATTTTAGACGAACTCTTTCATCTCGCAAAAGATCCGGCGGAAGCGGAAAGACAACTTGTAAAACTACACCCTATTCATCGTATCGCCGCTCCGGAAGAAATCGCAAAGACTGTGGTTTGGCTTTGTAGCGAGGATTCTTCCTTCATCACGGGGGCTGCAATTCCGGTCGACGGTGGATATTCAGCAAAGTGAAAATTCCCAAAAAAATCTTTGGAGTGGATATTTTAAAATGAAAATAACGATGAGGCTACTGGTTTATTTTAAAAAAATCATTTAACGAAGATTTCTTCTTGAAGTTCCTTATTGATGACACATATTTATAATAAATTTTTGGAAATTATTTCAATTTAACAGTGTTTCTCCATGATTATCAACTACTTTGGAATTACGGAAAAAGGAAATTTTCGTTCGCATAACGAGGATTCGATGTACGTATCCGGAGAAATCGTGGCCGGAAACGTTTCGGGTTCTTTTTCCTCTTCCGGAGTTCGAGATTCCGCGGTGACTCCTCTGATTTTTGCCCTTGCGGACGGGATGGGTGGACATATCTCCGGAGAAGTCGCCAGTCGTATGACGCTTGAAAAACTCGCATGGACGGAAAGGGCCGTTCAACCTTTGGAAGAATTGCCGCATGCGGGTTGGCAAAGTTTATTCAACATCATCAATCATGAAATCAATGATCACGCTAAGGCGACCGGAAAACTGGGAATGGGAGCTACGTTAGTCGGTATATTGTTCGGAAGGAAAAAAGTCCTCGTATTCAACATGGGAGACAGTAGGGCTTATCATTTTTCCTCCAAAGGAATCCATAAAATTACGGTCGATCATTCTTTTGCGGGTACTATCAAGGGAAACCAGATTTCTAGGAGTTATATCACGAGTTGTATCGGAGGAGGAACTACGGATCTTCAAATGGATCTTTTCGACATCACGAGTTCGCTCAACACAGGGGATCGAATTTTGCTTTGTACGGACGGGTTGACGGACGTCATCAAAATAGATGATTTGGAAGAAATTTTAAAAAACTCGTCTAACGTAAAAGAGGCCTGTTATCATCTTTTGGAGGAAGCGAACCTAAGAATGACGAAGGATAATACTTCTATAATCGTGATCGAAGTTCAAGGAACTATGTTTGCCCGTTCCGAACCTCGAAAACTTACCCCAAGCGAAAAAAAACTGTAAGAGTAAAGAAATAGTTTCCGTTCGGAGTTTTTTCAAAAGAGGAACGAAACGGAAAATCGGATTTTCTTAATATTTCCAAAAACCCCAAACCGGCGCCTTTACTGTGCTTAGGTCTTTCTCCCTTGATTTTCTCCAGATATAGCTCCTTTACTTCTGCTTCCGTGAGGGATAAAAAGTGATCCAATTTCGTTTGTAAGGAAGATGCGGTTTCCGGGCTCAAAAAATTTGCGGTGGAGAGCTTTAAAATATGATCTTTTTCTTTGACTAAGATCAAACCGACTCCGTAACCTCCTTCTTTTTCCAAAGAATAGTGGCTTACGTTCTGAACCATTTCCACAAACACATTTAAGATCCTGTTCTTCCGTTTTTCGTTTGCAATTCTACTCTTAAGTATTTGTGTAAGATCTCCTAAAATCTCATGTGTCACTACCCCCTGGTAATAAAGAACCGATCTTAATTTTTTTAAATAATCGTATTGTTTATACAATTTGTCGAATCTCATCCTGCTTTCCTTAAAGAAGATCTGGAGGTGCAGCGAGACTAACAAAAGAAGACTGACTTCCGATTGCAAAGGCCATCGAAATCGCGTTTCTAAGTCGAGCCTTTCTTGCACCTTCGGTGATATGATCGTGATCGCATTCCGGGTCCACCTCCTTGAGGTTGATTGTTGGACAAAGGATTTGTTTTTTTAGCATTAGAGCGGTTGCGGCGACATTGATGATTCCCGCCGCTCCGAATGTATGACCGAAAATCGGTTTGATGGAACCAAGAGGAGCCCATTTACTTCGAGCGAGTCCATTGTATAAAATGTTGAGCGCGCGACTTTCGGCCATATCGTTGTTGATCGTCGCGGTTCCGTGTCCGCAGAAATAATCGATATCTTCAAGTTTGAGCCCGCTAATTCTCAAAAGTCGATTTAAACCGATCGCGGCTTTTTTACCGGTTAGATCCATTCTCATTGCGTGGTCTGCTTCGTTGTAACTATAGGTTCCTAAAACTTCCGCGTAAATTTTCGCACCTCTGGCGAGGGCATGATCCATTCTTTCCAAGCAGAGAACGGCCGCTCCTTCTCCTAGAATAAAACCGTCTCGATTGCGATCGTAGGGTTTGATCGCGGACTTCGGATTTTTCTCTTCGGAAGACATAACCGAACTCGCAGGATCGGAATACATCATGATCAGAGGTTTTAGGAGAGGAAACTCGTGACCTCCCGCATACATCACTTCCGCTCTTCCCTTTCGAATCGCCTGATAACAAAGGCTGATCGCGTGATGTCCACCAACGCAAGCGGCAGTGATCGTAGTCACAAATCCTTGAATGTTTGCATAGATTGCCGTAAGGTTGGTAGGATTGGAGGCCATCGAAGTGAGAACAGAATAACGATCAAAGATATTCAGTTTTTTTTCTTTGTGGTAGAGTTTCCAAGCGTGTTCCCACCAGGCAAGAGAGGATCTCGAAGAAGAGTCGATAAAACCTACTTTGGACGGATCCACGGAGTCCTTTTCTAACTTTGCGTCTTTTCGAGCTTCCGCCATCGCAGACATAATCGCAAATGTTTCCCGGTTGTAACGTTTTGCGTGTTTTTCTTCCAAATCAGGTAGGAATTTTTTCCAGTCGAAGTCGTTCATCTCCGCAGCGACTTTTACGGTCATGTCGTTGGTTTGGAACCGGGTAATTTTATCTATCTGCGAATTCCCTTCGGAAAGATTTTTCCAAAACATATCCACAGAATACGTATTCGGAAGGATGATTCCGATTCCAGTAATAGCAACTCTTGAATTATGATTGGTGTTTGTTTTATCCATACTTTTTGATTTTACCGCTTGTCCTAAAATTCAGATTTTCTATCGCCACGAGATACCTTTAAGTTACAAGATCTTCGTCCCATGAGATCCGTATTTACTGAATCATTCTTGGAATAATTCCTTATATTTCCGGAAATTAAGAGCAAATAACGTATACTTTTCTTTTTCTATAAGCGAATTTTAATCCTATTGCTAATATACATTCCTCCCTTTCTAAGAAGCCATTTCCTGAAAAAAAATAGTATTCGAGCATTAATTTTCTCTAATGTGAAGCGGGAGTCGGCTTTTACGGAAATCGAAAGAACGGTCACCCGAAATCGGGAGTTTTTTAATGAACTCCGAATACTGTTTTTAATTCGATTTAGAAGATAGTTTTAAGTAAGAGGTTAGACGATAAAAATCAAATCAAAAAAACGAAACGGATTGTTTTTGCATTTTTTTCCGTCTCGATCCTGGAAATCGGATGAAAACTACGGTTCTTCAACTGAAGAATCCAAGAATATTCTAAAATTCGATTCTTTTCTTTTGAATAAATATTTCTCGAGTAATTTTTGCCGACCAAAATCCGTTCCATAAAAGTGCGTTCGGTTTTAAATAAGTGTAATAAAAAAAGTTACGAAATGCTTGACGAGTAATGGACATTCGGGAAACTGGGTCCGTTTTGAATTAAGAATCCGGGAGAACGTTATGTGGAATGAAACTCTTTTCGAACAAAAGAAAAAATCTTTGGAAGGATTCGGAGTTTTATCGAAAAAATCCATTGTTCGATTTATGGAAAACATAAGGGTTCTGGACGAATGGCAGCTCCATCGGATTAATCCGATTCGTTTTGCAAAGCAGAATGATTTTGAAATAGGAGAGACACTCGATCTTTTCCTTCATTCCGCAAAGATCGGTTTTCTTGATTTTGCGTACAACATGATTTGCCCTGCTTGTGGAGGTGTTGCCGCTTCTCACACTTCTTTGGATCAAATCGAGGAAAAAAGTTTTCATTGTTATATCTGTAACATAGACGTGCCGACTACTTTGGATGATCAGGTGGAAGTCAGCTTTTCGGCGAACCCGTCCCTTAAGAAACAATCCTTGAATCCTTTGGTGGATGTGGAAACGTATCTCAGATATCATATTTCCGCCAACTTTCGCAAGTCCAAAGAGCTTCTGAATTTCATTTTTTCGAATATTCAAGATTTAATCGTTATGGAACCGGGGGAGACAAAACGAATCCATTTGGATGCGATGAATGTTCCTGTGTATCAATTCAGTTCTGTGGAAAATAATTCGGCCGTTTTTTTGTATTTTGATTCTAAGGAAGTCACGAAGGATCGGATCATCGACCTCAGTCTTCTTCCTACCGGATTTACTCCCGTTGAATTACATCTTTCACCGGGGGAATACGAGGTGAAAGTTTCCAACCGGACGATCGCAACCTCCGGCTTTTTAATCATTAAACCAAACTTGAAAAGAATCCTGGAAATTATCGGGGAACATCCGACGGTGATTCAACCGTTTCTGACCGCGAAGATGCTTTTGAACAATCAAACCTTCCGGGAATTATTCCGCGTTCAACGATTGAGCAGTCAATTGAATTTAAACGTAAAAAGTCTTACGATCCTTTTTACGGATTTGAGAGGCTCGACCGAAATATACGATAAAGCGGGGGATATCCTTGCATATCGATTGGTTCAGGAACATTTCCGTTTGCTCGCCGAAACCGTAAAGAAGTTCAACGGTGCCATCGTAAAAACGATGGGAGACGCGGTTATGGCGACCTTTTCTAGTCCGCTGGAAGGACTATTTGCTTCATTAGAAATGATGTTTCGTATCGATCGGATGAACGAGGAATTTAAGGAACACGGACATGAGATCGGTTTGAAGGTCGGTTTAAATGAAGGTTCTGCTCTTGCCGTTATCAACGACGAAAGACTTGATTACTTCGGTCAGAGCGTAAATATTGCGGCAAGAGTGCAAGCGCTTGCATCTGCGGGAGAAATCTGGGTGACTGAGCCGATTCTTTCCAGTCCTGGAATTCAGGAAGAATTAAATCTGAAAGGATATGGATCCGAAAGATATGAGGCTTTTTTGAAAGGAGTCGGTCAAAAAGCCACCGTTCACAAACTGTTTAAGAACGAGGAACAAAGGGCGTTTGTAGGGTCGGTTTAAGTTTTCGAAATAAATTCAAGAATTTGAATGTGTTTTATTAGAGAATTCGAGTCCGAGTTTATTTTTAAATTTCTATGTAAGTAAAATCAAAATGATCGATTCGTACTACGCGCAGGGAATCACATTCGTTTTGTTTTATAGTTTCGATTCGACGCCTTACACTTTACGTGTTATACGGCTTTGAGCCATACGCTGAATTTGGTTCGACCGGGAGCGGTTTGAAACTCGATTTTGCCCCCGAAACCATCGATTATTTTTTTACAAATGTCGAGTCCGAGTCCCATGCCTTCCCCGTGTTTTTTTGTGGTGAAAAAGGGATCGAAAATTTTGTCTTGAATCGTTTCGGGGATTCCCGTTCCGGAATCCGTCCAGGAAACCACAACCCAAGAGTCCTGTTCTTTCGTCTCGATTTCTATCTTCCCTTTGTAGTTCATGGATTGAAGTGCGTTGTTGAGAAGATTGATCCAGACTTGATTCAATTTGTCCGCTTCTCCCAAACATAGTTTTTCGGTTTTATAATTTTTTACGATTTCGACTTCGTGGGTAATTTTATTATGATATAATATTAGAATATTCTCTATTTCCATCCGAATGTCGATTGCATAAAGTTCCCCTTGGATTCCTTCCGTTTTTGGACGTAGATAACTTTTAAGGGCATTTACGACTCTAGAAGCCTTGTTCGTAGCGATCGATATCACGTTGCTTACGCGTGCGATCGTGATAAAGGAAGCCACCGCAGCAAGAATTTCGGCGATTTTTTCCGATCGTAACAAAGGAATCAATCGCTCCCCTAATTTGTGTATGCCTAGATCCGTGATCGTACGTGCGACCGAGTTGGGATTTTTAATTCCGGAATTTTCCAAATCGCGAGCCAACTCTTGACGGATTCCGCGATTCGGTAGAATCGGAGATTCGGATATATGTTTCAGGCTTTCTTCTAAAATCGTATTGAAACGTTCCGAATCCTCTGGACTTAAATTTGAAAGCAGAATAGGGACATTTTTTAATTCATTATTCACGACTTCTAATATGGAACTACAGGAAGAGGAAATAGCGCCGAGAGGAGTATTCAATTCGTGGCTGATTCCTGCGGCCAATTGACCTAAGGCGGCCAATTTTTCGGAAAGTACGAGCTGATGCTGAGTGTCTCGGAGATTTCGCATTAATTTTTCGAGATTACTAATCGCATTCATTAGATTTTCGTTGGATTTTGCGAGCTCTACTGTTCTCATTTCCACCTTTTGTTCCAGGTTTGCATTGAGTTCTAAAATCATGGATTCGTTTTCCTTGTTTCTCGTATTGTTTACGATGAATATGGTTCCGAGTCCGATCAGGATTGCTACGGTGAAAAATAAGATCATGTCGGCGCCGCTTTCGGCTTGTTTAACCGGCATGCTGATTTCGAGGATTCCTCTTACGTCTCCGACCTTCCAATCTTTTTTCGGAGATTCCGGATGAGTGTTGTGACATTGGATACAAGAAGTCTGCATTCGATCCGCAAGAGCGTATCTAACGTAAGGTATTGAATCGATTTCTTGAAACGTATAGTAGGGTATATCCGGGTTTTTCCGCAAACGACTCAATGCGTCCTTTTGAAAATCGTCAAGGCCGCCGTATCTGTGTCGATTGGGAAACGGATATTCACTGTATAATTCTACTCGAATCCCTTCAAACTGACGTGTAAGGTGTTCTCCGAATTCTTTTACGATCGTTGCCGGAAGAGGAATACTTTTCGGAACCGTTTTGTATTTGTAAGTGACCTCCGTTCCTTCCTGCAACGCCTTATTTACTATATTGTCCGAATAATAAACCCGAAGCGCGAGCATTTGTTGTGCGACGGTTTTTACGTTTTGTATTGCGGTCGTATCTGTATTCTTTTTTTGATAATAAAGGAGGAGGCTTCCTAAAAGAAGGATCAGTAAGATACAACCGAAAAGAAAAGGCAGAAGGATACGCGTTTCTATTTTCAGAAAATTCAGATTCAATCCGAAAAAGGACGTTTTTTTTAAATTCATGGTTCCCGCCAGATTTACTTTTGCGGTTTGATTATATCCCGGCAGCATGTGCTTTCATCCCATTTATTCGTTTTAAAGTTTTTGTTAAAGGATTGTATTGCCCGAGCCGCGTCTATACACTATATAGAAGACGGATAAAATTTGAAAATGAAGTCGTACGGAAAGCTCGTAAAAGTGTTTCTTATGAGTATCCTTTATTCTTGGAGAGTAGTAGGTTGTGAGATTTCAAATTCCAATGATTCTAAGTCAGTGTGATTCGCTATAACAATGCGAAAAGGATCGATGCGAGGCCAAGTTATTGGTATTTTACAGCGTTTCCAAAACTTAGAACTGTCCCAAAACCTCAGATGTTGGAACTCCTACTAGAGTGTTCCAACGGTACAATTCGTTAGAAATCCATAAATCACCAATCTGCGGGAATTCCCACGTTCTATTACGAACTTATGAAATGATTGTGCCGATTACTTTTCAAGTTTTGGGACAAGTTCTTAATTCTGCTTTATCAGAAAAATCAAACTGATAACTAAAACGTCTCGTTTCTATTGGCGCTCGGAAAACTCAACGTCTCGCTTCTATTGGCGCTCGACGGGTTTTTATAAAAATTGAATCTGATTCCGGAGTTTCACAATAACTTGACCTGAGTCCAGCCTTTGTAAGCAAAGGCTGGGTTCGCCCGAATTTTATTACGTCGAACTCGCGTTAAGTTAGTAATGCAACTGCTCTTTCCGAAACGATCGAATGTTCGTTTTTCATTCGGATCTATTGTTCGAACGAAACTCGAAAATATCTGTTCGGCAACAAAATTCGAAGAAGCAATGTGAAATGGGAATTGTCGGGGCAATGTAGTCGCCCGAGTCTTTCTTTGATTCTCTGAAAAGAGAAATGGAATATGATTACTGTATGGAATTCAAAAAGCGGAAAAATACTTTTTGTTTCTATAGATGTATATTATAATATACATATGCACAATTCGTTTTTAGGTTTTGTGAGCTCTGTTGCATTTGAAGAAAATGCTGCGTAAAAAGTGTCCAATTATACGTAACTAAGCTACTTACATAAAGAAATGCCGTCGATTTTAGTACAAATCCCAATTTAAAGACAGAATCTTGAGAACTCATTCTAAGAGATCAGTGGATAAACTCTTTGAATGGATGTGGTTACAAGTCGGTTTGAGTGGAATCGGAAAATGGACTACGAAACGTAAGGGACGAAATACGTTTGTATTTCCTCATATGCCTACGTCATTCCGCGGTTTCCACTCCGATAACTTCGGATTCTTTGAGGGAAAATTCCGCTTTTCCAAGGCCGCGTTTTTTTCTGTCTACGATCCAGTAGAGATAAAGAATTACTGCAAATACACTTTGTAGGATAAATTGAGCGAGATGGACGGTTGTTGCATAAAACAAACCTTCGGAAGCATTTTTACCCATCAGAACGAAAGAAGACGTGACGGAGGCGTGGAAAACACCTGCACCTGAGGGTGCGGAAGGAATCATCACACCGACTGCGCCTGCGAACATGATGAGTACGATTCCGGGGTAACTCATTGGAATTCTGACAAGTTCGAGAAGAATACCATAGCTGAGTGCGTAGCCGATCAACCAAGTCAGTGCGGTAAGAAAGGTGGGAAGAATAAATCGTTTCAGAACTAAAAAATTTCCTAAGTCCCGAATATAATGTGCGAGTTTGTGATCGAACCATTCTTTTTTACCGAAAAGACTTGCGATCCAAGTGAGAATCGATATGATCGTTTCATTCAAAAATCTCACTAAGATCAGACTTAAGAAAATTCCGGCGATTACCAAAGAGGAGACGATAAAAAAGAAATCACTGCTTTCGTCTTTGATACCTAAAAACATCAAAGCGCAGATTCCCGCGGAAAATATAAAAGAAAAGTCTAATACTTTTTCAATAAAGAGTGCTGTTACCAGAGCTGGGTATTGAAGCGATGATTCCTTTTTGCAGAAATACAAACGAAAAATGTCGCCTCCTCTTGCCGGAAGGAACATATTCGCTCCCACACCGATAAAGGAAGAAAGGAGCGCATAACGGAATCGAATTTGTTTTCCCATAAGAAGATACCATCTCCAGGAAAAAAGGAGCAAACCCCAAGCGGAAGAGATACAAAACGGAATGAGATAGATCGGATCCCAGCGTTCTTGAATTTTTGCGAATTCGCTCAGATCGAGTTTTGAAAATAAAAATCCGAGAGCGGCTACGCTGACGACGGTTCCGAATAGAATACGTTTCAATGTGATATTCCTGGTTTTAACCCGGAGGCCAGAGCAGTTGACGTTCCGCTAAAAGATGAAAATGAATGTGAAAAACGGTTTGTCCTCCGTTTTTTCCGGTATTGTTTACGATTCTGTAGCCGTCTTCCGCAAAACCAAGATTCTTTGCGGTGTCTCGAATCCGGAGTAGCATGTTTCCGAGTAGGGAAGAGTCTTCGTTTCCGATCTCTCTGAGGGATTTTATGTGCTTCTTTGGGACGAAGACGATGTGGGTCGGTGCTTGAGGAGAAATATCATGAAAAGCTAATATTTCCTCGTTTTCGAACGCGATCTTGGAAGGAATTTCCTTACGGATGATCTTGCAGAAAATACAATGGTGATCGTTCATTCTTGGTTCTCCATACAAAGCGCCGCTGCGCCTAAGGTTCCGGATATGTTTCCTCCGGGCAGAATTTGGGTATAAGTTCTGAAAATCGGAAAGATAAGTTCTTGAATTCTTTCTTTGAGGGAGTTGCCGAATAGATCCCAAGAATACACAAGTCCCCCCGTAAAGACGATCTTTTCCGGATTAATGGTATGAATGAGTCCCCGACAGAGTTGTGCGAGGGCTTCGATTCCTTCGTTTAATAAAATTGATGCGACGGTTTCCCCTTTTCGATTCCTATCGAAAAATTCTTCGGCGGAGTTTAAGGAATTTCCCGTTTTTTCCTGATATCGATTTAAGAACCCGCTTGCGCTAAAATACGTTTCAGTACATCCTCTTTGTCCGCACCCGCAGAGGGGGCCGTTTGGAAGATACGTAACGTGTCCCGCTTCCATTCCGCTTCCTTTGTAGCCGTCAAATAATTTTCCTTGATATACCCAGCCTCCTCCGAGTCCCGTTCCTAAAGTAAGAATCACCAAACTCGGGGATCCTTTTCCAAGACCGAAACGGTATTCTCCAAGTGCGGCGAGGTTGGCGTCATTATTGTAGTAGACCGGGATGGAAAAATTTTTTTTTAAATGATCGACTAACGCTACATTTTTCAAAAGAGGTAGATTTGCCGATTGAATTAGGATTCCGTTTTCGCAGTCGATGGGCCCGGGGCTTCCGATTCCAACCGCGGCTAACGAGGAATTTTTCATTTCCGATACGATATCGGCAAGGGAATCCAGAAATTGAGTCTCATCGGTTTCCGCTCCCGTTGTGCGGGACGTACTTCCTAAAATGGTTCCGTCCTCGGCTACTAGACTCGCCTTGATGCTTCCCGCTCCGATATCGATTCCGAGATAAGATTTCATTTTACCACCCGGGTAAAGGCTCCTTCTCTCATTTCATAGATCGTTTTTGCGTCGAAGGCGAGATTCATATCATGGGTTACTAGCAGAATCGTAAGACCTCTGGAATTAAAATCGTAGAGAAGATTTCGGACAAGTTCGCTGTTTTCAGGGTCCAAATCTCCCGAAGGTTCGTCTGCGAGTAGAAGTTCGGGCTCGTTGATAAGTGATCTCGCGATCGCAGTCATCTGAATTTGACCGCCGGAAAGTTTGCTCGGGTAACTTTTCCGAATCGATTCGAGGTGAAGACTTTGAATCAGGTATTCGCATTTTTCCAGATATTCTTTCGAACTGAATTTTTCAACTAGGAGAGCCGGAAGCAGGATATTCTCCTCTACATTCAGGTCGGGAAGGAGTTCAGAAAACTGAAAGATGAGACCGATATTTCTTGCCCGGAAGTTTGCAAGTTCTCCGTTACTCATATCGCTGACCTTGGTTGTGTCGAAATAAACTTCTCCGCCGGTGCTGGAAAGCATTCCTGTGATCATGGAGAGAAGAGTTGTTTTTCCCGAACCGGAAGGACCTACGATTGCGACATAGTCGGACTGATTTATATCGAAAGAAACTCCGTTTACGGCTTTCGACTTTCCGTATTCTCGGGAGAGATTGTTGATGCGGAGAATCATTTTCCCCTCCGAATCGATCGGTATGGATCCAAAAAGGTGAGAATCAAGGATAGAATTGCTCCGATTCCGGAAATGAGAAAAATGCAAATAAAAAACGCTTTTCCATAATCGAATAAACTTGATCCTGCTGCTACCCAAGGAGGAAAAAAGACGGTCGCGAATGTACTTAAGGAAAACCCGATTCCGTGTAAAATCCAAAGTTCTGCGACTAAAAGTCGAATTGTTCCGATTCGATTTCCTCCGACGGCCATCATAATGCCCGCGTCAGACGTTCGTAGCAGGGTTCTTGTGATCGCCATAAAAACCAATCCGGCGGAACTGAGCAATAAAACCAACTGTGGATAATTCCGGAAGAGTTCGATACTAGAAGAGTTGGAAGGGGCTTTATCCATTCTGAGTAAAAAGGCCCCAAAGATCAGGAAAAAACAAAATAAAGCGGAAAATCCTATATGAAGAATGCTGATTGTGATATCCCGTTTTACAATAGAATATGCGAATCTGAAGTAGGTAAGTTTTCCCATCTGGTTTTCGTTTCTGTAAAATGATTGAATTTATCCCAAGACTGGATAATGCCCGAACTCAATTTCCGGGATTTTATCCATTTACCAACCGGAACCTGAAAGAAAAACAAAAAAAATGATCTTTGTCATTCTCGTAGCCATTGGAATTATTTTGATCGTTGCGTCTGGATCCTTCCTGATTCAGACTAAGAAAGACGCTTATGAAAAGGCCCTTGCCCTTGCTGCAATGGGGAATTATGTAGATGCCCGAGTGATGATTCGGGATATTTTGGATAATTCTCCTTCGAATGTCCGAGCACATTATGTGATCGCAAAAATCTATGCGATGGAGGGAGATACGATCAACGAGGCCCGGCACCTCGAGAAAATCAAAAAAATCGGAACATACGAAAAGGGAATCAACGCGGTAGTCGTTTCCAACCGAATCGCGGATATCTATTACCAGCAGGACTTATTCGAAGAAGCTCTCTTCCATTATTTGGATACCGTAACAATCGATCCGGAAAACCCAGAAGCGAATGTTCGAATCGGTTTTATGGCTTTAGGTCAAAAAGAATTCATGATCGCAGATCGATTCCTCGGTAAAATTTCTGACGAAAAAATCAAAACCGCTTCCATTTTTATAGGGAAGGGAGTGATCTCTGCGATTCTTCGGAAAGGAAATCCGGTCGATTTTTTTGCCAAAGCGTACGATCTCGAGCCTTCTTCTCCGGTTGGAGGTTTTTTGTATGCTCTGAGTTTGACTAGAGACGGTAAATACGACGAAGCCATTCGAATCGCAAATTCCGTTGCAGATCTGATTGAAGACGATTACATACGTTATACGATCTTTCAGTTTTTGATGTGTTGTTTTATTCTTCAAAAAAATTTAGGTGAGGCTCTCAAACATGCAAGGCTCTGTATGGAGATGGCGAGGAACAGCGGTTGGAAACAGGAGATGATCGATTCCGACGTTTATTTTTCCCTTTTGGCAGTCAAACTCGGTAAATTTGAAGAAGCAAGCGAATATCTCATCGAGGCCGAGTCTGAAAGGATCGACGATCAAAGAATTTTGGAACTCGCGAACTACAAGTTTCAATTGGAGACCAAAAGAATCGAAGCGAATAAAGCCGCACCGGGAGGTTTTTCCTTGGATGACGAGATTGCAAGAATTTTCGGCGAACTCTTTCCAGTGGAACGTTTTTATGAACTCTCCGGACTTAAGTCCTCCAAATCTTTTCATATCAAAGGGATCTTGGACGATCAAGGCAATAAACTTCTTTCGGACGTTTCTAAAATCGGAGTCGGAGTTTTGGATCACTATCGTCAATTGAAAGGGGTGGAATTTAAGAATCTCTGTGTTCGAGTTGTGATGGCTCTGAACTATACCGTGAGTCGTGAAGTTCCCAACAAGGAAGGGGACGGTCTCAATCTTACGGGTCTAAACAAAGCGGACAAGGAAACCCGTTCCTTATTTAAATTCCGTAAATGGAAGGACGCCAAAATTTCGGATATTTTTCTCCGGGATACGATCGGTCAGTTGAATGAATTGAGTTTGGATAAGGCCTTTATCATCGGAGATGCGGAATTTACGGAAGGCGCTAAACGTTTTCTTGCGGATAACTCTTCCTTGCTCGACGTAATTTCCGGAAAAGACTTGGAGGAAATTCTTAAAAAAGCACTTCATCAAGAGGCAAAATAAGCATAACGTTAAAACGCTGCGATAATGTTGAAGTGTGTTTCCTATTTTGAAAAGATGTAGGATTTTTGCGTTTTCGACGGAATCGTTCGCATTTTCAAAAAATCTAATATTTACCCGAGTTTATTCCGGATCGGAGTACCTTTTTATCGAATTTGCCCACGCTCGTTTTTGGAATCGCTTCGATCAATCTAATGTCGTCACTATGAGGCAATTGCCAGTTCGCAAAGTTTTCTTTGAGAATATCGAGAACCGATTTTTTATCTACTTTTTCCCCTTCCTTCGCTACCACGAACACTACGGGAACTTCTCCTCGAATCTCGTCGGGTTTGGCGACAACGGCCGCTTCTAAAACTCCTGGGGCTTTCAACACATAACTTTCCATTTCGACGCTAGAAATCCATTCTCCTCTTGTTTTGATCAGATCTTTTTTGCGATCCGTGATTTGGATATAGCCGTGTTCGTCGATTGTAATTACGTCTCCGGTTCGAAACCATCCGTCTTCTGTGAAAGATTCCTTGCTCGGGTTTCCGTAATAAGAGGCCGTGATCCAAGGTCCTCTTACGATTAATTCTCCCGGAGTTTTACCATCTTTGGGAATATCTTTTCCTTGGTCGTCGATTCCCTTGAGTTCCACTCCCGCAACCGCCGGACCTTGTTTTGCAAGAAGTTGCATTTTTTCTGATTCTTTTCGATCGCTCATTGTGGTCCTGAGTCTGCATACTGTTCCGACGGGGGATAACTCGGTCATTCCCCACGCGTGAAGGATATGAATTCCGAAATCATTCTTGAATCCCTCGATCATGGATTGAGGCGCTGCAGAACCTCCGACGATCATAGTGTGTAATTTGCCGAGGTCGTAGGAATTCTTTTTGAGATGTTGATACAAGACGTTCCAAATCGTGGGAACCCCGGCGGCGATACTTACTTTTTCTTGTTCTAATAAGGAAGCAAGTCCATGACCTAACAGATGTTTTCCCGGAAATACAAGAACCGCACCGGTCATCACGCAAGCAAAAGGAATTCCCCATGCGTTTGCGTGGAACATAGGAACCACGGGAAGAACCGTTTCCTTTTCGCAGATACCCAGACTGTCCGACATACAGATGGACATACTGTGTAGGTAGATGGAACGATGACTGTAAACGACTCCTTTCGGATTTCCTGTCGTTCCCGAAGTATAACACATTCCGGCGGCCTGATTTTCGTCTAACTCCGGTAAGGCGACTTCCTTACTTCCGTTTTTGAGGAACGTTTCGTAATCGATCGCGTCCGGAAGAGCCGCCGGCTCTGTCGCTTCTAGATCGTCCATGATGATGAATTTAGGTTTCTTTTTAAATTGAGAAAGTAAGTCGAGAAGAATCTTGCCCAGGCTTTTATCCACAAAGATCACGGAGTCTTCCGCGTCGTTGACGATGAATACGAGCTGTTCCGGAAAAAGTCGTACGTTTAAAGTATGCAGAATCGCGCCCATCGAAGGTACCGCAAAGTAAATTTCAAGGTGTCTATAATGATTCATTCCGAATGTAGCGATTCGATCGCCGGGACGAATCCCAAGTTTTTGCAAAGAATCGATCAGCTTTTTTACTCGGGATGAGAACTCTCCGTATGTGTAACGATGTATGGATTCGTCGTTCATCTTCGTCACGATTTCTTTTTCGGGATGTACTTCGGAAGCTCTGCGTAAAATAGCGGGAATGGTCAATTGATAATTCATCATCGTAGATTTCATAAAAATTCTCCTGGACTCATCAAAAGCTGATTTTATATCGATTGGTGAGAATGGAATTGTATGATTTTTTCAAAGTCCGTCAATGAAAAGTCCGGGGACAAGTTCTAAATTACTCCCCAAGAACCGGATTTGATTCGGAAATTTTTTGAGTAAAAATTGATTTTTTAGAGTGGAGAACGATTCTTCGAAAAAAATCAGGGTCCGTAGATTACAAAACGATCATTTCTCATCGTATTCATGAAAACTTTTGGAAAAAAATTATATTCTTAAGATTCTTTCATTTTACAAAGACTAAAAAAGATATTTCCTTCAATAAATTTTAATTGTTTCCGTTTCAAGAACGAGAAATTCCGTTTTGTTTTCAAAATCGGAATCCACAACAAAATCGAATCTTAAAAATTTCATTTCAAAACAAATCGATTCAATTTCTCAAAAATAAAAATTATTTCTAAAATTCGGCTAAAAAGCCGGAATTTAAAATTCATATTATAATATGAATCAAAAGATGGAAGGTTCAAACGTTAGTTTTCTTGGATTCGACCCGGATATATCGAAACTCCGGAATCAAACAATGGAGAAAAGTATGTTATTTGAGGACTCTAAAAAAACTCTCTTAGTTTTCAATATTCTTTTTCTAGTAGGAAATACATCCTGTAAACAATCATCGGAAGACAATTCGATGATGACCGCAGTTCTCACTGCAATATCGCAACCCAATTCGGGAGCCGTAACATCGGCCAAAGAACCGGCAGTAGCACATACCGTAGCACCGGGAAGCATTGATAGTACTGATTTCGATCCTAACGCGGATGTACCACTCCCCGTCGGCGATGATGACGGCATGGTTACAATACCGACCAGCGCGTCCGTAGATGCTACGGGTAACGTTTATATCAGCGGAGTCACTTATCTTGCAGGCCAAGATTACAAAGGTTGGATCAAAAAATTCGCTCCTAACGGTATCGAAGATGTCACAAATTGGAATAAGGAATTTACGATGGGACACAATGGCGGGATCTATACGGCCGCACAACGCGTCGCCATTTCTCCTACAGACGGTGCCATCTATGTGGGAGGAACTACACAACCAGTATTTAACAGTTCCCAAAATCATTTTTGGATCAAAAAGTTCAGTTCGAACGGTGTCGAAAGTACCGTAAATTGGAATAAGGATTTTGCAAATATGATCCTAAACGACATTACGGTGGGGAGCGACGGTACGATATTTGCGACCGTAAAAAATTACAATGTAATCGGCGGAGAAAGTCAGGTTCTAAAGTTTTTTTCAGACGGAACCGAAATGACTCAAAACGCTTGGGACGGAATTTCCGATGTCTTTCTTCCGGTTTCCACCAGACGAACCAACGTTGCTTCCAAAAGCGAAAAGATCTTTTATCTCATAGATAACACAACGGTCTCCGGTGTAACAACCGCGAGAGTAAAAAAAGTGGATATGAACGGAGCCGCATCGCTTTCTTGGGAGCGTCAATTTTCTATGGGATATCAAGGAGGCGCTCAAGGCTGGGTCTATGACGCGTTCTCCATCAACGGAAATCTCTACGTTTCTTCGACAACCTATTTGTCTCACGCTGTAGGAACGCCGCAAAAACCGAGAGTGGTCGTTAAAAAATATACTTCAACCGGTACAGAATCTTGGACCCAAGAATTAAATCTCGGAAGTCTTCCGGCTCCGACTTGCATTCTTTCCGATGGGAACAACGGAATTTTCGTATCCGGATACGCTGCGGATCCGATTGTTGGAGACAAGGGTTGGTTGAAAAAA
The DNA here is from genome assembly GCF_003046425.1 of Leptospira borgpetersenii serovar Javanica. Classification (GTDB taxonomy): domain Bacteria; phylum Spirochaetota; class Leptospiria; order Leptospirales; family Leptospiraceae; genus Leptospira; species Leptospira borgpetersenii. The sequence goes on from NZ_QAJG01000014.1 coordinate 36,699, forward strand.
TTCAGCGATGCCGGAGTAGAGGATAGCACCAACTGGGACAAAGCATTTGCCGGAAATGCATATACTGCGGCTAAATCCACGGTTGTGGATTCCAACGGAAACGTCTATGTGATAGGTGGAACTTTAGACGGAGACGGATCGATCAAAAAGTTCAGCAATATCGGAGCTGAAATTTTTACTCAAACCTGGGATTGATACATTCGATCCACTCCTGACTAATCCAAGTCAGGCATCTTCTTTCGTAAGACAAGAGTTCCAAACTCTTGTCTTACGAATTCCAAGGACCAAAACACAAGTCAAACCCGATCCTAAAACGCGCAGCCGTCTTCCGAGAAAAATAGAAAAAAATCCGCACGGATTCTAAATCCGAATTTTTTCCAACCGAAAATCGTATCTTAAAAACATGCGAGTTCGGCGGTTGAAATCGATGATTCACTTTTCTGAAAAGAGTTGGATCTGAACTTTGTAAATCTATTCTTCAAATGCGGGAACTACCACAAATCACGATCTTACAAACAAATTCTGAAATTGTTAGGAATTTCTACTTTTAGAAAATTCTTTCTCATTTTCAACCGCCGAACTCACGTTAAAAACAATCCAAAATTTCAAAAAGGAATTCGAGATAAAATATATTGACCGGGGATGGTCAAGAATCCGGCAAAATAACCGTTTGACAGACAGGTTTTTTCCGTTATTTTTTTAGACTTGATTTTTAATAAATCGAAGGGAAACCTAAATCCGTGAATATAATTCCCAAAACGACAATCGCTGAAATTCAAAACATGCAGTTGAATGAACAGATAGAAGCGCTCTCTTCAATTTGGGATCAAATTGCATTCAAAAATCCAGGATTTGATGTTTCGAAGGAAGATAAGCAGTTGTTGGATGAGCGCGTTCTTCGTGAAGAAGATATACCTAGTAAACCTTGGGAGAATTTAAAAAAATCGCTTCTTAAAAAACAAAAGTGAAACTTCTCCCTATTTGAATCAAACCGGCCGCCGAGCAAGACGTGATTCAAACGGTAGATTACTACAATCGTAAAAAAGAAAACCTTGGTTTTGAATTCGTTTTAGAAATGGATTTCATTCTTGATAGAGCCAGTCGTTTTCCTGAAATCGGTCCGTTTGTTTACAAGGATTTTAGACAACTGTTGACTCGTCGTTTTCCTTTTAGAATTTTTTACAAAACCTCAAAAAATCATATCGATGTGTATGCGGTTTTACATCAAAGCCGTGAATTTAGGAAACTACTTCAACCGCCTACTTGAAAACAAAGAGTATCGATCTACTGAAATCGATTTCGCAAACATAAAATCGATTCTGTGTTTTGAAACGAGAGACGATCGAGAAATAACCGTTTGACATACGGGTTTTCCGGTTTGGAATGGAATCGGGGTTATAGGTTTGTGGAGTCGAAAGGTACTTTTAAAAAAACATCGGGTTGGCCGCTTTATATTGTGGCGGGGGTTCTACTGTTTTTAGCTCTCATTTTTTTGATTGGCAGGTTCAATCGGACCGGACTGGAAGAGAAAATCGCAACCGGTAAACCGATCTATTTTTTATTTCATGCGGTCGGAGATTCGGAGGAATACGAATTCGGTCTTTTAGCCGTTCTCTTTCCATCTAACAACCGTTGTGCATTATACTTTATTCATCCGATCACTTCGTTTGACGATCCGGACGATTCTTTGGATCTTCTCAAGTCCGGTGCTAAATCTTCGGTCAAAAGCGCAATCACCGATTTGATCGACACCAAACTTCATTATACGATTTCTCTTTCCGCTTCCAATTGGATTCGTATCGTGGACCTTCTCGGCGGTTTAAGCGTTTATACGGATAACAAAACGGTTCGTAATTCTTCGCAATACAATCGGGAGGTCGGCGTTTATACGATGTCCGGCGCCGACGTTTACGACTATACGAGTAAGATGGACAAAAAAGAAACCTTGGATTACTTAGAAAGGATTAGTCGTCAAGAGAGTGTGGTTCTTACTCTATACGAAACCCTTTTTCAAAGAAAAGAGTTTCTAACGACTCCTCTTTTGGTCCTTGCACACGGTTTAATCGAATCCGATCTTTCGAAAGAAGATTTCGTAAGCCTCGTTAAGTTTATCAATTCTAGAAGAATTCAGTTCGGAATCTCGGAACTTCCGGGAGAACCTGCAAATGATCCGAAGACGAAAAAACTCTATTTAAAAACGGATATTACAAGAGCTAGAGTCGCTTTTCGTAAATTTCTCAAGGATATGAACTCGGACGTTTTTATAGATGCAGAGTTTGCCAGAACGGAAGTTCTGAACGGGACCGAAGTTCCCGGTCTTGCAAAAGACGTTCGTGGAATTCTTTCCGATAAGAGAATTAAAGTGCTTGCGGCGGATAATGCTTGGAAAAAAGGATTCCCGAAAACCGTAGTGATCGATCGTTCCGGCAATACCGCAATCATGGATCGGATTTCGACCGTATTAGAAAAAGCTGAAGTGCATCATGTGTTAAGAAAGGACTTGGGTTTGGATGCAACCGTCGTCGTCGGTTCCGATTACGAACCGAGAAAATAGAGATTCATGAGTCCTACTCCGCCGAAACAAAACCCGACTACCGAAAAAGTTCTTCAAGTCATCTACGATATTATGGTGGATAAAAAATGCGAAGAAATCAGCATTTTGAATTTAGAAAGTGTCAATAGTTATTTGAGTTTCTTTGTAATTTGCACTGTCAATTCTGCGGTTCAAGCGAATGCAGTCGCAAGAGAAATCAGAAAAACATTAAAAGAATATAAACTAACCCATAAAGAAGTGGATAAAACGGGAGCTTCTACGAATTCGGGTTGGACGCTTTTGGACTTCGGAGAAATCATCATTCACATTATGACTCCAGAAAAAAGGGAATATTATAATTTGGATAGGCTTTGGCGGGATGCTAAAAGAATGGAACTCTAAAGGAGACGCAGTCCCGATCGGTCTAACGAAATGATTTTTAATTCAGCGGTTTTTATTTACTTTTTTATAGTCGTATTGACGGTTTGTTATTTTTTTGCTGCTAGAAGAACTCCTAGAAATATTCAAAATGTCTTTTTGTTGATCGTATCCTATATCTTTTACGGCTGGTGGGACTGGATTTTTTTGATTTTGATTATTTCCGTTTCCGTTTCCAATTTTTACATCGCTCTTTTGATCGAACAAAAGGAATCCTTCAAAATCAGAGGGTGGCTTTTGTTTTTGGCGGTTCTCATCGACATGGGAATGCTCTGTTTTTTTAAATATTATAATTTTTTTATAGATAACCTTAACGTTGCGGTCAAAACTTCCGCTGGACTTTTTAGTGTCGAGAATCCGACCCTTTTTCAAGATTCTGTTTTTCTTCAGATCATTCTTCCCGTAGGGATCAGCTTTTTTACGTTTCAGACTCTTTCTTACGTGATCGACGTCTATTATCGTAAAATCAAAGCGGAGACAAACTTAATCGACTTTTCACTTTTTGTCTGTTTTTTTCCTCAATTGGTCGCGGGGCCGATCGAAAGGGCCGGAGACCTTCTTCCCCAAATCAAAAAAGACAGAAAGATCGATCTCGATCTTTTTTACAAGGGTTGTCTTTTGATTCTTGTAGGCTATTACATGAAAACCTACGTTGCGGACAATTTGGCGGAACTTGTAGATCTGGTTTTGTTGAAAAGTTCTTCCGTATATAAATCCAATCCGGAGCTTGCGGGGGGACATTCCGCGATTCATACCGTTCTTGCTTTGTGTGCGTTTATCTTTCAGATTTATGGCGACTTTGCGGGGTATTCCTACATTGCCAGGGGCTCTGCGTTTCTTTTGGGTTTCCATCTGAGTGAGAATTTTATTACTCCGGAATTCAGCGTAAACTTTAGGGAACTTTTCCGAAGATGGCACGTTACTCTCAACCGGTGGTTTACGGATTACGTATACATTCCGTTAGGCGGGAGTAAGGTAAGTAAATTTTACAACTATAGGAATTTGTTCATTATTTTCGGTCTTTCCGGCATCTGGCACGGAGCAAGTTGGAATTTTGTGTTCTGGGGGCTTTGTTGCGGGCTTTATATCGTGCTTTATATGATATTCCGTGAACCTTTCGATAAGTTCAAGCTTACGATCAAGTCCGAGTTTCCTTTTTTGAATCACTCGTTCTTTACGAAAGGATTTTTCTTTTGGTCCTGTTTTATTACTTTTTTCATGTTTGCGATGACTTCCATATTCTTTAGAAGTTACGACGGAAATCATGTGAAGATTCTTTTTACGAATATCATGGAGAATTTTTTCGTACTAAAAGGTTCAAACGATCCGATCAGCGTCTCTAATTACTTTACGGAAATTTTAAAGATTGTGGGGCCTCTTCTCATATGGGATTATTTTCATTATAAGGATAATTCTGCGTTCTTTATTTTCGATAAACCCGTAATCATTCGAATTGTTACGTATCTTTTTTTCTTTTACTGTATAGTTTTAAAAGGTGTATTCGGCAAAAATGTCATTTATTTCGCTTTTTAAGAATAAAGTCGTTTTGATTGTTCTTTCGATCGTGATTTCGATTGAACTCGTAGCCACATTTACGGAGATCTACTTTTACGAACATACGGAGGTTTTTTTAGTCAATAACGTTCGTAAAAAGATGGAGTCAGGGGGATTAGATTACAAAGGTCTCATATTTGGAGATTCCAGAAGTATGTCCCTGATTCCCTCCGAAGGATCTGGGATATATAATTTCAGTCTTCCCGCGATGGGAGCAAGATATTATGTTCATTATCTTTCGAAGTATCTCAAAGCGGGAAATAAAAAGCCGGAATTTATCTTATTTGCTTCCAGCCCGGGATTGATTGCGGAAGGTTACGGGGATCCGATCATCGATCCGAGTCTCATAAAATACGTTAAACCGAATATGAGTCTTTCTGAATATTTAAAGAACCGTTTCATTTCCGGCTTAACGTATAGGAATTTTTTGATGGAAAACGCTTCGGATAATATGCAGAAAGTGGTCTCCGAAATCAATTGGAAGTTCTTTTCCCATAGAATTCTTCACTTATTTTCCGTAGGGGAAATGTTTGAACAATACAAAGGTCCTGAGCTTCTTTACGTACTTTCTGCTTCGATTCCGAACGTATTTTCCACATATCGGTATCGCAAAGCTCTTTTAAACGTATTTTCCTATGAAAATTACAAATCTGTCGAAACTGCGATGAAACTCGATTGCGGATGCGAGGAACTTTATACTCCTCGGTGTATGCCTCCCGAAAGTAATTTCAGGGATAATCGTTGGATTTCCGAAAAGTTAAGTTTTCAAAACGGAGGTTTAAACATTTCGGATCGAATCAAACCGCAGCATGCGGTCCTTTATCAGATGAGTCGCGACAAACTAAAGGAAGAGGTCCTTGCGTCTTATAAGGTGGAGCCAAATTTTGATTTTAGTGCATTTGAGGATTTTCTCGAATATACTCAGGCTCAAAACATAAATGTTTATTATATCTTAATGCCTTTTCCGGAATATACCCAGTCAACGGGGTACTTTTCGAAATTCTGGCATGCTTTCGAATCGCTGAACGCGAAATACCCGCATCTTAAGGTTTTACAATTTGAAAAACAATTTATGAAACCTGAATATTATTCGGATCAGATTCATCTCAATTGTCAGGGTGCAAAAGCCGTCAACGAAATGTTTTACAAACTGGGTTATTGATCAAGAAGATTCAAAAGATCGGTTTGTTTTCTTTGGTTTTTTGGTGAAGACTTGAAATGCGGTTTTCCGCGTCTATGCTTGGAACTCTAATCGGCAGAGCGTAGTGGAAAATTGAGTTCTTATCATTCTTATTATATTGTTCTTAGCAAGTCGGTCTCAAAACCTCGGACGTAGGAACTCCTACGAGAGTGTTCCAACGATAAAATCCGTTAGAAAAGCCATAAATCACCAATCTGCGGGAATTTCCAGGCTCTATTACGAACTTATGAAATGATTGTGCTGATTTCTTTTCAGATTTTGAGACCGGCTCTAAGTCGGTTTTTCAAATTTAGGATAGTTCATAAAAATTTTATAAAGATTTAATTCTAAAAAAATATTCCTTGATTTGGAAAAATAACACCTTTGTAGACCAAATATAAATTGATTTTAATCTTTCTTTGATAACATTCCTCGATCAAGATATTTATCCATTTTAATGAGAAATGAAAAGAGAGACAAAGGTGAAAATTATGAGAAAGATTCTAATAATTCTGGTCGGTTTCTTTTTATTAGGAACCTTAGGAAATCTTTATGCACGTCGAGGGAGAGTAATTGAAAATCCGATCGACATTGTTGATGTGCCCTATCAAAATCAGGTTTCTAGTCCACCTGTGGAGTCCTTTTATCGGGCTGATATGTTGGACCCGGAGCAGCTTAGAGGTTCGGATGGATTTTGGTCGGCTGGAATGTCGACAGCTCCCGGTAATTCGGATCGTTCCCTTTTCAATCATGTTACTCTTGGTGCTCATACCGGGCGTTCTGCATATATTAGCGCGACCAGAACTCTGAGTGACGCTCATATTTTCGGGAATTCGAATATCTCTCAGGATTATTACATTTATCAAATTGCGGGGGCGCCTAATATTTTTGATGTACAAAGATCACTTGGGCCTTACACTCCGCCTCATGCGAGAGGAGACGTTGTGGCGTTGTTTCGAATTACATGGGGACAAGTTTATGGCTGGTACCATGTTAGCTTTGGCGTTCGAGGAGAATTTGTACCCAATTCTATGTTTGATAGAGGAAGGTATGGCAATACCACGTCTTCTCCGGGATATCCGGAATTAGCCGGGTTCCCTCAAGGTGATCCGCGGTGGGGAAACCGATTTTTTGCGAACATTGCGAGGTGTGATGATTTTTTACGCTCAAATACTGGAAGGTGTTATTTAAGGGAGGATAAGCGTGATACCGACCAGAAAATTTACGATAAGAGTTACAAGAAAAGCAGGCTACCGAGTCTTCCTATATTTAAAACTCCTATTTCCAAAACTGCGTCCAGTAAAGGAATATATATAAGTTTATCCGGCTATCTATCCGGCCTTTGTTATGTTAGTTCAAAAACTAAAATTGAATGCAGATCTATATTGAATAATGGAAAACTTAGCTCGATTAAAGAAACCGTTATAAACGATACGGGTTATGAAGATTCTTATATGTTTGGTGATGTCAATAATGATCAGAAGAACGATTTTTGTCGTTTAGTGGCAGGAAAGAATAACCTTACTTTATTAAAGTGTAATCTTGGAGATGGTAATGGAAAATTTCCTAATGAGGTAAATTTCGGGACTTTGGACGGTGGCTGGGCGTCACAAGGGGCCGCAGATAAGCGTGTGATTGTGAAAGGTATTTTTGGAAAAGCTTATTTTTGCCGTATTGTAAATGGGTATGAGATAGCTTGTACAGAGTTAGTTAGAAGAAATGATGGTAGAGGTCTTGTCACCTTTACTCAGGGAAAAACTAGAAAAACTAATGGATCCTATTATTATTCCACTTTGGTTAGGCAAGAGGGTATTTTTACGGATAGTAACCAAGACGGTATTCCTGACTGGTGCAAAGTCAGTTATAACGCAACGGATTTTGAAATTCGTTTCGAATGTTGGTGGTCGGAGAATGGAAATCAATTTTCTAAAAAGGCAATCTTTACAAAGGCTATGGAAGCTAAGGGTGTGGTTGCTGCCGCAAATATTATGAATTCTAGGATATCGGATCTTTGTTTTATTCCTGAATATCGGCAGAACAGCTCTGTTACATGTTATGATTTTCCGAACGAGCTTTTATATCGCTCATCTCCTCAATTCAATTATGCAACTCGATTTATCGAAGCCAAAAACCTTATGAGTAAAAATGACAATGCTCTTTGCGCTACTGAGGTAATAAGTAAGAGTAAAATAATGAGACTTTCCTGCGTTTCAAAATATTCCAAGTCTTCTACCGGATTTTCTTCCGTTTTTTCTACGTCGAACTTTGAAGATTACGGGAATGTTTTTAATAAGAAGCAGACAACAATTGTTTATTCTAACGGAAGAAGTTTATTTTGTTCGATTCGACAAGATACTGCCGGATGTGTACCACTCAATCAAAATGCTCCTAGTTGCCAACTGATAGCACCGGCTCAGATGCGGTTTGCGAGGTCTTTCAGGATCGGTCTGGGGTTGGAAAACTTTCAAGGGAAAAATGAATGTTTGGAATTAAATACCAAAGAAGGGTGTTATAGGGAGGACGGAATTTGTTATAAATGGGATTATTGAGAATTGTTTTGCAGTGGCACTTCGAATATTTAGTAATTTATGAAATATTAATAAATTTAGGGCGTCGGTCTTGATTGCGTGAATGTGCTGCCGACGTTCTTTGTTGTTATCCGTTCGGCAAACGCAGACGAACTCTTCTGTTTTTTTGGGGCCGATTTACGCAAACCGACTTGTAAGACTAAGAGCTTATTACTATACGGCGCTGGTTATTTTCTAACGGTTTTCGTTTCTATAAAAAATAAGCGAACGGAGTGGTTTGTTTGCGACGGACTCTAAATTTCAAATACTTATTTTTATAGAGAGTGATATTTTGAAGTGCGCTAACGATCATTAAATTTTGAAATTCTGCGGTACGGCATATGGCCACAAAATACCAAAGTGAGTCGCGGGTCTTATATTTTTTGGTTTTCCAAAACGCCCTGTATCGGAGTCGGAGATGCTATAGAATTCAAATGAAGGGACATGGCTTCAAAAGATGAAAAACGTAGGATTGAATTGGCGCTAAGAGTCCGTCCAAAATCTTTAAAAAATATCTCTAACGATCCGTCAAGTTTCTAAAAAACGTGGGAGTTCCCAGGCTCCTTTTTCGATCAGATATCTAGCGAATTCAAATTGATATTCTTTTAAGGCGATTCCCAACATTCAGCGGACTAGTTACAGTGTCGCGACAAAGCCGCTCTTACAGAGGATAGTTTTGAGATGGGCGCTAAGCCGAAAGAAAATCGGTTCTTTTTTCACTTCCAAAAAATCGAAATTAAGTCTCTTTTCTTTTTCGGAGTTTATCCCGATAGGGAAAATATGGAATCCAAAAACCTCAAATCTACCTGGAATTTGAAAAATGGAAAGATGATTCTCCCTTATGTATTACTCTTTGCCGGGATTATATTGACTTTGTCTTTGGGTTCTTTCGATGCAGGAGAACATGGAGTCGAGCACAACTTTTTTGGACGATTAGGATTTTATATTTCTTATGGAATGTTTTTTATGTTCGGAGCGGCTTCGTTTTTGCCCGGATTTTTTACGATCGGTCTCGGGGCGTTTCGACTTGTCAAAGAAGAATTGGAATTAACGAATCGACTTTTGTCTCTTCCCATATTTTTATTATGCTTCGCCATAACCCTTCAAATCACCGGACATGTTTCTACGATTCCTTTCGCATCCCAAGGAGGTTTTGCAGGACAACTTTTTTCCTCGGGTTTGGAATTCGTTTTCGGTGCGACCGGTAAGGTTCTTATTCATCTCATTTTTTACTTCTATGGTTTAATACTTTTGTTAAACGAATCACCTCTCCATTTTGTGGGGAGGGTTCTCGGAACAGCAGTGACAAAATACGGGATACAGTACGGTTTTGGAAAAAGCGGAGAAAATCTAGGGTCCCTTTTTCAAACGGCGGTGGAAAAATTTCAAAGAAGAAGAACGAATCTACCTTGGTTTTCCGCTCATACAGATGGAATACATTCTCCGAAACAGTTCCAGCAAGAGATACGTTCTCACAAACAGACTCAGGGACAAAAAGAAACATCTCCGTTACGGGATGCACTTCATTCCACTTTTGGAAAGGAAGGCGGGCTTTCCGATCTATTATCGAAGGTAGATACGAGTTCCATGGTGACTTCGGAAACTTCTCGGATTCGTTTTCAAAATCGGGGAGCTTTTACCGGAAACTTCGAGGAACAGGGTAAGGTATTTCGTTTTCAATCCGTTTCTCCTTCCCTTTCGGAAAAAATTCGGGAGCAAAAAACTTTTTCTGAAACTTCTTCCGGTTGGGAAATCATAGACTTTAGAACTTCCAATTCTTCGAGTATAAAACCCGGTGTTACGTTAGTCGTTCCTTCTTCTAAGGAGACCGATTTTTCCGATTCGAGCGGAGGAAACGAATCGGATCGAATGGATCCTTTCGTTCCATCGGAAGAAATACGGGACAAGGAGGAAGTTGCGTCCGAAGAAACTAGAACGATCCGGAATACCGGATTCGAAAAAGAATTTTCTAAGGAAGAGGGTATTAGTACGGATTCTAACGAAGTTTTGGAGGAATCTTTCGAAGAAAAGGAAACCTTGGATTCGGAATTCTCTCGGGGGGAAACTTCATTTGAAAACATAGAAACTTCCGTCGCTTCAAAATCTCGGAATGTTTCCTTGATGGATTGTATCGATTCATCTTCAGATTTTTCTTCGGAAAAAAAGGAAGATAAGATGGAATCGATTCCTTCTAAGACTCTCGTTCCGGAAGTCCGATCCAAACGTTCCATCTATCACGTTCCTCTTAAGAGTTTGAAAACGACTTCTGCGAAAATTCAAGATCCTTTATTTAAAATCGAATCGGACAAAGTAGCGCGTAAGATCGAAGAGATCATTCGCCAATACGGGTACGAATCTCAAGTCGTTTCCATGGAACGTGGACCGATCATCACACGTTATGAACTCTCTCCTCCTTTGGGAGTCAAACTCGGAAGAATTACTTCCCTTGCGGACGAACTTCGTCTTTATCTCGCGGTAAAGAATATCCGGATCGTAGCTCCGATTCCGGGTAAGTCCACGATCGGGATCGAGGTTCCGAACAGCATAAGAGAAGATGTGTTTCTCGGAGATATCTTACATCAAAACTTAAGTCTTCGTCCGAAAAAGGATCTTTCTATTCTCATTGGAAAAGATATTTCCGGAAAGTTAGTCGGCATCGATCTGAATAAACTTCCGCACTTGCTTGTTGCAGGAACTACCGGCTCCGGTAAATCGGTTTGTCTAAATTCCATGATTTCTTCTTTGGTAGTACATCTTTCTCCGGAAGAAGTTCGTTTTATCATGATCGACCCGAAGATGGTGGAACTCACTTTGTACGAGGATATTCCCCATCTATTGATGCCCGTTATCACCGATCCTAAAAAGGCGACTCGTGCCTTAGCTTGGGCGATTCAGGAAATGGAGGCTCGGTATCATTCCGTTTCCAAACTCAAATGCCGCGATTTTAAAACATATAATGAGAAAGTGGAACTGGGCGCACATCGGGACGGCTACAAAAAGATGCCGTATATAGTCATTTTTATCGATGAGCTTGCGGATCTGATGATGGTTTCGGGTAAGGATCTAGAAGATGCGATTACTCGAATCACTCAAAAATCCAGAGCGGTGGGGATTCACCTTATCATGGCGACACAACGTCCGTCTGTGGACGTGATCACAGGTCTCATCAAGGCCAACTGTCCCGCGCGTATGGCTTTTCATGTGGCTCAGAAAACAGATTCTAAGATTATTTTGGATCAAAACGGTGCAGAATCCCTTTTAGGAAAAGGAGATTTTCTTTATAAGTCTCCGACCGCCGCGGATTTGATTCGAATTCAATCTCCGTATGTTTCGGAGGAAGAAATCGAAAAGATTGTGGAAGAGGCACGCAAGTTCGGTAAACCTTCTTATGTGGATTTCGATCTGGAAGAAGAAACGGAAAGTTCGACGGTGGATGAAGAGGACGAACAACTTTTTGAACAAGCTTGGGAGATCGTTCGGACTGATCGTAAAGCTTCCGCAAGTTATCTGCAACGAAGAATGAGGATTGGTTACAATAAGGCCGCACGTTTGATGGAATTGATGGAGGAACGGGGATACGTCAGCCCTCAAATCGGATCGAAAGGAAGAGAGATTTTAAGAGCGGGTTGATCGAATCGTTTCCTTGAAACCACAATCAAATTTTTTGATTAGGAGCTTACGAATTTTTTCGTATCATCGTTGTTCATTTGTATAAAGATTCCTGCCCGATCACACCTCGGTAAAAGGCGGCTTAGGTGATTGTTATTTAAAATCATTTCGTGAAAATGACGTTATATGACATTTGTTAAAATATTGGGATAAATATAAATTTTTTAGGATTTTCTATAAGGGTTTTGAAAGAATCTAATCGGCTTCTAACTCATATTGAAATATGGGAAATTGGAAAAGAAACAAGTTTTGGGACAAGTTCTTATTCTTTAACTAGTTTTAAAAAATCAGGATCGTTCCAAAACTTTTCAAATCCGATATTTTTTCTAAAATGGCTCTTTTTCATCTTCAAATGAAGAGCCAATTTCATATATTTTAACATCTCCTTCTTTTTACCACGGGATGCACTTAGATTTGCTAAGTTAAAGGCAAGGCCCCCGATCGTAATCTTTTTAGGAATGAGCTTTTGTAAAAGAGGTTCATATTGAAAGTCGTTTGCCTCGTCCATATATACGATTAAATGGGTGGCAAAATATTCGCGTGCATTCATTTCCTCTTGGTTTTCCGCACCGATTAGAATTGCGTCTCCAATTCCGATTATTTCGCTTACTTCCTGAAAAGACTTTATAATATGATAAGCGTGGTTCATTTTTTGGGACATTAATCGTTCATTGAGCTTTCCGGCAGACCATTTTAGTACCCTATCTTTCAATTCCGATTTGGCGATTTCGGAACCGATTTCGTACAAGTTTATAGACGAACGGTAAGCCGTATCGAAATCCGATTTCGTTTCACCTTCCGTGTTTTCATCGTCAATCCAGTCTTTAAAGGTCCGATCGGTTGTTGTTTCCCAATAGGATGCGATATTTTCTTTCGAAATTTCGGATTCGATGAAGTTTGGATTCGTTTCCGAAGGAGGAGTATTGTTTTCCGCCGAGAGGGAGAAACTTAAATATATTATAAAAATATTGAATGTATATAGGAATTTTAAAATTAAATTCGATGAAGTATTGGAATTTTTCGGATTGATCATTTTTTTCCCGCCGTTGTCAGCATATTTACGATTTCTTTGTAACCGTTCTTTTGCGCATATTGTAAAGCATCCATATTAGCGTTGTTGAAAATTTTCGGATCGGCTCCTTTTTCCAGAAGAAGTTTCACGATTTCTTTAAAGCCCTTGTCTGCGGCGAACATTAAGGCCGTTTTTCCGAATCGATCTTGTAGATTTAAGTCTACGCCTTTTTGTATTAGATATTCCACAATATTCCTATCTCCGCGGCTGCTTGCGTAAATTAACAGAGACTTGGCTTCGGCGTCGATCGTATTGAGATCGAGGCCTTTTTCGGAGAGCAGTTTGAGTATCGCGAAATTACCTTTTAAACAAGCGTATACACCGGCGTTTTGTCCGTTATTGTCTTTGAGATGGATATCGCTTCCTTTATCGATCAAAAGTTGTACGATAGATAACGATCCGTACTCGACCGCGTAGATAAGCGGGGTTTTTCCATATCGATTTTTAGAGTTGATTGGATAACTTTTTGAAAGTAAAAGTTCCACTAAATTCGAATTGCCGGTTTCAATGGCATATGTCATTGAGCTATATCCTTTTTTGTCATACAGATTGACGTTCGCTCCCCGCTCAAGGAGGAGTTTTATGATCCCAATTTGATTGTTTTTAACAGCAAATATCAACGCGGTTTTAGAATAATCAGCGGCTCCGCTCGCAAGATCGATTTGCGCTCCTTTGTCCAAAAGGTAACGAACTAAGGATTCGTCTCCGTCCTCGGCTGCGATCATGAGCGCCGTTTTCCCACGTAACTTGCTCGAGCCCAGATCGTCGATATTCATTCCTTTTTCAAGGAGTAGTTCGACTATGGGTCGATCTCCCTGTGTAGCCGCGATTGCCAAAAGACTATATCCATCATCGTCTTTCACATAAAGGTCTCCGCCTTTCGCTAAGATGAGTTCGGCTATGTCCTTTTTTCGTTCTCGAATGGCTATCATCAAAGGGGTCTGGTTGTTTCGATCTTTAACGTTTACGTTGGCTCCTTTTTCAATCAGATATCTAGCGAATTCAAATTGATATTCTTTTAAGGCGATTCCTAACGAAGAACGGGAATTATTGTCTTTTTCGTCCATGCTAACGCCTTTTTCTATCAGTAGTTTTGCAATTGAGAAATTTTCCGCCTTGATCGCCAAACAAAGATAGTTACAATTTGCGGAATCTTTAAAGTTAAAATCCGTAACTTTGTTTAATAATAATTTCGTAAATTTCAGCAATTTTTCGTTGTTACTTCGATTTAATATTGCGGCTAACACGTTCTTTTCATTTGACTCTAAATCGATTTGAGAACCTTTTTGGACAAGTAACTCCGCTATAGGGAAGTTATCGTTCTGTATCGCCAAGTATAAGAGCGATTCTTCCTTTGAATTTTTCAGGTTGAAATTCGCGTTATTTGCGATCAAAAATTCGACCATCTCATATCTACCGTCGATCACCGCATAGAACAATGCGGACATTCCGCTTTTATCGACCACATCGACTTTTGCATTTTTTTTCAAGAGTAGATTTGCGATTTCTAAAGAGCCGGTCTGAGCGGCGGCTATCAGAGGAGTTTTTCCGGATTCATTTTTGGAATTGACATCGTAGCCGGAACGAATGAGAGATTCCGCCGTTTTCAGTTCTCCGTTTAATATGGAATCGACTAAAAGATTTTTTTGAGAAGAAGTTTCGTTTTTTTCCTCACTCACTGAATAGCTACTCGTATTACTTTTTGCTAAATGTGTCTCCGATAAAAAGTGTCGGTCTAACATAAGATCTAAAAAAAAGTCTAACATTTTCATTCTCCACGGATTGTATAAAAGATAAAATTAAAATAGAGTTTCAAAAAATTGGGAAAAGAACCGATTCAAAAAAGACAGGTTCACAAGTTCGATTCTTTTATTGAATCAGTTCTAAAAAATCAGGATCGTTCCAAAACTTTTTAAACTCCGGTTCCCTTTTGAAATAACTCTTGGGTTTTCCCAAAGCAAGGGCAATTTTCATATACTTCAGCATTTCCTCTTTTTTGCCGCGGTTGGAATTTAAACAGGCTAGGTTAAAAGCCAAGAGACTATTCGTAATTTTCGACGGGATGAAAGTTTCCATAAAAGTTTCATATTGAAAGTCGTTTGTTTCGTGCATATATGCGATTAGATCTCCGGCGAAATATTCTCGGATATTATATTCGTTTTGCGAATCAATGCCTTTGATGGTTCCGTTTCCGATGCCGATCACACGACTGACATCGTAGAATAATTTTAGAATATACGCGGCGCGATCCATTTTCTGAGTTCTTACGCTTTGATTAAAATGATCGCCAGTCCAACGTAAGACTTCATCTCTCCATTCGGATTTGGAACCGTCGGAACCGTTCCGATAAAAATCCAAGGACATAGTATAGGCGGCGTAAAATTCCTCTTTTGCCTCGCCTTCTTCGGCAGAATTTTCATTTTCGATCCAAGTTTTCCAGGTTCGATTCGATTGCAGCCGCCAATCCGATAAAAGATCTTCATCAGGAATTCCTTGATCGTTTTCGATGGAATTTTTTTCGTTCTCGAAATTATTATTTTCTTCCGCAAAAATAGAAAGGTTTAAAACAAGGAAGAGAATCGAAAGAAGACAAAATCGTTTTGGAAGGAACGAAGGAAACCGGCCTTCGAAAAAATGGAAAAAATTTTCTTCGAGTAAATGATACCGAAGAAAAACGAAACTTGCAGTGATTGGTCGTTTCTCAAAAGAGAATATGAAATCTAATTCTATATTCATAACGTAATTCTTTGCAAAAAATTTCATTACGATAACACAAAGGAACATATAAGGATTGTAAATGAATTTACTCGATTTTTGTATGTTTTGTGGTCTTGAATTATAAACAAAAGGAAAGTTACAAGATTCAGATTATAAAATATGATATCCAATGTGACCTTGTCTTTCATACTCGATCGTCTTTTCGTTGGTAATATCGGATTCACGTTATTTAAGGCGACTTTTCGCATCACCTCGTTGAGTGAACAAAAATTGCAAAAATATTTCCTGACATTGTTTCACGGAATAGGCGATGAGCTTCTTAAAGTTGCCGATGACAAAGCCCGGACTTGTGACTCTCGTTAAAGTCGTTTGTTCTATGTCCAGATTTTTGGTTGCACTACGTAGAGAGCTTCGCGGAACTATCTTTCGAACGAAATTGTCTTGGAATCAAAATTCGACAGATCGGGGTTGGTCTAAATTTTAGAAAGTGACAAGGTTTCCAAGGTATCCGATGTTAGTAAAAAAATCCCGGGAGATCCGGTTTTTCTCATGAAAAAAACAATCATTCTCTCTTTTTATATTTTATTTTTAGTCTTAGAACCCGCTTTTCTGGCGCAACCCGCGCATAATTGGAATTCTCCTTCCGAAGTCGTGAAACAGGTGAAGAAGAAGTTCAACGATCTGAGTTCCTACAAGGCCAATTTTCAGATTCAAACCGTTTCCAATAAAAAGAGTAAAAATATGAGAGGAGTCTGCCTTTACAAAAAAGGCGGAAGAATTCGGTATCAATTTAGTGATCCTTCCGGGGATGAGATCGTTTCCGACGGAAAAACTTTGTATATTTACATAGCCCGTCTGAATGCGGTGGGAAAGCAGGACCTTACGCTCAATAAATCGAATAAATCCGGTCCGATCTTTTCCAGTTTTACGGACGAAGGCCTTTCCAGAATTTTTAGAAAGTACCACTATAAGTTCGATTCGATCGAACAACCACAAACTTCTTCCAAGGATGGACGTAAATATTTCGTGCTCAATTTGGAACAACGGGAAAAAATAGGCGGTTTCGAAACCATGCTCCTTTATGTGGATGCGGAAACGTATTTTATTCAAAAAGCGGTCGCAAGCGACGGAAGAGGAAAGGAAACTACGGTCGAATTTTCCAACTTGGAAATCAATCCGGATCTAGAGGACGGACAGTTCAACTTTCATATCGGCGGAAACGCAAAAATTATAAACAACCCGCTTGTGTCGGAACAATAACCCTCAGTTCTAGAAGGAGAGAAACTTTGAATCAGAAAAGAGTAGGGCAAATTCTCCGCGAGGCGAGAGAAGAAAAAAAACTCAGTGTTAAAGATGTAGCAAAAGAAACTAATATCTCCGTGAAATACATTCTTGCACTTGAGACCGAGGATTATTCCCAGTTTCCGGGTGAGACTTTCACGATGGGTTTTTTGAAAAATTACGGGAGTTATCTCAAACTCGATACCGGACAACTCATCAACTTGTATCGGGGAGAAAAGATCGAAGAATCCCAAGCCCCACTCGAAGAGTTAACTCGTCCGACGGCTTCGTATTATACGAAAATCAATATGGATAAAAACAAGATCTTTACGATTGCGTCCGTACTAATCATCCTTATCTCCGCATATCTCATCATAGATAGTTTTGTAGGCTCTTCTTCCGGGGACGATGCGGTGGAGGAATCCGGTAAAAAACTGGATATTCCCGAGGACATCGATTTCCTTTCCCGTTCTATTCCGGAAAATCGAAGCGAATCTTTCATTCTCACACCCGATAAGGGAGTAAGTTTTTCCGTGAGCAATCAACAGTGTAAGCTGTTTATCGATTCGGTGGAAAAAGGAGGCGCCTTAAATACTGCAGTCCTTGCGTTTAACGTATATCCGGAACTTGCGGTGTATAAATTTCGTCTGAGCGAGGGACAGGAAAAAGTTCTGAGTTATACGATTCCGGAAATTTCAAGTCTTAGACGTAACGTTCGAATCATTGCTCAAGCGGTCACTGAAAATTCCGCAAAAGTTCTTGTGACCTTAAGTGAAGAGGAACAAAAACAGGAAAACAAGAATCATACGGTGGATAATACAAAAACGTTAGGTGACGTTCCGATTCAAGTAACTCTGTTTTTCAACAAGGTGAGTTATGCGGAATTTATCATCGATGGCCAGATGGGATTTAGAGGCCTTGTCCAAGCGAATGAAACTAAAAGCCTAGAAGCAAAGGATCGTCTCGAACTGAAAGTAGGGGATGGTTCCGCCGTGGAGATGATTCAAAACGGGAAACCTAAGATTACCTTAGGACGTCCTGGAAAACTCGTGAAGAAGATATTCGTGAAAACGCAGAACCCTTATGATAGTACTCAGTCCATCATCAAGGAGTTGGGAGAATAGGATTTTTGAATAAGAAATTCTACATCACCACTCTCGGTTGCCCCAAAAATACCGCGGACTCTATGAGTATGCATCATTCTCTTTTGGAAGAAGGATTTACTCCGGCCACTTTTGCGGAAGAGTCCGATTTTCATTTCATCAATACCTGCACTTTCATTCAATCTGCTACGGAGGAAACGATTCAGACGATTTTGTCCGCGGCCCAGGTCAAAAAACAAAATCATCAGAAACTGGTCGTAGTAGGCTGTTTTGCAGAAAGATATCCGGATAATATCAGTTCCGAAATTCCGGAAGTGGATTTGTTTTTTGGCACAGGCAGATATGCACAAGCGGGTAAAATACTGCGGGAAAAATTTCCGGATCTTTCTCCTCCGAAACGGGAATTCAACGATAGTCTATTAGAAAGATTGAAACTATCTTCCGAGATCGAAAATTATTCCAAACCGTACGCCTATGTGAAAGTTTCCGACGGTTGCAACCGCGGATGCTCGTTTTGTATCATTCCTTCTTTTCGAGGTAAGTTTCGGGAATCTTCCGTGGAAGATATTCTTCGGGATGTGGATCGTGCGATCCGTGCGGGTGCTAAAGAAATTTGTCTGGTTTCCCAAGATACCGTATATTACGGAAGGAATTCCGAAGTCCTTTTGGATATGGTCCGCAAAGTTGCGGAGATCGATTCCCTGGAAGTTTTAAGACTCTTGTATTTGTACCCGGATAAAAAAACCGAAAAGTTGCTTCGTCTAATGGGAGAAACTCCGAAAATTGCTCCGTATCTGGAATCCCCTTTGCAACATGTATCTTCCAAGATTCTAAAATCGATGAATCGAGTCGGGGAAAGTTCCACTTTCAAGGATCTTTTTGCCTTGGCCAGAGAGGTCAAACCCGGTCTCGAAATTCGGACTTCGTTTATCATCGGTTATCCCGGAGAAGAACCGGGTGATGTGGATCAGGTTCTGCGATTCATTGAAGAAACGAGACCGGAAAAGGTGAACCTATTTTCCTATTCCCCGCAGGAAGGAACCAAAGGAGCGGAGTTGAAACAAACCGTTTCCGAAAAGGAAAAGTCGAGACGAATCAATCTGATTCGGGATGTACACTTGGCGATTTTGGAGGAGATTCACGAATCCCGTATCGGTCAAACCTACGATGCGATTGTGGACTCGGTCGAAAACGACCAGGCCGTCGTTCGCAGGTTTCAGGACGCTCCCGAAATGGACGAGGTCGTGTATGTGGACGATATTTCCTTAATTCCGGGTATGATCGGAAAAATACGGATCGATTCCTTTTATGAATACGATATGAACGGAACCTGGATTTCTAAATGAACAAAGCAATTTTCAATATTCCTAATATTCTCACGATGCTTCGCGTTGTGGCGGTTCCTTTTTTCGTATGGTTTTTGTTCCAGAAAGAATTGGAATATCATATCGCCGCTCTTGTGCTTTTTTCCGCGGCTTCTCTCACTGATTTGATCGACGGTTATCTTGCCAGAAAATGGAATCAGGAAACCGAGTTCGGTAAATTTCTGGATCCTCTCGCCGACAAGATCGTCGTAACGGGTTGTTTTATTACGTTTATATTTTTGCAGGAACAGATCGAGTTTTGGATGGTTTGTCTGATCATAGGGCGGGATATGCTTATCACGAGTCTTCGTTATTTGGCGATCCGACAAGGGCAGTCGATCCGAACTACCATGCTCGGGAAGGTCAAGACGGTATTTCAGATGGGAGCGATTCTTTTGATTCTCGTATTTTTTATTTTGGTTTCGAGCAAAAAAAGAATTTTGATCAACGAGGTTTATGCTTCCGGAAAGGCGAGCGGCCTCACAGTGTTTGAAATCGCCACGGGGAATGCGATTTACTTTTTCCGAAATCTGAATAAAAATACCGGACTTGGAGACGTTATTTTCGGTTTGGGAGCTTTCGTTCCTTATTGGGGGATGCTCGTTACTACCGCGATCACCGTGATTTCCGGAATTCGATATCTCATTACCAATAATAAGGTTCTTCGACCTTCCCATATCAAAAGGATGTTTCAGAAAAATGGAACCAAGAGCAATCGTTCTTAAACTGATCGAACATAAACATATCAGTGTCGAAGAGGCCGAATTCTTTATGAATCGTGTGATGAAGGGAGAGGTTTCCGAAATTCTTCTTTCCTCTTTCGTGACTGCGATGCGTGCCAAAGGGGAATCCGTGGATGAGATACTCGGTTGTACCCTTGCCCTTCGTAAGAATGCACTCAAGCCTAAGACCGTATTTCCCTTTGATCTTTTGGATACCTGTGGGACCGGCGGGGACGGCCAAGGCACGATCAATATCAGTACTCTTTCCGCTATCACTCTCGCTTCTTTAGGAGTTAAGGTTGCCAAGCATGGAAACCGTTCCGTATCTTCCCATACGGGTTCGAGTGATATTCTCGCTCGTCTCGGGTATCAGACCGAAGCGACCCAGGAAGAAGTGGAAGCACATCTCATAAGTCGCGGATTTACGTTCTTATTCGCACCGATGTGGCATCCGTCCATGAAGTATGCGGGTTCGGTTCGTAAAGAACTTGGGTTTAGGACTGTGTTCAACATGATCGGTCCTCTTTCCAATCCGTTTTCCCCACAATTTCAGATCATCGGAGTTTACCAGCCGGAATTGACGGAGCTGTTCATTAAGGTTTTACAATACCTAGGTTTGAAACGAGCTTTGGTTTGTCACTCTCGGGATGGTCTGGACGAATTTTCCATCTTTCAAACCACAGATTATACTCTCTTAGAAAATGAGGTTATCAGTCGTCATTCTTTTGATCCTAGGACTCTTGGGTTTTCTTCCTTAAAAAGAGAGGAAGTATACGCCGATTCCAGTGAACATGCGGAAGTTTTAGCCAGAAGAGTTTTGAATTCCGAGCCGATTGCAGGAACACACGCGGTGGCTTTAAATGCGGGGGCGGGGCTTTTTGTGATGGGAAAGGTAAAAACAATCGAACAAGGTTATAAAACCGCATGGGAGACCCTCCTTTCGGGAAAAACGAGAAAGTATTTCGAAGATTTAATTTCCAAAGAGTAAACGGGAAAAATACTGGTAAGAGTTTGACAAAAAAGACCGAACAGGAAAGTAAATCATGATTTTTAATTTCAGCATATTACTACCACTGGCGCAGGCCGCCGGAGAAGGAGATAAATCTCCTTTTTCCACTTTACTTCTGATCCCGATTATGCTTGTGATTATGTATTTCCTGGTCATCCGCCCACAGAGGAACGAAGAAAAAAAACGCAAAGAGATGATTGGCGGTTTGAAAAAAGGAGACGAAGTGGTTACTTCCTCCGGAATTCACGGTAAGGTCGTAGAAATCAAAGACAACAACGAGGTTGTCGTTCTCAACATCGCAAAAGATACGAACGTATCTTTTACCGCGAGTACCGTTTTAAAGAAAAAACAAACTGACAAATGAAAAAAGCCGCGGTCTCAATTCTGATTTTTTTATTTCTAGGAAATTTGTCTTTGTTTTCTCAGGATGGGGAAGAAATCGATTTTTTAGAAAAGGTTTCAGAACCCAAAAAAAAGACCGTCGGTAAAAAATCTTCTAATTCCGGCTCTTCGAACGGTTCTAAAATTTCCAAAAAAAAAGAAAAAAGAAAATTCAAAAAAAAGAAGTCTAAAAAATCTTCTACTGTTCCGGCCAATCCGGAAAATTCAAAGAAGAAGGCGGAGCCGGACAATAACGAGGGTGGCTCTTCCGAAAATAATACTTCGAACAGTTCTCAGAATAACGGATCGAATTCCTCCAATACATTCAACAACTCCAATACACAAACCAAAGAGTACGTAGACGGACAGCCGCTCGCGAGTGTTGCCAAAACCGACCATCTGAGAGAATTACCCAAACCGTATTGGGTCAACGAAGAGATGAAGGTTCGTCCGAACAATCTGCCCGGCTATGCTGCCCCTATCGAATCCGAAAAGTCGGAGCAAGGCGCTTCCTTTAGGAGCAGTCTTTCCGAAATACTGAAGTTAGGCGAAGACAAAAAAAAGGAAGAGGAAAAAAGGAAAGTTCAAGGAGGGCAAAAGTCCGGTTCCTTTACAGGTTTTCTTTCCGAATATAAAAAACCCATTATCATTGTAGTATTTATTCTATTATTTGCTTTGTATCGATTGAAAGCGGGCAAATCGCGCGGCAATTCTAGTCGCAGATCCCCGGTTACGATCAATAAAATGAGAAGAGATTAGGAGTTTCCCTTGAAATCTGCGACATGGATTTTCCTGCCGCTTACTATTATTTTAGTGGCTACGGTAATACTTTATCCCAACTTTGCAACTAGAGAGTTGGAACTTGCGGTTAAGAAAGAGTTTTCGACCCTTCCGGAAGAGAAGAAAAAAGAAATTCTCTCCAAGTTTGAAGAACACTGGAACAAAGAATACAAACAATCCGGCTGGACGATTACTCCTGTTCCGACCGCTTTTCAGGAAGAATCTTATCTTTTGGTCAAAGGTAGATTCATCACTTCCGCGAAGATCAACCAAATCTCTCAGGAAAATCCCGAGCTGATTTTGGAAGCCAAAAACAAACTCCGTCCGACTTTCGTGGAGGAATGGATTACCAAAGGACGTCCTCTTACGATCAAACTCGGTCTCGACTTACAAGGTGGGATGCGGGTCGCCCTGAAGGGGGATTTCGAGGATTACGCGTTTAAACTCCGTGAAAGTTATATTAAAGAAATTGAAACTTTACAAAAGACTGTGGCGGATCCCTCCGCCGACGAAAAGGAAAAGAAAAAAGCTGAAGATCGTCTGAGCGAGATCGAAAGTTATTTTGAACTTTCTCCGAGCCGAAAACTTTTGGAATTGGAAAAGGCGAAACTCATCATCGATAATCGTCTTACGAGTCAGAATCTCACAGAACCTCAAGTGCGGATTCAAAAGGATCAGGATTCCATCGAGGTTTCTCTTCCCGGTGTGACTAACTCTTCCCAAATTCTGGAGGTCATCCAGAACACCGAAACCGTGGAATATCGACTGGAAGAACCCGAAAATTCGGCGGGGAACGGACTTACCTACGCGGCGATGATCCAACAGGAAGAAAATAGGCTTCTCGAACTGAAAAGAAGAGAAGAAACCGATATTGTTCAATATCAAAATATTGTAAAACAAAAATTAGGTAGGGCGGAACAGGATAAATTTCTGCAAGCCTTAGAAGATAAGTATAAAATTCCCAAGGATAAGTACAGGGTTTTCGCCTATTGGGCGAGGGGAAACAATCAAAATTCTCCTTTATTGCCGAGACGGTTCATCGTTTTGGAAAAAGCGATCGCTCTGGACGGAAGGGATATGAGGGATGCAAGGCCTTCCTTTGAAAATAATTCCTTCGGTTATATTGTTTCGTTTACGTTGACCAGTTCGGGAGCCGAAAAATTCTTCGAGATCACTTCTCAAAACAAAGGTAGAAATTTAGCGATCGTTTGGGGAGATAAAGTGGTTTCCGCTCCTACGATTCGCGGCGCAATTGCGGGTGGTGTAGCGCAGATCGACGGTTCTTTTGCCAAAGAAGAGGCGGTGGATCTTGCGAACGTAATCAGCGAAGGAGCGCTTCCAATTCCTCTCCGAGTTTTGGAAATGAGATTTATCGGACCCACTCTCGGGATCGAATCCATCGAAGTCGGTATGAAGGCGGTTCTGATCGGATTCGTTCTTGTCATGTTCTATATGATTTTGATTTACCGTCTTTCCGGTTTGGTGGCCAATATCGCCCTTTTTGCGAACATCCTAATCCTCAGCGCTCTCCTTTCCTTGATGGGATTTACTTTGACTTTGCCTGGTTTTGCCGGGATCATTTTGACCGTAGGTATGGCGGTTGACGCGAATGTGATCATCTACGAACGGATCAAAGAGGAATTGTGGGCCGGTAAATCCGCTGCGGTTGCGGTGGCGCAGGGTTTCGACAACGCATTCTGGACGATCATAGACAGTAACGTAACCACGTTGATTTCCGGTATTTTGATGATTCGCCTAGGAAACGGTCCCATTAAAGGATTTGCGATTACGCTTTGTTGGGGGATCGTTACTTCTCTTTTTACATCCTTGTTCTTCAGCCGTTTGGTGATGGATCTTTTGGTCAATAAGTTGGGAGTTCAAAGACTCCGGCTCGGCTTTAAAAAATTGGAGTATTGAGAATGTTTGACTTTATAAAATATAAATACGTTTCCATCGGCTTTTCCTTAGTTCTAATCGTATTCGGTTTTGGTTATACGTATTTTGTTCACGGAGGGTTTGCGAATTCTTTGGATTTTAACGGGGGACTTAGAACCGTGATCGAATTCGACCAAAATACGGACCGCAAAAAATTGGAAAGTTATTTTGCGGAAAATAAGATCGAAGCGGTGTTATTGCTCTTGGATAAAGAAAAACATCATTATCAAATCGATATTGGTCTTGGTTCTATAGATCTCATTCTACAAAAATACAAGGAAAAGAGCGGATTGAAACCTACGGACAAGGTGGAGCTTTCCGGTATCGACGCCCTTATCTCTATCCTGATTGCGGATTTTGGAATTGATAAAAGTAATGTACTCAGTGCCAATCAGGTTGGTGCGATCGTAGGAGGTGAACTTTCTTCTACTGGAATCACTCTGCTTGGACTAACGATGGCGATTATTCTCGCATATATTAGTTTTCGGTTTCAATTCAAATTCGCCTTGGGAGCAATTGTGGCCTTGACCCACGATTTAATATTGACTGTTGCGTTTATCGGGTTTTTCCAAATCAAACCGAGTGTTCCAATCATCGCCGCTCTTTTGACTCTCCTAGGATATTCGATCAACGATACGATCGTCGTTTTCGATCGAATTCGGGAGAATTCGTCCGGAAATTTAGATCAAACTTTCGGTGAGACCATCAATGCCGCGATCAATCAAACTCTAGGAAGAACGTTTAACACATCTTTTGCGACTTTGATCTCCATTGTTGCGATTATCATTGGAGGGGCGACCGAACTTTTCGACTTCGCTTATGTACTCACCTTCGGGATTATTATCGGAACGTATTCTTCCATTTTTATCGCGGCCCCTCTCGTGGATATCTACGACCATATTATACGAAAGGCTCGAGACTGATGACTCTGCTCCCGGAAGAATTTCGGGAGGAATTGCGTAAACTTTCCTTTTTATCGACGGGCGAAAGTTCTCCGAATCCGCCCGTTTCTTGTCTTATCACGAACGTTGACAACACGCGTATCCTTGCCAAAGGTCGGACTTCTCCAACCGGAGGGCCGCACGCGGAGAGAAATGCATATTACGAATTTGTAAAGAATGGGTTTTTCAAAGAACCGCATAATGTTTGGGTTACTCTTGAGCCTTGTACTCATAGCGGAAAAACTCCTCCTTGTTTGGATCTGATTTTAGAACACAAACCAAAGACCCTTTATTATGGCCGAAAGGATCCGAACCCGCTTGTTCGGGAGAACGAAGGATTGGAACTTTGTCGGCGGAGAGGAATTTTAGTTGTGGCTGAACCGGGTTTGAGGGAAATCGCGGAGGAAAGTTTGTTCGGATTCGTTTCTCGGATCGAAAGAAAAAAACCTTCTATGATTTTGAAGACCGCACTTTCCAAAGAAGGTTTTTTTTCCAAAAGAGATAAGTTTCCGGTCCGTTTTTCAGGAAATATTTCTAATCACTTAACGTCGATTTTACGGGCAAAGTGCGACGCGGTCCTCGTGGGACCGGGAACCTTGTTCCACGATAATCCCGGTTTGGAATTTCGGATCGGAGAAAATTGGCCGATCGATTTGAAGAAAATAAGGGAAAAAATTTTCGAAGAATATGACGGTTTAAATATCGGTCATAGGTTCGAAGCGGAATCTGGCTATAGAAACGTCGGGGCTCCCCACTTCCTGAAAAATATCCTAAAATATGGAATTGAGCCGGAAATTTTGGAAATCCACCGGAAGTTCCGGAAGCGATATCAGCCATATCGTGTTTTTATTATATTCGAAGAAAAGAATGTATCGGAAGGGTGGATTGAAAAACAAAAGGAGATCAACGAAAAAAACGATTCTAAAAAATGTGTTTTTCTCTTCAAAAGAGGTGCATTTTTTGAGGAAAGAACCGAAGAACGACTTCGATCCCTTACCGAAAAGGAAATTTATACCTTCGATCCGGAAACACTCGCGGAAGAATGTTTTGCATTTTTATCTTCGATCGGAGTGAATCTGTTGCTTGTGGAGGGGGGGAATCTGATGTACGAAACTTTCTTTCCTAAAATGCGGGAGAACGATCTCATTCTGAAAATTCAATCTCCTCGTTCCGTTTCCAATGGGATAAAACCTTTGCTTATCACGAATACAGAGACCTTATTTTGGAAAGTAAACGTGGGAGAGGATATCTGGGAGGCGCACGGATGTTTACGGGTTTAGTGGAAACCACTGGAAGGATTCTTGAAATTCAAGAAACGACCGAAGGAAGAGATTTTTTAGTGGAGACGAAGTGGACTCGGCCGGATCTCAAATTAGGTGATTCGATTGCGGTTAACGGTTGTTGTCAGACGGTTACCGAGTTTTTTGAGGAAGGAAACCGTTTTCGATTCTACGCCAGTTTTAAAACGTTGGAACTTACGAATTTCAAATTTTTAAAAAAAGATGCAGAAGTCAATTTGGAACGAAGCGCCCTTCCGACAACCCGTTTGGGAGGACATCTCGTGAGCGGGCATGTAGATGGAACCGGAAAAGTTCTTAGCAAAGAAGAAAGAGAGGGAGGAAGTGTGGTTTGTTATACGATCAGAAACGATTCTTCCCTTTCTAAATACATCGCTCCGAGAGGGAGTATTACCGTGGACGGGATTTCGTTGACTGTAGTAGATTCTCGTTCGAATGAATTCGATCTGGTTTTGGTTCCGGAGACTCTTAAAAAAACGAATGCTAAGTCTTGGAGTTCCGACACAATTCTCAACTTAGAAATCGATCTTGTGGCGCGTTATTTAGAACAACTTCTGAAATAGTTTTTGGTTTGAATATAATAAAGTTGTTGAAAGATTCCATAGTTCAGATTAACAAAACTGCTTCAATCGACCGTCTTCATGAAACAGAAATGAATGGAAAATGAATTTTTCAACAACTCTGATCTAAAAATTCTATAGCTTGATCTTACTGCTCGGGTGTATGAAAAGAATACTACGGATTTGTTTTGTAATGGGCGATTTTTGGACATGGCTGATTTTTATGGACACGTCTCAAATGATACGATTCTTTATTTGAGTTCGAGTTTTTTCGTTTTCTTGTCAGAAATCGTTTTGAAAATCCGTGCCGTACGTTTTGTTTCGAGATTATTTCTCCCTAAAAAACGACTTGCAAGAATCTAAAAGTTCCTCTTTCACTGAAGCTGTCTCAAAAATATCTTAGAATGACTGGAATCGGCATTTGAAGCAAAGACAAAGTATCTTTAAGATAGCTTCTAAAACTCAAAAAAATCTTATTTTGAAGGCCTAAACGTTATATCATTTTCGACGAGTTCATGATAAGTTCGATATTTAAGTTTCTGTAGCCAAATTTCAGTCCAATAGAAGAGATGGTAAGAAGATCTATGATTCAACCCATTGAGAATGCAATCGAAGAAATCAAGTCCGGGAGAATGATTATTCTTGTGGATTCGGAAGACCGGGAGAATGAGGGAGACCTTGTTGTTGCGGCTGAATTTGCGGATAAGGAAAAAATCAATTTTATGGCTACGTTTGGCCGTGGTCTGATTTGTATACCAATGGAAGCAGAGCGTCTCAAAAAACTCGGACTCAACAGAATGGTAGACGATTACTCTTTGGGAGACAAACACGGAACTGCGTTTACGGTTTCGGTTGATGCGAAGTATGGAACTTCTACCGGAATCTCTGCACAAGACAGAGCGATTACGGTGCAAACTCTTTTGGATGATAAAACTGTGTCTGCTGATTTGATGCGTCCTGGACATTTGTTTCCTCTTCAGGCCGTTCCGGGTGGGGTTTTAAGAAGGGCGGGGCACACCGAAGCGGCTGTTGATTTATCGAAACTTGCTCGTTTGTATCCTGCGGGTGTTATTTGTGAAATTATGAACGATGACGGGACTATGGCCCGTCTTCCTGATCTGGAAAAATTTGCAGAGAAACATGGACTGAATATTTATACGATCGAAGATTTGATTCGTTATCGAAGGGCGAAGGAAAATTTGATTCGCCTTGAAGTGGAATCCAAATTACCCACCGAATACGGCGACTTTACAATCCGAGCGTATTCAACTCTTATCGACGATAAGATTCATGTCGCTCTCATCAAAGGTGACATCAAAAAAGAAGAAACCACGATGGTCCGTGTTCATAGCGAGTGTCTGACCGGAGACATTTTTTCGAGTAACAGATGCGATTGTGGTCCGCAACTGCATTCTGCTTTGGAAATGATTTCCAAAGAAGGAAAGGGCGTGCTTCTTTACATGAGGCAGGAAGGAAGAGGAATCGGTCTGATCAATAAATTAAAGGCTTATAATATTCAAGATAAAGGATATGATACCGTCGAAGCAAATGAAAAACTAGGCTTTGCTCCGGATTTGAGAGATTACGGAATCGGAGCCCAAATTCTGAGAGAGATCGGTATTGGTAAAATGAAAATTTTAACGAACAATCCTCGTAAGATTGTCGGTTTGGACGGTTACGGTTTGGAAGTTGTAGAAAGGGTTCCGATCGAAATTCAACCGGGCTCGGACAATCATAATTATCTGATGACCAAAAAATTAAAACTTGGACACATGCTTGGTCTTGGTTAAACTTAAATCCCGTCGAGCGCCAATAGAAGCGAGACGTTGAGTTTTTTCGAGCGCCAATAGAAGCGAGACGTTGAGTTTTTTCGAGCGCCAATAGAAGCGAGATACCTTCGTTTTTCCCACCAGCCTTCTTGACTCCGTCAAATCAAAAGTATCCACTCGGAACTGTCTTATGTTCAAGAATCATACAAATCTAAGGATCGAAGCACAATGATCGCTTTCGCATTCATTACGTCGAACTCACACAATCTATTGACGCGACTTGTTTTAGGACTGGATTTTTAAGCCTTGATCGAAGAAACAAAGAATCGATATTAAAATCCAAAAACGAAACAAGACATTCCCGTTTCTGTCCCCTGTCTAGAACGAGCGAAGCGAAGTTCGTCAGTCCTCTGAACGGACAGTTTTGACCAAACTCTTTCGAATTTGTTCGTAAAGTGGTAATTTGCGGTAATTCCCCATATTCTAAAAATCGATCTATAAGAGTTTAGATTCCAACTTTTTTAGAAAAATGAATCTTCAACCACCGAACTCAGGTGATTTTTAAGGTTTGGATCTCCGGTGTTTCAGTTCTTACATGAAACAATCCTTGACCTATAAGCTTACAAATTTCTTTACTTTTAGAGGAGATTTAAGAATATTGGATCAAATTATCTAATAAATTAGATTTTTTTTCGCTTTGTTGTATGATTTGTCCGAGGAGAGAACGAAATGAAATTCAAATCTTTAAGAATTCCTTTCACTGTATTGTTCTTTGTTTCATTTTCATTGTTTTCAGAAACCAAACTTTTGAACGTTTCTTACGATCCGACTCGGGAATTGTATTCTCAGATCAATAAACTCTTCATCGCACATTGGAAGAAACAAACCGGAGAAGACTTGGTCATTCACCAATCTCACGGAGGTTCCGGTAAACAAGCAAGGGCCGTTATTGACGGATTGGAAGCGGATGTCGTAACCTTGGCTCTTGCGCACGATATCGAAGCGATTGCGGAAAAAACGAAACTTCTTTCCACCGATTGGGAAAATTTGCTTCCTCATCAAAGTTCTCCTTATACCTCTACGATCGTATTTTTGGTCAGAAAAGGAAATCCAAAAGGAATCAAGGACTGGGATGATCTTGTGAAACCGGGGATCGGAGTAATTGCGCCGAATCCTAAAACCGGAGGTGGGGCGCGTTGGAACTATCTTGCAGCCTGGGGTTACGCGAAAGAAAAATACGGGTCGGAAGAAAAAGCGAAAGCCTTTGTAAAAAGTCTTTATGCGAATGTTCTCGTTTTGGACTCGGGTGCAAGAGGTTCCTTAACCACGTTTGTACAGAGAAGGATCGGAGACGTTCTCATCTCTTGGGAAAACGAGGCTCATTTGGCGCTTCAAGAAACCGCAAAAGATTCGAGTTCCTCCGTTGAAATCGTATTTCCATCCGTGAGTATTTTAGCCGAACCTTCCGTAGCGGTCGTCACTAAAAATGCGGAAAAACACAATACTTTCAAAGTCGCCGAGAGTTATTTGAAATTTCTATACACTCCGGAAGGTCAGGAAACGATCGCGAATCATTTCTATCGACCTACGGATAAGAAGATCGCATCCAAATATAAGAGTTTATTCAAAAATTTGAAACTGTTCACGATTCGAGACGTTGCCGGTTCCTGGAAGAAGGCCCAGGAAATGCATTTTGCGGACGGTGCGATTTTCGATCAGATTACGAGCAAGGCTAAATAAAAAGTTTTCGGGTTCAAGCGGAGAAAATTGTGTCTACTTTGAATTTTAGGACCAAACCCTACGGAAAAACCGCTTTCGGTATTACGTTAGGTGTTACGATCACATACCTAAGCTTGATCGTCATTATTCCGTTAGGCGCTCTTTTTCTGAAAAGTTCCGGGATCGGTTGGGAAGGTTTTTGGAAACTTCTTACTCATGAGAGAATTTTATCCGCCCTTTACTTAAGTTTCGGAGCCGGAGCCGTTGCGGCGATCATCAATCTGTTCATCGGATTTTTGTTCGCATGGGTTTTGGTTCGTTATCGTTTTCCCGGAAAATCCTTGCTCGACTCTCTTGTGGATCTTCCTTTTACGTTACCGACCGCCGTTGCCGGAATCGCGCTCACTGCAATTTATACTCCCAACGGAGTCATCGGAAAACTTTTCGAACCTTATGGAATCAAGATTGCATATACTCCGGCCGGAATCGTAATCGCCCTCGTATTCATCGGTTTTCCTTTTGTCGTAAGAACGGTTCAACCCGTTCTGGAGGAATTTCCGAAAGAACTCGAAGAATCTGCGTATTGTTTAGGCGCCGATCGTTGGCAGATTTTTAGAAAAGTGATTTTTCCGGAACTTTTTCCTTCGCTCGTTACGGGAGCTGCGATGGCATTTGCGAGAGGAATCGGAGAATACGGTTCCGTCGTTTTCATTTCGGGAAACCTTCCAGGTAAAACGGAAATTCTGCCTTTGCTCATCGTCACGAAGTTAGAACAATACGAATACGAAGAAGCAACCGGAATTGCGTTTATCATGCTTGTAGTCTCTTTTAGTATATTATTGTGTATTAATATTATTCAGACGGTTGCCGCAAGGAAAAAGGGATGAGACAGGAATCTTTACTCGTTCGAAGTGTTCTTATCGGAGCGGTCTTTTTACTGACCGGATTGATTTTGATCCTTCCTATCTATACAGTTTTTCACGAGGCGTTCTCAAAAGGCATTCGGGCCTACTTGGAAGGAATTCAGGAACCCGATACGTTGTCCGCTCTTAAGCTGACTCTTTTGGTGGTTTCGATTGCGGTGCCTTTGAATACGATCTTCGGAATAGTTTCCGCATTTTCATTGACCCGTTTTGAATTTCCGGGAAAGAGTTGGCTTCTTACGATCATAGATTCTCCGTTTTCCGTTTCGCCCGTGATCTCAGGTTTGATCTTCATTCTTCTTTTCGGAAGACAAGGTTGGTTCGGGCCCTGGTTGGAAAAAATGGACATCAGAATCGTGTTTAACATTCCGGGGCTTGTTATTGCGACCATTTTTATCACTCTTCCTTTCGTTGCGAGAGAACTCATTCCATTACTCGATTCGACGGGAATCGAAGAAGAGGAAGCGGGACTTCTTTTAGGGGCTTCCCCGACCAAAGTATTCTTTAAAATCGTAACGCCCGGAATCAAATACGGGTTGTTATACGGAATCATTCTTTGCAACGCAAGAGCGATGGGGGAATTTGGGGCTGTCTCCGTTCTTTCCGGTCATATCCGAGGGCAAACGAATACATTACCTTTGCAGATTGAAGTTCTTTATAACGAATACAATTCTGTGGCCGCTTTTTCCGCGGCTTCTCTTCTCGTTTTTTTATCTTTAGTCACCCTAGTTGCAAAACAGGTCTTGGAAAGTAAGATCAAAATCACCAGAAAAGAAGAATTGTCCCAAGAAGAGGTATAGTCATGGGTATCGAAGTTAAGAATCTTGTGAAACGATTCCAAAATTTTACCGCCATCGATCGTCTTTCTTTGGAAGTTCCCGCGGGAGAGTTGGTCGCTTTGCTCGGTCCTTCCGGTTCCGGTAAAACCACTTTACTTAGGATTATCGCAGGACTTGAGGACGCGGATGAAGGCCAGGTGATTTTTGAAGGTCTGGAAGTCAGTAAGAAAAACGCGAAGGATAGGGGTGTGGGTTTTGTATTTCAACACTACGCGCTTTTTAGACACATGACAATTTTTGAAAATGTCTCCTTCGGTCTGGAGGTGAGAAAAAGATCGGAAAGGCCAAGTAAAGAAGCGATCCGAGACAAGGTGATGAGTCTTTTAAAGCTTGTTCAACTTGAAAATTTTCACAACCGTTATCCTTCCGAACTTTCCGGAGGTCAAAGGCAAAGGATCGCACTCGCTAGGGCACTGGCGATCGAACCTCGTTTTTTATTGTTAGACGAACCGTTCGGAGCTTTAGATGCAAAAGTCAGAAAGGAACTGAGGAACTGGCTCAGGCGCCTGCACGACGAAATTCATATCACGAGCGTCTTCGTAACCCACGATCAGGAGGAGGCTTTGGAAGTTTCGGATAAGGTGGTCATTTTGAATTCCGGCAAAATTGAACAGGTCGGAACTCCGGACGAGGTTTACAATCATCCTAAAAATTCTTTCGTATTTCACTTTTTAGGCGATGTGAATCTCTTTCACGGTAGAGTGCAAGGCGGTCAAACACAGCTCGGAGAAATCAAGGTGGACACTCCCGAACATTCCGAAATTGAAAGCGCATCCGCAGTCGGCTATGTACGTCCCTACGACGTGGAAATTTTGAGAGCGCCGATCGAAGCTCAAACGATTCCCGCGGAAATTCAATATATTCACTCGACCGGTAGAACCGTAAAGATCGATCTCAAACGCTTGGATACGGGGACGATCCTGGAATCACAACTCAATTCTTCGGAGTTCCAATCTCTCAATTTGCTTCCCGGCGAAACGGTATATATCCGTTTCAAAAAGGTAAAGGTTTACGTTGAAGATTACACGATCTAATCAGTTTTGGTCGATACATTTTTCCTAGAAAAATAATATAACGTGAGTTCTTGGAGTTCAACCTTTGCAAGTAAAGACGGGGCTCCAGTCAATAAATTGTATGAAAGAAACGTAATGCAATATTTCGTCTTTAGTTACAATTTATTGTGGAACACGATCTGTCGAACGATTAGAAAACTCAGCGAATACCTTTCTAAGGATCGGCATTCAAGGAGTGAGACGGCTTGAGTTACTTCGAGCGCCCATAAAAGCGATGCGGCTTGAGTTTGAGAGACAGTTTGGCTTTAGTTCCCCTATGCTTCAATCGCTTTCGCATTTGTTATGCCGAACTCACGTTAAATTTACTCGGGATTTTCCTTCAATCAAATCGGTAGGAAGCTCCGAGTAAAATCGCGGGTACATCCGATTGCAAAGATTGGGAATAATTTAGAACGCGAATATCGTTTGGACCGAACACCGAATGTAATACCGCCCAATCGTTTCCTTGGTTTGCGATTATTTTTTTGGAAAACAAATAATTAACCGCTAGGTCGATGCTCCATTTGCCTAAAAGAAAACTAATCCCTAGAGTCGAGAGTTGTTGGACCATGATACCCGCCTGTAAGGCGCTTATCCCTTCCGATCTCACTACTCCTGTGTTGTAACGGTAACCTCCTCTGTACATAAAAAAATCCGTTTTGTATTCAAGGCCGATTGCAGCGGCCCAGGAATCGTGATAGGCGATATTTTGAGAAATTGTATTCGTCTTTCCGAATGGGGTCGAAAACCAAGAGTCTTCCAATGTCTGTTTAAACGTTTGATTGTAGGAATTATAATTGTAATAAAGAAAGTCCAAACCAACCCGTAAGGATTCTCCGCCGAAGGAAAAACCGAGCCCGTGTTTTTCGGGGAGATTAAAAGTGGCGGATACTCCCGTCCTTCTATAATGATTCGCGTCGTTGATTCCTATCTGCATTCCTCCGTCCAAAGGAAGAATGTTTCTGGCCTGATAGGAATACGCAATCCGAAATCGCTCCGTGAATGTATAAGAAAGCCCGAATATAGCTCCCATAGAATACGCATTCCGGCTTTTATAATCAAAACCTTGGCCGGGAATTTCCAGAGTATGAGTGATATCGTAAAGTTTTTGATAAGCGATTTGTTTGGAATAGATCGTTTCAATTCCAAGACCCACTGAAAAATTTCCGAGTCGATACGCGAGCGCGTTCGTCATCTTTACGACATAAAAGGTGGTCGACAGATCTTCTTTGATTTTTCTCGAATCTCCGATCGGTCCCGGAATATCCAAACCGGACCAATCTCTCAGAGATCGACCGTCGGGAGTCACTCTGAGAATTCCATT
Source organism: Leptospira borgpetersenii serovar Javanica (assembly GCF_003046425.1). GTDB lineage: Bacteria > Spirochaetota > Leptospiria > Leptospirales > Leptospiraceae > Leptospira > Leptospira borgpetersenii. The sequence goes on from NZ_QAJG01000014.1 coordinate 71,430, forward strand.
TACATGACCGCTTCCCCCTCCTGGAACATAAATCCCCGCTCCATAGTTCAATCGATCCGTGATCGGAAGGTTCAGGCCGAAGTAGGGCAAGGGCGCAAGAATATTATAATTTTGAGAATTACTATACGCGGTTTCCGGGCTCGCATCCGTGAGTCGATCCGTATATTTGGAGCGAATGTAGGGAAGGCCGATTCCGAATTCGAGACCGCCTTTTTGACTTCGTGTCAGATTTGCGGGATTGGTCGCTACGTCCATCGGAGAACCGCCGATCGCAAGATTGACTCCCGCCATTCCTGCATACCGGGTGTTGTGGGATGGTTGGAAGATTCCCACGCCTAACAAAGGACTTACGAATACGGTCCCGATTAAGAGTGAAATTTTAAAGCCGAACAAAGGAGGGAGTTTCTCTTTTTGCATCGGTAAACTCTTTTCAGATTTAGAATTCTGAAAAGTTATTTTTCTTTTCACATTTCGGAGGTTTCGTAAACTTTGTGACTCGAATGAGGAAAGTTGAATGCAAAACTTTATAAAATATAGATCCGTAACCGACGTCTACGCGGATCAGGTCGTTCAGGATTATTTTCAATCCGAAGAAAAAGAAAAACTGAAAAGTTTAGTTTTATTCAATATACTAACGCAAAACTTCGGGCCTATACCTACGTCGTTTCCTTCTTACTTTAAGGAATACTTTGAAAAGACGAACGTTCTTCCCGAATGGGCTGATTTTAAGAAGATCCGGATTGCGGAACGGATCTTCGCGACATATGGACCTCAGATTCTTATGATTCTTTGCTGTAAGTCTTTACCGATGGCATATACTTGCGGTAACGGAGCGGAGGTTCTTGTTCATACGGGAAGACTCGTGGAAGAGAACGGTTCCACACAAAAAGTATTCAGAAGACTGATGGAAACGACACAATTCGTCGTATCCGTTTTGCAGGAAGGGGGACTTTCCCAAGGAGGAGAGGGAATCAGAGTCGCGCAAAAGGTAAGGCTCATGCACGCGTCGATTCGTCACTTCATAATCGAATCGGGAAGATGGAAAGAGGAATGGGGAAAACCGATCAATCAACAAGATATGGCCGGAACCTTACAATCCTTTTCGAGTTTGATTTTGGAAGGGCTTATACTTTCCGGAATTACGTTAAGCGAAGAGGAAAAAAACGCATACATCCACCTATGGAAAGTAGTGGGACATATTTTAGGAGTAATTCCCGAATTGTCTCCGGACAATTACGAAGATTCTTATACACTTGGACTCTCCATCTTTCAAGATCAAAGAAAAGAATCCGAGGCCGGAAAAATTCTCGCGAAATCACTTTTGGATTTTATGGAATACATGCTGCCTGGAAACTTATTGGACGGAATACCATTGTATTTCCTTCAAACTTATTTAGGAAAAGAAAACTGCGAAATTCTGGGGCTTCCTTGGAAAGAGGGGGAAGTGTTAGGCGGGATCATAGAAAAAATCATGTTAGACTTTGATGGAACATTAAGCGAAAATGATCATTTTCAAAAACTTGTCTCTCATTTTTCATCAAAACTTATCCTAGGAATGGACAACTTCTATTACAAAGATAAAAGGGCAAAATTCGAAATTCCGCCTTCTCTGAAGGAAAACTGGGGAGCGTAGCAAAATGGGATTCTGGGAAAAGTTCCTAACCGATCCTTATTACCTGGGAAAATTCACTCTTCTTGAAAATATCTTTTTATTTTCGGGAGTGATCCTATGGGCATACGTTTACTTCGCATTGATCGTGGACTCGAACCGTAAACAATTCGTAGAGATGCCCGTCTTCATCGCTTGCGGGAATCTCGTCTGGGAATTTCTCTGGGGTTTTGTCATCCAAGAGGACATGGGGATCGTTTTGAATTGGGGTTATAAGATCGCATTCCTTTTGGACGTTCTGATCTTTTGCAACATATATAGATTCGGTCAAAAGCAGTTTAAGATTTCAATTAGTATATTAGAATATAGGATTTTACTCCTGGTTTTATTGGTTTCTTGGGGGGCCTTGATTTATACTTACTATGTCAATCGTTACGACCTGTTCACCGGGTCGAATTCCGCATATATTCTGAATTTATTCATTTCGGGCATGTATCCGGTTTTGTTTCTTTCGATGAATGATAACAGGTTATTTTCTTATCCGATCGCATGGTGTAAATTTTTAGGAACCGTATTTTTTACGTTGTTTTTATTTCTCTATTTCCCGAAGGAATATTTCGTTTTATGTTTAGGTGTATTGGTTTTTATAGCGGATGCATATTACGTCTATTTATTTGCAAAGACTAAAAAATAAAAATGTCAATTCGAACGGATCTGGCCGCCTTTCAAACGAACGAAATTCTACTGCAAGATCACGTCTCGACGGTTTACAGAGGGATCTTAAAGGGGGAATCCGAAACAAAAATCCTTAGGATTCAGAAAGAAAAAACTAAAGAAGAGGATTCTTTTTACTTTTTGAACGAATACGAGATCGGAAAGCTGATTTCCGACGAACATATCTTAAAGCCCGAATATATATTAAGGATTCAAGATAAATACTGCCTCGTCTATGAAAATCTGAAAAGTGTTCTTCTGTCGGATTATATGTCCGAGGTCGGTCCGTTAGCCGTGGAGGAATACCTTCAAATTGCGCTTTCGGTTACTGAAAATGTGGTTCACCTACATTCGCAGGGGGTTCTTCACAATCAGATTGGTCCTAATTCCTTTTTTTACGACGCCGGTACAAAAACCTCCGTTCTTGCTTGGCTCGGCTCCTCTTCTTTACTCATAGGAGAAAAAGGAAATCCTGCTCCTTTACAGATTTCGTCTACGTTACTCGCTTATTGTTCGCCGGAACGGACTGGAAAGCTCAATCGCTCCGTGGATTTTCGATCGGACGGTTATTCCATTGGTGCTTTGTTCTATTGGCTTTTAACGGGTAAACCTCCTTTCGAATCCGATGACCCGTTGGAAATCATACATTCTCACATAGCCCGCGTTCCCATTCCGGTATCTGAAAAAAGAAAAGAGATTCCGGTTCCGATTTCGAATCTCGTAATGAAATTACTTTCCAAAATGCCTGAGGAAAGATATTTCTCGTTGGAAACGTTACTCTACGATTTGCGGATTCTTTACGATTCCGTTCGGTCTCAAAGAAGCATTTTGGAATTTATTCCCGGTTTTACCGAAAAAAAGGATAAGTTTCGAATCTCCCAAAAGTTATACGGAAGGGACAAGGAAAAGGAAATCATAGAGGAAGCGATTTCTTCCGTTTATTCCGGAGTAAAAGCGTCCATTCTGATCAAGGGAAAGTCGGGAACCGGAAAAACCTCCTTGATTCAGGACACGATTCTTTCCAAAGAATTGAATACATTACGAAGTTTTAAAGGAAAGTTCGAGGAAGATAAAAAGGGGATTCCTTATTTTGCTCTTAGGCAGGTCTTAGTAGAATTATCCAATTACCTTTTAACCCAATCCGAATATGAAATCCAGTCCTTTCGAAAAAAAATTCAGGAGAAACTCGGAGGTAATATCCAACTTTTGGCTCAACTCATACCAGAGATCGAAAATCTGACGGGGATCTTTCCCGTTCCGTCGGAACATCAGAGCCAAAAGGACGATCAATTTTTATTCATCGTAATCCTAAGATTTTTATCCGTCTGTTTCAACAGACGTAGTCCGGCATTACTCATATTAGACGATATTCAATGGGCCGATCCTGCGTCCCTCGCTCTCATCGAGTTCATATCCAGACAGACCGAATGGGAAGGAATGTTGTTCGTATTTATTTCCAGGAACGAGGAAGAATATTCCGATTTCTTAAACTCTTTTCGGGAAAGAATTCTGAATTCGGAAATTCTTCTTCAAGAGATCTCCTTGAATCCCCTTGATCAAACTATGATCCGAAGTTATGTTACGGACAGTTTGGATTTGAAAGAGGAAGACTCGGAAAAACTCACCGAAATTCTTTATCAAAAAACGAATGGGAATCCATTTTTTCTCAATCAGTTTTTTAATACGCTTTATACGGAATCCTTTATACGATACCAGAAGAGTTCGGGGATTTGGAGTCTGGATTGGGATCAAATTATCAAAAAAACTGTGACCGAAAACGTTTTGGATCTTCTCACGGAAGAGATTACGAGGCTTCCGGAGGATACGCAAGAATTCCTTAAGGTGGCTGCGTGTGTCGGAAATCTTTTCGATTTGGGAATTTTGTATCGGTATTTTCAGGATATTCCGGAGATCGTCGAAACCGGAATTAGGGAATGTATCAAACAAGGAATCATCATATATCAGGAATCGCAGGTAAGCCTTTATCCGATTTTGCAAATATTAAAAAAAAAGAATGTTGAAGAGCTGGATAAGAATAGGGTTTTCGAAGGAATCACATTCCGTTTTTCGCATGATAAGATCAATCAGGTGATCGGGGAATCGATTGCTCTTGAGCAAAGGGCTGAAATTCATAAAAACCTCGCTTGGTTTCTGATCGAATCGGATCGACTTGCCTCCAAACAAGAACGGATCCCAGAGATTGCAAATCACCTGATCAAATCCCAAAAAATTCTGAGTTCGAAAGAAGAAGTCGAGATCTTCAACCATTACATCATTCTCGCCGGAAATTCGGCCAAACTTGCAGCGGCGTTTAACACCGCTTATAATCTTTTCACTCTTCTGAAAAAAAAGATCACAGAGGAATCTTGGAAGGATAGAAAAGAGCAATGTGTTCAAATTTATAAGTCTTTTGCAGAGTCCGCATATTTCCTTTCTAAAACCCTCGAAGCGGAGGATGCGGTTCAAGTTCTGCTTTCTCGACTGCAGGATCGGATTGAAATCGTCGACGTTTATCTCATGCAATTGGAAGTGATGAACGCAAAGAACGATCTCGAAGGAGCCTACAAAGTCGGTTTAAAAGCGCTTCAATCTTTGGACGTAGGATTTCCGGAAAAACCCGGAATCACGGTTCTTATCTTCGAATTTTTAAAGATGATTTATTATCAAAGAGGCAGGAGTCCTGAACGATTACGGGAAGCAAAAAAGAATCAAGATCCTTATAAAATAGAAACTATAAACATACTTACGAATATGTTGAATTACGGAAAACATTCCGACGGTAAGTTGTTCGTATTCCTGTTTTTAAAATTGATGAACATCACTCTCAAGGAGGGAAATTCTCCGGTAAGTTTTTTCGGTTATGCCGGATTCGGTTCCCTTCTCTTTGTGGTGACTGGAAATTTTAAAACGACGCTTCGATACTGGGATCTCGGCGAATATATCATTCGGATTTTCAATGCGGATCGAATTCGTGGTAGATATCTGTTTGGAAAGAATATGCTCCTCGATTTCTATAGGCAACCTTTTTCCAAATTGGTCTTACTCGCCGACGAGGCGTACGAAAAGTGCATTCAATATGGAGATTATCTTTGGGCTGCGTTTTCTTTGATTTCACATTCCATTTATCATTTGTATTCTTCGGACACTTCCGAATCGTATTATGAAGTCCTAATTAAGGATGCGAAACGAGGGGAACAACTAGGTTACGAGACCGTTTATATAGTTGTTGCAAGTTCCGATTTCTTGATTCGCAGTATAGGAAATACCTCCAAACAAAACGTGATTTATAGGGATCGGGAGATGTCCGCGGAGATTTTCGAACGGGAAGTTTTAGTGCCGAACGCGAACGGAACCGCAAACGCTTGGTATGCGGTTCTGAGAGGAAAGGAAACTTATCTTAGCGGGGAATGGAAAGAAGGGTTGAGGGTTTTCGATAAATTTGCAAACGACCTGGAAAGATCCAGAACGATTTTCATCTATTCCGAATACAGATTCTATAAATCTCTTCACTTGATCCGCTCTAACGAATCGAAAAGAAGGCTAAGTTGGTCGAATTTATTTTTTATTAAAAGATCAATCTCCTTGTTCAAGGTTTGGTCGAAAACTTTTCCGGATAATTTTCAATCTTATTTCTATATTCTAAAAGCAGAATATAATAGATATAAAAAGGATTTTGCGAAAACGGACATGTTTTACGAATCGGCACTCTCTTCTCTTCAGGAGAACGAAGGTAATCTTAGAAAAGCGATTGTTCACGAACACGCGGGCGTATGGGAGTTTGAAAGGGGGAGAAAACATTATGCAAATTATCTCTTAAAGGTTTCGGAAAGACAATACCGAACCTGGGGCGCTACCGCAAAGGCGAATCAAATTCAGGCGATGAGGCAACACGAGGAAGATGTGGGAATACTTCTTCGTATGAGAGAAGAAGCTCTTTGGGATACGATCCTGAAGTCCGCCGAAAAACTGGATTTTAGAAGCGTTTTAAAGTCTTCTCAGTCCATTTCTGAAATTATAGAACAAGACGAACTTCTAAGGAAATTAATGCGAACAATCATGGAAAACGCAGGAGCGACTCGAGGATTTTTGATACTTCCAAGAAAAGATGGTTTGTATGTGGAAACGGGACAGGATATCGAGAGAGAGGACATTCTGACTCGATCTCTGATTTTGGACTACGCTACGGAGTTGCTACCGATTGAAATCGTTTATTATTGTTATCGTTCGGGACAAAGAATACTTCTGAATAATACGTCCTCTAAAGATTCTCCGCATTCTTTGAATTCTTATATCGGAGCAAAACGACCGAAGTCTCTTCTTTGTCTGCCTATCACAAAACAAGGAAGAATTTTGAGCGTTCTTTATCTGGAAAACGGACTCACTTATGACGTATTCGACGAACATAAGTTGGAAATTCTCGAAATCCTATCTTCACAGGCCGCAATTTCATTAGAAAATGCTAAACTATATGAGGATATCACAAGTTTAAATGCCGAGTTGGAAAAGAAGGTGGAACTTCGTACACAGGAATTGATGCAATCTTTGGAAATTATACGGAAGGATCTTTTGTATTCCAAAAAGATCCAACGTAGTATCTTACCGGAGCATCCGGTTCTTCCGGGAATTGTTTATTCGGTTTCGTATCAACCTATGGACGAGGTCGGAGGGGATTTTTACGATCTTTTCGAAATTCGTCCCGGAGTTTACAGATTTTTCGTGGCGGATGCGACAGGGCATGGAGTTCAGGCCGCTTTGATTACTATGGCAATCAAAAGCGAATATGAACATCTGAAAAAGATCCAGAAAAATCCTTCTTCTTTATTAGGAGAATTGAATGCCGTTATTCTTGAAAAATTTAAAACCTTGTATCTCACCTGCGTGGTTGCGGACATAAACGTGAAAAATCATACTTTGGAGTATTCGTCCGCAGGTCATCCGCCTCAGATTCTTTTGAGAGAAGGAAAGACGGATCTCTTTCATAAAACCGGGGCGATTCTCGGACTTAAGAAAGACTTCGTATATTATACCGAAAAAATAAAATTAAAATCGGGCGACCGAATTTATCTTTTTACGGACGGGATTTACGAACAATTTAATGCGACTAAAAACGAATTCGGCGAAGCGAGGTTTTCAAATTCGATCGTTTTATCCTCTTCTTTGAGTCCCGAAGACCAAATTTCCACGGTTCAAAAAGATTTGAATTTATTCCTGCAGGGAGAGCCGATACAGGACGATTTGACTCTTATAATTATTGAGGTTGTGTTCAGTTGATCTCAAAAAAAGCTCATATATAAATCTTGGTTTTTAAGATCGGAATTTAGAAAAATCTTCGTTCCGCAAAAATTTAAAGCGTAAACTACGAGTTTGAATTTGAAAAATTTTGAGATGGTGGCAAGTTTTTTTGGAGATTTGTCATATAATACAAACCTTTTGCGGATGAGATCGAACTTCTGAAAAATGAAAAATGCAATTCGAATTTTTTCTTTTACTTTAAAGCTGTACTTATTTTTTGAATTCAATCGATATGAATTCTAAAATTTCAGAAATTAGAAAAAATTACAGTTTGTCTTCTTTGGACATAGGAGATATCGGAGACGATCCGATTTCATTTTTTCAAAAATGGTTTGAGGAAGCCGTCTTGTCGGAAGTTTTGGAAGTTAATGCGATGACTCTTGCTACGGCGACCAAGGACGGAAAACCGAACGCAAGAATCGTTCTTCTCAAAGAAATCCTGGAAGACTCGTTCGTTTTTTATACGAATTACGAAAGTAAGAAAGGACGGGAATTGGAAGAGAATCCGAGGGCTTGTCTTGTTTTCTTTTGGCCTGAGTTGGAACGTCAGGTCCGAATCGAAGGGGGAGTGAAGAAAGTTTCTAGGGAAGAATCGAACGTGTACTTTCATTCCAGACCCAGAGGATCCCAAATCGGCGCGGTTGTTTCTCCTCAGAGTTATGAAATTCCGAATCGTAAATTTTTAGAGGAACGTTTTGAAGAATTTTCGAAGTTATATGAAGGTAAGGAAGTGGATCTTCCGAATCATTGGGGAGGTTATGCGGTTCATCCTAACCGAATCGAATTTTGGCAAGGACGTTCCAGCCGTTTGCACGATAGAATTGTGTTTGAGAAAGATACGGATTCTTCTTGGAAAAAATTCAGAGTCGCTCCGTAAAATGTGATTTCAAAATCGGAATCTCCACTGAAATAAAAGTGCTCTTGGTATTTTGGCTAATTGTTTGGTGGTAGAATTCAATTTTATTAAAGTTTATCTCACGTTTTTTATGATCCGATAAAACCCAAAAATTGATTTGAGACAACTTCAGACCCAAAGATTTAAAAGGTAAAGAATCAAAACGATCGCAAAACCGAGACTGAAAAAAAAACCTATTTTTACGGGTTGTGTGTGAGTTCGATACCCCGAGAGAAAAATGTGAAGGGATAGGAATCCGACAGCGATTGTTTCCGCAATTAAGGTTGCTATCACCGGAGGTTGGGGACCGAAGAGTAAAATCAGAATCGCGGGAAGGCATCCCAAGAAACTCATAAAAGCTCCAGTAGTGATCCACATCATTAAGATCAAACGAGATTGTTTTTCTTCGCGGAATTGAAAAAAACCAACTGCACCTCCTACGATCAATTGATGAATCAAACCGTGCAGAGTATAAATGATTCCGGACGTGATGAGGATGATTTCGGCGAAATGGATATGTTCGAATGAGTTCAATGAGGTTCTCGTTTTCGGATTTATTTTTTCTAACATATACGAAGTGTTTCGTTGCTCAATCAAAATTCATGTTGACCCAACCTTTTAAAAAAATGTAATAGAGAACGAAAAAGACGGAATCGAGTTTTACATGCATCAACAATTATGGGCGCCTTCCATCGCTCGGATCGAATCTTCCAATTTAAACCGATATCAAAAGTTTCTTAGGGAAAGAAAAAATCTTCATTTTTCTTCGTACGAAGAACTCAGGGCTTGGTCTGTAAAGGATGTCGGAGTTTTTTGGGAAAGCATCTGGGAATTTTCCGAAGTCGTTTATTCTAAAAAGTACGAAACCCCATATCGGATCGGACGGAATTTTACGGACTCTCGATTTTTTTTGGGAGCCAAACTCAATTTTGCAGAGAATCTGCTCCGAAGGACCGATTCCTACCCAGCTTTGATTTATAGAGGAGAGGACGGTTCCAGAAGAGAAATTAGTTATTTAGAATTGCGTTCTTATGTGGGAGCTCTCGCAAAAGATCTGAAAAGAAGGGGGGTGATGCCCGGGGATAGAATCGCAGGGCTGATGCCAAATGTTCCCGAGGCCGTGATTGCAATGCTCGCAACAACTTCCATCGGAGCGATTTGGAGTTCTTGCTCACCGGATTTCGGAGTCAAGGGAGTGTTGGATCGATTCGGGCAAATTACTCCCAAGGTTCTGTTTACCACGGATCGATACGCGTTTAAGGGAAAGGATTTATCTCTTGCGGAGAATTTGACTCAAATTCTTGCATCCATTCCTTCACTCGAAGCGGTGATCGTATCGGACTACAAAAAAGGAATTCTGCATTTTAAAAACCGGACGGACACGGAACTTTCGGAAGACTATCCTCAAAAGAATATTCATTTTTTGGAAACTATTCTTCGGGAAAACCAGGGAGCCGAACCGGAATTCCATCAAACCGATTTCGATCATCCGGTGTATATTATGTATTCATCCGGCACTACCGGACTTCCGAAATGTATGGTTCAGGGAGTAGGCGTATTGATCAATCATTGGAAAGAATTAGTTCTCCACAGTGATCTCAAAGCCGGAGAACGGATTTTTTATTATACGACATGCGGCTGGATGATGTGGAACTGGCTTGTAAGTTCCTTATCCGTAGGAGCGACTGTCGTCTTATTCGATGGAAATCCTTTTCATCCGGGTCCGGAAATTTTATTTCGTATCGCTTCCGAAGAAAGGATCGACGTCTTCGGAGTGGGAGCGAAGTACATTCTTACTTTGGAAAAGTTGGGCTTTCAGCCGAAAGATTTCGATCTTTCATCGATGAGGGCTGTATTGTCTACCGGTTCTCCTTTGACTGAGGCGGGTTTTCGATATGTATATCAAAATTGGAAAAAGGATCTTCAACTTTCTTCGATTTCGGGAGGAACCGATCTCAACGGTTGTTTCGCGTTGGGGAATCCGGTTTTTCCCGTTTACGAAGGAGAGATTCAGTCCAGAGGTCTTGGAATGGACGTAGAGGTCTGGAATAAATCCGGAAAATCCGTGATTGAAGAAAAGGGAGAACTCGTTTGCAAACAACCTTTTCCTTCCATGCCTCTTTATTTCTGGAAAGATCCCGAAGGAAAAAAATATGAGTCTGCATATTTTGAATCTTTTCCCGGAGTTTGGTGCCATGGGGACTTTGTGGAACTGAAGAAAAACGGCGGTCTTATCGTTTACGGAAGATCGGATGCAACCCTCAATCCGGGCGGAGTGAGGATCGGAACCGCAGATCTTTACGGTCTGATCGAAACTTTTTCCGAAGTCGCCGATTCCGTTATTATAGGTCAAGATTGGAAGGAAGACGTAAGGATCGTTTTATTTCTAAAGATGGTTCCCGGAAAGAAATTAGACGATTCTCTCATTCAAACTTTGAAAAAAGAAATTAAGGAAAAAATTTCTCCTAGACATGTCCCTTCTAAAATCCTTGCGGTCGCGGATATTCCATATACGATCAATATGAAAAAAGTGGAGATCGCCGTCAAAAGAACCGTTCAAGGCGAAGCCGTGACGAATAAGGAAGCTCTAAGTAATCCAGAAAGTTTAGAATATTATAAAAATCTTCCAGAGCTTGGGGAAGATTAGGGTTGTTTTTGGGCTTGAATTCGAAATTATTCGGACTGAATTTTGTTTGGCAGAAGTTTCCATACGAGAGGATTATTGTAGTGAGTCAAGGTAGATTTTCTGAAGATCTATTTAGAATCAAAACCCCCGAATCATGTATCCGATGGATTTTAGAGTCCGTCCTAAAATTCAAAACAATTGCAGCAATCCGAGAAGATTCTGATAAGATCGAATGGTTTTGGGACGGGTTCTTAGTTCCGCTTTTAGACATTATAAACCGTATTAAAAATTCTATAAAAGGAATTCCGATCCAATCTTTTCTTTTCGTTTTTTTTGGGATTTTTTGCAATATAACCGAAGTGGGAGCGGAGGAAAACACATTCAGATTTTATAATTTGTCCAGACTCAAAGAAATTTTGGAAAAGGGGGAATTGAAAGTCGCCGGTGATGCCGCCTACGAACCTTTTTATATAATAAACGCAAAGGAGGGTTATCCGGGATTTGATTACGAGTTGGGAAAGGCTTATGCGGACTTTCTAGGAGTAAAATACAAATTCGTTTCTTATCAGGAATTCAATGAATTCGCGGATGCAATCAAAAAAAAGGAAGCGGATATTGCGTTATCCGGAATATCAAATAATCTGGAAAGATCCAAAAAGGTGAAATTCAGTAGGGCGTATTTGGTTGCAACTCCCGCCGCGTTGATTCGAAAATCCGCGCTTCCTCCTCCTCCGGAGGGAAACATTATCACAACTCAGAATTTCAGAAGTGTCCTCGATTTAGCGGATGTGAACGGAGTTACGTTTGCGGTCAGATCCTTTTCCAATCGTCACGAATACCTTCTGAAAAAATTCAAGAACAATCGTATTTTTACTTATAGAGATACTCTTGCCGCTTGGGAAGCGGTTAAGAATGGAACGGCAAATTGTTTAGTCGCGGATTCTTTTTATATCAAAGGACTTCTACTTAAAGACAAATCGATCTCTTCCAACTTCCGGCCCCTTCTCGAGGTTGTACAAAGGGAAGATATCAGCGCGGCATTTCCGTATGGAGATATAATGTTTATTAGGAATTTTGAATTCTTTCTTGAAGAGTTGGAGCGATCCGGGATTCTTCGGGAGTTGGAGGATAAGTATTTCAATAAATCGGACTGGGTTCCTGAAACGCCGATCCATAGAGAGGCGTTTCGCTGAGTTCACGCCGATCCATAGAGAGCCATAACCTTACCCACAATTACTTGGATCTCTTCTGACAATCCTCCGTGAAACAGGTTCTACCTGCAGAGCGACCCATAGGAAAGCTCTGCATTGAGTTTTTCAGAGCGACCCATAGGAAAGCTCTGCATTGAGTTTTTCAGAGCGACCCATAGGAAAGC
>NZ_QAJG01000015.1:2500-52500 GCF_003046425.1 Leptospira borgpetersenii serovar Javanica
TAAAGATAACGTTGTTACCGCGTTGGAAGCCTTCTTCAAATCGAGAGAAGAAACCGTTCAGATGGCGAAAAAATTTCAACACGAACAAGTTCCTCAGATTTCCGGAAACGCTTCGGGTATTTTCCTTTCTGGTAAAAAAAATCCGGAACCTCCAAAACCGATCGATCCTCCAAAACCTCCTCCTCCATCCGTAGAACCTGAACCCGATCCCGTAAAACCGGACCCTTCTCAACCTGTAGTAACTCCGGAAGAACCTCCCGTAGTTCCGACGAATGAAAGAGGTGATTTGGTGTTAAAGACTACGATCATTCAAGATCGCGCTTATGGACTTTCGGATCTTCCTCCCGATGTCTTGATCTTTGCTAAGAAGAAAAGGAAAGGGAATCGAAACGTTAAAGTTTATATCGATGATCAAGAATTTGCTTCAGCTATAGCTACGACTTCTTCCAATTTCTGGGGTGCGGTTAAGAGACAAGGACAGTTGATTCCAGGTAATATCTACACGATTACCTTGAGTAGAGTTCCTGCGGGGGTTCATAAGATCACGATCAAAGCCGACGACTATCCCGAGATTCAGGAGACATTTGCGGTTCTTCCGAACAAGAGAAATGAACTTCCCATTTATGTTTCTATGAGCGGTTTCGGGGCGATTCAAGGAAAAGTTTTCTATAAAACCTTGGATAATCCTGTGATCAATCAGCCAATTTTTATGCCTACCATTTCCAGCGTTACCGGAATTCAAAAATTAAATACCGATAGCGAAGGAAATTTCTGGTTCACAAATCTCAAGCCGGGTGATTATGAAATTAAAGCTTCTTTTGCGGAAGATTTGAATCTCAACAATTCCATGATCAACGTAAGAGAAGGGGACGTGACGAAGGTGGACGTGATTCTAAATGTGAAGATGCCTTCTACCAAAACCAAGTACTGAATTTTGTATTGGAGTTTAATGAAAAAAAGCCTGCTAAGAACAGCAGGCTTTTTTATTTTCGGAATTTTCTTAAAAAAATATGAAAGTACCGTTTTTTATAAATTGGATTTTTCAAATGGAAATAATTCGGTGTTACATCTCCTAAAGTTTCAAAATACTTTAAAACAGATTGTAAGTTCGAAAATATTCAATTCGATATGATAGAACTTTTTTAAGGTCAAAATATAGTTTTAATCTTTTAAAAAATTCTTCCACTCATTGGATCTGAATCTGCGCTTACGGATTTCTTTTAATTTTTTCATCTGATTCGTGTTGAGAAGGTTCCCCGCTTTTAGGCCGGATTGCGGAAGAATTGTATTGTTTACGAGGTTAGCGACGGTTTCGTCAATTGAAAGAAAGGAACTTTTTAGGTTTGGATCCATTTCCGGGTAAAACATTTTGCGCCTCCATGCGACTTTCTGGTTTGATTCTAGATTCCTTATTGGAAATCTTGCCGGGTTCTCTTCCTTGAGAAAGCAATTGACTCCCAGAACTATCTATCGAAGAAATTGGGAAATCCTTGAGTTTTTTTTTCTTGTACGAAATTTCCTAAAACGATAAAATTGCAAAAAAATGCAGATCCGGCTGATCAACAATACGGGTAAAAGAATGGGAAGATTCGTCGCGTACGAATACGGTACCGATCTGTTCGGATACGTATATGTGGATAAGATTAAAGGCAAGGAGCGCGGTAAATTGGTTTCGCGCTGGGTAATGCCCGACCTAGGATCACTGGTTCGTTTGTTGGATTTTGAAATTTATAAGCGAGAAAACGAACACTACGAAAATATAAGCTCCTTAGTCGGATGAAACCTCCTATTCTGATCGATCGGCTTTCGCGCAGAGCAGGAAAATTAAAAAGATTCTACGATCGAGTTTCCATTCTTCTTTTTAAACTTTCTCTGTTCCGCCTTATTTCCTTTTGTGCATTCGTTCTTTGGATTTCCGTTTTTTATTATTTCCATTCTTCGGTTTTTTATTATTTTCCTTCCTTAGTTTTTCTTCTCATTTTTTTCTTTTTTATTGGAAGGTATAAAAAGATTCTTTCGACTCGAGAAAAAATTCGACTTTGGATTTTTGTTTTAGAAAGAGAATCTGCGAGAATTGGAATTAAAGGTTTCGGGAAAAAATTCGGAACTAAAGTTGTTTTGGAAAAAATTTCTCCTTTGGCAAGAGACTTGGATCTATTCCGGGAAACTGGCTTGTTTCCTTGGTTGGATACTACGTTTACTTCAACTGCGGAACGTCGGTTAATTTCTCTTTTGGACCCGGAAGATTCTTCGACCGATTTTAAAAGAGAAAATATTCTACTTCGCCAGTCAATTGTTCGATCGATTTCCGAAAAAGAATTAGCAATTCCTAAAATACTTAGACTTTCCTCTTATCTGAAGAAAAATCGAGATCTTTCTCTCAATCAAGAGAAGATGGAAATGAAATTGATCCACAACGACGGTGCTTCGGAACTTTGGAAACGATATCCATGGTTAAAAAGAATTTACAGGCCGGTTGCAATTCTAGTTCTTGCGTTTATTCCTGCAAATGTGTTTCTGGGAGCCCCTTTTCCGGCTTCCGTTCTGTTTTTAAATTTGATTTTATTTGGATTGTATCGCTCCCGTTCTTTAGAAATTTTTCGACAATATTATTCCCTTTCTGGAAGTATAGAAGGACTTCAGAAAATTCTAATATATCTAAAAGGTTTGAATGTTCGGGATAAAAACGGTAAATCTCTTTTGCGGGGCACTTCCAAGGAGGAATTAAAATCTGCTTACGAGGGTTTGGATCGTATATTGAAGCGTGTCGCTTTGACCGAAGCCCCTTTATTGCATCTAATTTTAAATAGTCTTTTTCTTTACGATCTTTGGATTTTGGGGAAAATTTCCAAATGGAAGGAAAAACATTCCGCGCTTTTGGAAAAATCCATCGATGATTTAACCGTATTCGATTCTCTATTTCCTTTTGCGAATTTGAAGTGGATGTTTTCCGATTATTGTTTCCCTGAGATTCTTTCTGAAAATTCTAAGGAGGGAATTTCGGGAGAAGATCTTTTCCACCCCCTTCTTTCTTTCAGAGTTTCTAATCCGTTAGATCAAGTTCTGGAAGGAAATATTGTTCTCATCACGGGTTCGAATATGTCCGGTAAAACGACATATTTACGTACAATCGCCGTTTCTTCCATTCTCGCGTTGGCAGGTGGACCGGCGCCTGCGTCTCGATTTTCTTTACCGGTTTTGAAAATTCATACGAGCATGAGAAACGAAGATAACTTAGAGGAAGGAATTTCTTTTTTTTATGCGGAAGTAAGAAGACTTTCGGAGATCGTAAAAAAAATTCAGAATTCGGATTTACCTCATCTTGTTTTGCTTGATGAAATTTTAAAAGGAACGAACACAAGGGAACGTTCTCTTGCTTGTAAAGGAATTTTAAAAGAACTTAAAAAGAATCGTGTAATGGGTTTGGTTACGAGTCATGACTTGGAACTGGCTAAAGTCGAGGATGTTATTTTGAAACATTTCCAAGAAGAAATTATAAACGGTTCCATGTGCTTTGATTATAAAATTCGAGAAGGTTTGGTCCAAACAAGCAATGCGCTGCGGATTTTGGTTCAAGAAGGATTGGATTTGGATTTTACTTAGAACTTATATTAAGAATTTATTTTCGTTTGTTTGATTCGAAAAGCTGCAGTAATTTATCTGGTATCGCTAACAAGTGTTTAAGACTTTTTCAAAAGGATAATACTTATCAGAAGAGAAAAGGTTCCTAATAAGGAGACTAAGGCGGGTGCGAGGAAAAAATAAATGAAACTTGTGATACTGAAACAAAAGATACAAAAGAAAATTGGAATCAAAAGTTTCAACGTCGCTTTGGGATTTGATTCGGTAAAATTCGATAGGAACCATAGAAGAATCGTCAACGAAATTAAGAAGATACTTAAATTTAAACTCATCCCCGTATAAAATTGATCGTAAGACTTTGTAACGCTTTCCATTGGAATTTTGGTTTTCTGCATTACGGAAATCGTATTTAGAGCTTGAGGATCGATCGTATTATATCTGGTAAAGTGCCCAATGGAATGTCCGACTGCGAAGATAAAAATCAAGATTGATGTGATACGAATGAATAATTTTGGTTTCATGAAAAGAATCTCCTTAAGATTTCTAGGTTATTTTTTTTTGTTTTTTTCTTTGGACGCGAACAGTCCTTTAAATCCCTCCCAAGCATCTCTTACATATTCGGATACAACTGACCCGGCAATTCCTCCTCCGTAAGGTCCGCCGACCAGAGTAAAGAATGGGGCCAAGATCGTGCTTCCCGCAAAGACCGAGCCCAGCCAAATCGGATCTATATAAGGAATTGATTGTTTAAATCTTCCCTTATAAAGGATCGGAATTTTTAACGCTTTACCGACAATATTTCCGCCTAATCTTAAGTTGAGAATAAGATCCACATCTTTTTCGAAACTGATGTTTCCTCTTCCGTCCGCTTCTAGTCCTTTTCCTTGTAATTTTAAATCTTGAAAGTAAAATCGGTTGTTTTCGATTTTAAAATCCGAATTAAGAGAGGAGAACTCGACCTTTCTTCCGTCGATTCCGTTGAATGAAACAATTTTTCCGAGAGTATTCAGGACCGGAATCATAAAGTTTGCATAACCGAGTAGCTCTCCGTTGAGAATTTGAAAATTTCCGGACCCTTCCATATTCCTGAAAAATTCCGCCAAAAAATCGGAAGATTGATTGTGAACTTCCGTAGTAAAATTGAACTTACTGAACAAGTTCCCGCTGATGATCTGATCGTTTACGTAAGGCATGAAAACTCGATCTGATTGAATTCGATACACTTCCCCTTGGACTTCGAATTTGGATTTGAACGGATTTATCTTAGATTTTCCTAATATTTCTCCGTTATATATATATGCATGAAAATTAGAGATTTGAATCCAAGGATAAACGTATTTCACTTCCGCTTTTAGGGCCGGAAATCTGTGTTTGAGCGCATATACGTTTTTTAAATCCGCACTGAAATAGAAAACCCCGTCCGGACGATTCGGATTATTAAATTTCTTAGTGAATTCGAAAAGTTTGCCCAATCGGAGTACGCTGTGGTAATCTAAATAATTTGCGGTGACTTGAAAGAACGCATTCGTTTTATAATTCCATAGAATTGTTCCCTTAGCGTTTCCTTCCGCGATCCCAGGCCATACGACGGAGATATATGGGAAATCCAATTTCTTATTCGGAATATCCAATCTCAGTTCCATATTTAATTTGATGTCACCGAACGGATTCCCGCCTTGATAAGCGAAGTCCTTCCCTTGTGCCGTCACATTGAAGTTGATCGGTTCATTGGGCGCTTTTTTGATTCTGATTGTGCCGTTTAGGATCGTTTTCGAAAAATCTGCGTTCGGAAAGACAACCAACAGATCCCTAAAGATGGAAAGAGAACACTTGTCTAAAATGATCGTAGACTGAAATTTTAAGTTTTCAAGGGTTACCGGAAATTCATTCAAATCTGCGCTTCCGTAAATCTGAAAACTTTGACCGTCTAATTTTCCCTGCAGAATAAGATCAAGGGCATTTCCGTAAAAAGAAATACTGAACGCCGAATTCCAAAGATAAATTAGGTATTCTCTATCATGGGTATCGTCTTGGTAGTGAACGTGAAAATTTTCAATTTGAATGTTTTTCAATCCGATTTTAAAAATCTCTTTCGGATTAAATAACGTGTTTTCGGCCGTAAACGATGGATCAAAAATTTTTATGGTTTGTGTTTGGTGAACACTTTCAAGTTTGTATTTTTCCTGTTGAAAAAATTCGATTAGATCAATGGAACCGTCTTTATGTTTGTGCAGATTGATCTTTCCGCCTGAAATATAAATGTCTCTGATTTCTACTTTCTGACCTAATAAGCCGAACCATGAAATATTGATCTTAATCCGATCGCTGACTCCTACGATAAGGTTTCCTTTTCGAACCTGAACTGTGCCCAGTTCTATTCCCGGAAACGGTAATAAAACCAGATCAGAAGAGTCCACTTTTACGTCTAAACCGGTTTTTTTTTCAATTTCGGTGAGTATAAAATCCTTATAAAAATCTTGGCGGATAAAAACAAAAAGTAACGTAAAAAGCGCGAACGCAAGAGTCAGAAACAGAAGAATCGTAATAGCTTTAATTCGATTTTTATATGATAATTCTTGAATGTATTTAAAGAATTTCATTTTTTTCGATCCAGTGGAAAATGGCAGAGTGCTTTTTGATCTGTTCCGATCTCCTTCCAAGTGGGAGTTTGCGATTTACAAAAGTCCTGAACGATCGGACATCGAGTATGAAAATGACAACCCGTAGGTTTGTTTACGATACTCGGAATTTCTCCTTTGAGGGGAAGTCGAATTTTTTTTCTATCGTAAACGTCAAAGGTGGATTGAAAAAGCGCCTTTGTATAGGGATGTGCGGGAGATGAAATAATGTCTTTTGTTTTACCGAGTTCGACGATTTTTCCCAGATACATGACCGCAATCCTGTCCGAGATTGATTTTACCACGCCGAGGTCGTGGGAGATAAATAAATATGAAAGACCGAATTCATTTTTTAATTCGACTAGAAGTTTTAAAACTTGAGTACCTGTAGAAACGTCGAGAGCGGAAACCGATTCGTCACAGATGACAAACTTAGGTCTTAAAACCAGTACCCGTGCAATCGCGATCCTTTGCCTTTGTCCTCCTGAAAATTCGTGAGGGAATCTGGAAAGGATATCGGAAGATAGGTTTACTCTTTCTAAAATTTTTCTGATTTTTAATTCGGATTCTTCTCGAGATGATTTTTCGTGAATTTCCAACCCTTCCATTAGAATTTCCGAAATCGTCATTCTCGGGTTCAGAGAAGAATACGGGTCTTGAAATATGATCTGTAGATTCTTTCTAAAAGGAAAAAACTTAGAAGAAGAAAGAGAGGTGATTTCCTGATTTTCAAAGTAAATCGATCCGGACTCTGACTTTAATAGCTTTATGAGACCTTTTCCTAACGTGGATTTACCACAGCCGGATTCGCCTACTAATCCTAAAATTTCGTTATTTCCGATTTCAAGATTGATTTCGTCCACTGCGATGACTCGATTTTTTCTAAAGCCGAATTCCGATTTCGTGTAATAACTGATGGTAAGATCTTGGATGCGAATCATAATTTGTTCTGATTTTTTATTCCCGATTTTTTGCCAAGAAACAAGCTGAGAGATGCGATTCTCCGTTGGAATGTATAGAAAACAATTTCGGTTTGCTTTCTTTGCATAAACTCATTACTGCCTGGCAACGAGTGGAGTAATGGCATCCTATGGGATACTGATCTGGAGAAGGGACTATTCCTGGAATAGGTTGTAAATCTTCGACGGACTTTGCAAGGGACGGAATCGATCGAAGTAGATCTTCCGTATAAGGATGTTTCGGTGAATCGATTACGGAATCTGTGTCTCCGATTTCGGCGATTCTTCCCGCATACATGACCGCGATTCTATTTGCGATCGTTCCTACGAGTCCAAAGTCGTGCGAAATGAATAAGATGGACATTTCATTTTGTTTTTGGAGATCCAAAAGGAGTTCGACTAACTGTGCTTGAATGGTTACGTCGATTGCACTCGTGGGTTCATCCGCAATGAGTAGGTTCGGGTTGCACATAAGGGCCATTGCGATGCTGATTCTTTGTAAGATTCCGCCGCTCATCTGATTCGGATAAGAATATAATCTTTGTTTAATATCAGTAATTCCCACCGAAGAAAGGAGAAACTCCGCTTTTTCTAAAGCCTCTTTTCGATTTGAAGAAATCTGCATTAAATATCCTTCGATCATTTGATCTTGAATTTTTAACAAGGGATTTAGAGCGGCAAAAGGTTCTTGAAAGACATATGAAATTTCCTTCCCACGAATCTTTCTCATTTCCTCCGAAGAAAGTTTTAGAAGATCCTTTCCTTGATATAGAATTTCTCCGGATTTCACTTTTGAAATATTAGAGGGAATTAATCTTGTTAGTGCAAGAGAAGTGAGCGATTTCCCGCAGCCGGATTCTCCGACAAGAGATAAAATTTCCCCCTGTCTTACTTCAAAATTCAGATCTTGAAGAACGGGAAGCCATCGATTTTCGGAAAGAAGGTCGAGTGAAAAATTCTTAATTTGAAGTAAGGGAAGAGTGGTCATTCGTACACCGCTTTTTCTCTGGAATCAAAAGAATCTCTTAAACCCTCTCCAACGAACGAGGTAAAAAGAATCGTTAAAAAAAGCGCAGCAGAAGGGAATGTTATCAACCACCAAGCGCTAAGCCGTTCTCTTCCTTGCCCGATCATCTCTCCCCAGGAAGGATTCGGTGCGGGAATTCCGTAACCAAGGAAGTCTAACGCGCTTAAGATGGAAATAGATGCGATCAATGTGAACGGTAAAAAAGTTATCAGAGGAGTAATTGCATTGGGCAGAATATGTCGAAGCATAATTCGAAATGAACCGACCCCTAAGGCTTTTGCGGAATCGACATAAGTCAATTGTTTGAGTTTGTAGAATTCTCCGCGCATATAATACGAAATTCCGATCCAACTCAATGCGCCGTACGTAATCAGAAGAACGGTAAATCCCCTACCGAAAAATGCTCCAACAATCAGTATTAAATATAAAAAAGGAATCGCGGAAAAAATTTCTATGATTCTCTGCATCAGAATATCCGTTTTTCCACCGAAATAACCTTGTATTCCTCCGATTAAAGTTCCCATTGTTAATTCAAGAAAAACTAATATAAGACCGAAACTCAGAGCGTTTCTATAAGCGTAAAAAACTCTTGTGAAAACGTCTCTACCTCGATCGTCCGTTCCGAGCCAATGTTTTCGATTCGGTGAAGAAGGCGGAGTTTCACCTTCTTCCAAACTTTCAAGATTGTCTTCGTTATATCCGTAAGGAATCGGAGCAAAAAGGATCCAATTGGAACCTGATACAAAATCGTCTCTTCGGGAAAGTTTTTTGTAGTTAGGAGGGGTTCGATTTTCGCTTCCGAACGTGGATTCCGGATAGAAGAAGAAAATAGGAAAATACCATTTGTCGCGGTAACTTACGATTAGAGGTTGATTGGTGGCAATGAGTGGAGCAAGCAGGGAAATCGAATAAGAAATCACTAATATGTTTAGAGCATACCATGCCCTTTTGTTTTCTTTGAATTTTTGGAATCTTTTTTTAAATATCGGACTTAAGATCATTCGAACTGAATCCTCGGATCGATCAATACATAACAGAAATCTGATAGAATGTTTCCGATTAGCGAAAGAAGACTTTGCACGAGTAGAAGCCCCATCATCAAATCCGTATCTCTTTCGGTAACTGCTTGAAAACTCAAAAGTCCCATTCCGTCTATATTAAATACGAGTTCAATCACCAAAGATCCGGCAAAGATAAGGCTGAGATTACTTCCGAATCCAGTTGCGATCGGGATCAAGGAATTTCGAAAGGCATGTTTGAAAATCGCTTCTTTGAAACTAAATCCTTTGGAAAGTGCGGTGCGAACATACTCTTTTGAGATTTGGTCCAAAAGAGAATTCTTCATAAGTAATGTAAGAACGGCGAACGAACCGGAAACGTAGCAGATTACCGGAAGGAACATGTGCGCGATTCGATCCACGATTTTTTCCGAAAGGGAAAAAGATTCGTAATCATCCGAAACTTCGTGACCTAAAGGGAAAATCGACAATAATTCTCCCGAAGCGAAGACATAAAGAAGTAAAACAGAAAGTGCGAATATGGGAATGGAATATGTGATCAAGATAATTCCGCTGGATGCGATATCGAAACGTTCTCCGTTTCGAAGCGCTTTTGAAATTCCAAGCGGAATGCATATGAGATAAGAAAATAAAAATCCGGAGAGACCGAAGGTCAATGATACCGGGAGTTTTTCCAAGATCAGATCCGATACTTGTCGTGTGTGGAGCCTAGATTCCCCCAAATTGAAGACGAGAATTTCTTTAAGCCAGTAAAGATATGCGATTCCTACGGGCTTGTCCAAGTGTAGTCTTTTTTTGATGATATCGATTTCTTCTTCCGAAATCGTTTTCGCGTTTCCACCCTGAGAATTTGCATAACCTCGAATCTTTGCAATCTCGGTTTCAAGGGGACCGCCCGGAGCAAAATGAGAAATTAAAAAAACGATGAATGTCATTCCTAATAGTGTGGGGATAATCAGAACAAATCGTTTTAGGAAATATTTTTTCATTACGTTTCCGGTTCCGAAAAACAGTTTCAACGAATCAGATCTTATGACAAAGCCTTTTTCGAAAAAGTATTTTAATTGTTAAGAGAAATGAATCGATTTACTTTCCAATCTTAATCTCGGGTTCCTTTAAGTTCCAAATAGCCGGTTCCGCGAACGGGTTTTCCGTCTCGGGTTCCTTGAACTTTTACGGCACCTTCCCAATAACTAAATCCTGTGGTGGTGCGGGAATCGAATTCTTGGTCTTCGAAAAAAGGTTCAATTCTAAGATCGAATTTAGATTCTCTTTGAGTAATATGAGTATGAAGATTCCAAAAGAGCGGGTATTTCTGATTTGTTCTTGGGCTTTTCCAGAAAGAAGAATCGTGTATGAATGTAATGTCTCCTTCTTGTTCGAAATATGTTTTTTTTCCGGACTTTAAACGAATGGTTCCGAAACTTTCGGAAGGAGAATGCGAAGTTTCTCTAAAATTAAAAGCCATAATATTACTTCCATCTTCGAGTTGAATGCAGATCCAATCCCAAGAATTGAATTTGTCCGAAAGTTCCGCTTGTCGAGTGGAATCAAAAGGGCTGCTCCATTCATGGTCCATCCAAGAATTTCCGTTTTCGATAAGGATTTTTTTTCCATCTAGAGTTAATTCTCCCTGAGTGGAAAGGCCGGGGATGCTGTAATAGTAGGAATAGATATTTGGATTTTTTCTACTTTTGATCGATTTGCCTTGATCTCCGTGTAAAAGAAGATCCGAATCTTTGCCGCTTAAAAATAAATCTAAAGAAAGTCCAGGAAAGTGTTTCGGTTTTGCGATCAGATGAAATTTCGTTTTCCCCTCGATTTTGAGAATAAAGTCCCCGCTGAAAATTTGTTTCGAATCGTATCCTGCCATTCCGCCTAACTTACGTTCTACGGTTTGCGCAGTTTTATGTTTTTTATTTTCCAAATCGGAGATCGCAAAATGAACCGGAAATGCTTCCCTATTTTTTGCAAAAATTCCTTTGAAAAAACTAAGTTCGTATCCGTATTTTTTTCCTTCCGAAGATTGGAGGACTCCGACAAAGTAACACCATTCTACTTTGTATTTTGGATGGAAAGAGTGATCTTTGGGAAAAAGAAAGGGACGATCGTCTGCTTGAAGAGCGAAAAAAATCGGAAATAAAAGGTAGATTCCAATTAGACGATTGACCTTGATTTGAAAAAAGTTGTAATGATTTTTCCTAGGGATCATGCAATTTCTTGATAACATTCGCTCTTCCAAATTTTTAATTCCGGGACTTTTTTTACCGCAGTTCGTTATTTTAGGAATCTATTTCCATAAACTCTATTTGAAATTTTTATCGTTCTGTCCTAACCGCAATTTTTTAACTTGGGATCCTGATGCAAGGCTGGTCACTTCGATTCGGTTTGCGGAAGGATTTCGATCTTTTGATCCAGTCGTGATCGTTCGATTGATCTTCGATTCTCCTACTTGGCCCGTGTTAAGAAATTTTCCCGAAGCTTTGATCGTGCTTATATTTGGTCCGGGAGGAACTCTCGTTTCTCTTTTTACTTTTGGAGAATTGGTTTTACTTTTTCTGATTGTTCCTTGGGTTTTATTTCGTTTTAGCAAACAGAAAAATCGAATCGCGCCCGCGCTTTTGTTTCCTATCGTTTGGGCCGGTTTATTACAAAATCCCGGATTTATGCATTATTCTTTTTCGGGAATGTTGGAAGTTCAAGGAGGACTCTTTTTTCTTCCCGCAGCTCTTGCTTTTTGGGAATTGCAAAGGTATTGTTTCGATAAAGCGGAAATTTTACGTTCCTCGCGAAATCCTAATTCTTTTTTACAAGAAGATTCTAAACAAATCAATTCAGGATTCATATCGGCAACATCTATCTCGACGGATTCCTATTCTCCTTGGTTTTTATGTATCAGCGTTAACCTTTTGTTTCATACAAAATATCCGTACGGTTATATTTTCATTTTCTTCGGTTGTTTGTTCTTGATTACATTTCGTTTTGACGAAACGAAACAATTCATATTCAAAATTTTGAATTTTTACGGATTATTTTTGAATGAAAGTTCCTTTCTTAAAAACAGATTGGAACGTAACAGTTCTACCTTTTTTATAAAGAATGTATCGGAAAAAGAAAATTTGGATTCTTCTCTGAAAAACCTTTCGGAGGAAAGGGGCTTCGATTCTGTAGCGAAGAATAGTTCCGGAAAAACAAAATCTGTTTTTCCAAGGGAAAACTTTTTTAAAAAAGTCAAATGGGGTGCTTTGATCCCGATCGGATTTGCGATTTTGTCGATTCTTGTATCGATAATTTTTTCCAAAGAAACTTTACCCGGAAAAACGAAAGCGTATTTGCGTTACGCGGGAGTTTTGATTTTTTGGATCGATATCAATATCGTTGTTTGGAAAATCTTTTATGGGTTGCGAAAGACGGATAAAGACATTCTTACTTTGCAACTTACGGATCGTTCAGAAAGTTCGGTTTCGCGTTCTGGAGTGCAATCTATAAAAATCGCTTCGAAGAGTCGTTCGGTTAGTCGGAACTCCGACGTTGAAAAAGATTTTTCCATCTGGAAGTATTTCTGGACTTACGTGATTTTTCCGATCGGATCTTGGATTTTGATTCATCCTGATCGATTTTCAAGTTCCGGCAGTACGATCCGACACATACAAGGCGTGGGTTTAATGCCGGGTCAAAGTGAAGATTCAATTTTCAGTCTTACATACTTCCGCGAGATTTTGGATAATTCTTTTTATGCGCCTTACGGTGGGTGGGTTTTGTGTGTTGGTTTGATTTTGGGGATTATTTTCGGAGTTTTTCGTTATTGGAAAAATCGTGAAGTTAGCGCTTCTTTCTTTCTCTTTTTGTCTGTGTTGATTTCAATTTTGGGATTGACTTTGATGACGCCGAATCACCAAGCTCGGCATATCTATCATCTTTATCCCGCTTTATTAATCGCAATCTGCATTTTTTGTTACGAAAAATTCTACGAGGAACGTGAAAAAGTTTTATCTTGTTTTGTATATTCTATATTTATAATGTTTACTTTGGGGTATTGGAGTTGGAAGTATTCTGACATTTGGGAGAGGACTAATCTTTGTTTTTCCGGAACTGATCGTAGTTTATTTTTTACTGCGGAGGATGCGGAGTCCGTTTTTTTGAAAACGGTAAATCGCCCCTCCGTCTTATGGAATTTGCTTTCATTGGAGCATCACAATCGTCCAGATATCATGCTTTCCTTTTATCGAGCGGGTTTTTATAACCGCCAACGAGTGAGAGAAAAAAATAAGAAAGAGGAATTCGATCTTCAAAAAATCCGAATATCGGGAAGTAATTGGTTTATAGTCGCAGATAAGTGTGATGAGATTGGAAATCGTATCGGAATTCCTTTTGAGGGAATCAAAAGACCTGTTTCGGAAACCGATTGGAATCAGATTAGAGGGGCTTGTATTTTAAAAGTGGGCGGTGAATGATTCCATTTTCATTCCGATTAAAAAGTTATACTTTGTATTTAAATGCTCCTAATGTAGGGCAAAACATGATCGTCAAACTTTCTTCTTGAAAATGGAATCGAAACCGAACATTCCTCGTGCCCAACATGGTAAGCAAAGACTGAAGAACTTTTCCCCATAATGGATTTGTTCACATATTTTCCCGAACGCCCGCAATCCAATGAATTTTTCGAAACATTCGGTATGTGTATTCCGAAGCGCAGATCAAAAGGCTTCGCAAATATTGTTTTTTGTCTTTCGTAATCTTTTAAGCAGAACATGCGTTCTGTTTTAGAAGATTCCTATACTTAAGCAGGGTGAAAAAAACTTTCCTCCCCACCCGGTTGTTTTAAACAGGTCCTATTCCATTGGGAAATCCAAGAATCGGTATAGTTTCATGAGAGAAATAAAAACAGTAACAGTATTGGGCGCGAACGGTACCATGGGCGCCGGATCGGCGGCAATTGTTGCCTCATTCGGAAAGGCAAAAGTTCACATGCTCGCAAGGGATACAAACAAAGCGAAAGAAGGAATTGAAAAGGCGATCGGTTCCGTTAAAACCGATACAATTCGGCCAAGACTGATTCCGGGTTCGTATGATGCGGATTTGGAAAAAGCGGTAGCGGAATCCGATTGGGTTTTCGAACTCGTTGCGGAAAGCTACGAAGTAAAAGAACCGATCAACAAAAGAATCGCAAGTTCAAGAAGACCTGGAACCATCATTTCAACGGTTTCTTCCGGTCTTTCCATCGAAAGACTTTCTAAAGCGTTCGATGAAGACGGACAAAAGCATTATTTCGGAACTCATTTCTTTAATCCTCCTTATAAAATGATTCTTTGTGAATTAGTTTCTCATAAAGGATCGGATAAGAAAGTTCTTAAACAACTCGGAGAGTATCTGGATAAGGTTTTAGGCCGCGCGGTCGTTTACACAAACGATACTCCCGCATTTGCCGGAAACAGAATCGGATTTCAGCTTATCAACGAAGTCGCTCAAATCGCGGAAAAATATTCCGATAAAGGCGGGATTGCTTTGATGGATACGATTATGAGCGGTTACACCGGAAGAGCGATGGCTCCTTTGGACACTGCGGACTTCGTAGGTCTCGACGTTCACAAAGCGATCGTGGATAACCTCTACGAGATGACAAAAGACGCCGCTCATTCTACGTTTAAAATGCCGGGTTACTTCCAAAAGCTCATTGATAAAGGCGACCTAGGAAGAAAAACGGGCGGCGGTCTTTATAAGATGTCCAAAACTCCAGACGGTAAGAAAGAAAAATTAGTCTATAATATAGGCGCGGATCTGTACGAACCGGTTCCTAAGTTCGACATCGGTTTTATTCGTCAGGCGAACAAAAAGATTTCCGAAGCGGACTACATCGGCGCGATGAACATCGTAAAAGAAGCAAAAGGTTTCGAAGCGGACTTAGCGAGATACTTCATCGCAAGATACGTTAGTTACTCTCTTTCGATCGTTGGCGAAGTCGTTGACACAAAAGAAATGGCGGACCTCGCGATGGGTACCGGATTCAATTGGGCTCCCGCTTCCGCATTCGTCGATTTTTTAGGCGGACCTAAGGACGCGATTCAACTGATCGAAAAAGCAAAACTTCCGGTTCCTGACGTATTAGCAAAAGCGAAACCAGGGAAGCCGTTCTACGAGCTGAAGGAAAAGCTGGATGCTCGTTCACTTTTCAAAGGATAATTTAGGGGAGAAGGTATCACCATGAGCGATAAAATTTACGTCCTCGGCGGGGAACAAACCGATTTTCAAAGAAACTGGACTAAGGAAGGAAAAACCTTTATGTCCTTGATGCGTGAAGCCGTTCAAGACGGTCTCGCTGCCGTCGGAATCACTCCCGATGAAATCAAAAAACTGAACAAACAAAATAGAATCGGAATTTTCGTTGGAAACTTCGATGCGGAACAGTATGCAACTCAAGGTCACTTGGGCGCATTTTTAACCGAAGTCGATCCTGCGTTCTCCGGAATTCCGGGCGGACGTTTTGAAGCGGCTTGCGCTTCCGGTTCCATCGCACTCGACGCGGCTGCGACAAAAATTCGCGCAAAAGACTACGACGTTGCGATCGTTCTCGGAATCGAGATCATGAAAACCGTTAGTTCTTCCGTAGGGGGCGATTTTTTAGGAACAGCCGCTTACTACGAAAAAGAAGCGAAAGGAGTTCAATTTCCTTTCCCGAAACTTTTCGGAAAACTTGCGGACGTGATTCTCGAAAGATATAAACTTCCGGAACAAAGATTTATGGGAGCGTTAGCCGAAATTTCCAGAATCAACTATGATAACGCAAAGAAAAATCCAAAGGCTCAAACCCGTTCTTGGTTCATGAACAAAGAACACGCAAACGCAAGAGGCGGAGAATACAATATGGCGGTCGGAGGAAGACTCTGCATCACCGATTGTTCTCAAGTTACCGACGGTGCGGCTATGGTCGTTCTCGCGAGTAAATCTTATACCGAAGAATACGCGAAAAAAAGAGGAAAGAAAGTTTCTTCCATCCCAAGACTGAAAGGTTGGGGACATAGAGTGGCTCCGATCACTTTTGAAGCGAAGGTTGCGGAATCCAAAGGAGACAAATACATTCTCCCTTGGACCAGACAAACCGTAAAAGATGCTTATGATAGAGCGGAACTCGGAGTAAAAGATATTGACGTTTTTGAAACTCACGATTGTTTTACTTCCTCCGAATACGCGGCGATTTCCGCATTCGGAATTTCTCAACCAGGAAAAGAACACGAAGCCATCGAGGAAGGGATTATCGATTTCAAAGGTAAAAAACCGATCAACCCATCCGGCGGACTTATCGGAGTGGGACATCCGGTCGGTGCTTCCGGAGTGAGAATGATGCTCGACCTCTACAAACAAGTTACCGGAACTGCGGGCAACTACCAAGTGGAAGACGCTAAGAACGGGCTGATGCTGAATATCGGCGGGTCCGCAACGACTAACGTAGTGTTCATTGTAGGAAAATAAAAATGAGTCTAAAGACTGCGAAAGATTGGAATCAGTTTCTTCTAAGGTTGTTTATCGCTTTCGGTTTTTGGGAGGTGATCTCCGTACCGCTTCGCAGTCTTTTATTCTCTCGTTTTTATTATGATTCCATCTATAAAAATTTTTTCCAATCCGTTGGAATGATTTTATGGGTAGGACCTATCCTTGCCGATCTCGTTCAGGTTTTCTTTTTGGGAGTTATAGTCAGGCTTGCAAAAAATTCGCTCCCGGTGGGAATTGTGGGCGGATTGATAGTCGCGATCTGTTTTTCTCTTGCGGCTTATGTCGGACCTGCAATTTCTATATTAAATTTTGTGAATGTTTTGCCTAGTTTAATCGTTTGGCTCTGGGTTTTTTCTCAATTTTTGCTGACCTTATTAGCTTCTCTGATTTTGACTTATATTGCGGAAGAAGAGGCCTGAAGATATCCAACGCTCTAAATCTTTCTTAACTCACAGAATATTTTATTTTCATTTTGGAGTTGAAGCCTCAAATGTTATATTTATAGACGTTTCGGACGGGATAAAATCCCGCACAGAAACCAATCCTAACTTACTTTATAGCAGGTGGTTATCAAATACCATACACCATGAACTTACGCATAGTATGGATGATACAATGGGATACTGGTGGGGTCCAAAATGGGAATCGTTAAATCCGCCTTCCTTTCAATATGGAAGCTACCAAGATGGTTCCAGTCCTCGCCGTTTCGGTCCCAATGTGCCTTATACTCAATTTTGGAATCCCATAGACGGTTTTGTGAGCGAATATGCCACATCGAATTATGGAGAAGATAGAGCGGATATCGGCGGTGCAATTCAAGGGCGTCATTTTTCTTATTTAAATGAAATTTGTGCCGTCGATCCGATCGTTGCCGCCAAAGTGCGTCTGACATCGATGAAATGAATCGTTTTTGGCCCTATCCTGGAGCGGAGAACACAGCCTGGAAACGTAGATTCAATGAAATTCAATGTAATTGATCGAATTTGTTAACAAAAACAAAATAACGTTAGACACCATCAAACGACTCTTTTTTGCATCGAACTTCTATTTTTGAACGGGGTAACCGGTTTTAAGTTTTCCTTCGAAAAACGTTCTGTTGGAATAGATTAGTTTTCCTGGCCCATTGGCCGGATTGTTTGAATAAATTCCCTCGAAACTTTCTCCGTTGTTACAAGTTAACGACTATTTCCGGTCTTTTGGCCGTTTCGAAACGTTCCCTGAAATGCACATTTCACATTTGAATCGAGTATAAATTTAGACCAGCTACTACACTCGTTTTTTCGCAAATTTCATACACCATTCTTTGTGTACTGGATCGATCATTTTAGTTACCCTTCTTCGTGAAGAATCTTTATGAAGGACTCCAGAAAACGTTCCATTGTTCTTAAACTTTACCTCTGTAAAATCCTTCTAATTTTCCGTTTATAAAAGTTCCTTTGGGTTCATTTCCGTAAGAATCCCTAAAGACGACTTCTCCATTTTCACAATCCTCGGCATACATTTTTGATTGGGAAAAAATAGAAAACGAACTCACACGAAGTAAAATGAATACTTTTGATTTAAATACTGTTACTCTGAATTTACACTGTTCTAAATCTCATAGGGACAAAGAACAGTACGTAAAATCAATATATCCCCATTTGTCTCTGACCTTAACGGACACAAAACCCTCTGAAGAATAGTCTGCGTAATCAAATTGGGCGGGAAAAATAGTCTCGGGACCAAAAAAAAATCCCCATTTGTTATCACTGTTGCCCCTAAGCTGAGGATAGAATTTTTGTTTTTTTTCAAAATAAAAACCACGATAAGTATTTCCAGCCCTATCAATGCGCACTATTCTCGGACCATACTCGACAAATGCGAAACCGTTTTTAAAATCCCCTACAGAAGTAAACGTAGGTTGAAGGGTAACCTTTCCGGTCATATCGATGAAACTATAATGAAAACTTAAGGTTCCCCGTATACTTCTTACTATGGCTACGGAGGCAACCCCCTCTGAAAAGGAACTTGCGTATAGAAATTTAGGCTGGATTACTACTTTTCCGGCCTTATCGATATATCCCCATCTCTCTCTAATCTCCACAGCCGCAAAGCCCTCTGAAAAATTGGATACGCTATCAAATTTAGGTTGAATTACAATCTTTCCAATATGATCAATGTATCCCCATTTGCTTCCAATTTTCACAGATGCAAAACCTTCCGAAAAATTAAATACACCTTTTTCTTTCGCTTCATCGAACCGAGGTCGAATCACGATTTTTCCCGTAGTATCAATATACCCCCATTGATTTTTAACCTTAACAGATGCAAGACCTTCTGAAAAAGATTGTGCATCTTCAAATTGAAGTTGAATTACAAGTGTTCCAGTAAAATCAATATATCCCCATTTGTCTCCGACCTGGACGGGCGCAAGACCTCCTGAAAATTTCCCGACTCTATTGAATTGAGGCTGAATTACGGAAACATTCGGATTTGTAGGCGTTAGACGAATGGAGCTGACACCCTCCTTTTCAACCGTATCTATTTTAAATTCGGTTGAACATGGATGAGCAGCAAGAGCGGAAACACATGCAAAGAATATAAAGTAAGAAAGTAAAACGGTTTTTAAAAATGGTTTATTGTCTATTCTCACGATCATTATCTGATTCAGTTTTCATCAAATTTTATTGAACGTTAGTTCTACGTCGAAAGTTTTTTGTATAAATCAGGCTTTGATCGAAACAAAAAACCATCCGATTTGATCGGAATTTCTACGGATCGTTGTGATTGTTTTGAGTTTCTTTCGGGCACAGTCTGATTTTGTTGTCTGAGAATCTCTCTGGATTGTTTATTAACCGCTAGCGAACTAAAACGTAGAAACTCTCTCCCGCGCCAGTTTTCTTACGCCGAACTCACGTTGAATAGATCCCTTCTGAGAAGTGGTCAAAAAAGATTGGACATGAGAAAAATGGGAAGGTTATTTCAAAGTATGAAGAAATCCTTTACAGCAAGTGTTTGGCAAGAAGAGAAAATGTATGTAGCCCAGTGCTTAGAGGTGGATGTTGCAAGCCAAGGAGAAACGGAACAAGAAGTGCTATCCAATTTGCAAGAAGCCTTAGAGTTACACTTTGAAAATCCTGTAGCGACTCTTTTGCCCGAGATTAAAAAGATTCAGGCGGAAGTGAGTGTCGCTTAAGCCTTTATCCTATAGAGAAGTAAAGAGAAAATTAGAACGATTTGGATTTTGAAAAGTGAGTCAAAAAGGAAACCACGTAAAGTTTATTAAACTCACTGAATTTGGAACATTGACCGCAATTGTACCGGAACACAAAGAAATTGCGATTGGGACTCTACGAAGTATTTTAAGACAAACCAAAATCAGCTTGGAAGAATTTGAGAATGTTTAAGTTACAAAGAAGGCATTTTTTACCAATGGTAAGAATTTTACTCATAACTATATAATAAAGTACCTAATATTTTGCATGGAATCAGTGTTTTATGATAAAATTAACGGTACTCAATTTTATAGAGATCAGTAATCGGAGCCACGCTTGCAAGTTTTTCTATTTATACAATTCATTGCATTTATAAAGCTGAGATAGTTACCGCTCTACTCGCAGCTCCGCAACCGATTGTCAGAAATGAATTGCTGGATTTGAAATTCCTTGAGATCTTCTTCTAAAACCGATCGAACATTATGCGGAATCGGAATGCTGGATTTTTTTACATGATCAAAAGTCACCTGAACCGTCCTCGCGACGGCGAAAACTTCTTTTGTATTCATTTCCAAAATTTTCGATTCAAAATCCCAGGAACTACTTCCGATTCGTGTAACGCAGGTCTGCACTTCCACGGCATGATGCATCTCGATGGATTTTTTAAGATCGATTTCGATTCTCGCCAAAATAAAAGGAACGTCGAAAACGTCCTTCACGTTAAAACGACGTTTGCAATAATCCACTCTTCCGATCTCAAGATAAGAAACAAAAACGGAATTGCTGACATGAGCGAACGGATCCATATCCATCCAACGAGTCTGAATCGGAGTGGAAATCATATTAGAATTGTTTTAAAAATCTTAGATTACCCGATTGGAAGTAACGGATATCGTGGATTCCGTACCGCATCATCACAAGTCGGTCGAGCCCGAGTCCGAACGCAAAGCCGGTCCATTCTTTCGGATCGAGCCCCGCGTGAGAAAGAACGTTCGGATGAATCAAACCGCAGGGTAAAAGTTCCAACCAGCCCGATTGTTTGCAAACCGGACAACCTTTCCCTTCGCACACAAGACAGTTGATATCCAATTCGAAACCCGGTTCCACAAAAGGAAAGTATCCCGGTCTCAATCTGGTTTTGATTTCTTTTTCGAAGATTCTAGAGAGAAGGACCTGCATCGTATCGATCAAGTTAGCGGCTGAGATATCCTTACCTACGACCATTCCTTCGATCTGATAAAAAGTATGTTCGTGAGAAGCATCCACTTCTTCGTAACGGAACACTCTTCCGGGAGCGATGATCCGGAACGGAGGTTTCAGCTTTCTTAATGTTCTTACTTGAATTGCGGAAGTGTGAGTTCTCAGAAGATTTCCGTTTTCCAGATAAAACGTATCCTGCATTTCTCTCGCAGGATGATCGTCCGTAAAATTCAATGCACCGAAGTTGTTCGTGTCGGTTTCAATTTCAGGACCATCCATGATGCTGAAACCCATCGATGTAAAGATGTCTTCGATCTCGTATTGAATCTGAGTAATCGGGTGAAGACTTCCATTAGAAGCGTTTGGAAGAGGACGAAGCGAATCGAAAAACTCGGAAGCGGCCTGTGTTTCAAAAAGTTTTTTCTTAAGGGAAGACTTTGTCTCCACGACGAAATTCTCGAGCTTTTTTGAAAGTTCGTTGGCTTTTTGGCCTATGGTCTTTTTTTCTTCGATGGAAAGTAAAGCCACATTCTTGAGAACTGCGGTTAGCTTTCCTTTCTTACCGATAAAATCGTTTTTATTTTTATCTAAATCTTCTTCGGATATGGAAGAGCCAATTTTTTGAATGGCTTCTTGATAAATGGAATCCAGTTCCTCGGATAAGTTCATACGTGTTTTCGCGCCAATTCGACCAATCCGGGATAAATCCCTCCGAACGATCCGTTGGACATGGCTAGGATCAGAATTTTCTGTCCTGTAAATTGGGGAATCATTTTCTCAAGTTTTGCCAACAGCTCTGCGGGGTCCTTCGCATAAACCGGAATTGTTTTGGAGTTCTTCAAAAGTTTCTGAACAAGCTTTTTCACGTCCAAACGAATGTCTTTAGAAACCTTCTTTAGATTATGAATCTCGGTCAAAATGGTTAGATCGGAACCTATAAAAGAATACGAATATTCCTTCTGAAAAACGTTTCGGTGAGAAGTTGCACTTCTCGGTTCAAATAAGGAAATAATTTTATGGCCTTGAAATCTTTTTTTGACCGCATGAATCGTTTCGTGAACCGCAACCGGGTGGTGCGCGAAATCTTCCATCACAATCGCGGTCGGAGATTGAAAAAGAATATCCTGTCTTCTTTTAACTCCCGGAAAGGAGTTGATTGCCTTTGCGATTCCCTGTTTGTAATCGGAAGGATTTTGTGTTTTGAGAATTTCGGAACAAACACGAATCGCAACCTCTATGTTTCGGTAATTGTGATCTCCGAAAAGAACCGGATTTAGTTTTTGATCTCCCAAAAAAAGTTCGTGTTTTTTCCAAGTAAGAAAAGAATCTTTTCGATTCCACTCAAAACCTTCCACTTTCGTAAACTTGACGTTTTGGATCATTTTTTTAAGGGAGCCTGAACCGCTCCAATAGAAAACTTTACCGTTTCCGGGAACCAAATTGATCAGACGTTTGAACATGGTTTCGATTGCGGAAATATCGGGAAAAATATCCGCATGATCAAAATCCAACGCGTTTAACACCGCATAAGTCGGTCTATAGTGTAAAAATTTCGAAGATTTATCGAAAAACGCGGTATCATATTCGTCCCCTTCGATGACAAAATAAGATCCGTTTCCAAGTTCGAACCCTGGAAAGCCGTCCTTACGGATTCCTCCGACAAACAAGCTGGGCTCGATTCCATTTTCTTTAAGTATATGATGAATTAAGAATGTAGTAGTGGTCTTTCCGTGTGTTCCCGCGACTACGATCACTTTTTTTCCTTTGAGAAAAAATTCGCCGATTGCCGCAGGCATGGAAAGATAATTTAGTCCCGAATTGAGCATCTCTTCGACTTCGGGATTTCCTCTGGAAATTGCGTTCCCCACGATGATCAAATCTTGGCCTTGAACATTCTCGGCTTTAAATCCTTCGAAGTATGGAATATTCCATTCTTTTAATTTATCGGACATCGGCGGATAAATGCCCGTGTCTGAGCCGGAAACTTCATGTCCGTTTTTTCGAAGCATATAAGCAAGATTGCCCATAGCGATCCCGCCGATTCCGATCAGAAAAATCTTCAATTGAGAATGGTCCTAACTAAATTATAAACGATTGTTAAAAATAAGGTTCCCGTTAAAAAATAGGCAGAACCGGACAAAAAGAATATTAAGATATCCTTATCATTCCAGTTAAGAATTTTTTTCAAACTTCGAACCGAAAGGGCACAGGAAAAAATAAAAGAAACCGAGATAAAAATCGCCTGGAATGGGGAAGGTAAAATCCAAAACACAGAAGATGCGCTGAACGGAATAAACGAAACCAAAAGAATATTCGCGGGAGGAAGCGCTTCTCCTTTACTTCGATCGGTTTTTTTCATAAAAATCCGAAATACGTCTAACTGAGCGACTAAAAATAAAACCGCGGGATACATTGCGAAGGAAAATACAACTCCGGAAAACGGATTCCACTCTCCTTCTTCATATCGAATAAAAGAAAGAATCGAAAAAACAAGGTTGGAAATGATTTTTGTCGCAGGTGCAAGAATCCAAAGAAGAAAATGGGTTCTTAAGATTTCGAAGTAACCGAAACTTCCCGCTTTTTGATAAACATTAAAAGCGTTTTCAGGAGATTGAAACACTTCTTGAAGAAGCAGGGTTCTAACTTCGGAAAAATCTTGTTCTTTATCTATGATCATTTTGGGGGAGAAGAAATATTCGGGTTTTTAGGAAGTGAGTTTTGATTGGCGGGCTCTTCTTTTTTTTGCTCGGCTTTTTCCAAATTCCCTACAACTTCTTTTAATCGCAAGAAACTATCTTCGCGGATATAAAAAGGAGGTTCGGAAAATTTTCCGTTTATGATCCGAATTGCAGGTCTGTAATCGGTGGAATTGATATTCGTCTTCGGATAATAACGCAAAGTAATCCAATCATCGTTGGAAATTCGAATTTTAAGGGACGCATCCGCCGGTACGTTAGTCAAACTTTTAGCTACGGCGTAACCGGCTCCGTTTGGATCATCCGGATATAACTCTACAAGTTGGCTGATGACTTGGTTGTTCCAAGAATTTCCCAAAGATTGTTCTAAAGGAATTGGCTTTCCGGAAAGTCTTCTCCAAAAATTTTTCTTAGCCATCTGGTCCTTGTAAGGATGATTATCGAGATGAAGGGTTTTCCCTTCTTCTTCCCAGATTGTTTCGACTATGGATTCGTCTCTTAGATTTACGAGTTGTTTTTGTCTAAATTCCCCGATTCCTCTCGTAAAACGATCCGGAGTATTTCCCTGGACGATAAGAACCTCATTTCCTTCTCGGATGATTCTCGTGGAGTCGAAGGGTTTCTTTTTACCGATCCAAATTTTCTTCAGCAATTTTCCGGAAGACTTCAAAAAAATCTGCGGGGAATTTTCATTTAACTGCAACGAGGCGGCAACCTCCCCATTCACGATCGGTTCGACACCTTTCGCTTTCAAAACGGAAAGCTCTCGGAAAATATTCTCCGCATTATAACCGCCTTCGAACACTAAAGTTTCTCCGGTTTCGGAATCCTTAGAATGAACCGTGAGGAAATTGTCGTTTTTTCCGATTCCTTTTTGTCTTTTAAAAACGATAGGCATTCGATAAAAGGAGGAGAGATCTTCCCCTTCCCAGGAATCCTTAGGGGGCTGGTACTCGATTTCGTCTATATCAATCTTCCAAACGGAAATTTCCGACTGATCTTCTTTTTTTTCTTCCAAAAAGAAAAAACTAAAAGCAAGAGCAACTAACGCAAAAAGAAGAAGAAATATCCGTTTCAAGATTCTTCACCTTCTCGTTTACGCTTTTGAATGAGTGCGACGGAAGAAACGACCGCAATCAAGCCTGGAAAAATAAACATTCCCAAAATCCAAACGACCCTCTTCTGAACCTCGGTTAAAGAAACTGTATTGACTTCTTCTTTCTTTGGCTGAATGGAAGACAAAGAAAGATCTTGATACATCCAGGTAATCGAAGAAGTAGCGAGTTCGTAGTTCGTCCCGTAAGAAATAAACTGATCGGTAATCCAAGATGTTCCCGAAAAGATTACAATCCTACCTTCTTCTTTCGAATCGGTATCTTTATTTTTAGAAGGGGTTTCATTTTCTCCCTTCGGGCTTGGAGTTAAGGGAGAATTCGGATTGTTCTGGGAATCTTGTTTGGAATCGGCCAAAGCGATCGGAGAAT
Organism: Leptospira borgpetersenii serovar Javanica; assembly: GCF_003046425.1. Lineage (GTDB taxonomy): Bacteria > Spirochaetota > Leptospiria > Leptospirales > Leptospiraceae > Leptospira > Leptospira borgpetersenii. The sequence goes on from NZ_QAJG01000015.1 coordinate 27,768, forward strand.
CCTTTTTTTGTTCCGTAGAATCTTGTTGCAGTTCGGAAAGACTGGTCGCTGAGTTTTGTTTTGTCTCTTCTTTCTGAACTTTCGGAATCGTCTTCAAAATCATTCCAAGGATTACGTTTCTTCTTTCTTCTCCGTTGTCCTGCTTTCCATTGTTATTTTTATCTAATATGGAGTCTCCGCCGGATTCCATCAAAGGAAATGCTTCTAAATTTTTACTGTCGGGTTCGAGAGTTGTCCGTGGAACAAAGTAACCGGCAAACGGAAACACGGCCCCCATATCCTTTCTGCTTAAGGCCTCTTCGATCGGATGTTTTCTAAAAGACTTTGCGAGAATCATTCCAGCTTGTCCCTGAACCTGGGAAAGAGGCCCTTTTGCAAATTCATAACCCGATTTTTCCAAAAGCCAATTAAAGTTTTCCGTTCCTTTCGGATCGATCGTAATGAAAATTTTCCCCTTTTTCTTTTCGATAAAATCTAAAATGGCGGTTTGTGCTTCTTTCGAAAAAGCGACGGTCGGTCCCGCAATTACCAGAACGTCGGTATTTTCCGGAATCCGAGACGGCCAACCTTCGGCGATTCCGAGTCCTTTCACTTTAAAGTTTAAGAAACTCAAAGAGTTGGATAATATTCCGATTTTTTCGTTCGGAAGATTCTGAAAGATCGAAGAGAATCTTTCTCCATTGGATTGGGTAAAATAAATATTTTTTTCTTCGGTTGTGATGTTTACGACCGCTTGTACAATCTTACGTTCCAAATCTTCCAGATCGCTTTTTTCTCGGATCGAAAGTCTTTGTTCAGCGTATTGTTTTCCGCTTTCCGCAAAAGGTTTTTTGGTTCTGAAAAGTATGGTTCCATTCGATACCTGGCCGAATTCGGCAAGATCATCTAACTCTACGTCTGCGTTGATAAAACGAGTCTTAAACTGTGGACTTAAGGATTTCAATTGATCCAAATAGATTTCAAGGTCCGGACGGATTCTTCTCAAAGAAAAGGAATTGGCCTTGTCGCTTGAAGGGGAATTTTCCAGAGGTCTTGGATAAAAAGCAATTACCTCGACTTCTTTGTCGACATTTTTTAGAATTTTGACGGCGGTCGGACTAAAAGAGTACTGACCTTTGGAGCTCAAGTCGAAGTTATGATTTCGCATTACGGAAATGTAATTTACGATCACGAGAGCGACAAAAACGATCGCAAGATTCATGATAAAGTAACGTACCAAAGCTTGTTTTGAAGTTTTCAAAACGCTTTGCGCGCCTGCGGAGTCTTTTCCCAATTCTTTTAACAAAGTCAGAATCAAAAATCCGATTGCACAAAGAACAAGAAGAACCAAAAGAATTTCCCGGATTCTTTCGTTTCCGGAGCCGATCGAATTGGATTTTAATGCAAGTTCTTCCAAAAACACTCGGAGATGATAGATTCCGAAAGCAATAAGACCCAGGCCGGCAGATATATAAGAATTCCATTCTTCTTGAATATTCTTTTTTTGGAACCAACGATAGACCGGCTCTAAGATCAGAATGGCCAGCACTAATCCCATCCAAAGCCAGCGATTGGCGGGCGACTGAATACTGTCTCGGACCGGAAAATATAGAAATAAGGAAACAAGGGAAACCCAGGGAAAAATTCTCAGCAATACGGATTCTTTCATCCTCTCCATCTCCTAGATTCCAAAACTTTTACGGTGAGATAAAGGAAGAATAACGCACCACTGACAAAGAAAACGATTCCGTTCAAAGGTAGAACTCCTTTACAAAACGAGATGAAATGCGAAAAAATATGAAGATGGTAGAGGATTTTTCTCGTAACCGAATCGAACAAATACGAGAAATATCCGGACACCCAAAGAGTTAGGATAATCACGATCGAAATTAGAAGTGAAATCATCTGATTCTTACCGAGACTACTTCCGAAAAGTCCTATCGCAAAGGAAAAGATTCCCAAAAGAAAGACTCCGATCGTTCCAGAAACCACTATGTAAAGAGGGGCTTTCCAAAAAGAATAAAGAAAAATCGGAAACAAACCGTTTACAAATACGGAAATCAAAAGACATATCAGAGTTCCGAATGCGAACTTGCCGACGACGATTTCCAAATCCGTGATCGGAGCCGTAAAAAGAAACTCCAAAGTTCCTCGGTTTCTTTCTTCGGTGATACTTCCCATCGCGAGAATTAGCATCGCGATGATGATCGTCGACATAAAAGAAAGAAAAGTGATGACCGTGGTATCGACATAATTCGTACCTGAATTAAAATTCAGAATTAATACGAAAAGAGAATTCAAAAAGGCGGTTCCACCGAAAACCAAAGGAGCCATAAAGGTTCCGAAGAACACTTTTACTTCTTTGAAAAAAATCCATTTAATATTTTGAAGCATAGTCTTTCAAACCTGGTTCATAAAAATCTGTTCTAAGGTGACTTCTTGTTTGCGAATGTATTCCAAGCGGGGAGAAGAAGATGCGGACGCGAAAAGTTTTTCCTTAAATTCCCTTTCCACGGAGGTGGAGACCAGAAACGTGTTGCCTCTCGAATCTTCTCCGATCGGTTGAATCTTTTCCGCGTTCACTCCGGGAAGTGAGGAAAGATATTTTTTACCGGTATCGGCGTCCGCTCCCGAAAGAGTCACTTCGAGGCCGGAAAGTTTTTCCATTTCCTCTTCGAGTTGTTTTCTATCTCTTTGGTATACCATTCTTCCTCGATGCAAGAATAGGAAACGGTTGCAGGTTTTGTAAACTTCGGGAAGAATATGGCTCGAAAGTAGAATCGTATGTCCTTCTTTCAAAGAATGAATGAGGTTTCTGATTTCTACAATCTGTTTCGGATCAAGTCCGGAAACGGGTTCGTCGAGAATGATGATTCTCGGATTTCCAAGTAGCGCCTGTGCGATCCCCACTCTTTTACGAAAGCCAAGAGAAAGAGTTTCGATGTTATTCTTACGAACATCCGTGAGAAATGTTCTTTCGCAAACTCTTGCGATCTCCGAATCTATGGATTCGGAAGAAACCTGTTTAATTCTCGCGGCAAATTTGAGATAGTCTTCGACGGAAAGCTCGGGATAAAGAGGAGGCGTTTCAGGAAGATAACCGATTTTCTTTTTTACTTCGAGGGGGTTTTCGAAAGTATTTGTTCCGTCGATTTCACAGATTCCGTCAGACGCGATTAGATACCCGGTGAGAATTCGAATCGTGGTGGTTTTTCCGGCTCCATTCAGACCGAGAAGTCCTACGATTTCTCCTTCTCCCAACTCAAAATTCAGGCGGTCTATAGCGAGTTTTTTACCATAGAATTTAGATAGATTTTTAACTTTGATCATTTTTGTTTAAACTACACCGGGACATTTACGCTCCGTTACTTAGGAAGTCCGGTGCGATGGAATTTCTAAATCTTACGTTTTATCGCAGGATTCAAAAAAATAGAAAAAATTTTATGAGTTCGGGTCAATCACTTTCTCGTTGAAATCGAAAATCGAAACGCTATCGTTTATAGATTGACATTTAAAATTTGTAGGGCAGATCATGTAAAGCTTGTTGAAAAATACTTATGCCAATCATCATTAGAGTTGTTGTGCTTATGATTTTTGCATTGGTATCGCCGTTTCTACATTTTGCAACGACGCCAATCTGGGCAAAGTTGTTTTCTTTAACCTTTGAACATCTCCAACCTTTAAAATTTTTCGTTTGGGGAATAATCGCAGGTGGACTTTTGTTTTACGCATTTTTAGGAATATTTGTTTTCAAGGACAGTATTTATTCCTGACTTTTTCTCTTTTTTGGGTTCTTTTGGGAATTGTTCTGAATACTGTTTTCGGACTTGCTTCGTTTTATCTTCCTGATTAAGAGTTCGTCCAGCCCCAGTTTTTTCCGTAAGAAAAACTGGGGCCGGATAGAAGCAAGACGCTTTATTCCGAACTTACTGAATGAGTGTAACTGATTTCTTTTGGTATTGTGAGACAAACTTGAAAGTCAGAGCGCCTAACGTGTTGCTTCCTCTTTTGAAATAATTCTTCTTCGCTTTTGATATGAACTTATGATAATAAGCGTATCGACTTTTTTGAAAAATCAACAAACTTCCGAGATATTTAGAACTTGTCCCAAAACCTGAGAAAAGAAATCGGTCCCAAAAATTCGTAATAAAGCGAAAACGTAGGAGTTCCCACGGATCATAGCTCTTTGATAATTTACGGGCTTTCGAACAGATTTTATTGTTCGTGCACTCTTGTTGGAGTTCTTACGGTTCCAAGGTTTTGGGACAAGTTCTTATTGTAATATTCAGTTTCTCTAAATCTCTTCCGGTTTTTTGGATACAAGATGAGCATAGTTTTTTAGATCTATCTTCAAATCTCTCCCCACAAACCCTAGTTTTATCACCTATTCCGATTATATTTGTCTCCTCCTGCATTTCGGGCGAGTGCTTGCAAATTTTATAGCAAAAATGACTCGCGCGCTGAAACTAAAGCGCTGCTTTCTATGAATCACAATATAAGTTAGAATGCCGCTTATTACTCGGACGTATGAAAAGAATACTGTGATAAGTTTGTTTTAAAAGTTAGAATGTTAGATTTTCTTTAAAAAACAACAATTCTAAATTCGACGCAATTTGTGAGGACTTCCGTATCTTTACAAAAATCGCCCGTTAATTTTTAGTACTATTTTCATACGTCCGAGTAGTAAAAGATTACAATCTACATTTGATAGTGAACGCAACCCAAGTTTCCGAAATAAAAAAGAATTGCGGAACCTTCTATAAAACGAGATTCATCCTTAAACACCTAAGGAAAATCAAAGTTCATGGCAATTGCAAACTTTCTGAATCAAGTCAAAGCTAGTGGAGGGAAACTTTTTCTTCAATTCGGAGGACAAGGATCTCCTTTTTTGAAAGAACTCTCCAAACTTTACGAATCTGAGCCTTCTCTTAAAGAATTCTTCGATATTTCTTTTAAAGCCATCGTCGAGGAAGTTCCTAAGCTCGATAAAAACATCATTTACGGCGGTTACGACTTCGAAAGCTGGATTAAAAATTCGGATTCGGCTCCGGACGAGAATTATCTTTGCAGCGCACCTGTTTCCATCGTCGGAATTTTTCTGACCCAAATCGGAAACTACATCGCATTCACGAACAAAGGTTTCCCTGTTTCTGAGTTGATTTCCAACTCAATCGGAGTTACGGGCCACAGCCAAGGTGTTATCTCTTCCGCGTTAATCGCTCTTGGTAAAGAAGGAGCGGACTTCTATTCAGCGTATGCTAAATTTTTAAAGTTCGTATTGTATATCGGTTATAGAGCGCAGGAACTAGTCGGTGTTTACAATCCTTCCCAGGCTCTTCTCAAAGCAAACGAAGAAGTGGGCGACAAACAGCCGACTCCAATGGTTGCGGTGATCGGTTATTCTCAAAAAGAACTCGAAGATAAAGTCAAACAAACTAACGATGCCCTTGGTTTGAGTGGAAGTAAAACGATTTATGTAAGTCTTTTTAACACACCCGATTCCAATATCGTTTCGGGAAGCCCCGAGTCCCTTCTTGAATTTCGTAAAAAGTTCAAAGCGGAAATGGAAGAAAAAAAAGTAAAGTTCGTTTATCTCAGAACAACCGCCCCTTTTCATTCCCCACATATGGAGGATACAAACAAAACTATTCCATTGGATATGGAAAGAATCGGTTTCGATTTTAAAGGTTCCGATCTGAAGGTTCCAGTTTATTCCATTTTTGACGGAAGAAACATGCAGTCCGATGCGGGAATCGGTCTTCCACTTTTTAGAGAGATGTTAATCAAAACTCTTTACTGGGATAAGGCAGTTAAACCTTTTGTTACCACTGTGAACGTTACAGGTATCGATTTTGGACCGAGTGTCGTAAGCCAAAAATTGACTCAAGCGAATATGGGAACTTCCGAAAATAAAATCTACGCAGTTTCCAGCCCTAAGGATATTAAGGTTCTATTGGCCTGAAAAACAGAAGATTTTCGATTCTAAAATGGATTTACCCGTTCCGAAAATTTCTTTTGGAACGGGTTTCTAACTTTTTTTCTCTTAAAAGACCTAAATTAGAAATTCCAAAACTCACAAAAGCGGATTTTACGACCGGACTTCACTGTGAATATCTTCTCTGGCTGAACACGTACCAACGTCGTCCCGATTTCGATCCGTTTGAACACAAATACATTTCCCCGAAGCAAAAATCCCTTTTAAGAGATCTTTCCCATTCTTTTTTTCCGGAATCCAAAAACGCTCGTTACTCCGATTTCGATACCAGAAAGATTTTGAAATCCGGAAAAGGAGTTAGATCCGCTTGTTTGGAAACGGACAAATTTTCCATGAAGGCGGAATATATTCTCCCCAATAAGGAACTTTCGGGAACTTTCGAACTTGTAGTTCTCAAAGTATCGAGTTCATTCAAAAAACAGCATATTACGGAAATTGCATTTCAAAAATTTGTGGCGGACGAATCCGGCTTTCCGATCTCGAAATGTACACTTTTGTTCGTAAATTCCAAGTTTTACTTTCAGGGCGAGATCCAAGTCGATTCTTTTTTTGTGCGTAAAGATGTCACAGATGAGGTCGTCCTCCAGGGAAAAGAAACGATAGAGATCGCCCATTCTTTATACGATCTTCTTTCTAGAAAAAATCTTCCTTCCCGTTTTGCGAGTAATCTGTGTACTCATCCGAGAAATTGTTTGTATCCGGAAGTCTGTCTTGCTCCTAACGTTCCGGGAGATATTTTCACTCTTCGAGAGGGAAAAGAAGAATCCGTAAAATTTTACAAACAGGGGATTCTCAATCTGAAAGATATTCAACGAGCGGAAGGCCTGACTCCTCGTCAACAAACTCAGATTCAGGCGATGAAAACGGGAGTTCCATTTACGAATCGAAAGGTTTTCACCGAATTTTTTGAAAAACTGCATTATCCGATTTATTTTCTCGATTTCGAATCGATCAATCCTCCGATTCCGGTTTATCCGAATTCCCACCCGTTTCAGCACGTTCCGTTTTTGTTTTCGTTGCACGTTATACGAGAGGATCTTTTTGAAGAGCCCGAAAGTTTTTATTATATCGATGACGGAATCGAAGATCCTAGAAAAAAAATATTAGAAAAATTGCAAGAATGGATTTTGCCCGGAGGGACCATTTTGTGCTACAACGATAAGTTCGAAAGAAGATGTCTGGAGGAATCAGCGGCGGTTTTTTCCGAATTTAAACCTTGGCTCCAGTCAATCAAAGAATACTTCGTCGATCTTTCGAAACCTTTTTGGGAATACGATTACTATCACCCCGATCAGAAAGGAAGCACATCGTTAAAAACCGTTCTTCCCGTAATTACAGGCCGAAATTATAAAAATCTTGGAATCCAATCAGGCCAAATGGCGAACTCCGAATTTTTAAGGATAAAAACGGAATTTATGACGGAATTCGAAAAATCCGAGATCGAAAAAAATCTCATCGAATACTGCAAACTCGATACATATGCGATGGTTCTTATTCTTCGTAAAATCAAAGAGTGGATTGATGTCGTTTAATGTATGCCTGTTATTGATTTTTAAGTTCGATTTTTACTGAACAAACTTGTTCAGAAGAATAAGAATGCTGAAAATAATCCGACAGGAATTCTTGAAACAATTTTAAATTATTAGAATTTGACTTTTATGAATCAGTGTAAATTTTTTCTATCATTCTAATTTTAATCTCAATGTTCTCTTTACTCTGAAAAATCGAATCCGGATCCGCCAAGCGAACAAAAAGTAAAGGCGGATTTATATGATTACTGGATCCAAAATTACAAAGAAGCAAAATTAGAAAGATGTGAAAAGATCGGCGAACCAGAAGAATGGATTTTCAAAAAAACACATTCAAGAGGAAAAATCGTACAAAAAAGATATAAAATCAGTTTCTCTTTAATTTCCAATATCGAATCCAAACGGACAAAATACGAAGCTTCCGTAACGTATTTTCTCAGTCAATCTAAGGAATGGATTCTGGTCGGTGTAGAAATTCATAACAGTGAAAAATGAAATCCTCATTATAGAAACCCGCAAAATCCGGTTGTCCACAGACCTGGATCGATTTTCAGTGTTCTCAGAATGGCGCAAAGTAAACCTGTTAAAAAAATCGTCCTCGCCTATTCCGGCGGTTTGGATACGTCGGTAATTCTTACCTGGTTGAAAGAAACATATGGCTGCGAAGTAATCGCTTTTACTGCGGATATAGGCCAAAAAGAAGAACTTTCCGGTTTGGAAGAGAAGGGAATTAAAACCGGAGCTTCCAAAGTTTATATACAAGATCTCCGTTTGGAATTCGCTCGAGATTTTATTTTTCCTGCCATTCAAGGGAATGCACTTTATGAAATGCGTTATCTTCTCGGAACTTCTCTTGCCCGACCTCTTATCGCGAAGGCGATGGTGGAAGTCGCCGAAAAGGAAGGCGCCGACGCTTTCGCTCACGGTGCGACCGGCAAAGGAAACGATCAGGTTCGTTTCGAACTCGGCGTTAAATCGTTAGCTCCCGAAAAAACAATCATAGCGCCTTGGAGAATCTGGAATTTCGGCGGTAGATCGGATTTGATCGAGTACGCAAAGTCCAAAGGGATTCCGGTTTCCATTACCGTGGAAAAGCCGTATTCTATGGACAGAAATCTAATGCATATTTCTTACGAAGGTGGAATATTAGAAGATCCTTATAGAGAACCGGATGAAAAAATGTTTCTCTTGACGACTTCTCCCGAAAAAGCTCCCGACGCTCCCGAATATTTGGAACTCGACTTCCAAGAGGGGAATTGTGTCGCGATCAACGGTAAAAAACTGAATCCTTACGAAGTGATGGAGGCTCTCAACACGATCGCGGGCAAACACGGAGTGGGTAGAGTGGACATCGTCGAAAATCGCCTTGTGGGCATCAAGTCTAGGGGCGTTTATGAAACTCCGGGAGGAACGGTTTTATTTTTAGCTCACAGGGACTTGGAATCGATCACGATTGATCGGGATACACAACATCATAAAGATAAACTTTCCATTGAATTCGCCGAACTTATCTATAACGGCCACTGGTTTTCCTCAAGAATGAAAGCGGTTCGAGCTTTTATTACGGAAACTCAGAGATACGTAACCGGCACCGTAAAAGTGAAACTCTATAAGGGAACTTGTTCAATTGTAGGTAGAAAATCTTCCGTTTCTCTCTACAATCCTAAAATGGCAACCTTTGAAAAAGAGGAATTGTATAACCAAAAAGACGCGGAAGGGTTTATCAATATCTACGGTTTACCTGCGCAAGAAACGGCTAGGCTTCGTAAAAAATGAAACATTTGGCGATTTATCCCGGTTCCTTTGATCCGTTAACAAACGGACATTTGGATATTCTTCAAAGGTCTTTGGGACTTTTCGACAAGGTGATCATTGCTATTGCGGTCAATTCCAACAAGTCCACTTTGTTCTCAATCGAGGAAAGGCTCGAATTTATCCACAAAGTCACCCAAGGATTAAAAGGTCTGGAGATCGATACTTTTCAAGGTCTCACCGTGGATTATTGCAATAAAGTTGGAGCAAATAGTATTATTCGAGGGCTCAGAGCGGTTACCGATTTCGACTATGAATATGCCATTTCCTTAATGAATAAAAAATTGGCTCCAAATGTGGAAACCGTTTTTCTCATGTCTTCCGGCGAATATTCTTTTATCTCCTCGACGATTGTAAAGGAAGTCGCAAGACATGGAAGAGACGTTAGCAATCAGGTTCCCGAAATTGTTGGCAAAGCATTACTTAAAAAACTCTCTCAATAAGGAAAAAAAATGTCCAAAACGTTTATCATGATCAAACCCGACGGAGTAAAAAACAAACACGTCGGGAACATTCTTGCAAGGATCGAAAAGGAAGGATTTAAAATCCTAGGTTTAAAATACCTCAAGTTGTCTCTTGAAGACGCTAAACAATTTTATAAAGTGCATTCTGCGCGTCCGTTTTACAGCGACTTATGTAACTATATGTCTTCCGGTCCGATCGTTGCCGCTGCTCTGGAAAGAGACAACGCCGTTCTTCATTGGAGAGAAGTGATCGGAGCGACCGATCCGAAAGAAGCGGCTGCCGGAACGATTCGTGCTCTGTATGCGGAAAGTAAGGAAGCGAATGCGGTACACGGTTCCGATTCTGATGAAAACGCCGCTCTTGAAGTTTCTTTCTTTTTTAAGGGAAACGAGTTATTTTAAAACGGTTTTAGAGAGGAGTTCCACGATTTTTGAACTCCTCTCTTATATGATATTTCCGAATTTTTGTGACGATGAATTCTAATCAGAGTTTAGAATATTTTAAAATTAAGTGATTTTTTAGTTGTACTTTTTGGGAAAGAAATTATTAATTATTTTCTAAAATCTGTTATAAAACGGTTTTTTAAACCGACAATTTGAATATGAATGCAAACACAAGAGAACAGCTTCAAAAACACAACGAAATTATGAGACAATATAGAGCTAATGATCCTTTTGGGGATCCGAATCATGGAACCCCGGACTGGATGGACGATGTGATGGAACTTATTTATTCCAGAGAAGAATTTCTTGTGGATTCCGAGTCGGATTTTGAAGTGGAATAATTTTGTTTTGAGTTTTTTCAGTCTTCCTTTGTAAACCGATAGATTCCTTTCAGCCTTTTGCGGGCGTCTTTGTAAAATCCGAAGATAGCAATTCTAAATTCTAAAATCAAATTTCTGTAAAAAACCGCCCGTTAATTTTGGGTACCATTTTCGTAATTCCAAGTAGTAGAAAGAATTCCTACAATTTTGTTAAACTCAAGCTCGCTTCTACTTGCGCTCGGGCAATTCAACGTCTCGCTTCTATTTGCGCTCGACGGGATTTTGGACGGGCGATCTATTATGTTCAAGGTTTCTAGAGAAATACGGAGTGCAGAATCAGAAGTTTATTTTTGTATGGAAGGAATGAGTTCTTATAAAAATCGGGTGAAGGATTTCCGGTTATGAGTTCTGAATCGAAAGGGCGACCGAAGATTGCTGTCATAGGAGGAGGGGCAGCGGGATTTTTCGGGGCGATCCAAATCGCTTCTAAAGGGAATTGTGAGGTTACTCTTCTGGAAAAAGGGAAACAATTCCTTTCCAAGGTGAAAATTTCGGGAGGAGGAAGATGCAACGTTACGCATCATTGTTTTGATCCGGAAATCTTGAGTAAAAATTATCCTAGAGGTGAAAGAGAACTTCGTTGGGCTTTTGAAATTTTCGGGCCTGAAGACACGATCCGATGGTACGAACAGAGGGGAGTCCTATTAAAAACCGAAACTGACGGAAGAATGTTTCCGATCACGGATTCTTCCGAAACAGTAATTCAAACATTAATGCAAGAGGCAAAAAAAAACGGAATAAAATTAAAAATGGGAGTGGAGATTCATTCCGTAAAACCGATACCCGATTCTAAATTTCAAATCAAACTCAAAAACGAAGATACATTAGAGTTTAATAAAATATTATTTGCGACCGGTTCCGGAAGAAAAGCGTGGAATTGGCTCCTGGCACTGGGGCATACTATATCGGACCCGGTTCCTTCTTTGTTTACATTTAAAATCGTCGACCCCCGTCTCGAAAATCTGTCGGGACTTACCTTTGAGAAAACGGAGTGTTCTCTAACCGAATTTGGTTATTCTCAACTCGGTTCTTTGCTCGTTACACATTGGGGAGCCAGCGGGCCTGCAATTTTGAAACTTTCCGCAAAAGGCGCAAGGGAATTATTCAACAAAGAATACGAAACAACTTTAAGAATCGACTTCGTTCCCGGTATAAAAAAGGACGAGGTTCGAAAAAGGGTCGAAAAGGAAAAAGAGCTTCATCCCTCCAAATTCATTTCCAACACGCCCGTTTTAGGAATTCCAAGAAGATATTGGGAAAGAATATTAGAAATTCATTCTATAGATCCATCCAAAAAGTGGTCCGACTTATCCTCTAGAGATTTACATAAAATCACTGAAGAACTTACGGATGCAAGATTTAAGATTTCAGGAAAAGGAGAATTTAAGGACGAGTTCGTGACCTGTGGAGGAGTGAATCGTAAAGAAGTGAATTTTAAAACTATGGAAAGTAAAATCGTTCCCGGGATTTATTTTGCCGGAGAAGTTTTGGACGTGGACGGGGTTACAGGAGGGTTCAACTTTCAGAGCGCGTGGACCACCTCTTATATTGCAGCTTGCGGAATTCTAGATTCCGTTTAAAACGGCCAAGGATTCGGATAGGAAGAATAACCCAGAAGATTGCCGTCCGGATCCTTAAAGTATTTCGTATATTCAGTTTCTTGAATCCATTTCGGAAGATTTTTCAAATCCGCTGACTTTAGACAGGAAGTAGAAAAAATCAAAGCCTTGGGGCCTTTTGTGCTGATATCAATTTCGACCATCAGAATCGTATCACCCGCCTGAAACCAAACAGAACGAAGAGATTGATCCGGATTTTTATTCTCTCTTATTTTTTTCAAACCGGGAAGGGACTCGTAGAATTTTTTAAGAATGTTTATATTGGGAGAACCGATTGCGATATGATGTATCATTTGGCGACCAGGTCGTTATAGTTCGGGTGCCTGTTCAAAAAAGCTACGACGTACGAACAGCTTGGAATGATTTTTTTATTTAGGGAGCGAGCCTTATCCAAGGCGGTTCGTACAAGATCCCCGGCAAGGCCTTTCCCCCGAAGTTCGGAGGGAACATAAGTTGAAACCAAATTCCATATATCACCTTCTTCTTTGTACAATAGATAAGATTCGTGACCGCCCAGAGAGGTGTAAAACCTGAATTCTAACTCAGAATGAACGACTTTCGTATTCATCCTTCAATTTTAAAAATTTGAAAGGAATTCATCAAGCTGAAAGAGGAACAAAAGTTAAAAATCAAGATCAAACTTTCCTTTCGATTTGAAGATAAACTTATTTTACTTTGAAAAAACCGGTTCGAAGAATTTTGGCTTTCCATTTATGGGAAATAAAAGACTTTAAGCCACTGAAAAACTTCGATAGGACTGGAGTGCATATGAGTTTAGATTCGACCTTAAAAAGGAAAGAAATTCTTTATGACTACGATTATATCATAGTCGGCTCAGGTTTTGGAGGAAGTGTCTCCGCACTTCGGCTTTCGCAAAAGGGATATAAGGTGGCTGTTTTAGAATCAGGGAAACGATGGAACAGTTCCGAATTCCCCAAAACTAATTGGAATTTACGCAAGTTTCTTTGGTTTCCGAAACTTTTTTGTTTTGGAATTCAAAGAATCAACTTTCTAAACGACGTAATGGTTTTGAGTGGTGCGGGAGTGGGAGGCGGAAGTCTTGTCTATGCGAATACGTTGTATGTTCCTCCCGAGCCATTTTGGAAAAAGGAAATCGTCCAAAAAATGGGAGGAAAAAAAGGGATCCTTCCCTTCTACGAACTTGCGAAGAGGATGTTAGGTGTCGTGGAAAATCCGAAGACTTGGGAATCGGATCGGTATATGCAGGAAACCGCAAAAACTTTCGGAATTGAAAACACATTTAACAAAACTCCGGTAGGGGTTCACTTCGGTAAAAACGGCATCGATCCTTTTTTCGGAGGAGAAGGGCCGGAGAGAAATTCCTGCAACGATTGCGGCGGTTGTATGGTCGGTTGTCGTTATAACGCAAAGAATACTCTTGATAAGAATTATCTTTATTTTGCGGAGAAGGCGGGAGCGGTTATTTTTCCGGAAACGAAAGTTTCCAAGCTAATGCCGTTAGGCGAAGACGGTTCGGAAGGTTATGAAGTTCATACCGAGCAAACGACTTCTTTTTTTGGTTATCCCAAAAAAATCTATAAAGTAAAATCCGTTGTTCTTTCCGCCGGAGTTTTGGGAACCTTGGGTCTTCTTTTAAAGATGAAAGAAGAAGGAATTCTCCCTAAACTTTCCAAACAGTTAGGACAAGTCGTTCGAACCAACAGTGAGTCGTTGATCGGAGTGACACTCAAAGACAAGAAAGCAGATTTATCCCACGGGATTGCAATCACTTCCAGCGTTTTTCCGGATGAACATACTCACATAGAACCGGTTCGTTATTCTAACGGGGCAGACGCTATGAATAGTTTAGCTGCAGGGGTTCTCGTGGATGGAGGGGGAAGTATTCCGAGACAACTGCGATTTTTGATTGAAGTGCTAAAACATCCGATCCATAGTGTTAGCCTGTTGAATCCTATCGGGTTTGCAAGAAGGACAATCATTCTACTTGTAATGCAAACTGTAGATAATAGTATCGAGATTGTTCGTAAGAGAAGATGGATCTGGCCGTTCAAGAGAACCCTTTCTTCCACTCAGGAAAGCGGGGAAAAAATTCCTACCTATATCCCGATTGCAAACGAATTTGCGAGAAGGCTGGCTAAGATTTCGGGAGGGATCGCAAGAAGTAGTATCAACGAGGCTTTATTGGATATTCCCGCTACTGCACATATATTAGGAGGGTGTAATATAGGAGAGAGTTCCGAAACAGGTGTGATTGATCTTCAAAATAAGGTTTATGGCTATCAGAATCTTAGGATTTGTGATGGTTCTATGATTCCAGCTAATTTGGGTGTGAATCCGAGTCTTACGATCACGGCTCTTACGGAAAGAGCGATGTCCTTTGTGTCTCCGAAAGAGAAGGAAATATTTAACTTTAAATTCGAAAAGAAGTGGGGTGTTATCGGTCTTTTCGGTAAGGTAAAAAATGTCGTAATTACGACCGGGGCCCGTAAAAATAAACCGACCCCAAGAGCAAAAAACAAAAGATAGTTAAAATATTCCAAAATTCAAATATTTTCGGAAAGCCGTAGATTTATTTTCCGCGGATTTCCGAAAAATTTGGATCTTATTTGAGTTTCTCTTCGATTAGAGAATCTACGGAAGCTTTTCCGCCGCCTTTGATAAAAAGAACTACAGAAATTGCAATGTAAAGAAGGTGAAATTCGTATCCTTCTCCTTGTTGATTTCCGAACCAGTTCATAAAAAATCCGTATGGCGAATGAATTATGGCTGCCGCTATCATGATGATTCCGATTCCGAATGCGGATAATCTTGTAAGAAAACCGAAGATCAGTCCGAGCGCTCCGAGAAATTCTCCGATGATTATGAGAAATGCGATCGGTGAAGGAATTCCTAACCCGACGAAATAGCCCATAGTTCCGGTGAAACCAAACCCATTGAACCAGCCTATAAATTTTTGTGCTCCGTGCGGGAACATTACAACTCCTGCAACTACTCTGAGAATCAAAGATCCGAGATCTGAATCTGTTTTAAAAAATTTTTGAAGCATTTGTTTCCTCCTAAATGATTCCAAAATGTTCATTCATTATTTTTTGATAGTGAATGACTTCAATTTACCGCATTGAAAACGGTTTTTTTACCCGTCTGAATTTTCCAATGAGTTTGTTAAAATGTGGGAACTTCTTTTTTGTAACGTTAGGTTATATTTCGATGTTAAATCATTTATGTTCAAAGTATAGGTTTGAAAGAAAAAGTTCATACTGCCTTCAATCCGATTTCCTTACAATAATCACCAAGGTCTAAAAGTTGATTTTCCGACAAAGAATCGAACTTATGAACCAGAGAAACCAGAAGATCGGGAAACGCTTCCTGTATGAGCTTTCGTCCTTTAGAGGTTAAGTGAATGATGACATAACGTCTGTCTTCTTTGCTCCGTACTCTTTGCACAAGCTTTCTTTTTTCAAGATTGTCTACGATTTGAGTAATGTTTCCTTCGCAGGAAAATAACTTTTGTCCAATTTCCTTTTGGCACATCGGACCTAAATGGATAAGCGTTTCCAAACAACCAAATTGCCCTGTCGTTAATCCATATTTTGAGAAAATCTTTTCTTCCAACTGGCGAATTGAGTCGGAACAACGGCTAAGTTTGATAAATGCATTTAGGACTGCCGTTTCTCGATTGTTTCCTTTGTAGTGGGTTCCCATAAATACTTTAAATTTAAACTACTATTTTAAAATGTGTCTTCCGATCAAGGAATTTTTTAATTCAAGATTGTTCTTGTGAGAAGTTTTCATATTTTGGAACTGTGACAAGTCCATTGAGTGGGTTTTTAGTTTATGATTTGAAACAGAATCCGGAAGATTTTCGGGTCGAAGAAATTCTTCGTCCCGGTTTTATACAAAAATCTGGGAAATGGACGATTTTCCGACTTCATAAATCCGGTTGGAATACGTTGGATGCTCTCTTGAAAATTTCCAAGGAATCTAAGGTCTCTATCTCCGAGATCGGATATGCAGGCAAGAAGGATCGACACGCTAACACTTCTCAATATTTAAGTTGTCAAAAGCCATTGAAAATTCCCAAGGAATTTGCGAACGTTTTGCAATTGGAAAAGATCGGCTTTAGCGAAAAATCCTTGAGTCCGGAAGCGAATGCCGGTAATCGTTTTGTTCTTATTCTTAGAAATTTACTCGAAAAAGAAATTGAATCGGTTCGGAACAATTTTGAAAAGATCGGTAAAAATGGTTTCATCAATTATTATGATTCGCAAAGGTTTAGCCGATTTCATCCGGAGTTTCGACTCCCTATTTTTCCGTATTTGAAAGGGGACGCTGAAACTTGTCTAAAATTGATTTTGACTGATCCTTATGCGGGAGAGAAAAAGCAAGCTCGGGATCGAAAGAAAAAAATTCAGGTTGCTTGGGGAAACTGGTCTCAATGTAAAAAGTGGTCTAACAACAAACTGGAAAATAAAATCTTTTTCAATTTAAGTCGGGAAAAAAACCCGACCCAAAAGATGTATTCTACTTTGATTCTTCAGTTTCCTGAAGAAGAGCTGTTGATGTTGATCTCATCGATGCAATCCTTAATCTGGAACGAATTTGTATCCGAGCTTTTGATCTCGGAAGGATGTTCCGGTGTTCGGATCAAAACTAAGACGGGATTTTTATTTTTTCCTAGGGAATCATCCATGAAATCTTTGCCATCTTTTCGAAATCTTCCGGTTCCAGGAGAATTTGGAATTTATAAATTAGAATATTCTAAAAAAGAAGTAGATGTTTTAAGGAGAATTCTCGATTTGAACGGGTTGAATGAAGCGGTATTCGACCATTCTCCTTTTCCGGGTATTAAAATGAATTCCTTTGAACGAAAAATGAATGTGATTCCGGAAAACTTTCAAATGACGGATTTCGAGGATGATGATTTGCATCCAGGAAAAAAGAAAGTGAAAATATCCTTTCAACTTCCTTCCGGTGCTTATGCGACGATGCTGGTCAAACGATTGATGCTCAGAGCGAATATATAAGACGTAATCAAAAATAACTTACAGCGCATCCAAAACCTGCGGAAGGATTTGACATAAGATACATAGAAGAGAGCAGCGCTTTAGTTTAAAAAATTCCGTTGGAACATTGCGCTACGGTCCATCGATTAGTATGATTCTTGAATATAAGGCAATTCCGAATTGATATTCTTGAATCGATGGAGTTAGGGGTAGATTGATGGCTCTCAAGAACTCATCAAGCACAATGCCCTCTATTATAACCAATCCACAATTACTTAGACTTCTTCCAGCAAATCCTCCGTAAAACAGATACTTCCCACCACTTGGGTGGGAAGGTGAGGAGTGGTCTGAGTTTTAGGTGGAAAAACCAGGCGATTTTTCTCTGTTAGAAAATCATACTTTTTGCAAGTAAAAATCCTTATTCTTGTCGGGGCACTTGAAAAAATGTGTGTTTCTGATCCTTATATTCCAAAATCTTTATCAACTTATGGGTCACTATTTTCCAACTTCGTTACAAACTACTTTTAACGTGAAGCTCGACTAACTCCTACCGAATGATACACAAATGAATCGACCTTCAGAGAGTCGTTGCACCTCAGTTTTTTATTCATCCAAATTTTTTTATATCGAATTCACGCTAAAGCTTAGGGCCGTTCCCAAGCCTTAAAAAATAAATCGATTATGATCATTCAATAAGTTTATAACAAAACGCTAGAGTTTCCGCGAATTACGTCTCCTTGAATCAGTTTGTGGGTTTTCAAATAACTTTTTTCGTTATTAAATTCCGATTAGAGTATCCGAAGATTTTGGTATAGACTCATCATACAGTTTTCGAATCATTAATAGAAAACTTTGGTCTTGTATGTAAAATAAGTTTCGATTCCTAAGCGACTTCAGAAGGATCCCAACAGGTTCTGAAATTTTCATCCAAAGAATTCAGAATTTTCATATCTTCTTCGGAAATTTTAAAATCGAAAACTTTTGAGTTCTCAACAATTCTTTCTTTTTTTGTGGATTTTGGAATCACCACAATCTTTTGTTCAATTGCCCAACGGATCAAAATCTGCGCCGGTGTTTTACCGTATTTTTTTGCAATTTCTGCGATCTTCGGATCTTCGACTTTTTGTCCGTGAGCGAGAGGACTGTAAGCTTCGAGTTGAATCTTATGCTTTTTACAAAATTCGAATAGATTGACCTGGTTTAAAAAAGGATGAAATTCCACTTGATTGACTGTAGGAGTGACTTCAGAATTTTTTAATAACTCTGTAAGATGAGTAATCGTATAATTACTGACCCCGATCGATTTACAGAGTTTATCGTGGTACGCTTTTTCTAATTCTTTCCAAGAATCCATCCTTTGGGAAGTCACCGGAAAATGAATGAGATAAAGATCTACCTGATCGATTCCTAATTTTTTGAGACTGGTTTCAAGAGCTTTTCTTGTTTTGTCCGACCCTTGATCCGCATTCCAAAGTTTTGTAGTGATGAAAATCTCTTTTCTTGGAATTCCGCTTTCTTTAATCGCTTTACCTACGTCTTCTTCATTAGAATAAATTTTTGCGGTATCGATATGACGATAACCCGCTTCTAAAGCGTTTAAGACTGCTTCCCTGCAATTACCGGATTGGGTTTTCCAAACCCCAAGTCCTAAGATGGGCATTGAAAGTCCATTGTTGAGTGTAACAGCTTGGTTTAATACATTTTCCATCGTAGAATTCCCGTGATATTAGGACGACTCTGAAACTGAACCAAAACTTTTAAAGATAAAAACATCACAATAATTCTATAATATTTTGAATAAGAGAATATTCTAAAGGTCAAGAGCTTCTTGGTAGATTCCTCGAAGGTTTCCACGGATTACATGGGTGATTTACAGCGCGTCCCAAATCCCGTCGAGCGACAATAGAAACGAGACGGCTTTAGTTTTCTACTTTGTCAGAAAGATCAAAGTTGCAAAGTTCTGTCCCAGTTTTGGGACGGGTTCTTATGGGCTTTCAAACGGTTTTTTTCATTGCTGAAATTTCTATAAAAGTTCCTACATAATAAAATCTTGAGGCAGGTGATTAGCAAAATTGAGTAAAATCCAATTTTGTATTCGGCGAAATCTCCTCGCGAATTCCAATTCGATTGAAAGTGTATTAACTTTGTTTTATCTGATTTATCTTCTATAACTAGAACAGAGTTGCTATTTGCACTGCCGTCTTTTCATTCCTTTTTTAGTTCTTCAATTTTATATTTCGCATCTTTTTTGGGCTTATCGTATTCGACCGGCGCGGTATCAATAAATTTTTGATAACTTTCAATCGCTTGCTTTTTATTTCCCATGCGAGTATAAATAATTCCTAAATTAAAATATGCTTCTGTAATAGAATTGTCTATATTAACCGTCTTTAGGTAGTTTTGAAGAGCTTTTTCATTGTTCTGCTGCTTTTGATGAACAACACCGAGATTGTAAAAAGCTCTTGCATAAGAGGAATTTTTTTCGGTCGATTGTGTAAAATACATGATTGCTTGATCTAATTTACCTTCATTCAAGTAAGTAACGCCGATATTATTCGTATATTCGGGGTGTTGGGGGTGTAGTTTCGATGCTTTTTCGAAAAAGGAGCGTGCTTGGATAAAATCTCCTTTACCCAGTAAGGCAATACCTTGTTGATTGAATTGAAATGCTTTTGACTGTTCTTCCATTGTCGGTAAAGTATCTCCAAAACAATTTGTAGAAATTCCGAAAATAACCACAAAAAGAATAATTAACTTTCTTTGATTCATAACTAATTTTTAATTTTCCTATTTAACCAACACTGTCGGAGGGATGTTGATTTTCTAATCAATTTTTTGAAAAAGTAATTTTATAAATTTAAGTTTTTTATAAATTTTTCGTTGAAATTCAAAATAAAAGTCGAACCGCAAGCCATAGTATATAAAATACTCTCCTTAAGTTGCAGATTTAAGATGAAAATTGTGGTTTTGAGTTTTTCTTAACGGTAAGTTCGAATTTTAGAAAAAGTCGTAATAATTTTTTTCGCTTTAAACAATTTAAACGTTAAAGTAAATCGATTCTCATTTTCGAGAGGGAATAAAATCGGAGTAAAAGGACTTTGGATAAAAAAGCAGGGAAACACCCATTTATCCGATGATATCGATTTAAAATCCGACATGGGAAAATAACGAACATGGAAAAGATCCGAACTCTCATCCAAATGCGAAACTCCGGACCGATCTGGTTTGTCTTCATTCTTCTTGGTTTCAACTTCGGTTTATTACAAGCCAAAGAGAAACAATATACAAGATACGTCCTTACTTTGGAAGGAAAGTTGAACGTAAGGGAAAAGCCAATAGATGGAAAGGTGATCTTTCAATTGGAAAGAGGGGAATCCGTAACAGTCAAAGAAAACTCCCAATCGATAGAATGGCAGGAGGTAATCGCTAGATCTGGTTCTAAGGGATTTGTATCTTCGGAGTTTTTGAGTAAAATGAAACCGGAAGACCTTGAAAACGCAAAACTTTTCGGTTCCCTATCGTTCGATACGGAAGGTTCCCGGTTCCGTTCTTTAGCGATTCGGATTCAAGGCCAATGGTTTTCCGCAAATGATCATTTGGTGGAAGCGTATTTTCTTGAAAAGAAAATGCTTCAAGAAAAAGAAAAAGCCTTCGCCTACGAAAGAACGGATATCGCCGGAGAATTTTCCCCCGAAACAAAAGAGATCACCGGTTGTCAGGAAGTTGGAGTTATTAAAGGAAGTTTAACTGCATTCAAAAAGATAAATACTCTTCGAAATTCCGTTTTTGCGATTTTTGGCTCCAAAATCGGGGACAAAGTTCGATCGGATTTATACAATCCTTCCGAAAAAATTTCCCGATTATTGGATATTTCCACAAAATCTATTTTTAAGAAAAAACATCTTCGACAGCCCGAGCTGGAATTCTTAAAGCGAGGAGACTTTTATACGGTTAAAACTCCGGCAAAGGATTATCTATTTATTCGATATGCGATTAAGGTTGAATCTAAAGAAAAATCCTATTATGTGGCTATTTACGAATTCAACAACGAAGAATTGGGAAAAAGAATATTCGAAAAGTTTGATGTTCTTATGAGTGAACAAGCGATTTACGGAGGGCAATATTATTTTTTAGACGCTTTCGATTTGTATGAAAACGGGGTTCCGATTCTTATTTTCCACCACAACGGTTATGATGGATACATAAACGAGTTTGCAAGAATCAAAAACAATCACTTAGAATCTATGTTTTTAACGGGTGGAGATGCTTGTTGATCCTGGCGTTTCCGTAAAAATCTGTCTTTCGTCTCTCGATTTGAAACTTTTAAAAACAGATTTTGTAATTTAGAAAACGTGAATTAACGCGAGTTCGGTGTAACAAATGTGAAAGCAATTATGCTACGATCCATAGAGAACAGTATTTTAGTCTGAGAACTCAGGTGAAACGCTTTTGTAAAAAGCGTTTCAGGTCGCGAAACTTACATTTTCTGTTATCTAAAAATTGCAAACTAAAGCATCTTAGAAGAAAGAATTTGTTCTATGTGTTCCACAAAAGTTTCTGATATCGGTCTATAATTGAGCCCCAAATCCTTTTTGCTGTAAGAATGATCGATCTCAAAAGAAAATCCAACATTACGCGAAATATACGGCCACGATAATCCAAAAAAGGGACCAATCAGATAAGTCAGGAATTTCGGAAGAGAGGTTTTGGGAGTTGGAAAACGATTTCCATATTTTTCTCGAATCATTTTTGCAACGTCCAGAAATTTTAACGCGATAGCCGAAACGATGTGACGTCCTTTTGCTGAGGGGGTAAAACCCGCGAGTATATGAGCCTTTGCTACGTCTCGAACATCCACAAAGCCGATCATTATATCCGGAACTCCGGGAGCATATTTTCCATTAATCATAGAAAGCATAAAATTTACGCTTGTTCCATCCGCTCTGTCCGAAACGGAAGGCCCCATTACGAACGAAGGATTGATCGTAATAAGATCCCATTTGGATTGAGCGTCCGCGATTTTCCATGCTTCTTGTTCTGCGAGTGTTTTGGAATAGGGATATGGCTGATGAGTTAAGCTGCTCGTAGTGTTCCAATTCTTTTCGGAAATGCGATGATTCGGAATGGAAAGAACTTCTATGTTATCTCCCATAACTGCCGCTACGCTCGAAGTCAAAACGATCCTTTTAACGGAAGGACTCGCATTTGCGGATTCAAGAACGTTCTTGGTTCCAAAAACCGCAGGTTCTACGAGTTCCTTTTGTGGGTCCTTAATTTTGTCTATAAAAAAAGGAGACGCGGTATGAAGAATCAATTCCACTCCTCCTTTCTCTTGAATCGCATTTAAAAAAGATCCTTCCTTTAAAAGATCTGCTTCGTAAAGTTCCAATTTTCCGGGAAAACGTTCGGAAAGTCTGAGGAGATGAGATATTTTTTTAGAATCCAACTTATCCCTTACGGTAGCTCGAACTGAAATTCCGTCTTCGAGTAGATATTGAATGATCCAAGAAGCTATATAACCCCCGCCTCCCGTGACGAGAACCGGTTTAGAACGGTCGATTTCTTTCATAATTTTTTCCAAAATTTTTTTAAATCATTCAAGATTCTTTAATTAGAATTTACTATTATACTTTGGTGTCCCGGATGCACTTGAACTTCCGGAAGCTTGGAAGCCAGATTTTTTAAAAAGTCCAAGCTTATCCTGTTTTTTTCCTGATCTTCCGTAAAATCTCCCGGAGTCACGTCATTCTCCCATCCCCAACTCGTATGACAAGAATCTCCCAAAACAAGCTGATATCCTGATGAACTTTGGACTAAAAATGCAAGACTTCCTTTAGTATGGCCTTCCATATGAAAAATCAACAAAGATTGATCTCCGAAAAAATCAAGGGTACGAAAAGGGGAGGCTTCTTGACTTTCTTGAAAACTTAATTCATAGAGAGTCGGGTTTTCACCTAATAATCGATTGGTGGTTTTCTGGACGAATAAATTGAGGAACCTTTTATTGGTCGCCTCTTTAGGACCGACGTACATCGGAACGTTAGGTTGAAAGTCCATACTTCCTAGAATGTGATCCAAATGTAGATGGGTCAGAAAAATGCCTTCGATTTTTTTCGGATCTTTATTCAGCCATTCGTCCGTAGTCAACCGAACCTTGAGAGCTTCGGTATTCATTAAGGACATAATGATCGCAGAGATTGGCCATTCTTTCGGATCTTTTCGAAAAACTTTTGAAATACCGGTATCGATTAAATATCTCCCAAACTTGGGGTGATCGATTGCATAAAAATAGATTTGGATGGGTTCGTCTCCGGATTTTAGGGCGGACGCTTTCGGATCTTTTAAATTGATAAGTCCGCTTCGTTTCACAGCCCAGTCGGCGGAGATCATTTTCTGGAAAAGAATAGGGCCTTTTGAAGCCTGGCTCAGATTTTGTAAGTCAAACGGTTTGCCCAATTTTATTATATTGGATGTATGTGAAGTTACTGTACAGGAACTAAAAAGAAAAAAGCACGAAAGTTTAAATAAATATTTCATGTTTCGTAAAATTTCAAAGAGATAGAAATCGGCAAGATCTATTTGAATCGGAGTGAGAACTCAGAATGTTGCTATTTCCTATCGTAGTATAAGATTGTGATACTGCATCGGTAATGACTTCAGAGTGCAAATCTTTTATTTGAGAAGTTGAACGTTGATGGTTCCAATAATATCAGTCATGGGTCAAGTCCGAAGGGAATCCAAGTTAATTAACTACTCGGACGTATGAAAATAATATCATACCACGCTTGTTTTAAAAGTTAGAATATGGGATCTTCTTCAAAAAAACCAACAATTATAGATTCAATGCGATTCCATGAAGACTTTTATATCTTTGCAAAAACCGTCCCTTCGTTTTCATATGCCCGAGTAGTAACATCGATATCGTTTACGTCGGAAAAATCGGTGTTGTAAATTGTGCCCTTTTCTTCTTATGAATAAATTCGAATTGTTTTATACAGAAAATTCGGCATTATTCGATCGGCTCGATTTGTTTTATTCCGTTTTGCTCGTGTCTATACTTTGCAATCGCTTCATATGCAACTTTTCTAACACGGTTGATTCCTCCTAGGGGACGATGTTCCGGTAAAGAATGCCAAGGATTCAACGAAAGATTTTCACAGAAACGATCCTGTTCCGGTGTTGCAAATTCCTGTATGGGAATTTCTAACTTAGCGACCGGAACAAACGGAGAATCGTTTTCGTTCCAGTGAACCGCTGGATCTTCGATCGGCATTGAAATCGGATTTTCCTGTTTCTGAATCATAAATTCGAAACAAGCGGATTTCTTTTTGAGATGAGAAATCATCGTTTGACGCAGATAATCATCTGTGGGATTTTTCGGAACCTCGAGGTTCTTTGTTTCGCAAGGTTTTACGGAGTATTTTACTGCATTGGAGTCTTTTCCCAAACGATACGGAGTTGTGCTCCAATAGCGGATTTCCAAAACGTCTGGAATTTTTTTTCTTCGAATGGAAATAACTTCTTTT
>NZ_QAJG01000015.1:55000-76391 GCF_003046425.1 Leptospira borgpetersenii serovar Javanica
GTAGGTTCGTCGAGAGCTAAAAGATTGTCTCCGGAGATAATCATTCTTCCGATGATCAATCTGGACTTTTCTCCTCCGGAAAGAACGTTCGTGGATTTTTTAGCCATATCTCCGCTAAATAACATTCTCCCTAAAATCGCACGTATCTCCTCCATTTCGGTTCCAGGATCGGCATATCTGTAGAGCCACTCTACAAGTGTATCAGCATCTTCTAATATACCTTCCCTGTGATCCTGTGGAAAAACGGAAGACGTAACCGAATCTCCCATCGTGACCTTCCCAGCATCGGGTTCGATCTGTTTCATTAGTGTTTTTAAGAGTGTCGTTTTTCCGACACCGTTGGTTCCGATGATCGCAATTTTTTCCCCTTTGGTGATGTTAATCGTAAAATCCTTGAAAATGGGTCTATCGTAGGATTTTGAGATATTTTCCGCTATGATCACATCTTTGCCGAGAGGTTTTTTCATCTTAAAACGAATGTAAGGAGAAACTCTGGATGAAGGTTTAATATCATCGAGTTTGATTTTCTCGATTTGTTTTTGTCTGGAGGTCGCTTGTTTCGATTTACTTGCGTTCGCGCTGAAACGGTTTACGAAGTCTTGAAGTTCGGCGATTTTTTCCTTTTTACGCTTGTTTTCGTCGAGCAGTCTTTCACGAGCCATCGTAGAGGCTTCCATAAAATCGTCATAGTTGCCCGGATAAACGGTTAAAGACTGATAGTCCAAATCCGCGATATGAGTTGCAATCGAATTGATAAAGTGGCGGTCGTGAGAAATCACGATGACGACCCCGCGATAGTTGGTTAAGAACTCCTCTAACCAGTGAATCGTCTTGATATCCAAGTGGTTGGTAGGCTCGTCCAAAAGAAGAACGTCCGGCTTTTGAAACAATACTTGAGCCAAAAGAACTCGGAGTTTAAAACCTCCGGTTAAAAACGCAAGAGTTTGAGTATGACTCGTGGTAGGGATTCCTAATCCTTCCAAAAGT
Organism: Leptospira borgpetersenii serovar Javanica; assembly: GCF_003046425.1. GTDB lineage: Bacteria > Spirochaetota > Leptospiria > Leptospirales > Leptospiraceae > Leptospira > Leptospira borgpetersenii. The sequence continues at coordinate 55,988 of NZ_QAJG01000015.1, forward strand.
TCTCCCGCAGTACTTTCCGCCTCGTAGCCTCCGAGTTCTCCGTATTTTTCTTCGAGTTCGGAAACTCGCATTCCGTCTTCATCCGACATTTCAGGTTTTGAGTAAATTGCGTCCCTTTCTTGAGAAACTTCCCAAAGTTCCTTGTTTCCCATGATGACCGTATTGAGTACGATTTCGTTTTCATATTCGAAGTGATCCTGTTTTAAGTAACCGACTTTTATTCCCGCATCGATCGAAACGGAACCGCTGGCGCTTTGTTCTATTCCCGCTAGAATTTTCATAAACGTCGACTTACCGGAACCGTTCGCTCCGATCAGTCCGTATCTGCAATTTTCCTTAAACTTCACCGTAACGTTCTCAAAAAGAACTTTTTTACCAAAGTTTAGGGTCAATCCGGAAGTGCTGATCATTTGAGAATACCTGCCAGGGAAGAATCATGACCATGATTTTCAAGATAGGGTTTTTTGCCAAGAAAAAGTAGAATTAAGGACTTTCGAAATTTTACCGAAATTAAACGTATGCGTTCTAAACTTCAAGTAATGCTGATTTTATCGATCTTGGGTTTTCTTTCTTTCACAGATCTTAAGGCCAAGGATTCCTTAAAGAAACTCGATGACGCAGCTTCTTGGATCCCGGTTCGTAAACAAAATTCCATCCAATTCGCATCGCAACAGGAGAAACTGAAAAACACAACGGCAAACCTTTCCGACCGAGAAACACCAAACACGGAAAGCGGCTATAAGTTATTGATAGGAAAGATTCTTCAATTCGGAAAATTGCTTAGTACGGAAAACGCATATATTTCGATCGAGTCTAATGAAATTACTTCAGAACTTTCCAAACTCAATGATAAAACCGTAAGAATCCTCTGCAGTATGAGAGGATCCACTTGTAATCCGATTCGTTACGAAATCTATCCGTTTCTCAACTCGAAAGAGATTGAACCTTGGGCGATTAAAAAAATTCCAGATTACGTAAATCATAATATTTTTGCATTCAATCCGACCGTTTCTCCGGACGGAAAATATCTTTTTTGGACCGCGTATATCAAACAGGGCAAATCGGGAACTCAGAAGATCTGGTATTCAAAACTAGACGAAAAAGGATTTTGGGAAGATGGAAAAGAAATGAACGCGCCTTTGAACAATGAGATGCCTTCCGCCGTTATTTCCGCATTGCCGGGGGGAAACGAACTTTTCGTTTTCGGAACCTTCGGCGAAAAAGAACTTTTAGACGAGCTCGGAAAAGATTTCGAAGTAAAGGGAGAATTGGCGGCGCGTTCCTCCAAGAATTCCAACGAATACAGAAAAAAGATTGAGGAACTTAGAGCCGAATACGACGAAAAAACGAAGCAGATCACAAGAAGAGTTCCTCTCTATAAAAGTTTTAAGGAAAAAGATTCCTGGTCTAAGCCAAGTATATTAAAGTTTCCTGATTTTTATAATCTCTACAGAAAGAAAAACGATTCAAGCCAGGAAATTTTCGGAGGCTCTACTCTTTCTTCTTCGGGAAGAATTTTGATTTATTCCTCCCAACATAAGGACTCCAAAGGGAAATTAGACCTTTATGTGAGTAAGATGTCAAGCGACGGAACCTTTCCTTTGGGAACAAATTTAGGTGAAGTTGTCAATACTGATCACGAAGAGATGGCTCCGTTTTTAGCAAGCGATGATAGAACTCTTTATTTTTCCAGCGACGGACGAAAAGGGATTTCCATTTATATGACGAAAAGAATCGGAGACGGTTGGGATCAATGGACTAAACCGACCGAAGTTTCGGAGAATCTGAAAGGTGTGAATTTTTTTTCGATTCCTGCAAATAGCGACTGGGCTTACATCAGTAAAAACGGTCAGTTGTTTATGGCTTATCTTCCGAAGGAAATGCGTCCCGAAAAAGTAGTAGTTGTAAATGGAAAGGTGACGGACACCGAAGGAAATCCTCTCTCTGCCGATATACATTATGAATCTTTAAAGTCTCACGAGAAAATTGGAAGCACAAAAAGTGATCCTTCCACCGGAAATTTTTCCATCATCCTTCCTTTCGGAGAAAATTACGGCTTTTATGCTCAGAAGAAGGGGTATCTTCCTGTATCACAAAATTTAAATTTAAATTCCAAAAAGAATTTCTCTGAAAAAGTGGAGGTTCTTTTGCAACTTCCTCGGATTGAAGAACGCGGAACAATTCAGATTAATAATTTGTTTTTCGAATCCAAAAGTTTTCGAATCATTCCTGAATCAGAGCCGGAACTTAATCGTCTTGCCGAGATTATGAAAGAAAATCCGGATATTAAAATTCAAATCGAAGGACATACGGACAACGTTGGAAAGAAAAAGGATAATCTTCTTCTTTCCGAAAAACGTGCGATAGCGATTGCCGAATATCTTTCTCAAAAACATTCAATTCCTACTGAAAGAATTAAAACCCGAGGTTTCGGAGACAGCCTTCCTTTGAGTAAGAACGACTCCGAAGAAGGACGTAGAAAAAATAGAAGAGTAAATTTTACCATTCTCAAAAGCAAATGAGAATACGGTAGGGACATCTTTATAAAATCAAAAAACAACAGAACGTTATAAAAAATCCCTATACGAAACCGCTGTTTTGCCACGTTCAAGAATTCTAAAATGTATTTTGTAGAGGTTCCCTTGATTTATATGAGCTTGCCCTAAATCCTGTCGAGCGGCGGTGGATCAGTAAGAGATTTCAAACACCGATGATCCTTGCATGAGTTTTCTTGGGCTTGCTCTTGGAGAATTTTTATTGAGAAAACAAAATAGAAATTACAAAAGAAGGAGTCTCAGACTTAGAATTTGTCTGAGAACCTAATATAATTCCGCAGAAGTTATGCTGTAAAATAATGTAGGGCTTTTCAAAAAAAGTAGACCTTATACTAACGTGAATTCGATATAAGAAAACTTGGGCGAATCGCTCGCAAATTTAATAATTAAAATGGCTCGCGAGTGCGCTGAAACTAAAATGCTGCTCGCTATGGATCGCAACATAACAATCGCTTTCACATTTGTTATGCTGAACTCACGTTATGCTAATTTTGAATCAAGGAGGAATGATATCCTTCCGGAGTTTCGTATCCCATCACGTCTAAAATTGTGGCAGCAACATTTGCAAGACTCGGGTTGAGAAGATTCGAATTCAATTGGATTTTCCTTTCAGGATCCAGAATGGAAAAAGGAACCGGATTGAGTGTATGACTCGTTTTAGGAATGGGTTTCCCTTGAGAATTTTTTTCCACATTTCCCTTTTTATCCAATTGATACATCTCGTCCGCATTGCCGTGATCAGCCGTAATCAATAAGACAATATTCTGTTTTTCGCATGCTTTCCAAAGGCGCTCCAAACAACCGTCTAGAAATTCCATCGCTTGAACTGTGGCCGGATAATTTCCGGTATGCCCCACCATATCCCCATTGGCGTAATTAACTCGGTAGAAGTCTTGTTTGTTTTCGTTTAGGGCTTTTTCCAAGGTTTCCGTAATTAGAAAGGCTTTCATTTCCGGGCTTTGATCGAATGGAATCACATCGGATTGGATTTCGCGATACTCTTCCGAATTTTGATCGAAATAGCCACTTTTGTTCCCGTTCCAAAAATATGTAACGTGCCCGTACTTTTGTGTTTCGGATAACGCGTACTGTGCTATTTTTGAGTTAGCCATGTATTCTCCTAACGTCCGATCAATCGCAGGAGGAGAGACTAGAAAACGTTCCGGAAGTTTTAGATCTCCGTCGTATTGCATAATTCCCGCATATACAATATCTGGAAGAGGGCCGCGATTGAATTTATCGAAGTTTTTTTCGGTGAATGCCAAAGAGATTTCGATTGCTCTATCTCCTCTGAAATTTGTAAAAACTACGGAATCACCATCTTGAATTTTACCGATGGGATTTCCATTTTCTGCAATTACAAAAGAAGGAAGATATTGATCGATCACTTTCGGATCTTCCGCACGAAAGGTTTCTATCGCTTCTTTGGCGGAGGAGAATTTTCTGCCTTCTCCTTTTACGTGAATTGTCCAGCCTCTTTCTACCATGGACCAATCAGCTTCGTAACGATCCATCGTAATCGTCATCCTTCCTCCTCCGGAAGCGATACGAATATCAATTCCGTTTTTTCTAAGAGAATCCAACCAGGTTTCAAAAGGATTCAAATAATCTAATGCGGATTTCTCGGGAACATCTCTTCCGTCCAGAAGAATATGAAGCCTAATTTTCGTAACTTTTTCGGAGATCGCCCGTGAGATTAACGCCTTTGTATGATCTATATGGGCGTGAACGTTTCCGTCCGAAAAAAGACCTAACAAATGTAAGGTGGATTTATTCTTCTTTGTGTTATCGATAACTTCTTTCCAAGCTTGACCTTGGAAAATGTCTCCTGATGCAATCGAATTGGAAACTAATTTAGCTCCTTGGTCGAAAATTCGCCCAGAACCGAGGACATTGTGTCCGACTTCCGAGTTTCCCATGTCCTCATCGGATGGCATACCGACGAATTTCCCGTGAGCTTGAATGTGAAGGGTAGGAAATTGATTCCAGACTTGATTTAAAAATGGAAGTTTAGCACCCGCTATCGCGTTTCCGAATTCTGGGCCTTTAGGGGAATAACCGACGCCGTCTAAAATAACGAGTAAAACCTTTCTAGATCGAAAGGTATATTTCTTTGAAAGCTTCATGTTAGATTCATGGAAACGGCTGACTAGAAGAAAAGTCAAGAGATTCAAATATGAAAAAAACTTGGAAATTTGCTTTTCTTTCCTAAATCGAATGAAAAATAAGAACCCATTCTAAGACTGGTTTTTAGTAAGACTGATCCATTGAATTCGGAGTAGTGTAAATGATTCAAATTTTACGGTCCTGGATCGATTTTGTAGCGGAAAATTTGAGTTTGGAACGAGTTGTGGAATTTTTTCATCTGAAAAGCTTTTTGAAAAATCTAAAAATAATTCTAATAGTTTAAACAGTGGAGAAGCGATGAGCAAACCGGTTTTAAATCAGTCGTTTGGTGGAGGAAATCAAACGCAAAACTTTTTAAAAGTTAAAAAAATCAATGAAGTGGTTAGCTATTATCTAAATGACCGACTTACGCATTCCGTTTATAAGGCGATCGTTACTCAGACAAGCCATAAGAACGTTAAATCTCAAAATTTATTTCAAGTAGAATCTAGAGTTCCTGAAGCTTCCGAACTTACGACTACGGAAGTGGTGTTTCACATCAAGCGATTATTGGAAGACGAAGTCGTTCTTCAATTCGCTTACTTTTACATAGACCCTGCCACATCCGACTTAAAATTAAAGCCTTGTTACGTCGCGTATACGGATGCGGAGCCTGGCGATCTCACACGTATTTATCTTTCTTTGATTGATCTTTCTATCAATTCGATCTTATCGTACTTGGAAAACAGACCGCCGCTTGGAAAAGAAGTTTTATGGGAAGATTTGGAAACGGATTTTAAGGGCGAGGATCTACAAAAGTTAAAACTTTTCTTTAATCCTGAAAGTTTTTTTCAAGCACCCAATATTAGCGTTCCCTTAAATCCCGAATATGTAAAAGATATGTTGGTCGAGATCACGGATGGATTGATTAAAAAAGGGAGAATTAGGGAAATACCGGAATTCGGATATTTGGTCATAAAAACCAAAGAACTACAGACGTTATTTGAACTCGTGGATGAATTCCATTTTAAAAAGGTATTTCCAAAATACAAATGGGCCTTGTCGGATTCATTTGCCGCGATTTCTCATGAAGAAAGGATGCATACAAACGATCCATCCGCAACTCCGACGACACTCTTCGGAAAAAAAAGGGCTAAGGCGGTGGGGAAAGTTATAGAATCCGATTCGGAAAGAAAATCGAAGCGCAAATTCATGGGAGTCGAACTGATACAAAGTTTAAGTGAAGAGGTTGAAAGTTCTCTCAAAATTTCGTATCAAGAACAGATTCGAAACCGTTTTCACGAGATGACCGATCATCTTTCCAAACAAACCGGGCGCTGGGATAGACTCGTATTATTCATTCCTGATGAAGAATTTAAAACCTATCCTGCCGGATTGAAAAAACTTTTTACGGAAGATTCACATATCGCTTATTCGCCTTGGGAAACAAAAGGAATTACGATGCATTCTTTTATGAGAGTTGACGTGGAAACCGTTAAGTCTGTCGTAAAATCATTAACAATGACGGCTAATGTGGATGCGTGGAAGATATTAAGTATTCGTAATTTGATTGAACTTAACGAAGATGCCATACAGACCGTTTTTAAAGACGAAGAATTTGTGAAGAATTACGGAAAGGTTCTTCGAAAAGGATACGTAAAGTATTTTCCGTGGTACTTCGGGATTTTGGATTTCGTGGGAGTTGCAAAACTTATCCAGGATATTTTTTTCCAAGCGGCCAAGGAAAAAATTCGATCGGAACAATCGTTGTTCAAATCAAGAAATCGAGATATAGCTTTCAAGTTGGAGCAAAAGGAAATCCAGGAAAAATTAAAAGAAGACGAGAAAATAAAATCTTTAGAACAAAAATCCAAACTTTCGGAAGCTCTTAACCGGTATTATTTTGAAAGAAATATTCCGCCGGTGTTGAAGGATATTCTTTACGAAGTTCCTGGGTATTCCCCTGAATTGATTCAGCAGATTATAGAACGTGATAAATTTGTTCTGATACCGGATTCCGATCCTGCGAAAGACAAAGCGGATTCGATTTTGATTTATCCGGAAGATGAATCCTTTCGTTTCAGGGCGAAAGAAATCCATAGAGTCTTATCGGAAAAAAAGAAAAATTTAGAATTTAAATTGAGTAACAAAGAAGAAGATTTTCAAAAGGAAAAAATTATCAAAACTTTAAAGTATTTGGATTCTTGGTTTTCTGCCAAACCGGAAATTTCTAAAGGTGCTAAAAGTAGCGCTTCGGTAAGTTCAAACGAAGATCCTTATGAAAATTTTCGAAAGGAAATTATAAAGATCAAAGGAAAAGAGAAAATTTCACTGTAGTTCTAATTGATCACTTCAAGAGGTTATTTCAGAGATAACTTATGGAAACTTCAATAAGAATTTGTCCCAAAACTTCGTAGAACTATCATCGTGAATTTTTCACAAAACGAAGAAGATTCCCATATTCGAAAAACTGATGAGAGTTCGCTTTTTTGTCTTCGCAAACTGCATTCTAAATTCGTGATGTAACATCTCTCCCGTTTCTGTCTAGAACGAGCGAAGCGAAGTGTAAAATTCTCTGTTTTCTGAATGAAGACAATTTTGGGAAAGCTTTTAGTTCCTTCTGTTGGTTTTCTTGTTTTGTGGTTAATGCTTGCATCTAACCCACGTTTTTTAAGCCCAGAAAGGGCCATTTTGTCTAAAATAGATTTTAGAATTCTCAATTGCCGTCAGTGATTTCTCATAAGAGTTCTTGATAACGTTCTGTTGTTTTTATAGAGATTTTCTTATGATGGATGTTGTTCGATAATTTTTAAAATAAGGCAAAGAATACTTTTAAACGTATCTATAATTTATGTGCTTCCGTCCGAAAAAATTGGATAAAGATGAACAATTTCCTAGCAAGAATCATGAAAAGTCCGTACTAAAACATCAAATGTAGAAACTTTTTCAACAACTCTGATACTTACAACTTATCTTTTCCCGAAACAAAATTTATCATTAAAATTTAACCGTATAAGCGGCAGTGGGTATGATTTCTGTAAATCCGTTGATTGGACTTTTCACGGTGACGGCTGAAAATTTCCATCCCTCGGGATTTGAATTGAGAAGTAAAATTTGTGTCTTTTCATAATTCTTAGCAAATAAAAATGCGTGAATCAATTGTAAGCCGTAAACTGCACCTAACAGCCATTGGGCTTGATTGTACTGGGATGTCGCGCGATCATAGTTGCTGAAATAAGGATTGGTTGCTGTGGCCGTGGTTAAAATTCTCGTAACTAGGGTGGTTGTACGAACCGTTTCGTCGGAACTGATCGGATTTAAATTCTGATCCATAAAGGCGACAATAGTGATTGCAGCGGAATTGGATTTATAGTTGTTTTCTTCCGTCGAGGCTTTTTCTTTACAGTTATTGGCGTATAACGCCGCGCCGGTGAACAGCAGAAAGCTAATCACTGCCCATTTTTTTTCTCCTACTTTCCATTGACCCCAACCAGGAAGAATTGCGGATCTACCGGATATGGTCCATTTCGTTTCTTTCCAAGAGGATGGGATTGCTGTTTGTTCGACTTTGTCGTTTGTCTTGGGTAGTGGTAGTTTTGTAGTGACTTTTTTTGGCTCATCCCTTTTAGGGTCTTTCAAATTGATCTCCGAAATTTCGGTTTTGGGAATGATTTGCACTTTTCCATTAATTTCTATCTGAACTTCGGTTCTTGATTGGTTTACAATTTTACCCTGAAGCGTTTTTCCGTTTTTAAGAATGATCGTACTTGCCGACAACGGTAAAGAAATCAAAATTATTAAAGCGAAAATTTCCGAAGAAGATATAAGAACCTGTCCCAAAACTAGAATAGAACTTTGCAGCTTGATTTTTCTGACAAAGTAAACTAGGGTTTTGGGACGCGCTGTAAATTTAGATATTCGGGACATAGGATTATGAGTGCTTTTTGTTGAGTCTAAAAATGAAAGTTGGTTAGGTTAAAATTTCCGTTCAGATTACAATTGATGAACTTTACTAGGTGGTTTAATTCATTGAGTAGAAAGAATCTTTATGATTCTTAATCGCGAAACTTTAGAATCTATCTTTTTATACAACAAATTATCTTTTTGCTTGAAAAAACAAGTACGAATCAGCGACCCTTCATTACTGTGGCACACACTTCCGAGTTAGAAAAACTCTATAACCACAATAAAGATGATTTATTTCATTATATAAAAAAATCGTTCTACGACGAAAATTCTGCGCAAGATATTCTGCACGATTCGTTTCTAAATTTTTTTCGATATTATGAAGATAAAAGTATCCCTGATCCGACTTCTTGTAGGATGATTCTTTTTAGAATCGCGAGAAATTTAATGATTAACCATGCGAAGTCCTATTATCAGCGGAATGTATCCTTGGTAGGCGAAGATGCGAGCAGTAATTTTACATCTAAAACGCCAAGTCCTGAATTTTCCGTATTGGAAAAAATTGACCAATCGGATGTTAAAAACATCATCGATTCTCTTTTAGATACAATTTCCCCGGAATACAAAGAGGTTTTACTTTTAAGATATCAGCAGGACTTAAAGCTAGAAGAAATTTCTAAAATCCTTGGGATGAGTATATCGGGTGTATCTAGACTCATTGAAAGGGCCGAAAAAGCTTTGGTTCAAGAAGGTAAAAAGATAGGTTTTCAACCTGGAAATTATATATAGAATATTTTTTATTACATTTTATATTTTAAAAAGAAAGATTCGGGACTGTTGGTGATAAAAAAAATCAGAAATAAAAAAAAAAGCTCAAATTGGTTTCTTTTAGTTTGTTTAGCAAACAGGAAGCAGGATAGAATGAATCGTAGACCCGGGCGTAAATATGGAAAATAAGACGGATACTCCCGAATTTGAAGGATACGCAAGGCTCCTTAGGGAAAAGGGGGCCGTGTCTCAACAACTTCCGGCTTTTGACCCGAATTGGGTCGGAACGAAACCTCGTTTTAACGTAGAGAATAAAATCATGAGTATTCCAACGAATACAAATATTCTTCCTTTTCCGAGGATGGTTTGGTTAACAGCAGCAGCCGTTTTATTACTTATGATTGGCGTTTGGTTTAGTTTTCGGACTCCGAAAGCTAAACCTGAAATTGTTCAAGGAACTCCTCTTAAAGCAGTAATAGTTTTTGTAAAAGGTCAAGTTTCTGTTGTGAGAGATGTTCAAATAAAGTTACATCGCGGTGACCTTTTGGATGAGTCCGATATGATTTTTACCAATGCCGGAGGAGCAGTGGACATTGGCTTAACCGATTCGAGTGTGATTCGCGTGAAAGAAAATAGCAGATTGGTTCTGAAGGAATTGAGAGAAAACAACGGTTCTCAAATCAGAATAAACTTAACCGCAGGTAGATTGTTAAACGTAGTCGAAAAAGAAAAAAAAGGAAGCAATTTCTATGTGGAAACTCCTTCCGTGGTTGCAGGTGTGAGAGGAACTTCTTTCGAAGTAAGTGCATCCCAAAACGAATCTACGGTGTTTGTAGCGGAAGGAGCGGTGGAAGTAATTTCTTTAAATACTGCTGGGAAAATATATACTTTAGAATCGACTAAACTTATAACTGTAAATAAAGACGGAGAAATTGAATCGATTGATCTCCCTAAACTGAACTCTACTCTCCCAGAATATAAAGATATGAGAAAGAATCTTGAAAATCTGGATAGAGAACTTTTTCTAGATTTGCGGGATTTAAAGTCCGCAAAAACGGAAGAGGAATTGAGTAGAATTTATAACCTTAACATCGAACATATCATTATGAAAGATGGGAGAGAATTGAGAGGTGTCGTTGTTTCTCAGAAAAAGGGAAAACTAGTGATCCAAACTCTGAAAGGTTCTTATATTCTAGACGAAAAAGCCGTAGATAAAATCAGGTACTAATTCGATTCGAACTTTTTATCTTTCGTAATAAAAAAGCGGTTTAATGCGAATTTAGAGCTGCTTTTTTCGATCGGCCGGTTTCCGATTATTTTTAAGATCGATCGATTGGAATTGAATTCTTTTTAAAGAATGTCACTTACACATATCGCTGATACTGCCGCTTCAGATGATTCTGATAGAGTTTCGGTATATTTGTATTTTCTAATTAGGAATCAATGTGGTCGTAGATCCAGGAATCTAAAGACCAGACACCACCTCCGAGAAAAAAAAGTACGATTCCTATAGAAACTGCGAGAATGTGATATTCAAATCCTTCCCCACCTTGATTACCGAACCAATTCATAAAAAAGCCAATTTCTTTGTGAGTCCATCCGGCTACTGCCAAGGTACATGTGATTCCGAACGCTGCTAATCTTGTACAGAATCCGAATAGGAGGGCGATGGATCCGAAAAATTCCAATAGAATTGCTAATATGGCCAAAATAGTTGGAAATTCGGCGGTATTTACCAGGTAATCCATAGAAGCTTCGTAACCCGCGCCTTCGAACCAGCCTAAAAGTTTTTGAGCACCGTGAGGAAAGATGCAGATTGCAAGACCGAATCTAAGAAAAAGAATAGAGAAAAATTCTTGAGTTGAGAAGAAACTTTGAATCATAATACGCTCCGAGAACTTCGTCCTTTGTGAATTTTTAAAACAAGGAAAAGAAACAAAAAATCCAAGGAAAAAGCATTTGTAAGAACTTCTGTTCTTTACAAATGCTTGCTTATTGAAAAATAAGAATCCCTACATTCAAAGGACTGATGACAATGTCACTCCTATGTATGAAGATAGCTTTGGAATAGCCCTAAGTTTATTTACGATTTTTTTGAATGCCCCTCTTCCTATTTTATCTCTTGTTCTTTTCACTATTACCTTCGATTTATTTGCCGAATAGACGATACTACTGATTACTAGATAAAAGAGTACCTATAACTTGTCCCAAAACCTGAAAAGAAATCAGCACAATCATTTTATAAGTTCGTAATAGAGCGAGGAAATTCCCGCAGATCGGTGATTTATGGATTTTCTAACGGATTTTATTGTTGGAACACTTTTGTAGGAGTTCCGACATCCGAGGTTTTGGGACGAGCTCCTAATATTTTGCGCAGAAACAGCACTTGGAATAAAATTTACGATATTCAATTTTATAGGAATCCGTAATCGTTTCTTTGTGAACATCTAATCCTACAATATTTCTCTTTTTATTCCCATTTCTTTGGGTCAGTTTTTTGTCTTCTGGTTAATACATTTCTTGATTTTAACCCACGTTTTTCAAGTCAGAAGGGGCATTTGTCTAAAGTTGCTTCAAAAATAATTTTTCATGTAATAAAATGACGTTTCAAAATAAAGAGGAGGGTTTTTGAAATGAATTCTGGAAGAATTTTCCCTTTCATTCGATACCTTGAATTCAGTTTCTGAAGAAAATTATGTCTTATTTGATCCGGAGACTAATTCCTTCCAAGAATATTTTATTCAATAGAGTCCAAATGTTGGACGAAATGAAATGTTAGGGTTTTCAGATATTATTTTAATAGTATCGAACGATACTTTCCCTTAAAATCGGTTGTCGGATCCCTCTAATTCTAAAAATCTGGCATAAAATTATTTAGTGGGATATTCATGTCTGAAGAAACTCAAGAAAAGAAAAACAAAAAGATCAACAAAATGACCGTGGCGGAAATCAATGCGGCGATTCAAACTTCAAAAGAAAAAATGAACGGCTCTTCCAGCAAATATATTTTGCACCTCAATGCAAGATTGGAAGAACTTGCGGCAAAAGGTAAGAAGTAATTCCCTTTTTTAATCCGACGGATTTGGCCTGCGTCGTTTTTTACCTCTTTGAACTTCTCGATCCTTGCTTCAATTTATCGATATAAAACATCAATATGCTTCGGCCGTATTGTTTAACGGATTTTCCTGGCATATAAAACCCGGCTCTCGTGTTTGTCTTGTTGGTCCAAATGGTTCCGGCAAATCGACTTTATTTAGGATTGCAGAAGGAAAATTTATTCCAGACAATGGAACCGTAGCAAAATCAAAAAATACCGAAATTTCAGTTTTTCAACAGATACCGGACTTTGATCCGGAGACTTCGGTTATAGACACTGTATTAGACAAACATAAACATTATCGCGAGTATTCGGAACGATTGAAAGAAATCAATTGTAAGTTCGATCTTGTTTCCCACGATTCGGAAGAATTCACAGCGATCCTCGATGAACAAAGCGCTCTGGAAGAATACGCTTTTACGTACGGAATTCATAAGTTAGAATCCAATGCCCGAAAGGTTTTGGGGGGATTAGGGTTTTCTAATGCTCAGATGGAAATGAAGGTTCGTGAATTCTCTCCCGGTTATCAACACCGTCTTGGTTTGGCGATCACTCTTCTGAATCCAGGAAACTTACTTTTGTTGGACGAACCTACGAACCATTTGGATAATGCATCTAAGGAATGGCTTACAGGTTATCTGAATTCCACCGGGCAATCCTTTGTTCTTGTGACTCACGATCCCGAATTTTTGAATGCGACTTGCGATACAATCGCAGAACTTTCCCCTTCCGGAGTCATCGAATTTCGGGGGACTTTGGAAGAATATTTCGAACACAAAAATGAATTTCAGGAAAAGCTCCAAGCCCAATTCGAAAAGGAGGAAGCTTACCTTAAAAATAGGATGGAATGGATAGAGCGATTTCGTGCAAAGGCTACGAAGGCAAGACAGGTCCAATCTGCGATCAAAAAACTTGAAAAAAGAGACAAAGTTGAAGCGCCTCAGGAATCTTTCTGGAATTCCAAGTCCGATTATCGTTTTAATTTTATTTCTTCGGGAAAAATTACCGTAAGAATCGAAAACGGAACCTTTTCGTATTCTGGTAAGGCTCCTTATATTTTCAACAACGCTGATTTGGAAATCTCTGCAGGAGATAAAATTGCAGTTGTCGGTCCGAATGGAGCTGGAAAGTCTACGTTTCTTCGTTGTTTATTAGAAATTCATAAACTAGTTTCGGGGAAAATTTATTACGGACCGAAAACGAAAATCGGTTACTTTTCGCAAAATCATCACGAAGAACTGGACCCTTCCAAAAATTTGCTTCAAACCGTTATGTCCGCTTATCCTGATCTTACGGAACAACAAGCTAGAAGCCTTCTCGGTTATTTTTCTTTTTCAGATGATTCCGTTTATAAACAAACCAATCTTCTTTCGGGCGGAGAACAAAGTCGCCTTCGTCTTGCGATGCTCGTCCGTTTTCCGGCCAATGCCATTTTTTTGGACGAACCTACAAACCATCTGGATTTAGTCGTTCGGGATAATTTACGCCGAGCACTGATGGCTTATGAAGGTTCCCTTTTGATCATTTCTCATGATCCGGAATTTTTAAAAGATCTCTGTAATCGTACCATTTCGGTCGATAACGGGCATATCCGTGATTTCAATTGTACTTTCTCCGACTATTTGAAGTACAATTTGCAAGAGACAGTACATCCTAAATTACAAAGCCACAATTCTACCTTGAAAAAAGGGGAGACAAACCAAACCCGTTCTAAGAAAAATTCCGACAAAAATCGAATCAAAAAAATTCAGAAAGAATTGGAGCAGATAGAAACCAAAATCGAACTTTTGGAAAAATCCAAAAAGAATTTGGAAGAAGTATTGGCTGATCCGGACTTTTTTAAAAATCGTAGTTATCAATTGGAGCTAGACAACTTAAACGAAGTTAAAAATGAAATCACACGTTTGACGTCTGCGTGGGAATCGCTTCAATTTGAGTTGGAAGATCTTTTAGAAAAGTCTAAATTGTAATTTGGTTGGAGTTATGAATTCGAATTACTTGAATTTTAACTCCGATTGGTTGAAAAGAAACAGCTGATTCAGTAAATACCGCGTTTTATTTTTTATATTGAGGAGCATTGTGTATGACCCCTAAAGAACTAAAGTCGAGATTGGATTTAAGAGAAATGAAAAAGGATTCATTTTATCTTCTCGATGTGAGGAATCCGAACGAAGCGGAAATTTGTACAATCAAAGGAACCGATCTTTTAATTCCGGTTGGAGAGCTTTCGAACAGGCTTCCCGAAATCAATTCTTGGAAAGAATCAGATAAGGATATGATCGTGTATTGTCGCTCCGGAGGGCGTTCTGCCATGGCTTGCGGAATTTTAAAACAATCCGGTTTTACAAAGGTTCATAACGTGGAAGGGGGTATTTTACTTTATTCGGACGAAGTTGATTCTTCTATTGCGAAATACTAAAAATGTTCCAAGAATATATTAGAGCCATCGGATTTGCATTTTAAGTAAAGATAAAGTATTTTTGAGATGGTTTCTAATAAAATTGTGTGCAAATCTCAAGTGTAGCGGAAAAACTAGATAGCGCTCCAGAAATTTTTACGAGAAATCGACTGCAATCAATTGATAAGTCCGTAATAAAAGTAGATTCGTATTTTTGTTAAACTCAAGTCATAGCACTTTTAAACTCAAGCCGAACACCTCTCTACGGATCGGTGTTCAGATTGCTCGACGGGATTTGGACAAATTCTTAGAAGATCGTTTATATATTGGAGTTCATTCAATTTGAGTTTTACGGTAAATGTAAATTCGATTGGAGATGTCTTAAAGTTTTTTATTTCTTCTAAAGCCTAAATCGTTAGTTCGGGGGGATCTATTGATTTTGAGTTCTAGAATTATATGTTGTTTTTATCAGAGTTGATGTGTCGCCGAATGATTTTGCTCTCGAAGGGTATATGAGAAAAATACGATTTTATGTTATAATGGTTTTACTTTTTATCGGAGTGAATTGTCTTTTTATTGAAAGGTATTGGGTCCGATTCCAAGAATATGAATTCAGATCTGATAAAATAACAAAAGATTTCGATGGTTATAAAATTGCGGTCGTTTCCGATCTTCACTACGGTTTTTTAAATCCTGAATTTTGGATTCGATGGGTTATAGAAGGAATCAATTCTCGTAATGTGGATTTAATTGTAGGCTTGGGAGATTATGTAAAGAAGCGAGGTACGGATACCGAACTGTTAAAAGTTTGGCCTATTTTAAAAGAGCTCAAAGCAAGGGACGGCGCTTATTTCGTTAACGGAAATCATGACCATTGGGCAAACGACAAACTATCGCTTGAACTTTTAGAAAGAAGCGGTCGATCCGTTAGAAATAAAAACGTAGTGATACAACGAAAAGCATCAAGATTTATCCTGGCCGGAATCGGGGATTTTTTAGAAGATAGGACCGACATTGATAAAGCTTTATCTGGTACCTTTCATAAAGATTTCAGGATTGTGTTGTCTCACAATCCTGACGCATCCAATACGAAACATGAAGAAAAAGTGGATTTGTTTTTGGCCGGACATACTCATGGAGGACAAGTAAGAATTCCGATTTTTGATTTTTCACCGATTTTACCCGTAAAAGATTCCAACTTTGACGTCGGATTTAAAAAAAATAAGTTCGGCGAAGACATATTTATTTCCGCGGGTATCGGCTGGTCGATTTTACCGATTCGATTTTTTTGTCCCCCGGAGGTTCCATTGATCGTATTGCGTTCTCCATAAGATTGAATCTTGTTCATAAACGAGAGTTTGCCTGAAATTAATTAGAATTATCTTATGTTCTAAAATATGAAGCTGGAGTTATCGCGATTTTTTTTGAGGTTTGAAAATTACGATTAAAAAGTTTATTCTCCTAAAAGAATTTTCTGGAAATAGAAAAAAACCTTCTGACAAAGGATCGTCTTTTTCGTCTCTACGGCGTTTGAGCATATTCGTAAAATCAATACCATCAATCCGTACATCCAGACCCCAATCGTTCTTGCGGTCGCTGGATATTTCGCTTTGGGAAGTTTAAATTCGTGATTGGCACAACCGTTCCTGTCGTCCACGTTTTCAGGAGGTTCCATAGGTGATATTGTTTCACCTCGATCATTTAAGATTAAATGCAATTTAAAGTCGTAAAACCGGTCTGTATTTGATTTCCCTCGCTGTGTGATGTCTTTAAATACTTTACAGCGTGTTCTAAAACTTCATTTTACTATACTACTCATAACTATATAATAAAGTACCTAATATTTTGCATGGAATCAGTGTTTTGCGATAAAATTAACGGTACTCAATTTTATAGAGATGAGTAAAAACAATATTCCGGAACATTTTCCCATACAAGTATTGGATAAAGGGAGGTGTGACAGATAACGCGTTAGGCATCAGTTCAACAAAACGATTGTAATGTGCCGCTTTTGGAAATTCGGATTTTTTTATTTCTATCAAATAAAAACTTTAAAATTCTCTATAATGAGAAAGATGAAAATAAACCACGATCGTTGTACTTAGATTTAGCTGAAATTTACGTTTTTTTGCCTACCACGGAACGAAAGTATTTTTCCGTTCCAGTTTATTTTTGTTGTGTAGAATAATCGCCTATCCCACAAAATATTGATGTCAGATCTATATTTAATCCCTTTTTGCTGAAAGTTTGGTTCAATGTGTGATCTGATGCTTTCAGTACAAAATCTTTCTCTTTTTTCCACCTTACACAGAATTTACGTTAAATATTATCCTCGATTTAATTTTTGGGAAAATGAGGAAATGAAATTCTTCATTTTCCTCTGTTTTCATAAAGATGGTGGTTCTATCCAAGACAACCAGTATGGATTCAAATGAAAAAAATTTTACAAAAACATTTCGGAAACTGAAAACTTTTTCCTAACGGTGATTGGTCGTAAAATTTTCTACGCCGATCTATGCAAAAAGACGTTCAGACAAAATGGATTCAAACCAATCAATGAAATTAAAATGAGACATCTCAAGCCATCTTATTTTTCCTCAATAAACGATGTTTAGAACTTGTCCCAAAACCTGAGATATAGGAACTCCTACGAGAGTGTTCTAACGATAAAATCTGTTAGAAAATCCATAAATCAACAATCTGCGGGAACCCGCGCTCTATTACGAACTTATGAAATGATTATGCTAATTTCGTAAGGTTTTGGGACAAGTTCTTATTATCATCAGAATGAAATGAGAATGATTAAGTGTATGTAACTTTCAAAGTCCTGACTTATATTACTGATCCCTATAAAATAGAGTACCGTTAATTTGAGCATAGATCCCGCGTTTGATGAAGAATTTTAGACACTCTATTATGTAGAGATGAGTAGTGCCCTGGAAACTAAAGCGTCTCACTTTCTGAATCCAAGCCGAACGCCTCTCTACGGATCGGCGTTCAGGTTGTTTGACAGGATTGGATAAATTTTAAGAAAAACTGAGAAAAATTCCTACTTTCCAGAATAGGCTTTTTTTGAGGAGTTGGACGAAAATGAGTAGTGACGGGTTGTTACTTTTAAGATTTTTTCTAGTTTTGTAAATGGTAAAAATAATTGTGGGAATTCTCTATTTAAATCTTTTCGGAAAATCCTTTTTAAGGAATTTGTAGGAATTTTTTCACATAAAGAAAGGTTCGTCTTTTTTTAGGAAATCAGGATCATAGGATTTTTTATTTCCGTTTTGGACTAAAAAAGAATATAAAAGCGGTTCCAAACGAATTATCTGCAATTTTATTTCGAGTCAAAAATTAACGTAAAAAGGAAAGTGCAACTGTACAATTTCTAAGGAAAAATTAGGTTTTATTTGGATCAAGGAAAAAAATCGGATTAAGATTTCCATGTTTTGCGCAACGGTTTTTGACTAAAAGTGTTTACTTTCCGGCTAAGACGGAAATACCTACTTCGAAAATTTTCCAATTGGATATCTACAGATGTGATGTGTCGGATAACGTGTTGAAGTGCGCTATGGAGCGAAAAACATTCAATAATTAGAATATTAAATTTATTAGGAGTAATTATGGAAGAGGCAGTCATTCTGGATGGAATTAGAACTCCGTTCGGAAATTTCGGAGGTACTTTAAAGGACCTTAGTGCGGTTGATTTGGGGGTTTTGGTTTCCAAGGCGATTTTGGAAAAAACGGGAGTTTCTCCGGATGGGATTGGAGAATCAATTTTTGGAAACGTAATTCCGACCGGAAAAGAGGCGATTTATCTCGCTCGTCATATTGGTCTGAAATCCGGTCTTCCGTTGGGGATCCCGGCCTTGACTTTGAATCGTCTCTGTGGTTCCGGTATGGAAGCGATTATTCAGGCCGCAAAGAAGATTTACCTTGGAGATGCGGACGCGGTTCTTGCGGGTGGCGTGGAATCTATGAGCAATGCTCCTTATGTTGTGCGTAACGCACGTTGGGGAGTTCGTTATGGCTCTGCTGAATTCGAGGATACGTTGGAGCAAGGTCTTACCGACCAATACGTAGGTTTGATCATGGGACAGACTGCGGAAAATCTTGCGGATCAATATAAAATTTCCAGACAAGAACAAGATGAATGGGCTGCTATTTCTCAAACCCGTGCCGAAAAAGCCACTGTGGAAGGTCGTCTTAAGGACGAGACTTTTGCCGTTACGATTCCCGGTAAAAAACCGATTACATTAGAAAAAGATGAATTTATCAAAGGTGTTTCCGGAATTGATAAACTTGGAACTTTGAAAGCTGTTTTCCGGGATGGTGGAACTGTAACTGCGGGAAATTCATCCGGTTTGAATGACGGAGCCGCCACTACGATCGTGACTTCCGCTTCTTACGCGAAGAAGATCGGTAAAAAACCTCTCGCGATCATTCGCGGTTACGGTCACGCGGGCTGTGATCCTGCGAAGATGGGAATCGGTCCCGCACTTGCGATTCCGGCCGCTTTGAAGAAAGCAGGTTTAAAACTTTCTGACATGAATCTTGTAGAAATCAACGAAGCTTTTGCCGCCCAGTATCTTGCCGTTCAAAAGGAACTTGGTCTTAATCCGGAAATTACTAATGTAAACGGAGGGGCCGTCGCCATCGGGCATCCGCTTGGAGCTTCCGGCGCTAGAGTTACGATTACTCTAGCATACGAACTAAAAAGAAGAAAGGCGAAATACGGTGTTGCTTCTCTTTGTATCGGAGGTGGTCAAGGGATTGCGCTTGTTTTGGAAAATCCGGAAGCGTAACTATAAGTTTTGCTTCATATTTTATCAAAAGGCTTGGAAAACTCCGGGCCTTTTTGTTATAGTTTGCATCAATCTAAAATATTATACTTTTTAAATATTATAGAAAATTTTATTTTATAAGTAAGAAGTGTGGAGAATCAAGTTGGAATCACAATTATTTACAGCGCGTCCCAAAACCCGTCGAGCGCCAATAGAAGCGAGACGCTGAGTTACCCGAGCGCCCCTTAGGGAGCGAGCGCGACTTAAGTTTTCTGCTTTGTCCGAAAGATCAAGCTGCAAGGTTCTGCCCTAGTTTTGGAACAGAACCTTATGTTGCCGATTTTAGTTGGATAAATGTTCTTGAATATTCTCTGCGTTATCAAATTGTTTATGTAAAAGTAGCGGAAAAAGTAAAATCTATTTTTAGATGTGGATAAGAAGTCTTTTGTGCAAGCTGTATAAGCGGAGTGGAGAAGTTTTCTATCTTATTTCGAACTTGTCCTAAAACTTCAAAAAATTGCGATTATAATTGTTCGGTCGTTAATAACAAAAAACAAGGTAGTGGTTCATAGATTACGTCTCTTTGAGAAATTTATAGATAGACTTTAACTTACTGCCAAGTTCTCGTAGGAGTTCCCTAAAGTTAACGTGAGTTCGGAATAACAAATGCGAAAGTGATTATTATGCTGCGGCCTATAGGGAGTCATAACGTTACCCACAAATTAAGAAGGCTTTTGGGATCATAAGGATCAAAAACTGATATTTTTCAAGTGTTCCGACAAGAATGAGGCTTTTTACT
>NZ_QAJG01000016.1:0-25000 GCF_003046425.1 Leptospira borgpetersenii serovar Javanica
ATAAATCTGTCGGAATTACTACAAATCCTCTGTGAAACTTACGCCCCACCCTGATTTTGGGTGGAGGGGAGAGGCGGTGGGAAGACTCGGGAGGTTTTCTTTACCACAAAATCATACTTTTTGCAAGTAAAAAGCCTCATTCTTGTCGGAACACTTGGAAGAATGTGCGTTTTAGATTCTTACTATTTCAACTCAACTTGTGGATCGCTTTGCAGGTCGTTCGAAATATCGCATTGCGTTTCTTTCATGCAATTGATTGACTGGAGCCGGCCTTTGTTTGCAAAGGCCGGATTCGCCCAAACTTTTTTATATCGAGTTTACGTTACTTGACGGTTTTGTGAAAAATTTACGATAATTTTTCCACCAAGTTTCGGTGAGATTTTATTTCTCTTTCGAGGGCGTCAGAATTTTTCTTGCGATTTCCCAAGTTTGAATTTGTCCGTTGCTACTTGAAATTTGGCCGGGAGTAGAAGTATTTCCCGCTCTGGTTCCCGGCATATACTGTACGGAAGTTACAATTCCGGAATCGGCTAGTATGATAACGTCGGCTCCCTGTTCTCTTGCTTTTTCTTTCACGTATTCTATACAATGATTCAATTGTCCACAACGAACTTCTACAATTCCAATCTGTTCTACTTGATAATCAGGGACCGCCCTCAGAATCACATCAATAGGTTCCGTTTCGGCGAGCGGCGGATAATTTTTCCGGTGATCGTTACACTTCCCATCGCACAATTTGTGAAACCGAAGACGACGAAACAAATTATAATAGATATTTTTCCAAGTTTAAGATAGTAAGCTGTCATTTAAAAAGTTGATTCTCCTTTGTGAGTTTGGATCGTTTTTTAAAAAGGTCTTGTATGTCAAATCAATTTTATAATTTAATTGCAGAATTAGGAATATAGATTTTTTCATTTTTGTTTTTTAGAAATTTTAACTGAATACGAGTTTGGCATAAGAACCTATGATTTTGAGAAAAATTAAAATCTTAAACATTATGGATCGATTTCTTAAATGTGGGAACTTGGGAACTACTGCAAACCACGATTTTACGAACAAATTCTAAAATTGTAGGAGCTCATACTTTTAGAAACGTCTTTCTCATTTTCTTACGCAGAATTTACGTTACCGATCTCTATAAAATTGAGTACCGTAAATTTTATTCCAAAGCGCTCTTCCAGCGCAAAATATTAGATACTCTTTTCTCTACTAATCAGTAATGAGAAAAAGAATTAGACAAAAAGAAAGTAAAGGTTTGAATAAGAAAGATATGTTAACAGTAACAGGTAGAATTAAAAAAGGAAAAATAGTATTAGACGAGCAAATCGGTGTGCATGACGGAAAAGTGCTTGTGACCTTTATTGAAGAGAAAGAAATCCAACCGTTGGAACCGGTCAAGAACTTCGGGAAAGAGCTTCAGAAGCTAAAATTGGCTGGTATTTGGTCAGACCGAGAAATAACGGACGGGTTAGCGTATTCAAGAGAATTAAGAAAAAAATTATCTAATCGTAATGTTAATTGATTCAGACGTTTTGATTGATTATTTGCGAGGGTATGAAAAAGCAATCAATTGATTTCATTCTCTTGATGAATCAGCTTCAATTTCCGGATATTCATATTTTGAATTGATAGAAGGTTGTAAGAATTCGAGGGATTTACAGAAATTAGAAAAATTTGTATCTGTATTCGAAATACTCTGGTTAAATGAACGAGAAATTCAAAACGCTTTATTGATTTTTAAAAAAACCAAATTTAAAAATGGAATGGGTTTTATCGATTGTTTGATTGGACAAACATCGCTCAGATACAAAAAAACTTTGTATACTTTCAATGTAAAACATTACAAAGGTTTTTCAAGAATTAAGATTTCTAAACCTTATGAAAAGTAAATTAGGATCAGATTCTTAATAAATGGTTATTACTACTCTGTATGTTATAGGAATACGAAGTAAATATAAAGAAGAATTCTTTTCAGTTTAAAGCTTGTCCCGAAACCTGAAAAGGAATCAGCACAATCACTTTATAAGTTCGTAATAGAGTGTGGAAATTCCCGCAGATTGTTGATTTATGGATTTTCTAACGGATTTTATCGTTGGAACATTTTTGTAGGAGTTCCGACATCCGAGGTTTTGGGACAAGCTTTAAATATTCTGCATAATTTTAAATATGAATGATAGCCGTTATCTTTTGATCCACAAAAGAAAAGTGAAATAAAGATTTAGAGAAGAAATCAAGAAAGAGTTTTTCTCTATAAAAGAAATACTGTTCTTTATTGTAAGAATTGGTTTCTTTGAGATTGGAAATTGTAGAATGGAGTTCCGATTTTAAATTATCAATAGAACGGAATAGTTCCGAATCTAAAAGGATGATGGATTGTGTGCCGTTCGATTTGCGATTTTGAGAAAAATTTTAGACGGAACATTTTTCTTAAAAGAGATACTACTGAGAAGTTCGATTTCTTTTTTAGATCCCGATCAAAAGGTCACTTGAGAGAAGCTTTTTTAAAAGATCAATCGCTTCTTCCCTGCCTAAGTCGGTGGCAAAATCAGGAAGCCGAAGTTCTTCATCTATAAAACCTTTAGAATCTAAAAAATGATTCAGCTTGGACCCATTCACCGGAACTGGAACCTTTATCACTCGACTGATGCAGAGCGCTCTGATTGATCTGAAAGACTTACCGTATAAATTCAAACATGAGATTCACGCCAATGAGATCGTCCTTCTTGTCTATTACATTGCGCCATCAACATAGAGGCCACTTACCAATGCGGGTATATTGAAGGGAATGCAATGGATGGTCTTCGGAAATGTCTGGCAGAAGAGTTCAGCTCTCTATATATTTCACTTACGAGGAAATCAAAAAACTTCAGGCGAACTTTCTCGAAAAGAGGGTGGTAAACTCTTTGGAAGTGGAAGTCGAGCACCCATAGCAATCACACTCTTTGTAAAAAATCCTGATTCTAAAAACAGAGGCCAAATTTTATTTCACGATGTGGGAGATTATCTCTCCAGAGAAGATAAGTTACAGAAGCTTATAGAATTCAAAAGCATTCAAGGAATCACAGAAAAAAAGGCTGGGTAATGATTCAGCCCGACCAGCACAACGACTGGATCAACCAGAGAGATAATAGTTTTGGGGAGTTCATATCGATTAGAGATAAAAAGGATACGGATTCATTGGTTATATTCAATAATTACTCTCAAGGAGTAAAGACAAATCGAGATGCTTGGGTTTATGATTCAAATGAAAGCATTTTGAAGAAAAAGATAAAGCTGATGATTGATTTCTATAATTCCGAAGTTGATCGATATAGGAAAGCTTGTGTTGGATTGACAAATGAAAAGAAATCTAAAGTTGAAGATTTCATTAATAACGATTCGACTAAAATGAGTTGGACTCATGAAGTTAAGAACGATCTCGCGAATCACAAAACGCGAGAATTTCAAGTTGGTGATATTGTTCCTTCTATCTACCGTCCATTTGTTAAACAATGGATGTATTTTAATAAACATTTCAATAACCGTGTTTATCAAATGCCCCGCATCTTCCCCGATGCGGCCACAGAAAATCTGGTTATTTGTATAACCGGTCTTGGAGAGACAAAAGGATTTACTCCATTAATCACAGACATGGTGCCGAACCTCCATTTTGTAGCTGGTTCCCACGCTTCCCACTCTATCTCTACGATACCGATGAGATTGAAGCTGACTCCTCGACAGAAGACTCTCTTTTTGTCACTGCAAAACCGAAAAAATCCGAATCAGAAAGAAAGCGCAGAGATGCGATTACCGATGCGGGGCTTGCCCATTTTCAAGAAAAATATCTGGAAGAAAAGATTACAAAAGAAGATCTATTTTACTATATTTACGGGCTTCTTCATACTCCCAAATACCGTGAAAAATATGCGGACAATCTATCCAAAGAGTTGCCATGTATACAGCCGTAAAGAGCGCACCGGATTTTCGCGCATTTGAAAAGGCGGCCGAGAGCTTGCAAGACTTCATGTTGATTACGAGAAGGTGAAACCCTATCCTGTAGAGATTGCGACAACAAAGAAGCTTTCGGATAAGGACTACTCTGTCACACAAATGCGTTATGCTAAAAACGGGAAAGAGAAGGATCTTTTTACCGTTATCTTTAACGAGCATATCACGATCCAAGGGATTCCCGTTGAGGTTTACGAATATGTGGTCAACGGAAAACAGGTCTTGGACTGGATCATTGAGCGCTATTGTGTAAAGACGGATAAGGATTCTGGTATAGTCAATGATGGGCAACGGAGACTGAAAAGAATCCGAAGTATATTCTGGAACTTTTTCAGAGGATTATCACGGTGAGTCTTGAGACAATGAAGATTGTGAAAGGATTACCGGGGTTGGGGTTATGAGTGAATGCCTGAACGTCCGAACGTGCTCTGACTCATCGTTATCTGTGAAAGGGAAATAGAATTCCGGGTTTACCGATGAATGGATGCACATGAATGTATTAGGACTAATTTCTATATTAGAGTTGTTGAAAAATGAATTCTCTATCCGTTTCTGCTGTATTAAAATGGGCGTTTGAAACGGTTTTGTTAATTTGAATCATGGAATTTTTCAACAACTCTATTCTATTCGGGATAATTGTAATTTAAAAAGAATGTGTTATGCGAGTGGTAATAACCCAACCCCAAATTTAGAACCAGTTAGAATGATTGAAATCCTCCTTGATGTATAATAAATTTTGGAGGAAAATATGAAGAAACGTTTCATCGAAGATCAAATTCATAAGATACTAAAGGAATCGGAATCAGGAGTTTCGACACTGATATTTGTCGGAAGTATGGAATCAGTGGAAATACGTTTTACCGATGGCGTATGAAATACGGCGGAATGGAACTGAGTAACCTAAAGCGGATGAAAGTTTTGCAGGAACTTGAAGGATCCGATTATCTCTTTAGCGTATAAACATAAAACTCCGGGATCGGGTAAACTAGTTTTTTTCGTATTCAAAATTTACAAGAATCATTAAAACCTTCCGGATTTGGTCGGAGATATAAAAGATAATTGGCGTCCTATAGGATGAAGGGGTAGAATTGAAAATTCGGCTGTCAATAAAAGTGTGATTCTCGAAAAAACTAACGCGGGTTTGTGGAGAATCTGTTAAACGAATACTGTTTTAGGATCATTTGAATGGACGAAAACGAAAATTCTCGGGAAGAAAATGCGGAGCAAAGACCGGTCATACTTTTGGTGGATGACGAACCCAGCATCTTGAAGGGATTAAAAGAGCAACTCAAACTTGAATTCGGTAGCGATTTCGACATTGAAATTGCCGAGGACGCGGAAACTGCCTGGGACATATTGGAGGAATGTATCGAAAGGGGAATCGATATTCCGGTCGTGATTTGTGATCAAGTGATGCCGGGCATGAACGGAGACGAGTTACTCATACGGATTCACAATAGAAAGTCGAATATTCGAAAAATTATGCTGACCGGTCAGGCTTCTGCGGATGCGGTCGGAAATGCGTTGAATCATGCGAACTTATACAGATATTTGTCAAAACCCTGGGATTCCAACGATTTGATTCTTACGACCCGAGAGGCTTTAAAGTCCTACTTCTCGGATCTTTACCTTTGGGAACTCAATCGAAAGTTGGAAACAACTCTACTCTTCGATCGGGAAACCGGTCGCCCGAATCTCGAAAGTCTGAGGAAAGTCTTGGATGAAAGGGAATCTCAGGGAATACTGTCCATTCTTGCGGTCATTCGGATCGAATCTTCCACTTCCACGACTCAACATTTCGGAGTGGGAGTGTATCATAAAGTACTGAATCAATTTCTCGCCTTTCTTTCCTCGTTTATGGGAGAGTCCGGAAGTGTGTTTTATCTTTATCAGGACGAGGTCGCCGTTCTTTCCGAAATCGAAGAGAGTAAATTTCATTCTCTTTTGGTCGCGTTTCGGATCCTACTCCGGTCGGAATACATCGAAGCGGAGGGAGTTTCTTTTCGTGTGAACGTTTCGATCGGAGTTGCGACTCATCAATCATCCCTTTATTCCAAGGCTAGAATCGCAATGATGCACGCGGCTCGGAACGGCGAGCTCGAACTGATGAATTATTCCAACGCAATGGAGGCGGGAGATCAATACCAGATCAATCTTATACTGGGAAGAAAGTTAAACTACGCGATCAGTGTAGGTAACGTGATTCCTTATTTTCAAGGAATTTATGATAATACGTCCGAGAAAATTACGAAATTTGAATGTCTTGCGAGAATTCAGGACGGGGATAGAGTTTACTCGCCTGCGAGTTTTATATCGATCGCCAGATCGACCGGGATCATTCGTCTTTTGACTCCGGTCATGATTGAAAAATCGATCCGATATTTTGCGCAATATCCGGAATATTCTTTTTCGGTGAATATCTCGGAATTGGATTTGGAAAAGAAAGGTTTTGTTTTTTGGGTTATCAGTCGCCTCCAACACTATGAAATCACAGCAAATCGCCTAACGCTTGAAATCTTGGAAACCGATCGTTTGCGAGGAGGTGAAAGAGGTCTTGAAACCTTAAAAGAACTGAAGGAATACGGTTGTAGGATTGCGATAGACGACTTCGGAGTTGATCAATCCAACTTTGAAAGGTTGATGGAAATCGATCCCGATTTTATCAAGATAGACGGAAAATTTATACGGGGAATTCATCTGAGTAAGATTCCATATCTACTCACTTCCGCGATGACGGAAATGGCACATAGAATCGGTGCGAAAGTCATTGCCGAATTTGTAACAGGGAAGGAGGAATTTGACACAGTTCGTTCCTTAGGTGTGGAATATTGTCAGGGATATTATATTATGGAACCGGCTCCGGAGATTTTCCCGATACCCCGAATGTCTCTTTAAATGTTTTTCCAAAATTCGATCGTCATTATTTTTTCAAATGATCTAAGCGTTTTTTGATGATTCAATGAGTCGAATGAAATAAGTGAGGGTGAGTATTTCAATTGGATAAAGCGATTCTTTTTGTAGATGATGAAGCTCTGATCCTGATGAGCATGAAATCTCAGGTGAAACGTCACTTTGGAGACGGTTACAGATATGAAACGGCTCTTGATGCTGGAGAAGCATGGCAGATTATCGAAGAATTAGTTCACGAAGACGTCAGAATTTTGATTATCATTTCCGATTGGTTGATGCCTAACATCAAGGGAGACGAGTTCTTAAGGCAGGTTCACAATAAGTATCCGGATATCCAGAAAGTGATCGTTACGGGGCACGCGGACGATTCTTCCATAGAAGCGCTCAAAAGAGAAATTAATCTTCGCTCTTATCTCAAAAAACCTTGGGACGAAAGGGAATTGGTTTCCACCATTACGACCGCTTTAGCAAGTTAAAAGTGGCCGTCTTTATTTGTGTGAAAATCAAAGGCTCCGTCTGAAATATAATTATCCCATAAAAATCCGAACCGGATGACTTGTGGGCGCTGGAGTTGCCCGGAAATCTTTCCTCTACTTTACTTACTCCTTGAACTCAGGGGCATCGCTCCCGATGGATTGATCGCTCTCTGAATGGAAGTATAATATTCTCTATTATAACCAATCCCACAATTACTTGGATCTCAATATAGATCTGTCGGAATTACGACAAATCCACCCTAAAACTTACACCTGCAAGTGATTTATAGAGAGCGTTGCATGAGTTTTCCCTAATTTTGGGAGGAGGAAAGGTTTGGAGGACTTTCCACTATCGGGAAATCATACTTTTTGCAAGTAAAAAACCTCATTCTTGTCGGAACACTTGAAAAATGTGCGTTTGGATCCTTCTGATTCTAAAGTCCTCTTCAATTTGTGGGTAACGTTATGCGCGTTTTGGTGGAGGGGGAAACTCAGCCGCATTGCTCCCTAAGGGTCGCAAAGCCAGGAGGCGGGAAGACCTCGGGAGATTTTTTCTCTATCAGAAAATCATACTTTTTGCAAGTAAAAAACCTCGTTCTTGTCGGAACACTTGAAAAAATGTGCATTTTAGATTTTTACTATTCCAACCCAACTTGGGACGTTCTGAAGAATTCAAGCCGCAGAGCTTTCCTGAACTCAGCCGCATTGCTCCCTAAGGGTCGCTTCTGCAGGTCGCTCTGCAGATCGTTTGCAGGCGATAACTTCGACCTATAGATGAATCCAAATCGGCCACTACAAACTCATGTGTGGCGACAAAACAAAGTCGACCGTGAAGAAAACTCACCATCATCGCCTTTTGTGAATCGCCGCTTAACGTTTCGTTTTTATATCTTTCTTTATATTTTAAACTGATCGATAAAACGTAGCAAACCTTCCGATTGAGTATGCATATTCTTGGAAAATCCGGTTAAGTCATCCGCGCCATTTGCGATCTCTTGAGTCCCTTCGGAAATGCTGAGGATCGTTTTTGCAATTTCATCCGAAGCATGTCTTTGTTCCCGGACGGCTTCTTCGATTTGAAGACTGAAACTCATGAGTGAACTTGCACTGTGAAGGATTTTTTCCGTGTTTTTCTCCTGAGTGTCTACGGAATTCAAAACGTTCTTTGCGGAAACTCCGAACATATCCACGGAACTTCTGAGTTTGGCGAGGATATCGGATGCTTCTTTTACTTTGCCGGTTCCGTTGGTTACCGCACGATTCGTGGATTCCACGAGTTGTCCGATCTCTTGAACGCTGTTGGAAGTTTGAGACGCGAGTTTGGAAATTTCTTCCGCGACAACCGCAAAACCTTTTCCAGCCTCTCCTGCTCGCGCGGCTTCGATGGCGGCGTTTAACGCAAGTAAGTTGGTTTTTTCGGAAATGTCGGTGATAATGGAAAGGATTTCGTTGATCCTAGAAGCGCTGTCCCCGATTTCGTCCATCGCTTTCGTGGATTGATTCATGGAACTTTCGCCGGTGATAGCCTGTTGTTGTGATTCACTCGCTAGAGAGGAGAGAGATTTCATCTCTTCGTTGATTTTTGCGATCTGTTCCTTTAAAAGAATTACGTTTCCATCAATGTCTTTCATGTGAAAAATGGCCTTTTCCATCGATCTACCCACGTTTTCGGCCGAAGAGGCCAATTCTTCGATTGCCGCTGAGGATTCTTCGGACGCGGAAGCTTGTACTTGTGCGACGTCATAAAAATTTTTCGATGATTCCGCCATTTTATCGGAAGTGGAATTCAAGGATTCGGAAGAGCCTTTGATTTCGAGAATGAACTTTTTCAGGTTATTTTTCATTTGGTTTAGAGAGAGAAGAAGGTTTCCGATCTCGTCTTGCCGTTCGTATTTGTTGTCTACGATCAAGTTGCCGGAGGAAATTTGATCGGAGAAAGAGATTGCGGCATCAATCCCGTTCGTGATCAATTTTTGAAATATTAGATTCAATAGAATTACTACGACGATCATTGTGACTAAGCAAGCGGTGATCGTTTCCAGGATGATTCTCGACAAATTCTTCCAAAAAATGTTGTTGGGAACGCAGACCTCTAAGATCCATTTCTTATTGTAATTTCCGAGATAAAAAGAGTAGAGAAAATGAATGGACTGGTCTTTTTCATAAATCTGCATCTCTTCTTTCCCGCTTCCTTCCAAAACTTGTTTTTTCCATTCAGGATCTTGAATCTCTTTTCCAACGAGCTCCGGTTGTAGTCCGTTTGCGGCATAAAAACCGCCCGGAGAAATCAGACTCAGATGCCCTTCTCCTTGGTAGGGATGGATCGAAGCTAACATCTTTTGCATGTTTTTCATCGTGATGTCCATGCCTACGGCTCCGACAATTTCTCCGTTTCTGCGTACCGGTTTGACGACGGAGATCATCAGTACTTCTTTTCCGGATACAGGATAAGCGAAAGGATCCGCGATAAAATCCAGTCCTGTTTTTTTCGGAATATTATAAAAGTATCCGCTCGTATCCTGATTTTCGTAATAAATAACCGCTTCCAAAACAAGAGGTTTTTCAGGCCCCATCGATTTATTAACGTAAGGAACGAATCTTCCGGTGATATCGTAACCTTGTTTATTTACGTATTGAGAATCTTTGGAATCGAATTTTCCGGGTTCAAAAACGGACCAGGCTCCGAAGTAGTTCGGATCCGTTTGAGCGAGATCCTTCAAGGTTTCGATGGTTTCTTCTCTTGTCGGTCTTGCGTGCGAAAGTTGAAACTCAAGTCCTCTTAATCCGCCTAAGGCTTTATCGAAAAAGTCCCGAATTTCGAAAGCGTATCGAAACGCAACTAAGGTGGAGGAATCTTTGATATCCTGAGAAAGTTTAAAGTAAGTCGTGATCGTGCTGATAGCGGTGATCGTAAGGCTTCCCACCATTAGTACTAAGGAGAGATATAATGATATTCGAAACCTGATGGTCATAAGTTTCCTATTTCCTTTTGCATTTTAAAAACTATGCGAAAATCCGATGCTGAACCAAAATAAATGCGCGGGTATTTTTTGTAATAAATACGATTCTCGAATCATTTGTCTTAGGGAACCGTTTCCCGTATCCGGAATCAAAGGACTACCCGCTATCTGGTCCAAAAAAACTGATTCAAAGGACCGTTCACTTTCGAAGGGTCCACAATCAAACCGTCTTTTGAATTTCGGTTAACGTATCCTCCTGTTGCTCCATAGTAATTGTCCGTATCGTACATATACAGATTGGGCCTATATACGTGGTTCCCTTTGATGAAAAATTTTCCGAAATAGAAAGTTAAACTACTCGTGATGTCCTGGATTCCGTATCGGTTGTCCACGATATTATTGGACATTTCGTACCCGATATTAACCGCCGGGGTGATTCTAAAAAATTCCTCTTTAAAATACTCGTGGCTTAAATAAAGAGAAAGGTAATTTTTTCCCGCCGCCAAATTTGCGTTCTCCGCACTGATCTGTGTATAAAAGGAGATCGTCGGAGTTAGATAAGAGATAAATGGAAGAAATGAAAATTCCGGAAGCTGCCAAAAAATATAGTATTCCTGCCAAGCGAGTCTTGTCACTTGATTTGAAGTATTGTTCGAACTCGACACTCCTTGAGCGGCAAGAGAATTATAACCTCCTAATGGAGTTGAGACATACGCGGGGTTTTTGTGGAACGTATTATAGAACCAAGTTCCGACCGTAAACTTTCCCCAACTGCTTTTTTCGAAAGTATAATAAAACGCGTAAAATAAACCGTCCGCTCGTTTCATTCCGTTCTGTTCTTTATAGGGTTTCGGGACGAGTCCGCCGCAAGTTGGTCCGGTTGTGTAATTTCCGCTTAATAAGTTATTTTGAGTATCATACACACAACTTTGATTGAGAAGATCCGGATTCGGAGCGATAAACGGATTTCCTTGTCCCGGATAAGAGGGGCCCGGGCCTCCCGGAAACAACTGTAATCGTCCGTCGTTGTTGCGGTCGTTTCTTTCCGTTAGTTGAAAATTGCCCCAAAATTGGATCATAAATCCTTTTAGCGGAGTATTAATATTGATCGTGGGTTGATAGGAAGGAATAAAAGTAGTGGAAGCGTAACTGTCGTTCCTACGACGATCGGCCATCTCTCCCGAAAAACTGAGTCCTCTCCAGATAAAGTCCGATACGATCTCGTGAGTAATGTCGATAGTCGTTTCGTTTCCTTGAGAGTTCGCGTGGGGAGGTTCTCTTTCGATCGGAACCGCGATTCCTGCATATGGATTTGTACGGGCGGATTCCGGTTTCGAGATTTTATCCTTGTCGGAAGAGAAGAACGTGCTTTTGTTTTTGTCCTGTGGTTTTTCGTATGTGACGCCGAGCACGTTTTCTTTGTTGATGTAACGAATGTAATCGTCGTGCTCCGCAAGAAGAATTTTCTCTTCATCCTCCAAAAGCACTTTGCCTCGATGTATCAAACCGTTTTTTAAACGGACGATATCGGCTGCATTCAAAGAAAACTCAAAGAAAAAAAATAGATGGAACAAAAATAGGAAGTGAAGTTTAGATTTCATGTGTTTCTCGCTTTATTACCTTTTTGTTTTCCGATTTTTGAATTTTAAACAAGTTGGGTTCTCCAAATCGTCTAACTTTGCTTGATGTTCTCCTGGAAAAAATAACAAAAATAGAAAGCAAAGAGAAGAATCAACTAGGAAAAACTTTTTTCTTTCGATGAAATTCAATCGAGCGAACCGATTTTTAATTAGGGTTAAAAACGCGTTTTTGAAAATTTCATACAATAGAAATAAAAAGTTTTATAATAGGAAATGAGATCTGCTCAAATTTCGGCATTTCTTTGAAGAACGAATGATTCCGTTTTAGGTCTTTAAGAATTATATAAAGATATTTGTATCTTATAATCCTCGGGTTATCTGGTCTGAATTTAGGATAGCACTGTTTTTAGCGTAGAAAAATCGGAAAAAATTTCCATTTAACGTGAGTTCGACGTAACAAATACGAAAGCGATACTTATGCTGTGATTCGTAGAGAGGGCACTTTAGTTTGAAAAATTCAGTTGAAACGCTTTTGACGAAAGTGTTTCAGTTATAAAATTTGCGAGCGCTTCGTCCGAATTTTCCTATGAGTGTGTCCCAAAAACATTCGATCTTATCGGAATCCTCGCGGATCGCTGCAATTGTTCCTACGTTTTGGGACAGATTCTATATCGAATTCACGTTATTGATAGAGCGACGACTACCGAGTTCGGAGGACTTGCATTTACAGTCGTATAAAATTTTGATTTTTGTACAATTCTATAAAATTTTGGCGAGCGGGTTTTTGAGAGCGGTTATTTCGTTTAGAACACATGGCTTTGAGGTTCAACGTAACTCTGAAAAAGACGATCCAAAAAATCCTTTTGTTTTTTACATCTAGGTTTTTGGATTCCGTTTTTCATCTCGTAGATTTTTTTCCGGTCTTGAAGGATTTCCAAGGTCCAGATCTTATTTTGTAATTCCGTATGAATGTAGGAAACGAAAGAGTCTGCAAAAAAGTCGTCTCCGTTGGTCGCGGAGTAAAGGGTAGGGAAGGGAGTGTTTTCTAAGACGGGGTAAATTTT
Source organism: Leptospira borgpetersenii serovar Javanica (assembly GCF_003046425.1). Classification (GTDB taxonomy): domain Bacteria; phylum Spirochaetota; class Leptospiria; order Leptospirales; family Leptospiraceae; genus Leptospira; species Leptospira borgpetersenii. The sequence continues at coordinate 12,978 of NZ_QAJG01000016.1, forward strand.
CTTCCAGTTGTTTTCAAGGTTGATCGGTTTGGAAGAATAGAATTTTATTTCCTTTCGAAGTGGAAACGACAAATCCCAAGACGAAACGTTTTCAACCTCCCAAATCCCTTTTGAAAATTCGAATGTATTAAAGTTTCTGTATTTCTCCCGAAAATCGGGAACGATTCCCTTCTGAACACTGACGATATGGCCTACTTCGTGTAACAAAATGTATTCGATTGTCTCTGGGATTCGATTACGGGCATCCGATTCGATTCTTACGTTGATTTGAATATTACCGGGAGAAAATGGAGAATTTTCTTTTTTCGTAATCCATTCGTTTGCGGTCTGGGTTAACATGCCCGTGTCTAAAAAAATCACGCCTCCTAAGGGAGTCGAGCCGTCGTAAACGAAAGAACTGAGACCGGTACTTCCCAAATTTCTGCAAAGAATTACTCGGAAGAGAGTATGATCGAGCAAGGTATTTACGGAATCGGGAAGGGATTTTCTAACGACACGAATCCGGTTCTTCCAAAATTCCAAATCGATTTCCGTTAGTGGAGGATCGAGTAATCCGTCGATTTGATTCATTTCTTGGATAAAGTTTTGCTCGTCCGAGTCGAGGCCGGAGATTCTGTATTCCCAGCTTTTGGATAGGGAATAACGTTCCGCTCGAGTGATCGGATGGTTGGTAAAGAGTTGATGGTACGGGTTGTTTTCAATTGGGATTTGGGAGGGTTTGCAGAAAAAAAGACCCAAAAAGACGAGTCGTATCCCGAACGTTCTGGGATATTTTTTCAAATTGTCGCTGAAAAAAAATAAGAACCTATTCCAAAATCGGGATGTACTTCTTGCCATTTTTGATAAAGTAAGATCGGACTTTGGGAAACGCGGTAACTGCATAGTACGGATTTTTTCAATGTGCCGAAAATAAGTAAATCCGAATCCTGGTCTTGAAAAGAAGAGATAGGTACCAGAATGGTTTGCGCTTATTTTCGCAGACTTGTAAATGTGGACGACAAATTTCCCGGGATTGAAAGATTCAGAAACGAAGATGTTTTATTTTCTTTTATCCGCGCTTTTTTTCTTCGGCTCGCTTGAATCTGCGGAAACGAATCCCTGGGATCTTTCCATTCACGAAAGAATCATCAATCGAAAACACGTCTCCCATATCATAATAGAAACTAGAGCCGACCATATCAGAGTCGCTCTTTTATTAAACGAACGATATCCCTATAACTACAAATCTAGATCGGGTTCCTTTTTTATCAGAGTGAACGATGAAAAAGAGGCTTTGGAAATTTCGGAAAAACTGGATCGGTATTTGGAATCGGGTTGGAATATAAAAATTTATCTTTCCGGATCGGAAATCACTCGCTATGACCTGGATAAAACAATTCAGTAAACTCAAGTCCGGTTTCTTAAATCCTTTCACTTTTTTTGAAAGGGAATTCAATTACGGCGAAGCCCAATCCTGGAAGGATCAGACAAAAATCGATCAATCGTTTATACGACTGGCGTTCCTACTTCATTTTATGATGTATTCCACCTTTGCGATTTCGGAAGTTCGGAATTCGGAAAGAGGAATTCTATACTTGGGAGTCATTTTTCTCGTCAACGTGATGAGTTTGGTGCTTTCCTTTCAGGAAAAATTCCTCTCTTGGGTGATTCATATTTCAAATACCGTCATCATATTTTTCATGATGAATCTATTTCACGAATCGTTCTATGGATTTCAAGATTTGGAAAACCTTCAAATCTATAATAATTACTTTTTACTAATATCTTTGATCGTGATATTCCAGATGTTCCGATTAAAAAAAAGTTCCTGTCTTTTGACCGGAATGATATCGATTTGTCTTCATATTATTTTCGTTTCGATTAAAAGAATGGAGCTCGGACTTGAGGATTTTCCTATAATCCTTTTTGTGCCCGATGTGGTATATGGGCTTTGTATCGTGATCGGAACTTCTTCGGTGAACATCGTAAAAAGATTGATTTCAATTTCATCCGAGCTCGATCTGGAATACAAATACATACAACAGGATCTCACGGTCGCAAAACAGGTTCAGGAAAATTTGTTTCCAGGAAGACTTAGCATCAAGGGGATTCGATACGAGGTGATGCGGATCACTCCCAATCATATCGGAGGGGATTTCTTCGATTTCGTGCAACTCCGGGAAGGAAATACCGGAATTTTTCTAACAGACGTAGCGGGACACGGGATCGCTTCGGCGCTTGTCGCCTCGATGGTGAAAATTATGGTTTCGACAATGCCTTACATTTTGAAAGTACATCCTTCCCGATTGATGGATTACATAGACGATTCCCTAAATGAACAATTTCATTCCTATCATGCATCCGCAATTTATATGTTTCTGGATTTTATTTCTAGAGAGGTTACGTTTTCAAACGCAGGGCATCCGTATTTAATCCGCGGATCTTTTGAAAAGGAATTCCACGAGGTCGAAACAGAAGGAGCTATTCTCGGCTTCGGAATCAAAAAGCCAATCGCGGAACAGGTTAAACTTCCTCTTGTAGCACAGGATCGATTTTTTTTATACACGGATGGTTTGATAGAAAACAAGAATCGGGAAGGAAAACTTCTTGGAACGGAAGGTCTACTTGAAATATTGAATGGGAATCGATTTGAAAAAGATCTGGGCGTCTTTAAGGCGAACGTCCAAAAGGCGGTCGAAAACTTTTTCGGAAACGTCGCCTTGGAGGACGATACCCTCTTTCTCATCGTGGAAGTGGAGTAAAAAAGAAATGAGTGAAAAACTAATCAAAGTAGTTAAAGAAGGACAGATCGCGATTCTTACGATTCAAAGGCCTTCCGCATTGAACGCTCTCAATCGAGAGGTGTTGACCCAAATCGGTCAAGAAGTGGATGTTCTTGAAAAGGATAAAAATATCCGAGTATTAATCGTAACCGGAGAAGGAAAGGCATTTGTTGCCGGAGCCGATATCGCCGAAATGAAAACCTTGAACGTTTCCGAGGGAGAAGAATTTTCCAAACTAGGAAACGAAGTCTTCCAAAAGTTGCATCAATCCAGAATCGTTTCGATCGCCGCGATCAACGGCTTTTCCCTCGGTGGGGGAATGGAACTTGCACTTGCTTGTGATATACGAGTCGGATCGGAAAAGGCGAAACTAGGATTGCCCGAGGTCTCCTTAGGATTGATTCCCGGTTTCGGAGGAACACAAAGGCTTGCGAGATTGATCGGTTATGCGCGGGCGATCGAACTCGTGGTTACCGGTGATATGATCACTGCCGAAGAAGGATATAGAATCGGGATTCTCAATAAACTGGTAAAAGAAGGAGAAAATATATTAGATTTTTCTAAAACGATTGCGGATTCCATTTTGAAAAAAGGACCTCACGCAATCGAGAGAGTCAAAAGGACAATCCAACAAGGGCTGGACGTTACTTTAAAAGATGGGATTTCCATCGAAGAGAAAGAGTTCGGTGCATGTTTTGACGGAGGGCAGTCCAAAGAAGGGATGACCGCGTTTTTGGAAAAAAGACCTCCTCGATTTTAACGTAGCGAAAGTACTGGCACTAACGGTTAAAATAGTAACCGGTAATTAGAAGCTATCTCAAAAATATCTTAGAATGATTGGCACCCGCATTTCAAGCGAAGATAAAGTATTTTTGAAATAGTTTATAGTCTCCTTTAAATCTACGATCGAACTCTTTTTCGAGAACTCCGTGAGTCGCTTTGATCTCTGGGGCGTTTCAAAATAGAGTTCGGTCGTTTTTTACATCTTTTCTCATTTCGGTGGTATAGAAAAACTCAATCCTCTTTGTATTCCTATAGTATTGAAAAGAACGAATATCTGATTCGGAGAATTGATTTTAGAATGAGCAGGAAAATGTATTTAGAACTTGTCCCAAAACCTCGGATGTAGGAAACTTCTACGGGAGTGTTCCAACAATAGTCCATTTGAAAACCGATAAACTGTCCAAGGGACATGATCTGCGGGAATTCTCACGCTCTATTACGAGCTTATGAAATGATTGTGCTGATTTCTTTTCAAGTTTTGGGACAAGTTCTTAGTAAAATGTGATCGGCGTTAACTTAACGAGGCGCTTTTATATGGCGTATTCAAATTGATGTTTAACGGAAAGTCGTATGGATTGTTCGTCTCTGACTGTTCAAAGGAAAAATAACAATGCTCGTGCCTAAATTCAAAATTTTATTTACAGCGCATCCCAAAGCTCTAGTTTACTTTGTCAGAAAGATCAAGCTGGAAACTCAACGTCTCGCTTCTATTGGCGCTCGACGGATTTTTATACTCGGTTTTATTTTTGGAATTTCATATAACGTTTTTCCCAGAGAACTCGAAAGAATTACGATTTATGTGGATGAACATCCGCTTCTCGTAGAAATCGCAAATACACCCGCGGACCGTGCCAGGGGATTGATGTATCGGAAGTCTATGGGTGAAAATGAAGGAATGCTTTTTGTATTCGCAAAACCGGAATATTTGAGTTTTTGGATGAAAAATACCCGGATTCCTTTGAGTATCGCGTATTTCAACCAGGATAGAAGAATCACGGATGTACACGATATGAAGCCCAATCAAACGACCGAATTGTATCATTCAAGCGAGAAGGTTTTATATGCTTTGGAAGTAAATCAGGGTTGGTTTTCTAAAAGAAAGATCGGCAAATACGGAGTACTGAAAATTCCGGATCGAGTGAGAGCGGTTCAGTAATCGGGGAAACTCCCCGATTACCGAGATACATTAAAGAGAATCGGAAGCTAGTTTTGCTTCTAGGTCGGTTAACGTTTTTGTATCGATTACTCTACTGGACTTTAGTTTGCCTTGTTCTGCCATTTTCAGGATCGTTTTAGATCCGACTGTTTCGGAAGAAATCACAACCTCTTCCAATTTGCCGTTTTTTTGCGCGAAAAATTTTCCCGGTTCGGCGCGAAAAACGATCAGGTTTTGATAATCCCCTTCTTTTTCGAATTGGATATCCAATCTTTTTCCAAAATCGGAATAACTCAGTAAAAGTTTTTTTCCGTTTTCCTCGTAGGTTTTAACGTATTTTCCGTTTTCGTCGTATTCGTTATAACCCACGGGGTTGCTTCCTGACCAGAATTCGATTAGGTTAAAGAGAATTAAATCGAAGAAAAATCCGATTCCATAAAGAATACTAAAAGGGAAATACATTACGAGAGTTTTAATGAGCTTCGCCAATAAGCCGCTGCCTATATTAAAACTGTCGTTTATTTCGTACACTTTTTTAACGATTGCAAATTTGCCGAAACAGTTTGCAAAGGAAACGAGAAAAATCATCGGTGCAAGAATCGCTACGACCATCTTACGAAATTTGTTTTGTTGCATGAAGGACAACTCCTTGATCGAATTTTTGAAAATTGAATCGTTTCTGGAAAATTATGCAAGATTTTTCTTTTTTCAAAGAGTAAATTCGAGTTTAAGTGAACGACGGCATAATTCCTTGACCGGATCCAGGTTTTAAAAAAGATAGAAGGAGATCGGGAGCGAAAGGTTTGCTTTTTCCAACTTTAGAATTTTTCGTATTTTTTATCTTCGTATTCCTGGTTTATTGGTATTTGATTCCCTACTTTTTCGGAAACGATACGAAAGCTCTATCTTTCACTCATTTTTTTTTACTCGTCGTTAGCTATTATTTTTACATGAGTTGGGACTGGAGATTCGGAGGTTTGATACTACTTTCCACCGTGATCGATTTTGTTCTCGCCGCAAAAATCGATTCCTCTCAGGGGCAAAGGACCAGATTCGCGTTGATAACGGTCAGTTTGGTTCTAAATCTCGTCTTTATATTGGGTTTTTTCAAATATTATAATTTTCTTGCAGACTCCATCAATTTATTCCTCGGGCATTTCGGAGTGAAAAACGCGCTCCCGATTTTACACGTTATTCTTCCCGTGGGAATCTCCTTTTATACGTTTCAATCTTTAAGTTACACGATAGACGTGTATCGGAGGCAAATTCTTCCCGAAAAAAGTTTTTTACGATTTGCATTGTTTGTTTCTTTTTTCCCTCAACTTGTAGCGGGGCCGATCGTGACGGCCAAAACCTTTTTACCTCAATTGGACACGGCTAAGAATTTAACGGAGATTCGATTTAGAAAGGCGATCCGTTATTTCATCTTGGGTTATATCAAGAAGGTCGTGCTTTCGGATAATGCGGCTCCGATTGTCGAAAAAATCTTCGGTCATCCCGAAAACTACGGAACAGTCGCGCTATGGTTAGGGGCTACTTTATTCCTCATACAAATTTATTGCGATTTCAGCGGTTATACGGACATGGCTTATGCATCCGCATTGTTGTTAGGTTACGAACTACCGGAGAATTTCCGAATGCCTTTTATCGCAAGAAGCGTTACGGAGCACTGGAGAAGATGGCATATAACTCTTTCCACTTGGCTTAGGGATTATGTGTATATTTCCTTGGGAGGAAATAGAGCGGGGGTTTTTCGCCATAGATTCAACCTTTGGTTTACGATGTTTGTGGCCGGTTTTTGGCATGGAGCGGCTTGGACGTTCGTCATCTGGGGAAGTTGTCAAGGAACGATTTTACTTTTGGAAGCTCTTTATGGGAGCTTAAAGGAAAAATATTTTCGGGATTTTCGGATCCTTCCTGATAAAATATTGGCGCCGATCCAAATCATCCTTACCTGTTTCGTATCGGTAGCCGTAGGGACTTGGTTTCGCGCCGAGTCGTTTACAAAAGGTTGGACCATGCTAAAAAAGATGTTCGTTTACACCGAAGGAGGTTTACGTCCTTATATGCTGAAGACGGGAATTCCGGTTATCCTTTGTGTGATTGCCGGTCAGTGGCTTGGTTACTTCATCTTCGAAAAAAAGAAGGAATGGAACCCGCCCGTATGGTTCGAGTTCTCTTTTTATCCTATCATTGCGGTGATTCTGGCCCTTCTGACTCCGGATCAGGAACTGCCGTTCATCTATTTTCAATTTTAATTATAGAAAGAATTTCGGTTAATAGGAATTATACTAATGCGAACTATGTCTGAAGGAAAGTCGATTCAAAAGGAATCGGGACAAAATCTTTCTGGACAAACATTCGTTTCACTTCAACTCTGATCCGGATATGTTTGGCAATCCGGACGAACAACCTAGAAGTCGCAGATACTATCCGGGTATTTATGCCGACTATATCATACAAATCGAATTCGGTTTAATTACACTTCATGCGGAGCTTGTCAACATTTCGGAGACCGGAATTTGTCTTATTTTAAACGGAGAGGACTTGGAGGTTACGGAGTCGGTTTACGGTTCCGTAATTGAAAAAGAATCGGGAAAACGTCTTGAATTCGAGGGTGATATCGTATGGGTTGGTCCGGAAGTGACGGATCATAAGACAAGATTTGTTTATGGACTAAGATTTCGTGTGCCTATGGTTTTGACGGAATCGTTGGTTTTGATCAATCTTTCTTTGCAAGATCCCTAATTCTGTCCTGTCTATCCTAAGTTTCCGGATTGCCATATCCGCTTTCTTTGGGATCTTTGAATCATGGATTCATCTTCTACAAAGATAGAGCAGAAACAAATCATTCCTAAAAAACCGACTTTAAGAGAGATTGAAATCGGTCTTCTTAAAAAAATTAAGGAAGGGGATGACGAGGCTTATATTCAACTTGTCAATCCGTTTCGGGAGAGGCTTTATCGCAAAGCGGTTTCGATGGTGAAGGACGGAGATGATGCGGAGGATATCGTTCAAGACGCGCTCATTTCCGGATACAGATCGATTCGTAACTTTCGTGCGGATTCCGGGGTTTATACTTGGCTTTATCGAATCGTAGTTAATAAGTCCAAGGATATGTTAGCGAAACGGAAACGAGCTAAAGAGAATTCCATGGATGATAAAGAATACCAGGTAACGGATGATCGGGTAGGATTCGAAAAAAAAATTGAACTTAGTGATGAATCCAACTATCTAATTAGCAAAATCAACGGTTTGGAAGATCTCTATAAAGAGGTGATTGAACTTAGATACTTCGAGGAGATGTCCTACGCGCAGATCGCCGAAGTTCTGGGAACCAACGTGGGAACCGTAAAGAGTAGGCTCTTTAAGGCGAAAGAATTCCTAAAACATTTGATCTTACAAGACGACAAGGGTGAAGGATACTTTAGGTAATAAAGATGGAACGTTTACAGTCAAAATTTAAAATTCCGCTTTTTCTTCGAAAGGAAGACGGAGATTTACTTAAAATTGAAAATTCGCTCGTGAAAACGATGTCCGAACTCAGGGACAAAGAACTGCGTAGTATTAACTTGAGCGATGGGTTTTCGATCCGATTGAAAAATCAACTCAAGTCGATTCGGCCCGAACCGGAAAAAGGATGGGAGAGAATCCGAGAAAACATCCTTGCCAATCGTGGTTTGCAATTTTCCTTTTCAGCCGTTTTGATGGTTGCAATTGTATTCGTAACTTATAATCGAATTCGAAGCTCTGACGTTCCCGACTTATCCGAAAGATCTGGTACCATATTCGAGCGATCTCAAGCGGGAGATTTTCAGGATATTCCTTCTTCCGGTAAATTCCGATCTGAGTCAGACAAAGTTCTTCTTAGACAAATTCCTTCCACTGTGGAAGCCAGAAAAACGATCGGTTCTCTCCGGAAATATTTTTCTGAAAAAGGAGATTTGGGAATTGTGGAGGAATTGGATCGGATTCTCGAACAAACCCAGGAAAATAATCCTTAAATATAAAGTCATAACCATTGACATCTATTTTTCCGTATCAATGATACTGGTAGAAAACCCGAACCTACGAAACAATAAAAAATACAACCCTGCATAACCCGCTAAACAAAACCAAAATACGATACTACCTGGAATACCCGCGGTGCGATGAGTTGCAAAAAGAAACATAGCCGGAAGGTTGGCGGCTGTAAAAAGAAACGCTACTAAGCCTTTGTTAGCCGAACTAACGGCGATTAGTTGATAGAGATGTCTACGATGTGCTTTGAGAATATTTTCCCGATTCTTAAGCCGAAGTAGGATCGTGATGACACCGTCCACAAAAAAAACGGGAAGCAAAAAGAAAGCCGAAGTGATTTCAAAACGGGCCCAATGATATTCATCGATAAAAAATAAAGGAAGAACCGCAATGGAATAACCGAGAGGAAGCGAACCGACGTCTCCTAAAAAAAGTTTCGCTTTAGGTAAATTGAAACCCAAAAAACCGAAGACGCCCGCACAGATCCAAAAAAAAACGGAAGGAAGTTGGGATTGAAATAAAAACGGGAATGCCAAAACCGCAAGGAGAAAATGAGAGGAAAGATAAGTATCCAGGCCGTCCATAAAATTACAAACGTTAACGACGAACAAGACGTAGACGATCAAAATCGACGTGGAAATCCCCGGAACGCTTCCGGTGTCGAAACCCAAAAACGAAAATTGAATCGGTTCCAGGAGGAAAAGAAGAAGCAGGAAAAAAAATTCCAAAACGAGACGGATGCCCGAACCGAGAGAAAGTAGATCGTCTGAAAGGCCGATCAAGAAAAAGAACAACAAACCCGCAAAAAAAAGAAGAATTTTCCGATCCGGAATTTCAAATCCTCCGAACCAAATCGCTGCCAAACAAAAAACCGGAAGAAAGATCCAAATACCTCCCGATTTTTTCGTCGTGCCGACATGCATACTTCTTTCGTTCGAAATATCCGAGATTGCGAATCGTTTGGAATGGAGATAGATCCAGGAGAAAAAGAACGTGACCAAAAAAACGAGAACACATAAAAGCCCAGGGTTCCAGAAAAAAGAAATCTGTTTCACTAGCGGTCCAGCCTAGAAGGAAGAAGTCTCACTGCAATCAGAAATCGAAACGATTTTGATTGCCAAATCAAGTAGAAAGAAAGAATCTAACCTTATGTTCCAGGGCGTTTATACGGCGATCATTACACCATTCAAAAACGATAAAATCGACTACGACAGCTATAACAAACTACTGGAAAAACAAATCAAGGCGGGAGTGAACGGAGTTGTGCCTTGTGGAACAACGGGAGAATCACCGACCCTTTCCCATACCGAACACGCGGAATTAATTCGGGAAACCGTCAAGGCCGTACAAGGAAAAATCCAAGTCGTGGCCGGAACCGGTTCCAATTCCACCCGGGAGGCGATTGAACTTACCGAAGCCGCATGCAAGGACGGCGTGGACGGGATACTATCCGTAAATCCATATTACAATAAGCCGACACAAGAAGGGCTTTTTCAACATTTCCAAGCCGTTGCCGAACATTCTTCCGTGCCCGTAATGCTCTACAATATACCCGGCAGAACCTCTATAAATTTACAACCGGAAACCGTTTTTCGTTTAAGCGAAATCAAACGGATTCGATCAATGAAGGACGCGACGGGAGATCTGGGACAGATGGGAAAATTGATTTCTTTGGTAGGAAATAAAATGACCGTACTTTCCGGAGATGATAATCTAACCCTTCCTTTGCTTGCCATCGGAGGAGCAGGGGTGGTTTCTGTCGTATCGAATCTCTTTCCAAAAGCGATGGTGGAGATGGTGAAATACTTTCAGGATGGAAAGGTTATCGAAGCCAGAAAAATACATTACGATTTTATAGAAACCTTTGCGCTTGCGTTTATGGAAACCAATCCGATACCGATCAAGGCGGCAATGGCTTGGTTCGGTCACTGCGAACCGGAGATACGGCTGCCTTTGACCCGACTTTCCCAAAATGAAACAAGCGTAAAATTCAAAAAGGTGCTCGAAATACTGAAAGAAAAAGGGTACGAGTAAGAATGTCCGATTCCAAGTATCAGATTGCACTGATTGGAGGTTCTGGAAGAATGGGACGCGCCATCATCACGGTACTTTCTTCCTCCAGCAAATCTACGCTTTCTTCTTCCGTAGTAAGCGGAGGTTCCGTATTTTTGGGAATGGACTCCGGACTACATTCCGGAATCAAACAGAACGGAGTTAATTTTTCCTCCGATTTAGAGGCCGCAGTACGGAGCGCGGATTGTGTGATCGATTTCAGCACGTATCAGAATTTAGATTTTACGCTTAAGGCGTGTATTCAGCATCGAAAGCCAGTGGTAATCGGAACCACGGGTTTGACCGAACTCCAAAAGGATGCACTTAAAGTGGCTTCAAAAGAAATCGGAATCGTATATTCGCCGAACATGTCCATCGGAGTGAATTTACTTTTCAAGTTAACCGAAATCGCAGCCAAGGCAATGGGAGAAAACTCGGACATCGAAATCCAGGACATCCATCACCGTCATAAAAAGGACGCTCCGTCCGGAACTGCGGAAAAACTGAAGAGCATCCTACTCGAAACGTTAGGCAGAACTTCAAAGAACGTGATCCACGGAAGGCACGGGGTACTTAAAGAAAGGGACCCCAGGGAAATCGGAATCCACACATTCCGTGCCGGAGAAGTGATCGGAGATCACACGGTTTATTTTTTTACTCCCGAAGAAAGGATCGAAATCACACACAGGGCCCAGGATCGGAAAACTTTTGCGGTGGGATCGATTCACGCAGCGGAGTTTTTAGTAGGACGTAAACCCGGATTGTACGATATGTTTGCGGTTTTAGGATTGTAGGTCGGGGATTACGGATTGTTTTTCTTTAAGAATATATCACTTTTCCCGCTCGGGAAAAATCCGTTCGTCATCGTAATCGATATATTGATCGTCGGTTTTTTCATCTATCAGTTTTATACAACCATCCGAAGAACCAGAGGGATTCAACTTTTACTCGGGGTTGCGGTCATTTGGTTCTTAGGAATTTTTGCGAGTTATTTCGAGTTGGAACTTCTGGATTGGATCATAGAAAGTATCCGTCCTGCCTTGGTATTTGCGATCATTGTACTACTACAACCCGAACTGAGAAAGATCACCGCGGACCTTTCCAAAATGAAGATATTTCAGCCTTTTCTGTTAAAACAGATGACCGATTTGGAAGAAATCACCGAAGCCGTTAAGATCATGGCAAAGAATAAAACGGGATCTCTCATCGCTATCGTGAGGGAAAACAGTCTGAAAGAAATCATCGATCAA
>NZ_QAJG01000016.1:30000-50000 GCF_003046425.1 Leptospira borgpetersenii serovar Javanica
TACCGGACGCGCAAATCCCTCTCTTGTGGAAGATATTCGTGTGGATTATTACGGAACGTTGACTCCGATCAATCAGCTGGGAAATATTTCCGTTCCGGAACCAAGAATGCTCGTGATTTCTCCTTACGATAAGGGAATTATGAAGGATATCGAAAAAGCGATCCAGGCTTCTGGTTTGGGTCTTCAACCGTCTAACGACGGAGTCGTAATTCGAATCATAATTCCTGAGCTGACGGGAGAAAGAAGAAAAGAACTTGCAAAAATCGTAAAGTCCAAATCAGAAGAAAAGAAAGTTGCGATCCGCAATATCCGTAGGGACGCGATGGAAGATTTAAAAAAACACACCGAAGGATTGTCTCAGGACGAGATCAAAACAATTCAAGACCGGATTCAAAAAACCACCGATTCTTATATCGATAAAATTTCCGCTCTGACCGCAGAGAAGGAAAAGGAAATCACTACGATCTAACGTGGGCTTATTCGAGTCCAAGTTTCCTCAACATATCGCCGTTATCATGGACGGTAACGGTCGATGGGCCGTTTCTCTGGGGAAACCCCGATCGGAAGGACATAGGGAAGGGGCAAATGCAATCGATCGTTTGATGGATGCAAGCCTCGAGTTCGGCCTGAAAAATGTTTCTCTTTACGCATTTTCCACCGAAAATTGGAGACGCCCGGTCACCGAAATTCGATCCATTTTCAATCTGCTTGTGGAGTTTATCGATACTCGTTTGGATACGATTCATACGAGGGGAATTCGAATTTATCACTCGGGAAGCAGAAAGCGTTTGACACGGAATGTTTTGGATAAGATCGACTTTGCGATCGAAAAGACCAAGAAGAACAAGAATCTTAACGTAAATTTTTGTTTGAATTACGGTTCCAAAGACGAACTACTCAGAGCGGCTCAAGAAGCTTTTTTACGCCGAAAAAAGGAAAAGGTCTCTTTCGAAAAGCCGTTGAAAGAGAAGGAACTTGAAAAATTTTTATATACGTCCACCCTTCCTCCCGTAGATTTACTGATCAGAACGGCCGGGGAACAAAGACTTTCCAATTTTTTGCTTTGGCAATCCGCTTATGCGGAGTTGTATTTTACGGATACTCTTTGGCCCGACTTCGATAAAAATTCCCTGGTAGATTCCCTGAAGTGGTACGAAACCAGAACCCGAAAATTCGGAGGATTGGAAAATGGGTGAAACATCCAAGAGGCTCGCTTCCGCCGCGGTGCTGATTGTATTTTATCTTTTTATGATATTTTATGCGGATTTTTATTATCTGCAGACGTATCTAATTCTTCTTTTGGGTGGAATTATCGGAATCAGGGAATTTTACAACCTTTCCGATCGTGGAGAGGACGGAAAGCCGTTTCGGGGAACCGGAGTGTTTTTCCTGTTTCTGATTCTTACTTTTTATTATTTCCGATTCATAGGTTCACAGAATCAGTTCGAAGCTCCTTTGTTCTTCCAGAAATACATCCAATATTTTATTCCCCCTTTCGATCCCGTTCCGGTCGCGTTCCTTTTCCTGTTTATCGTAACGTTCACTTTGCAAATTACCAGACGCCCGTTAGACGGTGCGATCTTTTCAGTTTCTTCCACGTTTCTCGGAGTGTTTTATATCGCGGTCCCTTTGGGACACCTGCTTCTTCTTTTGGGGATGAAACAGGGGGGGTATTATATCTTTTTCGTATCCGTCGTCACTTTTTTAACCGATGCCGGAGCGTATTTCGGAGGAAGATGGTTCGGAAGACATCCCGCAGGTCTTGCGATTTCTCCCAAAAAAACTTGGGAAGGTTATGGTACCGGAATTGTGATCGCCACTGTTTCGATTTTCATTTTCAATATGATTTGGGAAAATTTCACGGGGATTCCCGCGTCCATTCGTGGGTTGGAAGTTTTTTGGATTTCGACGATTTTGTCCCTGGTTAGCGTGATCGGGGATCTTTTGGAATCTGCAATGAAACGGGATGCGAAGATCAAGGATTCCGGTTCTCTGATTCCGGGTCACGGTGGAATACTCGATCTCGCAGACGCTCTTTTGATCACAATCCCCGTTTTATATTATTATCTTCAGATCAAGGGGAATCTCGGATTCCAAGTCTAATCGGATATGACAACTTCCGTCAGTCTTTTAGGTGCGTCCGGTTCCGTAGGGGAATCCACTCTTAGGGTGCTCCGTGCTTATCCCCAAGAATTCCGTCTTCATTCTTTCAGCGTTCATTCGAATCTGGAAAAGGCCAGAGAAATTCAAAAGGAATTTTCTCCGGAATTTCTCTGCGTGAGCAACAGCACCGCGGACCGCACCGTTCTCGGAAATAAAATCGGCAAAACACAAGTCCTTTATGGAGAATCTGCTCTTTGCGAGCTTGTTCGAGAACCCGAAGTTCAAATCGTAATCACTGCTATCGTAGGTTCCGTGGGTTTACGTCCGACGATCGCCGCGATCACTTCCGGTAAAAGATTAGGAATCGCGAATAAAGAAACATTAGTCACATTTGGCCCGCTCGTCAATTCTTTGATTGCAAAACATAAAACCAAAGTGGTTCCAGTCGATTCGGAGCATAATGCTCTCTTTCAACTTTTGGAATCTTTGAACCGCGACTCTGTGGAGAAGATCGTTCTAACGGCGTCGGGCGGTTCGTTCCGGGATTTATCCGTAGAACAACTTGCGTATATTACGAAAGAACAAGCGCTTCATCATCCTACTTGGAACATGGGACCTAAGATCACCGTGGATTCCAATGGTATGATTAACAAAGGACTCGAAGTCATCGAAGCTCATTTTTTGTTCGGAGTTCCTTACGAGCGCATCGGAGTCGTGATTCATCCTCAGAGTATCGCGCACGGTATCGTGGAATTAAAAGATGGTGCTTCGTTCGTTTATGCTTCTTACCCGGATATGATTTTTCCGATTGCACATTCTCTCTTTCATCCGGAACCGGTTCCTAAGTCGCTTCGGTCCTATTCCGCTAAGGATTGGGGAAAACTGGAATTTTGGGAGCCGGATTTAAAACGATATCCGGGACTTGGATTAGCGTTTGAGGCGGGTAAGGCGGGGGGGACGGCTCCTTGCATTTTTAACGCGGCCAACGAGGTCGCCGTAGGATTGTTTTTAAAAGATGAGATCCGTTTCGTGGAAATTCCGAACTATATTTCGGAAACGTTAGATGCAATTGTAATTACGTATCCTACGACTTTGGAAGGTTACGAGGAAGCAGACCGGGTTGCCCGTGAGACCGTTCAAAATCTGAAAGGAAAGAAGGTGGTGTCCGCATGTTAATCATGATATTAGGCGCAGTGTTTATGCTGGCTATTTCTATTTTTATTCACGAGTTGGGTCATCTTCTTTGTGGAATGCTCGTAGGAGTTAAGGCTAGAATTTTTTCGATCGGTTACGGAAGAGGGATCTGGAAGAAAAAAGTGGGAGATACCACGTATCAGATCACCGCGATTCCCGTCGGAGGATACGTTTTATTTAAAGGAGACGACTACGGCGGAGAAGTGAAAGGAGAACCCGGTGAACTTCTTTCCACTCCTCCTTTGAAGAGAATGATTCCGGTGCTCGGAGGTCCTCTTTTTAACTTATTTTTGGGATTCGGAATATTATTAATTTTAAATTTTCTAGGTCACAATCCTCCGGGAAACCGGATTTTTATCGATCCGGCCGATCAGGAATTTTCCGCCGCATACCAATCGGGTCTCAGAACGGGGGATCGTATCCTAAATATAGACGGAAACAAAATCGAAAAATTTGAAGACATAGTGACTAACGTAGGATTGTCTTCCGGAAACTCTCTCAAAATTTTGGGTGAGCGCGAAGGGCAAAAGATGGAATGGAATGTGATTCCCAGGATCGTTTATAATCCGAAACGCTCTTCCGGGATTCCGACTATTGGCGTGGAACCCTTCGGAGAAAGAAGGGTCGTTGCGACGTTCGGCTATCCGGAACAGTTTCAACATTGGTTATCTTCTCGTTTGGATAGATCTCACGAAGCGGAAAATTACTACCAGGAACGTTTGAAAAAGGCTGTCGAGGGAAGGGATATTCCCGCCGAAGTTCTGCTCGAAAAGGAAAGAGAGGAGAAGGAAAATCTACTTCGTTCTAGAGCATTGAATTATCTGAACGACGGAGACGTGATTCAGACCGTGAACGGCAAGGCAGTTTCTACCGTGGGGGAACTTCAAAAAATTCTTGGGGAATATCAAGGCCGAACCGTGACGATTGTTGTAGATCGAAAAACATATCCTCTCGTAAATCCTTGGTCCACAGAAATTGTTTCCGTGGAAATTCCCGTTTTAGGGGCTAATATATTAGAATTTGGGAATATTCGGGATCAGAAATTTCCTGAGTTGAATTTGGAATCCTACCAGTTTGCGAGTTACGATCCCGAACTCGGCCAGAAACTTCTCAATCTGGCAGTGGACGGAAAAACGTTTCCTAGTTTTGAAGAACTTCTCGCTTATATTAAAACGAAGAACGGAAAAACCGTTACGGTCGATATGGGAAATCTTAAATTGGAAGCCGAGCCGAAAGTCCGTCCAATCGGGCTTCTCGGGTTTAGGCCCAATATGAAATTCAATCCGGAACCGATGCAGAGGGAACTCGGTTTTTTGGAATCTTTCATCGTCGCCGGAAAAGACGTTTATGAAAATGTGGAAATCACTCTTAAAGGAATCGGGATGTTGTTTTCAGGGATTCTTTCCGTAAAGGATAGTCTTTCCGGGCCTGTGGGAATTGTGTCGTATGCGGGAATCAGCTTGGAAATCGGTTGGGAGACGTATTTGGAATTCGTTGCTAGGATCTCGATCGCTTTGATGATTATGAATTTACTTCCCATTCCCATGGCGGACGGTGGGCATATCGTATTATATGCGTATGAAGCGATTACCGGAAGACCTCTTCCCGGTAGAGTAATCGAGTCCATCTTCCGAATCGGATTTTTGTTTTTACTCGGACTCGGACTCTATGTCACTTTCAACGATGTAATGCGAATTTTCTAAACGCATGAAAGCATCGAAATATATTCTTCCTACAGAAAAGGAAAATCCCTCGGATGCGGTCGTCGCGTCCCATCGTCTTATGATCCGCGCTGGTCTTGCGCGCAAGTCCTCCGCAGGTCTTTACTTTTATCTTCCACTCGGACTCAAAGTTCTCCAAAAGATCACACAGATCATTCGTGAAGAGATGAACAAAACGGGAGCTTTGGAGTTCGATCTTCCGATTTTAACTCCTTCGGATTTCTGGGAACAAAGCGGTCGGTGGACCGCGATGGGAAAAGAAATGTTTCGTATCAAAGACAGACATGATCTTTCTTATGCCCTCGGCCCCACACACGAGGAGTCTTTCAGTTTTTTATTAAAACCTCTTTTGAAATCATATAAGGATCTTCCGCTCAATGTCTATCAGATCCAAACTAAGTTCCGGGACGAAATTCGTCCTCGTTTCGGTGTGATTCGTTCGAGGGAGTTTATTATGAAAGATGCATATTCCTTTCATATCGACGATGTTTCTCTCGACGAAACGTATCAATCGATGCGGGCCGCTTATAGAAAGATTTTCGATCGCTGCGGTCTCAAGACGATTCCCGTGCAGGCTGATTCCGGAAGTATGGGCGGTTCCGCTTCGGAGGAATTTATGGTGGTTTCTCCAATTGGAGAAGAAACGTTGCTTTTATGTAATTCCTGCGGATACAGTTCCAACAGCGAAAAGACCCCCCTTGTATTAAAAAAAGAGAATGTATCTTCGGCGTCCGTCGAGAAGAAAGAAATCTCCACTCCGGGCAAAAAGACGATCGCCGAGGTCAGCGCTTTTTTGGGAATCCCCGAGTCGACGACGATCAAGGCCGCCGCGCTCAAATCGGAAAAGAAAAAGATTCTCGTTTATTTGCGCGGGGATCTCGAACTCAATCTTCACAAACTTCATTCTTTGCTGAGAATCGTGGATTCCGAGCCGATGACTGACGCGGAAATCCGCGAACTCGGACTCGTTCCCGGTTTTATCGCACCCGTCGCACCGAACGATAAAGTGAAAGTGTTGTATGACCGTTCCCTGCAAAAGGATTTTCCATATGTGGTCGGTTCCAACAAAGAGGACTTTCACACACAAGGTTTCGTTCTCGAAAAGGAAGTTTCCGGTCTTCCGGAGTTCGCCGATGTTGCATTAGCAAGAGAAGGGGATCTTTGTCCGAATTGCAACGCTCCTTTAAAGGCCGAAAAAGGGATCGAGGTTGGTCATATATTCAAACTCGGCGAAAAATACACAAAGGCGTTCGGGATTCAAGTCCTTGATCAAAACGGAAAAGCCAGAACGCTTACGATGGGTTGTTACGGGATCGGTGTTAATAGAACCATGGCGACCGTCATCGAACAACGCAACGACGAGAAAGGGATCTTTTGGCCGATCAGCATCGCACCTTTCGAAGTGACTCTTGTGAGCATCACCAAAGGCGAGGAGCAATATTCCAAAGCGGAAGAATTTTATAATGTTCTAAAGAACGAAAACTTAGAAGTATTCTGGGACGACCGTGACGTGGGACCGGGCTTCAAACTCAAGGATTCCGAACTGATCGGATTTCCGATCCGAGTCACGATCGGTAAAAAATTCTTCGAAAACGGAGAGATTTCGATCTACAACCGCAAAACTGACAAGGAAGAATCTTTTGTTTTTGCCGGATTCGAGAATTTAATCGCAAGGGTAGAATCTCTGCGTCAAAAACTCTTTGTAGAATTGGAGTAGTTATGGGTAAAGTACGTCATTCCCCAAAAGAAGGTTACTTCGGAGAATTCGGCGGTCGCTATTCTCCTGAAATCCTTCACGACGCTCTTGTGGAACTTGAGACCACATACAAAAAGCTCAAGAAAAATAAACACTTCAAAAAAGAACTCGAATATTATCGTAAGAATTATATCGGAAGACCTTCTCCGCTTACATACGCGGAACGTCTCACTAAGGTCTGGGACGGTGCGAGAATCTGGCTCAAACGAGAAGATTTGAATCATACAGGCGCTCATAAGATCAACAATACGATCGGGCAAGTGTTGATCGCAAAGGCGATGGGCAAAACTCGAATTATTGCGGAAACCGGAGCGGGGCAACACGGGGTTGCGACCGCGACCGTGGGTGCGATGTTTCAGATGGAAACAGTCGTTTATATGGGAGAAGAGGATCTTCGTCGCCAGGAACTCAACGCGATCCGGATGAGAATGATGGGCGCCAAAGTCGTAGGTGTTTCGAGCGGAACCGCAACTCTCAAAGACGCGACTAGCGAAGCAATGCGCGACTGGGCATTAAACGTTTCTAATACACATTATATCGTTGGTTCTTCCATCGGTCCTCATCCGTTTCCTACTATCGTAAGAGACTTTCAATCGGTAATCGGTATCGAATCCAGAAAACAATTTAAAAAAGTGAACGGTAAACTTCCAAACGCTGTGATCGCCTGTGTCGGCGGTGGTTCGAACGCGATCGGTATGTTCTACGGTTTCTTAAGGGATAAGAAGGTGAAACTTTTTGGCGTAGAAGCCGGAGGTTATTCTACCGAACCTGGACATCATTCTGCAACAATCCAATTCGGTAGAACCGGGTTTTTACATGGAACCAAAACGTTGGTGATCCAAGATGAATTCGGACAAATCGTCCCGGCACATTCCGTGTCTGCAGGTTTGGATTATCCTGGGGTCGGTCCGGAGCACGCTTATTTTCACAAAAGCGGGAGAGTGACTTACGTGAACGTGGATGATGATGGTGCTTTAGATGCTTTTCTCGAGATATGTCAGATCGAAGGAATCATTCCTGCATTAGAAACTGCTCATGCGTTTCGTTTTGCAAAAGATCTGGCGAAATCGATGGGGAAAAAAGAAGACATTCTCATCTGCCTTTCCGGAAGAGGAGATAAGGATGTTGCCGAGGTTGCAAGGCTTAGAAAAGGAGAATTTTCTTGAGTGCTATTTCTTCCGTTTTTTCCTCCGATAAAAGCGTTTTCATTCCTTATATCTCCTTGGGAGATCCGGACTACGAGTCCTGTATTTCTTGGGCGGACGCTCTGATTCGAGGTGGTGCTGGAATTTTAGAATTGGGAATTCCATTTTCCGATCCGGTCGCGGATGGCCCGGTGATTCAAAAAGCCTTTAAACGAGCGTTGGCTTATCCTTTTTCCATGAAAAAAATTTTAGAAATCACCGCAGAAATTCATAAATTACATCCAGAAACTCCTCTCGTGTATTTAACGTATTTTAATCCGCTTTATTCTATGGGTTTGGAAGCTTTTACGGAGAGTGCAAAAAATTCGGGGATCCAAGGTTTGATTATCCCGGACCTTCCGTTTGATACCTCGGAAGCAGAAGAGTTTTTTTCTCAACTTGAACGAAAAAAGATCGATTTCATTCATCTTGTAACTCCTGCAACTACTATCGATCGGATTCAATCTATGAAATCTTTTGCATCCGGTTTTATCTATTATGTGACTTCCTACGGTG
Source organism: Leptospira borgpetersenii serovar Javanica (assembly GCF_003046425.1). Taxonomy (GTDB): domain Bacteria; phylum Spirochaetota; class Leptospiria; order Leptospirales; family Leptospiraceae; genus Leptospira; species Leptospira borgpetersenii. Next base: position 38,475 of record NZ_QAJG01000016.1, read on the forward strand.
TCACCGGGGAACGTCGTGCTCTCGCGGTCGGTTTGAAAGAACGGATTCAAATGGTGCGTAACAAGGTCGGCCTCCCGGTTTGCGCGGGGTTCGGAATTTCCACTGCGGACCAGGCTAAGGAAATTTCGACTTACGCGAATGGGGTGATTATCGGTTCTGCCGTACAAAAAATCATCGAAGAGAGTGGCTCCAATCGGGAAGTTTGCATAAGTAAACTTTTTACGTATGCATCGGAAATTCGTGCTTCTATGAAATGAGAAGCTATGTGCGTTTCCCTGAGGGATTTTTTGTCTGTGAATTGGAGAAGAAAAGGGTTTTTAAATTGGGTGTGCCCTTCCCAGCTGAATTTGACTCCGTAGAAGTTTTTGTGAAAAGTGAATTTCTCTGGTAATCCTCAAAATTGTTGGAGCTCCATAGGATTTTGTTTTTTTAGGGGGCCTTTCTATTGACCATTCTAACAATACAGAAAATAGCAGACATCGAGAAATCCCCAATCCCCAAGCAAGGATTCCCAGTTTGCACCAATCCTCTTCGAAAGGGCGAAAGTTCATTTTTTGTAGATTCAGATTTTTCTCCTGATATCTCGCGTAAGCCAGTCTTTTCCCCAAAAAACGTTTTCGAATCAAGGTTTCATCCCAACGCGATAAAAGAGAGTGTAGGGTTTTTCGGAGAATTTTCGGTTGAAGCTGGTTGGTTCGAACTAGGTTTTCTGGAATTAAAAATGAGCAAAGGTTGCCAGATTTACGAATCGGGCAAAACGAAAATCCGGATTTTAAAGAAGAATGCTTCATAACCGGAACGGTTCCGAGATGAATGTGTGTGGAAAGTGAAACGGAGTAAAAAGTGAAAACAAAGATAGAGTGAGCGACAAAGTCTGGAAAATATTGACGAAACTCTGACGGATGAGGATACTGATCCCCGATCAAGGTCGGAGGGCGCATGAGCGAAATCAAATTTAAAATCACTCCATTCCACGTAATTTCGATAATACTGGGGGGAATGGGGATTGTTTTCATAACATTTACCGCATTTTTTCCGAGCTATTCTCACAACACAGAATTCTTGCTTGGAGGGTTTGTGTTGTTATTGATCAGTTCGTATCCGATCTATAAGTTCATAGAGGTTAACACTTCAGATAAACAAAAGTCCGGAAGTGTATGGCTTTCGATGGTGGTTTCGTTTTCTATGTTTTTCTTATATCAGGTTTTTACGCCTCTATCTGAGTTAGAAGAATCCTCCGTGTCTTGGAGATTTACATTGCTCAGATCCGGGGTGAACAAGAGCGAAAAAGAATCCGAAGAAGGAACGATTGAATATACACGTTACAATCCACCGCCTGGGGCGAGGCAGGACATACAGGTCATTGGAATTACGACCACTTCCTTGGAGAAATTGCAAGGAAGATGGCCTTTGCCTTGGAAATATTATGCAAACATCATAGACATATTTAAGAATACGTCCAATCAGTTGATGTTCGATATTTTCTTCGTAGACTATAAGTCGGGACAAACAGAAGAAATGGCCGAAGCCTTGGCGAAAAATCCGCAGGTCATGTTTGACTATCCGATGGAGACGAGTTTAGAATCCAAAAGTTCCATCTTAAATTTGGAAAAACGGATCGATGTGCTAAGAAAGTTCAAATTAGAAAATGTGGAAGATCCGGAGGATGTCGGAACATCTTGGTTGAAATTTCCTCAGCCTCCGATAGAGCCTGTGGCTGAGAAGGCATCTGGATTAGGATTCGCGAATATAAAAAAAGATGAAAGCGGGCTCAATCGAAGAATGCCGCTTGTCGCGAAATTATTGAATTCTGGGCCTTTAAGGGAAACGGAATATTATCCGTCTATTGACTTAATCATAGCGTGTAATTATCTCGGTGTGGATGTGAAGAGGGACGTAGAGGTTGTGATGGGCAGATACGTCAAGATCAAGAATATCCCGCAAAAGACCTTGACGAGCTTCAACCGTAAAACTTTGAAGATGGAAACTAAGGACATCATGAATCGACCGAATGAAGAGCGTGAGATCAAGATTCCGATAGATAAAGACGGGCAGATGCAGATCAATTTTCCGGGAGGGCTTTATTCGTTCCGAGCGCATGAAATTTTCGAAGCGGCGACGGAGTGGAACGAGGAAACCGCGTCTCAATTTCAAAACACGATTTTTCTCGTTGCGATGTATTACGCCACGGGAGCGGGAGCGGCAAAGGATACGCATTTATCACCATTTGGAGATATGTCCGGGATCGAACACCATGCAGCTTCGATCAACACGATTCTCAACCAAGATTTTCTTTTTGAGCTTCCGTTATGGGGGGAATTTCTGATCTTAATCCTTGTGGGAATATTAGGAGGATTTGTACAACCTCGATTAAAAACCTGGTTGGCGTTTCTGTTTTTTTTAGTGACTGCGCTCCTTTATTCAATCGGAACGCTCGTGAATTTTTCCGAACTTAACTTGGTGCACTTATATCCGACTGTGATATTGGAGCAGTTGTTTATTTTTATCGGACTGATCGGGTTTAGGATTTTAACGGAGGAGGAAAATGTAAAATATATACGAAGTACGTTCTCCAAGTTTGTATCGAAGGACATTGTGGATGAGCTACTCAAAAATCCGGACAATTTGAATCTTGGAGGATCCAAACGAGACATTACGATTTTTTTCTCCGATATCCGAGGATTTACGACAATGTCGGAAAAAATGGGACCGGAAGAACTGGTTCAATTTTTGAATCAATACCTATCCGAGATGACGGAGATCATCATTGAATTTAAGGGAACGATTGATAAATACATGGGGGATGCGATCATGGCATTTTGGGGGGCTCCTGTGCCGTTAGAAGATCATGCTTACTATGGATGTGCGGCCGGGCTTGCACAGATGAGAAGACTCGCCACTTTGAAGGAAGAATGGAGGAGTTTGGATCTGCCCCAAATGGATATCGGAATCGGACTCAATTCCGGACCTGCAGTTGTAGGAAACATGGGCAGTTCTCACAGGATGGATTACACCTGTATGGGAGATACGATCAATTTGGGATCCAGATTGGAAGGAACGAATAAGGAATACGGAACCCATATTATTATCTCCGAGTACACTTATGAGAAGGTAAAGGACAGGGTCATCGCAAGAGAACTGGACTTGATTAAAGTGAAAGGAAAGACTCAGCCCGTACGAATCTACGAATTATTGGATTTAGTGAACGAGGAAGACCTGAAACTATTAAGAAAACCTTTGCAGGTGAATTGAAAAATTAATAAAATTATAGAAAGTTTTCATGCAACAGGAATCAACTCTGCTGGATAAGATTGATTATCCAGCCGATCTCAGAAACATACCGTTGGAAAAACTTCCGCAGGTCTGTAAAGAGGTTCGGAATTACATCATCGATACTCTATCGGGAGTAGGCGGGCATTTTGCAAGTAATCTGGGAGTCGTGGAGCTAACGGTAGCGCTTCACTACGTATTCGACACACCAAAGGATCGATTGATCTGGGACGTGGGCCACCAAACGTATCCGCATAAGATTCTCACGGGAAGAAAAGACAGACTCAAAACCGTACGAAAGTTTAACGGACTTTCCGGGTTTCCGAAAAGGGAGGAATCTCCTTATGACCTTTATAACACAGGGCATGCGGGAACTTCGATATCGCAAGCGCTCGGAGAAGCCGCTGCCCGGGATCTAACAAAGGGAGAGGATTACAGTGTAGTTGCCATTATCGGAGACGCGTCGATTGCAACAGGAATGGCACTCGAAGCAATGAATCACGCCGGTCATTTAAAGAAGGACATGATAGTAATCTTAAACGATAATTACATGTCAATCTCGAAAAATGTGGGTTCCATTTCCAACTACCTCAACAACATCATAACATCTCATTTTTACAATCACTGGAAGAGAGTATTTTACACTTTCTTAAAGTGGTTACCTATCGTTGGGCCCGCGGCCGAGAGATTTTTCAAAAAAGTGGAGAAGGGGTTCAAAGACGTTCTAACGCCGGGTGGACTATTCGAGGATTTGGGATTCGGATATATCGGGCCTGAAGACGGGCATGACGTGATTCGACTCGTGAACATGCTCGCAAAAGTAAAAAAAATGAAGGGACCTATATTACTTCACCTAATCACGCAAAAGGGGAAAGGATACGATCCGGCGGAGAGGGATCCGATCAAGTATCACGGAGTAACGCCGTTTCGAAAAGAGGACGGAGCGATGGACAGTGGAGATACTTCCAAGATCGCATACAGTAAGATTGTAGGAAGGATGTTGTCGATTTTAACGGAAGCAAATCCTAAGATTGCGGCAATCACACCGGCGATGATCGAAGGAAGTGGATTAAAAGAATACGCCGAAAAATATCCTGACCACCTTTTTGATGTAGGGATAGCAGAGCAACATTCCGTAGCGTTTGCCGGAGCGATGACGAACGGAAGTATCATTCCTTATATGTGCATTTACTCGACGTTTTTAACGAGGGCAATAGATCAGCTCGTCCAGGATGTATCATTGATGAATCTACCTGTTCGGTTTGTGATTGATCGTGCGGGGTGTGTGGGGCCGGACGGGGAAACGCACCAAGGACTTTTCGATTTAGGATATCTGCTCGGTTTGCCGAACATGGATGTATTTGTTCCGTCTAACGGACAGGACATGATCGATTCACTTCGATGGATGGAAGTGTACGACAAGGCTCCGATTGCAATTCGATTCCCGAAGGCGAATGTGGACTTGAAGACTTTGGATTTTTACAAAGAAGTTGATTTTCGACCTGGAACATTTCGAGTTCTCAAAAGAGGAACGGATCTTGCTCTTTTATCGATCGGATCCATGATCGACGAAGCCAAAAAAGCGACCGAAATTCTGGAAAGTGCGGGCTTCAGCGTAACCCTCATCGATCTCATATGGTTACGACCACTTGGAGTGGAAACGCTCAACGAAGAATTATCTAATGTGAGACGTTTTGTGATAATAGACGAAAGTTATGTCGACGCTGGAGCTTCCGGATATCTGCTCAATAGGATTCTTCCTGAAAATTTATCGAAATATGTCAAAACGTTCGGATTTCCGCCGGAGCCGATACATCACGGAGAAAGGAAAGAAATTATCCAAGCGTATAGGTTGGATGGGGCATCGATCGCGGAGAGTGTAGCAGATGTATTGAAAAAAAACTTAATCAAGCCGTGACCATTCCAAACCGAAAATAAAAATAAAAACGGGTTAAGGAATTGGAAAACATTACTCCTTCGGATTTTTTAGAAGCGGCGAAATATTTTTATAAAAAAGGTGATTCAGACAGAGCAGAGTATTTGTTCAAACTTACTTTGGAGGGCGAGGAGAGCCACGAGGCTTATTTCTTTTTGGGGCTTCTCGAAAATCAGAGGGGGAATTCGGAAAAAGGGCTTACACATTTTTATAAATCTGTGGAATTGAATCCGAATTACGGAAACCCTTGCAATGAAATCGGAATTATACTTTTAAGAGCGGGAAAGGAAATCGAGGCGGTGTATTGGCTTAAGAAATCCTTACGCTGTGAATTGAACGATGCACCTCACATTTCACTCTATAATCTTGCCACTCTGTATAAAATTTGGAATCGTCCCGAAAGATCCCTTCAGTATTTACATCGTGCGATATTGATCAAACCCGATTTCGAAGAGGCCAGAAAACTCAAAGAGGAGTTAGGTTCTGCAATTTGAGTTAAAGAAAATAGGGAACAATTTTGAATCTCTGGCGGTAAACTAGAATTTTATAGGAACTATTCAGATAAAAATGCGGGCGAAGCTTCATTTCGAATTAACGAATCTACTACCGAAATGTTTCTAAGGTTCAAGTAATGATATTTCCGATATGGTTTTTGCTTTATTGAAAAGGAACCAAAAAAGTCAGTTTGCGAAATCATTTTTTGCTCTGATTTTATATTCTGTCAATGGGATTGAATCGGAATAATAAGGTTCATAGAAGTTCGATTGCGGAAAAAATATCGGATTATTTTAGCAACTTTCCGGTTCACAATGATTAACGTTGCCAGAATACTCGGTCACCTTCGGAAATCGATTTTAAGCCTTTGTTTCCGTTATCCGGAACGGCTCTGGAAAGAAAGTAATCGATTTCTTCAATCGTAGCTTCTCCGGATTTTCCGGAGGTATTGTAGATTTGAATCTTACTACCTTTTTTTAAACCATCTAGAATTCCGACATTGATGATGACGTCTTCGTCTTTTACTTTTAAGATGGAACCGCTAGGAGGGATCGCCGCTGCAATTTTAGAGACGGATCTTGCTACCGCCTCCGGAATAAAATCCCTCCCTTTCGAGAATACTCTAAATGCGGAAAGGATTTTTTCGTGTTTAGAATCTTTAATCGTCCAGTCTATATACAATGAATGATTTTCGTATTTTAAAGAACCATAAACTATAAATCTAGGTTTAACCCCATTCTTTGCGGAGTCCTTGATTTTGAGAAGGGTGGATTCTGTGTAGGGTAAAATTTCCGTATAAGGATCGGCTTTTATATCGAAGGAAGTCGGATTATTTCTAATGGATTCTAAAATCTCTGAAAGAGAAACGGTAGGATTTAAAGAAAGATTTCTACGCACGGAAGAGGAAACTAAGAGCGCAAGATCCGGATAATCGCCCAAATAAGATTTATCGGAGAGATCGAACAATAAAAGAACAGGTGGGGTTCTTCCGTAGTTCTCCACGAGATTGTCGCCTGTGATTTCGAGTAATCCTTCCTTATAGGCAATTGATTGTTTCATCGAGTTCAGAAGATTTTCGATTTTGTACTGATATTTTTGATTTTCCGGATATTTCTTTCTCAAAAATAAAAGGAGATTGAAATAACGTGCAAAAAATCCGGTCCTTTTGTATTCGGATAATGTTTGAAATTGAACTTCCGGTTGACCAGGAATTAGTTCCCTTGCGGCAGCAAGATGATGAGAAGCCATATCGTATAAAAGGGAATTTTTAGAGGAATGAAAGCGTTGCATTCTATACTCTCCGAGTTTTCTTCGAAAAGAATGATTTTCCGGAAAATGATTCAATGCGACTGACTCCGCTTTTTGCCTCGATATCGAATCTAAGTCGTCTAGTCTTAATATTTCGGTTAACGCGTCTTTTGCGGAAAAATCTTTGTTCATCCCTTTTTCTTCGGTAAACGCTTTCAAATAGAGATACAAAGGGTTTTGAGGGTAAAGAGAAACAAGTTTGCGAGAAAGTGAAGCCGCGGATGAAAAGTCTCCCTGCCAGATTTTAATTCTTACAAGTGAATCGATCGCTTCTTCAAAATCGGGATATAAGGAAATCGCTCTTTCTAACTTTTCCGACGCCATTTCCAATTTTTGTTTTCTCTCTTGATCGGAATTTTTTTGGGACCAATCAATCAATAACGAAGCTATGTTGAAGAATAAATCAGGATCATCCGAAGAGGATGCGAGAACCGTGTTCCAAAGATGATACGATTTGGAAAAGTTGCCGGTTTTACCGTTTACTTTCGCCTCTAAAATTTGAATTTCTTTTGAGTTTTGAAATTTGGACTTAGAGATTTCCAGCTTTCTGAGAGCGGATTCGTAGTTTCCCATTTCCAAAAGAATTTGGATTTGAATCGGAGCTAAAACCGGATCGAAAGGGTCGATTTCCAAGGAAGGTTTTAAGAGGTTTAAGGAATTTTGATATTCTTTTTTACGGGCGTAAGCTAAGGCCGCTCCTTTGATTGCGGTTTTATTTTCCGGTTCGAGTGCGAGAACTTTGTTGTATGCATCGAAGGATTCCTTATCTTTATGAAGATGTTTTGCCGCTTCCGCGAGTCCAAGTGAAGAACGGGTCGACATGGGATTAGAACGGGACGCTTCGGAAAAGGATTGATAGGCCGCGGCGTAATTGCGGGCTTTGAGAAAGGTTTCCCCTTCCTGAATTTTTTGAATCGTATTCTCGGAAGAAATCGGTCTAATGAATAAAAATAGGACTAAGGCGCCAAGGGAATGTCTTTGTAAAAAACTTAGAATCATTTTGTAAAGAATCCTGCTTCAGCTTTGCCGGATGTGTTTCTAAAATTCGCTTCTATGATCAAGGGGATATAGAAATCTTTTTTATCCACGTTGATTCTACTTTTGAAGGAAACGATATAACGTCTGTCCTTATGAGATAAAAAGGAGTTGTAAAGGTTTTTTTCTAATCCTTCACCCGGAATTAAAATGAATTTTCCTCCGGTGGAAGCTGCAATCGTCTTATATGTTTCAACTGCAGATCCGGTATCCGAAAGCGATAAGAAATATATGGGAATCGAATGTGCTTTGGAATAGCGGATAATTTTTTCCGGTGAAATCTGGGTAAATGAATCCGGATAAGAATTCCCTGAGATCAATACCAAAACGATTCTCGGCCCAAGACGACCGAGTAAATCGGATATTCCTCTGTAAATCGCTTTCCCGGTCTTAGAACTCGAATCACTAGGAGATGTCCTTAATATTTTAAAAATCTCATACATTGAATGATTGAAATCAGAAGTTTTGATCAATTCTGTACCGGAACGAAGTACTTCTATTCCGTCGTATTGTCTAAGCGAAGTTAGAAGAGGTCTTAGGGATTTTTCGAATATCGGATAAGCAGATTTAACTTCGGGAGTATTTTCATAAACGAGGGATACCGAGATCCGATTGTTAAACTGTTGCATATTTGCAAGTCCGATCAATGGGGAAAGATTTCCATATTCATAAACTTTAAAGGAGTTTCTTGGTATCGCCTTGATATCTCGTCCTGATCGATCTCTTATGCGGAGAAATACGGAAATATCCGGATATTCTTGATTTAAAACTTTTTCTAATACGATATCCATGTTGGAAGATAATTGATTGGAGGGGCTGAAAATTTCCACTCGGTGTCGATTGAAATCCGCAATGAATTGTGTCCCGGTATAATCAAAGGTTGAAGAGAAAGGTTGGTTTAGTTTTCGTACTATGTTTTTTGAATCTCGAAAGGAATCTAATAATCTCCAAGAATTGTCTACGGTATTGTAAATGATGAGTCCCGACTTTTCGTCCGAGATATAAATTTCGTTTTTTCGAATTGTTAGATTGCGGGGAGATAATAGGATATTTGGATTCGTAATTTCTCTGAGAAAATTACCTTCCGAATCGAATACGGCGATTCTAGAATTTCCGCGATCGGCCACATAAATCTCCCCTTGGGAATTTACTTTGAGTCCGGACGGGTTGCGTAGAATTCCCACCCCGATTTCTTGAATGAAAGTCCCATCTGTTTTTAATTTTTGAAGCCGATTATTTCCGGAATCAGAGACATAGAGATATCCATTTTTTGTGAAGAATATTCCGGTTGGCCCATGAAATTCTCCATTTCCTTTTCCTGAATTTCCGAATCGGTTGCGGTATTCACCTTTTGTATTGAACTCATAAATCTTATCAGCTTTAAAATCGGTCACAAAAATTGAATTTCCTCTCAATGAGAAAAATAAGGGACCTGATAAATTCCGACCTAAGGAACCTTTGAAGTTATCCACCGGGTTACCATTCGGGTCAAACTTTACTACGTTTGCTGTGTCAAAAGAAAGAACATAAAGGAATCCGTCATCGTCGACGGCTACATCGGATGGATTTCGAAATCTGAAACGTCGGAGGTCATCACCTAAGATTGAGGAATAATAACGGACCGCCAAATCTTGGCTTCCGCCGGCTAAATTGATCCTAAGGGCATCTAATCTTGCTTTTTGAATTTGATTGAGACCTGTAATCCCTTCTATTTGTTCTAATTCCGACATACTCTCAGGCCAGTCGCCGGAGAGATAATATGAGTTCGAGAGGAGGAGTCGGGCTAATGTAAAGTCGTTCTTAATTGAAAGCGCTTTTAAAAAGCTTTCTCGTGAGGATGAATACTGTGAGTTATTAAAATAAGAGAATCCTCTCGCAAATTGTGTTTTTGCCTCCTTTTCCTGGATAGAAAAGTTCGGAAGTCCGTCGGAATTCAAAGAGGATGCAATAGAGATAAAGATTACAATAATAAAAAGTCGAAGAAAATGCATTCTTAATTTCGTCCCTATCTTCTATAGGCAATTGAAAGAGACATAATTTCAAGAATTTTTTACCAAAGACTCGGGAATAACTCTGCACTGAAAGTATTAGCTAAGCTTGTTTGGGAGTTGATTAAAGAAGAGATTTCCTGGACGTTAAGTCATAAGGAAGATTTATGCTTTCTTGAAATTGAAAGTCAGATAAATTCTTAAAATCCCTATTAAGGCTTGTTCCACTAAAAATTTCTTGATCTTAAAAGGAAACATTTTTGAAAACTTTACTACTTTGTTTCCAGTTTTGGTGATGTTCTTGCCAAATCTCTCTCTTCGCCCGATTTTCGGAAAGCTCCGTTCTGGTTTCTCTAATGAGGAAATCTAGGATTAGAATATAGTTTCTGAAACTTATTTCGATTTGATTCAGTTTTTCTTCTAAAGAGACATCCATTTCTCCTTGTACTATCGGTTTTTCCGATAAAAAAATGGAGAATTATGCGCTACTCAACTCGAAATTTTTTCCGTACACGAGTTTTTTCAAAATCGATTTTTGGTCGGAAAAAATCGTAAAGTAAAAGTGAAAAGGGGTTTTTTGTTTTCCTAACTTAATAAGTTCATCTGCTAAATTCTTAAATTGCGAATCTTCCTTTCTATCCAAATCGATGAGTCGAGAAAAAAACTTACAAACTGAAATACCAAAATAGAATCCCGCAAATTTTGCTTCATACCAATCTTGGTGATCGGGACGAAAAGAATAACGGATAAGCTGTAGATTTTTTGATTGATAAAGTGTCTTTCTGAAAGCAGTATCTGTGAATTTATAAAATAAATTTCTTTTTTGAAATTTAAGTATTAAATAATGAAAGTAGTTCTTTAAATTTTTATGCTTTTTGATTTGTATTTGTATAAACTGATTCAAATGAGCCGGGATCAACAAATCCGAAGGCGCTGTATTTTTTTGGGATTTACCTCGAAATTCTGTGGAAGCGTTTGGAAAGATTCTTTGCATTTGTTGTCTCCTACTAAATACGGTTCCAGAAGACATTTCATAGTACCAATAAAATGAAAAAAATTACAAAGATATCCTATGATTCATTCGGTTCTACGACTTAGAAAATTCTAAAGAAGAAAATACTCGAAATGAGATCCTAAAAAATCTCCCGAGGGTCGGAGGAACACTTTTGAAAGGTGGGATTTTTTAGCTTCGATTTTCGTCCTTCGAATCAAGATTTGAGATTGATCGAAAACAAAATTACTATTTGGATGCGTAAAAATGGTACCGAAAATGAACGGACAATTTTTGTAAAGATAGAAGTCCTCACAAAATTGCGCCGAATCCGGAATTGTCGGCTTTTTTGAAGAAGATCGATATTCTAACTTTTGAAACAAACTTATTACGGTATTCTTTTCATGCATCTGAGTAGTAAACACCGACACATTTTTGCAGATGAAAATTATGGAGGCACATTTCGAAACAAGAAAAATCCTATTACGATCGAAATGATCGAA
>NZ_QAJG01000016.1:55000-63871 GCF_003046425.1 Leptospira borgpetersenii serovar Javanica
CGGTTGTCTTTTCCGGTCTTTCGTATCTTCCAACCGTGATTGGATTGGCCGGCGCCGGTATCGTCATCTCTTTGAAAGACATCACCCTTAATTTTGTAGGCTGGTTTTTTATTCACGGGAGTAACGGTTTTGAAGTGGGGGATCGTATCGAGATCGATGGAGTTCGGGGGGATGTCATTAATATCGGAATGAATCGTTTTACACTGATGGAAATTTCGTCCGATCCTAAGTCCGATCAATCAACGAATCGCCTTGTTCATTTTCCGAATCATTTTGTGATTCTACGTCAAGTGATCGTTGTGAAAGACAAAATGGATTACGTCTGGGACGAGATGAGAATTAAAATTCCGTACGATTCTGATTTTGAAAAAGCCGAAGAGCTTCTGAACGGCATCATACGTAACAACGCGATTATCGATCAGAGTGAAATTAATTACACTCTCCAAGAACTTTCTAAAAATTATCTTGTTCGCCTTGGAAAAACGTCTCCGATCGTTTATCTTTCTTTGGAAGACGGAGGGATTCTTTTTTCTCTTCGCTACTTGACTCACATAAGAGGAAGAAGGGACATGAAGACGAAAATTTCCCACCAGATTCTGAAGGAGTTTAAGCAGTTTCCTGGAATTCGGATCTTGTAGTTTAAAAGCCTTGTGCGAGTCTTAAAATGCCGCAACGAGAATTGTTTCGATTTCATTCTTGGGAAGTTCTCTCGGAAGGGAATCCAAAAACGGAAACGAAGCCGCAAGGTTTGCGATCGAGGGAAGGTCGATTTTTCTCACCTCGTATTCTGAAAGCCTCTGGGGAATTTTTAGTTCGATAAAAATTTTACGAATACCTTCTACGGCCTTAATCGCCGCTTCAATTACGGAAATGTTGGTGATATCCTCGTCTAAGGCCCTCGCGATCATCACATACTTACCTGCGGAGGAGGTCAGATTGTATTCCATAACGTGGGGAAGTAGAATGGACATGGATTGAAAGATATCTAAGTTTGTAATATTCGCACTTGCTAATGAAAGGGCGAAACAAAGTCCGAGCGAACTCGAGGATTGGGCGATTCCCGTCAAAAGACTCGCCGCATAGAGACCGTTTTTATAGTTTAGATTTTTCGGGTCCCTGATCGAAGGAATCAGGTTTTTTTGTAAAAGTTCGATGGCTCTGAGTGCGGAAGAGATCGTAAATTCCGTGGAAAACTTGGAGAGAATCGTATCCACAGCCGCGGCCAAAATTCCCACGCCTACTTTGGAAATATCTGCAGAACTCATAAACGAGGAAATCTTAGGGTCGGCGATGATCAATTCGGGAAATAAGAACTCGTGAGAGAAATACTTCGTAATCTTTTCGTCTCCGAGAAGTAGCGTCGAAATGGGAGAGCATTCCAAACCGAAAATGGGATGAGTCGGAATTAAAATCAGAGGAATCGGTTTTTTAAGTTTTGCCTTCTTGTCGTTTATCATATCGTTTGCGAAGATTTCGTTTGTGACGAGTAGGGCGATGAGTTTCGCCATGCTGATTGATTCATAAGAGCCGTAACCGATGATACAATCGGCGTTTGCGATCTTGGCGAAATAAGCGGCTGTATCTAATTCTTCCGAGGTAGGTTCCTTAACGATATCGTCATAGAGGATGACTCCGTCGATATGTTTCTCTAAACTCGTTTTGATTATGGAAAGTTCGTCCATATTTTCCAGTTCTTGCTGAGTGGAAAATATCACGGTTCTTGAACCGATGTTTTTGACGAAGTTACCCACTTTGTATCCGCAGTCGGTTTCAAAGTGGATTTTGGGAGGAAATGTGTAATGAACCCAATCAGGGAGTATCGGCATCTTTGTCGTCTCCCGAAGCTTAACCTAGCGACTTTCTAATTTAGATAGAGGTAAAAAATCAGTTTATTCGTAAGGTTTTTACTGACCCAACATGGTTTCTGAGATTCTGTCCGCGATTGTATTCAAAACGTCGGAACTCAGATTGTCGTAATCCCCATTTTTCAGCTTTTCCTTAATTTCTTTGAGCTTAACGGAACGATCGCTGTCGTCCGGAGTAGAAAGAATTTTGCGAGTTATAGTTTGAACTTCTGCTTGAAGTCGTGCTTCGGATGCTTTTTGTTTTGCGGTATCGGAAATAGAAACATTATCGAAAGTTTCTTTTGATTCAGCTTTTTTAACCGGAGTTGTTCTTTTCGGTTCGTATCCGCTTCCACCGATCCCACCGATTTTATCGATAGTCATGATTAGTTACCTCTACTGAATTCTATCGGCCGATTTAGAAGAGCCTTTAAGCATTTTTTTCCGATTCGTATTGATTAAAACCACAAATTCACCTTTATGGACGAATTTCTTCGGGTTTTCAGAGAGAAAAGGGGAGAAATATAGGATTTCTTCGTGGATTTTTGTTATTTCCCTACCAACAAGAAATTCAGAATTCGGAAAAACCTCTTCTACCGCATCCAAGGTGTCCCCGATTCTATGAACGGATTCAAAAAGCATAACGAGTCCTTCGAATTTTTTCCATTCAGTAAGTTGATTTCTTTTTTTATTTTTCTTTTCGGATAAGAATCCAAGGAACAAAAACGGATTGGCTTGCCAGCCGGAGATTCCGAGCAATGCAGTGAGGGCACTTGCACCTGGAATAGGAGTGATTTTAAATCCTGCCTCTCGAACCACTCGAATCAAATGAGAACCCGGATCCGAGATCCCTGGAGTTCCTGCGTCCGAAACAAGTGCGAACGTTTTCCCCACTTTCAATTCTTCTAATATACCGGAATAAGGAATTTCCGATTGATCTTTGTAGAGAGTGGAGGCGGGTGTCGAGATGGAATAAGATCGGAATAGTTTTTTAGAGTGTTCCACATTTTCGCAGAGGATTCGATCCGTATTCTTTAAGATTCTAAGCGCTCGAAAAGTGAGGTCTTCTAGGTTTCCGATCGGGGTGGAGATTACATAAAGAGTTCCCGGCTCGAGAGGAGTTTCCGTAAACGGTTCGGGAGTTAAATTCATAGATTACAGCCCGGAGGAGAAACTCCGGAAGGACAAACGCAACCAGTCTCTTCCGCTCCGGCGATCGTGCAAGGATTACAAAGTGTTCCGACTGGACAATTTTGTTTTACTACGGCTGTGCAAGACGCGTTATTGCATTCCGAGGGATTACAACTGGAACCGACCGGGCAGAGGTAGGGCCTGGAAGAAGAACACATCTTTACGGGAGTAGAAGGATTGGAAAAGATTCCGCTATTCAAAAGGGCTCTCATGGTGAATGTATAAATTTCACACTTAATGAACGGAAATACTCCCGGCGGAGGAATCTGATTGAGAATCCTGCGAGTTTGTAATTTAGAAGAACTCGTAGATGCTTCAGAAGAAAGATGAGGAAAGGAAGGTTGTACACCGTTTTCCAAATACACGTTTCCTGCGGCGAGAGTTTCCGCAACCGAAGGAGCCGTCGTTGTGATGTAAAGATTGTAGCCTACGAATTGAGGTTCCCCATTCGTCACGTAATAACGAACTAAAAATTCCGGTTTATAGTTGTTCGGCTCGGATAAAAAGTCTACGTCTTTTGATATCGTATCCGTGATTCCTTCGTTTACCGCGACGATACTTAAAAATTGAGGAACCCCTACTGGAGAAATAAATATAAAGGGGGATTGTGCCACATCCGTGTTTCTACCACAGCCTAAGAGAATCCAAATCAAGGAAAGAAGAGTAAGAAACGTTGGACGAAGAATTTGAAAAGCCATTTTTATCTTGCGTAGGATTTGGTTTCTTAAAAATTAGAAACGGATTCAGGATAGAATTTCCTAGATCGGCGGTCTTACAATCAAAATTTCTCGAATTTCTTCGGAGCATCTCGTGATTAGCATTCGTAAATTAGTTCTTTATTCCGGGATTTCAATCGTGCTTGTTGTACTCGTTTGGATTCTTTTTTCTTCAGAAGATTCAAGTGAGAAAGAAAAAAAGAGTAAAGAAGCGGATAGTGTTGCGCTTCTATTGGGCGGAGGAGGACGTTCATCTTCTTCTTCCGGGTCTTCCGGCAGTAGAACGAACGAATCTATTTTCGATTCTTCCTTTTATAAGGCCGGGAAGGGAGAATACGTCGAGACTGAAAAAGGAGAACAAAAAGAGGCCGATCCGGATGCGGCTGACGCGGATAACCCTATCAACCCTCAAACGAATAAACCTTATACCAATGAGGAGATGGAACGTTTCAGTCAGCTTCGAGAACGTTTCCCGAACAATTCTCTCGTTCCGAAAAAGTTAAGCCCTGCGGAAAAGGAAGCGAAAAAACAGGAAGACAATCAGGTTGCGGAAGCGGCAAGGAATGTTTACGCAAGAACCGCTTCTCCGGCTCAAATCCGTTTGTATTACAATCATATGGAAAAACAAACTCTGGATAGAATGGATATCATCAACTATCTTGTGGATTTGCAAAAAGGTTCCGGAGATGAAGAGACCGAAAAAAAATTACAGAACATCCAGGATTCCATCAAAAACCAACTCCAACAGGTTCAAAAGGATAAGGAAAACGCTTTTCAACAAGCCGGATTGTAAGACCTCGTGACGTTATATTTATGCAACGGTCGGTGATAATCGGAACACGATGGCAATTTAGAATATTCTAAATTCCTGATCCATTTTCTTCGGAGAGAATCGGAAACCGGAAGCTGGATTTAGGGTCTAGTCCGTAATCGTCTAGATGAAACGAAGGCGGAAGCCTTTCTCGTTTCCACTGATTTCTGTGGAAGAGGGCGATGTATTTTCGCACGGATTCTTCCAATCCTCCGGAGACTGATTTTTGTATTTCCGAATCTTTCGAAAGAAGTTGAACGATTTCGGAAAAACCGGCGCCTCGTACTATGAATAACTCTTCGATTTTTTGTAAAAGTGGATAGGGCATTAGATCTTTTTCGTCCTGTTGTTCGTCTTCCAGGGGTTTCAGTTCCGCGCTTGGAGGAGAAAGTACAATCTCTTTCACAGAAGGATATGCGGGAAGGATCGAGTCCCTTCCTTCCGCAACAAAGCGCATCCATTTCAAAATAAATTCTTTACTAACTCCTGCAAGAGGAGCGACCGATCCGGAAGAATCTCCGTCCATTGTGGTATAACCGACGCTTGCTTCGCTTCTGTTTCCGGTGGAAAGAAGAAGATGTCCGTTTAAATTTGCGAGCATCCAAATGATCGGAGAACGGATTCTTGCCTGTATGTTCTGCAGAACTAGATTGTGTTCGTTCCAGTTAAAAGAAATCCCCGTAATCTCGGAAATTTTCTGGGAAATATTTTGAACTTCGGTGTCGATCGTAAGTTCTCCATGAACGGATTTGACGTCCTCGGCCAGCGCTTTTGCAAGAGATCTAGTTCGGTCCGAATTGTTTACGGTCGCTTGATAGAGAGTCGAAAGAATGGAGTCTTCCTCTATTCCTTGGGAGTTGAAAAAGTCTTCGCCGAGTTCTTGTTTGGCAATTTTTTTCATGGCAGTCACAAGAAGGGCGCAGACAGAACTATCCGCTCCGCCGGAAAGGGAAAGTGTGTAACCCTTTGTTTTGGAGTTTATTAGATAATCAAAAAGTCCTAATGCTACTGCTCTTGTAAAATCCAAATACGATTCTTCTTCTTGAGAAATGGAAGGTTCCGGAAGCGGATGATTTATCTTTGGGGTTCTTTTGGGAAATTTAAGACCGAGATGGATTCGATTTTCTTCGAAGGATTTTTTGGGGTTGAAACGGTTTCTGGAAGGACGAAAGTTTTTTGCGCGATCGGCTCTGGAAGTTTCAAAGTCTATTTCACTGGAACAAAAATTAAAATCGCCGAAAAACAGACGTTGCGACTCCGATATTAACTTTCCGTTTTGAACGATCATCGAGCCGCCTTCGAAAATCAACCTTCCGGACTCGTTTCCGCAGAGATTGGAAAATAAATATACGTTCGATTCTCTTCTGGAATTTTCCTGAAAGATCCGTCTGCGGATTCTCTGTTTTCCGAACGCGAAATGAGACGCTCCCGGAGAAAGGATGAGATCGGTTCCGGCTTCGGCGAGTGGAATCGAAGGCTTCTGTAGGACCCAGGAATCTTCGCAAATTTCCACTCCGAAAGAAAACCGATCGGTTTCAAAAATGAGGGAACCGAAGGGAATTACGGAACCGTCCGGAGCGGCAAAATTTTTTCGGGTTTCTTCTCCTCTCGTAAACCATCTATTTTCGTAGTGCACTCCCGTGGAAGCGAGATTGGATTTGGGAACGATTCCCGCTATGACTCCGTTGCAAAGTACGGCCGCACAATTGAATAGATAAGGATTTTGGAATATAGGTAAGCCGACGACTACGATCTTATTTTTAGTAAGAGGAAGAAGTTCGGTCAAAGAATTCCAGGATTTTTTCCAGATTCGGGGAAAGAAAAAAGAATCTTCGCATCCGTAACCTGAAATACAAAGTTCCGGAAATAAGATCAGATCCGAGTTCTTTTCCTGTTCGAGAACTCTTTTGATTTTATTTAAATTTCCTGTAAAATCGAATACTCTTGTTTTGAGAGAAACGGACGTAAGCCTCACGGGTTGCATGTTTTACAGGATCCAGGTTGAAATTTGTTTTGAAAGTGTTTTTTTATTGGAACTTATTTTGATAAACGATCTTGTTTATAAGACTTGAAATTCCTTGGAAATACGATTAGGGCAGAACTAGAGTTGTATTCTTTTGGTTGCCGGACGGGAGGATGAGGAGTGTTTGCAAAGTTGGAAAATATGCGGATTCATGCCGATAGAATGATGGGCTTTTCGATTTTTCCGAAATTGAAAACGGGTTTTCGGATTCTTTCCTGAAAATTCACTGGTTAAAAACGTGTAAAAAAGAATTTCGATGAAACAGAAACTTTTAGAACTCATTCTGACTCATGCATACCGTTATTCGGAACAACCTTTTACCC
The DNA here is from genome assembly GCF_003046425.1 of Leptospira borgpetersenii serovar Javanica. Classification (GTDB taxonomy): domain Bacteria; phylum Spirochaetota; class Leptospiria; order Leptospirales; family Leptospiraceae; genus Leptospira; species Leptospira borgpetersenii. Next base: position 61,909 of record NZ_QAJG01000016.1, read on the forward strand.
TCGCTTCCGGAAAAAAGTCCAGACATTATTTTAACTGTAAGGAAATTACGCTTGTTCCGGATCGTTTGGAACTTCTTTGTAGATTTATCGTAGAACGGCATTTAGACGAATCAGGGATTTTAAAACCGCAGGCTTTCGGTGGTCTTACAATGGGGGCCGATCCGATCTGTTACGGAATCAGTTTGGAATTTAGAAAACAAGATAAGAACATATATCCTTTGATCGTTCGCAAATTTTCCAAGGATCACGGAACGAACAAATTGGTGGAAGGTGCGGTGCACGAAGTAAAAAGCTGTGTGATCGTGGACGACGTAATTACGACCGGGGGATCCACGATTCAAGCGATCCGTAGTATGCGTGATTCCGGAATCGAGGTCATTCAAGGAATCTGCATCTTGGATCGCCAGGAAGGCGGAATGGATGCGATCCTTGCGGAAGGGGTCCAAATGTTTCCTATATTCAAAAAAAGTGATTTTGGAAATTTGGAACATGAGTGAATTTCCCTACGATTTCGGTAAGTTTCGAAGAAATCTGATTTTTCGCTCGATTGCCGTGGTTCTTCTTTATTTCGTATTTATTGTCTGGAATTTTCTTAAGGTTCCGGAAGAAAATCGAACCGATTTCATCAAGATCTTTGGTCTTCTTTCCGTGGTTCTCGGATTTTTGCTTTATAGAAATTTTTCCAGGCAATTGAGGATTTTAAAAGGAGCCAAAGTGGAATTGACTTCCAATTCGCTGAGGCTTTTCAATTCTAAAGGACAATCTCTTGAAACGAAACTCAAGTCCATCGTGTCGATCGAAAGGGACGTGTTCCGTTCTTACGTTCGTTTTTTGATTACAACAAAGGAAGATCTGATTCCGGTTTTGAATCTTTTAGAACCCGATCTATTTCAATCCGAACTGGAAAAAAATTCCGGAAAAAAGGCGATCGTTCAAGAAAACAGACCCGGTTTTTTTCATCCGAAAACTCTTTTGTATTTTATTCCTTCTTTGATTATGTTCGGTGCCGTTTTTTACGAACCCCTTCGTTTGAAAATGGAGTCCTTTTATCTGATCGCTAATATAAACGCCCTTCTCGTGGCGATTTATTTTCCGGAAGATAAGGTAAAACTCGTATATTCTGCAAAACGGAGATGGATTTTCCTTTTGGGAGCTCTATTGATTGCCCAATGTTTGATTTACTTAAGAATTCTCTAATATTCAAATAAACGATCGTATGTGTACCGCGAGTCTTTTCATTAAGTTCATCCTAATTCCTTACAGTATGGTTTCCTTTGGAAGACTTCCCAAGGCGGTTTCTCTTTACAGCAATGTTGGACCACACAGATCGATTTTCTTCAATACACCCAGTTGATTTGAATCTAAATTTACTAAAAATAGAAAGGACACTGGTAGAAAGAAAAACTCAAGCTACATTGCTCCCGATATTGATCGGGAGGTAGGGTAACGTCTCCTAGACAAGTCTAAAATTAAGTTTACAGAAATCAAACTGCGGATGAACGAAATGAGGAATAAAAAGGGCTAAATGCTAATGAAGTCAACCGAACATTGTTGTAAAGAAAAGCGGCTGTTCAAGAGTGTATTGAGTTTACAGTGTTATGGATCATGTCGATTTAAAATTGTGGAAAAGCAATGAATCAATTTTCCATCATTTTCTGGGTCGAGTGAATTTCGATTCGTTTTGAGAAACGTCTTTTACACAAAATCGTTGGCAACACCTGGTTACAATGTCACGTTAGAGAATTACATTTTCTCTCAAGGTTTTTTCGGAGAATCCTGTGATTTCTAAAACGGTCTTTAGATCGATCCCTTTTTTAAGCATTTTACCGGCAACTTCCAATTTTTCTTCGATCCTACCTTCAATTTTACCTTGTTGTATTCCTTCTGAAATGAGTCTCTCCGCTGTAGTCATCGTTAACTCCTCGTATTGTTCCAATTTTGATATTGCCAAAACTCTTTTGAG
>NZ_QAJG01000017.1:5000-20000 GCF_003046425.1 Leptospira borgpetersenii serovar Javanica
TCCTTCATAGACCTCGTCGATAATTCCTAAACTCAATGCCTGAGAAGATCGAATCGGATCGCCCTTCAAAGTCAAACTCAGCGCTTTCGAAGGTCCGATCTTTCTCGCGAGAGTGGTTACCAAAGGTGGACCGCCAAATCGGATCTCGGGTCTATAAAGGATCGCCTTTTTCTCTGAAATAATGTAATCTCCGCAAAGAGCCAGGTCAAATCCTCCGGCGGACGCAAAACCTCTCAAAATAGTAATCACCGGTTTCGGGAAACTATAAATCGCATAATGATATTCTAATATCCTATGACGAAAAGATTCCAGTTTCGTTTGAACGACTTCTTCTAGATCGTAACCGCTCGAAAAGTTTTTACCCGAAGAATTGAGAAGAATCGCCTTTACCGTATCGTTCTTTGCGTTTGTATTGAATACGTCCTCGAGTTCGTCCCTGATTTGTACGTTCAAAGCATTGGATTTTTCAGGTCGATTGAGAGTGATGATAAGAACCTTATCCCTCTGTTCTGTAAGCAAAAACTGATACTTCATGTTTGATCCTTTTCAACTCAAATAAAAATGCGCACGATCTTAATCTCGGACATACTTCCAAGCAAGAAAAACGAACGGGAATCCCTATAAATAGACAATATATTTTTATCTTCCTCGAAATACAGGTGAAGCCCGAAATTATTCCAAAAATTAGATTCAATAATTCTTATGGAACTTTAGGTGGGAATTTTAAGTTGAGTATCTCGCGCACCGTGTTTTCTAATTCCATACGAAGTGTCTTTTCCCTCTCGGAAACGTAAGCTTCAAAGATCGAAGAAAGACTATCTGGGTCGTTGATGATCCGGATGGCGATGACCGCCTCGATTCTCAGGTTCAATTTTTCCCTGGGATTTCTCGCGAACATAAGCAACCCGGATACCGCGTTCTTATCCTTAAGTTCTCCCAAAGATCGAATCAATTGCCACTTAACGGCATCCTCTTTCTCTTCGGAAAGAATTTTCGTGAGTTCGACCGAGTTTATGTTCACCCCGAGTTTTCCTACCGCGTAAGCAGCTTTCGTTCTAAGCTCCGCCTCTTCTCCGTCCGTTAAAACAGCAAGAATACCCTGACCTCCTCCGTGGTTTCCAAGATCCAATAAAAGATCGATCATTCTCGCCTTGAGAAACAAATTCTTTTCCTTGGCTAATTGATCGGAGATCACCTTGGCTCCTTGTTTGTCTTGAAAGAGCAACAGAGCCTCCAAAGAAATTCTGCGAATATCCGGATTAGGATCCGTAAGTCCCTTATAAAATAAGGAAATGTTCTGGCGGTTTTTTTTATTTTTAAGAATTTCCAATGCGACGATTTTCACGTCGTCGTCCGGATCGCCGGTTGCAGATTTTTGAAACTGAGAAAATTTTTCCGTAATCCCCAAGCGATTGATCACAATAAGATATTTTTTTCTTACTCCCGAACTTTCGTCGTTTGCCAGTTTATGAATCTGATTCTGAATTCTTTCATCTTTGATAATCAAAGAAGATTCGAGAAAATACATTCTCTGCAGAGGATCTTTGGATAAAGACATATCGAGAAGAACCGGCAAAGCCCGATCGTCCTTTAACAGATACATCAAACGATAAGCCAACGCTCGTATCGAAGTTTCGGGATCATTGAATGCCGCAATGACCGAATAGATCAGTCGTTTTTCCTTTTTCTTTTCGGTCAAAAGAAGAATTTCCTTCCTCAATGTTACGTTAGTCGTATTTTGAAAAACGGAATCCAAAACCCCGACCCAATTCGGTGCAAGAATATCCAGCTCATCTAATTCTGCAAAAAGTTTCAAGATCGCAATTTGCACCTTTTCTTCGACCGATTCGTTTTGAAAAATGGAAGGAAGTTCCTTCACGAGGTCCAATCGATTTTTAGATCGAATCTCGGAAATCGCGGAAGCCTGAGACTTGGAAAAATTCAATACATTTTCCTTAAATTCGTCTTTTAGAGTTTCTGCGGCGGCGATCGAAGAGATGAGAAAGAATGAAATAAAAACGCTAAAAAAGAAATTCTTCAGAAAAACCCCTCTCTACGTGTAGATTCCTCCAAAGCGGCGGATGCAGCGCGTTTGTTCTCGTATGCTTCGGACAAGGAAGGATCCAAGTCAATCGAACTCTGAAACGCTCGAACCGCCCTTTTAAATTCCCCGTTTTTATAATAACAGATTCCTAGATAGTTGTATGCGGTCGCGGCGATTTTCGGTCTGACATCGGATCTTACGATGGCGATCAATTCGTCGATCGCTTTCTCACGGTCCAAAATCGAATTAGAATCTATTAGAATTTTTGAAAGTACCAATCGACCTTCCATATCTTCCGGATCCATATGAGCGGATCGAAACGCTTCGTCCTTGGCCCTATTTTTTAAATCGGGGTCTTTAGATTTATTATACAATAAAGCTAATTTCTTATGGGCGTTTTTCAAATCCGTACCGTCTTTCGAAGTATTTAACACCTTCAAAAGAATCTTCTCGGCGTTGACATCATCCTGCATTCCCATATAGGCTTCCGCCATTTTGAGATAAACTTTGTAAGCGTCGTCTTTGTGTTTTACGATTCCGATGTATTCTTCCACCGCTTCTCGAAAGAATTTATTTTCAAATAGATAATCACCGAGAGCTTCCCGACTTTGAATGTTTTCCGGCTCGATCACAATGGATTTTCTCCAATTTTCGATAGCAAGCGTCCCATTCCCGGAATGTTTATAAACGAGTCCCAACGTGTGATACGCCTTCGCGTTTTTCGGATTGAGATCGACAACACGACTCAAAGCCGTGATTGCTTCGGAATAACGCTCCATCTGATCCAAAACCACTCCCAAATTGATAAGCGCAGTCTCCGTAAAACTATCTCCCGGAGTGGAAGACACGATCCTACGATACGTTTCTTCGGCGGAAAGAAGGTCGCCTTTGTTGTAGTATGCTTCCGCAAGTTGAAAGAGAGAATCGAGATCCGTCGGATTATACTTTAAACTTTTTTGAAGTGCGGAGATGGACATTTCTCCCTGATTCAAATTGGAAAATCCTTCCGCAATCAGTCTGTAGATTTCGGGATCGTTTGCGCCGGCGTCTCTCGCCAGTTCCAGATACTTCAGCGCCTCCTCTTTATTTCCATTCTTTTGTAATACGACAGCGAGATTGTAAAGATACTTGGCTTCGTTTGGAGAAAGTGCACTTGCCTGACGAAAATAATATTCCGCACCTTTGTAGTCCTGTTTGTTGTAAGCGATGTTCCCCAGATAAGAATACGATAAGGCCGCGAGTTTTCCCGAAGGGGTTTTTGTTACTACTTTCTTAAATTCCTCCTCGGCTTGAAGAATCTCTCCCTTTTTAAAATAACTGACCGCAAGATTGTAGGTCAGATACATATCATCGGGAGAAGAAGAAAGTCCCTCCTTATACGCGTCGATCGCTGCGTCGGGATCGTTCAACTCGTTGAATAAATTCCCCGCAAGCAGAGAGACTCTCGGATCATTCGGTGCAATTTCCTTTGCCTTAAGAGCTGCCATTCTCGCGTCCGCGAATCTCCCCGCGTGTTTGTAGGAAAGAGTCAAGTTGTAATAAGCGTAAAAATTTTTAGGATCGTACTGAACCGCTTTTTGAAGTCTTTCAATCGCCTGAGGATAACGCCCGCTTTCGTCGTGAATCACTCCGAGAACCGTAAGCGCGATCGACTTCTCTTCTTGTGTTCCCGCGGAATTCAGAAATTCATTACAAGTATCGAAGGCCTGTCTGGTAAATCTTTCCTTATAAAGATTGATACATTTCGTCAACTGTGGATTTGCGTTTCCGTCGGGAAGATAAGGTCTTTCTAATAGACGATTGATATCCGACTTATTTTGAATCAGATCTTTGTTGAAGGCCCCCGCAAGTTCAGATTCGGGAGAAGAAGAACGCAAAAATTGATGGTATAAGGCAAAACCGAGTCCGCCTAAAACAAGAAGACCCATCAAAATCCAGAATATAAGAAGTTTATTATATGACCTACGAATCCGAACCGGTTCTTGATCCTCCGGAAAATAAAGTTCTTTCTCCTCGATTCCCTCTAAGAACAACCTGTTTTTTCGGATTTCTTTATCCATCGGATTTGGTTTCGTTTTTGAGAATTGCGTCCAGGATTCCGTTCACGAACCGGGCGGACTCTTCGCTTTCAAATTCTTTCGTAAGTTCCACCGCTTCGTCGATCGTAACATTCTTCGGAACTTCCCAGCTATACAACAAAGCGAATACGGATAAACGAAGAATCGCTTTGTTTACGATGCTGATTCTTGAGAAGTCCCAGTTTTTGGAATACTTCTTGATTAGAGTATCGATTTGTTCCTGATTTTTCACAACACCATTTACGATGGAAACGGCAAAATCTCTCTCTTCCGGTTCGGTTTTTTTGTCATACCATTTGAACTTGAGAACCTCTTTGAGCGGAGGTCCCGTTAGTTCCAATTGGTAAAGAGCCATTACGGCGATTTCTCTAGAAGTACGTCTGGCCGACATTTAAAGAAGAGAAAGTAGGTTCACCATTTCCACCGCCGTGGCTGCGGCTTCGGCACCTTTGTTCCCGGCTTTGGTTCCCGCTCTTTCGATCGCTTGTTCAATCGTATCCGTGGTTAACACACCAAAAACAACCGGAATGGAATGTTGAACTCCGATCGATCCGATTTTTGCGGATTCTCCCGCAACAAAATCAAAATGAGCGGTCGCACCTCGGATTACCGCGCCTAAACATACGATGGAATTGTATTTTTTAGAAGCGGCGACTTTGGCAACTACGACCGGCATTTCATAAGCACCAGGAACTCGCACTACAGTCACGTCTTCTTCTCTAACTCCGTGCATACGGAACGACTCAAGTGCTCCTTTCAAAAGGTTTTCCGTGATAAATTCGTTGAAACGAGAGACGATCACACAGTGTTTTTGTCCTTTTCCGTTTAAATCTGCTTTGAGTTCTTGGATCATAGATTCCTGATTGATTCTATTGTTGAGAAATCACATATTACCTATTGTGGCAAATCAAAAAGTCTTCCCAGGATCGTTTTTCTACTTTTCCCATCGTTTCATTCTCTTTGTCCTTCTTTTCCTTTCAGGATGTTCGATCTATCGAAGAATTTTTTCGAAAGAAAACGTATTCTTAAAATCCCTGAATCTACCCGAATGGGTATTGGAATCCAACATCAAGTTGAGAGTTTTATCCGGCCTACAAGACCTTCCAAACCCGGAAGATTCCCTTCCCGAAGACGAAATCGCAAGTTTCGAAAATAGAGCCAGAAGAATTCTCGCCACTTCTCCACAAGCGATGAAGGATCTTTTCGAAGCCACGGGCTGTATAGACGGTTCCAGGTTAGCCGGAATCAGGGCCAATCGAATTACCGAAAGAGAAGAAGATGTTTGGTACGGCATCTGCCAAAACGGAAAAGAAGACGCGATCATTTTCCGTTTGTTTCAGATGGGGAACAGCGATCTTTACAGAAAGTACGAAAAAGAAACCGTTCCCGCTTGGGAAGAAGCAAAAAAACTCGCGGCTAATAATCCGGACAGAGCCATTCGTCTAGCCAATCAGGTCATCGAAATGGAACCGGCTCATCCTGCGGCAAGAAAACTTCTCGGTCAATTATATTTGAAAGGCGGTTACTGCAAAGGTTCGATCCGCAATTATAGGATTTATCTAAGAGTAATGCCGCTCGCCGGGGACAAATGGAAAATCCACGAACAACTTTCGCAGAAATGCGGAGAATTTTTAAAACCGGAACCCAAACGGGAAGAAGTAGAACTTCCGGATACGATGTGAGCCCTCAGATTAATATAAGAATATTTTAAAGTTCTGATGCAACCGACAAAAAATTTATCAAACATTCGGTGTACAAATTTAAGCACTTGTCCCAAAACATGGAAAGAAATTAGCACAACCATTTCATAAGTTCGTAATAGAGCGTAAAAATTCCCGCAGATTGGTGAATTATGAATTATATCGTTGGAACACTCTCGTGTAGGAGTTCCTACATCCGAGGTTTTGGGACAAGTTCTAAAAGAAAAGAAAGTTTTGAATTACTCAATTCATAAGGCGAAAAAGTGTTTCTTAAATAGCCTTCTTAATTTTAGGAGTTACCGGCATCTCGTTGTATTCTCTTCCGTTTAATATTCTTCCCGTAAGTTTTTTATTCCTTCCTCCCCATTGCTTAAAGAAAAAAGCTATTTTTTCCCTTCTGCACGCCCTTAATACTTCAACGACCCATTTTTTTTGTAAAGGTCTTGCCTTTAATCCTGATTCACCGCCAACGATACACCAATTCAAACCGGCAACATCAATATCGGCGACACTTTCTAACAAAGGCTCTACAGAAAGAAATTTAATCATTGCGTTTGTTTTGCGGAGAAAATCAATTCTTGGATATACTTTTCTATTTTCAACGGAAACTCCCATCCATATATTAGGAGCCCAAATTAATTCTTTATCCATAGCATAAAGTCGTTCAGGTCGTTTAGTCAATATCTGAAACGTATGATGAGGAGTTTCTCTCATTACTTTAAAAATTTCTAAAATAAAATCTTTCGAGACATCCTTATGAAACAAATCGCTCATTGAGTTTACAAAATAGACGGTCGGATTTTTCTTTTTTTTGGGAATTGACAAACGATATGGATGAATTTTTACCTCAGAAAATTTTCCCCAGTTTTTCTCAAATCGCTTCGTTAACACTTCTGCATAACAATTTGCGCAACCTGCACTTACTTTTGTACAACCCGTCACTGGATTCCAGGTAGCTTCAGTCCATTCAATATTCGATTTAGAGGCCATAATTCAACTTCGGTATCTTTTCATAATAGAGTTAATAATTTTGATTGCAAGCGACTTCTGCGTGGCAAATATCAAATAATAGACAATAGCGTTTACACTATTTCTCATTGGCAAAGGCTTAGCCACTTCTGCAAAACCGGCGACGGTTTTTAATCGGTTCGAATAGGCTTCCAATATCTTTTGTGCTGATTTGTCATTTTTCACAGTTCTTGAGTCGAATAAACCTTGCTCTTCCGAATAGACGACTTCTTTCCAAGAATCATTTCCCCAAAATCGATTCATCTTTTCTCGATTGTTACCGGATATACCCTCACTATTGCTCCATAAAACGTTTCGATTCATATCAAGTACGGGAAAATTAATCAATACATCTGTTATTTTGCTTTTTCCGGCGGCTCTCACGACATCCCAATCCAAAGTTAGTTTATAAGGATCCAAAAGACAAAATATTCTTTCATACCTATCATAATGAAATTTTGGAAATACTTTTAACGGAAGAACTTCATTAGAGTTTCCAATATGAAAATGTGCATTAACTTCAGAGCTCACAAGGCTCTGTAAATGATGAACTCGTTTTTCCTCAAGGTCCACAAAATGATATTCATGAAACGGCGGTGTAACTTTTAGAGCTCTCAAAGCACTACCATCGATTTTCTCTGAAGTTTTCTTCGAAATTGCCTCCCCGGAATTACAAAATCCATCAATATAAATGGTTTTAAAATTTGAATTTTTCAAAGCACCTTGAAAGCTTTCCGCGTATTTTTTGACTATTTCTAATTTTAACTCAGTCCATTCGCCAACCCGATCATACAAATCAAAATCATCACTCATGAACTTATATTCGTCACATTAGAAATATATATGAAACACTTTCTAACTTTATATTTTTTTAATATTTAAAACCAATTTCATAAATCATATTGACTGTAAAAACAATTCCACATAAGCATTGATTTTTTCGCCGATATCCAAAACTCGCTTCAAAAGAGCCGCAAATCCCCAACGGTCGTTCGAAAACGGATTCAAATTATAGGGTAATTTTAGAATTTAATCGATCGAGAAACATCAAAGAAAACGGCGAATTGAATAGAGTTGTCGAAAATTCCATAGTGACGATTCACAAAATGGCTTCAATCGACCGTTTCCGGAAAATAGAAACAGATGAAGAATAATTTCCATCACTCTAATTATTATCAGCGTTTTTCCTTGCCTACGCGGATTACGAGTGAAATATTTCCGTCCGGTTTTTCCACTACTTCAAAACCCTCTTCTCTAAGAGTTTTTTTGATTTTATAAAGCCCGAAATTTACCACCTTGGATGTGGAAAGCGGTTTTCGAGTAGATTCTTCCATCTATTTGTATATCGGAAAAGCCCCGAACGATCTTAAATTTCGCCGGGAGTTTTCTTTCCGGTAGAAGCTTTCTTGACAAGTATACCTTGGGAATATGTCATGAAACCGAATGTCAGCTCGCGTCTTCCTTTATTTTTCTATCTTTCTCATTTTGATCGGATCGGCCTTCGCTGCATACGCACCTGATCTGTTCCAATGGGAAACCTTGGAATGGATCTACGAAAAAAGAACCTTCTTCTTATTTTCCCTCATCTTTATGATATCAATCGTTTTGATCTATCTGATCTATCTGAAGGCGAGAAGAGGAGTTCTTCACTCCAAAAGTAAAACGGAAATTCATCTACAAACATCCCTAAACGAAGTAGTCCGGGATAACCAGTCTCTTTTTTCATTCTTAAAATCGGCTAAGGACACCCTTGGAAAACAGATCGCATCCTCCAGAGCGAATTTCTCTCCCGAGTTTTTCTCGGCGTGTTCCATCCAGTATCAAAAGCTTACGCAAGAGTTCGATTTATCGGAGGAGATATTCAACGATATTCCCTTGATCCCGGAGGAAGTCGACAACAAAAGAAAAAACGGAAATAACTTTAGAATTTCCGAATATTCAGATCTCATTAATCGTCACAGAAAACTTTCCCGAACCCTCGAAAAATTAAGAGAAGATCTTACTCGTCTTAGAGACAAGGTTTCCGGAATATGAAAATTCACGCATTTACCGCATTCTTCTTTTTCGTTTTTATCCTGAGTTGTTTTTCTCAAACGAAAGAATCATCCGTTTTCTCTCAGGAACAGGGTCGTATCCTTCCTTTTCTGACCTTAGGAATCGGTAAAAAATCCCTCGATACGATCGGTAAAAGACGTTGGTCCTTTCAAGTAAAATCGATTCTTTTACATCACACCTCCGGTTTAAAAGCGGAAGAATACTTGGACAGAAGCAAATCTTCCGGATGGATGGTTCATTTTATCGTTCTTGAAAACGGAAGCGTATACGGCGTGGAAGAGCCTTCTAAAATTATTTATAGAGCCTCTCCCGGAATGGACGAAACTACGATTCACGTTTCCTGGGAAGGAATAAACGATTCCATTCTAAAAAACGAGATCCAATTGAAAGCTCTCACCGACTTGATTCAAAGACTTTCCAAAGAACATTCAATTTCTCTAAATAACTATGATATAACTTCCGGAAAAGGAGTTTTTACCCATACTCAGAGTAAGAAAAAATTCGGTCGTTTTCTAGACACGGGAGAATGTGGAAGTGAAAAAGTTCTTTCCGTCGTCTTTTCCAGGCTCCAGGGCAAATTTTTTCCCGAAACAGAATGGAAAGATCGATTCGTTTCCGATTGGGTGATTCGTAAGGAAAAATTTGTGGACTCATCCGGTAAAAAAGTCGTCCCGACATACAATCGAGGTCGCGGCATAACTCCCGCTTCGATCGTCCATTTGAACTCAATCGAAAAAACTTCCGACGGAAAAGCCCCCGAAGAAAAAAGACTTCGTTACAATTATCGGGGATCGATCCGTCCCGATTGTATCGTGTTACATTACACCGCGATTCCGGATTACCAAAAAACTTTAGAAATATTAGAAAAACGGAATTTATCCGCAACGTTCCTTGCGGATCAAGACGGAAAAATCTATCAACTTCTAGATTCCATCTTGGACGTTGCCGCCGCGGCCGCAGGAACAAATTCGAATTGTTTTCAGGTGGAAATCGTCGGAAAGGACACGGAAATGCTTTTAGCGAACCGAGAACAAACCAAAGCGGTCGCTCGTCTTGTTAAAGAACTCTCCGAAAAATACAAGATTCCTCTCACCAACGAACGTGTGGAATCTTTACGGGGAATTTATTCTCATACCCAAGCTAAGAAAAAATGGGGAGGTTCGATTTATCTGGACGGTAAGGATTTCGATCCGGGCGAACCCTATATGAAAGAGGTTCTGGATCAGGTCGGTGGAACTTTTTATTCGGAGGAAAACTGGTTCAAAAGACAGAGCGATGATTGGATTCTTCTGTTTACGTATTTTCAGCCATAAAAAATTTACCTTTCGCCGTTTTATAGATATCTCCGCCAAGTTTCATTTTAAACCGTAACACCATATGCTTTTCGAATGACATTTGAATTTTACAGTCACCCAATCAAAATCTATCGTAAAAGTTTATAAAAAATTTACAGATGGTCCGATTCAAATCCATAGAATAAAAATTCTTTTGTTCTTTAGTATCGAAACAAAAATTTGCCCGACACCTTAAGTTGTAAATTGAAAGATCGATCCTATAATCAGAAAGGAATCGAAGTTATCCTAAAAATTGAGATTTTATAATATTCCGTTTTTTAAATCTCATTTATAAAGAAATCCACAGGAGTTCCCACACAAATTCATTCTGACTTGAAGCAGTCAAAAACTCTAAAATGTAGAGGGATTATCACAATTTCAAATGAAATGGGAAGAACTTGCACCGCTGCCAGGTCGAAGTCATAAAAATTCATACAATCCTGGAGGAATGTAAAAAAAAATGATTCAAAGTCTCCTAAAAAAGGGGCGTTCCTCTCTTTTTTGTCCCGGGTAACCCGTATCCTAAAATTCAAATTGAGAGGCAAATAACATGCAAAACACAACTTCAAAATCAATGGACAAAAAAATCGAAGCCATCGCGGAAATTCTCGCGGATAAACTGATCGAAGAAATCCGCAAAAGGGTCTTGGAAAAAGAAACGCTACGCCGTAAATCCGAAGCCGCATAAAACAAAAAAAGTAACACTCAATTGAGTGGATCAAATCAGGATTCTACCAAACTTACTGAGGATCAAATTTAACCCAAGTTTAAGAAACATTTGCAAGAACAAAGAAAAGGAGGAAACGAAAATGGCTGAATACACACTCAAAGAAAAGAAAGGATGTCTTTTTAACAACGCAACCAAGGAAAAGGAAACTCAACCGGATTATACGGGTAAGGTGTTCCTGGAAGGAAAAACGTATCGACTTGCCGGGTGGATTCGCAAATCTGCAACTGGAAAGAATTATCTTTCTCTAAGCCTCTCGGAACCGAATCCTGAAAAAAGATTCGAAGTCGTCGAAACGGACGGAAACGACTTTACGGATATAGAAGAAAATTTTCCGTTTTGAAGAGTAACATTCTGTTTACAATCCGGGTTTGAGCGTAAAAAATCCACGACTATAGGGGAAAATAATTTCTTGAAAATGAAAATTCATCTCAAACTGCTCTTAGTCTTTACACTGACATTGGCGTCTTTAGTCTTCTCCAACTGCAGCTACAATACGATTCAGGAAGAAGACGAAGCAGTAACCGCTTCTTGGGCCGAGATATTAAATCAATATCAAAGAAAATCGGACAATCTGCGTTAGACGAAATTTGTGAACGGATGCAGACCGGCTTTCGCTCGGGGCGTTATTCGGAAAGTATCCTTTTTGCAATTGAAGAATTCACACAACTTTTTCAAAAATATTTTCCTTCCGAAAAACAAAACCCGAACGAACTCTCGGATCGACCGGAAGTGATGTAAAAAGACCTCGCATTTTCCGTTCATAACAAAATGTTTTGTGTGACGATGACGGAAGATCCATTGACAATTTGTTTTAAATATAGTCCGTCGGACACCGAACTTCTCGTTCAAAAAAAGGAATCATACCTGCGCCGTATCTCGCGAGATACGGCTGGGTTCAATGCGAGAATTTAAAAACTCTTTTCCTCAAGGAACTTCAGAAAAGAATCAAGGATTCCTCAACTCGTTTGGAACAAACTACCCGCAAAGTTAAAGAAGGGAAATTGATTTTCCGGCTTTTTATACGAAGTTGAACAAAGAAAAGGAGTATTCAGTTGAATCATTCTCTAAACAATAAGGAATTAAGAGAAACTTATGTTCATTTCATTTCTATTTATTTTCGTCGGAATACTTGTAGGGTTGATTGTCGGCAAATTGAAAGACTTAGAATGGGGAATAGGCACCGGTAGTTTGATCATAGGAATTGTCGGGCTTTACGCAACAATCAATGTCGGAATGGATCGATATAATGAACTGCAAGATACAGTCAAAACGAAAGGTATCCTTGTCGATTATATCGAAGAAAGAGACATCCGAACCACCGGTAAGTATAGGACAGAGGTAACTACCTCTGTGCCACTTGTAAACTTTTCTACTCCCGACGGAAAAGAATACACCATTCGAGGTTTGGGCGGTCCAAGAAAATGGCAAATCAAAGATAACGTAAACATTCTCTACAAACCATCCGATCCGCACAAAGGTTTCATAGCCGATTTTCAAAACACATGGGGAGTAACCTGGGCACTCTCATTCTTTGCTTCTTTTTCCCTTTTGGTAGGATTCTTTTTTGTCGGAGGTAAAATCTGGGAAAAAGAATATGATCTATTTGAAATGAGAGAAATAAACGTTATGCGCACTCGTAAAATGGCAATGCGCTGTTTTACCATAAGCGGAAGTATCGTTATCGCAGGCTCGGTTCCAATCGCCATTTTTATGTATGAAAACTTTTATCAGTTTTTTGGGTACACATTAGCCGGAATAGGGCTCGGAATCTTCGTATTATGCGTTAGGCAATGGCTATCGCCTAATAGTGAATGGATAGATCGAATGATTCCTTTTATGATAAGCGTAATCTTCTTCATGATGGGAATCGGAGCAATACTTTTGGGGGACGTATGAAGATTGGAATGATTTTAATTAAAAACTTTCGATTTACAGCGTGCTCCAAAACTTAATTTCGCTTTATCGGAGAGAACAGTTACCACGCTCCGTCCCGGTTGGCGGACAAACCATCATATTATTCGAATATACAAATCTGATTTTGGAAAGTTTTAACAATCCAATGCGTGCGTGAACTCACGCTAGGTAATGTAAATTCTTGGAGAAAGTTTGGGCGAATGGAAACTCAAGTACAACGACTCCCCGAACTCAGTGAATGCTCTCTATGGGTCGCATTTCAGATCGCGAATTTCATAACACAAAATCTTCTACCGTGGAAAATCAGCTATTTCGGAGAATATTAACCATGGAATAGAGACCGTTTCGTCTAGACATCGAAAGATGTTTGTCAAGACCGATCTCTTTTAAAAATTCCAGAGAAGTACTTTTAATCTCTTCTCGGGTACGTCCGGAAAAAACGCGAATAAGAAGAGCGATCATCCCGCGGGTAATCGCCGAATCGCTGTCCGCTTGAAATTCTATCTTACCGTCTTTTTCCTCGGCAACAATCCAAACTCTAGATTGGCATCCGGGAACCAAACGTTCGGAAGTTTTTACGGAATCAGGAAGCGACCCAAGCTCGTCTCCCATTTCTATTAGAAGTTGATAACGTTCCTGCCAATCAGTACATTCCGAAAATTCGGACACGATTTCCTTCTGAACTTCCGCAATACTACTCATGTCTCTTTCCAACTTTTCCTCAATTCTCTCGCAAGCAATCAGAAAACCTATCGAGCGATCCGTAGAGAGTCGAGATAGCAGCGAACAGCGGAGCGTCGTGAGCGGCTCTCAACGAAGCTGAGAAAGAGAGCGAGGCAACCAATAGGCGCAGCGGGGCGGAAACTCAATGTTGGTTCTCAGCGAAGCTGAGACGAGCGCTCTTTTCGGTTTTGCAAAAATGTGTTTTCGGAAAGCTTGTCTTAAAATTAGATTCTCTTAAAACGAAAGGAAAATACAAAGGTGAGGAAAATTCTTTCCGAAAGAATTTTGGACGAATCGATCCACAAACTAGGGAGAAAACGTATCCATGAAGGTTTATGAAATTCAAAATCAGTTCGGTCTAGAAAATTTAAAAATCTCCGAACGCCCCGATCCAATTCCAGCGCAAGGAGAAGTGCTCGTTCGTTTTAAAGCGGTTTCTTTAAATTACAGAGATTATCTGATGGCGATCGGCAAATACAACCCGAAACAAAAACTTCCTTTAATTCCTCTTTCCGATGGTGCGGGAGAAATTGTCCAAATCGGTCCCGGTGTCACAAAATGGAAAGCAGGTGATAAGGTTTGTGCGAACTTTGCTCAAAGTTGGTTCGACGGAGCTCCGGAAAAGGATATGTTGAAAAATACCCTCGGTGGACCGTTAGACGGAACTCTTTGCGAATATAGGGTTTTCGGCGAACAAGGATTGGTTCCTATGCCGGAACATCTTTCCTTTGTGGAAGCCTCTACTCTTCCTTGTGCCGCGCTGACCGCATACACGGCGATCGTAACTCACGGCAATATTCAACCCGGAGCAACCGTAGTCGTTCAGGGAACCGGAGGTGTTTCCATATTTGCATTACAATTTGCTAAAATGATGGGATGTAAAGTAATTGCGACTTCTTCCAGTAAAGATAAACTCGACAAAGTAAAAACCCTAGGTGCGGACGAAGTCATCAACTACAATGAAAAAACAAATTGGGATAGGGAAGTTCGTAAAATTACGAACATGAAAGGTGCCGATCTTATCATCGAAGTAGGCGGCGCTGGTACTTTACAAAAATCCATTTCTAGTACGAAACCTTGGGGAACAATCGCTTTAATCGGAGTATTAGCGGGAGGAGAAAGCAATAATTTATCTCTATTCCCAATACTTATGCAAGGAATCAGAATTCAAGGAATCATAGTCGGAAGTAAAAAAAATTTCGAAGATATGAACCAGGCGATCGATGCGAATAAAATCAAACCGGTTGTGGACCACGTTTATTCTTTCGAAGAAGCTTCCAAAGCGTTCGACACATTAAAAGCGGGAAAACATTTCGGCAAGGTTTGTATTGAAATTTAAACCGTAACGGTTTCAAAAGAATTCTTATTTTGTCATTACCGAAGTCCGATTATGAAGTCCAACTTCGGAGATAAG
>NZ_QAJG01000017.1:25000-32500 GCF_003046425.1 Leptospira borgpetersenii serovar Javanica
CTTTCTTTCAAATCGGGGAACGCATGTATTCTCAGAGGGGGAAGCGAAGCGTTTCATTCCAATGAGATTTTAGTAAAACTATTTCATGAAATTCTAAATAAAGAAGGAATAGACACAAGTGCGATCACTTTCGTGGACAAAACGGATCGCTCCTTTATGCTTCCTTTCCTTCAACAGACTCCTTCGATCGATGTAGTGGTTCCGAGAGGCGGAGAAGGTTTGATCAAATTCATCTCGGAACATTCCATGATTCCAGTCGTCAAACATGATAAAGGTGTTTGTAACCTCTATATCGATCAAGATGCCGACCCTGCAAAAGTGATTCCGATTGTAATCAACTCCAAGGTGCAAAGACCAGGAGTATGCAACGCTACGGAAAATTTAATACTTCACAACGGTTATCCATTTCGGAAAGAATTGTTAGAGGCCCTAGCAAAAGAAGGTGTGGAGCTATTACTTGATCCTTCCGCGCTTTCTCTCTACCCGAAAGGAAAACCGGTTAAAGAAGAAGACTATCAGGAAGAATTTTTGGATCTTCGTCTTTCGGTAAAAACGGTTTCCAGCTTGGAAGAAGCGTTAGCCTTTATTGAAAGCACTTCTTCAGGTCATACGGAAGCCATCATCACGGAAGATTTAAACGCGGCTAAAATTTTCACAAATTCTTTGGACTCCGCCGCTTTATTTGTCAATTGCTCCACCCGTTTTCACGACGGCGCGGAATTCGGTCTTGGCGCCGAAGTGGGAATCTCCACTGGCAAGTTACACGTCCGCGGTCCTATGGGTTTGGTCCATCTCACGACCACAACCACCTACGTAACCGGAAACGGACAAATCCGAAATTAATCCTATGACTTCACCAATCCTCACTGGAATTTTCGGAGGCAGTTTCGATCCTCCCCACGAAGGACATTCGGGAATTTTAAAGTCTTTTTTTCGCGAAGTCCCAGACTGCGGGGAAATCTTTCTGATTCCGAATCGACAAAATCCCCTCAAAGGAGAAAAGTTTTCTTCTTCCGAAAATATATTAGAAATGTTGAATCTATTTGTTTCCGAGTTTTCGGAAACGATTCGAATTTTGGATTTGGAATTGAATCATCCGGGTCCGAGTTATACGATTGAAACGATTCAAAAACTCAAAACTCTCCACCCGAATCGAGAGTTTGTACTTTTAATCGGAGAGGATAATTATTCCAATTTTCACAAATGGAGAAATTATGAAAAAATTTTGGATGAAGTTCGAAAAGTTTTCGTCTTTCGAAGATTCTCGGAAGTAGTTCCTCGGAATTCGAAACTTTTTTCCCAATTTCAATTTTTGAAAAACCCTTTGATTCCGGCAAGTTCTACGGATTTAAGGCAATCGTTTTTTCAATCCACAATTCCGGATCGAATTCCAAAAAAGGTTTTAGATTACATCCTAAGAAACAGACTTTATTCTAAATAAAGTGAAGTGAGTTACGATGTAAGAATCTATGATTCATTTTTCTAAAAACAAGTTGGAATCTGAACTTTGTAAATCTATTCTTAAAATATGGGAATTCCCACAAATCAAAATCACGATTTTACGAACAAATTCTAAAATTGTAGGAACTCTTACTTTTAGAAAATTATTTCTCATTTTCAACCCGAATTCACATTATCTTAAACTATCACGGAAGTTTTATTACGAAAAATAGCCAAAAACTGTAAAAAGAACATTAAATATGAGATAGATCCTTATTTGAGTGCTAACGGTTAGAATGATATGCAATCATAATCTTATCTTGATTTTAAAATATGAGAATTCCCACAAATTACGTCTCTTTAAGGATTTTATAACTTTTGAACAAACTTCATTGTTGCCCAATTCCTGCAGCAGTATTCAAGTTTGAGACAAACTCTAAATCGTTAATGTAGAAATAGTTTTTGAAAAAATTTTCTGAAATTATTTTCAAAAATACATTCATAATATAATCTGACCGTCTCTGTCTTCAAATTTAACTTTATAAAAACTCAATTTAAAAATACCATACCATTCTGATTCATATTTTTTCGAAAGTCCGGAGTTAAGTCTTTAAATAAATCATTCATATGATAAAATGAAGCCTTTCCTCGAACTTCTTTCTGTTAGGAATTAAGAACACCGAAGGTAAAGTACAATGTGTAAATATGTCGTATCTTTTTTTATTTTTTCTCTCTTTTTTTGTGCAAAACTTCCAAACAAACCGGATCCTCCTTATGTTATATTCCAGTACCTCCAAAAATTAAATTCTAATAATACTGAACAAGAACAAACAAACAATTCGGCAAATGGTTCTCAATGTCAGAACGGGCCTACAAATTTTAATCCGGGAGCCGTCTTTGATACAGGGCAGACTACCTGTTGGGATAATTTAGGAACTGTTGTTGCGTGTCTGGGGACCGGTAATGATGGAGAATTTAGCAATACCCCAAACGCGCGCACTTTTTCCGCTCCAACCCCAAGCTGCGAATTTGCTTCGGATTATACTACGTTAGATACTCTACACGGACTTACTTGGAAAACTTGTGCTCAGGGGCAAACCGGTTCCAATTGTTCCGGAGCGGCGACCATGATTAGTTGGACCGACGCAAATGCCGGATTAGCGGGAAGTTGTACAGTTTTAAATGGACTCAACAACGGTCAAGGATATGCGGGAAAAACGAATTGGAGAATCCCTACGGTCAAAGAATTAGCCTCTCTGATTCATTATTCGAACAATCCGCATATAAACAACACCTCATTTCCAAATACATTTTCAGGGACCAAATATATAACAAATACGGCTGACACTACAACACCCGGTTCCAATTGGGCAATCAACTTTTCAGCCGCGTTTTTGGGGATTTCGAATGAAGCACAAGGAAATAATATCAATCTTCGTTGTGTTTCCGGAAACCCGATTCCGGCGTTCTCCTTTGTGGACCTCTTAGACGGAACGATCAGAGATCAAAATACCGGACTTCTTTGGTCTCAGTGTTCGGAAGGACAGGCCGGTGGATGCATAGGTGCGTCTTTGGATTTGGATTGGGACGCGGCTCTCAATGCGTGTAATGTTTTAAATTTAGCAGGAAGAACGAATTGGAGATTGCCGAACGCCAACGAACTTTTGAGCATCGTCGATTTCAATAACAATAACCCTGCCATCAATGTTGCGTTCTTTCCGAATACTCCAAACTCTAACTATTGGACATCGACAACCTATGAAAACAATATTACTTTCGCAGTCAGTATCTCTTCCACAACCGGTTCCTTAGTTACAGGCCTAAATGACAAACTCCAAACTCTCAAAGCTCGTTGTGTTACTACATTTTGATACGAAAATATCTCCTTACTTCTAATAGGAACAACACTGTCATCTATCCTCTGATGCGAGACCTATATTTTTTAAAAGTTTGCCGGACGTTTAGTTTAGGGATATTTTGTAAGGTTTTTGAGGCGGATTTTAGTTTTAGGACATCCCTAAAATGAATTTTTCCATCTCATTTGACGATCACTTCGAAAACGATGATTCCATCTAGAAAGTTGATTTTAGAATCTGCATCTTTGGATTTTATAGAGGCGCCCTTCAGAAAGCTAAGAACTTGAGATCAAGAGGTTCTGCAATGCCGTGTCAAGTTTTGGGTATAAAAAAGAAAATCCGGATTTTTGCAATCTCTTCGGTATCACTTTCTGACCTTTTAAGATCACGTCCGCGCCGTCTTGATAAAGGACTTTTAAGATCGTCGCCGGAACCCTAAAAAATGCGGGGCGTTTTAATATATGTGCAAGCGTTTTCGAAAAGACCTCGTTATTTACCGGATTTGGAGCCACCAAATTGAACGCTCCTGAAAGATTAGAATTTTCTAATAAGTAAACAATCGCACCGACCATGTCTTCGATATGAATCCAACTAAAGACTTGTCTTCCGGAACCTATCGGCCCTCCCAAACCCAATCGAAAAGGAGAAAGCATACTTCCCAGCGCTCCTCCGTAAAGACTTAAAACAACGCCGGTTCTAATTCGAACCAACCTTATTCCAAGTTTTGCAAGCGGTTCCGAGGCGGTTTCCCAATCAACACATAACGACGCGAGATAATCCGTACCAGGAGCGGAATCTTCCGAAAAATTCACCGTATCATTTTCAAAAAAGCCGTAATACCCGATAGCAGACCCTTGGACAAAAACTTTTGGCGGAGTTCCCACAATTTTAGAAACAGAAGAAACTAAATTTTCAGTATAATTCACTCTGGAAGAACGAATTTCCTCTTTCATTTTCTTAGTCCATCTAACTCCTACAATGGGCGCTCCGGCAAGATTTACAATGCCATCTAACCCTTCCAAATGCTCCGGCCTCGGATCACCTCCTCCCCCCACAATTTCCAAATTTTTCCTATCTCGGAAAAATACAGGAATGTCGGAAGACCGACTGAAAATTCTTACAAAATTCCCCGTCTTAAGTAATCGAAGTGCAAGAGTTCTTCCTATCAATCCAGTCCCACCCGCAATCCCTATATTCATCATTGATCACCTTTTTATTTTTGTTTGAAAGATTTAAAAAACCAGAATCCTGATTGTCCCAAAGTGCAAGTTCTCACATTTTTGATCCTATGATTCCCCAAAGTCTACTCTTGAAAATTTTAATCTCGATTTTCCCAATCGCAATCATAATCGGAAATTTCTATCTTTTCAGCATTACAAAGGATAAAATCAAAGCATTTACGATTCAGCCTCCATTTTTATCTTTCGATTTTACGAATTCTTATCTTTCCAATAAAAACTCAAGAATCAGTCATCTTTCGGATCGAAATCCTTATACAACATGGACGAAACTTCGCCATTCAAATAGAACGGAAGACTTCTTATTAGAATTAAGACAAACACATCATCTTAAAGAAAATAAACCTGAAATTTCAAAATGGAAAACCCTTCATGTTGTAGGCTGCAAACAAACTTTAGAAAAATTAAAGCTCGGTTTGATTCTGAGAGAATCGATCGATATGGACAAAGAACTTAGGATGCCCAAGGACAGAATGTTAGGGGAAAAAGTTCTGAACTTTTCAAAATCTAAACATTTTAAAATTCCATTAGAACCTTACTATCAGCCGGAAGCAAGTTTGGAGTTCCCACAGAAAATGTTTATTTGGACGGTCAACGGAACCTGGATCACAGAAAACCAGAACTATCTCAATGAAAAAAAGGGATTTTGCTTGGAAGATATATGGCTAAGTGAGGACTAAAAATCACACAATTTCGCAAAAAGAAGCCAGAATTCCCACAAACACTGGGGAGAACGACGGGAATCGAACCCGCGACGGCCAGTACCACAAACTGGAGCTCTACCAACTGAGCTACGTTCTCCGTCTCTGTTTATCCTGGTGACCCGAGAGGGATTCGAACCCCCGACCCACTGCTTAGAAGGCAGTTGCTCTATCCAACTGAGCTACCGAGTCTTGGAGGATTAAAATCGGGATGATAGGATTTGAACCTACGACCCTCTGCTCCCAAGGCAGATGCGCTACCCCTGCGCTACATCCCGTTTTCGACTCCATGTTTTTAAAAACGGTCTCACTGTCAAGTAGAGTCTTCCACTTTTTCAATGTGTCGTAAGATCTCAGGATGTGTGGGAGCTTTCAAGAGAGCCTTTCTAAAAGCCAAAATCGCTTCTTCCTTCTTACCACTTTTGTAGAGAAGTACACCGAAGGAATCCAGATAGGCAGGATTTTCAGGTTCGTTTTTAAGAACTGACTTTAAACAATCAACCGCCAATTTCCATTCTTCCGGATTCGGATCTCTTTGATTCAAAAGCAGATAACCGAGAGAATTTAAACTGTTCTTATAATCGGGACGTAATTTAAGGATCTTTTTATGAATATCGATTGCGGCTTCTATACGACCAGACTTTTCCAGAGCAAAAGCCTTCATGGAAAGAATTTTGAAATCGTCCACTTGAATCTTGAGGCGCTCCTCGCATTTTTCCAATGCTTTAGTATATTCTTTATTTTGAATTAAGGCATACACAATCATAAGAACCGAATTCTCCCGCTCGCCGAATCTGGGAAATTTTTCAAGAAGTTCCTCCAAGATGGAAACGCATTTTTTATGATTATTGGTTCTAGTACAACATATAGCAAAATTATAATATAATTCCGGGTCCTCGTTGCCAGAAGAAACTTCACGATCGATCAGAGTAAGAGCGAAAAGAAAATTTCCCTTATCGATCTCCTGAAGGATCCTCCTTTTGGACTTTTTGCTTTTATCCGACATTCTTATAATTTAACGTGAGTTCGGCAGTTGAAAATGAGAAAAAATTTTCTAAAAGCAGGAGTTCCTACTTTTAGAATTTGTTCGTAAAATCGCGATTTGTTGTAGTTCCCACATTTTAGAATAGATTTACAAAGTTTAAATTCCAACTTTTTTCTTGAAGGTCACCTTTTCTTAAGACAGATTTTTACTTTAGGTACCTCTATAAAATGAATTTCTCATCGAACGATCACTTCTAAAGCAGTGATCTCATCTATAAATTTGATTTTAGAATCCGCATTTTTGGATTTTATAAAGATACCCTATAATTGTTGAAAAAGTTTAGATGAACAAAACGACATCATTAGTTTTCTGAATATAACCCTTCGCTTTCTGAAAAAATCGAAATGACATTTCTACCGAAGTTTTGGGACAAGTTCTTTATTTTTCAACAACTCTACTTTTTCAATTTTAAGAATCCACTTCGTTTTTTTGAGGTCCTAAGACAAACTCTTACTTAAAGTATCAGAAAGTTCTTGTACAAGCGAAATATCCGTCTGATCAAGAGACAAAGGAGTTAAGGAGATTTTTCCGGAGAAAAAAGCGGTAAAGTCAGTTCCTTCTTCCGTGGCATGTCCCAGTTCGGAACCACCGAGATAAAAATCGGCAATACCTCCGATGATATTTTTCTTAGAATAAGTGTCCTCGTATGTACGCTTTCCGAGCCTGGTAATCCTAAGATTTTCCATCGAAGAGACGAAGTCGAACGGAATATTCATGTTGTAGACGACTCCTACCTTCAAAAGAGAGGAATATTCATCGATGAAATGTCGAACGAATTCGGCTTCTCGAATATAATCATAATCTTTAGTAATATTTCCGGAACTAACAGCCAAAGAAAGTCGGCTATGAACCGCTCCATGTCTCGCCGCTCCGACCGTTCCCGAATAATGAATATCGTGACCCATATTCACACCTCGATTGATTCCGGATAATACAAGATCTATCCTAGGAAAAATATCTCCGTGTAAACCTATATTCACACAGTCCGCGGGATATCCGTCTACGATATAGTGATTGTCGTTGATTCTTTCCACTCTCATCGAATCGTAAATCGACAATGCCATAGAAGTCGCTGATCTTTCTCTCAAAGGAGCGATTAAAAACGTATCGTGTTCTTTTTGAAGGACGGCCTCCAAAGCTTTGATCCCCGAAGAAGCGATTCCATCGTCGTTCGTAATTAAAATATTCATAAGACCAAATGAAGAATGGAACCCGAAATA
>NZ_QAJG01000017.1:35000-42500 GCF_003046425.1 Leptospira borgpetersenii serovar Javanica
TTAAACGATATCATCAACATCATCCGCAACAGAAACATCAACATTCCCGCAGGTTCGGTGGATTCGGAAACCGCATTCGATTTAAGAATCGACGGAGAATTCAAAAATCCCTCCGAAATCGGCAAAATTCCGGCCAGGACCAACGAGATTTTCTCGACGGTAAAACTCGGGGACATCGCGAGAGTGGAAGATACTTTCGAGTATCCAAGATTTCTTGCAATTGCAAACGGGAAACAAGGGTTGATTCTTTCTGTAATCAAAAAGGAAAGAGCGGACGCAATCGAGGTTGCGGATAATGTTCATTCCAAAATGCAAGAATTATCCAAAACCTATCCTTCCGGTATGAAGACATTCATATTGAACGACGAGGCCAAAAGAACAAAAAATCGCCTCAGTGTGGTTTCTTCCAACGCTTTGATCGGATTTACGATCGTCTTCGGAATTTTATTCTTATTTTTGGATTTTAGAACGGCGACCCTCACTTCTCTTTCTCTTCCGTTTTCGATGTTGATGACGTTTGCGGTTCTTCCACTTTTTGACGTTTCGTTTAACATGATTTCGATGATGGGTTTAATAATCTCGTTGGGAATGCTCGTTGATAACTCAATCGTAATCTCGGAAAACATATACACATATCTCTCGGAAAAGAACGATACTTTCACCGCATCGTTACGCGGAACCGTAGAGATGGTTGTTCCTATTTTCGGATCTTATCTCACAACGGTAACGGCTTTTCTTCCGATGTTATTTATGACCGGTATCATGGGAAAATTCATCTGGGAAATTCCTTTGGTGGTAATCGTCGCACTTACTGCAAGTCTTATAGAATCTTTCTTATTCTTACCGGCAAGGATCGTGGCCTTTGCAAAAACTCCCGACCAGATGAAAATCAAAAGTCGATTCCGACTCAAAATGGATTCCATCTTCCATTCGATCGAAACGAATTTTTCAAAATTCGTTTCGTTTAACATCCGACACAAAAAGTCCTCGTTTGCAATCATCTTGCTGTTGGTCTTCGGATCCTGCGGTGCCATGTCTCAGATGGACTTTATCCTTTTTCCGAAAGAAGACATCGAAATCATCATGATCAAAGCCGAGTTCTCTCCTACTTCCAGAATTTTCCAAACCAGAGAAAAAACGAAGTACATGGAAAATATCGTTCAAAAAATTCCCAAGGAAGAATTGGTCAGCTACTCCACAAAAATCGGAGTACAACAAACCGACCCGGACGATCCTTTATCACGTTTCGGCGAGAATCTTGCCGTAATTCTTATTTACCTGACTCCGGAAGCAAAACGGAAAAGAAAAGCGTCCGAAATTCTTCGCTCCATCGAACCGGACCTCAGAAAAACACCGGGGGTAAACGAAATCTTTTTAGAAGAATTCGGAAACGCTCCTCCAATCGGAGCACCGATCACGATATCGATCCAAGGAAATGATTACGAAACTCTAAAGAAGATTTCGAACGAGTTGCAGTCGTTTTTAAAATCGATTCCCGGGGTTTTTTCCGTTCGAGACGACTATCGTTACGGTCGTAAACAAATGTATATCCAACTCGATAAAGGACTTGAGAGTTTTACGGGCATCTCCACATTATCCGCCGCAAACGGTTTGAGAACGGCTTACGACGGAGAAAGAGCGGGGACAGTTCGTAAGGGAAGAACAAAAATATATTTGAGAGTCCTCTACGACAAGGACTTTCGCAAAAATCCGAACGAAATCAAATCGATTCCTCTTAGAAACAAAGCAGGGAATATTACGAATCTTGCAAAGATTTCCAAAATGAATCTGATCGAATCCCCGGAACTTCTCGCGCATAAAGATTTTGATCGCGCCATTACGGTAAATGGAGACGTAAAGTTAGACGAAATAACCGCCCACGACGCAAATCAAAGAGTAGCGAACAAATTCAAACCTTTAATCGAACGACAGTATCCCGGAATATCTCTCACATTCGGCGGAGAGGAAAAAGACACCCAAAGATCCATGACATCTCTCGCTAAAGCCGGTCTTATAGCAATTTTCGGTATTTTTGGAATTCTCGCGTTGACGATTAAAAGTTTTTGGAAACCGATATTGATCCTCAGTACAATTCCATTAGGGATTATTGGAATCGTGATCGGTTTTCCTCTTTCCGGAAAATCCATCAGCTTCTTGGCGATGATCGGAATTATAGGTTTAGCGGGAGTTCTCGTAAACGCATCCATCGTCCTCGTAGATTGTATCGATTCGATTAGAAAAGATTCCAAGGCAAGCATGGACGAGATCCTGATAGAAGCGAGCCAAAGAAGATTTAGACCAATTCTTTTAACGACTCTTACTACGGTTGCGGGTCTATTACCGACCGCATACAGTCTCGGGGGCTCGGATCCGGTTTTGATTCCGATGACATTAGCCTTAGGTTGGGGATTAGGCTTCGGAACATTAGGAAGTCTTTTTTACGTTCCGGTCACATTATCCGTGTTTAACGATCTTATGATAAAATTCGGCAAAAAGAAAACCTAAAAAGAAGTAAAACTTCGACTGAACACTTATCGAACGTGATCGAGCTAAAGGGAAAAGAAACCATCTCAAAAATACTCTATCTTCGCTTAAAGTGCGTCCCATTCTAAGATATTTTTGAGATAGCTTTAACTTTCCCGAATTCAAGATTTATAGAAGAAAAGATCCTCGAAAAACCGTTGGAAGCGAATCGACTTCTTTTTCGAAAATGTGCGAGCTTCCTCGCAATTAGAGAGGAATTTCCAAAAAGAAACTTAATTGTGTTTATTATTAATTCCTAATAAACAGGATTCTTACCAAGAACTTATCCCAAATCCCGTCGAACGCCAATAGAAGCGAAACGCTGAGTTTCACAAAAACATAGGAACTCCGCAACGGAAATGCAGAGATTGGATCATTCCTGAAATTTTTTAGGACCAATCCCTGCCTAACGATTTGGATCAATAATCTTGTCTATAAATCGCTCCGCCGGAAACATTTTCCGGAGAGGAAGTGCCGGTCCAAAAGTTTGCTTGGAACTGAAGATAAACCGTTCTTGAGTCGCAGTTATCCGTGGTATTCCAAAAATAGTGCTTAGCTGTATTCGTATGAATGACTTGATAAAAAAGTTGAACCTTATAGAGATGATAATCTCCCATCAAGTTGATTCCCGCCCAGTAGATATAATAAGCCTCTCCGGGTTCGAACATTTGACTCTGGTTCCAATCTCCTTTCAGAAACTCGGCCTTGAAAACGGGCATAATATATTTCGAATCGTAGAGATGAAAATTATAACCGATTGTACCGTGATAACTCGTCACTTGGTTGGCCGCAGAACCTGAAAATTTACTCCACGCTCCATTCAAATAAAAACCCTTCCAGGTAAAAGTCATATCATATGTATGACCGACGATTCCAAAATTTGGACGCCCCGGAGTTGTGATCGTTCTGTCTGCAAGATAATCGGATTTAAGTCCTGTGGGATCGATTCCTCCGGTGGGAGTCGTTTGCTGAATCGCCAATCTAGTCGGAGTTTGATCCTTAAGAAGAAACTCGATAGGAACCGGCTGAGAAGTCTTGAGTTGAGTCGTCTGAGCCATGGCCGCCCCGAAAGATAATTTCGCATCGTCTTGAAAGATCTCGTCTCCTTCCACCCAACCAATATCCTTGTCCTTTTTGATCAAACCACCGAATACGTTGTATTGAACTCTTCCGTAATAAATCGGAGCAAGCAATTGAGGAAGATTCTGGCGTGCGGCCGTGTTATCTTGTCTTCTACCGTAACCGTAATCTCCACCACCACCGTGACCGTTCCCGATAAAACCGTGAAGAGACAAATATCGCGTATATTTTTTATCGATCGCTTCAAGAGGATGGATTGCAATCATCGCACCCGTATCGAACTGAGGAAGTATGTTTGTGACAATCGATCTTTCCAAGGAAATGAAATTTGCGGAACTTTGAATATACTCTCTGTTAAACGGAACGTTAATCTGTCCTAAAGTAACACGAGAACTGAGAATCGGAATGTTCACCCAAATCACAGCCTCGTGAATCAAACCTCGAGCATCGTTTAACGTGACATCCTGAACGTCTCCCGTAGTTTTATTTTTCGTGATTCTTAAAAACTGGCTATTAAGAGCGTTCTCCAAACGAAGTTGAGTCGCAAAACCCCACCATTTCGCTCCCTGATAAAAAAAACCGAGACGGAGTCGTCTAAAGTTCGCGTCCACGGTATGAAAGTCTTCGTTCCCCGAAAAAGCGGATTGACGATCCCCGCTGACGCCGCGGAACTGAGTTCTTGCCGCAATCACGAGTTTCTCTTCATTTATATTTTCGGGTCTGTGTTTGAAATGATTCGGAAGTTGCATGTCCTTGCGTTCCGGATAATTTTCTTTCCCCAAAGAATCGATTTTAGTTCGGTTCGGGCCCGGTTTTGTATAAATCAAACCGGTATCATTGTCCTCATAAAATTCTTTTTTCGTTTTTTCAGGAGATTTAGAATCTCCACCCGTAGGTTTTTCTTGAGCGAATAATCCGGTTTCAATGGATAAAATTAAACCAAAAATCTGAAAACCGATTTGTAACTTTCTACTTCTTTTATTACATTTTTTTTGCTTTTCCATTTCAAGACGTCGGTTAACAACCTTTCCCCTTCTCTGCTTGAGCTTTTTGTAATTCCACTGAAATCTATATTTCATTCTCATTACAATCGGATGAGAAAATTGTTTCAATTCAATTACAATCCGCGACCTTCATAACGTAAGTAAGAACTAACTAAATGCAAATATCGGAATATTTTTCGAACGCGCAAAACGATCCCAATGTCTCTAACAGTTCGGTCGAATCGCGAAGCGAAGATATAAACTGAACAGACGCGAAAAGAAATCTTTTAAAATCCAAGGAAGAATAAAATTCAAAAAATTATTTCCAAACCGGATCAATTCGGGCAAAAATAAGTTGATTTGGGAAGTTATCTTTCTAGAAACCGTCTTAAAAACCGTTCTTTGAGTCTCGAAGTTTTTTTATATCGTTGAAATCTGTTTTCGGGATGATTTCTAGAATTCTTTTTCGTTCAAGCCTGAGCGAGAACAGGGTCGACGTCTAAAAAGTATGGCAAATCAGTTGAAAAAACGCCGGGAAAACCAAGAAGGCAACTTCTATGTGGATTCCACTTGCATCGATTGCGAAACGTGCAGAATCCTTGCACCATCCATCTTCTCTGAAAAAAACGGAGGTTCTTACGTTAGAAAACAACCAGAGACGGAATCCGAAAAGATCAAAGCGCTTCAAGCTTTGCTTTCCTGTCCTACCACTTCCATAGGCACCGAAGATAGAATGGATCTAAAAGAAGTGAAGGAAACGTTTCCTTCCAAAATCGAAACAAACGTATATTATTGCGGTTATCATTCGAAAGATTCTTTTGGAGCGTTTTCGTATTTCATTCTTAGGGAAGAGGGAAACATTCTCGTTGATTCTCCCCGGTTCGTATCTTCTCTTGCGAATAAGATAGAATCTTTGGGAGGCATTCGTTACCATTTTTTAACTCATCGAGACGACATAGCCGACCATCAAAAATTCAAGGAACGATTCGGATGCGATCGAATCATCCAAGAATATGATCAAAGATCGGTTCCTTCCGCAGAAATCGTTCTAAAAGGCGAAACAGTATTCAAGCTCGGAAGCGACGTCAAAATCATCCCCACTCCGGGACATACAAAAGGACACTCGGTGCTATTACTGGAAGATCGTTTTCTTTTTACGGGAGACCATCTCGCTTATGATCCGCAAAAAGACCGCCTGATTGCCTTTAAGGGAGTTTGTTGGTATTCCTGGTCAGAACAGATCAATTCCATGAAAAAATTGAAGGATTATCCCTTCGAATGGATTTTGCCAGGACACGGATATCCGGTAAAAAAGGAATACAAAACGATGCAAAATCTTTTAAAGGACTGTATTTCCTGGATGGAAAAATGTTAAGCGACTTCAAAGAAGAACATAAATTTCATTTTCTTCTTTTCGAAACTTATCCCTCAAATTGAAAATCAATTCCTCCGTTTCTTCCCGAAACCGACTTTCGTTTTTTAAAATGGAGGAGGGAAGCAACCAGTTGCAATAGTACTTTTTAAAAGAATTCTTCAGGTCGATGGAGCGGCTTCTGAAATTTTCCGCAAGAGCGGACGTATTTTCAATCTGTAGGTTTTTGATTTTGGGATAGATTAAATTTTCTTCCAGATTCAGATGAAGTTTCAATCTCGCGGAAAAACTTGCAAGCTCGTGCAGAAGTTCGTCCATATCTTCGGAAATCTTCCCTTCCTTAAGAAGCCTGCTTTCAATATCGTTCAGTAGTTTTTGAATTTCGATGTACTGAATCTTATAGAACTCTATGTTCAAAACCTTTATCCTTGTATTTAAAGCCTATCCTAAAACCTTAATATAAACCGACAAACCCCAACAAGTTTATAACAAACCTGGGAGTTCCCACATCCTAAGGTCCTAGAGCAGACTCTGAATGAATCTTTTTCTACAGCTCGTTCAAAATAAGCCGAAAAAGATAAAAAGCCTTAATTCCAAAAAGAAAAAAAGCCTTCTGAAGCCAAGTGATTAATTTGTTCTACATCGGTTTGCGGGCTAAAAACATTCATCACAGAAAATAATGATAAAAATTCGATTCTAGAGAAATTATCGTATTGTTCTTTCCGATCTTCTTGTCGCCTTTTGTTGAAATCTACAATCCGTTATCAAAACGAATGTAAACTAGCTCACTTCTCAAAAAGAAAAATTTTCTCATTCGAACGAAAATTCTCATTGGGTTCTACAAAATAATTTTATAAAGGGAAAAAATAAAAACATTTTCCATATAAAATTATAATAAAAAATATTTTGAATTATATTACGAATTTCATTATTGCTATCTGACGCTATAATTTCATACATGGGAATGCAAATACAGAACTTATCTCCATCTTTACAAAAATCGTTACTGTATTTTTCGGATCAATCGACGGAAGGAATTGTTGTTTTGGACCGTGACTGGAAAACCGTGTACGCAAATCATAAATTCCAAAATTTTTGGTCCTTCCCAAATTTCCAAGTGCTTTACGAAAAGATAATCCCTCTTCTCAAATCCAAGGAAAATCAATATTTGGAGAACGATACGAACATATCCCATCTTCTTCAAGAAATCGAAGATCCTGAAGATTCCTTTTTAGGTGAAACGAATTTCCAGCTACAGCTCAGCGTTCACAATTTTGAAGACTCTTATATGATTCGGTTTAAACCTCAGCCGAACGCCCAATCCAAGAAAGAATACGAAACAGGCCACTGGGATCGAAATACGAATCTTCCCAATCAAAAATACTTTTTAAATCATTTTGGAAAACAAATCACCGAAGACGAATCCGCCATGAACGGACACTTTTCGTTTCTGATTTCCATATCCAATCCGGACTCGATCATATCCAAAGAAAATAATCCGTATTTTGAATATATCTACGCAAAAGTAGCCGACCGATTGAA
>NZ_QAJG01000017.1:47500-63721 GCF_003046425.1 Leptospira borgpetersenii serovar Javanica
AAGAATTCAAAAATTCCCTTCTATTAAGTTTCTGCATATAGATTTCTCTTCTTATGGTTTCCAATAAAAACGTTCTTATTAAGAATGATATAACAAGACACTTCGAATCCTGCGTCTAAACAGGGATTAGTCTCAAAACTCATGTTACCTATTATGTATAAATCGGTAAAGTCGAATCTCAGGAGGATTTTTGAACTTGATCATCCGTCTCGATTCTGGTAAAAAAATAAAATCCCCGCTTTGCAAACAAGGTAGGAAACGGAAAATTTTATCACTCAGCCATTGAATCCGTTCGATCTCGCCATCTCAGGGATCATAGGTTTTTGAGAAAGCCCCATTTTGTTTGAGTTCTTCCGAAATTTTTTCCCGGAAACCGAAGAAAAAGTCAATAACTTTAGTTTTTTTGCATATACCAGGCTTTAATTCCAAATAATCAAAACCAAGATCCGTTCTTAAATACAAACGCTCCCAGATTAAAGTAAAGCACAAATCTATTTCCATTTGGAGCTTTGAGCTATCACTCCCAATTAGCACGAAAAGTCTGTACAGAATCCAATTTGTAAATCCTTTCCTAAAGCGAAGAAGTAGTAAAAAGCAGTTCAATCTATAACTTTCAAAAAACATGCAAAAGCTCGGAAGCATTTTGTTATAACCTGTACGGGGAAAAACATTTGCTTATAAGAATAGCAAAGTATATTCTTGAAAGAATTGTTTGCATAATCAAACGGAAAAAATATTTTTTCCCTATAGAAAAAAGCGTTTCTGGGAGCAATAGGAACTAAAACAACAAAAGGATTCGAATGTGGAAGAGATTGAATATTATTCTTTAGCGGCGACGTTATACTTTATGATTGCCGTATTCGGAATTCTCAAAAGCAACAGACAAAAGAATATCGTTGTCCCGGTTTTGTTTTTCTTAATGGCCTGTACTTTTTGGTCTTTTACGGCCACGATTTTCATCTCGGAAAATACTCTTGCAAAGAAATTGGCTCAGTATTTTTACACTTACTTTTCAATTGCAGTTGTTTTCTTATTTATAAGTTTTGCCACAAGTGCGAAGAACGATAATTTCCGGTATATTTACACTAACTTTACAGTTCTTCGGAGATTATTTCTGCACAGTTTTGCTTCCACTGCGGCCATCGTTGTCCTTTGGGATTTACTTGGTGAATTCAAAATTCCTAATCTATCCGAAGTAGTATCTTTAGGGATCTTTCTATTTTTCATTTGTCTTCTATTTCATGTCTTAATTTTTTTACGTTCTGCCAAAAACAAAAAAGCCCTAATAAAAATTCTTCCTTGCATTAGTTTACTGCTCGTCATCAAACTCACGGAAATGTTTCGTCATTTTGAAGGCATAAAAATCATCGAGCCGATCAATAAAATTAATTATTATTTTCTGATTCTTTCTCCAATTATTTTAAGTGAATGTATTTCTATGCTCTCCAATATTCAAAGAACTCAAAACGAACTTTTATTGGTCAGCGACTCACCTGAAGAAAGAATCTCGAACCAAAACATTTCTCGACGAGATTCCGTTCAGGACAAAAAATCTCTTTTGGAAGACCTTAACATCGAAAAAGTCGAAAGTAAACTCACGGAATTGATGCAGAGTGAAAAAATTCATCTTGATGAAGACCTCCGGCTTCCGTCTTTAGCGTCGGAGATGGGGCTTTCCGTACATCATCTCTCCGCTTTTTTGAACGAGCACATGGGCATGAATTTCAATTCCTTTATAAACCACCACCGGGTGAAGGAGGCGGAAGTCATGTTACTTGACGAGCCCGACCGTTCCATTCTTTCGATCGGAATGGCTGTCGGTTTTAGTTCTTCTTCCGCGTTTCATAGGGCATTTTTGAAAGAAGTTAAAAAATCTCCAAAAGCTTTCCGAGAAGAAAATCTTCCCAACTACAAAAGTAAGGAAGACAAAATGGGTAACTTGAGTTCCTCTACCAGATATTCCCATTCGATCTAAAAAACTACACGTCTGTCCTAAACGCCGCCCCATAGAGAGGCGTTTGGCCTTAGTTCTGCCGATCCATAGATTGATTTTGTCTAGGAGACGCCACCATCAGAAAAATTTTCGCGCAGAGATCAAAATGACGCGGCGACCGAAACGAAACGCAATCACGAAATAACTCGGTTCTTTCGATCACAGGAAAAGGAAGGAAGATATATTATAAATTTATTATGCATATATCAGAGCGAATCGTGTTTGTAAGAACGATTTTTTCCTATGATCATATATAATCCTTTTGCTACGGTTTGAAGCATCCTCGTCATCACTCCTTTTAATTTGATTTTGAGGAATAATTCCAATACGAGTTCTCTGAGTGCAAGATCGAAAGGTAAGTTATAATTCTGCCATACAATCGTAAAATGAAAGGGATAACTCTGTTCCGGTTTATCTTGAGAATGTGGAGCGAAATGTATTAGAGTTCCTTCCAAGATCGTTTCATCCAAATTGATATGTTTGAATTCCACATAAATCTGAACCCTGTTTTTGAGAAAAGGAAGCGGAATCACTTGTAATCCCGCAAGTTCCGACCAAGTAATGTCGCTTAACGATAAAAATCCCCTGGTTTCTCCCTCTAATACTCCGATTTTAAGGGAACCTCTTTTACCGAGCCTACAAGTTCCGCTTTTGGTTCTAAATAGGACTTCAAGAGGAGATCCAAAATCCATATATCCGCCTTCGATCGCAATATCGTGTAATTGAATCGCATAAGTAGGGGTTAAGGTTTTATCCACAATCGAAATTGATCCGTTTTCCATTCTCATATTCTGAAATACGATCTTTCCACGTTTAGGCATCAGTCCCATTTTTTTATAAGAACTGATGATATTCGTATAATCCATATGAAAATTTTTGAATATAGAAGAGGAGATTTTCAATTTTCCTCTGAAAAGGGGAAAAAACTCGATTTTCAGATTTAAAGAGGAAACTCTCGCATAAACCTGATCCGTTTTCAATATTCCGGGGAACTCGATCCTACAGTTTCTGGAAACCACATACAAGATCGGAAGTATCACTCCGGAAGAAAACCATCGAAATTTGAAATGACGAAACGAAAAAAAATTAATGAGAAGTTGCAGAACCGGCCCGGAAACTAGAAACTGAAACACGGCGTAAATGATGAAAAAATATAATAACGTTTCCTCCACCCAATTCACGGAGCTGATTCCTTGAAACGGGATGTTTGAAATAATAAAAAGCGACCGTTTCTCAAAAGATAGGTTTACTTCTTTTTCTCAAGAATTCTACTTTCGATATTCTTCTTATCCATCGAAGATATTTCGAGTTCCTTCGCGAGATCATCCAAGAATTCCCTTTCTTTTTTCGTAAGAGCTCCGTCCATCGATACGATGACGCAGGCATCTTCGTAAAAACCGGCCGCCATGATCGGATTTCCTTCCGAAAAATTACGAACCGTTTTTACGGGAAGAGGATTTTCAAACACATCCGACAACTCGCTGATGATGGAAGTTTTTTCGCCTTGATGATCGAAGAAGATACAACCTTCCTCAAAAAGCGCTTTCACCATCTGCCCGACAAGACTTCCTTCTTTTTGATGAAAGATTCCGTCGGCCATACAGGAATAAGACCAAATGCTGACGAGAACCTTTGCATAGTTCATCTTCAAATGGAATATCTCTTGTTCCGGGTCCATTTCTTCTCTGAACTTTTCATAGAATTCATGTCCCGGCAGGACTTTACTTGCAAGGGATGAAAGGTTCTCCATTGGCATCTCGGTTTCCTCCAGGTTTTCAGAAAATTCTATCCGAACTATTGATTTTGCAATGAAAATCCGAAAAGAAAGACGTTGATTTTGACCTAAATTTTAAGAACCTGACTTTTGTGAACTCTTCTTCCATTCAAAGAAAAATATTAGTTACTTCCGCACTTCCTTATGCAAACGGACCGATCCATTTAGGCCACGTATTGGAAGGTATTCAAACGGATATTTGGGTTCGCTTTCAAAAAGCGATCGGAAACGAATGTTATTTTTTCTGTGCGGACGATACGCATGGAACTCCCGTAATGTTAGCGGCACGCAAAGAGAAAATAACTCCGGAACAACTCATCGAAAGAGTCGGGCAAGAACATTATACAGACCTAACTTCTTTCGGAATTAATTACGATAATTATGATTCCACACATTCAAAAGCGAATCAAGAAATTTCCAAAGATATTTACCTGAAATTGAAAGAGAAAGGCCATATTTCGAAAAGAAGTATCGAACAAGCTTACTGTGAAAAAGATCGGATGTTTCTCCCCGATCGTTTTATCAAAGGCACCTGTCCTAATTGTAACTCGAAAAATCAATACGGAGATAATTGCGAAGTTTGCGGGGCGACATACAATCCGAAAGATTTGATCGATTCCCACTGCACTTTATGTGGAACTCCTCCCGTCGTCAAGAACTCGGATCATATCTTTTTTAAACTCGGGAACTTTCATAAAAAGACGGAACAATCGAATGTGGATTTCGATTTACAATCATGGATAGAAACAAGCGAAGCCGTTTCCGAATCGGAAGGGGTTAAGAAGAAATTAAAAGAATGGTTCGACGCAGGTTTGCAAGACTGGGACATTTCTAGGGACGGGCCTTATTTCGGCTTTGAAATTCCAGGTGAGAAAAATAAATATTTTTACGTTTGGTTAGACGCTCCGGTCGGCTACATGGCTTCCTCCAAAAACTTCTTTGAAAAGAATTTTCCGAACGAACCGAATAAGTTCGATTCCTTTTGGAAGGATAGAAATTCGGAAATCGTCCACTTTATCGGCAAGGATATTTTGTACTTTCATACTTTATTTTGGCCTGCGATGTTGGAAGGAAGCGGCTATCGATCGCCTTCTAAAATCCATGTCCACGGTTTTATCGGTGTGAACGGAGAGAAGATGTCCAAATCTCGCGGCACTTTCATCAAAGCGAAGACGTTCGCGAAATTCTTGGATGCGGAACATCTTCGTTTTTATCTAGCCGCTAAATTAGGTCCCGGAATGGACGATATCGATCTTTCTTTTGACGACTTCGTAAATAAAGTCAACGCGGATCTAGTAGGGAACTTGATCAACTCTGTTTCTAGAGTCTCCACCACAATTTTGGATACATTGGATAGAACATTAGGAACCGTTTCCGAAGAAGGACTCGCACTCCTTGAAGAAATTCTTACTCAACCGGTTAAAACAGGTACCAGAGACGACTCGATTCAAAACATTATAAAAACTGCATACGAACAGAGGAATTACGCGAAAGTTATGAGGGAAATCACCCGTTTGGGAGATCGGGTAAATCGTTACGTAAACGACAACGCCCCTTGGAAACTTATCAAAGAAAATCCGGAAAAGGCGAGGGAAATCGTGACGGCCGTTTTGAATGCAAGCAGATTTCTCGCGATTTATCTCTATCCCGTTGTCCCGAAAATCTCGGAACAAATCTATAAGTTACTGAATTTGAAAGGATCTCCCGAATTCAAAGATCTGGATAAATCTAGAATATTAGAAAAAACGAAAATAAATCCGTACGAAATGATCACCAAACGTGTGGACGAAAAGGCAATCAAAGTTATGTTGGAAGAAAATAAACAATCCGAACATCCGAAAAAAGAAGAAATTCCCAAATCCTCCAACAAAGAAGAAGGAATCGAAATTTCGATCGAAGAACTCTCTAAAGTGGAACTAAGAGTCGGCGAAATCGTGGAAGCGAAACCGGTCGAAGGAGCGGACAAACTCGTAAATGTAAAAGTGGATTTAGGCGAACTCGGGATTAAAAACGTTTTTGCGGGTATCAAAATCGCATATCAACCGGAGAATCTCAAGGGTTTGAAAGTTGTCGTTGTCGCCAACCTGAAACCGAGAAAGATGAAGTTCGGGATTTCAGAGGCGATGTTACTCGCTTCCGGCGAAGGAGAATCCTTGAGTTTATTCGTTCCTCACAAGGACGCTAGACCGGGAGATCGATTGAAATAAACGGTCGTCCGTTCTGCAAGAATATAGCTTCCATCT
The DNA here is from genome assembly GCF_003046425.1 of Leptospira borgpetersenii serovar Javanica. Classification (GTDB taxonomy): domain Bacteria; phylum Spirochaetota; class Leptospiria; order Leptospirales; family Leptospiraceae; genus Leptospira; species Leptospira borgpetersenii. The sequence goes on from NZ_QAJG01000017.1 coordinate 53,511, forward strand.
TCCATCAGTTAGGGTAATCCGGGATTGAAAATAAAACGATCTATAAGAACTTGCATTTTCAATTAATTCTAATATATTGATAAAGTCCGGACTCATTTGTAAAATAATATGCCTTTACAATTGGATATCTCATACAGTTTTCAGAGGCTCTTGGAAAAGAGTAAGAACGTCGGCGGCCGACTCGTATCCAGACAATTGACTCATATCGTAGATTCCTTTATCCTTTCCAAGTTTGAAAGTTCCAAAGTGGGATTAAAATCCAAAGACAAACTCTGTATCGTCGCGTTAGGAGGGTACGGAAGGATGGAAGTGGCTCCGCATTCCGATATCGACCTATTGTATTTACACAACGGAATCAAAGAACAAAGACTAGAATCAGTTATATCCAAGATCAACACATATCTCTATGACTCTGGAAAAGTAGTCGGACATTCCTGTAGAACGATCAAGGAATGTTTTCGATACCTGGACGATATGTCTTCTTATCACGCTTTTTTAGACGCTCGTTTTCTTACTGGGTCAAAAACCTTATTCGAAAAGTTTAAAACCGATTTTCTGGAAAAACTTCCCGTAAAATGGACAAAACGTTACAATGAAATCAAAGAGGAGATTTTAACTTCCCGATTTCTTAACGAAGAACGTCCTATTTTGTTAAGCGAACCGAATCTGAAAACGGATCTTTGCGGACTCCGGGACATCCAATATATGTTTTGGATGGAAAAATCCGTCCGAAATCTTCCTTCTCTAGGGGGATTGTCCATACTTCCGGTTTTTCAAAGAGGAGAAATCCAACTTCTACAAGAAGCCTACGATTTCATCTTACGGGTAAGAATCGCGATGCACATACTCACTGCCCGAAAAACGGATCGTTTAGATCTTAGTCTTCAGCAAGAAGTTGCGGAATATCTGGGCTACGGAAAAAAAGAAGAACTTTCTTCCGTTGAAAAATTCATGCATACCTTGTATCATCACCAGAAAAACATCTATTTCATCATCCGTACTTATTTGGATTCCATTATCGAAAAAAGAAAGAACTCCAAAGGCGAAAGTTTTTCCTACGAAGATCTTCATTTTTTTAGGATCGGGGATACCGTTTTTCCTCCTGTGATCGGAACATTATTTACGAACCCGCATACGATCTACCGGGACATTATGCGTTCTTTTAGAATGATTCAGGAAAAAAACGTACAAATCTCCGGAACATTGTTAAACGAATTTCGATTTGCGGCGAATTTTTTGGATGACGACTTTAAATATGCTTCCGAAGTAAACGAAGAATTTATAAAAATTTTAAGAACCCCTTCCCAGAGAGGAAGAGTTTTGAAGTTGATGCACGAATCCGGAGTTTTAGAAGCAATTCTCCCCGAATTTGGAGCCTGTACCAATTTTCCTTTATTCAGTTACCATCACGAATTCACCGTAGACGAACATACATTATTAATTTTGCATGAACTCGACCTTCTGGATAAGGGAGAATTCGAAGACGCCGAAGTGCAAAAGGTTTATAAGGAATGTTCTAAGATCGAACTTTTGGCTCTTGCTATCCTGCTTCACGACGCCGGAAAAGTAAAAGAAGGAGACCACTCCGAATATGGAGCCGAACTTGTAGTTTCCGTAGGGGACAGACTCGGACTCGACGATGAAGACACGGCTCTCTGCCGCTTTCTCGTGGAAAAACACACTCTTATGTCGGAGTTGAGCTCGAAAAGGGACATAGGAGATCCGAAATTAATCATGGATTTTGCGAGAATCGTGGGAACCAGAGAAAGATTAAGAAAACTTTATATTCTCACCGTAATCGACACGAAGTCCGTAGGAACGGGGGTTCTCACAAATTGGAAGAGTTCGATATTAAACACTCTTTATCAAAATACGATTCCGTATTTCGCAAGCGACTCGAAGGGCGACTTGTGGGAAGCAGGTCCTACCCGAAACATTCAGTTGGAGAATTTTAGGAGTTATCTCGTAGCCAAAGAAGACCTAGACGAAGAGATCGTCAAATCCATCGTCGCGTTCGCGGACGAAGTAACGCCCTCTTCGTATCTCAATACGGTATCCAATCGTAAAATATTAAGAAATTTTAAATCGATCGGAACACTCGCGCAAAACCCGTCTCTTGGAACGACGTTCGAAACGGAGCAAGATCCGGCTTTCGTAACGATCGACGTGGTAACCGCAAATCAATCCGAAATTCTCTTGGATTTATCCTGCGCCGTTTCCTCCGAGGGTCTCAGTCTTTTAGGAATGAAAAGTTATACTTTCGGAGAATATTGGATCACCACGGTCCAACTGACGGATTCGACAGGGGGTGGAAATCTTCCGAACGAAAAACTGGATCGAGTAGAAGCAAAACTTAAGTCAATCTCTTACGGAAATTTAAAACGGGAAAGCATCGCCTTTGAAAGGACTGATTGGAATCCACGAAAACCCACTCCGGAAAGTATTATCAATCGATCAGTTCTATTTTATAACGACGATCTTCCGGATGTAACCATCATGGAAGTAAGAATGCCGGACGTAGTAGGTCTAGTTTACAGAATTCTCCAAATTATTCTTTATCTGGATTTAAAAGTTCGTTATCTGAGAGTATCGACCAGCGCCGATTACGCATACGATTCTTTTTATCTTCAAACCTCCAACGGAACCAAGTTGGAGGATTCGAATTTACTCTTTACATTGCGGGAAAAAATTCTTACGATCCAATTTAGAGAACAAATTTTAGAAGAAATTCATTTTTGAATGAAAATTTCCGCGTTCCATTGAATCCTTTTTTCGCTCGCTTGAAAACGAAGGTGGACTTATACTTTCCAAAGAATTTCCTTTTAAAAGCAAAGATAGAGTGATTCGCTTCTAAAAAAGTTCAGCGAATTAGGAGAGAATGATGCAGTATCCTTTAAATCAAACCGCGAATCCAGGCCTTGCGCCTTTTGATATTTCGAATTATCGCGGCAATCGAGGAAAGAATTTTTACGAAGAAGACCGAGTATTACAGGTGCTTGTGGAAAAATATTCCAAAGATTATGATGTCGCACACAAGAAAGCGATGATCGAACATCTCATAGGCTATGGCGCTTTAGTAGGAGGAGTTCTCGACGAACTCACGGAAGCTTCCCACAAAGAAGGAAAGTATGGAGAAGTCGTTAAATACGATCGAACGGGAAATCGAATCGACGCGGTGATGTATTCGAACGAACAAAAACTTTCCAGGAAAATTTCCTATGACTATGGAATCGTCAATCTCAATTATCATTCCTCCTGGAAACATCCTTTCACCGACTTACATCGTTACGCGCTCGCCTATCTTGCCAACCAAAACGGAGAAGGAGGAGTCACTTGCCCTCTTGCAATGACCGAAGGTATGATCAAAGTTTTGGAAGCGCTTGGAACTCCCGAACAAAAAGACAAATACCTATCTCTTGTCGCAGGAGAAGGAAGCGATTCTCACTTTATGGCGGGACAGTACGTGACCGAAAGAGTCGGCGGTTCCAACGTAAGCGCAAATCGAACGATCGCAAGGAAACAGGAAAACGGCAAATGGATTCTTACCGGAGAAAAATGGTTCTGCTCCAATCCGGGAGATCTTTGGGTAACCACGGCAAGAGTGGAAGATACAAACACGATCGGAATGTTTTTAGTCCCGAGAATCAAAGATGATGGAACTTTAAACGGACATCACATTCTCCGCAAAAAAGACATTATCGGTTCCAGAGGAAAGCTTACCGTCGAAATTATTTATGACGGAGTCGAAGCAGAAGCCCTAGGAAGACCTGCCCACGGAATTGCGAACCTTATGAAATATGTGATCGGAATTTCTAGATTACACGTATCGCTTGCTGCCTCCGGAATTTCCAGAAGAGCCTGGATGGAGGCCTATGAATACGCAAAGTTTAGAACCGCCTATGGAAGTAAAATATTAGAATTTTCTTCTTTACTAAAGCAGCTAAGCGATCAAAGACTCAAACACACCGCAATGTTGACTTCCATCTTTAGGCATTTTCATACTCCAGAACCGTTAAAACTTGCAGGAGAAATACTGGCTCCTCTTTTGAAGTATAAATGCTCCGCTACTTCCACTGAGATTACATACAATTCGATCCTTGTATTGGGCGGTAACGGAATTGTGGGGGATTTCTCCGCACTTCCCAGATTACATAACGATTCCATCATCAATGAGACGTGGGAAGGAACACATCTACTGTTAAGCGAACACGTTCTTCGCGGATTTAAAAGGGAAAAGGTGGCAAAAGCGTTCTTCAGATATGTGGAAGAGATAACGGATTCAAAAGCCGCGGAAACGATCCGGAAAAAATCGGCGCTTTTACAAGAATTACTGGACAATTCAAGTTCAGAAGAATTGGATCTGAATCGGATTTACATCGCGGATTTAGCTTTTGAAACGTTCTCTCTAGCGGCCCTATCGGACCTTTCCGGTAAAAACTCTCCAAATCTTCAAAAGGATATGTCCATATTTCGAGACGGTTATCTGGATTTGATCCATTCTTCTCACTCGTTTTCAAAAGTAGGAAGTTTTTCAGGAAACGCCGAACGCCTCAAATCGGTGATTCATTTCTAAAAAGAATTTTAGAATTTGCTCATAAACTCAGACTATCGTGATCCGTGCGACTCTAAAAAAATCCACGGATTCCGTTTCTCGACTTTTTTACGACTTGTTCCGATCATATTTCGCAAAAATGGCCTGATCCGTTGCATTGCGGCAAAAAACTCGATGGATCTCTCAAAACTCAATGTACTTTGCTACTATAAGTTAACGTGAATGCTGTAAAAAATTTGGGCAAATGGAGCCTTTGCAAGCAAGGCTCCATTCCAATTCTTTCGGAATTTCCAAACTAAAGTACTGCTCACTATGGATCGCAGCATAAGTATCGCTTTCGTAAGAATTTTCAATCCATAGGAAGTAGATACGTTGTCTTGTGTTCCGTGAGAGGTTCGTAGATTTCCATTGATGCCCTTCCTTTTAAATCACAACCTCTTTCTTCGCAGAGTCTAAAAAGTTTCGGATAAACCTTATAGATTCCGAGAAAGATGGAAAGAAAGTTTTTCAAAGGGAATTCCGCAAAGATATATTTTCGGGAAGGAATGGTTCTTGTTTTAAGATCCAAAGAAAGCCCTTCGGGAACTTTTGACAATGGCTCCGCAAAAAGTGCACCTACTTCGCATCGTAGTTTTTCCTTCGGAACGTCATTGGGATTATCCAAATAAATGGAGAACAATTTAAAATCACGGATTCCTTTTTCTGGTAACTCTTTTTGAAGCACTTCAAACGTAAGGCCGACGTTTCTATAATCGCCGACCCTTTCATGAGAGAGAACGTAAAAAGGTCCCTTCACTTCTTCCTGAATCCGAACTCGATCGAACGCGCCCATGTAAAACAAGAAAACAACAAGCAACAATCCCAAAACTAAAACACTCAACGCAAAAATTTTCATAAACTCCTCAAAGAATTAAAATTAGAAAGAAAGGGACTATCAAACTCATATTTATATAGAACATGTAAGAATATCTCTTAAAAACGGATCGTTTCTTTTTTAAAAGAAGCAGATCTTGGACAAGTAGAATTCCTCCAAGAAATAATAAAAAAAGAAGAAAAAATTCCACAGAATCGTTTCTTTATAGGGGAAATCATGAAAAAATTTCAACCATCCCGGCCCCCTTATGAACAAACTTGCAAAAACCATAATTAAAAATAAATTCCACGGAATCAGTATCATAAGCCCGAAAGCGGATCTATGATCGTATTCCCATAAAAGTCGAAACGACCTTCTCTCAGTGGACATTCTTTCCTGTAAACCCGAAGCAATAATATCAAATAAATAAAATATTCGAAAAGATCCATCCCGATAAGAATCCTCCAAATGAATCCGAAGGGCATCCTTCATTCTTTTAGAATGAGAAGCTGGATACACAATTTGGATAAGAATTTGAAAACATCGAAAAACCATTTTTAATTCCCTAGAAGCTTTAACTTTTTCGCTTTTTTTAAGGTTACTTCCAACTTTTTAAGTTCGGAAACTAGTATTTCTTTTCCATCGGAAGTGATCTCGTAGTAAAGCCTTCTTGTGTCATCATTTTCTAGTATTTTTCTCCTCGAATATCGAATCCAACCAAAACCGCGAATTGATTCCAAGGTTCTATACAAAGTTCCAGGTCCAAGGCGGAAGTTCCCTCCCGAGGAAGTCTCTATCGATTTTCCAATTCCATATCCATGTTGCGGTCCCTCCGCTAAGGAAAGGAGAATATGAAACATTGCAGGAGTAATTCCTTTTGCTTCAACGGATTCCTTTTTGAGAGTCATATATCCATTATGGATATATCTAATTTGGACTCAAGCATTTTTCGAAAGTATCTTTCACTATTCAAAACATAAGACAAAATGGCCCCCTTCTGAGCTTGAAAATCGTGGGTTAGAATGTGAAGTATTTACCATAAAACAAGAAAACACCTCGTCGTTTCTTTTTTGGCGGCCAGGGTATTGAACATTCTAAAATAAGTTCCGCCCCTTACACGACCGGTTTTTATCTCAATATCTGATCATCAGCATTATAATAACACAATCTGGTTGCAAAGACGCTTTTTAATAACAGAAGAATTTTTCTCGTAAAGATGTTCCGGGAGAAGAAAAACTCTCGCGGATTCCGTGAACCATCTTCCAATCGTGGATTTTGTCTGTTTAGAACTTGTCCCAAAACTTCGGATGTAGGAACTCCTACAAAAGTGTTCCAACAATAGGTCCATTTGAAAGCCGATAAACTGTCCAAGGAACATGATCTGCGGGAATTCTCACGCTCTATTACGAGCTTATGAAATGATTGTGCTGATTTCTTTTCAAGTTTTGGGACAAGTTCTTAATATCGATTAAACAAATCTTTCCTTGACCTTCAGTCAAAAACTTTTAGATCTAGCGGAATGGATCGAAGTTTTGACTAGAAAAGTTAGAATCGTTCTTTTGATCTTAGAAACAATGCATTTTTTCAATCTATTTTTGTTTGCAAAATTTAGAAAAAAATCTCCAATACCTTGGGAGAAACCTAAAACCCGGGAAGAGGCGATTTCTCTTTTTAGGGACGCAGTTTCAGGTTCGAAAAATTCCTTTTCTTCCGATTTAAAACGGGATCTTCCTTTTTTATTTTGGCTTTTCGACCAACCCGTCTATAAAAGAAAAAACCGAACTTTTCGTCGGCAAGGAATTGAATCTCATATTCCAACTTTTGAAACTTTCTTCGTTGCCAATTTTTCGTTCGTTCGTAAGCCTACGTTATCCGTGATCGATTTATTCAAAAAATAATCATAAGGAAACATAATATGCTCCTTAAGGAAATAGACACTCTTCCTCCAAAAAATACGATCAAAGAAAAGATTCTTCAAAAAACAGAGAAGTATATTCGACACCTCCCCTATTTTCAGGAAATATTATATGCTCAGAAAAAATATTCGATCCTCATTCTTCTACAAGGAGTGGATACATCAGGCAAAGATGGAACGATAAAACACGTCTTCAAGGGAATCAATCCCCAAGGGTGTTATGTTAAATCCTGGGCAAAGCCGAATTCCGAAGAAGCACAATTCGATTTTCTTTGGAGAATTCATAAATTCGTTCCTTCAAAAGGTATGATCTACATTCATAACCGTTCTCATTATGAAGACGTATTGATGCCGAAGATACAAGGAACTCTTACCGATAAAAGAATCAAAGAAAGAATGAAATCAATCCGGGATTTCGAGGAACATCTTTCCAGAGAAAACAAAACCGTCATTTTAAAATTCTTCCTACATATTTCCAAAAAAGAACAGCAAGAAAGGATTCAGGAAAGACTTTATGATCCAAATAAAAATTGGAAATATGATCCGTCTGATCAAACCACTCAGGATCGTTGGGAGGATTATCAATCTGCTTATGAAATGATCTTGAATGATAAAAATCAAACTAAGGAATGGAGCCTAATCCCCTCGGATAAAAAGTGGTTCCGGAATCATCAAGTCGCAAAAATTCTTTGTAAAGAACTCAAAAAAATCGTTTCTTCCTAAAAGTAGCCAAGGCCGGATAAATATATAAATTATTTTTAATATTATAAAATAGAGTTGTTGAAGAATTAATTCTTTATCCGTTTCTGCTGCATTAAAATGGACGTTTGAAGCGGTTTTGTTAATCTGAATCATGGAATTTTTCAACAACTCTAATATAATAACACAAGCTCCCTCTTCTAATTTCCCAGGATAAATCCAAAATCAGTTTTATAGTTTCTAAGGCTTGGAGGAAACGGCCGCTTTAATACTTTTTCCAAAGTGAATCATCAACTTAGGGTCTATTCTACTAAATCCCGGCTATCGTGAATTTTGGCACAAAGCCGCCTTTTACTCCTCGGGCGCATGAAAATGGTACCGAAAATTAACGGGCAACTTTGTAAAGATAAGAAGTCCTCACAAAATTACGCCAAATCCAGAATCGTTGGCTTTTTCGAAGGAGATCAATATTCTAACGTTTGAAATAAACTCATTATAGTATTTTTTCATGTGCCCGAGTAGCAAATGATTGTAGCTGATTTATCCTAATGTGAGTTAGGTGTAATCAATGCGAAAGCGATGATTATACTGCAATCCATAGAGAAAGCAGCACTTTAACTTGAAAAATTCAGATGAAACACTTTTTACGAAAGTGTTTCAAGTCGCGAGCCGTTTTTACTATAAAATTTGGGAGCGATTCGCCCAAACTTTCCTATATCGAACTCACGTTAGTTACATTTCTATAATCTTCGCGATGACACCCAATTTTTAAGTATGAAAATAGGTTTAGGTTTCCGGTTCTAAGCGGAGTCTTTGAGTGACTCGGTTGTGAGCAAGTCTAGGCGAAGAATATTGCTGTAAGACCTGCGGAAAACTCCCCGAGTATCCGCGATAGAGCGCCCAAGTTCCAAGCACAGAAAATAATTGAAAAGATAATAACTTAAAACGCCGTGCCTAAACATATATGGGAATCAAAAGCATCAACTACTCTCGTTTTTTATAAAGACTGCAAGTTTCTATAAGCAGACATCTCCGGATTTCTTTAAACCGAACCTTACCATTTTATAGTAAACTCCAAGTTGATTGTTGTTTTTTTATTTTATATAGACACCCGATATTTAACCTGGTATAAGGAGTTCAAAATGAAATTCAGTATAATTAAAAATTTGAATTTAGAACTTGTGCTACTTGTTTTATCCTCTTGCAAAGACGACAGGATAAAAATAAGCGATTTAGGCGTAATCGACAAAGATAAAAAAAATCAAACCGCCTTCGTTCTTCAACCCGAAAAATTACTCGTGATGGTTCGAACAGATTCGGATTTGGACGGTAAAACGGATCTTTGGACCTGGGTCCGAGGAGATGATAAGGATCCAAAAGCGAGTCTTGTCTTTTTTGAGGAACTCATCCGAAAGGGAAACCACAGTCGAACTTGGTACGGTCCGGGCAACAGAAAATTGATCGAACAAAACGATTTGGATGAGGACGGTCGTTGGGAGTCGATGGTTTATTACAACGCATCCGCCATTCCCAAGGAAACGATGCGGATCGTGGCACATGTGGAAGTGGATCTTTATGGAAAAGGTAAACCAAGTTTATGGATTTTTCCGGAAGCTCGGATGGAGTTAGACTCAAACGAGGATGGAAAACCGGATCAAATATTGACCAATCAAGATCGTATGTTGGAAAATTTCGCAAAACTCCAAAAGGGAGAGGAAGTCTCGAAAAAGGATTTTAGTCCGATGTCGGTGAGTAATTCTTGGGTTTTAAATCCGAAACAAATCGCAAATCCTCGCTATCAAGCGTTGATCAGCCAAAGCCTTTTTCCAGTAAATTAAAGTTGAAATAACGTGGGTCCATGTAAGAAAGCATTTGAATCAATCCGACAAAAAACAAGACCACGTTTTTCAACCCTCATCAATAAATAGAAATCAAGTATATTCCAATTTTCTAAAATATATTTTGAAGGGAGAAAATCTCCGGGTTATTTTTTATCTTCAAACCCGGGTCCAAAATACGATCCATAGGGAGTGTTCTGTCGAGTTTTGAACACGACCTTCAGAGCGACCCGTAGGAAGCCATAACGTTACCCACAAGTTAAGAAGGCTTTTGGGATCATAAGGATCAAAAACTGATATTTTTCAAGTGTTCCGACAAGAATGAGGCTTTTTACTTGCAAGAAGTATGATTTT
>NZ_QAJG01000018.1:0-7500 GCF_003046425.1 Leptospira borgpetersenii serovar Javanica
CGCAATCTACAGCTAAGAGGAAAAACTCCTCAAGTGATGATAACGGCAGTTTCAAGAGAGTTATCCGGATTTCTTTGGGCAGCGATGAATCTGGTTGCATAGAGCTATAAGTAAAAGCTATCTCAAAAATATCTTAGAACGATTGAAATCGGCGTTTTAAGCAAAGATAAAGTATTTTTGAGATAACTTCTCATGTTTCATTCAATGATTGAATTCGTTAGAGAAGATGTACGATAAAGGAGGAATACTTGTTGGCGAGAGTGTTGAAGCAAATTTGAATTTCAAATTTGACCTTCGTTTTTAGACTAAGAACAGCTCCCGATGTATAGATTATCCTTCCAACCCGCGAATATCAGTCTGATCAATCGTCGCGAATGCTTTTCTCTAACGAGTTAAATTATTGGGTGATTAAAAAATATGCGAAAAAAGATTTACTGCTCCGGATGGGGGCGCCATATCAGAGCCGGTCTCAAAACCTCTAAAATGTGGGAACTCCCACGAAAGCTTGACAATAATAAAACCTATTCGAAGATCGATGATCGTCAAAAGGGGCGAGAACTCCCGTTTTATGAAAAATTCAAAATGAATATTTCTGTAGAGGTTTTGAGACCAGCTCTTAGTTCCACCTCTTTCAAATTGAACAAGTCTATTTTAAAATCGGGAATAAAGTCCTGAAACACGTCCGTTTCTTGTTTTGTTAATACGAACTGATCCGAAAATCGATCTCCCAATTTCCATTCAGAGGACTGACGAACTCGCTTTGCTCGTTCTAGACAGAGGACAGAAAGAAACGGGGGAGTTATTGCATCGCGGATTTAGAATGCAGTTTGTGGAGATAAAAAAGAGAACAAAGGAAGCTGCATTAGCAAAACGAACTGCTTTTCCCGTTCAGAGGACAGAAACGGAGGAGCTCCTACTTTTTTGGAAAATTCTTTCTCATTTTCAATCGCCGAACCCAGGTTACAACATCGCGCTCATATTAATACAAAGTCTGATAAAAAAGAGACGAAATTTTGGACCAAGCAAAAAAGCTAAAAATATTTTCCAACATCAAAAACGTTTGTGGAATTCAAAGCCCAAACAATATAGCAGAAATTCCAACGTTATAATAAAATATTTAAGCTATTGCAGAAATATCGGACAATTTTTTGATTGAAATTAGGTCTAAGAATTGGATCTGTCGTTATCTAAGATAGAAGGAAGGTTTATGATTCAAATCGGCAAATTTCCGGATTCAGTCAATGAATACGCTGCAAGATCGGTGGCTGGACTCGTTTTTCTCCTCACGATTGCAACACTGTTAACTCAGTCGATTTGGCTGAATCTAGCTCTGCTCTACGGATTTACAGCTCGGGTTCTATACGGACCAAAATTTTCCATTTTTGCAAGACTTGCAATTCACGGAATCGTTCCTTTACTGAACCTGGGAAATAAAACCGTGGCAGGACCGCCGAAACGATTTGCTCAAGGAGTAGGGTTTTTATTTAGCTTAACTTCTTTGATACTACTGATACAAGGGCAGATTTTGGCGTTTCAAATCACGCTTGGAATTCTCATATTTTTTACGGCTTTGGAATCTTTCGTGGGTTTTTGCGCCGGATGTTTCGTATTCGGCTATCTGATGCAATGGGGAATTATTCCGCAGGAAGTCTGCGAGAGATGCAATCGTCTCACATTTACTTCAAAAGAACCGAATGTTTATTGACCTAACGTCAAAAAGAAAAACTTAATTTACAATACATATCGCGAAAAGAAAAAATCGTATTATGGTTTCAACACTTATTGAGTTGATATTCATTTCACTTCCGACACAGTTCGAGTTTACTTGGATCAAATTTAGATCTTGAGCGAACCACGAAACGCTCTGACGGCATAGTAAGATTCTGCACTGTTGTGATACACGAAGACGTGTCCGTAACGGAAATCGGCAAAGATAGCCCCGCCAAGCCTTCTAATATCAGAAGGCGTTTTCACCCAACTCGAAGTTTTCGTATCGAACTTTCCAAACTTCTGTAAATCTCGATACTGTTCTTCCGTTAAAAGTTCAATACCCATGGTAGAAGCCATATCAATAGCGTTATCTTTGGGCTTATGTTCTTTCCTTGATTCCAATGCTTTGCCGTCGTAACAAACACTTCTGCGACCTTTAGGACTTTCCGCTGAACAATCATAAAAAATATATTCGCCCATTTTTTTATCGTAACCCACAACATCCGGCTCGCCGCCTGTTCTTTCCATTTCATTAAGAGACCACAGTTTTTTAGCATTGGTTTCTAGTTTTGTTTGTATTTTAAGCCAATCAAATTCTTTATGGCGATTCATATTTTTCTCAAAACGGGCTCCCAATATTTCGAATAGTTCTCGGCTTTGTTCTAATGACAACTGATTGCTATTAATGTTATTCATACTTTTATTTGACCTCCATTAATGATATATCAGGCGATCACTGCTTAAATTTATTTGAATCCGTGTGTATTGTGCCCTATTTTTCTTTGTCGCAAGTAAATTTAGAAAAAATGACGTCCCTTCTGGCTTGAAAAGCGTGGGTTAGATGCAAGCATTAACCACAAAACAAGAAAACCAACAGAAGGAACTCAGAGCTTGTCCGTTCAGAGGACTGAGGACAGACGAACTTCGCTTCGCTCGTTCTAGACGGAAGACAGAAAGAAACGAGGGAGATAGTACATCAAGAATTTAGAATGCAGTTTGCGGAGACAAAAAAGAAAAGATCAGAATCGCGTATTTAACGAGCAAATCAAAGGAAATAGTAAAGGAACAACAGATAAAACACAATGAAGTTCAGATCAAAAAGTTCATCAAAAAACTCAAAGCAGAATGGGACGAAATAGATTGATGTTACGAAGCGGGAGTAACCGGTTATCTACTCTACAGATATCTAAAGTATTTGGGAGTGAATTGTATTCTGGTCGTGCCTGGAAAGATACCAAGGCAAAGTTCAGATAAGATCAAAACGGACAGAGAGACGCGATCAAATGAGCGAGATTATTGCGAAGTGGAGAATTGGAATCGATTCATGTACCGAGTGAAGAAGACGAAGCAGTAAGAGATTATCTAAGATCCCGTGATAGTCTTCGTTTGGATTTAGGAAGGAATCGTCAAAGGTTACTGAATTCTTATTAAGAACTTGTCCCAAAACCTAAGAAAAGAAATCGGCTCCAAAAGTTCGTAATAAAGCGAAAACGTAGGAATTCCCACGGATCATGCTCTTTGATAATTTACGGGCTTTCGAAAAGATTCTATTGTTCGTGCACTCTTGTCGGAGTTCTTACAATTCCAAGGTTTTGGGACAAGTTCTAAGAAAGGGTATAACTTACTCAGCGACAAAGTATTGGACAATCAGTCATTACAAATGGTTGAATAACCTTCATTTTGAAAATGAGATTCTTCAGGAAACGTTTAACAACTATTATAGTCGGGTAAGAATTTAAGAAGAGAATCTAAAATCCATGGATAAAAGATTCAAGAGATAGCGGCAAGTGAACCGCATCGAGAGAAAGTGGGAATCTTAAGATGCTTTCAAGGAGTGGATTATTTAACGGCCATGTTTTTGCTCTGTGAGGTTTGTGATTTTAAGAGATTTAAAACGGCCGGTTCGTTCATGAGTTTTCTTGGACCTGTTCCCGGAGAATATTCCAGCGGTTCCAAAAGAAAACAAACAGGGATTACAAAAACTGGAAGTCCCAGACTTAGAAGGATTTTGACAGAAGCAGCTTGGCAACATCGCTTCCCTGGAACAGGAAGTAAAATTATAACTGCACGTAGATCGGGCTAACATGCGTTAGTTGTTTCTTTGTCGGAAAAAGCTTCTCTCAGGTTACACAAGAAGTTTCGTAATAAAATATAAGAGCTCCCACATTCAGAGGTTGATGACAATGTCATGGCAATCTGTTCTTACAAAAGACAGTTTTGGGACAAACTCTTATTACTCGGAAGTATAAAAAGAATGCCGTAATAAGTTCGTTTTAAAAGTTAGAATTCTTATTCAAAAAAGCCAACAATTCCGGATTCGGCGCAATTTTATAATGAACGGTTTCTTAAAAAGAAAAAAGTATTTTAGAGAATAAGAATTGGTATTTCATAATTTTTTTAACTGCTTCGATCGTGCTGTTTGAAGAAAGAATATCGACTTAGGCGACTCAGTTTTCAATAAAGAATTTGGCTTGATTGAAAAAACATTATTCTGGTTATCGATTTTTAGCCTCTGGAAGTAAACGAATACTATTATGGCTGTACCACGGTAACCGATTCGAGTTACGAGGTTTGAAGCAGAGGGGAATATTCGACTACGATTTCCTCGTCCGAGTTGCGAAGGAGTCCGATAATTTTTTCTAAGTTCAGAAATTTTTCCTGCTTAGTTACAACGGGAGTCTGCAAATTTTGATTGAAATGAAGAAGAGGTTTTCCTTCGTTTTGCCTGGTTTGTACAAAAAGATCGTGATCTCGTTTCCGTTTTTCAACGATTCGATTGAGACTTTCGCCGAGAGAAGATAGATTTTCAAAATGGGTTTGGAATAAACCCGGATTCAAATCAAATCCGATCGAATTTCTGCAATTCCCGATCGCCGCCAAAGTAGTCGTCCCAGTTCCCCAAAAAGGATCCAAAACGACATCCCCCTTTAAAGAATACATCAGTATGATTCTGTTTGCAAGCTCCAAAGGATATGCCGCACTTCTATCTCTTCCTGCAAGAGGGTTCAAACTCTGCTTTTTTCCCTTAAAATCCCAAAGGTCGGTAAACCACAAATTGCGTTCTTCCCAAAAAAACGCGCTTTGCGCACGGGCGAACTGTTCCGCCTTAGTCACAAACTTTCTCTTATTACTCTTTCTGAATATTAAAATATGCTCATGCTCTAATGTCACATACGCCCCCGCCGGAAGCATTCCGGAACCCATAAACTTGTTGGGCGAGTTCGTTTGTTTTCTCCAAAGGATTCCAGGAAGACTTTGAAAACCGATCGAGTTACATCCCTGTAAAATTCTCGCGTGATTCATATAAATCTGAAAGCCTGCGGAGGTGTTTCTCGTTGCGTCTCCGATATTGATTACGAGAAAACCTCCGTTTTTCAGAACGCGGAAAGATTCTTTCCAAACTTTATCGAGTTCGATATGAATTCTTTCATAAGAAAGGTTGGGATCGGTAGGAAAATTTTCTTGAATTTCCTTTGAAAAGCCGAAAAAGAGTTCGTCCCACATTTCGATCATCGGATAAGGAGGTGAGGTGAGAACTAAATCCACGGATTCCGATTTGAGCGGAAACGTTTTTCTCGAATCCCGAAATTGAATCCTATGAATCGTTTGTTTCATAACTATGAAAATTAGAATTTCGATTTTTATTTTCTTGTCCACTCAAAACGTTTTCTCTTTACGACAATACAAAACTCGCGAGATATTTTCTTTGATACACCTAACTCATTCGAATTTCAATTTTCTAAAAATAGGATATTACACAAGAGAACTTGAAGAAATATCCGACAAACAAGATCACACGAATCACCAACATCTTGAAACTTGGAACTCATTTTCCAAGGAAAAACGAATTTGCACTCGTAAATTTCAGGCAGAAGCGACAAACCAATCATTACTTTCTTATTTTATATAAAGGCGAACTTGCGGCTCTATCGAAACATAAAGATTCCATCTCTATTTCACAAAAAACGAGGCTGTTTTTAGTTATCGAGTTTGGTATTGTTGATAAAGTTCACGAACAGTATATCTTCAAAATTAATGAAACAGAAGTTCGCTTTTCCACAATATCAATCTAGTTTAACCCGGAATTCCTGAATCAAATGAATTAGAAAAGTCATGATCCCGGAAAAAATATAAAAGAAAATCAATCCGTAAATGAGCCAAGGCCAACGATTGAATCCCACAAGCATCAGAAGAATGGTAATTCCTGCAACGAGTAAAAACAATCTCGTAGGATTGAGTTTGGATCGGATCACGACCTGCGGTTTCGAATAACGTATATTGGAGACCATCAAGATCGCAATCGCTACAAATGCGGAAACCGTAATCCAGTGAGGTGCGGAATTCGCATTCAAAAAGATTGGAAAAAATCCCACGGTAACTCCCGCAACCGGAGAAGGAAGTCCGGTAAAGGATTTCGGATCGTGCGTTACGTTGAATCTTGCGAGTCTGTATGCGGCACAAATCGGAAAGATCGCGGCAACGAGCATTCCGATCGGGAATAGATCTTCCTTTCCGAAGACGTCGATCTTATATTCGCAGAGAACCATCTGATACATCAAATAACCCGGAGCGATTCCGAACGCGGTTAAATCGGCGAGACTGTCAAGATCGGCTCCCAACTCAGAAGTCGCATTGAGCGCTCTTGCGGCCATTCCGTCTAACCCGTCACAGAGTGCGGCGAGAAGAATAAAAAATCCCGCCAAGGTATAAGCCTGCAGTTCGCTTGCGCCCCTGGATCCCGCTTCTGATGCTACGAGCATCGCGCTGAACCCCATTGTGAGATTTCCGAGTGTAAGAGTATTCGGAACCCAACTAAGTTTGAGTTTCATGAAAAAAGCTCCTGTCTGGATGGATTGACCGTAAAATCGATGCCTTTTTTGTAACCTTTCCGGAACAAATGGTATCCCAGTGAAGCTACCATTGCACCATTATCGGTACAATAAATTTTTTTCTTGGGAGTAAAAAGTTCCACGGAATTTTTACCCGCCCAAACCTCCAATCGTTTCTGGAGAGTTGTATTTGCCAACACTCCTCCCGCCGCAAAAACTTTACGAATCCCGGTTTTTGCCACCGCTCGTTTCAGATTTCTTTCCACCAAATCGAAAGCGGAGTTTTGAAAATTCCAGCAGATTTGTTCCTTGGAAACTTCCTTCTGTTTTTCCAGTAAAACCATCACCGCCGTTTTTAACCCGCTGAAAGAAAAAGATACCTCTTCCTGAGGCAGATTTCGCAATAAAAGAGGAAGAATCGGTTTTTCATCGGGAGTCGGAATGTATTCATTCGCTTTCGCCTCGATATGAGGTCCACCAGGATAAGGAAGATCCAAAAGACCCGCAACCTTATCAAAGGCTTCTCCTAAAGCATCATCCATCGTATCTCCTACGAGTTCCATCCTACCGAATTCTTGTAGGATATAAACGGCGGAATTTCCCCCGGAAAGTAGTAACCCTAAGACCGGAAATTCTGTGGGAACTCCCTCAAGGTGTAACACCGCAAAGTGAGACTGTAGATGACAAACCGGTAGAATCGGAGTTCCATAAACCATATTTATACAACGAGCCATCTGCGCCCCTACCATCAAGGACCCGGTCAAACCGGGAGAAGAAGTAACTGCGACGTAAGAAAGATCCTCGAATCGAATCTTTGCCTCTTCCATCGTTTCTTCCAAAAGAAGATTGATTTTTTCCAAATGAGCGCGTGACGCAATCTCCGGCACAATCCCTCCGTAAGGTTTGTGTAAATCAATCTGGCTGAAAATTCCGAGGCTGAGTAATTCTTTCCCGTCGCGTA
>NZ_QAJG01000018.1:17500-61706 GCF_003046425.1 Leptospira borgpetersenii serovar Javanica
GATTGATGGTGGAATTTTTAAGGGTCAACAAAGCAGTATTGCCGTTCATCGATCCTCCAGCAATAGTCAATATTCCAAACCCGGAACAAAATCCCACTTTCTTGAATCAGTACTACTGGCACGGCTTTTCTCAATCCCAGTGGGTTTCCATTGCAATCATCTTAGTTGGGGCATTTTTTCTGATTAAGTATAAACTTTGGGAAAAAGAAACAACAACGACATAATCCATAATATAATTATAAGTCTTGAATATCACGCTACTTATCGAAGTTTTTACAGGTGGCTTTTGGAATTACCGTTGCCCGGTGTCTCTTTATTTGAATCCTCAAGAACGATTTTTCAATAGGAACTTAAAGCCGGTTTCAAAACTATTTTCTGTAAGCGGATTCCGCGTCGCACTGTCATCAGTCCTCTGAATGTGGGAGTTTCTTACATTTGAGACAGACTCCGACTTTCTTACGCCGAACTCACATTGTTTTATCAAACCGTTCTGTAGCCCAACGAGCAGATTTTTCAGGGTTGTTTGAGCGTTTGGATCATATTCTCCGTATCTTGATAATCCGTATTCTTATACAAAAGATTCCCTTCTGCATCTAAAATTACAAAAAGCGGAAGCCCAATCTTCAATTCCTCGAAACGAGAATCTTTTACATAGGTTTCAAAAATGGGATCCTGATCCTTAATCTTCAAAAGAACAACACCTTGTAAAGCCTCATTCAAAGCAGAATCACTTTGTGTAAGTTCTTCGAACGCGTTGCAATTCGTGCACCAATCCGCATAAAAATCGACAAACATTTTTTTCCCCGTGATTGCAGCCTCTTCATAAGCCTTAGAGGTAGATCGAAACCAGGAAAGATTTCCCCTTGTTTCTATTCCCATCGCAGAAACCGAATTGCTTCCTCTTAAGTTCTGTGTGAAAAGAATCACCAGTCCAACCGCAGACAAAACCACTCCTCCGAGAAAGAGGGTCTTTTTCATTCTCACGTAACGGTCCCATTCTTCCGGTAGAAAAAAGTAAATGCAAAGTAGCAGGAATAAAATTCCAAACGCAGATAAAGGGATCAAAGAATCAGAGATTTCCCAACCCAAAAGGGATTTCTGAAAATACGCATAAGAAAAATATAATACAAAAATTCCTAAAACCCACTGGATCCAACGCATCCATTTTCCAGACTTAGGAAGACTCAAACCGAAGACCCCGATCATTAGAAATGGAAATCCCAAACCAACTCCGAATAAAAACATCTTAAACACGGCAAGAAGCACGGAATCAATCGAGATCGCACCGGAATCAACCGTGATCCGCAAAAGAATCGCGACCACGACCGGACCGACACAGGGAGAAGAAAGAAGTCCGGCGCCCATTCCCAGGAAAAAAGTTCCGCCACATCCTTGTACGGTTTTTACTTCCTTGGATTGAAAAAAAGGAAGATGAATCAAATCCAAGGATCCCAAAGCCAATAGAAAAATAAGAACGGAAAGCGCAAGATTAACGATCGGGTAACGTAAGATTACGTTAAACGCCCCTCCCGAAAGTCCAGCGATTAGCCCGAAAGAAGCATAGATTGTGATCAAACCGAAATAATAAATCGCAGGATGTAAAATTCTAGGAGAACCTTCCCCCCTAGCCCTTACGATTCCGACCGTAATCGGATACAATGGATATACGCAGGGTAAAAGACTTGCGAGGACCCCACCTGCGATCAGAAGAAAT
Organism: Leptospira borgpetersenii serovar Javanica; assembly: GCF_003046425.1. Lineage (GTDB taxonomy): Bacteria > Spirochaetota > Leptospiria > Leptospirales > Leptospiraceae > Leptospira > Leptospira borgpetersenii. The sequence goes on from NZ_QAJG01000018.1 coordinate 19,215, forward strand.
CCGGAAGTCCAGTCAAAAGTTCCACTGGAAATTCCTTCCGAAATGGACTTTCGAATCCCGGAAAACCAAGAGCCGGAAAGAGTTTCCGCGGAAAGAGGTAATCCCAAAAAAAGGGCGCTCAAAATCGCAAAACGAATTAGAAAATTCTTATATTGATGGATTTTCAGTAGCACAAATTAAAAGACCCAAAAAATGAAACTTCGTCGCGAGAACTATGCTTCTTCTAAAAAATCAGGAGTCAACCCGTTTCCAAATGAAATAGCTCTTCAACTCGTAGTTTAGACTCGATGCCGATTTAAAAAATTATTTTTTGTCGAGAAGAAACGGCTTTTTAACGATGATTCACGCAATTCCAATCAACAAGACGGCCTTTTACTCAGGCTATCCCAAAAATACTTTATCTTTATTTAAAACGCAGATTCCGATCATTCTCAGATATCTTGAGATAACTTCTAATCTTTATAAAATCGAGTACCGTAAATTTCATTACAAAACCCTACTTCAGCGCAAAATATTGGTACTATACTATGGAGTTCTTGAGTAAAAAAAATTCTCCAAAACGCCGGTCTCTTAAACCTGAAAAAAATATCCGATTCGAAATTTCCAAGAAAGCGCCGCATTTTCCGGACGTTTTCGCTCTCACCTAAATATTAGAATCTGCCGAAAATCACTTTGAATGCGCGTGGAAATCATCAGACCGCTCTACTGTATTCTTTTAGGGATCTTTTTTTACGTGGAGACAACCTCGATCTCCGCGGAAATCGACCTAGATTATAACTACGAATATGAAAAAAACGGTCCTTATACGAAGTTTTCCGATTGGGTGCCCTACAAACTTCACAAATGGGAACCTAAATTTTTAGAAGATTATTACCAGCTCTACGGCCTCAAACTTCACTACGGAGAAAACGAACTCAGAAGGAACATTTATTTCCTAAAGATCGGACTAAAGAAACGATTCAGACATCCAAAAAACGCTCTTTGTCCCGTAAAAGACGAGGAAGAATATTATAAATATCGCAATCTTCTTTTTATGCACATCAACCTTCAAATAATGCGCTCCTATATGAGAATCGCGTCCCAATTTGATAAACGACATCTTTATTTCCACAACCTGGATTTCGCGTATGATCTGAATCGTTCCTTCGAAGTCGCAGACGGATTTTACAAGGAAGCTATTCTCTACTGGAAAGAAGCCCAAAGATATGCGGATCGTTCTTCCGAAATCGATTCTGATCTGGATTTAGGAACGATGGAAACCGAAAGATACGAAATCATTACGGGTAAGTTGGATTTCGGTAAAATCATCGAAGATCATCTCTTTCGTTTAGAAAAAAAAAGAAACACGGTCCAAGAATACTTGGCAAAACATCCAGATGCAAACAAACCGCTTCTGGAATAATAGACGGTCGTCTTTTAACCGCTTTTCTAAGATTGTCGTAATTCCGACAATCCTACGGTGAAACTTACGACCCCTCCCGAATCGGGTAAGAGTGATCTGTAAATTAATATGATATTCTTGAATCGATGGAATTAAGAAGACCAGTGGTAGTGCGAGGCATTCGGAAAATGCACTGAACTTTAAAAGCGGAAGCGGTGTATCCGATTCGTTCCTCGACAAAACAACGACAGAAAACCTTCGGTCGTTTCCGAACTGAATACAACTTTCGAACATCCTCTATATACGCGTTTGTGCAGGAAAACTCAAGCCGCCTTGCTCCCTCCTATATGTACCTTATGTCAAGCCCTTCCGCAATTTTATCACATAAGACGATAAAGTTTAAGCTTATGAAAGGAAGAATCTTGGCTCATTCATAAAATAGAATCTACAGATTGGATAATTTTCTTGCCAGACATTCTTTTTGAAATAGCTTCAACCGTTGGAGACTCTTTCATTGAAACGAATCTTATTCACTGAATTTTTTCCGGAAGAAAATCGAGAGAAATCGGTAGCTAATCCATGTCAAATGCTTTTAGAAACGAACGATAAACCTCCGGAACTCTCCGAATTGGAATGGCTTTGTACCAAGGGTTTAGTCTGGATCGATCTGGATTCAACTGAAGGAGAAGATATGGATTTTCTGGCAAGGGGATGTAATTTCCATCCGCTTGCGATAGAGGATTGTATCAATAAAAATCAAAGACCGAAATTGGATGAATACGAATCGTATCTATTTATTGTTCTCCATAGATTCCAATACGATACAGAAAGAAGAACCCTAAAAAATAATGAGATCCATATTTTTTTTAACGAAAAATTCGTAGTCACCGTCCATCAAAAGGACGAACCGTCAATAGAACAACTCAAAGAACGTTGTATGACACAAGGAAATCCACTTTCCAGAGGTACGGATCAGATTCTTTACATGCTTTTCGATCAGACGGTAGATTCCAACTTCCCGATCTTGGATAAGATTAGCGAAGAGATCGTTCGGATCGAATCACAGATCCTCGTAAATCAAGACACTCAGCAGACCATTGCCGGCATTCTCTTTCTCAAACGAAATCTAACTCGGATTCGAAGAATTCTTTCTCCTCAAAGAGAAATCGTAAACAGCCTAATCCGAAGAGATAATCGTTTCTTAAGTCCAAAAATTCAGATTTATTTTCGAGACGTTTATGATCATTTGAGTCGGATCTACGAAACAATCGACATGGATCGGGATCTTCTTGGGAACACCATGGATGCGTATTTCTCAGTAATTTCACAAAGAACTAACGATATTGTTAAGCGACTTACTCTGATTAGCTTAATCTTTATGCCGCTCACTTTCCTAACCGGTTTTTTCGGAATGAACTTTACTACAATTCCCTACGCAAACGCTCCATTATTGTATATTACGATCGGACTAATGTCTCTCATCCCTATCAGCATGATCTTTTGGTTTAGAAAAAAGCACTGGTTCAAAGATTAAAACTCATCTCAAAAATACTTTACCTTTACTTACTATTCGAACACATGAAAATGGTATCAAAATTGACAAGCGATTTTGCAAAGATATAAAAGTCCTCATAAAATTCGACCGAATCCAGAATTACCGGCTTTTTGAAGAAGAATTTCAATTTTTGAAACAAACTCATTACGGAATTCTTTTCATACGTCCAATTGTAAAATATCGATTCCAGTCATTCTAAGATATTTTTGAGATAGCTTCTTTTCATCTTCGAAAGTTCCATGTGCAGGAATGAAATCCGTAAAAATCAAGGAACATCCAAAAAATTTGTTTTTTATTCGTAAATTTATCCTTTTCGACAAAGGATTTGTCCCAAAATCTCAGAGTGTAGGAACTCCAACCGGAGTTTAACAACAATGAAGCCTATTCCAAAGTTAATAAATGCCAATCTGTAAGAACCTCCTCGTTTCGCGAAAAATTTGCGATGATATTTCTATCTAAGTTTTGGGGTAGGTTTAAAGTACAGACGTTCACACACAGTACAAATTTTTCCGCAAACTGTGGGAATTCATACGAAATCCCAAAAAATGACCCGTGAAGATTTGCAATTCTGAAATATACAATAAATTTAAAATATACTAATTAACTTATGGGTAAAAATATGCAAACATCTCTCCTACGAAAATATATCGCCATAGAGTAAAACATCAATATCCGTTATAATTGTTTAAAATTAAGATTAACAAAATTACTTCAATCAACTGTGAAACAGATGAAGAATCAATTGTCACAGAACGGAATTCAAACCCTCAAGACCCATTACAAGCATCTCAAAAACATTCCATTCTCTTTGAAAAAATCGTTCAATAACTTGAAATCCATTTTTGATATAAGAGCACCTCTATAAAATAAATTTTACGATTATCGAATATTTTAAAGAAGTGGTCTCTCATAATAACTCCTTACAGCGCGACCCAAAAACCGTCGAGCGCCATAGAAGCGAGACGGCTTGAGTCTCTTAGATTAGCATGATTCTTGGACATAAGACAGTCCCGAATGTAATATTCTTGATTCCACGGAGTCAAGAAAGCCGGTGAAGGAAACGAAAGCATCTTCGCTCCCGGCGGAGGCGCTCTAAACTTGAGGTATAATGCTCTCTATCCCCACAATTACTTAGATCTCTTCCGACAATCCTCCGTGAAACAGGTTCAGCCCTGCAGAGCGACCCATAGGAAAGCTCTGCGCTGAGTTTCTTTGGGTGGAGGGACGAATAAACTCTATTTCGCTCTCTACGGGTCGCGAAATAGGTGGGAAGACTTCGGTGATTTTTCTATATCAGAAAATCATACTTTTTGCAAGTAAAAAGCCTCGTTCTTGTCGGAGCACTTGAAAAATATGCGTTTTTCGATCCTTACTATTTCAACCCAACTTGTGGATCGCTCTGTCGATCGCGAAGGAAACGAAAGCGTCTCGATTTTATAGAGGTGCTCACATGACTTATAATAATACCGTTTTTTTAACCATCAATTTCAGTACAAATTCTCATTGAAACGTAGAATTAATTTATAGACATTTTATTATATAGATCTCAATAGAAAAAGTAACAAAATCGAGCTAACACTCTCCCCTCAACCGATTTATCCGCAAATATTTTAGAATTTTTCAGGAATATGGAAATTTCCTCTTTTTTAGAAGGCGATGTTCAAGATTTTACGACGAATCATAATTCCGGTAATCAGAAGTATTATCGAACGATTTGCAGAAATTGAGTTAAATCACAAAAAAGGTTCGATCCCATAGATCAAAAGGAGATGCCTGCTTTTTAACAGGCGCACAACTTTACTTTATAAAAAAAGAAAATCCATAAAATCGCAGAAAAAATTGACGAAATGAATTCGTTCCCTCTTAGTAAACGGTTCAGGGAAAATATGAGAATATTTCGAATTTATGTAATTCTGTTATTGACCTTCCTTTCGGTCTGGACCACCCACGCGGAACAAGTTGTAACCACGAAAAAAGACGAACCGGATTCCTATTACGGTTTGGACGTTAAGGCGGTGATTTCTCCTTCCTATGGGGCGAGGATTCGGGACGGAGCTTCCGGAATTTCCAACTCGAACCCGAACGACAGAACGGGATTTTCCACCCCTTGGACCCTTCTTATGATTTCAAAAACGTTCGAGGAAGTCAGAATCCAAACGGAACTTTGGGGAGAATTAATCCGGAATAATCAACTAACATCGGATACACGAGTAGATACGGGCACCAAACAAAATCCTTACGTTCTGAACGTTCGCAGGGCCAATATTAAAAAAATCTGGAATACTTCTTCCTGGGGAAACTACACATTAGGCTTCGGAATCCAAGAACTTCCTCATACTTATACCCAATGGAGCAACTACTGGAGATGGAGATACATCGACCGAGGACCTCTGGAATCTCTCGGTTTTGCATCCCAACCCGCAGACATCGGACTGAATGCGGTCGGTAACTGGTCCATCATCAGCTCCCAGTTTATGGTTAGTAACGGAGAAGGTTATAGAGAGACACAAAACACAAATTCCGCAGGCATGGACGTTTCCTCCAGATTTTCCGTAGAACCCCAATTAGGCGAAAGTGGAAAAGCGGGTTTTCATCTTTTCTACAGAAGAGAAAACGCATTCGGTTCGGGAGGAAACGAATGTTTCGAAGGAAAAACGACTTGTCTTCCAAACGACCTGAATCCTATAACCGCTCTGTCGAAACAGATCAAAAGTTTACAATCCGACACGACCGGTTTAGAAACCAACCTGATCTGGAACGGCCCCATAAAATGGAATTTAGGCTTGGGAGGTTTTTTCAAAAAACAAAACAGCGGAGAAATCCGAGATCGCTTACAACCATTCGCCGCTCCGGTTGCTTTCGGTAAAGACGGTTTCGGAAAAGCTCTGTATGCATGGCTTTCCATAGGAGCCGGTAACTTTCATCTTCTGGGAAGGATAGAACGAGGTACCGGAAACAACGGCGTAGTCGGCGTTACGGACACGATTCAAAGGGAATTTTTCCCCGGACTCTCAACCTCAAACGTAAATCTTCCGGCACAAGTCCGAAACATTCTTCCCGAAACGAGAACAAACGGGTATTCAAGCAAAAGCTCGTTTCGAAGGATCAGCGTGTTTTTCGAATGGGTCGTCAATCCCCGCTTTAGAATGGCGATCGGTTACATTGAAAACAAAAACTACGACACGAACGGTGTTGGACAAAAAGTTTACATCGATCAGCTCGGAAACGAAAGAACCGAAAAAGAATATTTAGGTCAATGGAACGGTAGCAGCAACCTCGGAATCGTTTCCTATTCCTCATTGGATAGGCAGGTACTTTTGAGAACCACAATAGAGTTTTAAATTAGGAGATTATTATGAATCACAAGGTAAAGATCGTATTGATCGCACTTTCCCTTTCAATGACGGGAAGTTCAATCGTACTTTTGAGTCAGGAATCGAAAACGGGAAACGCCAAAGTAAACTTTTTATTAGGAAAAGCTCACGTTCAAAAACCTGGTAAAAACTCTTGGGAGCCTTTGAAATCGAACGATCCCGTGTATGAAGGAGATCTAATCTCCACGGGTAACGGTTCAAGAGTTACGGTACTTTATAGAGGTTCCGAATTTAAGATCCAACAAAACAGTAAAATCAGACTTACAAGTCTTCACGAAGAATCCAAAAACGGCAGACTTGAAATCGATCAAGGTTTCGCATGGTTTAAAATCGTAAATCTGAAAGGAAAAAAATTCGACGTTGCAACTTCAAATTCAACGGCGGGAGTTCGAGGCACTTCGTTTTCAGTTTCGTACGACCCGAAAACAAAAGACTCTTCCTTTTGCACCTGCGAAGGGAAGGTGACCATTTCCGATTCGAATGGAAAGGAAATTCTTCAGGAAAAAGGAAAAGGAACGATCGTTTTTTCACAAAATCCGGAAATGAAAAAAGTGGAATATGAAGGAATTATAAAGAAATTAAAAACACTTCCAAGCTTTGAAGCAAGATTGAAAAAAAATCTTTCTTTGAAAAACTGTCTTTCTTGCCACACCCCGGAAGGTTGGACTCCTTCCGAGGATTTTTTAAAGGACGAAACCTACGGTAAACAATAAAATAACGTGAGTTCGATGTAACAAATGCAAAAACAATGATTATGTTACGATCCATAACGAGCAGCACTTCGGCTTGAAGAACTCAGGTGAAACGCTTTTTACAAAAGCGCTTCAGGTCGCGAGCCATTTTAGCTGTAAAATTGGCGAGCGATTCGCCCAAACTTTCTTACAGCGCGTCCCAAAACCCGCAGCGACCCTTAGGGAGCGAACGCGCTTCAGTTTTCTGCTTTGTCAGAAAGATCAAACTGCAAGGTTTATCCCAGTTTCTGGACAGAATCTTATATCGAACTCACGTTAAAATAACGTGAGTTCGGCGGTTGGAAATGAGAAAGAATTTTCTAAAAGTAGGAGTCCCTACTTTTAGAATTTGTTCGTAAAATCGCGATTTGTCGTAGTTCCCACATTTCAGAATAGATTTACAAAGTTCAAATTCCAACTTTCTACAAAAAAAATGAATCAGGGATTTCTTACGCCAAACTCACGTTAAAATAATAAGCTCGCTCGAGAATCACTTGACACTCTTTGAGATTTCCATGAAACATACCATTTCAAAAAAGGAGTTTTTATGCATCCGGAATTACATATCAATTATCTGGCGGTTTTAGTCGCAGTGGTTGTACATTTTATCATCGGTTCTGTTTGGTACGGGCCTTTACTCGGAAAGGCTTGGATGAAAGAAATGGGAATTCCTACAGACGTTAAACCAAGCACAAAGGAAATGCTCAAGCCTATGGGGTTGATGGTAATCGGTTCCTTTTTAACTGCATACGTTCTGTTCTATACAACAAACGTTTGGAGAGCGTCCTCTTGGCACGCGGGAGAGGACAGTCCCGCATACGTTTACGGATTCTTTTCGGGATTTTACACTTGGCTCGGATTTTACATCCCGGTGCTTATCAATACGGTGGCTTTTGAAGGCAGATCCTGGAAACTTTTTTTCATCAATGCCGGATACAACTTAATCTCTCTTCAAGTCATAGCGATGATTCTTTCTTATTGGAGATGACGCATCCACCTTGGCGTTTTGTTTCTAAAAAACCTTTTCCTATCTTTGGAGTAAAAATAAAAAAGCCGGTCTTTTACATTTAGAAGACCGACTTCTTTTTCAATTTCGGAATCGATCAAATCGCTTTTTGAGGAGCGTATTTTCTCTTATAGATCGCGTAACCGATTCCCCCTAAAAGTAAAACCAACCAAATATACCAGAATTTAATGAGAAGAATGGTGATCGCAGTGATGATAAAAGCGACGATTCCGAGAACCACTTTGATCAATCCCCCTCCCAAATCTCCCACAAACGGAATAAAGCTCAGAAGAGAAGTCAAAGGCCCGGCCATCAATGTGAAACTAGAAAACATCGCGATAAATCCGATAAATCTTCCAACCCATTTCATCGTATTGTCGTCGGATTTAATATCCGCTATCGTTTCCGCAAAATCTCCCACACTCGCATTCAAGAACTTATTTCCTTCTGCAGAAGTGAAATGTGCTACTCTATTTCCTTTTATATCTCCGATAAAAGTCATGTCTTTTTCCGGAATCGGAGTTACGGAGACCTGCACTCTTTCACAACCTTCTTTTTCGGATTCAACGCAGGCTTTAGAACTATAAAGATACCCCTCACCGTAGACGAAACCGTTGGAAAGAATTTCGTTTTCGTTTGCGTCTCTAGAAGAAACCTGAGAAGTAAAATCCACTTCTTCAAGGTTTACGGAATAATTTTTACCCTCCGAAAAAATCACCGCTCCGGACGCGGAATCGGATTGGTCCTTTACGGACTGTCTATGATACGGTTTCTTACGACATCCGGAAAGTTTAAAGTTAGATGGATTTTCAGGTGAAGAAGTCCATTTTAACACACAGTTTCTAACTTCTTTTTTATTACTTCCGGAACCCTCCGTCTTTACTTCCTCATCCCAAGCATAAACCTCGGAACTCACAGAATAAGAAATGTAAGGGCCGCTTTTTACGAATCGTCCGCCGAGAAGATTTGCTTTGAGAATTCCCGTAACGTACGAAGGCTGATTATCTTTCGCTTGTCCTACGGGAACTGCATTTTTTAAAGCGGCACTCGCCTGTTCGCAAGTCTCCACATTGTAGATGATGACAAACGACACGGGTAATAAAATTACTCCTGTAAGAATACTCTTGAAGGAGTTCCCCATCTGGGATAAGAAACCTATACCCTCCGTCGAGGACATTCCGTCCGGACTTTCAAACGCCATTGACTTTCTCCTTTTGTTTTCGATAGAAACTTTGCCACTTTGTTTTCCCCGTAAAAATTGGAATTCAATTTCAGAGAAATGATGTAAGCCGTAAAAATTTCCAAGAAAATCAAAGGGTTGTAAATAACTTTTTATCTATCAATTTACAAATACGGAAAATTTCAATCGTACAATCTTAAAACCGAACTTTCAGAGTCGTATTAAAATTGAATCTCTTGTAAATATTTTAGGATCGTTTTTTATGAAACGTAAGTGTTCAAAAGAGATGTAAGTCGTTTTTTTTGGAAGAAATTAAGAATCAAAAATGAATTTTGGATAAAATCCGCATGTCCTTACCCGTACTTTTTTTATCGCCCTTTTTTATATTCTATCTTCCGGTTCAGTATTGGATCGGAAGTAAAGGAATCGGTGGACTCGTCTTAACGGGAATCCTTCTCTCTACTCCAATTCTATTTTGGATTCAAAAGCGACGAAAAAAAGAACCGTTTTTACCCTTGATCGTTTCCCCCGGCATTCTCATTTCATATTGGTCTCTGTTCGTTTTTACGGAAGGAATTTTTTACACAGCCACCGCGTTAGACTCCTTTTTCCTAGGCGATTTCGACTATACGGCTCAGACGAGAATGATCGTCCCTACGATCGAGGGAAAATTTTTTCAGACTCAATATTACGGTCCGAATGAGAACGCGAACTTTCTCTCTCATCACATGACGCCTGGAATCTTACTTTTGACCCCCTTTCCGATTTTGTTCGGATCAAAACTCGGATTCGGAATCGGGATATTCTTTTTCGCTTCGATCACAATTCCCCTTTTATACCATTATTTAAGAACCTGTTCTATCTCCGAAGAACTTTCCCTTTGTGCTTCCCTTCTTTGGTCGGGCTCATCCAGCTTTTATCGATTAAATCATTCGTTACACTTCGAAGTTTTGGTCCCGTTCCTTTGTTTATGCGTGCTTATTGGAATTCAAAAACGAAAATTTTGGATTACCTTAATAAGCCTATGTTTCTTTTTGGGAATCAAAGAAGACCTTTCAATCTACTTAGCGGCGCTTGCAATCACCCTAATTCCGGCCGATAAAAAAAGAAACAAAGAATGGACTTTCGTTTTTATTATATGCATTTTTTATTATTTTATCATATTCCCGATCTTAAACGAATGGGCGGGAATATCCGCGGAAAGAAATTGGAAAGAATACTGGGACACTGAGAACAAAAATCCGATTTCCATTTTTTTAAACTATATTCAAAATTCGGAAAACAGATCCCAATATTGGAAGGGAATCCGGGATTTAAGTCTGGAATGGGGATTTTGGAATCTGACGGGAGGTTGGATTTTACTTCCGTTTTTCGGTTTGTATTCCGTATTTCGATTATCGATTCATCCCTGGGTCAGAGATTCGTATAGTTATTACGTTTATCCTCTCATTCCGTTTTTGATCCTATTTTTGAAAACGGGAGCGATCTGGATCCAAGATCGAACCGACAAATCCAAAACAAAATTTCCATCATCCGCTTCGAAAGAAAAAAAACTCATTTTCATTTTAATCCTCACCTTTTCCGTTTCGATTCATAGAAACTCCAAAGAATCAGAATATCCGATCGCACTCTCCCCCAAACCAGACCGAACTGCCGAGTTAAAAGACATTTTAAAACAAATCCCCGCCGGAAGTTCCGTTTCCGCCGGATTCCACCTTTCCCCCTTTGTTTCTTTAAAAAATCCGGTATATCCGATACGAGAAGATAGAGAATGGAAAGAATGGATACTTTTGGATCAAGAGTATAATTCTCCTTACTTGAGTTCAGCGAAAATTTCGGAACGAGTCGACGTAGACGTGTTGAAAGGAAAATTGCGTTGGGTCCGGAAGACGAACCGTTTCGTCCTGTTGCGTTTGAATGCAAAACCTTAAAACGTATTCTAGTTCGGATTAAATTTAAAACGTATTCGATAGAACCGGTTTCACTTCTTTAAACTTGAAACAACCTCAAAGAAAGTTTTAGCATACCGAAGCGACATTTTGAAACGAACGTCAAAGCTGGTATAGTCCGATTTTTTTTGAATTCTATTTACACAAAACGTTTGATGCGCGATCAATCATTTGCAGTATTCTGCCAATCGATCCTTGGCACCCGCATATCCTAAACCCAAAGATTTTCGAAAATCCTTACATGCCAACGGAATCTTCTTTAAGAAAGCATACGCAAGCCCCCTATTATGAAACGCGACCTCGTCGTTCGGATTGAGTTGCAAAACCATCGAATAACTCGCAACCGAATCCGAATATCTTTCCAAACCGTACTGAGCATAAGCTAATTCAAAGAAAGCGTAAACGTTCTTTTTATCCAGATTTACCGCTTTCAAGGCGTCTTTAAGACCTTCGTCGTAATTCTCATCATGATTTTCACAACGCGCCTTATGGCCGTAAAGTTCCGGGTTGTTCTTTTCACCGAGTTCGATCGCTTTCTGAAAATCGTCGATTGCCTGAGCACAGTTATCGAGCATTTCGTTGCCATAACCTTTATAGAGAAAGACGGAAGCCTTATTCGGATCGATCTCCGTCGCTTTGTCGAAATCTTTCACTGCCTCACCATATTGTTTCAAAGTATATTTTGCCAAACCTCGATTGTAATAACCGGAAGCGTCTCCAGGAACCAATTCCAAATACTTAGAATATTCTTTTATCGCTTTGAGATAATCGCCCTTTTCATTTGTGCTATAAGCTCTATTAAAAATCTCGTTGGGATCTTCTCCGTTATTATTCGTAACCGATGCGGTTGGACTCGGATTGGAAGATTCAGAAGATTCCACACTTGTTTTGATTTCTCGGATAACGGCTAAGATTTCACTTAAGATTTCTTGAATCCGCGAAGGTTGTACGATCGTGGAAGGTTCGTTTTTATCCGTATCTTGAAAGTTGGAAAAAAAAAATGCTTAGAATACAGATCAAAATTCCCACCATTAAAAAATAACGAAGAACTTTATTAACCATCAGGCAAGAGAAACCAAATTCTTTCAAAATTCAACTTTTTATTGAATGAAAAATATCCGAAATCCCCATTTTTTTCTTTAACGTGAATTAACAAATGTAAAAGAGATTATTATGCTGCGACCCATAGCGAGCAGCACTTTAGTTTGAAAAATTCCGAAGGAATGGAAACATTATGCTCGAATTCAAGAAGTTGTTGCATTTTAGTTTTTTATTTGCCCAAACTTTTTTATATCGAATTCACGTTAATTTAAAAAGAAAATCTCGCACGAACAACTCCCACAACAGGCAAAAAATCGAACCACTTTGTATATCAGAATCCGTCGAGTGCCAAAGAAGCGAGACGTTTTAGTTACCAGCTTGATCTTTCTGATAAAGCAGAAAACTAGAGTATATATTCGTTTTTAGCAATATAACAATTTGGCTCCGACAGTCAGGAATCACCATAGAATCCGTCATTCTTTAGGAAGAAATATATGGAATACAGTTTTACCGAATTCAGATTCGAGCTCAATTCTTCCTTGGTGTTTTTTTACGATCCTTCGCGAAATGTCCAAACCCAAGCCGCTTCCTTCTCCCGGACCTTTTGTCGTAAAAAAAGGATCGAAAATTCTTTCCCTCACTTCCTGAGGAATCCCAGGCCCGTTATCTTCGATTGAAACCCGGACTTCGTCTTTTCGATCTTGAATTGAAATTCGGATCTTTCCTTTAAAGCGCATCGCTTGCAAAGAATTGTATATTAGATTTGTCCACACTTGAACAAGATCGTCGGGATATGCGGCAATCAGAGGGCGAATCGGAAAATCCAACTCCACATCCACTCCACCTTTGATTTTGTTATGATAGATCGTCAAAACGGTCTCTATGTTTTCCACAAGATCGGTAATAACTTTTCCTCTGTTTTCTTCCGTATCTATATGAGCATAAGTTTTTAAAGCGTAAACGATTTTAGACGTTCTATCCACAGCCAATCGAATCAGAAGAATATTCCTATAAGCGTGGATTTCCTCCAGCGCAAACTTAACCAAAGGATAAAATTTAGGATTCGAAAATAAGGAAGGAAATTCATCCAACGCCGAAGGAAGTCCGTTATCCAAAAGTCGATCCGCAATATCGTGGACATTTTCATAACCGAACTCGGTCAATTTCGTCTTAATGGAATTCAAAACGATTTTTTTGTTTTCTCTGGAAAGAATACCTTCCTTACTATCGACTCCCCTTCGAATCAGTTCGGAAAGATTATGAATGAATTCCGAGTCCACAGAAGCGAATTCATAACCCAACTTTTCCATCTTCTCCGCGGACGAGCCCAAGTAAGCCTTCAATTCTCCGCTGAACGCAGCGATAGCACCTAACGGATTATTGATTTCGTGCGCAATTCCCGCAACAAGTTGTCCGAGCGCGGCCATCTTTTCGGAAAGGATCAATTGCTCTTGTGTTCTTTGTAGATTCTCAAGAGCGTATGCTAGCTCGGAAGTTCTTATTTTTACCGCCCTTTCCAATTCTTCCTTGGCTTCTTTTCTTTCCGCATTCAATAGAAGTTGTGTGACCTGTTCTGCGACGGTAACCGCAAATTGTTTTTCGTATCCTTTCCATCTTCTCAGATCGCCTCTATGTTCGAGACAAATGACTCCTTTGATTTTTCCTCGGAGAAAAAAAGGCGCGTCGAGTAAAGAACTGATTCCGTGTGGAACGCTGTAAGTCGCTGCAAGTTCCGCGGTTCGAGGATCGTTGATTACATCCGTCGCGTCCACGAACCTATCCCTTTGGATTGCTCCATAATAATTCGGATAAGAAGACATATTCAATTCCATTCTTTTCATATATGTCTGTTCTCTCCGATCCCAACCTGCAAAAAGAGTCCAAAAACTCGGATTCTCCTTATGAAAAATCCAAATCGACACCCGATCGCAGTTCGCCACTTCGGAAACCATCAGCGTTATTTTTTTCATACCCGATTCCAAATTTCCGGAAGCAAATTCGGAATCGGTAGCCATCTCCATAAGCGCCTGTGCATGTAAGGCAATTCTTCTCGTTTGCTCCTCCCTTTCCCTCAAAGCGAGTTTTTGTTGAGTGATGTCTCGTGTGATCGCGATCACGATGGAGGAATCTCCAATCTTAACTCGTCTCGCGGAAAACAAAGTATCTACGACTTCGCCGCTTTTCCTTTTAAATTGGGCTTCGTAGTCCCGGACGATACCGTCTTCCCTTAAGATCGCAAACACTTTGACCCTTTCTTCGTCGTCATTCCAAACTCCCAGTTCCATGGGCATCCTGCCGATCGCTTCTTCTTTGGAATACTGTAACATTTCCGAAAAACGTTCGTTCACTTGAATATACTTTTCATTTTGAAGATCATTGATGGTGATGGTGTCCGGATTCATTTCAAAGATCATCTCGAAAAGATCCTTGCTCTCTTGCATTCTTGCAAAGTACTCGTTTCTTTCGGACTCCATAATCTTCTTGTCCGTAACATCGATAAGAAGGGAAAGTAACATCAACTTCCCGTTCAATTGAAAGACTCTATTCCCGGAAGTTACGTGCTTTTGAGTTCCATCCGAACTTTGAATCGTAACTTCAAGACTTCCGGTCCAATCTTTCTCTTCCAACTCCTTCTTGAAATTTTCGCGCTCAATCCAAGACCTCAAAATTCCAAGTTCTATAGACGACTTACCGAGAATCTGTTCCCTCGTATAACCGACGAGATCGCAATAAGATTGATTCACCTGACGAAAGATCCCCGTTTCTAAGTCGGAAAGCGACACGGCGGCCGGAGTAAGTTGAAAGAGTTTTTCAAAAAGATCTTTACTGAGACGAAGTTCTTCATCGAGTTTTCTTTTTTCTTCTTCCGACTTTTTCTTTTCACTGATATCCGTCGCAAGAGAAATAACCTGTTTTCTTCCGTTAATTTCGATGATTCTCGCCGAGTAAAGAATCGGTATCATTTCTCCGTCCGAAGCGAGGTAAACGGACTCATAATTTTTTACTTCTCCCGTTTTGGAAAGCGCCTCATAAACTTCTGCCCTAAAATTTCCGGACTTGTCCCAGATATGAATTTCAGGAGTCGTTTTTCCGATCACTTCTTCTCGAGTACGTTTTGCCATTTCCAAAAATCTTTGGTTTACGTCGACGATCGTACGATCCTCCCAATCGGTTAGAACGAGCGCAGAAGGAACTAGTTGAAATAATTTCTGAAAGAGATCCTTGCTCTTTTCAAGTTCCTTTGCAAGATTTTGTAAATCGAGAGCGGATTCCTTTAACTCAGAAATATCGTGACCGATCGAGAGAATTTTCTTTTCTCCTTTCGATTCTATGTATCTAGAAGAAAATAGAATCGTTTTTATTTTCTTCTCGTACGTTTGAAGTTTGACCTCTAAATTTTGAACGACACCATCTTCGTTTAATTTCTGAAGAATTTTTTCCCGATCGAATAAATTGTAATAAAGACTGAGTTCGACAGGCGTTTTACCTAAAACTTCTTCTCTCGTTTTTCCTAAATGTTCCAAAAAGAGATCGTTTACATCTACATACCGTCCATCAATTCTTGATAATGTGATTGCGGAAGGATTCAGACGAAAAATTTGATCGAGAATTTCCTCCTTCTCACGAACCTCGTCGAGCAACCTTTGTTTTTCTCTTTCTTCTTTAATCCTGTCGGTTATCGGTACCGTGATGCTTAAAAACGCGATTTTTCCTTTGTATTCGATTTGTTGAGCGGAAAAAAGTCCCCAAAACTCGGTGCCTTTAGTAGTTCGAAACGGCGTTTCTATACTATCCACAAAGCCGTCACGTCTTATGATCGTGAAAATGTTTTCCTTAACCTCAGGCGAAAACCAAATCCCAAGTTCAGTCATAGTTTTTCCGATCAGTTTGTCCGAATCGTATTCGATTTGTTCGGCGAACTTGCGGTTCACTTCCAAAAGTTTTTCAGTATCGATTTCGGAAATCGCCATCGGAAAAGGATTCAAAACGAAAATCCTCTGAAACGCCTCCCAACCTTCCTTGATCTCATCGCAAAACTTTTTACGAACTTCTTCATTCTGCGTTTGTTCCGAAATATCTCTGATAATTCCCCAAATTGCAGTCGGATTTTTAGACTCGTCTCGGATAACGTATGCTTTTACGGAAATTAGGATGATTTTACCGCTTTTACAAGAGTATTCCTTTTCAAACTCCTGAGAATAACCGGAAGAGAAAAGATTCTCTTCAAAATCTTTTCTATCGGCCACTTTCCAACTCACAGGGACCAATGACCAAAAGTTGTCTTTTTGAAGTTCTTCGAGAGAATAACCTGTTAGAGCCTGAAAGGCAGAATTGGCTTCCAAAAAAGAGCCGTTCAAATTTGCAATTGCAATTCCATCCCGATTGGTTTCGAAAATCTGTCGAAAGAATTCTGAGTTGAACAAATTGGAATTCAAAGCTTTCATGAGTCGGAATCTAGTAAACTTTAAAGAGACCTTTGAAAAGGAAAAATCATTTTACTTTAGAATCTTAAATTTTTCGAGTCCTTAATGAGAGCTTCTTTCAAAAAATTGATAGTTCGATCAAAATTATATTCCATGATGAAATATAATCTTTCGGAAATGATTCCATTAAAAATCGTTTGTAACAAAATCTGAAAAGAACTTCGCGAGTAGTCTTAATCTTTTCAAACATTCAGAAATTGTATGAGTTTTCGCATTTGGATCAGGCGCTCATCTTTTCCAACTTTGTTAGAAACTACCCGCGACCTGAACGCCGATCCATATAGAGAGGCGTTCGGCTTTAGTTCACGCCAGCTCTTAGATTAGTATGATTCTTGAACATAAGGCAATTCCGAATATGATAATTCTTGATTCGACGGAGTCAAGAAGGTCGGTGGAGGAAACGAAAGCATCTCGCTCTTTATGAATCGCTCATCTTAGCGTAGCTAAGATGAGCCACAGCAAAGGGTAACTTTTCTGACATTAGAAGTAATTCAAGCAAATTCGATCTATGATATTCTAAGAAAAATAGATTGAAAATAAACGATAAATTACAATGCTATGAAACATAAAATGTAGTAATGATCTTCCTAAATTTTTATTAGAATTGATTTCAAAAATACTTTAAGATGGATACCCTAGTTTTCTTATACGATGGAGAATGTTCGTTTTGCTCCAACCTCGCAACCAAACTGCAAAACCTCAATCTCGACCCCAAAATCAGATTTAAATCCTTTCACGATTTTTCAGAAAAAGAATTGAAAGAAATTCATCCAACTTTGAATATCAGTGTCGCAGAAGGAAACGTTCAAATGATCGTAAACGGAAGAAGATATCCCGGATTTTTTGCGGTTCGAAAACTCAGCCATTCTTTAAGAGGATATCGTTGGATTGCACCACTTCTTTATCTTCCCTTGATTCCAATTTTAGGAATGATCGGGATGGGTCTCTTAAAGTCCCTGAAAAGTCGTTAGGCCTTCGTAAAACATAAGTCTTGCATCTAGAGCGAGTCTATTTCCTTCCATCACCCGATTTTTCTTTTCTTCCGTGTCTGCTACAATTTCGATCAGGCGGAAAAGTTTTTCTGCGTGAGATTCGTCCGCACTCAGATTGACTTGAAAAAATTTCCCTTCCGGCAAACAAACTCTCTCCTTTAAATCATTGTAAGACTTGAACATTCTAGAATATTCCAATTTTAGCAAGTATTCGTTCGCAGGGCCGAGCGCTCCTAGGGCAGAATAAAAGTCCGTGATGGTTATCTTCCTCATTAGATCTAAATAAGATTTTGTTTCAGGAAGCCTGTGTATATCTTGCACCACCTCGCCCATATCCGAAAGAAACTTTTTCAAGATACAAACATGAGAATCTTCTGCATTCCCCTCGCCCAATTCCTCCCAAATATTAGAGACAAGAACGATTTTTGCGTCTACAGAATCGCTGATTGCAGCCGTATTTAAAAACCAGTTTACGAAGTCTACGCTGACGAAATATTCCTGACGAAGCCAAAGAAGAAGGTCTTTTTTTTCCATTCTCCTTTCCTTTTTTTCCAGCCAGCGATTGGAAACCAGGACCGGATGATTCCGAACCGATTCCTTCAAAGAATTTCGA
Organism: Leptospira borgpetersenii serovar Javanica; assembly: GCF_003046425.1. Lineage (GTDB taxonomy): Bacteria > Spirochaetota > Leptospiria > Leptospirales > Leptospiraceae > Leptospira > Leptospira borgpetersenii. Next base: position 37,521 of record NZ_QAJG01000018.1, read on the forward strand.
AAGGATTCGGAAGTTTGAATAGAACTCACTGTCTGCATAAATCTATGACTTTATCTTTGACTTGATAAGGATCTGATTTTCTTTTTGGCATATAAAAATCGATCGGTCTCAAAATCCAAACGGGCTATTTTTAGAATCTCTTGTAATAAGTTTTTTTCGTTTCCTAGACTCCGACGATAACAAATCGGAAATGTGGAATAAAATGGAGACAAACCGGGAGTCAGATTTATCTCAAGAAAATAGGGATTCCCTAAAGAATCGAGTTTCCAATCTAATCTCGCAGGACCGGAAGTACCAAGGGAACTACAAAACAACCGACTTTGTTCCTGAAGGAATAACTCCAAACCGGAAGGACAATCAAATACGAGAGTTTCCGGCATCACACTTTTGGACTTCGTTTTTTCTCCGTAAACCTCTTCCACTTTCAGATCGTCCCGAAGAACCAATCTTCCCGCGGAACTGACTCTATAACCTACTACACTAGATCCTATCACGGAAATAGTATATTCAATTCCCGTTAAATATTCTTCCAAGAGATAAGGAAAAAATTCCGCCGTTCTGGAGGACAATTTGAAACGGAGATCCTTTTCGTCGTGAATGATACTTTCCTCTCCGATTCCGAGGCTGGAACCTTCTCCGGAAGGTTTTAAAAATCCGGGAAAGGAAAACTCCTTCGGAATCGTAAAATCCGTCTCGAAACGAATTAAAAACCCGGGCACAATCGGAATACCCATAGACTGGGCGAATATTTTCGTTAGATTTTTATCCAAGGACACGTTTTGAGAATAAACGTCCGAACCGGTGTGAGGAAAACCGAACAACTCCGCCGCAGCAGGAATCAAGGACTCCCTGTTTCTGGAACGAAATCCCTCCATCAGATGAAAGAGAACGGGGCGTTTCGTAAAATCCAAGTCGGAATAATGATTTAACTTTTCCAAAAGTTCACTCGGAGTGGCCACAAATTCGACTCTTTCCCCGACTTCGCTTAACAATTCTAAGATAACATCCACGGATTTCGAAGATTCCCATTCCTGTTTGTAAATTTCCGGAAACTCCCCTTCAAACTCGTGAAGGTCCGCGTAAACAAGAACGCTCGGCATTACGTCATACATTCAATTTCTTCTCTTTGGCTCCGAACGCGTTTGGAGAAATTCTTTCCCAGGTCTCCAAGGAGACCTCAGGGTAAATTTCTTCCATTGTGGAATCCGGAGGTTCCGGACTTAAATGATAGGATCCGTGTAACGCGGATCGAAACACGTGCATCCTTTCCGGTTTGTAAAAACCAAGATACCAATCCGGAGTCAACGTTACCTTTCCACCTCCTCCGGGAAGATCGTTTACGAACTGCGGAATTCCCATTCCCCCTATCTTCCCTCTCATATAGGAAATGATTTCGATACCTTTTGCGAGCGGAGTTCGAAAACCTCTCGAACCGGGAATCAGCTCCGGATCATACATATAATAGGCGCGAACCCTCAATTCCAACAGTTTTTTATGAAGTTCTAACATGATTTCCCCGGAATCGTTGATTCCCTTGAGTAGAACACATTGATTTCCGACGTTCACTCCGGCTTTGAGAAGTTTTAGAATCGCTTCTTTCGCTTCGGAAGTGCATTCTTTCGCGTGATTGAACTGGGTATTGCAGAAAATGGAAAGCCGATGGGTATTGTGTGACTCTATAATATTACAAAGATCTGATGTGATTCGAAAAGGAAGCGTGACCGGATTTCGAGTACCGAGTCTACAGATTTTCACATGTTCGATTTTTTCCAATCGCTCCAAAATCCAGTCGATTTTGGAGTCGCTCAGATTTAGGGGATCTCCGCCGGATAGTACCACATCGGTTATTTCCGGACATGCTTCAATATATTCAAAACAAGCTTCCAAATCTTCCGTAATCATTCTCTCCTTAGAATCGGAGACCTTACGACCTCTCATACAATGTCTACAATAAACCGAACATTCGTGATTGGTAAAAAGAAGAACTCGATCCGGATACATGTGAGTCAACCCTTTGACGGGAGACAATCGTTCCTCGTGCAGAGGATCGGGAGATTCTTCCGGAGAAAAAACGGTCTCCGCTTCTCTCGGGATGATCATCTTTCGAATTGGATCGTCCGGGTCCTCCGGGTCCGTTAGAGAAATGTAATATGGTGTCGCGGAAACGTTGAGACGAATCGTATCCTCAATTCCGACTTTTTCACTTTCCGTCAAATCGAAATAACGCCCCAGCTCGAAACCTCTCACACGATTTTGAAGCTGAGCTTTATAATCGCTCCAATCAAAAGAAGAAAACAACTCAGACCGATTTGCAAAACTTTCTTTCTCGGATTTTTGTACGAACAGATGCGAATTCGAAGTCTTCATAAGAAGTTCTTCCTATTTTCTCCGACTCCGGGGAAAATCAAGCAAAGGGAAAAAGAAAATGTCAAAAGAATTCGTTTCCGAAAAGTTGTCCTTTGATGACCGATTTTTCCGTTGATTTTCTCCAAACGCTTGCATTCGATGTAGATGGAACCTTATTTTCGTCCGAAGGGATGATACTCGAAGTCTACAGAGACTCGATCCGAAATTTTTCCGAAACTTTCAAAATCCAAATCTCTCTTCCATCCAAAGATCAACTTATGATGGAAATCGGAAAGCCTGTCAAAACCATTTTCCGCAATCTTCTTCCACAATTGAACGAAGAACAAAGAGACGCCATTTCCGATAGTGTGCTTCGTTTTTTATGCGAGAGAATTAAAAAAGGAGAGGGAGAACTCTATCCCTCGGTCAAAGAAACGATCGAGTCTCTTTCAAAAAAAGGGTTTCGAATTCTAGCAGCTTCAAACGGACGAAAACCTTATATCGAAACCATCTTGGAAGTAGCGGGAGTTCTTTCCTATTTCGATCCGATCCTCGTTTTAGACAACGAGCGGATCAAAACCAAGGGAGAAATTCTGAAAGAATACATCAAACGAAACGATCTTAAACCGAACGAAATTCTCATGATAGGAGACAGACTTTCAGATCACGAGGCCGCCCGTCAGAACGGTTGTCCGTTTGCGTTTTGTTCGTACGGACACGCACCTCCCGGAGAAATTCCGGACTTTGAATTGGAACTCAAAAACCTCTCCGATCTGAACGCAATTCTCTGATTTTTGCCTGTATGGATTCCTCTTTTCTTCCGAAAATGAAAAAGTGCCGGATTCCGAAAAAAGAAAAAATCTCATTTTCATTCTTACCGGAATTATTTTTACGTTAGTGCTTTTAGATAAAAGTACAGGATCCGGATTTTCACTCTCCGGAATCGAATTCCGAAATATTGGAAAGATGAGTCCGGAATCCTATCATTCGAAAGGAAATCTCAATCACAAAGAGCTTATGGATCAAGCAGAAGACGAAATCCTGGGAGAACTTCTCCAAAACGGAGACGTCCAGGTCTCCTCCGAAAATGAAAATTCCATCGAAGAAGATCTCAACGAAAACGACCTCGTTCCAGTCCTCGAACCTCCCCTTCCATCCATTAATTTAGAAAACGAATCACCTTCCGTCCCGATTCCTACGGACAAAGGAGAATTATCACTGTATTTTCTGAAATTTTACGGCAAGGGAAACAAAAGCCATTCCAGACTTGTAAGGGTCCTCCGACTTTCCAAGGGCGGAGACAGGGTCAAACTGATCTTAAATTCCCTGATTGCAGGTCCGGTTTCCCAAGAGAAGGAAAAAGGAATTCTGAATTCCATTCCACAAAACCTACATTATGACGGAGATTATAGAATTGAAGAAGGAATTTTAAAACTCTCTTTGAGCAGCGATTTAGAAAGAGGAGCCGGACCGGAACTTCTAAAAGACCGGATCGACCAACTTACCTATAGCCTCATGGAAAATCTTCCGATCCGAGGCATCCAGCTTAAGATCAACGGCAAATTCGTACGATCTCTCGGTGGGGAGGGAATGCCTTTGCCTTCTCTTCTGACAAAAAACCCTAGAAAGATCGTCGTTTTTTAATCGTCAAAGAACGTATAATACAAAGTCGCCCAAACGGATTTATAAATCCTGATTGTTTAAACAAAATCGCTTCTAAAAATAGGGAGTTTAGATCTTATTCGGTCCTTTATAAAACACATGAGATTTTCGTTAGGAAACAATCAAAAAATAAAGTTACTTGCACGGAGAGTTTTTTTCAATCCGCTTACGGATGATTACCTCAGAATCTATCAACCCGAAATCAAAAGAGCCACGGTCATCTATTTCTTTTTTTGTATCGGAATCAGTCTTATCGCGACTTTGGTCCCGGACGGAGAGTCTGAGTTAGGTAAAGAAAATCGAATTCTTGCCTATTCGCGTTTAACGGTCGTCCTTTTGTCCGCTTTTTTCGCATTTTTGCTTATAAAATGGAAATTTTTATTCCGCAAAAAAATCGAGAGATATAGCATTCTCTCTTCGGGAATGATCGTACTTTCTATTCTCCCCTACGTCTTCTTTGATTCGGGAAGAATGGAGCTTTACTTTCATTTTTACACAACCTTAGTCGTAAGCGGAAATATTCTTCTTTGGTTCACCGGAGCGACCGTAATATTTTTCAACGTATTTTTTTATCTTTCCCTGGTTTTGTGTACAACTCTGACCGGAAACACAAAAGTACTGCAGCACGATTTGGCTAACGTGTTGATTTATCTTTTTACAGGAGTATTCGGAAATCTTTTGATCAACTTCTGGAGAGTGATGGATCACCGTGCGAAGAAAAAACTGCAGAGAGCGGTGAGTAAGCTCAGAGAGAAAAATATTCATATCGAAAAAATTTCCAAAGTGGACGAACTCACCAAACTTTACAATCGAAGATATCTAATTGAACAATTCGAACTTTTTCTCAAAAGGGCGCAACGCTACCGATTCTCTCTCGCAATGATCATCTTAGATATGGATTACCTCAAGGAGATTAACGATTCTTACGGACATTTGGCGGGAGATTTGGCGCTTCGTACAATCTCGGACGTGATGAAACAAAGAGTAAGGGCGACAGATATCTGTTCCAGAATCGGGGGAGATGAATTTTGTATCCTTTTAGATGCGATCAAAAAGGATGATCTCGTCCAACTCTGCGAAAAATTAAGAATGGAAGTCGCCGAAAAAGAATTATCCTATCGAACCCCAAGCGGGGACCCAGTTAAAATTTCCGTTTCCATCGGGGCTTGCATTCTCAGCCCGATGGAAGAGTTCAGTTTCGACGATATTTATCATTCCATTGATTCAGCTCTTTACGAATCCAAAAAAAAAGGAAGAAACCGAGTTTCTTTTATCGAACCGGGCCACTATTTTCCAAAAACGAATCCGGGAACTACGGCTGCTTCTTAGGAACGGGAAGTTCGTAACGAAATGTGATTTGGCAATAGGCTCCGTCGTCTATATATTTCGTGTCGACCGCTTCCATAAAAAACAGTCTGTTTTTTTGCTCAGGTTCTAATTCCTCCAATTTATGTGCTGCGATGGATTTTGCAGCAGTGCAGGAAGTATTCTTCATTTTAAATAGATCGTTCTCTTCCACGGAACTAGAAGAAGCTCCGCCGGTCGCAACGAGCTTATATTTGTGAGGACCTAAAATCTCTACAGTCACTCCCGTATCAACGTGAACTTTTACTTTCATTTGTTTTGCACAGGAAGTGAACACGAGCAAAAGCACAAACACACAGTTTAGAATTCTTATCATTTTATCTCCCTAAAGACACTCTTCAATTTTTCAAAAGCGATTTTTAAGACCCTCCTTGTATCACAACGGATCTCGCTTTCCATTCGGAAAAGTTCAAACGATCAGAGGGCCTGCGTCAATTCATTCCCGTAACGATCGTAGTTATAGAAAAGATCTCTTCGTTTCGGTGTAAATCCGCCTTCTTTCAAAAACTTAACCGCTTCTTTTTCGGTTTTGAGTCCGTAAGACCGAAGTACGTTTTCTTCGATAACCACGGAAGATATATCGTCCGCACCGCTCGTAAGAGCCAATTGTCCGACTCCTTTCCCGAGTACCATCACCGAAGTTTCGATATGTGAAATATTATCCAAAAAGATCCTGCAAATTCCCAGCACCTTGAGATACTCCTGAGTTGCAACCGCGCGGACCTTGAATCGTTTCGTTTGCGGTTGAAAAGTCCAAGGGATAAAAGATAAAAATCCTCCGGTTCTGTCCTGGAGATTTCGCACAATGCTTAAATGTTCGACGACTTCTTCCCGGGTTTCCTCGGAACCAAATACGATGTTTGCACTTCCGGGAAGTCCCGCTTCATGGCAGGTTTCCATCGCACGCACCCATTCTTCCGTGGTCGCTTTTTTCGGCGAGATGATGTTTCTCATTCTATCGGTGAGAATCTCCGCTCCCGCTCCGGGAACAGAATCAAGACCCGCTTGTTTTAGAATCCGAAGAACTTCCTTAAGTGAAAGGCCGGTGATCTTTTCCAAGTTGATGATTTCCACCGGAGAAAATGCGCGGATGTGCATGTCCGGATATTTCTTTTTAACGGAGCTTATCACATTTATATAATACTCAAAAGGAAGATCCGGATATACCCCTCCTTGTAGAAACATTTGATCCGCCCCTTCGCCGACGGCATAATCCATCTTTTCCAATATTTCTTCCACGGAAAGTACGTATCCCTTTCCGTTTCCGATTTCGTCCATAAAAGAACAGAAACTACATTCTACGTTGCAGTAGTTTGTGTAATTGACGACTCGAAACATAGTATAACTTGCATGTGTATGAGGGAGAATTTTTTCTCGAAGTGTACGAGCCGTAGCCATGATCTTGAGATGATCCCCTTCCCGATAAAGGGTCAGAGCTTCCTCGGGAGAAATCCGATTCCCATCCAAAGCTTTTTCCAAGATCCGATCGCTGGGTTGAGATGAAAAGATAGAGGCCACGTTTACTCCTTATCAGCCTTTCCAAAATCTGAAAGAAATCCATTCCAATCATTCAACAAGTTCGTAATAAAATACCGAAGTTTCCGCAAACTAGGTTCTTCGGAAAATTTATGAACTTTCGAACAGATTCTATCGTCTCCAATTTTTGTAGAAGTTCCCACATTCAGAAGACTGATGACAGTGTCGCGACAATGCCGTTCCCACAGAAAACAGTTTTGGGAAAACTTTTCGTTCCTTCTGTTTGCTTTCTTGTTTTGTGGTTCATGCTCGCATAACCCTCGTTTTTCAAATCCAGAAGGGGCACCATTTTGTCTATATCAAAGTGAACTTAAAAAAGATCGACTCTTCAACTTTTGAACCGATTCCGAATTTTGCATCCTCTTTTTAGATTTCTATTTTACTCTAACAGCGGTACATTTAAAATTCCCACAATTGTAATTTGAATCTGTCCCAAAACCTTAAAAGAAATTCAGTAAGTTCGCAATAAAATGTAAGAACTCCCACAGATTACGTCCCTTTGGTAGTTTAAACAGGTTTTATAATCGTTAAGTTCTCGTTGGAGTTCCTACATTCCGAGGTTTTGGGACAGATTCTTTGTTAAAAATCCCTCAAGCAGAAGACCGGTTCCCAAAAGAGAATTTGTTACAAAATTCACCGTATCTTATCGTATCAGTAGTTCCCGCATTTTATTTTTACGGAAACATGTACTCACATTAACGCAATAGTCCAATTTATAAAAAATCCTAGAACTTGTGAGAATTTGCAATCCCAATCTTTAGAATGAGATTTTCACGCCGGGGCGTAATTTCTCAAACTTCGCTAAATTTTCTTTGGGGAGTTTCGACGGCACTTTCAATTCTTTTAATTTTTTCAAACCGACCAAAGGAAGAATATCCTGGATCGGATTGTCGGCTAAGCAAAGAGTTTCCATTTTTGAAAGTGAAGAAAGCGGGGAAACATCGGAGATTTTATTTTTATTGAGATAAAGCGCATTTAAATTTTTGCACTGAGAAAGTGGAGACAAATCCTTAATCGAGTTATTCGATCCGCTAAAAGTTTTCAAATTAGGAAGTTTTTGACAAAAGACCGAGATCCGATATGCCTTGATTTCTCTCCACATTCAATTTAATTAATCCGGACGCTCGTTCAATTCCGTCCAAAGAAGAAAGTTTAGAAGCATTTTTTCCTTCTCGAGGATATAGATCCAAAGTATCCAAAGTCGGCATTTTACCCAACGGAACCTCTATTAAGGAAGTTAACCCATCGAATCTTACTTCGGTACCTTGGCTCAACTTTTTATCGGAAGGCGGAGCGGACAAAACTCCGTCTTCCGAAAGAGAATCTATGTTGGATTCAGTTGCAGAATCTTTTTCGTCCAAAATCCAGAATAGATATTTCCACCATTCATTTTTTCCCTGCTTGGGAACCGCAGTTTTAACGTTAGAGATACGCTCGGCGGATTTATTCTTTTGAGAAGGCTTATTTTGATCCTTTTTAGCGCTTTTTTTTCCAAGTAACCTTTTTTGAATTTTTCGTTTAAAAGTTTTGCGCGTCTTTCAAACACGCGGTTTCGTCTTTAAATTTCTTCGTCTGTGTTTGTCCCGACGTCCCCATTTTACCATACGTTATAGTAAACGTATTTCCGGTGATATCGACGTTCCAGAAATTATCCGACTTTTCGTCTTTATAAGTTAGGTAATGTTGTATAAAAGCCTATTTGATCTATTGTCGTTTTAAAGATGAAATAGGTTTCGATTCTACTAAAACACGGTCAACCTCATTTCGAATCGGAAGATAACTTATATTTATTCGATTCCGTAACAACAGCTTACAAATGAATTCCTATTGAAACTCAAAATTATAGGAAAACGATTCGATTTAGAGCGTGTCCCAAAACCATTCGATCTTATCGGAATCCTCGCGGATTGCTGCAATTGTTCCTACGTCTTGGGACAGACTCTGATATGGCACAAACCAAAATAACAGGTGGCGATCGACCTATCGTTCATTCGGTCTTTTTGCGGTTTAAACCGTCTTGTACAAACCAAGAATCAACTATCTTTAACGAGACTGAAACTCAATCCAGAACTTAGCTTCCAACACTCCGTTTTGAAAATTCCTCGACAGGGAGGTTCTCAATTCCTACGCTGTAAATCATTCACCAATCCACAAGAAAGGGTAACTCATCCATATGGCAATTTCACAAATCGCCTTTCATCTGATTTTCACAGTCCTATTCGTAATCGCGAATGTAGTTTTTATCCGTGCAATCCTCTATCGTCTGAGGTTAATTTTTAACGCGAGAAAAGCCGCGGGAACAGAAAACTTTTTGGAAAACCCGAACTGGATTTTCCGGATCAATAGCTTTATTCAGAACGTAATTCTCCAAAAAAAGAACTTCAAAGAACCTCTTCGAGGAATCATGCACGCGTTCATCTTTTACGGTTTCGTAACGTATCTACTTCATACTACAAGCCAAATGATCGCAGGCATGTTCGGATACGGAATGGAGGACCCTTATAAATTCTCCCTGATCGGCTTCTTATTCGGAGAAAGTACAGGGCATCTCTACGAATCCGTCGTTCAAGTCGTTTCCATCCTCGTTTTAATTGGTCTCGGATTTTTCGCTTGGAGGAGATGGATTCAAAAAGCGAAAGGACTGGACGTTCATTCTCCCGCTTCCGCGATCGTAATCGGAATGATTTCTCTTTTGATGATCTCCACTCTTTTAGGAGAAGGAGCCAAAGCCGTCGGAGCAGTTTACGATAGTCCGACCGAAAACGCTTCTTTGATCGCAGCGGGGATCGGCGCGATTTGGAAATCGGTCGGCGTAGAATATTCCACTGCAGACGTAGTCGTTCAAATTATGTGGTGGGTTCATATTCTTTCCGTGTTTTCTTTTATGCTTTACGTTCCCACTTCCAAACACGCACACCTAATCTTCGCTCCGTTCAACTATTTTCTCCAATCCGATACTCCGAAAGGAGCTCTTTCTAAACTTAATTTAGAAGATGAGAATGTAGTCTGGGGTGTGAACCGTGTAGAAGACTTTCCCTGGCCGAATCTTCTAGACGGAATGTCTTGTATCGAATGTGGTCGTTGTCAAGTTCAATGTCCCGCTAATAGAACCGGAAAAGTTCTGAACCCGAAAGCAATCATCGCAGATCTCAAACACGCGCTTTTGGACAAGATGCCGGAAGTTGCAAAAATCAGAGCCGAAGAAACCGATGCGACTATTGCGGCTGAAAAAATCGCCGCTTTGGATACAGGAGTGATCAACAACTATGAAGGTCTTTCCGAAGAAGCTCTCTGGGGTTGCACTACTTGCTACGCTTGTGTGGAAGCCTGTCCAGTCGGAAATAACCAAGTCAATGCGATCATGGAAATGAGAAGACATTTGGTTCTTGCAGAATCCAAGTTTCCCGTGGAACTCCAGAACGCTTTCGTAAATATGGAAAACAATTCGAATCCTTGGGGCGTGGGAGCTCATACAAGAGCGGACTGGGCGGAAGGTCTAGGCGTCAAAACCATGGCGGAAGATTCCAACGTAGACATTCTCTATTGGGTAGGATGTGCGGGTGCTTTCGACGATAGAAACAAGAGTATCGCTAAATCTTTCGTTAAAATTCTTCAAAAGGCGGACGTGAAATTCGGAATCCTCGGAACCGAAGAAAACTGCTCCGGCGACTCCGCGAGACGAGGCGGTAACGAGTATCTTTATCAAACTCTCGCACAAGCGAACGTGGATACGATGAACGGATACAATGTGAAAAAAGTAGTAACTGCTTGTCCCCATTGTTACAACACAATCAAAAACGAATATCCTCAGTTCGGTGGAAATTTCGAAGTGGTTCACCACTCCGAATTCATTAACGATCTCGTGAAAGAGAAAAAACTCGACGTGAAAACTGCGGAAGACGCTTCTTCCGGTAAATACACGTATCACGATTCCTGCTACATCGGACGTTACAACGACAACTACGAAAATCCGAGAGACGTGGTGAAAAAAGTTTCCGGCGGTAAACTCGCGGAACCTTCCGATCACCATACGAAAGGTCTCTGCTGCGGCGCAGGCGGGGCTCAGATGTGGATGGAAGAACAAAACAACGACAGAGTGAACATTAAACGAACCAAACAACTTCTCGACACCGGCGCGACCACAATCGCAACCGCTTGTCCTTTCTGCGTAACGATGATTACCGACGGTGTAAAACACGAAGGCAAGGTCGAAGAAGTAAAGGTAAAAGATATTGCGGAATTGGTCGCCGACAACATCTAACAACCGATTCTATTTTAGAATTCCTTAAATTAAAAAAGCCGCAAGCGATTGCGGCTTTTTTGTTTTTCGATCGCCACCTCGATTCCCCTCCGAAAAAAAATCGAACCGACCTTTTAAGATTGAAATCTCCAAAAAACTTCCGCAAATTCATAAATCAAAAACAGATCGTGATTGGAATCATCCGTAAAAACGAGGTCGATTGGTAAGACGAATGCCATCGAAAGTTTAAAATATCCGATTCACTCTAAGTCGATGCCGTTTTAAATTTCAAAACCGACTCATTTTTTCGTTAGAGACAAAGATCAAAATTTCAGAACGGCGACGAGCCCGTTGTCATTGAAAAATTCTATGTTGGCGCGGATTTGTTTGCTTAAGATATGAACCAACGTAAACCCGGTCGTCTTCTGTTTTTTCATATCTATGGGTAAGGGAATTCCGGTTCCGTTGTCCTTAATTGTCAAATTACAATTTTCGCCCGTTTTCGAAAAAAGAATCTCGATATTCGGGTCCTTCGTTTCTTTGAATGCATGCATAAATGAATTGTTCAAAAGCTCGTTGAAGATCATCGCACAAGGAATCGCGATTTCAATCGGAAGTTCAATTCGTTCGGAGTGATTCAGAACGTTCACCTTAAAATCATCGTTTTTGTTCTTCATATCCGCCACGATTCTTTCGATTATTTGAGAAAATTCTATCTTATGATAGTTGTCCGATTTGTACAAGTAGTTATGCACTTCGGACATCGCAAGAATTCGGTTCTGAAACTTGATCAAAACCTTCTTCGAATCCGACCAGTCGTTTTTATGCAGATCCGCAAGCCCGCATAACACCTGCAGATTATTCCTCACCCTGTGATGAATTTCCTTGATTAACTCGTCCTTTTCCTTGATATACAAATTCAAAAGATTAACCGTCAAAACGGACATCAGCGTAAAAAACAAAAAACCCAATACGGAATCCACGACAAAACTCGTCTTCAGTCCCCCGCCCCCGTGCATTCTGTAAAGAAAAATATACATAAGAAAAAAAGAATATAATGAAACGAATATGGTCGTCTGTATGTTCGTAAAAAGAAGAAATACGATGACGAGTATCGGCAGGCTCAATACATGGTTTCCTTCCAGATCCCCAAAAAAAATTCCGAGAGAGATTCCGAGTAGAACAGAAGCCAGAGTTATCCAAACGGCCCACCGGAAACGTCCAGAAAGGATAAGGGCGATCGAAATTCCCGAGGCGGTGATTAGAAGAATAAAACTCGGACGATACGTAAGTTCTCCTTCGTAAACGAAGACGGAAAACGTGATCCCCGCAAATACGAACGCGATCGCGTTGAAGGTAAACAGATAGATGGCCCGTACTCGAACGAGAAAATTCTCCTCCGCATACATTTTTTGAATTTTTTTTAAGAACATAAATCCTCTCGTGCAATCCATCATAGACCGGATTTTTCGAAAAATCCTTCGTTTTTAAAAAAGACTCCGTTTCTATTCTGACGTTTCATTTTTAAAGATTCCCATAAAGCCTATAGTTCCAACGGATTCAAATGTTTTCCGCCTAAGGCGATTCGACGATAAACAAACCCATTGAGATTTATAATCTATCTTCTGGGAAAAAACACGTAGAAAGAGATACAAAAAACAGTCGAAGAACTTCGAAAAGCCGGATGAATTAAAAACCATCTCAAAAATATTTTTAAATGTTCGAGATAGACATTCAAACAAAGATAAAGTATTTTTGAGATAATTTACAAAGTCGAATTTGTGACACATCTCGAATTCGTTTGTGTTTTTATCTCCGTAGAGCTCTAAGTAAGTAAAAAAGATTTCAGATACTTCTCGGACGCATGAATTAGGAATATTGAATAATTTGTTGAAACGTATACTCGTCAAAAGAAATTCGGATTCGAACAGAAACGAGTAAACAAATACACATTTTTTTAAAACAGACAGAACTTTGAAAATTAAACCGGACCGGATCAAAACTCCAAAACGGCGACCAAACCCCGATCGTTGAAAAGTTTAAAATTGGCTCGAATTTGTTTGGAAAGAATATGAATCAAGGTAAACCCCGTCGTATTCGGTTTTTTCAAATCAACCGGAGTTGCCATTCCCACTCCATTGTCCTTTATGATTAATTTGTAATTTTCACCCGTTTTAGAAAAACGAACCTCTATGTTCGGATCCTGCGATTCCTTAAAGGCGTGCGTCAATGAATTGTTCACAAGTTCGTTGAAGATCATCGCACAAGGTATCGCCGTTTCGATAGGCAGATCGATTTTTTCCGAATAATTGCGTATGACTACTTGTGATTCCTTATGTTTGTTTTTCAGATTTTCTATGATCCTTTCAATCACGTTCGAAAATTCTATACTATGATAATTATCCGTTTTGTACATGTAATTATGCACTTCCGACATCGCGAGAATTCGATTCTGAAACTCGAATAATACCCTTTGCAAATCCGATTTGTCGTCCCTATGAAGATCAGCAAGTCCGCTCAGAACTTGAAGATTATTCCTCACCCTGTGATGGATTTCCTTGATCAGTTCGTCTTTTTCCTTAATGTAAGAATTCAAAAGATTGACCGTCAAAAAGGCAAGAATCGTAAAAAGAAAAAAACCCAATACGGAATCTACGACAAAAACGCCGTTTAACGCGTTTCTCAAATTAAGCTTGTATAAAAACAAAAACATTAAAATAAAGGAATATAAAGAAACATAAATAGTCGTTCGAATATCCGTAAATAACAAAAACAAGAGAACAAGAATGGAAAGACTAGGTAGGACGTTTCCGACCGGATTTCCGAAAAGCAGCGCCCAAGCAAGCCCTAACGCCACCGAAAGCAGCGTGATAACCAATGCTTTTTTATATTGTCCCAACCAGAGCAACAAAATCGCAACGAACGACGCGAGTATGAATAGTATAAAACTAGGACGGTAAGTCTTTTCATTCTCATAGAAAAAAAAAAGTAAATGTCAAACTGGCAAAAGTAAAAACTACCACATTAAAAAAAAGCAAGTATAAAGCTCTCACTCTTAGGATAAACGGCTCTTGCGCGTAAACGCGTTGGAATCTTTTTAAAATCATACTTTCCTAAAAAACCAATCTTTTCCGAAATTATACCGTTCTAAAACTCATTTACAATTCCAAAATTGTAAATCGTATCCGGTCAAATTTCAAGTTTTTATCCTCTTGTGTAAAACCGCTCCATAATATTGTTAAAATCCATTTTTGAGATAATTCTCACCCATTTTCTCAAAATAATCCACTACACCGTATAACAACATCTTGAAAGCCGGTAAAAAACTTTTGAAATAAAATTAAAAAATAACCGACCGACCACAAAACTCAAATTTTTTTTTCAATACGCATGTCTCACTTCGTGTTCGAACTCCCTATATTTCTTCTGAATTTCATTGGAGGTTTACACGATGAAACAAAATAAAAACCAATTGCAGAGAGGAATGTTGACGATCACGGCTTTTGCAATCGCAACATTATTCCTGGTTACGAATTGTAAAAAAGAAAAAGACGATAATAAAGAACTGTTACTGATGGCCGCGCTTTTTTCGGCTCCGAACGGGAAGGCTGACTTCAAATTTTCAAACACGACGAATTTACTAGCGGCAAGGACTAAAGATTCCTCTCGTTTTTTAACACTCCCCGACACGATCGGACAAGGAGCCGCATTTTTAACAGACTTAGCCGGAGATAATCCTCAAAACTACGGGGACGGAAACGGAGACGGATTTAACGATAAGTTTTTAACTCCTGAAGCGGCCGAAATCCAAATTTGTCAAATCGTCGCCTACAAATCCGTGGAAAAAGGGGGCCCAGCCAGAGGAAGTGAAACTTTACAAAATGCTAATTTTGTTTCATTCAATATAACGGGGCCGTTCAGCGATCCGCATGGTCAGTTCGGCGGAGTATGCACTGCATTTGCCGGAATCCCTATAACAGGACTTAGCGGCACGACGAACAGATCTCTTCAGATAAACCAAATCCCACAGGATGAAAAAAACGACTACGATCGAATCGGATTGGTCATCAGAGCATTCAGGTATTATTTTAATCCGAACGATCTCCCAGAAAACGCCTACCGCTACGTGGATTTGATTCTGAACAAACCCACTCCTCCCGCGTTCCCTGGCATGGAAGACGTCGTTTTTGCGGAAAGAGGAGACGTTTCTCCGGCCATATTCGATCACAAAGCTCCCCGATCGTTTGTGACTTCTCCAAGCCTTATGTTTCCGGAGCTCCTTGCCCAAGACGAGTTTAGGCCCTACTCGTTTTTTGAATCTTTTATCGATGCGTCCAGCGGTTCTCTGTTAAAAATGCCGGACGGCACCAGCACCAATGCGGCATTCGGATTCAATTCTTTAAATCCGGCTGAAAATTATTCCGGAGTTCTCTATACGAATCACTCTCAGAAGTTGAAATTTAAATTACCAACTTCCGCAAAGTCTTTGAAAAAAGACGACCCATATATCCTCGTCGTGGATTTGAACAATACCAAAGGGGAAAAAGGAAATCTTCTCTTCAACGTCTCCGTGGATAAAGTGCTTTTCTGGGACTCCGCCTCTGTGGACAATATTTTCTCTCCTCAATTGGATGCAGCCGACAGACCAAATGCAACGAATGGAGAAGACAACCTGGCTACGACCACCAGAAAAAACTTGATCTTTCATTTACCTACGATCCGAAGCGAAACGAAATGAACCAAATATTAGAAAAACGGAAATAAGAACCGGATAAAAAATAGGCGAAGGAACTTCTAAAAGTATCTTCGCCTCAAAGACATCTGGTGCAAATACAATATCTAAGACTTCGAAAAGAATCGAATTCTTACTACCCCGAGAGCTTTTTTCACCGTCTGAAAATTTCGTTATGCAGTCGGAGGATAATCTAAAAGAGTTATTTCGGGATTTTTCTTCTGAAAATACCCCTTGTCCCATTCCGTATCGAAGAGAAGAGCAGCCCTCCCTCCCCGATCAGTGACTAAATTTGCGGAAGACGGAACCTTTGCCAGATCTTCCCGCCCGATCCAACAAGAGATTATATAAGGAAGAACGGTGATCGTAGAAGGGGCATTGTATTCGTCCAAAAGTCTTCTTCGAAATACTTCGAATTGAAGCTGTCCCATAGCGCCGATAATGGGCAGACCTCCACCGATCGTCTGAGAAGAGAACAAATGAAGAATTCCCTCTTCGGCAAGTTGTTCGATTCCTTTTCGAAAGCTTTTCATACTTGCCGTATCGGCGGATGAGATCGTTGCAAAAAGTTCGGGTGCAAATACGGGAAGAGATTTTAAATCGGGAACCTTAGAAGAAGCGACTATATCTCCGATCGCATACGTCCCCGGATTTACGAGGCCAATGATGTCCCCCGGATACGCCTCATCGACCGTATTTCGATCCTGGCCGAAAAAAGCGAAAGAAGAGGAAAGTTTTACGGATTTCCCCAATCTTCCATGGAGCACGTTCAACCCTCTTTCAAACTTACCGGAAGTCACTCTTAAGAACGCAATTCTATCTCGGTGCTGACGATTCATGTTCGCCTGAACCTTAAAGATAAACCCGCTGAAAGGAGTATGGATCGGATCCAAACGAGATCCGTCTTTTAACGGAAAAAATAACGGCGGGGGAGCAATCTTGATGAACTCATCTAAGAACAATTGAATTCCGAAATTGTTCACTGCGGAACCGAAAAAAACGGGAGTAATTTTAGAATCCAAAAAGTCTTTTTGACTGAACTCTGAAATTCCCCCTTCTACTAATTCCAATTCCTCCCGAAAGGATTTGATAACCCAGTCTTCAAATCTTGAATCCAGTTCCGGATCGTTTACACCCGAGGTTTGAAAGGAGGATTTTTGACTTCCTCCGGGAGTCTTATCGTATGTTAGAATTTTCTTATCTTTGCGGGAATAAACCCCGCTGAAATCCACACCGGTTCCGATCGGCCACACCATAGGCACAGCGGATATATCAAGAACCTTTTCAATCTCATCCAGAAGAACAAAAAGATTTTTTGTAGGTCTATCCATCTTGTTAATGAAAGTTACAATCGGAATTCCACGATCTCTACAAACTTTGAATAACTTTATCGTCTGAGGCTCGACCCCCTTTCCGGCGTCGAGCACCATCACCGCGGTATCCGCTGCGATTAAAGTGCGATACGTATCCTCCGAAAAATCCTCGTGACCGGGTGTGTCCAATAGATTGAGAACGTATCCGTCATATTCGAACTGAAGTGCGGCGGAAGTGATAGAAATCCCTTTTTCTTTTTCCATCTCCATCCAATCGGAGGTAGCGGCCTTCCGATTCTTGCGAGCCTTAACGGCTCCTGCGAGTTGGATCGCACCTCCATATAGTAGAAGCTTTTCCGTAAGGGTCGTCTTTCCAGCATCCGGGTGAGCGATAATTGCAAACGTCCTCCTTCTTCGAGTTTCCTCTTCGATGGATTGTTTCTGTTCTACTGTTTCGCTCATTACTTTGCCCCACACTCTTTTCCAGATTTTCTTTACAAAGTCGACTGTCAGCAATTAAAACGAAGCGATCCTTGTGGTAGTTCCCACATCTTTCGTACTTTTATCCATTCGTATTGTTCGGGTAAATAAAATGTAACAGAGATCTGCTATATTCTTTACATCAATTAGAAGTAGGTAAATAGATGGAAAAAATTTCTTTTAGTCCCTCAAAAGATCTCCAAAGTTTGAAACTACAAATAGACGGATTCAACGATTCTTTCAAAATTCTAAAAATCAAAGAAGAAGGACTTACCGTCTCCTATTTGTCCAAGTTGAATCTTCTTCAAGGTTCTCCTCTAAGCGGACAGATCAATTCACGCACTTTAGACCTTCAGTTTCGTTTTCAAGGAAATCTCCAAAAACAAACTTCTCGTCCGGACGGAAAAGGATTTATACTCGAGATCCAATTTCACCAGAAGGCACGTTTCCCGGACGTTTTGATCGCTTTAGAACTCGCGTCTTGATCTTTTCTTTCCGTATTTGTTGCCACTACGAGATCCGAATCCCGATTTTATTTTTTGGTCTTTTTCATTTACGAAACGACTCCGATTTTGTTTTTTGTATATAAGACCCGTATGTCTGAAAGCAACATAAAACACTTGATTTCCTGGGAAGATTGGTCGGATTCCGAAATCCTTGATTTGGTGAACTTTGCCGTTCATGTAAAGAAAAATCGAGTCAATTATGCAGGACATATGAGTGGCCGATCCCTCGCTATGCTTTTTCAGAAAACCTCCACAAGAACCAGGGTTTCTTTTGAAGTCGCCATGACCGAAATGGGAGGGCACGGAATTTATCTAGATTGGATGGCGTCTAACTTTCAACTTTCTGATATCGATCTAGAAGCCAGATATCTTTCCAGAAACGTATCCGTTATCATGGCCCGTTTGAAAAAACACGAGGATCTTCTTTTGATGAAAAACGGCTCTCAAGTTCCGGTCATTAACGGATGCGATAATATGTTTCATCCTTGTCAATCTCTTGCGGATATTATGACGATCGCACTCGATGCCCCGGAACGTCCCCTCAACCAAACGAAACTGACTTACATCGGAGTTCATAACAATGTGGTCAATTCCCTCATCGGAATCACTGCCGCACTCGGAGTCCATCTAACTCTCGTAACGCCAATCAAAGAAAACATTCACCCCCAGACGGTGGAAAGAGCCAAGTCGAAAGGAACTCTTACTTGGGAACAAAATCTGGAAAAGTCGGTAAAAGATGCGGACTATGTTTATACGGACACTTGGCTAGACATGGAATTTTTCAACGATCCTTCTTACGCAGATAAGAAAAAACAAAGAATGGAGTTGATGATGCCGTATCAGATCAATTCTTCTTTGATGGAAAAAACGAATGCAAAAGTGATGCATGATATGCCGATCCACGCGGGTTATGAAATCACCAGAGAAGTCGTTTTAAGTCAACGATCCATCATCTTTCAGCAGGCAGAAAATCGTTTAGATGCCCAGAAAGCAGTCATTCTAAAACTTCTGGAAGTTTGATACTTCGGAAAATCGGTTTACAGAGGCCCGCACTTTCGAAACCTGTATTTAGAGCCTTTTCACCCTCACTTGCAGGCTCGAAACCAGAATTAAAGGTATCTCTATGTCTAAATTGACTCATCCAAGAGAGGCGCTCTTCGAAGGAGAAAAGCCTTTCCCTATCATTCCTGCTTGTGAACACTTTGCAGGTTCCGAAAAGCTGATTACAAAAGCGCTCGAACTCCAAAATAAACTCGGCGGTCTTTTCGACATCACGATGGACTGCGAAGACGGAGCGCAAACCGGAAAAGAAAAAGAGCACGCAGAACTGATTGTCCGTCTTCAAAACAGCGAACTCAACAAACACAAAATGAGCGGCGTCAGAATCCACGACTATACAAACCCATTCTGGAAACAAGACGTAGACATCATCGTTCCGGGCGCTGGAGAAAAAATCGCATATATCACGATTCCAAAACCGACCCGCGCGGCTCAAGTGGAGGAAATGATCACCTACATACAAAAGTCCGTTCAGAAGGCGGGAATCAAGAGGGAAATTCCAATTCACGTATTGATCGAAACCAACGGCGCACTTCAAGAAGTCGAAAAAATTGCGGCTCTTCCTTGGCTGCAAGTTCTTGACTTCGGTTTAATGGACTTTATCTCCGGACACCACGGAGCGATTCCCGCTTCTTGTATGAAAAGCCCCGGGCAATTCGAACATGAATTGTTAAGGAGAGGAAAAGCGAACCTAGTCGCGGCGGCTCTTGCAAACGGTGTAATCCCTGCTCACAATGTGACACTCGATCTTAAAAATCAATATCAAACGTACAAAGATGCAAAACGTGCCCACGACGATTTCGGTTTCCTAAGAATGTGGTCGATCTATCCGACTCAGATCCAAGCGATCCTAGATGCAATGGCTCCGGATTACAGCGAAGTTCAAACTGCAGCTGAAATTCTCATCCAAGCGCAAAATGCGGAATGGGGACCGATTCAGTACGCGGGAGATCTTCACGACCGTGCAACTTACAGATACTTTTGGGAAATTCTTCAAAAAGCGAAATTGACCGGAATTTCTATCCCTGAAGAAGCAAACAAAAGATTTTTCAATTGATTTCGAATTGAATTCCGTAGAAATAAAAAAAGCCGCAACTTATATGCGGCTTTTTTTATATTCCGCTTCCGAATGAAGTTAAAAAACGGTTCTTCACATTCAAACCTCTTGCGGAGCGAAGAGATCAATCAAGATTTAACTTTAGGTTCACCATTTAACGTAAGTTCGGCGTAACAAATATGAAAGCGATATTATGCTGTGATCCGCAGAAGGCAGCACTTTAGTTTGAAAAATTCAGCTGAAATGCTGTTTACGGAAATGTTTCAATATGAAGTTTTCGAGTGATTCGCCCAAACTTTCTTACAACGCGTCCCAAAAACCGCGGAGCGAACGCGCTTTAGCTTTCTACTTTGTCAGAAAGCTAAAGCAAGGTTCTGTCCCAGTTTTGGGATAGAACCTTATATTAAACTTACGTTATTTACTTAACAAATTTCTCCAGAAGTTTGGAAATCAATTCGTTTAAGCTCCTCTCGACATGATCCCAAGACTTTTTATTCATCGGTTCCAGAGGCATTTTTTTATCGAGTTGTTTGTATCGATCAAAACTTTCTCTCGCATAATCCAAATACTTTTTCGGATCGATTCCGAGCTTATCCAATTGAGCCTCGTTTTTGGCATAAATCGCTGCTATTTTTTCCTTATATTCGTCCTCTAAAAAATAATATCGAATATCCAGTTTGACCTCGTCTATGGCCTTATAAATCTTCGATCCTTGAATCTCTTTTTTGTCCGTAGAGGATTTTTCGGAAACGTTCTCGGAAGTTGGAAGCTTTTCGTTGGGAACGGAAGGTTTGACAGAAGAATCCTTCTTCTTCATCTTCTCAAGCTTTTCGCGTTTTAAAATATCGAATAAAGCGCTTTTCTTATTCTGAGTCACAATCACACCCTATAAATTCATCCATCTAATTATCTTATCGGAAAATATAATTCTCTCTCTACCACTAATAACTTATAAGACGAATTTTCCAGGAAAAAAATTATCTCTCGATTGGAGCTCGAAAAAAGGCTTCTAAATTGATGAAGAATCTTGAAAATCGCACTCTGACCGTGTTAAAAATTTATTCTTAATTATCCTGACAATCGTTCGAGAAAAATTATTTGAAAGGAAAAACTTTACGTTTGAATGAAATAAATCCAGACAGATCGTTTTTTCCTACTTTCATCAAATGTATCCTTTTCGATTTTGTAGTAAACTGTAAAAATCACGGAAGAAAATTCTCCTTCCAAAAGAATACCGAATTTCTCTTCCTGCAACGGAAAATTTCAGAAAATCAAATTCTCCCGAAATCCGACTCGTGGTCCGTCTTTAGTTTCCTCAGAGTACAATTCGGAAACCATTCACAACGCAGACAAAAAAGGTCTTCCGGTTGGAAAGTAGGCGGAGGACATAAATTTACGTTCGTTTGCTGCAAAGGAGTCAAAAAATTTTTCTTCTCTGAATAGGTTATACTTTGCGCAAGTTCGTTCAGCAGTTCCCGATTTTTTTTCGTTTGAGAATCCCAATCCTCTTCTAAGGAAAGAACCTTCGGTTTGGAAGGAGAATTTTTTTGAGCCGTTTTTTTAAGAAAGATTTTCCCGGAGTTTAAAAAACCGTCTTTCAAAATCCAAGGAGCCACAAGAATCGCGCCGATCGCTCCTCCTAAATGACAAGAATTGCTTACGACAAAGGGAGAATGAAAATAATACACCGAAACGATGTCCGCGATAAAACCGCCTCCCACAAAAATCCAAGCCGCATAACGTGCTCTCATTCTAAAAAAGATGAGAAACACCTCCGTTTCGGGAAATAAAATTCCAAACAAAACGAGAATTCCGGTAACTCCTCCGCTCGCGCCGAGTGTCGTAGTATGCAAGAGATCCATAGGATAGTGAATTCCTAATATTTGAACGAACACAGGTGCGAGTATGACGGAAATTCCCCCCATTAAGACCGCTGCTACGTAGATAACCGTAAACTTCCAAGAAGGAATGTATTTACAAATCAATCCTCCGAACATCACAAATACGTACATATTAAAGAACAAATGTGCAAAAGGAATACCGTATGCCTCATGTAAAAATCCGTATGAAAAAATCTGCCAGTAATATCCCTGAAAAACCCTAGAAGGAGTTAACGCAAAGTAATATTCTAAAATTCCGGTTCCACCGGCGAGAAGCTGCATTATATAAACAAAAACGTTCGCGATCAATAACAGGTTGATCGGATGAAAAACGGAATAACCGAAAAGAGATATTCCGTTTCGGTATTTTCTTTTTGCCATATTGGATAGAATATGAATTGTGGTCAGAGAGTCAAGCAGGCTAAGCCGGGGCAAAAAACCGCCCCGGGTTTCCTACATTCTCCGGGAGTAAGGAGAATGATTTTTCAATCACATTCTTTAAATCGAAAAATCGGACCTCAACCTTTAGAGTCGGGAAGAAAAAAAATGCAGGAATCAGGATTAAAACCTATTCTTTGGACAAACAAAGAATTGATCCTTTTGGATCAAAGAGTCCTGCCCGGAACCACTTCCTATTTGAAGGCAAAAACATTGGAAGATTGTATTTTTGCAATTCGGGAAATGGTCGTTCGGGGGGCTCCCGCAATTGCAATTACCGGTGCCTTCGGAATCGCATTGTATTTAAACGGCCTATCCTCCCAACCGACCTTCTCCCAACTCAAAACAAAACTCGATGAACTCTTAGAATCCAGGCCGACCGCAGTCAACCTTAGACTTGTGATAGAAGAATTCTTTTCCCGTTTTCCGGAAGCGGATTATTCCTCCGCTAATTTAGAAAAGATGCAAAAAAGCGCGGAAGAATTTGCGCTCTTTATGCTCGAAGAAGATTTAGAGAATAATTTAACCCTTTCTAAAAACGCTCTTTCACTTTTTCCCAAATCTCCTTCTTCCTTGAATATCATCACTCACTGTAACACGGGCGCACTCGCCACCGCAGGACACGGAACTGCGTTAGGCGTTATACGATCTCTCCGAGACGCGGGACATTCTCTCACTGTTTTTGCGGACGAAACCAGACCTTATCTTCAAGGAGCTCGTTTAACCGCCTGGGAATTGAAAGAGGAAGGAATTCCGTCATATCTTATCACGGACAATATGGCCGGTTGGGTGATGTCTTCCAGAAAGATTCACGCGGTCATCGTAGGCGCGGATCGTATTGCTTCCAACGGGGACACTGCCAATAAGATCGGAACGTATCCCTTAGCCATCATCGCCAAACACCACGGAGTTCCTTTCTACGTGGCCGCAACCTCTAAAAGTATGGATTTTAGAATTCCCGACGGAAGTCACATTCCTATTGAAATGAGAAAAGAAAATGAAGTCACTTCGTTCGGATTTTTGAAGGATGCCACAGGAAAACCTTTGTTAAACGAAGGTGTGCTTGCTCCCAACGGAATCAAAGCCCTCAATCCTTCCTTCGATGTGACACCCGCCTCTCTCATTTCGGGAATTATCACCGAAAGAGGAATCATCTCTCCCGTAACGGAAGAAAATCTCAGAAAGACTTTCTCATAAAATCCGACAACGACGGACAGATATATTAGAAAGGCAGCTTGGGGACAAACTCTGATTCAAATGCTTTCCTTTTTCGAGAAATTTTCGTAGAACTACTTTATTTGTAACGCGACCATAATCGCTTTTTCCTGTCCCGGTTCGAATACCATCATAAAAGAAGATTGGAATTTCGTGATCTTCTCGACCTGCCTTCTATAATGTATCACCGTTCCGGGAAACGCACCCTTTTGAACGGCAAGCCTTACGGCACCGGAATTAAAACGCGCACTTTTCAAACTGTCGACTTTCCTCATGAAAAACGAGTATGAAACATGAGTTGTTTCGTTATCTAAAAATCTACTCCAAATATAGCCTAAATTTTTGAGATTGAATATA
>NZ_QAJG01000019.1 GCF_003046425.1 Leptospira borgpetersenii serovar Javanica
ATAAGTAAAAGCTATCTCAAAAATATCTTAGAACGATTGAAATCGGCGTTTTAAGCAAAGATAAAGTATTTTTGAGATAACTTCTCATGTTTCATTCAATGATTGAATTCGTTAGAGAAGATGTACGATAAAGGAAAAATACTTGTTGGCGAGAGTGTTGAAGCAAATTTGAATTTCAAATTTGACCTTCGTTTTTAGACTAAGAACAGCTCCCGATGTATAGATTATCCTGCGGTATCCAACCCGCGAATATCAGTCTGATCAATCGTCGCGAATGCTTTTCTCTAACGAGTTAAATTATTGGGTGATTAAAAAAAATGCGAAAAAATATTTACTGCTCCGGATGGGGGCGCCATATCAGAGCCAGTCTTAAAACTGTCTTCTGTGGGAGCGGCATTGCCGCGACTCTGTCCTCAGTCCTCTGAATGTGAGAGTTCCCACAGAAACCGTCGTATTGAAGGTTTTTCCTGTCGTTTAAAATTGTAATAGTTCTTACATTCCTAAGGTTTTGAGATGGGTTCTTAGTTCTAATATAGGAGAAGTTCTGCGGTTTATTGCTGCATTCGGAATCGCTAATGCAACCTTCACTTCGGCTTTGCACGTTAGCTTGTCGTTTCTGTTCGCGGACCGCTTGTTAAGGCTCGTTCGTGCCGATCCTTGCGAGCGTTAAGCGCGCTTCTGGGCCGCGGCGACGTCGATACTTGGTCGTTAGACGCCATGAGTTTGGCGACTTTTCTTTGTTTATTTCCGGACGTCCGTTCGGGATTAGTAGAACTTGGATTTTATTAATTTTTATCGTAAAATCGCTTGACTATACTAATCAATATGGTAAGTATAGATTGGTGATAAGGTCTTTTAAAGCTAAGGAGACTCGGGAAATTTGGGAAGGTCGTTTTTCAAAAAAATATCCGCCTGATATCCAAAAGAAAGCACAGATGAAGCTTGGAATGATCAACAACGTTGTGGATGTGATGGAGCTTCAAGTTCCTCCTGGAAATCGACTTCATAAATTATCGGGAGACAGAGATGGGCAGTATTCGATTTCGATTAACTCGCAATGGCGAATCTGTTTTAATTTTGAAAACAATCATGCATTCAACGTCGAAATAACTGATTATCATTAGGAGAAAGAGATGGTAAGTAAAAAGCTATTGAATGTTCATCCTGGTGAGGTTTTGCAGGAAGAATTCTTAGAGCCGATGGGTATTTCTGGCTATAGATTATCTAAGGAAACAGGCATTCCTGAATCGAAGATTTCGGATATTATCCATGGAAAAAGAAACATTACCGCTAGTATCTCTATAAAATTCGGGAAGTTTTTTGATTTGAATCCGCATTTTTGGATTGGTCTTCAGAATGATTACGATATTCGAGAAGAGCAGCACAAATTAGCAAAAGTTCTCAAAAGTATGAAATCTTATAAAGATTTTTATAAGGATCAAGACGGTAAAAAAGTGAAGCTTAATGTTTTGTAGCAGCGCCGGCTTATAGGCGCCTAACTATGATTAATCGCTTTATTCTGAATCGTTAATGCAATCTTCATTCCGGCTTTGCACATTCGGTTTTTGCAAGACGTTTGTTAAGGCTCGTTCGTGCCGATCCCTGCGAGCATTAAGCGTGCTTCTGGACCGCGGCAACGTCGATGAAGCTCTTTCGCTTTTTGTTTATCCGCGTTTTGTCAAATGTGTTTCTTAAAGTCGGGCGTAGGAGCAGTACATTTACGTTTTCTTGATCTATCGGTTACACATCGGTGTAACATACTTGAAACTAAAGTTTGATCGGGAATTCCGATTTCCAATACTTTCATTTTTCATAGCTTTAACGTGAGCTTGGTATAAGAAAGTTTGGACGAATCGCTTGCGAACTGAAATACTTTCGTAAAAAGTGTTTCACCGAATTTTTCAAACTAAAATGTTGTTTTATGGATTGCATCATAATAATCGCTTTCGCATTTGTTAACTCACGTTACTCTCGCGATTCTGATATTCATTTTTGGAATTTGTCCCAAAACCTTAAAAGTAATCAGCACAATCATTTTATAAGTTCGTAATAAAACGTGGGAATTCCCGCAGATTGATGATTTATAGATTTTCTAACGGGATTGTATCGTTGGAACACTCTGGTAGGAGTTCCAACATCTGAGGTTTTAGGACAAGTTCTTATTCTAAATCAACTTCAAAAAAACGGAGACTGCGTGTTTTACATCTTCTCTTCCATCCCTTTGAAAAAGAGACGAAGGTTTTCCTTTCCAAGAGAGAACGTTTGCGATCGATGGGTCGAATCGAAATGAGAATAATTCTTCGTTAGAGATATATGCGGAGGGAATTTCTTCGTTCAAATTTTTACGAAGATAAGGAACTTCGGGAAAGTTTCCGCGATCCGTGTAAAGAAGTGGAGTTTTCGCATAAACGGATTCACTCATGATTCCGTAACCCGGTTTGGTGATCACGTAGTCGCAAGCGGTTAAAAGATCCGGATAATGAATTCCGGAAAGTTGGACGATTCCGGTTTTTTGTTTTTTAGGAATTTGTGTTAAATCGAAATCAGTTCCCGAAAGGACGATCGTGTATTTTTCCGGATCGAATCGTTCCCAGTGAAACCGGGAAGTTTCCACACCGTACGCACCGAACGAAAAGAGGAGATGAGTTTTATCTTTGGGAAGTTGGAAAAGTTCCTTTGCGGCTTCTTTATTCAAGTACGGTTTTCTTCCTACGAGTCCGATTTGTTTTTGTTCGGCCAAGGAAGGCGCAGGGCAGGCGAAAGGAAGAAGTAAGCCGAACGTGGCATGGTAGTATTCCTCGTAGAGTATTTTTGCGGTTCGTTCAAAGACCGGAGATTCTTTTGCATAACCGGAATAGATGAAATCCCAAGTGAAATTCCCCACGAATAAGGAAGGAATTTTGATCTTGTCCGCAACCATAAAGGGTAGTGAGGCCGAATCGGAGACGATCAATTCTGTCTCGAAATCAAGACAGGATTCAATTTCTGAAATTTGAATATACTGTTTCTGTAAATCGAATTCCTTAAGTTTTTTTTCTGTAGCTCGGATATCGATGGAAAGGGAATCCTTCTGAATCATTCCCACGTCCACGTCTTTTTTGCGGACGCATAGACGTTCGAGATTTTTGGAATCCTCTTCCGAAAGAGAAAGTGTGGTTAAAAATTTTTCCCGAACGGTTACGAGATCGATTTCCAAATCGGGAAAACTACGGAGAAGATGGAGAATGATTTCCATGGATCGGCTAATATGACCAAATCCGTGGCCGCTTACGTAATATGTAATTTTCATTTTTCGAAACCCTGTCGAATGACTTCGTACATTAAGATTCCTGCAGACATTGCGAGATTGAGAGAATCCGCTTCCCCGAGCATTGGAAGAGAAAGATATTCGTCGGAATGATTTCTTACGTAAGAAGAAAGTCCGTATTGTTCCGATCCAAAGACGAGAGCGATCTTCCCTTTGAGGTCCGCGTCAAAATAAAATTTTTTTGCCTCCGGTGTTACGGCTAATGTTCTGTAATGATTTTTCTTCAAAATCCCGTAGATCGTTTCGATTTCTCCGAGATAAACGTCCAGAGTGAACAAAGCTCCGGTGGAAGCGCGGATCACGTTCGGATTGAACAAATCCAACTTTGGGTCGGATACGATTACCGTATGGAACCCCGCGCCTTCCGCGGTTCGAAGGATCGTTCCGAGATTTCCCGGTTTTTCCACACCTTCGATGACTAAAATCGGTTTCAATTTTTTGAATGTTTCTGATTTTTTCTCAAAGAAATCCAGTCCTATCGGAAAAAAGTGTGCAGTTGCGATAAGTCCGTCCGGTCTATCTCTATAGGAAATTTTTTCGAAGACCTTTTTTGGAACTTTGATGTTTTTAACTCCGATCGAACGGATGAGAGAAAATTCATTTTCACCAAGGAAACATTCGGGAGAATAGAGTACGTTTTGAAACCGAACCTTGCCCGATTTTTGCGCCCTGGAAATTTCACGGTACCCTTCGATAAAAAAAAGACCCGAAGTTTCCCTGTGTTTTTTTTCTTTGAGATTGGAAATATGTTTCAGTTTCTCGTTCGAAAAACTGGTGATCTCTAAAAACGAGATTTCTTTTTCTTCGTTCAAAGCGACAGTCTCTCTGAAGCATAGATACAATTCGAACCGGCGGGATAAAGTCTTCCGCTTCCTTCCGGAATGGAAAGTTCTCCAAGATAAAAACGACCTTTGTTGCGGATTCTTCCTTCTAAAATTCTTTGAAGGGCTAACGGGCTAAAGCCCGTGGAGTGACAGGTAAGAACAATAAAATCCGGTTTGTTTCCGCAGAGCCGCATAAGAAGATCCATGAGTTCAGGAAGGTCTTTTTCGATCTTAAAAACTTCCCCGCTCGCACCTCTTCCGAATGTGGGAGGATCCAAAATAAAGCCGCGATAATCTTTGCCTCTTTTGATTTCCCGTTTTAAAAACTTCAAAACGTCTTCCACCATCCAACGGACCTTTTTATCCGCTAGACCAGAAACGCTTGCGTTGTCCCGAGCCCAGTCTACCATTCCTTTGGAGGAATCCAGATGACAAACCGAAGCTCCTCCGTCTAATACTGCCAAGGTGGAAATTCCGGAATACGCGAAGAGATTCAACACTTCCTCTTCCTTTTTTAGTCCGGAGGAAAGCTGTTGGATTTTCCTCCAGTTTTCCAGCTGCTCGGCGAAAATTCCCAAGTGTCCAAAAGGAGTGAATTTTATTTTAATAGAATATTCTAAAATTTGAATGTAAAATTCTTCGTCTACTTTTTTGCGCCAGTTCCAGGTCCCGCCACCCTTGTCCGAACGGACGTATTCTCCGTCGGCGTTTCCCCATAAATTTGGCTTTGTTGGGGGCCAGGCAGAAACGGGAGAAGGGCGAATGATTGTATAAGGACCGATTTGTTCGAGTTTTTGAAAGTCCCCGGAATCGAGTAGTTTATAGGAACCTGCTTTGTGGCTTTGCGAGGGGTGTTCCGGCTTTTTTAGCGAGTTAGTTTTTGATCGCTGAGGTTCGATTTTTTTTGCAGTTTTCATAGATATGCACCTTAAAATAATTTCCTTCCGGAAAATTCTTTCTTATCGGATGATCCGCTTCCGGTTTTAAACTCGTAAAGCGTTCAAACGTCCAGCCTTTTGCTTTTAGAATATCCTGAGCGAGTGATTCCAATTCTTTCGACCGAATTCTACCGGAACAAGAACAAAGAATGATCGTTCCCGCTGTTTCCAAAGATGCAAGACAACTTCCGAACAGATAAGAATAGGATCTGAATGCGTTTTTTCTCGATTTTGCGTCCGGCGTGAGATTGGGTGGATCGATTACGATCAGCCCAAATGTTTTGTTTCTTAAAATGTCTTCCAATTCTTGAAAAAGATTTTTCTGGATGAAACTATGTTTACAACAACTTGTATTTTTTTTTAAACTCAAAACTCTTTGAAAAGAATCCAGAGCCTGTTTCGAACCGTCCACTGAAAGAACGGAAGTTGCCCCAGCAACTTCCATACAAATCGATGTGAGTCCAGTGTGGGAAAAAAGATGAAGGCAGTTTTTATCTTTGCTGAGTTTTTTGTTTTCGAGGAGAAATTTGCGTAGGTTCCTAAGATCTAAAAAGATTCCTCCCTTTTGTCCCGGAAGTTCAACCGGAAATCGGATGCCGTAAAGTTGGATCGTTTCTCGGATTCGAAGCGTTTTTTTTTCGGATTTATCATTTCGTTTAACGGAGTTCCGGTTGTTTTTTGTCGGGTCGATTTTCATCTTGATCGGTTCGCACTTTCCTCTCCAAAGCCTCTCTCCGATCCGTTTAGTCGTATCGGATAAATTCGATTTTAATAATACAGCATTTTCTGATGTTGGCGGAAAATCCGATAAAACCGGATCCCGTAAGGGTTCTGAAAAATCGGTTTTGAGATTTGGCGTGAAAGGGGTGAAACTTTGGGGAGAATTAGGTATTCCAAATTCCGAAGAAAGGTAAGTTGTCGATATCTCTCCGGAATTGTGTCTTCGAAGAACGAATTTGTCGTCTCCGATCTTTTCGGCGGGATCGAATAAAATCCGTTTTGGTTGTGGTTCTCCTAATTTAGGATTTTTGCATATATCGTAGAGATTCCAAACGAGCCATCGTCCATACCCAAGCAAGGAGGATGAATAAATCCGAACGACCCAGGTTGAGTTTAATCGATCGATGGTGACTCCCGGAAAGAAGTCGTTCTCTCCGTGTAAAATTCTATATGCGTTAGTGGTTTTTCTAAGCTCGTTTCTTTTTTGTAGGGCGTGGATTAAACTTTCTCGAATCTTTTCCTTGGAAAAGGAAGGTGAAAATTGTATCACCCGAATCGCGACGAGGCCTATGTTCGAATAAATTCCGGTTGCTACCGGTAAATTCTCCGTAGAGAAAAGGCTCAACCACTGTCCGTTGACAAAAGAGGAAGTTGCCGAAGAAAGATTTCCGCTAAAGATCCAGGGATGTTTACGTCGGATGGAAAGTTCGCTTTTCCGGTTCAGCTGGTATCTGCGAAACCGGAAGTTTGTCATAGGAAGGTTCAGGTTTTTTTCTTGGCCTCTTTATAGGAAGTTTCGGTGGCACCTGTGTAGATCTGTCTTGGACGACCGATTTTCATATCGGTCGATTCAATCATTTCCTTCCACTGAGCGATCCAACCGGGAAGGCGACCCATCGCGAACATCACCGTGAACATGTTCACGGGGATTCCAAGTGCGCGATAGATGATTCCGGAATAGAAGTCTACGTTCGGATAGAGTTTTCTTTCCACGAAGTAAGGATCGTGAAGGGCGGTTTCTTCGAGTTCTTTAGCAATATCTAATAAAGAATCTTGAACTCCGAGCCTTTTTAATACGGAGTCGCAAGCCTTTTTGATAATCTTTGCCCTTGGATCAAAATTCTTATAAACCCTGTGGCCAAATCCGGAAAGACGAAAAGAATCGTTTTTATCCTTCGCTTTTTCCACGATCTTTTTAACCGGCAGGCCGCTTGCTTGAATCTCTTGGAGCATTTCCAATACTTCTTGGTTTGCTCCACCATGTCTTGGCCCCCAGAGAGCGCAGATGCCCGCGGATATCGCACCGTATAAATTTGCAAGAGAGGAACCCACCAAACGCACCGTAGACGTAGAACAGTTTTGTTCGTGATCGGCGTGAAGGATCAATAATAAGTTAAGCGCCTTTACGATTTCTGGATCGATTTTGTAGTCTTCGCTAGGGACGGAGAACATCATGTTCATGAAGTTCGCGCAATAGTCGAGACTGTTTAAAGGATGGATCGTAGGTTGTCCGATCGATTTTTTATAGGCGAATGCGGCGATTGTAGGGAATTTTGCGAGAAGACGGATCATGGAAATATGTCTGTGTTCCGCGTTTTCGGGATCATAAGAATCCTGATAGTAAGTGGAAAGAGAGCCAATCATAGAGGACATGATTGCCATCGGATGGCCATCTTTCGGGAATCCGTTGTAGAGACGTTTGAGATCCTCGTGAATGAGAGTGTGCATCGTAAGCTCGTCGTTCCACGTCTTTAGCTCCGTGTCCGACGGAAGTTTTCCGTAAATCAATAAATAGGCCACTTCGGTAAATGTGGAACTTTCCGCAAGTTGTTCGATTGGAATTCCTCTGTACCTTAATATGCCGAGTTCTCCGTCGAGAAAAGTCACCGCGCTAGTACAGGCTCCTGTGTTTAGGTATCCGTTGTCCAGGGTTACATATCCTGTCTGTTGACGAAGTTTTGAAATATCGATTGCTTTTTCGTTTTCGGTACCTACGATGATCGGGAGTTCGTATTCCTTCCCGTTGATTTTCAGAATTGCTACCTCTGCCATGTTTTTCTCCTAAAAGTATGTTTGTTGTTTTTACCAAGTTATCAATCGTTCAAAAATTGCGCTCTAAATCGTTTCAGATTCCTATCCTATTCCTTCCGTTAGATAGACAATCTAAAAAATCAGAATGCCCCAAGAACTTGATTGAAGATTTTGTTTTCATTTTAGAATTTTGTAATGCTATACAAATGAATAGCATTCGGTTGTAAAGAATTTGATAGGATATAAAATCGAAATATGCCGAGGGTGTTTGAGATTAACGGATACGAATTCTTCTTTTTGCAAACGAAGGAAATCCTAGGAAACCGTTGCATATTCACGTTCGCAAAGTGGAAAGAGTTGTAAAATTTTGGATTCAACCCGAAATGCTCTTAGATGAAAACTGTGGTTTTTGTTCTCAAAGAAGAGTCTACGCTGGATTCAAGAAGAAATAGAAAAGAATCAAGTGTTGATACAAGCAAAATGAAATGATTTCTTCAAAGATTCTTATACTTCCGTAAATTCTGATAATTGTAATAGTTCGAACTGACAATTCTACAGTAGTCTCTCGGTTCTTTGATCGGGAGTTCTTCCAAGAAATGATTGAAGTCTCCGCGGTAATGGTTTCGTTTCCATTTACGGAGATTTCCCGGCCCGCCGTTATAAGCGATCGAAGCCCATTGAAGACTGTTTCCGTTGGAGGCGACGAGATAGCGTAAAAATCTCGCGCCCATTTCGATGGAAACTTCCGGATCAAACAGGGAATAGGAATCGAGATTCATTCTTTTAGCGATTTCTTTTCCTGTCGGCCCCATGATCTGCATCAGCCCTCGCGCATTCGAAATCGAAGTTGCATTCTCTTTAAAAAAAGATTCCTGACGCATGATCGCATAGACGATGTCCTCTTCGATTCCGACGTTTTGAGAAACGGAAGTTACGAGTCCTCTATGTGGTCTCGGGTAAATTCTTGCGGCGAGTTTGGATGGAAGAAGGATGACATCGTCGCTGAGTTTTTCTTTTTTCATCAGGGATCTTGTGTAAAAGACGGTCAAGTAAGGAGTTCCGGTTTGTTCTCCGAGAGCCGCGAGAATTTCTTCCTTTTCGTTTTCTCCGATTCCTTGTCGGACTTTGTACTTTTGAACTAAGGAAAGCGCGTAAGCCATCTCTCCGACTTCCAGGTATTCCTTTGCCGATTGCAGATAACGGTTCCCTCGAATTGTGGAATGAGCGCCGTCGATCCTAACGTTCAATTGAAATGCCGCGGCTTGCGTTGCAAAGTCCAAATCCTTTCCCAGAATTTTTCCTGAAAGTTCCGGAATTCCCGCGGTTAAAGAAAGATACTCGAAGAGATTGTCCTTGTTCCAAGTCGGATTGGAAGGAAGCGGAAAAGAGGAAATTTCCTCCTGGAATTCCTCTCTGATAACGCGAGTGTAGTAGGAGCCCGGGATATATCTGTAATAAGACTTAAGCCAGGAATTCAGTTCTTCGGTTCTTCCGTTTTGTTTTAAGAAACGAAGATACCAATATACGAGTCTTCCTTTGACGGGAAGATCCGGAATTTTACGGAGGGCGTCCTTCCAGTAAGCATCCCCCAAAAAATGTTTGTGACCTCCGGTCAGAAGATCGATAAGTTCGTCTTGTCGGATTAAATTTGTGGGGCTTTTTTCGAGAGAGTCTATTAGATTTCTGAAATATAAATTCTTGTTTCCCCGTTTTTTATAAGCCCTTGCGTAACTGTAAAGAACCTCTTCGTTTTTTTCAGGATTCACGTCGTTTAATAAATTCAAAGCCTTACCGGAAAGATTCCGGTTTGTGAGTTCTCTCGATATTTCGGCCGTAAAATACGGATTGGACTTTGCGAGATTCACATTTCTTTTAAAGAAGTCGGGGAGAACTTCCGGTTCGAGGGTTATGAGAGCTCTTGCGGTGTTACGAAACGCTTCTCCTTTGGAAAAGGAAACTTTTTTAAGATCTTTCGATAAGATTAGATGTTTCCTTTCGGAAGAATCCAAATGCGGGAGAAACAAGGCCGCCCGTTCCGGAGTCAAGGAAGTATAAAAGGAGTTTCCTTTCCAAATTTGAAGATCCACTTGGATAAATTTTTTGACGGAGGAAAAAACGGAGGAATCTTCCAGAATCGAATAGAAGATGGCCTCGGCTTTTTCTGTGTCCCCGGATTTATAAAGAGATTTCGCATAACGGTATAAGATCATCGGGGAAAAAATCTCCGACTTTTCCCGGTCGGAAAAACTTTTGACGAATTCCAAACATTCTTGGATCATACCGGCTTCGTAATAGATTCTGAAAATTTCCGAGATCGCGTTTTGACTTAAAGGATCGTTTTCTCTGGGAAATTTTTTTAAAAGATCGATTAATTCCCCCCTTCCCAAAATTTTTCTGTGTGCACTTTCCTCATAGAGTTTCCAGAGAGACAGTTTTGTAATAGCAGAGGTAGAGGGTAGCGGGGAATGGAGAATTTCCAGAAGATCTTGTCTTCCGGGCGAGAGCACGATTTTTCCTTTAAGAAGAGAAACCAGGTAAGCGAATTTTTTATCCCGACTTCCATTCGGATGTTCTTCATGGTATCGGATTAACGCGTAGGTCTCAGATTCCGTACCCGGGTGCCTTTCCCGAAAAATGCGGTGGATTTTTTGAAGACTGTAAGATTTGATCAGATATTTGAGATCATCGTTTGCGTAAAGGTTGCCGAAAATGAATAAGAGTAGGCTGGTTAGGGCTAATTTTTTCATTCGTATTCTTTACTTACCTTTTCGGCCTAAGGATTCAATCGCAAAAAGGAAATTCCCATGCAAATCCTGGAAAAAGAAAAAACGGACCGTCTCTGGCCGGAAATCACATTGTCTTCTTATTCGGAGCAGTTTCTCATCAGGAAAAAAAAGCCAAAGGGCCCGATTTCCCGTAATTCGGAAATCATCAGACTTAAATCCAAAATTTTGGAATATTTTTCCGGAGCCTTAAACAGGATCCATTCTCCTTTCCATAATCTGAGAATCGACCTATTCGGCGAGTTTCGTTTTCAAACCGACGTTACCTCTCCTTTCGAAGAGGAAGGACTTTCCGAGCGGGAAAAAAATCTTCTCAAGATTTTTTTCGAGGAGCTTTTGGATAAGGCGCTTGAGGAACACCAAGCCGATCCCGAGGTTTTTCAGATTCTGGAATCTTTTCTATTACACGAGCAAAAACTGGACGAATATCTGGAATTAATCGGTGTCTATGACGAGGATCTTCCGTTTATCGAGGAAGCAAAACAATTCTTAGCGCTTATGGGAAAAATTGAATATTCAACTTCTTTAAAGAATAAAGAGATTTCCCGTTTTCAGAAATATGGGGCTTTGTGGAAATTTGGAGGCCTCCAGCTTGAAGATAGGGAGATGATCTACGATCTTGTTGTGACGGGCGAAGAGCCCGGTTTATTAGGACTTGCGTGGCTCCTTTTCAAACACGAGACCACTGGTTTTCGAACCGTTTTTCCGATTGAGAGAAGGATCCTTACCCTGATCGAAACGTTTAGCTCCGAAGAAAAAGAATCCTTTTTCAAAACTTATTCTTCCCGTCACGGTTATCTGGAGAATTATTTCGTTCTGAGGAGAATTCATCCGATAGAATACAGAAAAGCCTGGCTTGAAGGAGAAAAAAGAAAGAACGGCAGGTCGGTTTTATTGGGCTCTTTACAGGATAAGATTTTAGAAGGTCAAAACGAGTCCTTGGAGAAACGTTATGCGATCTTGAAGCAAAATCATCTTGTTTATACTTTGAGTCCTTTCGAACTTTTGATTCTTTTGAATTCCACCGAATCCTCGAACGTTCAAAAGGAAATCGAAGGTGTGGAAAAACGACTTCCGGATTCTTATTTAACGAGAAGGGCCAAGGCGGTTCTTTATTTTTTCAAAAAGAACTTCGAGGAATTTTTGAAGTCACTTGAATATTGCGGTCGTTTCCGATTTTCTCCGGAGATGCTTTATCTTCAAGGTTCGGCTCTTGTCGAAATTGGTAGAACCGGAGAAGGAATCGGACTTTTAGAAAGTCTTTTGATGAAGTTTCCCGATGCCGATTATCTCCGTTTGGTTTTAGAGCGTTATAAGAAGAATTGAAGTTTTACGTATTTATTTTGTCCGATTTTTGATTTTATTACTCCGACGTATGAAGAAGAATACCGTAATAAGTTCGTTTCAACAGTTGGAATTCTTCTTCAAAAAAGCCGACATCCCGGATCGGTATGATTTTATGAGGACTTCTATATTTTTTCGAAATGTGATATTCTTGAATTGACGAAATCAAGAAGGCCGGTAGAGGAAACGAAAGCATAACGCGCTCCCGACGGGTCGCTGGACAGATTCTTATAGTTGAGATACGAAAAGAGTGAAGTTATAATGAAAAAAATCACACCGTTTTTAATTTTGTCGTGTTCGTTGTTGTTTGCGAAGGACTCAAAGATCGAAACGTCGTCCGGACAAAAAAAATCGAATCCCTCCGTCTTGGAAATTTTAATCCAATTGAAATCGATGGAAGGAAATCTTAAAAAATTGGATTTGCATCAAATCGGGAATTTGGATCGTTTGAAAGAATCTTTAGCATATAAGAGTGGAAAAGCGGTTAAGGAATATATGAAGTATCATGCTGACGATTTTTATTATTACGAATCTGCCGCGCGGTTTTTTATAAACAATTTAACGCGAATATGAGTTTGCTTCATAGAGGTGCTCGAAAAGAAGAAGTTTTAGGATTTTTAAAAACCGTTTACAAATAGGATCGATTGGCTGAGGCCGAAAACTATTTGTTCGATCCGGAGTCGATTCCAATTGCATCTAAAAACACGGTTTATGGAAAATACTTCTGCACGGAATATACAAAGTATTTATTTTACAAAGTGAACTGTAAAAAACGATCCACGAAGCATCTGGACAGGATTGCGGTCCTTAGCCGGAATATGAAGAAGAACTGAATCGTATGTTGAAAAAATATAAAGTCGAAGACGTTTTGCCCTTGGAAACAAATTGCGAATGTGTAGGTTGTTAAAAACACAAATCCGTAGGCGTCTGTAGAATTAGAATTTCTTGACAGCTTGAAAGAATCAGCTTACTTCTACTATGAATCCTAACAAGTTTTAGGGAAAGTCATAAAACTCCGGACGGAAAAAAAGAAAATGTGAAGTATGATTTTGGAATGGAAAATTTACACTCTACGAGCGGCTTACAATTTGCAATGACTCTTGAAGGTAATAAAGATGACATTCGAAGTTCATTGTGCTACTGAGAGGAATTTACGCATAAAAAAGTGGAATTTAACGAATGTAAAGATCGCTGGACTCAGTAGAATGACATAGTTGGGATATAGGGACGAAATTAAAATGGCAATCAGTCACGAACAAATTCTTGAACTGCAAAAATACCAAAAGATGATCCTCCAATTAGAAAAAATCGCAAAAGAATCTCAGAACGACGAACAACGATATCGAGTTTCCAGGGATCTGGAAAAATACAAAACGAAGATGAAGGATATTTCTCCCGAAGGGATTCCGGACAATCTCGACATGACCGCGGAACAGATCAAACGATACAAGGAGAACCCGAATGAGGCCGGAAGGGTTCTGGCAAAGTATCCGATCATGAAAATTTCTCCGAATTCGAATGATCCCGAAGTCAATCAGATTGGAACTTGGATCAACGTAATGGACCGGGAATATCTGCCCGTGTTAAACGAAACTCACGTCCGTTTCGACTTTTCACATACGAACGAAAAAGACGGGGTCGTAAAATATATGGAGAACATTCGAAGGAACGTTAAGGTCCCCACAGAAACGATAGAAGAATTTCACGCTGCGGAAAAACAGGAATTCAGAGAACAGCTGAGTAGGATGAAAAACAAGCAGACCCGGATTTTTATTGCGGAAGCATTTGAAATGTTTCAAAAATTCAACGAATTTTTAAGTAAAGTAACCAGGGAGGCCAAGGAAGTCGGAGGAGTTATCATGAACTTGGAAGATTCGATCCGATTTAACCCTAGATTCGAAAGAGCCACCGAATTGGAGGGAAAGAGTATTATGGATGCTCTTAAGGAATTCCAGGAATTTACTTCCGAGGTTTTAGATAGAATCAACGTTCCCAATATTCGTTGATTTTTCGTCCTCTTTGTCAATTTTCAAAATGAAGCTTTGAAAAATCCTTTTCCGATTGATGGTATCTGCATATTTAGTGAATTTAACTCCCTCCGAAAAGGATACACAGGCGCATGGCACTCGTTAAAAATTCATCCGAAGTTACGAACTCCACGATCGGAGAAAATTCCTACTTCAGCGGCAAATTTTTTATCAATGGATCTCTTAAGATTGACGGAAAATTCGAAGGTAAATCCTTACAGGCTGAACAACTTTATATCGGCGTTACAGGCAAGGTAAAAACTAATATCACGGCGGCCAGTGTTATCATCGAAGGAATCGTAATTGGAAACATTACTGCAAGAAACAGGGTAATGCTCCTTCCTACTTCTAAAATTCTCGGAGATATCCGCACACCAGAATTGATCATTCAGAACGGAGTCATCCTTGAGGGACGTTGTATGATTTCGAATGATCTCAAACATTCCGCGAAAGATCTAATTGACCTTGAGTATTCTAAAGATTCTCTCAGCGTCGAAAAAATCTTCGGAAAACAATCTGGAGCGAGAGAATAATTCGAAAGGTTTTCCTTTCGGAAAAAAATTTCCGGAATAAAAGCCGATTTCCCGAAACAGTGAAGCGGATCTTGATTACGGAAGGCGATCCTTGTGGAATCGGTCCAGAAATTTTCGTTCGTTCCCTTTTTCTTTTAAGAAAAATCTCCAAAATAAGACCGATCGTTTACTTTCATTCGGGTAAGTTTCCTCTCCCGAAAGAATTCGTTTCGATTTCTTCTTCCTCCGAAATCCTAAAAAAGGGTTTGTTTGCGATTGGCCACGATTCTCTTTCCAAAAAAGAAGTCTCTTCTTTGAAATCCGGTAGACCTTCCGCTTTGTCGGGAAAATCTGCGTTAGCGGCTCTTTTACTCTCGATAGAGTTTCAAAAAGAAGGCGGAGGGGATTTGATTACTCTTCCCCTCAGCAAAGAATGGGTGATTGCGTCCGGTGTTTCCACGTTTCGAGGTCATACGGAATTTTTAGCGGAGGCCTATCGGACAAAAACGTTTATGCTTATGTCCGGAAACGATCTTCAGGTACTTCCTCTCACGACTCATATTCCTCTTGTAAAAGTTCCCGAGTTTTTGAAAGAGATCGATCTGAAATCGCTTGCAAATTCTATTCTTTCCTGCGAGAAAATCGATCTCCAAAAACCGATCGCATTTCTCGGCTTGAATCCGCATGCAGGGGAAGGTGGTAAAATCGGTAAAGAGGAGGAAGAAATTCTAGTACCGATGATTCGATCCTTAAAAAGGCAAGGTTTGAAAGTGGAAGGGCCTCTTTCCGCCGATTCTGTATTCGGCGAGTCCGCACGAAAAAAATTCGGTCTGCATCTTGCTTGTTATCACGACCAGGGTTTGATTCCTTTCAAAATGTGGGAAGGAAAAAAGGGCGTGAATCTAACTTTGGGTCTCCCGTTTATCCGAGTTTCACCGGATCACGGAACGGCCTTTGACATTGCCGGGAAAGGGCTTGCAGATTCGACGAGCTTTATGGAATGTCTGAATCGGATTTTACAATATTCATGAATCGTATTACAACCGAGGTTTTATGCCGGGACTTTTAGAACAGATTGTATTTCCGATTTTTCTTTTTTGGTTCTGCGGACTGACTCTACTTTTGTTTCGTTCCGATTTCGAGTTCGTCTGGAAGATCATTTTTGTTTTCGTTTTTATCTTTTATTTCTTTCAATACTTTCCTGAGTTAAAAACGAGTTATGAGCGTTTGACCGTCGGTTATCCTGTGGAAATTATTTCTTGGATTTACGGGATCGGAAAAGGTTTCTATTTCTTTCTGTTGTTTCTTTGGCCCATCGCTTTATTTCGAATCTTTTATTCTGCTTCTCCCCATGCAAGTAAGTCCCTTGTAAAGGCTCTTGTGAGTGTGACTTTGATTTACTGGTGTGGCTTTATTCTATATAACAATTTTTCTCCGGAGATAGACGGCTTTTTAAATACGACCTTTCTGAAATTCTTGAATTTTTCTGTGAAATAAATCCCGTCTAAAGTGTAGAATGAATCCACTTTATTTACAATCTTTTGGAGAATCCGAAGATGCGAAGAAGCATTTTTTGACTGCCTACGAGTATCAAACCAAGGGAAATCTCAAACTGGCTTCCAAACATTATAGAATGTCCATCGCAGCAAAACCTACGGCGGAAGCTTGGACGTTTTTGGGTTGGTCTTATTCCCTTGCCGGTAAATTGGATCGTGCGATTGAGTTCTGTAAAATCGCGATCGAAACGGACCCTACATTAGGAAATCCTTATAATGATATCGGGGTTTATCTGCTTCAACAAAAACGTTTCGAGGAGGCGCTTCCTTGGTTTGAAAGGGCGAAGTTCGCTCCTCGTTACGAGGTTCCCGTATATCCGTACTTCAACGCAGGTTCTTGTTTAGAAATTTTAGGCCATATTGAACTCGCTCGTTTGGAATACGAAAAAGCCATTCAAATTCAGCCGAATTATCCTCCGGCAAACTTCGCTCTAAAACGGATTTACATTCGTTATAACTGACAATGTAAAGTCCGAATTCTTGCCGGGAAACTCAGCAGGTTTCTCCCTTAACTCAATAGCGTTCCCTATCATAACGTTACCCACAAATATTTGGATCTCAATATAAATCTGTCGGAATTCCGACAAATCCACTGTAAAACTTACACCTGCAAATGATTTATAGAGAGCGTTGCATGAGTTTTCCCTAATTTTGGGAGGAGGAAAGAAAGGCTTGGAGGACTTTCCACTATCGGAAAATCATACTTCTTGCAAGTAAAAAGCCTCATTCTTGTCGGAACACTTGAAAAAATGTGCGTTTTTGATCCTTCCTATTCCAAAACCCTATCTCAACTTGTGGGTAAGGTTATGCTTCCTATGGGTCCTCTATCGGGCAGAACCAATCTGTTCCTCGGAAGCATTTCTTCGCTTCTTACGGAAGCTTGAAATGCTTTACCAAAGCTCGCTTCGAGTCCCGGTAGATCAAACGGTGGAAATGGAATATTGCAGTGTACCTACCGGGACTCGAACCCGGACCCCAGGCTCCGGAGGCCTGTACTCTATCCGTTGAGCTATAGGTACGTTTATAAGTGAGTCTTTTGAAAAGGTTTGGGATGTCAAATGTAAATCCTGAAGAGGGTTTGGTAAAGGAAAGTCCTTGAAAAATGAATCGTATAAGAAATCGTTCTCCTAAAAATTAAAAATAGAGGTAAAGATGAAGGTTTCGTTTCTGAATTTATGGGAAGGACTTTGTTTTCGGAGGGTCGTTTCCATTTTTGTATTGGTTTGGGTATGCGGAATTTTAACGCCGATTTTTTCGGTCAGCGAAGAGGAGGAAGCGAGGCTTTTGGAAAAGGCTCTCGTAGAAAGTGCGGTGACGCCGGGACAAAAACAAGCGATCGCGAATTATCTCAAGGCGACTGCGGTAGCCAAAAGAGCGAGAGCAAATGAACTCAGAGAATTGGCGAAACTTTCCAGAGGAGAGAAATTTCTTCAGGCCAGGGTTCGCAAAGAGAAACTTTTTAAAATGGCGGATTCTCTGGATCGCCAAGCAAATCGTCATGAAACCACTCTCAAGGAATTTCAAATCGAAAGTCACTGATATTGTATATCAATGAAAACTGGTAAATTTTGATAGTCGTTTAAAAATGTAGTCTCTGGCAATTTAAATTCAATACTATGAGATTGTTTGCAATTGACTGCTATCAAGAAGCCCTTAAAAATTACGTTCACCAAACGACGGTTTTACGCTGAAATTGGATTGGGTGATGCTTTCTTTCGGATTTTATAGGAGTTTTCTATTGAAGTTTCTTAAAAAAATTTCCAGACATTCCTGAACGATTTCGTCCGGGCCTTTTACGCCGTCTATTCGGATCGTTTCTTTTGGAAGAATTCTATCGTAGGCGGAACGAATTTTTTCAAGTTGAGCTAACGTTTCGAATCTTTCTTTATTTTCTTTTCTTTGACTTAGTCTTTCGAGTGCGATTGCTGGATTAAGATCTAGATAAAATAGAAGATCCGGGATTTTAAAGTTTTTCTTTAGATTTTTTTCGATGATTGTTTCGGGAAGAAGATCGTCGCCGCTTTGATAAGCGGCGGTGGAATACATATAACGATCCAGTAAGACGTTTTTTCCGGATTCTAAGGAAGGAAGGATGTTTTGTCTTAAAGATTCTTCTCTATCGTTTAAAAAGGCATCGATTTGTTCTTTTCTTTCAAGATCGATTTCCCCTCTTAAGAATTTTCGAAGATACTTTCCAGTTTCAAAGTTTGTGGGTTCGGTAAAGTTTACGGAAGGAATTCCCCGTTCTGTAAGTTTTTCGGTTAAAGATTTGCAAAGAGTTGATTTACCGCTTCCATCGATTCCTTCAAAAACTACAAAGATTGGTTTTTCGATCTTCATTTTTACGGTTCCGATTCAATTCTTGACAAAGAGAGATTTATACGAAATCATTTTATCTACATGGATTCTTTGGGAAATCGAGAATCCAATGAAAATTTCGTTATGGGCTTATATTTTTCGATTTTGAAGTTTTTCGGAGTGATTCTTTATTTCGGGTTATTTTATTTCTCTTGTTTTTCTCCGATTGCACAAACAAAAGAGACAGAACCGGAAATCGAAAGCAAACAGGAGATTCTTTCCGGAGAATCTGATCATCATTCTTCTCTTTTGCGCCATCCCAAAAATAAAGTGCGAGTACATCATATTTTTGAAGAAGTCTATCCGAGTTCTTCCGCAAGTTCGGTTTCGATTCTCGCCGAAAAAACGACCAAATCTAAACTTCTTCATTCTAAGGGCGGGCATTTTCTGGAAAAGATTTTGATTACCCTCGGCTATGGAATCGTTCTCAATCCGCAGGGTTATATTCTTACGAACGCTCATGTAATTGGGACTTACGATCATCTTTTGGTGAAGTCAAAATCAGGTAAATCCTACGAAGCGGTCATCATCGGTCAGGATAAAAAAATCGATTTAGCGATTTTGCAAATTACTCCGGATGAAGATATCATTCCCGTGGAAAAGTTGGATTATTATACTCTCCAAAGGGGAGAAGCGGCGATTCGAAAATATATCAATGCAAAAATTCAGATCAAAAAGAATCGAGAATCCACTCAGCCAAAATCCAAAAACCGGACTTCCGACTTGTAAATCTTCTCGAATTTGTCGGATGAAAACGGAAACTCTTTTCTTGGTGGTCTGGTCTAAAGAGTGAAAACGGAAGGATTCTCCCTTTCGTTTAAATCCAACTTATTGAATCGAATGTGTACCTCTAAGGACTAGCTTTCAAATCTAACTTGACAGTCATAGAAGCGAGCCGATTCTTTTAGATACCAAATGGAAATTCATTTTCAGAGGGATAGAATTCAATGAAAAACATGGAAAAACTGAAGTATGTTGCAATCGTAAGCATTTCACTTCTGCTCGGAGCGTTCTTGTCTCCCGTCATGTTTTGTGGAACCGGTCGAAGCAATCCTCTTTTTTTAAATGCTAAAG
This sequence comes from Leptospira borgpetersenii serovar Javanica, assembly GCF_003046425.1. Taxonomy (GTDB): domain Bacteria; phylum Spirochaetota; class Leptospiria; order Leptospirales; family Leptospiraceae; genus Leptospira; species Leptospira borgpetersenii. The sequence goes on from NZ_QAJG01000019.1 coordinate 19,475, forward strand.
GTGATAAGGAACCTAGTCCGGCGACTCGTCAGGCGATCACGATTCAACAAGCCTTTGAGGAAGTTTATCAAACCGCTTCTCCAAGTGTAGTTTCCATCGCTACGGAAAAAATTCAAAACGTTCCCGTTCATTCCGGGCCTTTCGGAGATCCTTTCTTTGATCAATTCTTCGGCAGAGGTCAAGGCGGAAGCGGAAGAGTGATGAAACAAAAACAAACTGGGCTCGGTTCCGGGATTATTCTCAATACTCAGGGATATATTTTAACCAACGAACATGTGGTTCGTTCCATGGATAAACTTACCGTTCGTTTAAAAACGGGTAAGACATTTAACGCAGAACTCGTCGGCTCTGATCCTGTGATTGATTTGGCTCTTTTAAAAATCAAGCCGGACGGTGAAATTGTTCCGATCGAACTCGGAGATTCTTCCGCGGTAAAAGTCGGGGACTGGGCGATTGCAATCGGGGCCCCTCTGGGTTACGAACAGTCTCTGACCGCGGGGGTTGTCAGTGCTGTCGGTAGAACCGGAATCGATAACAGTGGAGTTCATTATCTTCAAACGGATGCTTCCATCAATCAGGGGAATTCCGGCGGTCCTCTTCTCGATATCAACGGTCGTGTGATCGGTATCAATCGTATGATCGCTTCTCAGAGCGGGGGTTCGGTGGGAATCGGATTTGCGATTCCGATTAACGAAGCGAAAGCGATCATGGAAGAATTAAAAACCACCGGTAAGGTCAAACGTCCCGCACAGCCTTGGCTTGGAGTCGGAGTGGATTATCTTCATGAAGAGGACGCGAAGAAGTTGAATATTTCGGGCGGTGCGGTTGTCGTTCAGATTATGAATGATTCTCCGGCGGATCGTGCCGGAATTCAGCTGATGGATGTGATCACTGAGATTTCCGGAACTAAAATCAATTCTCCGGAGGAAGTGGTCAGCACGGTTAAGAAGAGTAAGGTGGGTGATCGTATCACGGTTACGGTTATGCGTCAGGGAAACATTTCTAGAATTTCGATCCAGCTTAAGGAAAGACCGAACTGATTGGCAAAATCCCATACGCTTAATCCTGAGGAAGAATTTGAAGAAGAGTCGGGTTTACGTCCTTCTCTTCTTTCCGAATTTATAGGTCAGAAGGAAGTTCTCAATAATCTTACGGTTTACGTTCAGGCTGCTAAGAATCGAAAGCGTGCGCTTGATCATATTTTGATTTCCGGTCCTCCCGGTCTCGGTAAAACGACTCTTGCCGGAATTGTTTCCAACGAACTTGGGACCAGGCTTACCATCACATCTGCTCCTGTGATTACCAAAGGCGCCGATCTTGCCCGTCTTCTTACGAGTATGGGAGAAAATGAAATTCTATTCATAGATGAGATCCATACTCTTCATAAAAAACTCGAAGAGATTCTCTATCCGGCGATGGAGAATTATATGATCGATCTAGTGATTGGAGAAGGAGTAACCGCGCAAATGGTTCAAATCCCTCTCAAACCGTTCACCTTAGTCGGGGCTACTACCAGAAGTGGACTGATCAGCGAACCTCTCAAAAGCCGCTTCGGAATTCAATTGAGGCTGGATTATTACAACGATGAAGAGATGAAGGAGATCGTTTTACGTTCTTCTCGAATTTTGGGAGTTAAGATCGAAGACGATGCTGCCTTGGAAATCGGAAAACGTTCTCGTAAAACCCCCCGAATTGCAAATCATCTTTTAAAGAGAATTCGGGACTTTAGCGAAGTAGAGGGTAATCTTTCCGTAAAAAAGGGTCTTTGTCTCAAAGCGTTCGAAAAGATGGGGATTGACGACTTGGGATTGGACGGTATGGATCGACAGATACTGAGTTGTATGATCGATCGTTATAAGGGAGGTCCTGTCGGTTTAAAGGCGATTGCTGTCGTAGTCGGAGAAGAAGAAAAGACTATCGAAGATACTTACGAATCATTTATGGTTCGGATCGGACTCATCAATCGAACTCCCGCCGGTAGGGTGGCGACCGAAAGGGCCTATCGGCAATTAAAACGAATGCAAGATTTTTCCGAAAACCATGGACAAGACCCGACTCTATTCTGAATATTCCGGAATTCCCGAAGACGATCGAAGGTTGATCTATGCCTCCTTTCTAGTTCTTGTACTCGCGTCTTTTTTTACCGCACATTTGCTCACACGTAACATGCTCTGGAAAATTCTCGGAAGCGAGCCCATGGTCAAAATGGAAAGCAATGAGGAAAAAGAGAAAATTTATGAAGTTCTTCTGGAACAAGATTTTGTGGATAAGAACATAAAGGACGAATACAAGGCTCTTTCCAACGTGGATGCGGCGGGTGCAGGCGGGATTACGAAGAAGGAAGGATTTCACTCTGCGAGCCCCTTTCGTGAATTTATCATGGGCAGTATGGCGAGAAGGCCTTCTGAAGCCCAGAAACAGGAAGCTAAAGAAAAGAATGACGAGAAGGTTTTCGAAGTAGGAATTTATAAGATCGACCCAGTGCAAACCACCAATACGGAAGAAACTAAACAAAGCTCTCAGACCTACGGAAGAATGACGAAAATTCCGTTTAACTATCGATTCGAACAGGACTTTCTTTTTCGTTGGGACGGAAATCAAGCCCTTTCCATTCCTAGAAAAAAACTCGCAGGTTACGAATACTTCAAACGGATGCTGAAACAAATCGAAGGCAGTTTTGCTCCTCCCGGCGGAGGCAATTATGCGTATCGAGATATGGCGGGAACCGTAGTTCGAGAGGGAATTCTACCCGGACAGGTCAAAGTTCTTTTTATGCTAAGCGAAGGCGGCCAGGTTTTGGATACGAAACTCGTTTCGAGCCAGGGACAAGACGTTGTCAGTCAAGCTTGTGTCGATTCTATTCGAGGACAAAATTTCGGGAAGGTTCCCGATGAAGTCAAAGCACAAGGAATGATTTTCGGAATTAACTTTATCTTTCCGATGATGCGGACTCGCTGATTTTTTTGGTAAAAACCGGTTGACTTTGTCGTAATTATTCTTACTTTACTGAGGTATGAAAGCTGTCGGGGTCAAGAATCTTAAAGAAAACTTGAATACGTTTTTACGCCTTGTAAAAGAAGGTGAAACGATTCTCGTGACCGATCACAGTCGAATCATTGCCGAAATCAAAAAACCCACTTCCGATATTTTAAATTCGGATCTAGCCGTCGAAAGTTATATTGAGAAAGAACAAAAAAGCGGTCTTCTCTTAAAAGCAAAAAGAAAATCTACCGTTTTAAAGCCTCCGTCCAAAGTAAAAGAAAAGTTTCAGTTGGATTGGATGAAAACATATTATGAAGATCGGGATTGATTTCCCTCTTCATGCCGGTTTATATCGATACTAGCTTTTTTCTTTCAATCATTTTTGAAGATACCAATTACGAACTATCGTATGAAAGTTGGATAGGGGACGATTACAGATTTTCTTCCAGCCTACTCGAAATCGAATCATTCGTCAATATTCATAAAGTTTATAGGGAGAATCGAAAAGTTTTGAATAAACGTTGGTTGGACGAAAGTCTGACTCGACAAAGAGAGCTTCTTACGGAGATCAACTTGAAAAGAATCGGCTCTGAAGTTTACGAGAAAATTCAAAAAACGGAAAAATTGACTTTTTTAAAATCTCTGGATTCGATCCATTTAAGCACCGCTTTATTGATAGCCGATTCCCTGAAAAAGAAACTTACGATTTGTGCATACGATAAAAATATTAGGAAAATTGCATGCGATATGGATTTTAAACTTTGTGAAATTTTGTGACGGAAAATTCTTATTAGGAAATCGGAATGTTTAGTTCGAACGAATTTTCCGAACCTTTGGAATGGAAAACGTAACTTGCTCCCAATTTTTCGGATCTCATTCGAATGTTGCTCATTCCGATTCCGGAGACTTCTTCCGGATTGATCTCGAATTTTTTCCCGTCGTCTGTCACTTTTAGAACCAGATTTTTTCCCTCTTTTTTCCAGAAAATTCGTATCTTCTTCGCTTCGGAATGTCTGAGAATATTGGAAGCGACTTCTAAAAAGATCTTTTGAATGTGTAGACATTGATCCAGATGTATGAAATTGGAGACGTTTTCAATTTCCATTTTAACTTCTATGGTTCCGGTGCGTTGGATTCTATCCCCGTACCTTTTTATCACTTCTTCCACGAGTTCTTGGTTGTTTCCCTGATGGTGCATGAGAAATACGATGTCTCTTACATTCGAAATGAGATGATTCACTTCCGATTTGAGTTTTTTCAATGTGGAATCGTTTTTATCTTTGGATTCCAACTCGAAAAGAATCGCTGTAAGCTCGGACCCTATGGAATCGTGAATATCCGAGGCGATCCTTGCTCTTTCCTGTGCTTGTAGCTTTAGTTGTTCGTTATATCTGATTTGAAGTTGTGCGAATTCTTTTGCTCTTTCCAGATTTTCCGCGAATCTTGAGGAAATAATATAAGAATTTAACGCAACAAAAGCGATAAGACCCAAAGGAAAGCTGTACGGATATAAGGTATAAATCTCGTATAAACCGTAAATTCCGTCGTTCATCATCGTAAATGCCAGAACAAAGCCAGTGAAAAGTTCTCTGGCTTTAAAAGTGTTTGCCGTGCCTAGAATCAAAACCAATGCATAAAGCGGGGGAAAATACATAAACCAAGAATAAAACCAGACTATATTTCGTTCGTTGAAAGCGAAAATTCCGAAAAAGAAAATCGTACTTGTTCCAATTGCGGTTTGAATCCATTTCCGGTTGAACTGAAGCGGGAACATCTTACGGAGCATCAGGAAAGAAGTAGGGAAAAATGCGATCTCACAAAAAAACTTTATTCGTAATCTGAGATCCAGGGAAAGATCCGAAAGAGCCATAAATTGAATTTCGGAGGTGATGAAAGTATATCCGGAAACTAAAAAACAAAACAGGGTGAAATAGAGAGGAATCGGATCTTTTCTGTAGGAAAAAAAGAATACGAGGTGATAGATTCCGAAAGAAAAGATAACGACGATTAGGACCATCTCCCTCCATTCTTCTCTTTTTGTCTCCAAATCGATCGCCTTTCCTGATCCGATTTGAAATGGCTTCCGAATTCCACCTTTAAGATAATTTCCTTTGAAGGTGGAAACGGTTACGGTGATATAAAAATCCTCGGAGGGCACGACGATATTCGTCATCAATGGATGAGCTGAAAATACCGTATCTAAAGGACCGGTTCCGGCAAAACCGTTAGAATAAACTTTATGGTCGTCGAAATAGACTTCGTAAACTCCCGGAAGCCTGGGAATTCTGATCTTTAAATCGGGATATTGATCATCGCATAACACGCGCAGGCGATAGGTCGCATAACCTTCCGGAGTGAAGTTCGGATCGTAGTCCCTCCAAATTCCGGGGACTGGAAAATAAGTGGAGGTTTTTGGGATCGGATGATTGCCGTGTGTCGATTCTTTCCAATGAAATTCCCAGTTTCCGTTAAGCGTAGTAATGTTTTCGTCGAGATTAAAATTTCTGAGGTCGATGACACCTTTTTCCGCGATTGGCTCGTTCTTGGAGCTGCATCCCGTCGAAAACAAGGTAAATATAATAAAAATAGAAAATACGAATATTCTCTTTGCGGGCATTTAAGGGTATCCTGGAACGTCTCGTATAATCCCCATTCTTCTTCCTCGGATGATGGCTTCGGATTTGGAATGCACTTCCATCTTTTTATAAATTTTTTCGATATGTCTACTGACCGTATGGCTGGAAATATCGAGTTCGTCCGCGATATCTGCAACGGTCATTCCAAGCGCTACGAAATTGAGAATCTGAAGTTGCCTTTTTGTAAGTCCCAGGGTATTTTGAATTGGCGGATTTTGGTTTTCCTCTTTTTTTGTGAATTCTCGGATGATCTTGTCCGCAATTCTAGGAGTAAGTGAAGCGCCTCCCAGTATGATGACTTTGAGTTCGGCAAGGAACAGTTCGGGAGGAGTGTCCTTCAAGAGATAGCCGGATACCCCTCCTTGGATCGCTTCCACTATTTTTTCTTCGTCTTCAAAAACGGTGAAGATCACATATTTAGTGTTAGGCGTTTTTTCTTTAAGCTCTTTGAGACATTCCAATCCGTTCTTTCCGGGAAGTCCTATATCTAAGATTACGATATCGGGAATATTTTCCGGAATATCTTCGATCGCTTTTTGAGAGTCGGGATAGTGCCTTAAAAATTGAAAATCGGAGGAATTGGAAAGAAGTTCCTGAAGATTGAGGGCAGTGTGTCGATTGTCTTCGATGATGGAAACCAAATAAGGGGGTTTGGTTTTTTGTGAAGTTTTCGAATGTATCATCGACTTTGATTATACGAATTCGTTTCGATTGGTAAATTGTTTTTTACTCGCGTTCATTTTGTTTACTAAAAGTAAATTCTTAAGTTGCGGAGCTAAAACGTGCTGATAAAAAACGTTTTTGTTTGAGCCACAAACCCTTTATAAAGCCGTTTTTATTCAGTTTAGAAAGGGATTCAAAGTTTGTACTTTTCGTTGAAGTTCGCTTTTTGAGCTCGGTACATTCTTTGGTATCTTGTTTTCTAGGAATCGTTCGAAAATAGTAGTATAAAACGCCCTATTCATTTGAAAAGTTCATCCCATTCTTCCTTTGCTTTTTCCCATCTTCGTTTGCGTTCTCCTTGATCCTTGATCTTAAGATACAATCTAGGTTCTTTTTCGGGAAAGGTAATCCTCACTCTATGCTCATGAAGAACTTCTATGAGGATGTTTTGTTCGTTTTCAATTTTTAGATCATAAAGAACTACGTTTTTCATCCGCAGAGGAAGCGGTCCTTGGCCTAGGTCCCCGATTCCTTTTCTGAAATTCAACTCCACACATTCAACTGGTTTATGCCAGACGTCGCAGAACTTTCCTTCGGGAGGGGGAACAGGTCTGAGTCCGCAAGAAACGATGCAAGTTGTAACTAAGGATACGATAAATCCTTTGAAAATTTTCGGGATAGGGGGAAACTTCGCTTCGTTTAACATTGATTTCTAAAAATTTTACCGAACCGATTCTAGATCGAGTTTCGTTTTCAGGGTCGGCTTTTCATCGACGATTTCTTTTGCGAGTCGGATAATTTCTTCCCTTCTCTCTTCCATCTTTGGATAAAGTTCCTCTAAAATCGCGATTGATTTTGCATGTAGATTTTGAAGTCTGAAAATTTTCGCTTCTAAAATCCAAGATCCGATCGTGATAAAATCTTCGTTTGCATTTCTAACTTTGCGAATGAAATTGAGGGAAGAGACATACTGGCCTGCGCGGAATTCGGAAAGTCCGGTTAAAAAAAGAGCTTCTCTTTCGGTGAGAAGAATCGATCCGCTGGATTCCGGACTTGCAAGATTGCGTTTTAAAAATTCAGTATCTCCCGATAAGGACGCTCCTAAGATGGCAATCCACGTATAGCTGATTTTAAATTCGGGACTGATCTTGTCGTACGGAATCGAATTCAAAAGATGAGTGAGGGATTTTTTGGAAAGATGCTGTTTGACTGTTTCCCCGAATGCAATCATCACTTCGTTATCCGGATTTTCGCCGATTGAGGGATCTATCGCCTTTGCACGAAGCGCGTTTCGGTACATTTCTTCCAGAATCGGAAGATACGACTCGTCTTCCTGGAGAAAATCGTTGAATCCCGAATAGGCGAGTTTTACCAAGGTCCCCGAGTCGAAAGAGAATCCGTTAAGCAAAAACGAATTATAATTCCCTAATGCAATATAAAAATATCCCAATTCATCCGAAGGATTCGAGTGAACGTAATCTTTGGCGGCGTTTTGGAAATTTTTCACGGAACCTTCTTCCAGAGTTCCCGAATAGATTTGTTGTTGGATGTTTTTTCTTTCTTTTTCGAGAAGAATTTTTCTATCACCCGCGAATAGGTTTTTGATACTCTGCTGGAAAAAAAATCCAGTTCCACCTAAAATCAACATAAGAGCCACGAGAATATAAGGTTTATAACTGGTTTTCTTTTTATAACTTTTCAGGCCGGATTGATACAGCATACTTCGTCGATTTTTTATAAACCTATTCTGGGTTCACGTATTTTTTGAATCTCCTAAAACTTGACACCTAAGCCTCCCCTGATTCCGTTGGATTTCTATGCCTTACGATTACGATTTTGATGAAGATTTTGAAGTTGAGACCGGTTACGATGAGGATGTAACCGGAGAAGAGGTATTAACGTTTGCTTGTGAAGATTGCGATCATCGTTGGGAAGAGGACGTTTACGAAGCCGAAGACTACGGTCTTGAAGGGGCGATTTGTCCGATGTGCGGTTCCTCTGTAGTGATCGAGTTTTGAAAAATACCGGGCCGGTTTGGCAATTCGCCAAGAATTGTGTCGACCGGTTCCTAATATCCGTTTTTGTTTTATTTCCACAAAGTTCGGTCTTACCGACCGACTTCAACGACGTTTACGATTTTTACAAAAAGGGAAATTATGATACCTTAGTAAAGGTTTCCCGGGTCGCACTTCGAAAAGAGGAGATTGATTATAGGATTCTACTTTTATATACCTCCGCAGAAAAAGATCCGGAAGAAATCGACAAAACTTTGAGAAGTATCTATGAAAAGAAAGGATCTCATCCCGGAATTTTTTATAATTCCGTGTTTTTGTTTCTAGAACGTTGTCTGGTATTGGAAGATGAATCTTCCGGGATTTATTGGGGAAAAATTTTTTCCGAAAATGGAACATCCTCGGTGCGTTATGCGGAAGGGCTTTACACCTATGCTTGCATTTTATACGAGGCCGGAAAATTTTCGGAGGCAAAACAAATTCTTATCAAACTTAGAGAATTGAAATCGGCTGAAAAGTTAGCGAAAAAGATTCGGATCTTGGAATTGAGCGTCGAAAAAAAAACGGAGTAAAGATGTGAAAGCACTCAAGGTACAGGCCGGAAAGCTTAAAGGTAAGTCGATAGAAACGCCTATTGCCGTTGCGGGAAACACGAATTTTACTCCCGCGATTTTAAAAAAATCCGTTTTTGATATCGTCGGCTCCTTGGTTTTAAAAGGAAGATTGATACTTGAGAAATCCGTGTTTGTGGATTTTTTTGCAGGTTCCGGACAGATGGCTTTGGAAGCAATGAGTCGAGGATTTGCAAGAGTCGTTTTATACGAGTTGGCTTGGGAAAGATCGGACAACCTTCGAAAGCTTTTCGCAAAATTTAGCGACAACTACGAGGTCAGCAGAAAAGACGTATTTCGCTTTTATAATAAACTCGATATTCCCGAAAAATCGAAGATCTATTTTTTAGATCCTCCGTATTCTTTCTGGGATAAGAAAAAGGAAAAAATTAAATCTCTTTTGGACTTTTTGTTAAAGGCCGATGCTACTGTAGCCGTTTTTGTCCAGTCTCCGATCGATCCAAACTGGTCCGGTTTTGAAACCCGCAAGTTCGGAAAGAATTTTTTAACTTTTCGTGTCAACGGAGTTGGGGATGTTTCTCGACTTCCGAACGAAAATGCGTCCGAGATTTCGGAGGATATATCTTCATTTCATCAAAATGAAGATTGAATATTCGAAAAGTTGAATTCTCTTTTGAGAAATCGATTCGAGTCCGACTTTTCTTTTTGGAGTGAAAGAAAGTGCTTGTCGAAAGCGGGATCAGATTTTCGAAAACGCTTTTAAAATGAGAATTGCGGAAAATCTATGTTGAAGATGGTCACAATTTTATTGGTGGAGAAATCCGTAAGATTATATCTTCGATTTTTTGCGATCGGAGTGGGGATTTCTTTTGCGACTTTGATTTTAAACTCTTCGTTTCGGTTTATGGGAGTGGATCTTTCCGAATTCAAGTCCCTATTTTTATCCATTCTGCCTTTGTTCTTAAAAGATTATATTCAAATTTTGATTGCGAGCGGAATTCTGTTCGGTGCGATCGGTTTGCTCCTTTCTTCTGCGCAGCTTGGGAATGAAAAAGAGGTTTCGACCGACTCGTTTTTTATCGGTCCTTTGTCGGAAGATGGGGCTTTATCGGTTCAAGGTTTCGATTCTTTTGTCAAGAAGAATATCGAGGTTGAAAAGGAAAACTCTTATCGAAAAGTTTTTTGGACTTTCGGAGTATTTGTATTTCTTCTTTGGTGTCATTCTGTGATTTTTTATCCCCAACTCTATGGGGAATTCTTCTTTTATCGATTTTCATTTCTGCGTTTCTTTTTGTTTTTCCTGACGGATTGGGTTTCTCCCTGGATTCCATCGGCGATCGCGCTCGGAATTTTAGGAGCTTGTATCGTAAAACATTCTGTTTTTTTAATATTTAAGAGAAACTGGTTCGGTTTTATCTTTTTCGTTTTGTTTTGTTTTTTACTCTTTTGGTTTCATTCTTGCGGAAGTCTTTTGGGGATTTTGAGTGCGACTATCTTTTATCTTTCCGCTCGAGTTTTTGAGAGTTCTCCGATTTTTGATCTAATTCGGATCGTGACTTTGAAAAATGTAAGTCGGAATCGAATCGTTCTCGTTTTACTTTTTATTATTTGTACTTCTCTGATTTGTTTTGCTTTTTCGAAAAGTCGTTTTGGAGTTTTTACTTTAGCTCCGAGTCGAAGCGAAAAAGTTCCGGAAAATATCGCCCTGAGTGCGGAAGGTGTTCCGAACATTCTGATTCTGAGCGCGGATAGTCTTCGTTATGATAAAATGGGATACGCACAAGGTAAGGAGGGATTGACGCCTCATATCGATTTACTTGCGAAGGATTCCGTAATATTCCAAGATCATCATACTACGATTCCCAGAACTTTTCCTGCCTGGGCGGATTTGCTCACGGGACAACCCAGTTTCATACACGGAATTCAAGATATGTTTCCGGATATAAAGGATCGGGAAGGTTTGAACGGTAATGTTTCTAAAACACTTCCGAATATTTTGTCGCAACTCGGATACAAGACGCACGTCGTTTCTTCGTTTGCAGGGGATATTTTCCCTCGAGCTGATTGGGGGTTTCAATCCGTAAACGCTCCGATGTTTCACGCGGAAACTCTCACGGCGCAAAGGATTTTAGAAACTCAGATTTTTCTTCTTCCGATCTTGACCGGTTCGATTCCGGGCGCGGGAGAATATTTCGGGGCAATCCGCGGATTTCCAAGTTTGGGGGACGATTCTAAAATTCTTCCGGACCTTTTGGCCGGATTAAAAAAGGAAGAAGGTCCGTTTTTTACTGTCTTTTTTTCCTCCGTGACGCATTTCCCATTCAGTCCTCCGTATCCGTATTACAAGATATTTACAAATTCTGAATATTATGGAAAATTTAAGTATTTCAAATTTGTGAACCCGAGCGATTCTTCCGAACTTTCGAACGACGACCGGGAACAGATTCGAGGACTTTTTCAGGCTTCGATTTATTCTTTTGACAATTCGGTCGGAAAGATTTTGGAGCACTTAAAAAAAGAAGGGATTTACGATTCCACCCTGATCGTTTTAACGAGCGATCATGGGGAATCCTTGTTTGAAGCCGATCATAGTCACGGGCACGGGGAACATTTGAGAGGAGAGGGTGTGACTCATATTCCTCTGCTCATTAAATTCCCTCGAAATGTAGGCGCTGGTCGGAGGTTTACCGGAATTAGCAGCTCCCTGGATCTGTTTCCAACTTTACTTTCGTTCGTTTCAGATCGGATTCAAGATTTTTCCTTACGAGAAAATTTGCGGAACGAATTGAAAAATCGTTTCGGAAGGGATTTGTCTGCAGGTTTGAGTTTTCAGACTTGGAAAGATTCTAGAAATGTCTACGGTGAAACCGGAATTTGGTTTAGTGATTTAGGAGATCATTTTTATCAAAAGGAACGAATTTACTATCCCGACATTCTTCATTTGCATTCGATTGAATCGGGAGAATTTCCTTTTATTTCGATCGGAGATTCTTACGCGAAGGAGAGTGTGATCATTTCCAAACATAGGATGTTTCAGAATACGGCCCGTAAACTCATCTACATCCCTTCGGAGAACGGTGTGCTTTGGCGTTGTTACGATCGGATTGCCGATCCTTGGAACGAAAGGCCGCTTGCGATCGAAGAGTGTTCTTCTCTGAAAGATTCCCTCATTTCGTTTCTGGTCTCTTCCGGAAAATTCAAGAAGGCAGGAGAGTATTTGCTCCCTTTGTCGAATTGATGCTTGAAGGATAGGGCTAAACTAAAAACCTGTGTTTTAGTATGCCTAGAAGAGAAGATATACGTTCTGTACTTATTTTGGGTTCCGGTCCGATTGTAATCGGACAGGCATGTGAATTTGATTATTCCGGAACTCAAGCCGCCAAAGCCCTGAAAGAAAAAGGGATTCGTGTCATTTTACTCAACTCAAATCCTGCAACTATCATGACCGATCCGGATCTTGCGGATGCAACTTATGTAGAGCCGATGACGGTTCCAGTCGTTCAAAAAATTCTTGAGAAAGAAAAACCGGATGCAATTCTTCCTACGGTCGGAGGTCAGACCGCTCTGAACCTCGCCCTTGCTTGCAACGGCGCGGGGCTTTTGGAAAAGTATAACGTGGAATTGATCGGTGCCAAAGTGGACGCGATCAAAAAAGCCGAGGACAGAGAACTTTTCAAGAAGGCGATGGAAAAAATCGGTGTGAGAGTTCCCGCATCCGGCCTGGCGAACAATCTCACAGACGCCGCCGAAATCAAAAAAAAACTCGGGCTTCCTCTCATCGTTCGTCCTGCGTTTACTCTCGGCGGTACCGGGGGGGGAATTGCTTACACCGAAGAAACTTTTGAAGAGGTCGTTTCAAAAGGTCTTAAGGCTTCTCCGATCAGCCAGGTTCTTTTGGAAGAATCGGTTCTAGGTTGGAAGGAATTCGAACTCGAAGTGATGCGTGATCTAGCGGATAACGTGGTTATTATCTGTTCGATCGAAAACATCGACCCGATGGGGGTTCATACGGGCGATTCCATCACCGTGGCTCCTCAACAAACTTTGTCCGATAAGGAATACCAGAACTTAAGGGATATGTCGATCGCGATCATTCGGGAGATCGGAGTGGAGACGGGTGGTTCCAACATTCAATTTGCGGTCAATCCGGCAAACGGAGACGTTATCGTAATCGAGATGAATCCGAGGGTTTCTCGTTCTTCGGCTTTGGCTTCCAAAGCGACCGGATTTCCGATCGCGAAAATCGCCGCTCTTCTCTCCATAGGATACACGTTGGACGAAATTAAGAACGATATCACACGAGTGACTCCGGCGTCTTTCGAACCTTCGATCGACTATGTCGTAACAAAAGTGCCTCGTTTTGCCTTTGAAAAATTTCCGGGTACGGACGATACTCTCGGGGTTCAGATGAAGGCGGTCGGCGAGGCGATGGCGATCGGAAGAACGTTTAAAGAAAGTTTTCAGAAGGCACTGCGTTCTCTTGAAATCGACCGTTACGGTTTCGGCTCGGACGGGTATTTTCAAGAATTATTATATACAAGAAGTTTAAATAGTGATCAAAGAAAGGAATGGATCGATTCCTTTCTAAAACGTCCGAACGATAAGCGTATTTTTTACGTCAAACTCGCCTTCGACGAAGGTTATACCGTGGAACAAATCCACGATCTTTGCAAGATGGATCGGTGGTTCCTCTGGCAAATGGAAGATCTTCTCAAATTGGAAAGGGAATATTCCGAAAAGGGAGATTCCGTTCTTGCTAAAATGAAACGGGCCGGTTTTTCCAACAGACAACTTTCGTTTTTAAAGAATAAAAAACGAATTTTGGATCTTCTCGACAGCGATCTCAGAGTTGATTTGAAAAAAACGGAAATTCAAAATATTCTAAAAAAATCGGAAGAGGAGATTGAAACCGAACTCGGTTCTGAAAAAATTCTTCCCGTTTACAAAAGAATCGATACTTGTGCCGGAGAATTTGAGGCTTATACTCCTTATTTCTATTCTTCTTATGATGAAGAGGACGAGTCCGATGTGACTTCTACTAAGTCCGTTATGATTCTTGGTGGGGGACCGAACCGGATCGGTCAGGGAATCGAGTTCGACTATTGTTGTTGTCAGGCTTCTTACGCTCTTCAAGATTTGGGAGTCGAATCCATTATGGTCAATTCGAATCCGGAAACCGTTTCGACGGATTACGATACGTCGGATCGTCTCTACTTCGAGCCTCTGACTTTGGAGGATGTATATCGTATTTATCAAAACGAGAAGCCGGAAGGTGTCATCATTCAATTCGGAGGACAAACTCCTCTCAAACTCGCAAAGGATCTGGAAAGAAAAGGGGTTAAAATTCTAGGAACAAGTCCGGATTCCATCGATCGTGCCGAAGATAGAAAGCGCTTCGTCGAAGTATTAGAGAAATTGAAACTACGTTCTCCGGAAAGCGGGATCGCAACTTCTATGGAGGAAGCGAGAGAAATCGCACAAAATGTCAAGTACCCCATTTTGGTCCGTCCAAGTTACGTTCTCGGGGGAAGAGCGATGCTCATCATCAATGAAGAAAAAGAGCTCGATCGTTATATGGAAAAGGCGGAAGAGATTTCGAAAGACAGACCGCTTTTGATTGATTCCTTCTTGGAGGATGCAGTGGAAGTGGATGTGGACGCTCTCTGCGATGGAAAAGAGGTTTTCGTTACCGGCATTATGGAACACATCGAAGAGGCTGGGATTCATAGCGGAGATTCGGCTTGTATTCTTCCTCCGCAAACACTTTCCAAAAATATGATGGATGAAATCCGTAAAGCGACCGTGGATCTTGCTTTGGAACTTCAAGTTAAGGGGCTCATCAACATTCAATATGCGGTAAAGAATGAAATCCTTTATGTCATCGAAGTAAATCCAAGAGCCTCGAGAACCGTTCCGTTTGTCTCCAAGGCTCTTGGTCATCCGATCGTAAAGTATGCGACTCGGGTTATAATGGGAGAATCTTTGAAAAACCTCCCTCTTCCGAAAGAAATGGCGTTCTCTCAAGTTTCTGTAAAAGAAGTCGTTCTTCCGTTTAATAAATTTCCAGGAGTCGATACGATTTTAGGTCCAGAGATGCGTTCCACCGGAGAAGTTATGGGAATCGCTTCCACTGTCGGAGAAGCATTTTTGAAATCTCAATATATGGCCGGTGACGAACTGCCTTCTCAAGGGACGGTTTTTGTAAGTATCAACGACAAGACGAAGTCGGAGCTTCTTTCTTATATCAAGGATCTTTCCGATCTCGGTTTCAATTTGATCGCGACTTCGGGAACTCATAAATTTCTTTCGGACAATGGAATTCTTTCTTCCAAGATCAACAAGGTTTACGACGGAATATTTCCCACGGCCTTGGATTATATCAGAGAGAATAAGATTCATCTTATCATCAACACTCCTCTTTCGAGAGTTACCAGAGACGATAGTTTTACGATCCGCCAGGCGGCGATCCGTTTTAAGGTGCCTTGTTTAACCACATCTAACGCCGCTAAGGCCCTCATCAAAGGAATGGTGGAAATGAAAAACAAGGGCTTTACGGTCCATTCTCTCCAAGAAATCCACACAATGCCGAAAGTTTTATAGATTCTATTGCTTGAGAATTTTAGAATATTTTAATTATTTTGCGATATTTTTCTTGTATGAGTTTTTGGTCGTCATTTTGTTTTTTTTGAGAACCACGATTCTAAAAATTTGCCTCAAAATCTGCCGGATGTGATCTACTCTGATTTCTTTTTAAGTTTGAATTCTCGTATTGCAATTTGGGATAAGTTTATGAGTCTGTCCGAAAACCTGAAGGGCAATTTTTTATAATTATTCCGTAAGTTCGTAATAAAATTCTGACATCTAAAAAAGTTCGTACATTTATCCATTTTACCGGTCGTTCCGGCTCGACAAGTTTTCTCATGATTGATT
Organism: Leptospira borgpetersenii serovar Javanica; assembly: GCF_003046425.1. Lineage (GTDB taxonomy): Bacteria > Spirochaetota > Leptospiria > Leptospirales > Leptospiraceae > Leptospira > Leptospira borgpetersenii. The sequence continues at coordinate 35,270 of NZ_QAJG01000019.1, forward strand.
GGCTTTTTTACTTCTTCTAATATAGTATGGAAAATTGTCAGTAACTCTTCGTTTTTTCTAAAAACCATGTCCTTGAGAGCGATCTTCGGAACCGTTTCGGTTATGGACATTCTTTTGTTGAGCTCCGATAAAAAGATTCAATCCGCTTTGAATGAAGGTGTGGTCGGATCTGATTCTCTTTTGGTTCCTATGAGTTATTGGGATCAGTTGGATAAGTTCCAAAGAAAAGCTCTTTCTAGGAAACTTCCATTTTTGCTTAGGAGATATACGAAATACGTTGTTTCTTTGGATCGACTTCACTGGAGAGGTGGTAAGATCAAATACAATTGGGGCGTAGGGGAACTTAAGAAGATGACGATTCATGTGAATTCGGGTGTATGGACCGTTTTGGGAGCTTTGGCTGCTGCACATGGAGTTTCGAGGTGTTATCTTTTCAACTATTTACTTTGGCTTGAAGAAATGGGAATCGGAGATTCTATAGAAAATACTATGAACCGAGGAGTTCCTCAGTTTTATGATATTTACAAAATGATCTGGACTTTGGACCTACGGAAAAATCTAGTATCTAGGGAGTTATACTTCGAACCAAATCCGTTAAAAAATAAACACACTAATACATTTCCGAAGCCGGACCTGTAGAGAAGTTGCCTATGTTATCATCAGTTCAAACAATATTGAATTTATTATATATTCAAACTAAATAATGTTTTAAACTATTTATAACGTAAGGCGATTGGGGGGCGTAGGGAAACTAAAGCCAAACGCTCTCTCGAGCTCAAGTCTCTTGCTTCTATTGGCGCCTGACAGATAGCGTTCTATAATAAAATTGTAACTAAAGACGAAATATCGTATTGCATTTCTTTCATACAATTTATTGACTGGGCTTGCCCGAACTTTTTATATCGAATTCACATTGGATTAAGTTGCCTCTTGATAAACTAGGAGTGAACGATTTTTATTTTATTATCATTGTCATCACGAATACAAGGTTCTGTCCCAAAACTGGGACAGAACCTTGCAGCTTGATCTTTCTGACAAAGTAAATTGGGTTTTTGGGACGCGCTGTAAAGAAGTTCGTAGGAATCGTACATAATTATCCGCAATTTTTCTAAAAATATCGATGATGAAAGTCGATTTATGAATGAATAAATCCGACACAGGCAATGAATCAAAACCGTTTTTACGTTAGAATGTTTATGAAATCTTGTATTTTACTTCGGGAGAACATTGTAAGGGTTTTTGAAAACTGACTTCTTGAAGCTTTTCGTCAATATCGTGGCTGTGATAACATAACACGGTCCAACTCGGATATAAAGGGATTCCGAAGTGAGGTATGAAAGTAAAACAAAGAGCTCATCTCAAAACTATCTTCTGTAGGAGTGGCATTGTCGCGATACTGTATAGTCCACTGAATGTGGAACTTCCACGTTTTTTAGAAACTTGCCGGATCGTTAGAGATATTTTTAAAGATTTTGGACGGATTCTAAGTTTCAAACAAACATTAATCATCCAAAGGAATCAATTTTTGGGAATAGATTACCGATGAGGCTAATTGGAAAAAATCGTAAAATTGAGCATAACGACCAAATATGCTCTTTTCGTTAAATAAACCGAAAAAGAGAAAGATATGAGCGTATAGCGTAAATTTTCTGTCGTATTTGAATGTCACAGGATGTTGTAACTTTTCCGACTCCACTGTGAATTCCACTTTCTTTATAATAGAATTCCATGTAGGGACTAATCCCAAGGTGAACGTTGTCAATAAAATTGTTCCGAATATAGTTTTATTGTCATTATAATCTTCTAATTTAACTCGAATGACATTTTTGTATTTTTTTCGGAGAAGGTCCAAATCGTCGATCCCTTTGAAAGCGATCACAATGTTTTGAAAACAACGGCATTGAGCAAAAGCGCTTGCGAAATTTCTTTTTGCATAACTGGCAATCAAGGGGTTCCGAAATTTCTGAAGAGAGTTTTCCCCCGTTATGGAAGAATTTTCTTGGTCTACGAGTTCCGGGTTCACGTTGCTCCAAAATTCTTCTATAATCACCAACGTTTCTTCCAATCTAGGAAGGTGATTGCCGAGTTCAATTTTGGGAGGAAGTTCTTTTTCTGTTACCGTTAGGCAACCTTGTAAAAGCGAGGATATAAGAATAAAAAGAATTTGATTTTTCAAAATGGTTGTCTATTCGGGCGGAATTTATCTCATTGCTTAAGGAGAGACTCGTAATGTCAATTTTTTTAAATCGAATTGTGTTCATAGCGTATTTTGTATTCGTTTCGAATTGTACGAAGGAAGTGGTACGTGTATATAATCCTATAACGGATAAAGATAAAAAATCATATGGGGTAATGGCTTTCGGGCTTTATGCTTACAACCAAAACCACAAAGATTTATTGAATTTATTCGGTAAAGATTCAGGGACGGTATTTGCTGAGCTTGGAATGTACGGGGTCAAGTTTTCCGAGATCGTTTCAAAAGACGCCCAAAAAAATTCTCTGGCTGTAAGTCCATATCCGATTGAAGGACCGGCGATGGTGGAAAAAGTGGAATCGACTCAGTATCTTGAAGGAAAAACCGGATATCTTTCACCGTTTTATCTTTTACTCTCACTTGATCCTGCAAAGGAATATGCAATAACCGGCGTAACTTATACTTACCAAGTAAATTGTGGTCAGAAGTGTAGACGAGTCGTGGTTCGGGATTTTTCGGTAGAGCCATCCAAATCTTTTAAGGCATTTCCTATCAAAACAAAAGCGGGGGATATCACATTTGGTGGGATTTTGATGGCAAGGGTGGCTCCGGCTTCTAAAGACGATCCTTATGGTCTTTCGGATGATGTTCCGGGTCTCAGCGAACTTTTTGCCGGAAATAAAGTATTGGTAAATCTAGAATCTGGAGAAGAGTATATCAAAGGAATGGAATCTTCTTATTTAAAGAAATTATTTTACGGTGGGGAGGTAAATCAGAAGAACGCGGAAAAATTATTCTATGAGAATTTAATCAAGGCATATCCGGAAGGTTATTGGAAAACACTTGCTGAAAAAAAGAGAGCGGCTTTAGGCAATTAATTTTGAAACCGAACCCAGCAAAATGAATTCGAAAAAAAGTTTGGAAACTTCTTTACTTGTATGAATTGTAAAATAAAGTATTTATAGTATTCCTATTAAACAGCCCTTTGAAAGTGGGATCGCCAAAAAATACTAAAAAGGATTGTGATTTGTTTCCAACGGAATTGGAGAATACGGTTATTGCTTTTTGTCATCTTTTGTGAGGTGACTGTTATGTATGTTTTACGAAAATTACAATAGAATCCTAACCACATTCTATCTAATATATATGTCTTCTGTTTAAAACTTTGATGAGCGGGCCTTTCCGAAGTCTATTTCTTATAGAAAAGAGGAGATTGAATACCGAGAGGGCGGTTTTGGGAAACTAAGAATATTCGAAAGAATTTGAATGGCTTTCGATAAAAACTTACAGCGCGTCCCAAAACCTGCGGAGATGATCCTTAGAAAGCGAGATACTTTAGTTTTCTGCTTTATTAGAAAGATCGAGTTGGTAACTCAAGCGTCTCGCTTCTATTGGCGCTCGACGGGTCCTTATTGTTTTTTATGAAAAAATAATATCGTGAAATAAAATGGATTTCACTTTAAGATAAAAGTAATGTCTCTTCTTGAATCTGAAAAAATACCCTTAGGAAGTTTACTCCCTGAATTTCGTTTGGAAGATCCGGATGGGAAAATGTATTCTTCCGATCAACTATTTGGTTCGACGGGATTGTTGTTGGTCGTGACCTGTAATCATTGTCCTTATGCCCAAGCGATTTGGCCGAGGCTGATTCGTTTTGCCGTAGAAATCCGATCTCTTGGGGTCAGGACGGTCGCAATCAATCCGAATATCCACCCGGATTATCCTGACGATTCTCCTCAAATGATGCTTTCGAAAATAAAGGAATGGGGGGTTCCCTTTCCTTATTTGGTTGATAAGACCCAGGGGGTCGCAAAAAAATTAAGTTCGATGTGCACGCCGGATATTTATCTTTATGATGAGGAAAAAAAGCTTTATTATCATGGAAGAATGGATGATAACTGGAAGAACGAAAAGCAGGTTTCTAGAAAGGAACTGGAATACGCGGTTCATCAACTTGTAAAAGGAAATCCCGCTCCTATCAATCAAATGCCTTCGATAGGATGTTCCATCAAATGGAAGGAATAAACTCTTGCCCGCAATAACGCCTGACCATACTTCAATTTCCGCAGAATCTTTTCAAAATGCGGATTTTGTCAATAGACATTATCGTGAGATCGAAACGAAAGCTCTGGATCATTTTAGAGAAGAGTTTAGAAAAAACGAAAGTTCTTTGGAAAAAGTATCTACCGTTACTCTGACTACTTTCCTGAGAAAGAGCGGCGGTCTGTATCAGGATTGGAGAATATTAAAAAAGAATCTAACAGATAAATACGAGGAACTTCAGAGAAGTCGGAATTCGGAATACGAGCTGGTATACCGTAGTCTAGTCGCAAATAAAGATCATAAGAAGTCGGCCACTTTAATTGAGGATATCTTTCAATCGGCGGTTGATGGCGTTTTGAATACCGTATATACTTTATTTGATTTGGACAAGAAATCGGAATTTCAGCCTTCACAGAAACCGATAGACACTCGCGATTCAATTGCAAAGGACGACGAACTTAAAAGATACTATCGAGAGATGATTCAGAAAAAACTGAAGGAAAGAGATCGAAGTTTTTCTCTTTTTCAGGATTTGCTAAAGGGATCGGCTTTGAATTGGAACCGGACTTATCGGAGGAAATTTCATCAGAGCCTTGCATCGACCACGGAACGACTGGAGTCGTCTAAGGCGAATAAGGCGGAAATTTTAAGCAATAAAAAGATTGCTAAAAAGGCGGTTTCTGGTTTCCAAGAAGAGGATAGGATCCAAAAATATTCAATTTTTATGATAGACTATTTTTTCGATCGACTTCTTAAAAATGAGCCTATCGTTGAAAGCAAAATCGCCGTTTCTGACGAATTAGAGAATACGAAACTGGAAGAAAAATCCCAAAATCGGAATAATGAAAAAATCGTCGTTCCAATTCCGAATTCTACCGGAAAAGAAATACAAAAGATGGCCGATCGAACCATGATCGAATCCGATCGGGTCAATGAAAGATCGAATTTTTCCGAAAAAAATTGTCCGATCACCGATCTTCCCGAACATTTGATCAAAGAATGTTATTCCGACTATTTGATTGTGGATTTGTCCACCCAGGAAAAACGTCTCGAATTACACCGAATTCGCTTAGCAAAGGAAAATCAAAATACAAGAGCCGAAGCAATTGAATTTTTCAGTGATTGTACAAACAAGGATCCTTTTGCAATTACTTTGGCGGAGTCGGTTCTGAAAAGGCATACTATCACCCAAGAAGAAGAGGATCGGTTGAGTGCAATGATTCGGAAGCAAAAGGCTTGCAAGTAGTGGTCATTGGGAAAAATCCGATGCAGACTTGTCTTGACGCGAAGAAATTAGAATCCGTCTCAAAACCTTAGGAATGTAGGAGCTATTACAATCTTAAACGACGGGAAAAACCTTCCATATGAAGGTTTCTGTGGGAACTCTCACGTTTTTTAAAAACTTGCCGGATCGTTTAGAGATATTTTTCTTCAGGTTTTGAGACCGGCTCTTAGCTAAGAATAAATATCTCGACAACTTACAATTTTCGTAATCGACTTTAAAAGAGTGTAGGATCTTATTTTAGCTATTACAGATAAGAATTAGAGTTGTTGAAAAATTAATTTTCCATCTGTTTCTATTTCATGAAAGCGATCGATTGAAGCAGTTTTGTTAAACTGAACTATGGAATTTTTCAACAACTCTATTGAACACGAAAAACTATTCGAAATTCCATAACCGCTTTTATATGGAAATCGATGATGGAAGGATCCGGGTAGTATATGAGTCATCTTGAAAAAATCGTCGATCGATAGGTGGATGGAAACTTTGGGATCGTTTGGATTTTGTGGAATTTTATTTCCGATATTTGGGCGGCCCGCTACCTCTATTGAAAGGTCTCGGTAAAACTTTCGGTAAATACGGCAACGTGAGAGTTTTTCCCAAGAAGTTCATTGCTGAATTTTTGGAATATCCGGCTCCCGGAAAAAAAATCGTATTCCAAAATGGTAAAGTAAGAATCTTTAATGCGGATGATGATCCGGACACATTCACGATCTCTAATTATAGGGACAGTTTTCGAGGCTTACGAAAATACAGGCGTTGGAATTCTCTAGATGCTTCGTATTTTTTCGGTTATGCGGTCACTCAGTATTTGAGTGTGCCCTTTATTCTGAAAGAATACACGGTTCGAGAAGTTGAACTTGCCGACGGAGGAGTTCACATTGATGTGGAGTTCCCGCAATATCTTCATACACATTGTGAAAAACAATCCTATCGTTTCGATAAAGAGGGGCTTCTTGTTCGCAACGATTATACCGCGGATATTGTCGGACCTTGGGCTAAGGGTGCACATTTTACGACTCACTTTCAAGAAATAGGTGGACTTCCAATTCCGACAAAAAGAAATGTGTTTGTTCGTTTGGGAGGTTTCGTGACTCCGATTCCTGTTTTATCGGCGGAACTGAAACCTTTGAAGGTTCATTTTCGCTGAAATTTTTCCTTGTAGTTCGTCGTTTGGCGTGGAATTTCTGCTGCCTAATGATTTAAAAATCCATAAACTTCCTACATTTAATAGGTACTTCTTGTAAGCGCTTATCGCAGGGATTCCTTGCATTTTCAAAAAACTTGTCTTAATGTGAATTCGATATCAGAACCCGTCGAGCGCCAATAGAAGCGAGACGCTGAGTTTCCCGAGCGCCAATAGAAGCGAGACGCTTTAGTTGCCAGTTTGATTTTTCTGACAAAGCGAAAAACTCAAGCCATCTAACTCTCTAAGGGGCGCTCCGCGGGTTTTGGGACGCGCTGTAAAATACCAAAGCTTGAACTCGTGTCGATCCCTTTTGCATTCGTTACACCGAACTCACGTTATTTTACTACTCGGACCATGGGAATGGTACTAAAAATGAACGGGTGATTTTGTAAAGATATGGAAACCTTCGTAAATTGCACTGAAGTTGTTGGCTTTTTTGAAGAAGATCGCATATTCTACTTTTGAAATAAACTTAACGGCATTCTTTTCACGTATCCGAATGGTAAAGCGATTAAAGGGACATAGTATAGTAAAGAGAGTGTTCCGACAAAATGATTCAATAAAGAATTGCTTCTGTTTTCTAATCGGGGCCCTTGCGGCAGTGTTTTTATATACGAAAGAGAATTAGAATATAAAAACCGTCGTAATTTAAAAAATCTTCAAGGAATTCTGTGAAAGATCGATTTTAATACTATGAATATCTCCGGTGACTTATCCATTTCAGAATTTAAGACGGAGCGGCATGCCGAAGCCGTTCCCACAAGGAATTTGGGAGGAGGATTTGTCAGAAAAAATTCCTTTCTTGATTTAATGAAAACCTTACAAGGTGCTGTACAGAAGGAATTGGATGAAACTCTGACTGAAATTCAAAATACGTTTTCAAAAACGGAAGATGCCACAGTTCCAGAAGAGAATGTGGAAAACATAGACGAGAAAAGGACCGAGTCTATGCCTTCTGTGGAAGAGTCTGAATCGGAGGTCGGAGAAAACTCACAAGAAGGGAAAAAAGAACCCCGGGTAATTGAAGAGGCGGTTAACGCAGTTGCATTACCTTGGTTTCTCGTTACGGAAGCGAAACCGAACGAAATCCTAGATTCCGAAGTCGAATCGGAGATTTTTGACGGACTTCAAGAAGAAATCGTAAAGGAAGTTTCCACCGAAACCTTCAAACAATCAACTTCCACGAGCGAACTAATCGAAAACATTTTTTCAAAAAAGGAAAGTTTGTTCGATGTGAAGGAAGAAACCTCCGTTTCTCTTGAAGATCCGAAGGAAATCCAAAGCCGAATTTCGAAAAAAGAAAGTTTGGTCCGAGGAGTGGAATCGAAATTATCTGAAATATCTAAATTTAACGAAACCGGCATAAAAGAATTCCAGGAGAATGGTAAGGGATTTTCCAACAAAGAAATCTCTTTCAAAGGTATGGACGAAACCAAAACGGAAGTTTCTAAAGAGCTGATTCTCGATTTGGAAAAGTGGAAGATCGATAAGGATAAAAAAATGGATTCTTATGCGAGTTTGAAATCTTCCGGAAAGGAGGAGATTAAAACCGCAATATTGAGTCAATTCTCCGAAAATTCCTCAGGAAGGTCGGGACAGGAACAATCCTTCCGTTCTGGAGGAGATTCTTATGCATCTCTCGTCAAAGGAGTTGGAACTCCGACTGTTTCCGGAAGGGAACCGAACACTCTCGGAAAAGAATTTTCCGTATCAAAAGAAACTAATGTTCTTTCTAAGAGAGATATCCAGCAAAATTTTCAAAGTCTGATCCGTTCCGCCCGAGTTCAAATTCTTGAAAACGGAAGAACGGAGGCGAGCATCCGAATGAATCCGAAAGATCTCGGACAAATGTCCCTTTCGATTTCCACGGACAAGGATGTCGTGAGAGGAAAACTTCTCGTGGAATCTGATACCGTTAAACAGCAGTTAGTCGCCGAACTTGCAAGTTTGAAACAGGATCTAAAAGCGAACGGACTCGAACTCGAATCTCTCGTGATCGAAGTCAAAGAAAGAGAGGAAGCCTTTGCGTTCAACGAAGGATCGGATCAAAACGGAAAAGATCCGTATTCTTTCCAGGCTGCTTTCGGAGAAGACGACTTTAAAAATTCTTTTTACGAAGAAGACGAACCTTTCTTTGAAGAAAATTCTTCCGAGTCTCATGCTTTTTCGGAAAAAACCGAAAGGAAAACCGAGAAACTGCTCGATCTGAAAGTATAGGCCTCGGAGGAAATCATGCCAGAAACGACAGGCGTAAGTCAACAAGCGACCATAAATCGTTATCTTGAAGGAGACAGAAGTTTCAATATTCGGAACCACATGGAAAATTTGGAGCGGGAAGAAAAGAACGGTCTCAAAGGAATCGAAATCCGTTCCACTGTAAAGTCTCTCGGCAAGGATGATTTTCTTAAACTTCTCATCACGCAATTGTCTTCTCAAGATCCGACCAACCCGGTCAAGGATCAGGATTTTATCGCACAGATGGCTCAGTTTTCTTCGCTCGAACAGATGAATAACATTTCCACCGGGATTCAAAAAATGGGGAACCGTCAGAGTTTTTCTCTCGTCGGAAAACTCGTTTCCGGTCCCGATTTTGTAACCGGTGAAAACGTTGCGGGAATTGCGGGCGCTCTTTTTTTCGATGGGGAAGGCAAAACTTTCGTTCGTGTGAACGGAAGATCCATAGATGTAGAACAAATTTCCTTAATCAGCGATCCAGTCGTTTTAAAAGAACAAGAAGCCGTCTACAATCAGAGTCAATCACAGCAGCCCTCTCCGGTTCAAACATCGACTCACGCTCCGGAAATTAGGACTACCGTTCCTTCTCAAGAATTTCCCGCCTCTAATGTGTCGCCTAACGCCTCGCGAACGGAAATTGAAAAAAAAGAAACGGTGTCAACAATCGAGAAACGGGAAGCCGCGACGGTTTCGACCGATGCGGAAAGTGCGACAGAGTTGAAGGACAAAACGTTAAACGACAAAACCGCAACCGAGGAAAAACCTTCCCATTGGAAGTTCCCGGGAAAAAACAAAAGCAATTCATACGAATAAAGAAATAAACAAAAGGATAATCGAGGTAACAGCTTTATGATGAGGTCACTCTATTCCGGTGTATCCGGACTTAAGAACCACCAGGTCCGAATGGATGTCATCGGTAACAACATATCCAACGTGAACACGCACGGTTTTAAAACCGAACGAGTTACGTTTCAGGATATGATTTCTCAGGAACTCAGAGGAGCTTCCGAGCCTAAGGAGAATATAGGAGGTGTGAACCCTCAACAAGTAGGTTTGGGTTCTTTGATAGCAGCGATCGATAAGATCATGACTCAAGGTTCTCTCCAAAACACGGGTAAGAATACGGACGTCGCGATATCTGGAGAGGGATTTTTCATCGTTAAGGACGGGGACAAACAATTCTATACGAGAGCCGGAGCTTTTAACCTCGATAAGAACGGCTACTACGTAAATCCCGCGAACGGACTTAAGGTTCAGGGTTGGAATGCTAGACTGGACGACAAAGGAAACAAGTTCATCAACTCCTCGGCTTCGATCGAAGACATTATCATTCCTATATATTCTAAAGAGCCCGCAAGAGCGACTTCTCAGATCGATTTTAAATCGAACCTGGATTCTTCCGCACCTGCGGTTCCTCCGGATGCGACTCAGGAAGAGATCACCGCGATGATCAACGACCCCGATCCTAAGATGAGAAGGGGACACGTGACTACGATCAAGACCTTCGACGATCAGGGAATTCAGAGAGAATTCAAAATGGAATTTTACAAAGTCCGCGATAACACTTGGAAGGCGCGTCTGAGTATGACCGATGCGACTCAACTTTCGGCGGATGTTTCTGGAACGGGAGGACAAAACACACAACTTCCGGGTAACACCGAGCTTGAGTTCGGATTTACTCCTGACGGAAAACTCGTCTACGTTTCCGACGGAGTCGATTCGATGAACAGCGGGAAACTGAACGCGAAAGTCTCCTTTAGAATCGCCGGTAATCCTGCGGTGCAGAGTTTCGATCTGAATCTCGGAGAGGCGGGAATGGTGGACGGAATCACTCAATTTTCCTCCGACTTTACCACCAAGGCGGTCAAACAGGACGGTTATACGATGGGTTATCTGGAATCTTTTTCCATCGATAACTCCGGAACGATCACCGGGGTATTCTCCAACGGAGTCCGTCAGCCTCTGGCAAGAATCGCGACCGCAGTTTTCAATAACCCGGCCGGTTTGGACAAAGCCGGAGATACCATGTTTGCGTATTCCATGAACTCGGGAGAACCTAACATCGGTGAGGCGGGAGTTCAAGGGAGAGGTAAGATCAATGCGGGACTTTTGGAAATGTCTAATGTGGATCTTTCCGATCAGTTTACGGATATGATCGTTACACAACGGGGTTTTCAGGCGAACTCGAGAACGATTACCACTTCCGATCAGATGATTCAGGAAGTTTTAGGACTGAAACGTTAACTTTTTAAATGATTTCCTCTTCGATGATCGATTAAAGTGAGTCGGAGAGGAATTAAATCTCATACATCTCAAGTTATAGATTTGTTATCTTTTTTTGTAAAATTCGGGGAAAAATTCTCTTTCCTATAAATTCCGGTACTGTTTGATTGATTCCTGGTAAGATGGGTCAGGAATTTCCTAAATATATAGTCACGGACTTTCGTTCTATCGTTAAAAGGTTGGATCCGATCGTTCTCCGTTTAGGAATACAATTTTTAAATCTTAAAGAATTCATCCAGTCCGAACCTATTCTCGATTCCATCGGATTCTTAAACGTCGTTTTCTATTTGTCGGCTTCTCGTCTCAAAGAAACTCAAAAAGAAATTCACGAACGGTTTCAGAAAAATCCGTTGATTTTAAGCCGTTTCATTTTAAACGAAAACTTGGATTATGTTCACTCGGAAGACCTAAAAATCGAGGAAGACCTGATCTTTTCGATCCTGCCGGAATCGTCTTCGGATATGATCTTAAATAAAACCTTTCTCAACGCATTTACTCAGCTTCAGATGATCACGGATCAGTTTGATCTTCAACACAAAGTAAACACTACGAAGTACGAGATCTCAAAGCTGACTCAGATTGGAATCAATCTCGCGGATGAAAAGGACATCAATAAGCTTCTCCGGGAAATTATTTTTAGCGCGAGGGAAATAGCGATCGCCGATTCGGGATCTTTATACCTCGTGGAAAAGGACGAACAGGGGGTTGTGCGTAATCTTAGGTTTAAAATTTCGTCTATGGATATCAATACGGAGGAATTTTTACTTCCGATTAATAAATCCAGCGTTGCGGGTTACGTTGCCGCTACGGGAAAAATTTTGAACATCCCGAACGTTTATGATCTGCCGAAAGACGCGGAGTATACATTCAATAGCAACTTCGACGTTCTTTCCAATTATCATACGAAATCCATGCTTGTAGTTCCTATGAAAAACCATAGAGATGAGGTTGTGGGAGTCATTCAACTTATTAACAAAAAAAGGAATTTCAATCAAAAATTGACGATTGAACAGATGAAAGGGGAGGACATTTTTCCTTTCGATGATTATTCCGCTCAGCTTGTGATGAGCGTCGCAGGACAGGCCGCGGTCGCGATTCAGAACAATCATCTTTTAAAGGAGATTGAAACTCTTTTTGAAGGTTTCGTAACGGCATCCGTAAATGCGATCGAAGCCAGAGATCCTACGACGAGCGGTCATTCGTTTAGAGTCGCCATTCTGACGGTCGGTTTGGCGGAAACGGTGGATTCCATCCGGGAAGGTAAATACGGACAAACTCAATTTTCGAAGGAACAAATCAAAGAAATACGTTATGCATCTTTGCTTCACGATTTCGGAAAAGTGGGAGTTCGGGAAAAGGTCTTGGTTAAATCCAAAAAACTGGAAGATTACGAACTCGAGCTGATCCGTTGGAGATTCGAATACATCAAAAAAGACATCGAATCCAAAACACTTCAAAAAAAGATGGATTACTTAAAAAAAAACGGGAGTGTCGGCTTCTCCGATTACGAGATCTCTCTTGAATTCGAGCTCCAGGCGGAATACCAAAGGCTCGATCGAATGTTTCAGGTTGTTGTCAGTTCCAACGAACCATCCATATTAGAAGAATCTAATTTTCAAATGCTGGAAGAAATAGCTCAGGTGAACTATTTCACCACGGGAGGGGACAAGTTGCATTTGATCTCTCCATATGAATTCGGTTTTTTGACGATCAAAAAAGGATCTTTGGATCTAGCGGAAAGAAAGGAAATTGAATCTCATGTAGAGCATACGTTTCAGTTTTTAAGTATGATTCCTTGGACTGGGGACCTGAAAATGGTTCCTTCCATCGCGCATGCGCATCACGAAAAATTGGACGGCACCGGTTATCCAAGAGGACTGACAGCCGATTCGATTCCGGTCCAATCGAAAATTATGGCGATCTCTGATATTTTCGACGCGCTTACCGATAAGGATCGACCCTATAAAAGGGCTGTTTCTGTGGAAAGAGCATTGGATATACTACAAATGGAAGCAAAGGAGAATCATGTTGATCCGGATCTTCTCAAGATTTTTATCGATGGGAAGATTTATGAAAGTTTATCCAGCTCGGGTTATATCCGTTAATATACAAGAAAAATCACCGCTTTTTTTCGATCGAGATGATTCTGTAATTTTGACTGATGTTTCCTCTTGTAAATCGAAGTATCCTTGAAACAATCGTTTCAAAATTCATTTATTTGATTTAAAAGTTAATCACCCGGGATGGAGTCTTGTATTGTGAAAAGTCGTTTAAAACCGCAAAAAGAATGTAAAAAAGGATGATTGCTCCCATACTGCTCAAGACAACGTTATAGTTGCACATTCATTAGAGTTGTTGAAAAATTCCATAGTGACGATTAACAAAACTGCTTTAACCGACCGTTTCTATGAAACAGAAACAGATGAAGAATTAATTTTCGGGCAGCTCTATTCTAATTTTTACACAGTAATCCCCACGGATTATTTGCGGAAAAATCAGGATGGTTATTTATATCCAACTCACGTTAATTAACGTGAGTTGGGCGTAAGAAAGTTTGGGCGAATAAGAAACTAAAGTGTTACGACTCCCTATGAGTCGTCGTCGCAGCTCGCGAATTTCATAGATAAAATAACTCGCGACCGCGCTTTAACTCAATGTTGCTGCCTAAACTCAGTGAAACGGCTTCCTAAGGGGCGCCGTTTCAGGTCGCAACATAATGCTCCAATTCCTTCGGAATTTCCACTACAATCGCTTTCGCATTTTGTTATATCCAACTCGCGTTATTTAAGAAATTTTCTACCAAAGAAAGGAAGTGGTTGCCTCTTTCTTCGAAGTTTTTGTATTGATCGAAACTGACGCAGGCCGGCGAGAAAACGAAATACGAAATTGTGATTTCGCTTGAAAGGCGAATTTTGCGGATCTCGGGCGATTCCGAAATAACATTCCATTTTTTGAATATTTTAAATGCCTCATCTAAGTTTTCGACCGAGAATAGTTTTTCTCCGATCACGTTTCGGATCCCTTTTTCCCAGACCGAACGCGCTTCTCCGATTAAAACTACACAACCTATTCTCCGCATTAGAAAATCATAAAGCGGTTTCGGGTCTTCCTGTTTCGGTCTACCTCCGAGGATCAGACAGGTTCGATCTAGATTCTTCCAAGTGGACATTCCCGCGAGCATGCTGTGTAGGTTTGTGGATTTGGAATCGTTGATAAACGAAATACCTCGTTTTTCTCCTGCGATTTGAAAACGATGGGGAAGTCCCATAAAAAATGGAATCTGCGCTTGGATCGATTCCGGTTTTCCTCCGATCGCTTCCGATGCAAGAATCGCCGCTGCTAGATTTTCACGGTTATGAGTTCCCGGAAGATAAAATCGAGAGATGTCGTAGATGAATTTCGAAGTTCGTATCTCCGATGAACTCTCATCTAAAATCGCCTCCGATGTCGTAGCTCTTCCAAAACTCAATAACTTACACCGAACGGAAGTGGAATTTAGAATTTTCTCCCTGATTTTTTCGGAGACGATCAATGAATGATTCGGATTTTGAAGATCGGCGATTTTAAGTTTTGCACGAAAATAATTTTCCATCGTTTCGTGTCTTTCTAGATGATCGGGAGCGAGATTTAGGAACACGGACACATTCAAATCAAGCGGAGACGAATCTTCGAGTTGATAACTGGAAAGTTCTAAGACGGCTAAGGAAATCGGTTCTTTGCAGAAGGAAGTAAATGGGATTCCCAGATTTCCGCCTTCTTTGAGATCGGAAAAATCTTTTTTTAGAAGATGAGCAACCAGAGAAGTTGTCGTCGATTTTCCGTCCGTGCCTGTGATACCGATGATTTTCCCTTTAAAAAAAAATCTGCCGAGATCAATTTCGGAAAACACGGGAATCTTCTTTTCGACTGCATAAGAAAGAATCGGGTGTGTCGGTAAAATTCCGGGAGATTTGATGATCAATGAAATTTCAAAAAAAGATCGTGGATCGATGTTGTCGTGAAAGAAAGGGACGGAGATCGTTTCGGGTTGATTTCGATCACATAGAATTGGTTGTGCTTCTTCGGAGATTAAAAAATCAAGTGCGGAGTTTCCGGAAATACCTCCTCCCAACACAAGAATCTTTAAGCCTTTCAAGGACTCGGGAAATTTCATTTTTAAACCGTTGAACAGTGATTGACAGGGTATTTTCGTCCTCGATAGTTGTCAGTAGCAAAAACTAAGGATGTTCCCTTGCTTGAGCATAAAGTACAAGACGACGTTTTGATTGTATATCTCAAAGGACGTTTGGATGTTTCCATCGCCAATGAGGTTGAGGAAAATCTAAATGATCTGATTGACAATCAAGGTCATAAAAAAGTGATTCTGAATATGCAGGAAGTGGATTATATGTCTTCGTCCGGTTTCAGAGCTTGTATTTCCACTCTTAGAAAATTAAACTCGAAAGAAGGTGTATTAAAAATTAGTAATATCAAACCGGCAGTGAAACGGATTTTTGACGTAATCGAACTCACCTCTCTTTTTGACATTCGTGAAACCGAAGATGAGGCTTTGAAATCTTTCTAAACCTCTGATGTCCTCATCTCAACTTCACCGGGTCCTCCGGGAAATTATCGCAACGAAACAGAACGAAATCGAAAAAATTCGAAATTGGGATCCGGTTCCTTATCAAGGACTTGGACTTAGAGAATCTCTGAAAAGTAGAAGTTTTTCCATCATCGCGGAATGTAAGCACAAGAGTCCTTCTGCTGGAGAGATTTGTGCCGATTATGATCCCGTTCAAATCGCTAAAACATACGAGGCTTTAGGAGCTTCTGCGGTTTCCGTTCTTACCGATCGGGATTATTTTGGAGGATCTTTGGAAGATCTGAAAAATGTTTCTTCCGAGTTGAAAATTCCGATTTTAAGAAAGGATTTTATCCTGAATGAGATTCAGATTCGGGAAGCGAGAGCATTCGGCGCCTCTGCGATTCTTTTGATTGTGAGAATCTTAACTCCCGAACAGATCAAAACGTTTTTAAAGTCAGCTTCTTCTTTCGGTATGGATAGTTTGGTTGAAGTTCACACACCGGATGAGGCGAAACTTGCTTTAGATTGTGGGGCCGAAATCATCGGAATCAATACGAGGGATTTGGATACGTTTCAGATTCATCAAAATCTTGTCGAAGAAGTAACCGCTTTTTTACCGCGTAACGTAGTAAAAGTGGGAGAATCCGGAGTAGGGAGTCGTTCCGATTTGGACCGGTTTCGAAAACTGGTCAACGCGGCCCTGATCGGAACCTATTTTATGGAAAAGTCGGATATCCGTAAAGCTTGGTTGGAACTATTTTAGAATTTTCGAATTTATTAATGTATTTCTTTATCTCTCGGTATCTTAAATTTCATTCAGGATCGTGTGTATAAAATTGGCTTAGGGCTGTCCTGAAATCTGAAAAATGTAGGTTTTTTAAGCCTTGAACTTGAAATGGATTCCCGAATACAATTGACCGAGCAAAACGATAGCCCCAAGATAACGGATGAGCGAAGTGAACAATCCTCACGATCGACTGATCCGAGAAACTTTTCAGGACAAAAAAGAGGCGGCTACTTTTTTTAAAAACACGTTACCGCCGGAAGTGGTCGAACTACTCGACTTGGAAAACTTGGAATTGACCGAATCGAGTTTTGTATCCGAGGAACTAAAACAAGAGCAAACGGATCTGTTGTTTCAAATCCCACTCCAGTCCGGAAACAAGTCGAATGTCTATTTACTTTTCGAACACAAAAGTTATTTAGAAAACACCATCTATATTCAATTATTAGGATATTTAACGGAAATCTATCGAAACCAACAAAGAAACGGAGAGCCGCTTTCCGTAGTCATTCCGTTCGTGTTCTATCACGGAGAAAAGGAATGGAAATTGGGAGATCGATTTTTGAATCAGTTCGTATTAACAAAACAAGAAACGGACGTGTTTCAGGACTTTATTCCCGATTTTAAAATAGACTGATTCGATTTGAAAGAGGTAGAACTGAAGAAGAAGTTGGAAAGTATCACGTTTCAAGTCACTCTGGGAGTGGTTCAAAGAATCCGAGAAGGGGATTTAGAATTTGTTTCTCACTTACCGGGGTTATTTTCCCTATTACTTGGAATCGAGGAAGAATCGAAAAGGGTTGCAATCCTGCGGAAACTGTTGTTGTATATTTATTGGGCCCGTGATTTAAAACCTACGGAACTCAAAAGAGTTTTGGCAATATCAAAATTGGAACAATACGAGGAACTAACGATGACTACAGCGGAGAGACTCATTTCAGAAGGGATACAGCAAGGTATTGAACAAGGCAAGATTGAAACGGCTCGAAATATGCTTTCCGAAGATATTCAGCTAGAAGCAGTTCTTCGTATCACTGGTCTTTCTAAACAAGATTTAAAAGACCACGGAGTGATTTAATCTATGTTCTTCATCAGCATTTAGCCCTTTTTATTCCTCATTTCGTTCATCAAGCGGTCTGGTTTCTAAAAACTTGATTTTAGAACTTTATGGTTCTTAAGGTTCCGGTTTTCAAAAATGTACAGAAATCACATCTCTTTCGTAATTACGATTCTCCCCTTATTTTCAGGGAATGTGGCGCAATTTCCCGTACAGGTGATTGTATATCCGCCTGAGAAAGTGGAGAATGACGTAAGGAATAAGGATCGTCTTAGGCTTCCGGCCATTGCCGTGTCTGTGCATATAACTTGGCCGACTCCGCGTGTGGTGATGCAGACGGGAGGATTCGTATCAAAAGGAGTTCTGTAATCGTACGGAATTAAGGCGAGTTTATTTTGATAATCGGAAAATTGAATGGACGTTACTCTTTCTATATCTTGTTTAAGAACTGCACCGATTGTACGGCGGGCAGCGCCTTCCTTTTCATTCAAAATTTGGATCTTATAATTTCCGGGTTCTGGGTAATCAAACGTCGCATAAACTCCTGTTCCACTGTTTAGCGATTCACCGTAGCAAAAATTTGTTCCATCAATTAGTTTACCGATATACGGGCTTGTATAATAATTCACGTGGCTGGAGTTTAACCATACGAAACTGTCGGTGACCAGACCCGATTTGCAAGTTGAAGTGAGCGCGAGTTGTAGAAGGGTCAATACTTTCAAATCATCGGCCGTATCTTTTTCCTTTTTTTCGATTGTGTTTTCTATAACGAAACAAGATAGAGATGAAATTAGAAGGAGGAGAACCAGAGTGATTCTATTCATAATTTTCACTTTTTACAGAATAAGATCAAGATTTTGAACCCTTGAATTTTGACAATGAATTCAGCGGATACAAAGACGGAAAAGCTGAATTGGAACATGAGAATCCGTAAAATGAGACTGTCCTCTATGGGGGGCTTGAAAAAAATCGACAATAAGGACATCCTTATGACGCAAGAGATTCTCGGAGAAGTTCAAACCGGAAAAATTCCGTTAAAAGGAAGAACCTTAAAGGAACTTTCCGAGATCATGGTTTCTCTCGGAGAAAAATCTTTTCGCGCAAAACAGATCTATCACGGATTATACGTAAACCGTTATGAGTCTTGGGAACAATTTACCACATTCTCCAAAACGTTAAAGGAGAAGTTAGAGGGCCTTTGTTCTCTGACACAACTTACAGTTGTCAAACATCTTAAATCCGTGGACGGAACTCAAAAGTTCACGTTCGCATCCGAACAAGGAAAGGAATTCGAAGCCGTTTGGATCCCATCCGGAGACGGAGGAAGAAAGACGATTTGCATTTCTTCCCAGGTCGGCTGTACTCTCAATTGTAAATTTTGTGCGACCGCAAAGTTGGAATTTCAAGGGAACCTAAAGGCCCATGAGATCGTGGACCAGGTTCTCCAGGTGGAAAAAATCGTAGAAGACAATGCGACTAACGTTGTTTTTATGGGAATGGGGGAGCCGTTCCACAATTACTTCAACGTGATACGCGCGGCTTCTATTCTTCATGATCCCGATGCGCTTAATCTGGGGGCCAAAAGAATTACGATTTCGACATCTGGAGTAGTCAACGGTATCAGACGTTTTATCGAAAATAAGGAACCTTATAATTTTGCGATCTCTCTCAATCATCCGGATCCGAACGGAAGATTACAAATCATGGACATCGAAGAGAAGTTTGCTCTTTCCGAACTTTTACAAGCTGCAAAAGATTTTACAAGAGAGTTAAAAAGAAGAATCACTTTCGAATATGTGATGATTCCCGGAGTCAACATGGGACCCGAGAATGCAAATAAGCTCGTAAAAATCGCAAGATCTCTTGATTGTAAGATCAATGTGATTCCGCTTAATACCGAATTTTTCGGATGGAGAAGACCCACAAAGCAAGAGGTCGCGGAATTCATAACTCTTTTGGAACCGGCCGGAGTTCCGATTCTCAACAGAAGATCGCCCGGAAAAGATATCTTCGGCGCTTGTGGAATGCTCGCTTCAAAAAGTTGACCTCGGTTTTCGTTTCTGAAAAATGGGGCAATGAATTCAAAAAGAACTTTTATTCTTTTTTTATGTCTTTTTTCTTTCGTTTCCTGCCAGGAATATGTTCAGCAAAAATGCAGTTCCGCTTGCAAGTTCTTCGTGCAGTGTGCCGTAACGAAGTTCAAAAATTCGAAAATTACGGAAGTTGAAAAAAGTCAAGCGATGATCGATTGTGAGAGTGGTTGTATCCGGGAACAAAGTTTCGTCCTTCCTTGTTTTGAATCCGAAACCACATGCAAAGGTTTTAATGCTTGCGTGATGGAATCCGGGTTTATGGATTAAAAAGGAGTTTTTATGAATCAAATTTTCGTAGATGATAAACGACCGATTTCCATACGAGTTCTTTTCGTCCTTCTAATCGTTTCCGTTCTTCCTTTGATCCTAACTCTTCCTTTGGACGTAATCGATATCGATTCTTCCCAGTACGCGGAAATTTCAAGAGAGATGGTGGAGGGAGGAAATCCTTTTTTTATCCGGGACAATGGAAGAAAGTATTTGGATAAACCGATTCTTACTTTTTGGAAAATTTCCCTTTCTTTTTTCGTGTTCGGTTATCAAAATTTCGCGTTTCGTCTTCCGGCTCTTTTGTTCACTTTTCTTTCTTTCTGGGGAATGTTCAAACTCACAGAACTTTATTCGGGAAGTCGATTGAGGGCTTGGATCGCGGTGTTTTTGTACGCCCTTTCTCCGGGACTTTATTCTATGGTAGTGGACCCTAAAATCGACGTTTATCTGACTCCCTATCTGATATTGGTTCATACCTTTTATTATTTGGGTTTTAAAAAAAATAAGAATTACTATTATGGAATGTATTTCGCGATGGGCCTCGGTTTTATTACGAAGGGACCGATTGCGATGGTGATTCCCGGAATTTCGATCGGAGGTGATATATTATTCCGAAGAGACTGGAAACGACTTTCGGAAATGAAACTCTTTCCAGGAGCATTTCTTGCGCTTTTCCCGCCGCTTTTGTGGTCGATTCCCTTGTATCTTGAATTTCAAACTTACGGTCCGTATTTCTTCTTATGGATTCAATCCTTCGGCCGCTTTTACGTGAAGATGTACAATCAGAAATTCAATCCTTTGTTCTTTTACTCCAATTTCTCCTGGGCGTTCGGTGCTTTTATCCTACCGTTTGCCGGATTCGTTTTCGAGCGGGTCCGATTTTTTCTTAAGGAAGGGCAAGTAAAAGGTGTATTCAAGAATATTCTAAAAAATGAATATACAAATCGGGATTTTGTTCCCGGTTTTTGGTTGTTCTTATTCTTATTTTTGATCAGTTTTTCCAGATACCAGCTTCCTCAGTATATCTATTGGTGTCTTCCTGCTGCTGCGGTAATTGGTGCGGGGGTTTTGGAATCGATTCTTTTGTCTGCCAAAGATTCTAAAAAAGGTAGTTCTATTGATAAGGTCCGTTTGAGCCTTCTTCTGTTTACCGCAGGAGCTTTTTTAGTTCCGATTTTTATTTTGCCTTCAATCAGTATTCAGGTTGGTTGGAGTTATCTGATTCTTCCTTTGATTTATCTCGGGGTTTTTCTTTGGGTGTATTTTCGGTCCGAAAAGGAAGGAAGGTTGCTCGCATATTGGATTTTTCCGGTTTCCCTCTTTTTCTCGATCGTGAGTTTATATCTCTATCCTATGCTCACATCGTATCAACCCTCTAAGGAGATCGGGACTCTCATCCGCGAGAACGAACCGGGTAAGGAAAAGTTATTTCTTTTCGGAGTTCCCGCTTCTAAAAGGTCCTATGCTTATTATTCCAGGAGAATCTCAAGGACACTTTTTGATCCCGCAATCTTGGTCGAGGCGATTCAAAAAGACGGACAACGTTATTTGATCGTTCAAGACAAATGGCTTCCGAAGATGGGCGAGTTCTTTGGCGACGATATCGAATTTGAAACCGTCAAAGAATTTCCTTCCTACAAGGTCGCGACTCCGGAAGGAAAATTCTTTTTGAAAGCTTGGAGAGATCGGATCGTGGGTAAGGTGATTTTGATGAAAGCCACCTTAAAAAATTCTCAGAAAAGATGAGGGTTTTCGAAAAAAAAGATGAGGGGAATCTCGGCTTTCACCCGAAAAATGAATTAGGCTAAATTGTGAGCCTGGTTTGGTTTTGGTCCCTGGGTAAAGCCGGGGACTGCTTTTCCTACCTTTGTGGGTTTATTTTCACTTATTTTTTTAACGAATTCACTTTTATCTGAGGAGTGAATGTTCCGAAAAAAACCTTCCATTTTAAATCCGTCTTTATACTGATACGAATACTACATTCACGTTAGAATAGGAGTCGATAAAGGTTTTCTGGTAAATCTTTTCTACACCTTTGATTGTGCTTACGTTATACGTATTTTGGCGTCCTAAATATCCGGGATGTTTTAGTTTCTATTTCTCCTTCAACTTGTTTCTCTAATTTTCTTCTTTCTGATACCTGCATTTGGGATTCGGTAAATACGGGAGAATTACCTTGAGCATAAACTCTTCTAACGCCTTCAGTCTTTTTGGAAAGATCTCCAAATCGTGACGAACCCATAATACAACCAAAGAAAACGTATTGATACGATTGTGCTTTAACATCTATGTCTTTCAAACCGTGGCTCCAGGAGTCGATTTTAAAACATCACGAACCGATTCTGCTATGCTATTCGTGTACCAACGGGTAAGCAAAAAGCGCAATCGCTTCCCGTTACATGAATTCCACTTCCAATGACTTCCAAATCCGCGGGCACCCTCACTGAATATCTTTTAAACTGACCCCAGTTGTAAAAACAATCCACTGATACAAGCAAAAGCAATATACACAGAGTTAATACCTTGAACGCTCTTTTCATGTTATTTTAAACTCCGTGTTGGGCACAATTGCTGCGGGTAAATTTCAATCCTACATTCGAAAGTTCTGATTTACCTTTATTCAACAAAGCACTATTCATATCGTTCAGTATATTCGTTACGATAAAAGGGCATCCTCAGACGATTACATCCTGCCGTGTCGTGAGTTGCTGGCGTCACGTAACCTAACTTTACTGATCGTAAAGCTACTCATTGCAAAAAGTAAAATTGCGGATGTCCACAATAGTTTCTTCATTCGTTTTCTTATGAAAGAAGCACTCTATTAAGTGATACGTCTCGTTTTCTGGAAACAGCTTGCTAACTTACGTGTGGATTCTGCACGGGAGCGTTTCGCTGAGTTAGGGATCGAGACTCAAAGTTTAGGAAAATAGTATATTTCTGTTTTAGAATTCGCATTGAAAGTTCCGTGGCTCTCGGAGTCATTTGCTCGAACAAAATTATAAAACTTTATGATTTGTTTTAATTATTATATCACTGATAAATAACAAAATTAGACGATCATTCAAAAAAGATTCAATTTGTGATATGTATATAACGATACATTCACATAAGGGTTGCGGGCGACTCAACATAATTCCACGTCTTACTGCATCTATTTCCGCTGGAATCAGTGTTTAATCGAGGTTAATGGTTGTTTTACGAAATCTCTATTCTGCTCAATCTGGTGCTGATTTTTCATGTTATCAACAAAGTTGGAGCAGAATCAAAAAATTCCATTCAAATCTTATTTCTAAAATCACAACTCTCTGCTTACAAACGAAAACGAAAAAAATTCCATACAAAACCTTTCGAAAGATTGAAACTTGTCTTTCTTTCCTGTCTTGATCCCAATTGGATCGAAAATCTAATTCTTGTTTCTCCCCATACTCTTCTTGAATGGAGAAATAATAAATTCAAAACATTTTGGGCCCTTCTTTCCCGTAAAAAGAAAACAGGGAGACCAAACATTCCTTGGAAAGTCATCAAACTCATTCGGAGAGTTGCTAAGGAAAACAAAATCTGGGGAGCTACAAAACTGCACGGCCTTCTTCTAAAGCTCGGTCATGATATTTGTGAAAGAACCGTTTCTAAATATATTCCAAAACGTCCTCATAGTCCTAAAAAACGTCTTTCTTGGAAAGAGTTCTATTCTCTGCATGCCGATTCTATGGTTGTTTCCGATACCCTTTCCGTTTACTCTTCCAATTTTAAAAAGATCTTTCGCGTCGTTTTCTTTCTTCACGTCGGCTCTAGACAAATTCTTCATTTCGATATTCATACAAACCCGACTACAAATTGGATGCGAAAGGTTTTGAAGTTTGCCGTTCGTAAGCAAATTCAAGCAGGAAAAACCTTCTATTATTTTCTTTCCGACAACGATTCCGTTTTTGGGAAACGCTTTACCAAATACTTGGAAAAAATTGGCATCAAACACAAAAAAACCTCTCTTCGTTCTCCTTGGCAAAATTGTTACGCGGAACGTTGGATAAAGACATGTAGAAATGAATTTTTGGATTTCTTCATTCCTCTCAATCAGTATCACTTGGAAAAGAAATTGGAAGAGTTCATTCATTTTTACAACAACCACAGAACTCATCTCGCCTTAAACAAAGACAGTCCCGTTTCTTCTCCGGTTTTAATACGTCCTTTGGATGGATCGATGAAACTCGTTTCCACTCCCGTTCTCGGAGGTCTTTACCACATATATTCTTACGAAGACGCTGCCTAACCCGCGCTTGTTTCTAGTTTTCTTTTGTGCACCGTTATTCGGCGAAGGGTTCCCATACTTCTGTTTGCTTTGTTTCTTTAGTCCCTCTTTTCTTTCCGTATATTCCATATTTTGAATCTTTTTATTCCAGTTTTAGCTCTCTTTTTTCTCAAATTCTTTCATTTTATCACATGCGTCTGCTATCTCGGATTCAACTTCCGTCATTTTAGTTTTTGCGAGACTCAGGTTCCGTTTTTACCCATTCCGAGTCCGAGGCCAGCGTTAGCTGAAATTCCTCCTTGTTCGGAATAACTTATTCCCGCGTTAAAACTAAGTGCGCTTGTTCCTGCTTGTAATCCCGCGCTTGTTCCGAATCCTGTTTGTTCGTTGTAGGAAAGTGTGGCTCCCACTCCAAGGCCTTCCATCAGCTTCATGCCTCCGCCGACGCTCGCTCCAAATCCTTT
>NZ_QAJG01000020.1 GCF_003046425.1 Leptospira borgpetersenii serovar Javanica
GAACAGGTAAAATAACATGCTCTCCGGACATTTCAGGGTTGGGTTTCAGGGTTTCGAAATGAAATATTTTGTTTTTTAACGTGGATTCGGCGTAACAAATGCGAAAGCGATACTTATGCTGCGATCCATAGAGAGCGCACTTTAGTTTGAAAGTTCCGAAGGAATTGGAGCATTATGTTGCGACCTGAAACGGCGCCCCTTAGGAAGCCGTTTCACTGAGTTTAGGCAGCAACATTGAGTTAAAGCGCGGTCCAGCCTTTGCAAGCAAAGGCTGGATTCGCCCAAACTTTCTTACAACGCGTCCCAAAATCCCGTCGAGCGCCAATAGAAGCGAGACGTTGAGTTTCCCGAGGGCCCTTAGGGAGCGAACGCGCTTTAGTTTTCTGCTTTGTCAGAAAGATCAAGCTGCAAGGTTCTGTCCCAGTTTTTGGACAGAACCTTATATCGAACTCACGTTAATATAAAATGAATTTTTCATCGAACGATCGCTTCTAAAACGGTGATTTCATCTAAAAATTTAACCTTAGAATCTACATTTTTGGATTTTTATAGAGACGTCCTAAAAGTATGAGTTCCTACAATTTTAGAATTTGCTCGTAAAATGATGATTGCAGTAGTTCCCGCACTTTAGGAATCGATTTGTAAAGTTCAGACTCCAACTTTTTTAGAAGAATGAATCTTCAACCACTGAACTCACGTTAAGTATCTCGTTTCGTCGTGTCCTTTGAGATCGGCTTATCGGAAATTTTATTTCGCATCCTACGGAGTTTCTAACTCGGTGGATTCTTTTTTAACTTCTTCTTTGAGTTTCGATCCGGAGTTTTCCAATTCCGAGATTTCGATCGAGATTGCGGCCGTAATCGCGTAGTCGTACAACCGATAATCGTTTCCGCGATAGAGCGGATGACGATACGAAAGATTGAAGTTGAGTTTTTCGGAAATGTTCGCGGAGAATCCAAAACTGACTTCTCTAAAAATTGTCGGAACTTTACCCTGATTTGTTCTTTTGAAATCGACGCCTTCGTAGGGAGTTCTATATAAAAAACCGGTAAAGAAAGAAAAACCGGATTTCCAAAGATACGTAACGTATCCGGAAAAGAGACTCGTTTTTTTAAGAATGTACGTTTCTTCTGGCGGCAAAGAAGATGGGTTTCTGAGCCAATAAACGATGCCGTCGTTATCTTGAAGATTGGTAGGTTGTGATTTTGAAAGGGGAAAGATACCGCTGATTCTTCCTACAAAACTAAACTTACCTAAAAGATAACCCAAAGTGAGACCGGGAATGCCGGAATAATAATTTCCCCCCGTAAATCTATCCGTATCGGGACCGGATGGAAAACCGACATTCGCACTGAGAACAATGAAATAATTTTTTTGAAAATCGATTAAGGGTAGATATTTGATTCCGAAATATGTTTTGCCTATCCTTGCTGCGTCGGAGCGGTTTTTTTGTTCGTAGTATGTGTAAGGAGTACTCAGATTCAGAGCGAACATACCGTTTTTAAGGTTCATTTCCCCGAAAAATGTGGTCGTGTGGATATTGCTATTTTCGTTCGTTTGTTTGAAGAAGTCTTGGGTAAAAACTACATAGTTTGCAGGCTTTTCCCTTTTACCGGTAAACGGATCCACAAAACGGGTGAAAGATTGTTCGCTGGCACCCATCCCGGTGTGATGCGCTTCGAGAGAAAATAGACACAAGAAAAAAAAGAAAAAGTGGAATATAAGAATATTTTGTTTCATTAAAATAGATTGCAACCTATTTGATATATAACCCGGTCTTGCTGTCGGAAGTTTGCCGAAATCAGATCGTATAAGTTTACGTTTTGATAGGGATTGATATCCACAGGATTCGGGAGTGCGGAAATCGAGTTTAAGATAGAAACGGAACCCTGATCCTGAAGAATTCCGTTGGATCTCCAGATTACCGGAAAGTTTCCCTGTTTTTCGGGTGTTATATCGAACCTACATCTTGGGAAGAGTTCCAGAGTGAAGGAAGGTATTTGTAACCTTACCGTTTTTGCCGCGGGGGCGACGATCTGGAAAGTTAAGTCGATGGAGTTGATTTTATACTTCACGGAAGCGAGATAACCGGAAGGAATTCCTGATATTAGAGGAACGGAAGACGTGTGAACGTCTCCCGTGAGAATCGTTTCCGTGGTCGTTTCTAAATTCGAATCGTTAAACGAAGGCGTTCCATATTCTTGTCCGTAAGGAGAAGTGACGGGCAAATCCAAAGGAATTGTATATGGGGTGTGGGACTTGGCAGAATGATCTCCCGCGTCGAAAGTTCTCGTTTGCCCGGGAACGGTAGGTATGGGGTTAGGATTGACTCGAATTGAAACTCCGTCCCAGAGGATCTTGGAGCCCGGTTGTAACTGAAGATTATAAACGGTTGCCGCAGAAACTACATCAAAGTTTCCTATATTAGAATCTTGTTGATCGTCTGTGTAATACAGACGAGTTCCGAACGAGGCTGGTCTTTCGTTGAAAAGAATCAAAAGCCTCTGTAACGTCTTTGCGTCTTCTTTTCTCGAGTCTCCTACGGAACCGAAGGTGCAGTTTCCCAAGAAGATGCAGAAAAAGAGAAGTTTAAAAAGGGTCGCTGTGTTTCGGGTCATTTACGAATTCCGTATCCGTTAAACTTTTCAAGAAATTTACGAGGTCCGTTTTTTCCCCGGCGGTAAGGCCGATCGCGAACACAAAACCGTTCTTATTCGGATTTGTTCTTCCGTCTCCTGCGTGAGGTCCGTTGATGATGTTTCTTCCACCGGCGTTGTAGTGTTCCACTACGTTCTCCAGAGTGTCGATCGAGCCGTCGTGCATATAGGGAGCGGTCAATTCAATATTTCTAATGGAAGGCGCCCGAAATTTGCCTTTATCGGAAATCACTCCCGTAAACTCGAACAAACCCTGATTGTCGGGAGGATAGTTCCCGCCGATATTGTAAAGGCCGTTGTTATGAAAATTGACTTCTGCGGAAACGGCTCCGACATGTACGCTCGTTTCGGCGAAATTAAAACCTCCGTGGCAATGAAAACATTCTCCCTTTTCCGAAAAGAAAATCTGAGCCCCCCGAATGATGGAAGCTTTTTGGTTACCGAGTGCCGCAACGTTTCCGTCGTATAAAAATTTGTCATAAGGAGAACGTCCCGATATAAGGGTTCTTTCAAAACAGGCGATCGCTTTTACGACGTTAGAAACGGAAAAAGGATCTTCCAACGGAAAGGCTTTTCGAAACAAGGTTTGGTACCGATTCTCCGCTCTCAAACGATCAAGCATTTCGTTTTCCCGGTTGGCAAGGCCTAGTTCCACAGGATGTTCTCCGAACATCGGAACGAGCATCTGATCTTCCAGGTCTTTTAGAGTCGGATTGACCCATGTTTGACGGGCGTTATACGCGACATTGATGATTCCCTGTGTGTTTCTGGGATGAACGTCTCCCGTGGAACCAACGGCGGTTGTCAGACCGTCCGTAAAGGCGATTGATTGATTGTGACAAGACGCGCAAGACTGAGTCTGATTACCCGAAAGCCTTTTATCATAAAATAAAAATCTGCCGAGATCCACTTTCTCTTGAGTCATCGGATTGGAAGACGGAACGACCGGAACTGGAAATCCGGGAGGTAGATTCCAAACGTACGAATTTTGCGGAATCAGAAGAAGCAGAAGGGCTTCGTTTCGATCCGATTTCTTCTTATCGAAAGGAGCAAAAGGAAGAATTCCGGATCCGCACTGAATCAAAAATAGTAAAGAAATAGAATATAATAAAAACTTCATATATTTACTTCCTGGAAATGCCCAAAACGAATTCGGGCATTTTCGAATTAATCTTTAGTTTTGATCGAAAAAACGGTTCGAACCGGTGTGATCGGAGTACCCGCGTTCAAGTCCAAACCGATGTTCGCAAAGATGATAGGGCAACCGATACTCGTCGCACCGACTATTCCGGACATACACATTGCAGCATTCGCATTTGTTTGGAGATCGATTCCTTGCAATAAAGCCTGAACGTTGATCTTAATCTCTTGGGTGGAAGGATTAAAACCGCCTTCGGGAGTTAATGTGACCGGAATCCGGTTTGCCCTTGCACAAGAACTGGAGCTTCCTGTTCCCACGCAGTTGGCCGATCCGATATGGATCGAGGCCTCTAAGGTTTCGGCGGTTTCAAAATCCAATTTTAGGAATTTATAACCGCTCGTCCAACTCCAGTACATTCCGGAATTGTTGAGAGGAGGGAGTTGGTTGTCGGCATCCAAGTGGTTTTTGTTTTCAGGCAATCCTACGATGAACTTGATTCCTTTGTAGGTGCCTGGAGTGATGAAGGCCGAAACGAGATGGTTGGTTTCCGAAGTTCCGTTGCACTTGCCGGTTTTGTTTTCGAAATCCAAAAGAGCGATGTCTCCGGATTGGAATTTTCCGTCCTGATTCAGAGAGAGGGGAATTTCTTCTCCCGAGTTTTGAATCAAGGAAATTCCATGAACAAAAAGACGAAAGTCGTGTAACTGAAACGTCGTACTTTCGGCAATATGAGCGTTCGGAACAAACGGAACCGTTTCGAGAACGCTCGCATGACCTTTTAAGGTTGCACCACATTCCAACTTTTGGGTTCCGGCGTAAGCCGAAAATTGAATTCCTTGGTTGTTGCCGAGAACGAGCAGAGCCGCGACGGACATCAAATCGGAATCGTCCTTCTTTTTATTCCAGGGACAATGAACCAAGAGGGAACACACGAAAATCATCGCGATGAAAACGAAAATTTTTTTAAACATAATGAGTGTCCTGAATATAGAATCTAATTTGCCGGTTTTTTGAATACGCGCGAATGTGCGGGGTAATGACCGAAATTAAACGGTAAACACCGCCGCGAACGAAAAGAAACAATCGTTTCCAAACTACGAACTTTCGAAAAACGCGGATCGGCTCCGCAAACTCCTGAAAGCTCGTATCTGCGCGCGTTAAGAGGATCGAGGGGGTTTTAGCGGAGAGAAAAAAGATAGAATTCCGGAATTAGAATATTCTAAAATAATGATTTGAATGAAGTCGAAGTGGTGCTCGATATCGCTCCCTTGTTTTTGAGAAAAAAGGATTGAGTAAAACGCGCTCAATTGAGAAAGTTTATTTTCCGTTTTTTTGCAGGAACAAATGTGAACTTCTCCCGATTTTGCGGAATGACAATTCGGGAGTGTTTTAGAAACGACGGATCGATTTTCTGAGAGGACCTTTTTGGAGAAGTTTTTGTCTTCTTCGTTCGAGTGTTTCTGCATTTTGCTTCCGTGGTTGCATTCGCAGATTTTTGCCTTTTCTACGAGAATACAACCGAATAGGCCGCTGGAAAAAACGATGGCTTGGAATAAAATCGAAGTGGATAAAAGGATGGAAAGGGAAAATTTCATCCTAAGTCGATCTTGAGTCTGGAAAAAACGAGTTGTAAACCTTCGCTCAGTTTTACTTCCGAAATTTGAATTTGATCTTTTTTCAATTCGGAAATAAATTTTAAAATGCGATTGAGAACCATGGAGGGAATCGCCACCACGGGAGTCATATCTAAAATGACGTTATCCGGACGGACCTCCCGGATTTGAGAAAGAATTTCTTGAATTTCCTCGGTTTCTACGGAACAAATATTCCTGCGAAATTCGACTCGAAAGGAATTTTTATTGGGGTAGATTGTGGATTCTTCCAGTTGTTGCATAAAATAAAACGCAATTACTATTGTCGGAGAATAGTTTTTTCTGGAAACAAAAAAATCCCACCCAACTTCGATTTGATTTTGTCGTTTCGTAAAAACACCTTTCGGGCTTTTGTATCCCTATGAAAAATCGGATTCGGAGTCCATTTCTTCCGGCGTTTTCCTCTCTTGGCTTCCGATCCTTTTTCTGGGCTGTTTTTGGAGTTCTATTAATCCTCCCTTTACTCTCTTTCTATCCTTGGAAATTTAGGATCGTTTTTGTTTTTCTTTTTGTATGTTTTGCGGTCTTGGACGTTTTATTTCCATTGGCTGCGACTTTTTTTCTCGCCGCTTCGGGGGTTGTTTTTGGAAATCATCCCGGAGGAAGATTTCTGGAATTGCAGGATTGCCTTTGGATTTTCTGGTGTATTCGCGGAGTAGTCGAAAACTACTTTCGGGGAAATAAGATTTTCACGGATACGTTTTGGAAACATCCGATCGGAATTCTATTACTTTTATTTTTCGGTGTGGGGGCCTTGAGTCTTATCGCGAATCCAGATTTGTTTTTGGATTTTCGCTTTTATCAAAAAGGTTGGTTTTGGTTTTTACATTCCACCGAATTGGAACCTGCTTACCCAATTAAACTTCTGTTATTGGGGATATTATTTTTATTCGGATTGGTTGCGCGTAAGAATTGGTTGGAAGATGTTTCTGCGTTTTCTGCTACAAACCCGGTTTATCGCGTTTTTGCGTTGGGAGTTGTCGCCGGGATGATCGTATCGATAGTCGTCGGTTGGTTGGAATATTTTTCGCCGGTCGTAAAATCAATATTAAATCTTTACCATTATTGGCTGGACGGATATAAACTCTTTGCCTTGTCGCACTCCCTGATTCCTTCTTTGAAACGATTTTTACCGAAATTCGGAATTCAGTCCTTGTTTTGGAACCGGAGTTGGTTTTCGATCTATTTGATTTCTGGCCTTCCTTTTTTGTTTTATTGGGTTTTTGCGGGATTAGGGGATTCTAAAACTAGAATATTAAAAAAATCGAAAGTTTTAACGAATAGGGAATTTTCGCCTAAATTAGGAAAATGGTTTTGGTTATCGACCGTTCTTTTGGTCTTTGGAGTGACGTTTTTTTGGATTGGAGCCAGAGGAGGTATGTTCTCTTTTTTGACGTTTTGTATTCTTTCCGTTTCTACTCTTCCTCTTTTTCTTGTTAAAAATCGGAATACGTCTCGTATATTTGCGGCGGTTTTTGCCTCTCATTTAGTTGTCGGAGGAATTTTATTTCCGCTTTCCGTAATTTGGATGCGTGTGGGTTCGGTGGATCCGGAAAGGTATTCTCATTTTTTAGCAGGGCTGACGCTTGGGATCGGAAAACCTTTGTTAGGTGGAGGTTTCGAGAGTTACGGTTGGTACAACGAATGTTGTTTAAACTTCGAAGGAAGATCGTCCTTATATCATACGACTCACAATCAGTTCTTGCAGGTTTTTTCCGGTCTCGGAATTACAGGAGTGGTGTTTTATTCTTTGTTATGGTTTTTCCTTTTTTATGAGTTGTTGAAATTCAGAAAAAGCGATCGACCTATTTTGGTTTCTTCCGTTTTTTTCTCTTCCGTTGCGGCCATATTTTTGTACTCCTTCTTTCAAGAATGGTTTTATTTGAGAGCCGTTTATTTTCAATGGATTGCTTTGTTCCCATTTTTTACGGAAACAAAGGTTTCTACGTTCGTTGCGGAACGGTATTCTTGTTTTAGTCGAAAGAATATTATAATTTATTTATGTTTTGTTCTGGTTCTGCTGTTTAGTTCCTGGTTTCTTTTTCCTGCAAAAATGTTTCGATCCGGTATTTACTTCCCTCCAGGAAGAGGCAAATATAAGGCTTGGGTTTTGGAGGGAAGCGGTAAAATGACGTTGGAGTCTCGGCCGGAGTTGTATTTCATAACACCGAATCGGGAAATGGACCGCCGAAGTAAACTGTCGATTTCCGTCTCGGGCAGATCTCGAAAGATCTATCCGCGTATAGTGAAGGGATTAAAGGGAGAATACATGGCTTTTCGAACTGTCAAGGGTAAGAATATTCTAAAAACGGAATGTACCTTGCGTCAAAAGACGGATCCATTTCGAACTTTGAATTTTTGGAGTCGAAGGCCTTTGGATCCGGAACCTAGAAAAATTTGCTCTCAAATACGGATTCGAAAAAAAACTGCAAAGGAAGTTCTAAAAAAACGTTTTAAAAAAAGGTCATGAATACGGTTTCCGTCGTAATTCCGACTTTCAATCGGGAAGATAAAGTTATCAAGGCGATTTCTTCCGTTTTGGCACAAACTTTTCAACCCAAGGAAATCATCGTAGTCGACGACGGATCGACTGATTCAACGATTTTCAAAATTCAAGAAACTTTTCCGAATTCTTTCGATGGAATCCGAATACTTTCTTTGGAACATAAAGGAGTCAGTCACGCTAGAAATCGGGGAGTGGAAAAGGCCGCGGGGGATTGGATTGCATTTTTGGATTCTGACGATGAATGGCTGCCCGAAAAATTGGAACGTCAATGGAAGTATTGTGAAAAACATCCGGAAACGGAAATTATTCAATCCCAAGAGATTTGGATTCGAAATGGAAAACGAGTTAATACCCCCGTTCATCTTTCGAAAAAAAACGGATGGATCTTCGAACAAAGCCTTGAGTTTTGTAGCATTACCCCTTCTTCGGTTCTTTTGAAAAAGGATCTCTATGAAAATCTAGGGGGAATGGACGAAAAACTTCCTGCCTGCGAGGATTACGATTTTTGGTTGAGAATCACCTCTAAAACTCCGGTTGTTCTTTTGAACGAGTTTTTACTCGTTCGATGCGGAGGACATAAGGATCAACTTTCCGTTCGATATCCGGCTATGGACCGTTTCAGGATTTATTCTATTATAAAATTATTAAATTCTAATTTATTAAATGAGTGGCAGAGAAATTGCGCTGAAAAAATTCTCTCCGTTAAGTGGGGAATTTTGAGGCAAGGTAGGATAAAAAGGAACTCTTGGAACGAAGAGTTTGATTTTCTTTTGCGCTCCGTAACCAAAGACGGATTAGCTTCTGCCTCCGGAATTCGTATTCAGCAATTTTTACTTGAGAACAAAAATTGGACTTGAGGTTCGATTTTACGCAATGAAACGTCCGAAAAGTCTAAACAAATCGATTTATATAAAAATTTGCGAAGTTAAGGAGCCCGTTTCGAAAGTTATATCTAATTTGGACTTAAACGTTTGTGGGTCGGAGTTAGGAGATGTCGATCTAATTTGTGTTTACTTTGATGACCGTTGTATTTATGGTCTTTTCATGATTGGATTGATCGGGTAACGGGCGGCCGATTTCCTTTTTACCCGCTCTTGGAGTTAACGTCGTAACTGCAATTTACGAACTCATAGTAACTAACGTGATCTCAGCGTAACAAATGCGAAAGTGATACTTATGCTGCGATCCTTAGATGAGTATGATTCCTGGACGTAAGACAGTTCCGAATATGATATTCTTGAATCGACGGAGTCAAGAAGGCCCGTGGGGGAAACGAAAACATCTTCGCTCTCTGAATGGAAGCATAATATTCTCTATCATAACCAATCCCACAATCACTTGGATCTTGTCGGAATTCCGACAAGCCTCCGTGAAACAGGCTCGGCCCTGCAGAGCGACCCATAGGAAAGCTCTGCATTGAGTTTCTTTGGATGGAGGGGTGAATAAACTCTATTTCGCTCTCTACGGGTCGCGAAATAGGTGGAAAGACTCGGGAGATTTTTTCTCTATCAGAAAATCATACTTTTGGCAAGTAAAAAACCTCGTTCTTGTCGGAACACTTGAAAAAATGTGCCTTTTTGATCCTTACTATTTCAACTCAACTTATGAGGTGTTCTGTCGACCGCGAAGGAAACGAAAGCCTCTCGCTTCTATTGGCGCTCGGGAAACTCAACGTCTCGCTTCTATTGGCGCTGGACGGGCTCTTACTTGATTTTTATCATTCTTTCGATTCTTCGTCTTGAATTTTGGCTGAGCGCGTTTACCGGTTTTAGCCGGAGGTGCAGCTAACTTTTCTCACGGTTTCTTTTATTTCCAATCATCCGATCAAAATGCCGATTCACTTTTTCAACTCTGTTGCTCCTTTCTTTTCTAAAGGCCTTTTGTTTTTACGTTGGGGGTATGGCGTGCGGGTATTGTGGGAAATGCAAGCTCCGAAAATCTTTGATTTTGGCAATGGATTCGGCTTAGGAGAAGAACTTAGTATGGTTCGTGCAGCATGTTTCGTATGACGTTATGGGTCTTCTTCTAGAACAGAAGAATGAAAATTTTTCCGAATCCAAACATGTCTGTGTGATGTTCTTGGATATTTGCAAATTTAAGAGATTCTTCGAAAAAAGTGGGTTTCTTAAATCAAGAAGGTAACGTTCCCGAAACCCAAATCGGCTTTCATTTCGGAGAAGTGATAACGGATAATGTAGGATCGAAATCAAGAAAAGAATACACTATCATCGGAGACGTGATCCATCTTGCTTTCGGAGTGGAACGATTGAACAAGGAATTTGGAACCGAACTTTTGGCCGCTTGGCGGTTTACGAAGAAATCAAGAACCACGTTCTAAGTAAAAATCTTTTTTCCATCAGACAAGGGTAAAGAACAATTCGTAGACGTTTATGAGTAGAGTAAGTTTTAAATCCAGAATTCAAATTCTTTTTGATATTTCACCGGGTTCCATTCTAAAATCTGATATTCAGCGACTCCGTTTTTATAGAAAGGATCTTCCTGGCAAAAGGATTGTATTTCTTTGCGGGATCCTGCCCTTGCAATAAAGATTCCGCCGGTTCTAGGTTCTTGAGGTCCGGATGCGAGTAGTAATTTCTGTTCGTATCCTTTGGACAAATATTCCCTGTGCGCGATCACGTACTCGTCCACCGTTTCGATCGGAGTGAGATATCGAAGTACTATTATAAATTGTTTCATTCTAAAAGCCTAAAATAGCAGATGCCCATTTCTTTCAAACTCAAATTTGGTAGAATACCGTACGATATTTGTTAGGTTGGGCTTGGAGTTTGCAAAAAAGACAGATCGAAAGGGGTATGATGAATCTTTTTTTAAAACGAATGCTTACGGATTGGAAATACATCATTGATTTCTGGAAACGGTTTTTGGATTTTTTCGGAGTTAAAAGTTTGTCCCAAAATTATCCAATGTGGGAACTCTACGTTTTTAAACGATGAGAAAAATCACTCAAAAAGTCTAAAAATCGTCAAAGAGGCTTAATCTGCGGGAGCTTCTACAAATTTCTTTTGAGGTTTTTTAGACCGGCTTTTGGGTTTCACTTCTAAGCTTACTATTTTTACCGATCCCAGCGTGAGCGATCGAAACGGAAATGCTGCGATGCAACATACCAACTCGGCGCCCTACAATGAGAAATAGAATAGAACTTGAATATACAGAAATATTAAAATTGTTCGTTGCAGATTGGAGTGGAGAGCGCGACTCTGCGCTTATTTTTGCATTTTTCATTTCTCAGATACGAATTAGAAACTCAGAAAATTCCGCAGAGGCACGCCATTCTTTCCTATATTAGATTCGTTGAAAAATTCAATGGTGGCGATTAACAAAATTGCTTCGATCGACAATTTCAATGAAACAGAAACAGATGGAGATAGAGAATTAATTTTTCAACAACTCTAATATTGATTTTTCAGAGGATTGTTTGCTCGCTATCCGTGAGTTTTTCGGAATGTCGGCAAAGTGGATTCCGATTTTTTAATCCTTGGTACGCACATCGATCCTCCGAGTTCGTATTAAAAAAATCGAAACTGCGATCGATAACAACGGAATCCATACCGTGAAAAGTTCCGATCTCAGAACTACCAGGCCTCTCGATGTCAAAAAATTTTTGATTCCGATGGGTGAAACGGCGATTGGTCTCAACGTAAAGAAAAATCTTTCGGATGAATAGGGGATGAGAAATCCCACTCCGAGTCCTCCGCCGGTCATCGCGTCCAGAACTCCGTGAGAAAGAATCGAAAGAAACAAAAAGAAAAACACGGCTTCTATTCTCGCGCGAAGCCATCGAACTAAAACGCAGGCTAAAACGCTTAGAGAGAATGAGAACAAAATCGAATGGCTGAATCCTCGATGTCCCAGTCGCTTTCATAAGGGATCCCGAATTGGAACGCGATCACGTCCACATCGGGAAGAATCGAAAAAAGAATTCCGATTATCAGGAGTCGGGTGGGAATAAATTTATTTCCAAGCGCGATCCAAAAGGAGATCGGAATCGCAGTATGAGTCATTATGGTGGGCATGTTTTAAGCGGCAAATGATTGGAAATCGGTTGTTAGGACTTTACACATTGTCTAGGAGGCGTTGACTTACGTTGCTACCCATATCGGGAGCAACCGTGCTTTGAGTTTTCTTTTTGACCAGTGCTGCTTCTGATATGCCCCCATTTTTAGATTCAAATGAGCTGAGCGCATTGAATAAAAGCGATCATATGATCTAACATTGTTGTAAAACGAAATCGTTTGGAGAAGCAGTTTTTGAAACCGCTTGGGATGAAATCGATTTTTAGTAAAGCGAATAGGAACGAGGTCTAAAAATTCTCGGAACCTACTTGAGCTTTTCCATTTGACCGGAAGGAGAGTCCGCAAAACTCTACTTCTATAACTCGTCCAAAACGAACGTTTTAGGAACGACTAAGATAGAGGCTACCTATGAGCGATATATTAAAAAAAAGAAGTTCGATGACTACGGACGGAGATAACCGCGCGCCCAATCGAGCGATGCTTCGTGCGGTCGGTTTTACGGACGAAGATTTCCACAAACCGATAATCGGAATCGCTTCCACATGGAGCGAAGTGACGCCTTGTAATATTCATATCAATAAGTTGGCCGAAAAAGTCAAAGAGGGAGTTCGTACGGCGGGAGGAGTTCCTCAAATTTACGGAACCATCACGGTTTCCGACGGAATTACGATGGGTCACGAAGGGATGCATTTTTCCCTTCCCTCCAGAGAAGTGATTGCGGATTCAATCGAAATCGTTTCCAACGCGATGAGACACGACGGAGTGATCGCGATCGGAGGTTGTGATAAGAACATGCCCGGATGTCTCATGGCTCTTTGCAGAATCGATGCTCCTTCTATTTTCGTTTACGGGGGGACCATTCTTCCGGGGCATTGCGACGGTCAAGACGTGGATATCGTTTCTATCTTCGAAGCTGTTGGTAAATTTAATGCAGGTAAAATTTCAAGAGAAGAATTCATTCGAATTGAGCAGAACGCGTGTCCTGGCGCAGGAAGTTGTGGGGGGATGTATACCGCAAATACGATGTCCTCCGCGATAGAAGCTCTTGGGATGAGTCTGCCAGGTTCGGCTTCCATGCCCGCGGTGAGTTCTAAAAAAGCGGAGGATTGTTACCAGGCGGGAAAAGCTCTCATCAATCTCATTCAAAAGGGAATCACTCCGAAACGAATTCTTACCAAAAAAGCCTTCGAGAACGCGATCACCGTAGTGCTTGTGTTAGGCGGTTCAACCAATGCGGTCCTTCATTTGATTGCGATCGCGAAAGAGATTGGTGTGGATCTTACTCTCGAAGACTTTGATCGAATCAGTAAAAAAACTCCTCACCTTGCGGATTTGAAACCGGGTGGTAGATACGCCATGACCGATCTCGACAAAGTGGGTGGGGTTCATGGTGTGATGAAGTATCTTTTGAAAGAAGGAATGCTTCATGGTGATTGTCTTACGGTTACGGGAAAAACAATTGCAGAAAATCTAATGGATATGCCCGATCTCGTTCCAAACCAGACGATCGTCCGTAAAAAATCGGAGGCGCTCCATCCTTCCGGTCCTCTTGTGATTTTGAAAGGAAACCTTGCCCCGGAAGGTGCGGTTGCTAAAATTTCCGGTTTGAAGAAAATTTCCATCACGGGCCCGGCGAAAGTGTTCGAATCCGAAGACGATTGTTTCAATGCGATCATGACGGATCAAATTAAACCGGGCGACGTGATTATCATTCGTTACGAAGGTCCCAAAGGTGGTCCCGGGATGAGAGAGATGCTCGCGGTAACTTCGGCGCTTGTCGGAAAAGGTTTGGGAGAAGACGTGGGTCTGATGACAGACGGTCGATTCAGTGGAGGAACGCACGGTCTCGTAGTCGGTCATATTTCTCCCGAAGCATTTGATGGAGGTCCGATTGCGATCGTTCAAAATGGGGATGCGGTTACTATCGATTCCGGTAAAAATTTGCTCCAAGTTGAAATTTCTCAGGAAGAAATTCAGAAACGGCTAAAAAATTGGAAACCGATTGAACCGAGATATAAATCCGGGGTTCTTGCGAAATACGCAAAACTGGTTCAATCGGCGACTAACGGAGCGATTACGAATCTGCTTTGAAAACGGTCCATTGTGGGACCCATCGTAGACGACAATAACTCCCTTTGAGATCGGTTACGTTTTTTCCCTTGATAAAAGAATTTACGGTTCTACGAAGACGATTCTTCCTTTGTCTGAAATCGTAAAAAGAAATATTCCGGTTTTTCCGCACAATACGATCGGCAAGAACGAATATTTGTTAAGCGAAGACTTCGGAAATTATCCGAATCCGGTATTGGAATGTTCTATAGAAAAGTCGGGCTGTTTGCTCATCGAAACGGATTTTGGACTTTGTTTGAAAATTCTCTAAGTTATACGAGCCAAATTCGTAGGTAAGCTGGAACGGTATGAGGATAGCTACTTGCTTTGTTATGTTCTCAGTTCCCAGATTTTAGTCCGGAGTTAGCAATCTCGAACGGAGCGAGGAAATGAAGTTAGGCATTGGTCAGCATCTTTTAAAGCCAGTTTGCAATTTTAATATCTTTGATCCGAGTAAACTCTTTTTCATTGTTTGTTACGAGAGTAAGTTTATTCGATAACGCTTGAGAAGCTATTAAAAGATCGAAAGGACCGATTGGTTTCCCTACTTTGTCTAATTCTACTCGAATTTTTGCAGCTTTATTTGCGTCTTCACTAACAAATGAAAGAATATTCAAATAACTTAAAAACTCTTCTAAAATTTTTAAGTTCCTTTCGAGATGAAGACTTTTTTGAACACCATACTTTAATTCAAATTCCGTAATTGATGAAATAAATATGTTTTCTAACTTGATCTTTTTAAATTTTTTATAAACAGATCTCGGCTTTTGGTTTATTATATAAATGCAAATATTCGTATCTAATAAGTATTGAGTCATATTTTATTTCGTTTGCCATACTCGTTTGGTTGGTTTCGATCAAGTATAAGATCGTCAGAAAAGCTATTAACCGTATTCCAAAAACGATCAACCGCATCGTTTATTGGCGTTAAGATAACATTATCTCCATCCCTTCGTATATAGACTTCTTTGCCTTTGAAACGATAGTCTTTCGGTAAACGAATTGCTTGACTATCCCCATTTTTAAAAATTTTAGCTTTATTCATATATATTTTGGTATATATATGAATAAAGCAGAGTCAATTATTTTTTCCTATAAATTCGATCCGAAATGCCATTGAAACTGATAATCGGAGATTTTCGCCGACTTTTGTTCAACGAAATAGTTCATTTAGAGTATGAGCGAGAAAGATAACTGTTATGACGATGTTCCCGGGATACGATTCATAGAGAGCGTTCCGCTTGAGTCTCCTGGAATCATTCTTTAAAACTTTGAAAGTAGAGGAGATCTACAGAAGAAAATATAGCACAATGAAAGAAGCACAATATTTTCTATTTGACTATATCGAAAGGTATTACAGTGGAAGGTATTCGATTATCTCAAACCCGTCGAGTTTGCAGAGAAAACCATTTCATAACCGTGTCCGTTTTTCGGGGGAAGTTAGGTGAAATTGCACAAATTCAAATACTTTAAGGGAAATTTATCTTATTTTTTAGTAAAAAATATCCAGATCTTTTATCCAGTCGAAAGGATAACGAGTTTGTCAATTTGACTTTTAAAATCGAAAAATTTAATGAAAACTATAATGGCTTGCTTTAATCTAAGAGCCGGTCTCAAAACCTGAAGAAAAATATCTCTAGACGATCCGGCAAGTTTTTAAAAAACGTGAGAGTTTCCACAGAAACCGTCGCATTGGCGGTTTTCTCTCGTCGTTTAAAATTGTAATAGCTCCTACATTCCTAAGGTTTTGAGACCGGTTCTAAGATCAATATGCAATAACGGTATTGTGGGCTTTAAAGTGATGATGGTAAAAGGTATTAGTTGTGGATTCGATAAGAATATGGAATTAATAAATCAGAATGTTTGTAATGAGGGCGTAAAATTTTTCGTACAGGAAAGGAAAGCGATTTATTTATCTCGTATTTAAACGGACTATACGGTTTTGAGAAAGAAACCTTAAGTATGGTCGATCTTGAAATTTTTACTGCAATAGCATTTACTGACAAATCTTTCGATCTAAAGAAAGATATCGTGAACATTCAATTGTTCGGTAAAGATCAATAAGGCGTTCCCTAAGAGGAATATTATGAACCATTTTTTAATGTTGATCTTAAAAAATCAATATGTTTGGTGGAATGAGAAGGACCTCGATTATAGAAGTTCCTTAATTAAGGGATTAGCAAAAAAATAGGTTGTAATATCAAATTGTACAATTGCGGCTTCTCGCGGTATTTCGAGACTCTCGCTTGGCCTCCGGAACGCATACTCGATTTGCGAGACATTCAAGCCTCGTGTGCAACCGCGTTGCGTTAATGCGCTTGCGGCCGCAACGTCTAGAAGACTTTTTTATTAAGAGTAATGTGGAAAAAAATTATGAAATTCAGATTCAACTTTTTATATTTCTTTTTTATTAACTGCGGTATAGAACTTCCTGAATATAATGGGCCGTTCATTGAACGGAATGAACAGATTTATCAGCAAAGACACCAAAGTTTAAGTAAAAATAAATGGATTAGAAAACCGGAAAATATTCTTATTATTCATGAAACATTAAAAAAAATAGGTTATAAACAAATATTTACGGAAGAAAAACTTAATGAGGAATTTTTTATTTTTGAAGAAAAAGTTTTTTTCAAAGGCTCTTTAAAAAACAAAATATTGTCAGTAAACAATTGTTTTTCGAAAAATATTTGTGATAGCTACTCAAAGAAATTTGTACAACGTAGAAAAAAAGAAGGCAATTCGGATGTTACATTTCTTGTTATTAGAGAAGTCAAAGAAATATTAATTCATAATAAGACTCTTCCAATTAGGAAAAAATACTATCATCCTATTTTGTCTGGGTTAATAAAATTAGAATTTGCGAATACAAAGAAGTCAACGGCAATAGCTAAAAACGATTTTATTTTTTTGGTTAATAACGGGTTTCACCAATCTGCTTACAATCTACTTTATGAGAGATATGATTATCAGGATGTTGGATTGAATACAAATGAACTATATAAACGATTAAAAAGATCGAAGAAAAATAATTTACCATGGTTACTGCATGATACAACAAAAAGTTTTTGAAAAAAAGATTTATAGCCGATTTTTAGGTTACTTTTATTTGCGACTTGGATCACATACTTCTACGGTATTGCCCGCCGACCTCGTAGAGAGCGTGGGTCATCTGACCTAAGGAAACTTTCTTGGACGTTTCCATCAATTCCCCGAATATGTTCCCGTTCGAAAGGCTAACGGATTTTAATCTTCTCAAACGGTCTTCAAGATCCTTTTCGTTGCGTTTCTGGAATTCTCGAAGCGCTCCGATTTGAGTTTGTTTTTCCGAATCGGTGGAGCGGATTACTTCTTCCGGAATAATCGTAGGAGAACCCTCTTTACTTAGGAAAGTATTCACGCCGATCACTGGAAATTCCCCGTTATGTTTTAG
The DNA here is from genome assembly GCF_003046425.1 of Leptospira borgpetersenii serovar Javanica. Classification (GTDB taxonomy): domain Bacteria; phylum Spirochaetota; class Leptospiria; order Leptospirales; family Leptospiraceae; genus Leptospira; species Leptospira borgpetersenii. The sequence goes on from NZ_QAJG01000020.1 coordinate 17,533, forward strand.
AGATTCGTAATATAAAGATTCTTCCTGGATTTTATTTCTCTGATACATCATCTCCATGGCGCCGAGAACACCACCTCTTTCGGAGATTCTATAAAACTCCTGTAGGATTGCTTGCTCCACCAAGTCGGTAAGTTCTTCGATGATAAACGAACCTTGCCCCGGGTTTTCATTTTTTGCGAGTCCGAGTTCCCGGTTAATGATGAGTTGAATCGCCATCGCACGGCGGACGGATTCTTCCGTCGGAGTGGTGATTGCTTCGTCGTACGCATTCGTATGTAAGGAATTACAATTGTCGTAAATCGCATAAAGGGCTTGAAGAGTGGTTCTAATGTCGTTGAACGCAATCTCTTGGGCGTGCAACGACCTTCCGGAGGTTTGAATATGGTACTTGAGCATCGCAGAACGGTCGTTAGCTCCGTACTTATGTCTTACTGCTTTTGCCCAAATTTTTCTCGCAACTCTACCGATGACCGCGTATTCCGGATCGATCCCGTTCGAAAAGAAGAAGGAAAGGTTCGGAGCAAAGTCGTCTATCTTCATTCCTCTGCTTAAGAAATATTCTACATAGGTCAAACCGTTTGCGAGAGTGAATGCAACCTGAGTGATCGGATTGGCTCCGGCTTCGGCGATATGATAACCGGAAATGGAAACCGAATAAAAGTTACGAACTTGATTGGTGATAAAGTATTCCTGAATATCACCCATCATCTTGAGGGCGAATTCGGTGGAAAAGATACAGGTATTTTGAGCCTGATCTTCTTTGAGAATATCCGCTTGCACGGTTCCTCGAACGACTTTTAAGGTTTCCTGTTTTATCTTTTCGTAAACTTCTCTTTCCAAAACCTCGTCGCCGGTAACACCTAACAGCAATAAACCGAGCCCCTCGTTTCCTTGCGGGATCGGAGCGTTGTATATAGGAACGGGAAGATTTTTTATTTTGTAGATCGCTTCTATCTTTTGACGGACTTCCTTTTCGCTCCCGGTCGATTTGATGTGTTTTTCGCAGGCTTGATCGATCGCTGTGTTCATAAAAAACGCAAGAATCATAGGAGCGGGGCCGTTGATCGTCATTGAGACGGAAGTTGTGGGATTACAGAGATCGAAACCGGAATAAAGTTTTTTGGCGTCGTCGAGGGTTGCTATGCTGACGCCTGAATTGCCAATCTTGCCGTATATGTCCGGCCTTTCTCCCGGATCTTCTCCGTATAACGTGACCGAATCGAAGGCGGTGGATAAACGTTGTGCGGGCATTCCAAGGCTCACGTAGTGAAAACGCGCATTCGTTCTTTCCGGTCCTCCTTCTCCCGCAAACATACGGGTCGGATCTTCCCCGGTTCTTTTAAACGGAAAAACTCCTGCGGTGAAAGGGAATTCCCCGGGAAAATTTTCCTGAAACGACCAACGAACGATTTCTCCCCAGTCTTTGAATTTTGGGACGGCGACCTTCGGGATTTTTAAATTGCTCAAGGAGGTGGATGTGTTGGACACCTGAATTTCCTTGTCGCGGACCTTGTATGTGAAATTTTCACCCTGATAGTTCTTCAATTTTTCTTCCCAACCGGAAAGAATTTTTTTGGTTTCGGGAGAGAGGGAGTTTTCAATTTTAGAATATTCTGATTTTAGAATATTTGTGTCTTGCCCGGACGATTTTAAAACTTCGATGGCTCCGAAAAGTTGGAATAGTTTTCTGGCTTTGTCGGATTCCTCTTCCGTGAATTGATCGTAACGACGGCATTCTTCCCGAATTTCCGCAAGATAACGGACTCGGTCCGGAGGAATGATGAAGATTTTCTCGCTCATTCCGGACTCTTTACCGTAGGAAGAAGACCAGCCTAAATTCAGTTTTTCGGAAATGGAACGGATTACGCTGCCGTAAAGAAGGTTGGTTCCCGGATCGTTGAACTGGGAAGCGATGGTTCCGAAAACGGGCATTGTATCCAAGTTTCGATCGAATAATTGTCTGGATCTTTGGAATTGTTTTTTCACGTCTCTCAGAGCGTCGAGTGCTCCTCGTTTGTCGAATTTGTTGATGGCGATCAGATCGGCGTAATCGATCATGTCGATTTTTTCCAATTGAGTTGCGGCTCCGTATTCGGGAGTCATAACATACAAAGCTATGTCTGCGACTTCGGTGATTTCGGAATCGCTCTGACCGATCCCCGCGGTTTCGACGATGATCAGATCGAAACCCGCACATTTTAAAACGTCTATACTGCGCTTAACGTTTTTGTTAAGCGCAATGTTGGCTTCTCTCGTCGCAAAGGACCTCATGTAAACCCTTTTGTGAAAGATAGAGTTCATTCGAATTCGATCGCCGAGGAGCGCGCCTCCGGTTTTCCTTTTGGAAGGATCCACGGAAAGGATAGCGATCGATTTATCCGGAAAGTCTATTAGGAATCTACGGACGAGTTCGTCGGTCAAAGAGGATTTGCCTGCACCTCCGGTTCCCGTGATTCCGAGGATCGGAACGGCTTTCGATCCTGGAGGAAAATTGAGTTTTTCGATTAGCGACGATTTTTCGAGTTCCTGTCTTTCGAACGTGTTTTCCACGAGAGTGATCGATTGTGCGATCGCAAGAGGATTTTTGTCTCTTAGAGAAGGATGAAGAGTGCCGTTGAACGTAAGAGGGGGAACGAAATCCGATCTGCGGATGAGATCGTTGATCATTCCTTGCAGACCGAGTTCTCTACCGTCGTCCGGAGAATAGATGCGGGTTACTCCGTAGGTTTCCAACTCTTTGATTTCAAGAGGAAGAATCGTACCACCTCCACCGCCGAATACTTTGATATGACCTGCGCCTTTTTCTTTCAAGAGGTCGATCATATATTTGAAGTATTCTACGTGACCACCTTGGTAACTCGTGATGGCAATCCCTTGAGCGTCTTCTTGGATTGCACATTCCACGATTTCCTTCACGGAGCGGTTGTGACCGAGATGAATGACTTCGACTCCGGACGCCTGAAGAATTCTCCTCATGATATTGATTGAAGCGTCGTGACCGTCGAAAAGAGAAGCGGCCGTGATAAAACGAACTTTGTGTTTTGGAGTGTAAATTTGCGTTTCCATATAAAATACTTCTATTCTAAAATTAAAAAATTCGAGTTCAGCTTTCCGGGGAATCGATGAGCATTCTCACTCGATTTTCCAATTCTTCCGTGACGATTTTTGCGGCTTTTTTAAGAGGAACTTTAGGGAACTGGTGGGGATAGATCGGCTTACCGATGTTATACGTAATCTTCGTGCCGAAGGCCTTGCCGGACAAAAAAGCTTCCGGTTTCAACATTCTCCAAGCCCCTTTGATTCCGCTTGGGATGATCGGAACTCCGGTACGAATCGCAAGTTTTGCCGCAAGAGCTTTGAACGAACCGGGAATGACGGTTTCGGTTCTAGTTCCTTGGGGATAGATCGAAATGAGTTCTCCCTTTTGGATGAGTTCGGCCACGTAATTTTCGAGGTCTTCGTAATAGACCGCGGCGGATTTTGCATCTTTCACATTGTGCGCCCTTAAGATTGGATAACCTCCCCAGTGCATAAGTTGTTTTCCCTGCAGATTTCCAAGAGCGTTCAGGGTGCTTACCAAGGTTTGTTTTACCAGACTTAAGGGAAATTTGTTCAAGGGAGAATTCGGGTTGTTCAGAATATCCAAAACGGTTTCTTGAGGATGAAACAATTCGTATTTTCCGAGATAAATCACTTTTCTCAAAACGGAGGTTCCCTGTACGATTACATCCAGATTGTCCGTGTGATTGGAAATCAGAACCGCGCCGCCCGATGGCGGAACGTTTTCAAGACCGGTAACTTCCACAGAATAAACAAGGTGAAGAAGGGCTTTTAAGAATTGTTTTACTGGTTCTCTCGGAATTAGAAAAAGGCTGTCAAGAGAGTCGGATTCTGTGTGGGTTTCCATGTAAGGTCTACTTTTCGAACGAACGTTCAATAAATATTAGATTTAGAATTCATTGTACCGAATGGAATCGAATTCATCAAGTTGGATTTTTAGGAACGAATTCATCTTTCTAAGAACTAAACCGCATTTTGAATCGGATCATTTGCGGTGCGGGATAAGATCGATGTTTATAAGAATGAGCTAGGAGATATGTAGGATGAGTGGGGAGATAGGTTGGTTTCAAGATTCGTTTTGGTTTGGGGAGAGGTTTTTACAAACACTCCACGGGTCCGCTTTGGATCCGGTTTTAGGTATTGTTACTTTGCTTTTTCACTATTTGGGTGGAAGTACATTCGGTATGATTTTTCTTTCCGTCGTTTATGTCTTTGTCGATCGAAAATTAGGAATCCGACTTGGAGCAGGGTTTATGACTGCGGGAATTATCAACGGAGTGATGAAGGCTTTGTTTGAAAGTCCGAGACCCTCCCTTTCTTGGATTGGTCCCGGAACTCTCAGTGAAACATCGTACGGGTTTCCTTCGGGACACGTTCAAGCATCCGTCGTCCTATGGGGGCTCGTACTGATTCACGTAAAAAATAAAACGATTCGTGTACTTTCACTTTTTATAATATTGTTTATGCCCTTTTCAAGAATGTATGCAGGAGTGCATTATCCGGGAGATACCTTGGGTGGTATTATTTTGGGGCTTATAGTAATCGTTTTGATAGAAATTATATTCCGAGTTTTTCCGGAGTTTGAATTTCCTACACCTTACAAGGGTCAGACACTTTCCAATACAAAAACTCTTTCTTTGGTCGTAGTCGTATTGACTTTGCCTTCTGTACTTCTGCATTCGAATTTGGAATCGCTTGCGAAAATAAAGTCGTATGAGCAAGTGATATCTGCAAGCGGCGCTTTAGGAGGATTTACGATAGGAATACTATTTTCCAAATTTTATACTTTGGATTGGAAGAAGGTAGATTCCGTAGCGGAGACGATCCGAAGAGCGGCGGTTTTAATTTCGGGAATTCTACTTTTTTACATATTACCCGGAATCATAGTCCAAAGGCTCTTTCCGGAAAATCCGGTTGCAAGATACCTCCGGTACGGGATCGTTAGTAGTTATATCGCCTTTTTCTCGGCATACATATTGGTTAAGAGAAAGGAAAAGGCTGATAAAAAATAGAATGTCGAAGTTCTCGGGGAAGATGCAAAAAATTTCGGACCTTTGGTTTCAATTCCGTAAATCCGGAATGTTTAAGTCATCCCTTTTTGTCAGCGTTTCCAAGGCGGTTTCTTCGCTGCTCAATCTTGTGTTTATGGTCTATTCCGTAAACATACTCACAAAAAGCGAGAACGGACTTTTTCAATATTATGCGGGATTTCTTCCGGTGTTACTTGCGATCGCGGAGTTCGGATTACCCGCAGCGCTCGTGAAATTTTTAGCTCCCATCACTGGAGATAAACGAAAGATCGGAATCCTTTTATCTTCTTCCATGATAATCAAATTAGGTGCGCTTGGAGCTTTGACCTGTATCAGTTTTATGGGGGCTGTTCTTTTAAAGGAAAGTTCGATCGTGGTCGCGCTTCTCGTATTGGGAAGTTTTATACTCTCATTCAATACTTTTTTTGAAAGCATCTTTATCTGTTTCGGAAATTATATCTCTCTCTCGTTTTGGAATCCTCTGACGAATCTGATCCGGCTTCTGGTCTTGTATTTCGCGGATCAACTTACAGAAAGGGCGCTCGGACATTTGGATATACTTGCGATCTTTACTGTGTCCCCGTTGTTCGTATTGGTCCTGTTTTTTTTCGTGTTTCCAAGAAGGCAATTGTATTGGAGCGGAGAAAAAAGCGGAATTATGGAGATGACCTCGAAGTTGACTTCGTTTAACGGATATGCGTTTTTAGCGTCTATCTTTGCGATGATTTCCGATAGAATGGAAATATTTTTTTTGAAGTGGTATCATTCACAGGAATCCGCGGCCGTATACGGAACCGCCTTACAATTGTTCAGTGGGTTCGTGATTTTATTTTCGGTACTCAATTCTCTCATATATCCGAAGTTATCCCGTTTGGTGGATTCCGAGGAATTTCCGAGGTTTCTATGGAAGTCCGTGATGTTGTCCGTCGGAATGGCGATACTATTATCTCCCGGATTTTTTACGGCGGAATGGATTCTAAATCTATTATTCCGAGGGAAATACGCGGACTCGATCGGGGTCTTTCAGATCCTATATCCGAATTATATGATGCAGTTGGTGTTTTCGCCGTTCGGAATCGCGTTATTCGCCTTAGGTCAACCAAGAATACTTGCGTTTTTGGCGTTGTTGCGGTTGGTGAGCGGTTTGGTTTTAGCGAATCTGCTCATACCGGAATACGGACCTAACGGCGCGGCGTTTTCGTACTTCTTAGGACAAATAGTGTCTTGGCTCATCCTAATCGGGTACTTTTTAGCTTTCTTTCGAAGATGAACGTACAAAGACGAACCCGAACCGAAAAAAAAACGGGCGGTTCCGCTACAGCGGGTTACTGGATTGAGTTTTTTCGATCCCTACCGCAAAGACCGAGGAACACGGGGGACTTTTGGATAATACTTGCGATTTTTTGTATATTCATAATATCTAAACAGATATCGCCAGAATCTTATTCGGAATATCGACTCGACGATCTCTTACTGTTGGAGGACGGGAAAAGGGAAATAACCGGAAGAGGACGGTTTTATGACTCACAGAGAGAGGAAGGGCCGGAGGAGGTAAAAGGATCTGCGAATGGTAAAGATACCGTAAAAAAACAAGATAACCGAATGCAGAGCCGGACTACTAAGTTTTATGGAAATGTAACCACCCTTTACAGGGGATTGACGCAAAAAGGTGGAATCCGGGAGGAGGAAGCCAAGCGAAGTTTTTCCCGAGGGATATTCAGTCCCGAAGTCGGCTGGACGGATAAGGGAGAACGAATGTATCATAAAATACTAATGTCTCCGTTCTTGCAATACGAGGAGACTATTATCGGAACAAAGACGATCACTCGGGGCGCCGACGGGGAGTTATTGTGGATCACCGGTTGGGAATCTCCATCCTTGAGAGTGGGGATCGAAGTAGGGCGTGGATACCAAAGGCTTGATCGGAACGGATTTTTATTTGTCGGATTTTTGAATTATGGAGAACTTCAAATTCATTGGAAACCGCTAGGGATTTCCGTAACGGCGATCGGAGCGCAGATGCGAAATACTCCATTGTATTCCACACGAGACAGAAGCGAATCTCCCCAGAGAATAGCCGGAGGGAGTGCTCAAATACTTGAGAATCGTATTTTCCAGAGTTTTAGAATATTCTATTATTTGTATAAAGAATCAAAGCAAGAAGCCGTCAAGGGAGGGCTGTTCGAAAGGGAGGAGCCGTTTCGTCCGTATGGAGAGTTTCAGTATTACGGAATCGAGTTCTCATCCGCAAAATTATTTGGATTTAGGATCGACGCGGACGCGATTCAAGTCGTCGGGTTTAGGCAATACGGACTCGGCACATTCCCGACTCCACAGTTCACAAGCGGAAGGCTGATCGGCGCTCGATTGGTTTTGGAAAGACCGGAGGCAGCGTATTTTTTAGGAGGACTTTATACTTCCAAGGATTCCGAATTGCGAGTCGACCGAAATTCGGATGGTTATGCGGGAGTTAGAACCGACCCTAGAGGTTATGGAGGGAAAACATCCTTTTTGTTGATGGAAAGTTTGCTGATGCAGGGAGGAAATGTGTTTCAAGAAGATGGAACCGTAGCAAAGCCGAATTTTGAGAACAAGGGAATGCAACTCCTACAATTCGGAATCAAAAAAAGTTGGAATCGAAAATGGAAGACTCAGGGAATGATTCTTACATCTTCCTCTCCTATGGGAAGGGGTTGGGAGGGAATTGCAACGGCGGGTTATCAGTCGGAATATTCTTATATTTTAATTAGCTTATCTTATGCACATGTGGATCCTCAGAGGGAAAGGAAAGTTTTTATCGAGGAATGGAAAATTAAGGAGTCGATCCGGGAATATTCCCGGATTTATTTTTCAGCTGGCATTTACTTTTGAAGGTGTAGGAAGAGCCTTTTTTAAGGTTCTGCTGAATCTGACTTCGTTTCCGATGTCGTTGTAGACGAGTTCATCCACGTTCATTTTCACAAGGAAGATACCACGGCCGGAGAGATGACTTGCGTTAGGATCGGTGACCGGGTCGGGAACCTTGTTGGGATCGAAACCCGTTCCAGGATCTTTTAGAGAAACTTGAACTTTTTGATTTTCGAAACCGACTTCAAGATGAACGAATTCGCTCAGAGTGTCGCAGATCCGATCCACGTGATCGAAATAATCCACATCGGAGGAGAGTAATTTCGATTTATTTTCGTAATTAATTCCCGCGAACCCGTGTTCGATCGAATTTCCGAGCAGTTCATACAAAGCGAGTTTGATTGAAAGGATGTCGTCCGTATGAATTCCGGGAATCAGGGAAATCGAGCGCATAACAAGATTTACATATTGATTTAAATTTTTAAGACTGGGTTTAATCGAAAAATGTTGTTTGGACTCTGTTAGTTGAAAGTGGTTTTTACCAATCAGTTCCTGACTACAAATGAATAAATTCTCGAATTTTTGCAGAGAATGACGGATCGCATCCATACGAAAGGGTTTGATGAAAAAATCCACGGCACCAAGCCGGAGCGCTCGAATGGAGATATCTATATCCTGGTTGCCCGTGATCACGATAAAAGGAGTGTTGATTTCCCTGTCCCGGAGCTTGGAAACGAAATCGATCCCGCTCATTTTAGGTAGACGGACGTCTGTTATGATCAGATCGAAACTTTTGTCTTTACAGATTTCTAAAGCTTCTTCCGCAGTTCCCGCCAAAGTGAGGTCATGAACGACTCCGAATATCTCCTGAAACAGTTCTCGGATCATTTCCTCGTCGTCTAAAAAAAGAATTCGCATAGGATCTTCCGTTGTCAGACGTTACATTTCCGGAATAGATCCGTCAAGATATTATCAAGGTAAATTGTCTAATTTATCCAGGTTATAATTTGAGAGAATCTTTGAATTCAAGCTCTGGAGTTGTTCTCTGGAAAATGCCGCAATTCGATTTCCGGAAAAACGAAAAACAATATATTCGTCCTGATTCTCATTTAAAATTTTTTTGAGATCGGGTAGAGAACGAACGGTTTTATTGTTCACGGATTCTAAAATTTGATCCTGGAAATCGTGGAACCCTTGGTTTGCGGGGTCCGGAAAAACTCTGCTGATGAATACGAGACGATTTTTTTCTGGATGTATCTTCTTGTTGAAGGATTCGTAGAGATAGAGAAGTTTTTTGTCTGAGTTTTCCCTATATTGATCTCCGGATTCTTTAAGATATGAACCGGTCAATTCCGTAAAAAAAAGTCCGCCGCTGATTAAGTAGGAGGGAGGTTTTGTCCCCGAATTGGAAGGGATGAAAAAAGAATCCTCCGCGTAGTTCTTTAACGAATACGTGACCTCTTTTCTTTTCCCGGCCCTAAAGACGCCGAGAGTCACAACGCTTCCCGGAAGGATCAAATGCTGATTTTTTGTAAGGATTCTGGAAAAAACCTCCTGTCTATCCGGAGGATGGGTGAAATTTTCTCCATTGATACTGTAGATCGCATCACCCGGAAATAAATTGTGAACCGGTCCTACACCCGGATATACTTCCGAAACCACAACTCCGTAGTAAGAATCAGGAAAATAGAATTTTTTTTCCGGAACCGTAAGAGCGTCGTCGAAGGAAAATCCCGGGTGAACGATCGGGTTGCTTGAAGAGGAGTGTAAAAACAGGAAGAGATATTCCGCAGGAATGTTCCAATTCCCGTCTGTGTAACCACAAATCATATTTTTGGAATATAAAAATTTTCTTTCGCTTCCTTCTGCACCGGATGGTCTGCTTATTTTCATAATAGAGTTGGAAAGATCCGGACTCTCCCATTCCGGTTTCGGGAAAAATTTGGAGCAAGGAGAATATCTGGAGTTACCGAAACGGGATTTTCTTTTGGCGGAAAATTTACCTCTATGAGAAAAAAGAGCAAGACCCGTTTCCGGATCGTGTTTGAAAAGATATAAGCGAGTTCCCGGCTTTGTTTCTGGATTCGTTTCCGAAAATAAAGGAAGTTCTCCCGGAGAGAGAAGGGCGAGCAGAAAATCCCGATCTGTTATGATCGCTGGAACTTTTCTTTCATAGTAAAGACCTTTTTGCCAAGGATTTTGATGAGAGAATTTTCGAAAGTGAACTAGGATCGTCTCGGCTTTTAAAGGGCCGGAGATCGTTAAACTCCATAGAACAGAAATACAAACTTGGAAAAATGGGAACGTGAGTTTTGAGAAAGTCCGTTTCATTCGTCCGCCTCCACGTCGAAGCGTTTTTTAATACGAATGTTGATCTTATCGATCGTATCCTGGTCGAGCACGATTGGAAGATTAACCCCTCTGAATTTCAGGCTGATCGTACTTCCGTAAAATTTTTTCCATAAGGATTTCAAATCTTCGAGGTCGGAAGGAGTACGATCGTTGATCGATTCTAGGATTTTATAACGATAACCAGAGTATTTGGAATTGAGGGGATCGGGATAAATGCCGGAAAGAAGAATATCCCTATCCGTAAAACGATACAATTCGTCCTGAATGTAATAGCTATAGTGATAACGAAGGGAACTTTCCAGTCTGGAATCTCCGCCGACAAGTGCGCGGTTGACGGGTTGGAATAAAAATCCTCCCGATAAAAAACTGGGATTTTTATTCTGTTGTCTATAAAGATCTAATGTTGGTACCCGTTTGAGAGTGCCTTCGATTTTGTGGTTTTTCCCGTTTCTATAAAAGAAAATTTTAACCGGATCATCGATGAATTTTTCCTCGATCAGATCCGCGATAAAACCGCCGATCGTGTCCATGATTTCACCTTCTCTGTTGAGATAGGATTGGTCGATTTTATACACGAAGTCTTCCGGTTGTAAAAGGTCCGAAAACGAGGAATCCGGATAAACCGTATTGATCAGAATTCCGTTTAGACCTTCCGGGATTTTCAAATAGGACTTTAAAGAAGCAGAATGACCGCTTTGAAAACTAAAACCCGGGAATGGAAAACCGTGATAGGTACCGTCCTCTATGTCCTTCAAAAAATGGATGATGATCTCCGGAGGAATTAAGTAGGCGACGTTGCCCTGAGATTGACTGATTTGGAAAGCGATTCCGGCGACTTTTCCGCTTTGGATGGCCGGTCCCCCCGAATAGCCGGGAATGATGTTTGCGTTAACTCGGATTGCTTTTCTATAATCCAAGCCGGTAAAAGAATAACGGACCCTTTCGACTCGGGAAACATTTCCGTTTTCTAATGTGATATTTTCGTCACCGCCGGGATAACCGAGTATGAGAAGGTTGCTGCCGAGAGCGGGCGAGGATTCGGAAATTTCCAGAGGTTCGACTCCGTTGAAAAATTCCTCCTCTTCCACTTTGAGAATTGCGAGATCGCAGTCGAAACCTAGGTATTGAACGTCGGCTTTGTAAAATTTGCTCGAATTGAAATGTTTTACTTTGAGATAATTGGAATTGGAAACCACGTGTGCGTTCGTCAAAATCCGGTTTCCGGAAATAATAATACCGGTCCCGGCGTCTCGATGGATTGACTTTTCTGAATATCCGTCTCCCTGACCTGAAAATGTGCTACTTCGAATGATGACTACACTATCCAAAAGGGCTTTCAGATCGGTGGAGTTCCCGTTTTGAGCGGGGAGCGGGAAACTGAAGAAAACGAATAAGGATATTAGAATATTGAAAAGTATTTTGTTATTCATTGTAGATTTCCGCATCCTGTTGCCAGAGGATTTTTTCCGCTTCTATAGAATGAATTTTCAATTTGCCGAGATATCTAGCGCCTTCCTGGATTTGATCCGTATCCTTACCGTCTATTCGAATTTTTCCCAAAAAGTCGGAGCGGATTCGGATATAAGAATAAGGCGAAGAAGGAATACAACTCGCCTGGAAGGAATAATATATCGCTTTCTCCCAATAGAAATCGGAATCTTTCTTTAAAAAGATCAAAGGGCACGTGGAGTCGAAGAATATTTCTTTTTCGCCGTTTAAAACTCTTTTTGCAGGATGTTTTGAGATACTAAGGTAATATTGAAGTCCGTAGTTGTCCCTGTATTCTCTGGAGGTCTGCGTTTTGAAGGGGATGATATCTTTTGTACTGAAGTTTTTAAAATTCCAAAAAGGATTTTCCGGAGGTTCGTCTTCGTAAGAGGGTTTCACTTCGAGATAAATCTTTTTGCCGATTCTTAAAACTTCTCCCAAAGAGATCTTCGTGGAATGATTTTTCCAAAATTCTGAACTTCCGCCGAGATAGATAAAACCGGGCCATTTACGTTCTTTGCATTTGTAAGAAAGATAGATTATCTTTTCAAAACGTTCTGATTCCTCGAAACTGCAAGGTTTCGGTTCGAATGAAGAATATCTGGCTCGAAACGATCGAACGAGGGATTCGGAAGGATGTTTGTGAAATTCTTGGATGAAGGACTGGAAATTTTCCTGAAACGATTTTGTTTTATCCGGTTCGGAATCTATGTTTCTCGCAAATAAAAAAAGAAGAGAGAGAATTTGAATGAATACGAATTGTCTTTTCCTTGGATTTTCCGGAAAAATTCGAGGGTAAGAATGGCTATTCCTGAATTTTCGTATCATTGTTTAGAATATCGGTCTTTTACACCCCGGATGTTAAATTCTCACGCACAAAGAAAGATTTCGGGTTATTTTCTATTTCATCTCTTTAGGAGGATTCGATCTTTCTTTTTTACAGCGCGTCCCAAAAACCCAGTTTACTTTGTCAGAAAGATCAAGCTGCAAGGTTCTGTCCCAGTTTTGGGACAGGTTCTTATAAAGTCCCATGCCTCAAATTTGCAATGTTTTTTAAAAAAAAGTACATCAGAATTTTCGGGCAAAAAATAATGGTTAAATTCAAAGAAAGACTCGTTTCGTCGATAAGGGTGGGTTTGCTTGTCCAGCTGGAATTTTATAAAAACTGAATTAAATGATAAGGATTTTTTGATCGATTGTCGCTCCGCGTCAGGGTATCAAGAATCTACTCTCAAAGGAGCTTACAGTTTTCCTTTTATTAAAAAGGCTTTTGCCTCGGATCCGGAATCGCAGAAGAAGATGACTGGTCCCTTGGAAGAAATTTTAAATTTCATACAGAAAGAAGGTGCAGTTCGAGTGATTGTCTTTGACGAGGGGATGGGGATGTTCGCTTCGAGGATGGTATATCTATTGAGAGCGGTCGGTTTTCAAAATACATTTTTATACGGAAACCGTTGGCCTATATCCGGAGTCGACCAAGAAAAAGGTTGCAGAGAAATGGAACTTGGCCCCGGAGATAAGCCGAGAAAACTGGAAGGTATAGTCGATAAAGCGTTCCTCGAAAAGAATTTAACAAGACTCCAGATTTTTGACACAAGAACTCAGGAAGAATATGAAGGAAGACTTCCAAGGCTTACCGCGCCGGAACCTGGCACGTTATGTGGTCGTTTGCCGGGTGCGTTTCTTTGGGACTGGAGAATTTTATATGACGGTCAAGGAAACCTAATCGAAAAAAATCAGTTTAATAAAAAACTCAGATCCTTTCCGTTCATGCCGGAACGAACCACAGTGATCTACGATTACAACGGGGCAAGATCTTCTTTGTTGGCTTTAATGTTACGTGAAGTCGGTTATTTGGACGTTCACACCTATCAAGGTTCCTGGTTTGAGTGGAGAAAATCCAGCCTTCCGAAACAAGCGGTTTCGGTTTATGGGCAAACCGGAACCGGCGGTGCTGCGCCAAGAGTCGGTGGTTCGGACCGTAAATTATAAAAGTTCCGTTCCAGATTCTTAATTATTCTTCAACGAAAGACTGTCTCTTAAGGAATTTCTGTATTAGGATATTAGAATTCGTTTTGACGATGGAAGATCCATGTGAAAGGAATTGTCAAAGAAGAATATTTCGTAAAAGATAAGAACGAAAAAACTACGTCTAAAATTTTTCTGCAAAAATCATGGAAGTTTCAAAGTGGAAAAGACAAAAGAAAGCCGAATCAATTCTTGAGTGTGTATTTCTAACCCGGGAACTATAAACAAGGTGCCTGAGGTTCCTTGAGTCTTAAACGGGGAATTTGTCTAAAAATTCATAAGTACCTATTCTGTAGGAATTAGTAACCTCTAAAAAAGTTCCTACATCTTTGTTAAACTCAAGCCGTCTCGCTTCTATGGTCGCTCGACAGGATTTAGGGTGACTCTAAAGAATATCATCAAATTTGGAATTCGTTTGATGGAAATTTTAAAAAGGTCTAAACAAAAGATGGAATCCGAAATTTTAGATGACTCATTAGAACGTCCCATTGTGTTCTTTGACGGAGTGTGTAATCTTTGTAATGCTTCCGTTTTATTCTTTCTGAACCGGGATCAAAAAGAAAATTTAAGGTTTGCGAGTTTACAATCGTCTATCGCGGAAAAAATTCTCGGAAAAAAGATAGAATTGAAAGATTCTCCGTCCTCGGTTTTATTTTTGGAAAAAGGGATTCTCTATCAGAAATCGACAGCAATTGTAAAAATTTGTGCGTATTTAACTTTTCCTTGGAATCTTCTTCCCTTATTTCGGTGGGTTCCAAATCCTATTCGGGATTTTGTTTACGATTGGGTTGCAAGGAATCGGTATCGATGGTTTGGGAGGTTGGACACGTGCAGAATGCCTGATCCGAATTTAAAATCCAGGTTTTTAGAAGATTAAAGCGAATATATCTACCTTTGAAAAACTTCGGTAAAAGTTCATTTTCAATCCAAATTCGAGCTTTTGAATAACTCGGTTTCGATCGATTCTTTCGTTTGATAAAAAGTTTGGTTGTTTGATTCAGTTTGAGGTCTGAATTTTAACGTGGGTTCGGTTCGATAACTTCCTAATACTTCCGCAAATAAAGTGTCGGAACTCCTCTTCCTATGTTTCCAAGAATCAAGACAATATACGGTTGTTTATCCCCTGAATCACTTTCCTCTTGAACACTTCGCTGTAACGTTTGATCGTTGTCATTTTTTCCTCTTCTTCCTGACAACTTTTTTATAGGAAGCTACACGTGTTGCCGTGACACTATCACTAATCCTCTGAATATGGAGAGTTCCCACAGATTACGTCTCCTTATGTTTTGAAACTACTTTTCACAACGAAGTTCTGCGCGGGTTTTCATGTCGGCTAATAATGATCGAGATAATAGTGGTAGTTCTGATTTTTTGGGAATTTCCGCATTGAGATGGCTTTGATTTTCTTCCGTCGAACTCACATTCAGTAAGAAACGATTCTCAGTAACTAACGATATACTAAAATTCTTCTGAAAAAGCCAAAAAACTACATTTAGAAAAGAAAATAAAGATTTTATAGGTAAAATCATTTAATATCTTCGATTTTTACCTTAGAAATTGAAGGAAAAAATCCTTGAATGGAATTTTGGAGCAATAAGAGTGACTTCAGAAATTATTTTCCGTTGCCGACGTTCAATTGAGTGGGCCTCCGGGGTTTTGTTTGGCGACATATTTTGGAAGAAATGATATGAAAAGAAAAACTGGCTGTATTCTGGCGGGGTTGCTTATTCTCGGTCTATTTTTCAGCATAAAATCCTTTGCCAATACGAATCTTGAGGAAATCAAACTGGATAATCAATACCTTCAGACGTACAGAGGGCTGGAGGGAATTTGGATTGTTCCCAATCGAGTTAAGGAATCCGTCGAAGATTTGATTCACAATTTTGGAACGACGGAACATGAAATCAAAAAGATTAACGGGATTCCTGATAACGAAAGAATTTCCGTAACCGAGCCTATCTTCTTTCCTTATAATGAAAATTTTATCAGAAGTCTTCTTTTGGAAGATAAAGGCCGGGAGATTTTTCGTACCGATCAGAGGGAATTCATTTGGCCGATCAGTTTTAAGCATTCTTTTGTTACGTCTCGATTGGGAAAAAGATGGAATGCAATGCATTCCGGAGTGGATATCGCCTGTCCGACCGGATCGATTGTGATTGCGGCGGCGGATGGGATTGTTTTGGAATCCAAAAAAGACGGCGGTTATGGAAATAAGATTCTGCTTTCTCATCCCGGAATTAATGGAATCAATACTCTTTACGCTCACAATTCCCTACTTTATGTGAAAGAAGGAGATAAAGTGAAAAAAGGGCAGATTATCGCTCTCTCCGGAAATACGGGGCATACGACCGGTCCTCACTTACACTTCGAAGTACGTTATCAAAATGTGGTATTAAATCCGGAACACTATCTTCCGGTCTTTCAATCTTCTTCCGAGGCTCGTGTGGCGATCGCTCGGGAGACGATAGAAGAATAAGTGCCCATCACGCGGGATTTTTGGAATCCCGAAGTCTATGAAATTCTTTTTCGAATGCCGCCCGGTAAGGCGGCATTCGATTTTGATAATACTCTTGTAAGGAACGATTTCGGAGAAGCCGTGATGGAGCTTTTTCTTTCGCAAGGAGTTCCCTCTTACAAAAAAGACGTTTCCTCTTTTTTAAGGGAGAATACAGACAAGGTTCTTTCCGCTCGTTTTCAAAATCCGGCTTTATTTCGTTCTCTCGTTCTTTCCGAATATGAATCGATTCAATCCAAATTCGGGCTCGAGGCATCTTATCGATGGAGTTCTTGGATTTTTTCCGGACATTCTCCGGAGGAATTGAAAGAAATTTCTAGAAAGGTATGGAACGAGCACGCGTTTGATTCAGGCTTACATTCCGTCAAGATCTACGAACCGATGAAAGAACTCGTCAGTCATCTTCTTGAAAATCAATGGGAGGTATGGATTGTGACCTCTTCTCCTCAGGAAATTGTTCAATCCGTTTCTCCACTTTTCGGAATTCCGGCCGAAAGGGTTTTAGGGATGCAATTATCTCTTGAAAACGGACTCCATTCTTCGGAGATATTGGAACCGTTTACCTACGGTAAAGGGAAGGTCGAAAGACTGAAAGTTGCAACGGGTGGTTTTGTGGATCTTGCTTTCGGAGATTCTGTCAACGACTTTGTTTTGCTTGATTCTGCCACACAGATGGGAATTTTTTTGGATAGAGGAAAGGGAGTTGTTCCTCCTTCTCCTACGAAGGTTCAGTCTGTTTCAAATTGGAACGTTTTGCAGAAAGTTGTCGTGTAGGTTTTTTCGTTTTTTGAATTGAATAGAGTTGTTGAAAAATTAATTCTCTGTCCGTTTCTGTTTCATTGAAATGGACGTTTGAAGCGGTTTTGTTAATCCGAATCATGGAATTTTTCAACGACTCTAATGTAAATTCATAATGAAAGCCTTCTTGTATGAATCAATTTGATACGAGCGAATATTCGAAACGTATTATGAAGGAAAATTTTAGGTTTGAGAGAATCCGTAAAGTATGAAAAAAGAATTACAAGGGACTCTCGTTCTGGTTTCGGTTTCTTTGGGAAATTTCGGCGACTTGACTGCAAGGGCTAGAGATCTATTAGAATATTGTGATGTACTCATAGGGGAGGAATTCAGGACAACTTCCACTCTTCTTAAATCCCTTTCGATCTCCAAACAATTTCTTCTCTGCAACGAGCATACAACCCCCGAAGAGATTCGCAGTCTCGGTCAAATTGTGGTGGATTCCGGTTTGACCGTTTTGGTTTCCGATGCGGGAACTCCCGGAATCGAAGATCCGGGAAGAGAACTCGTTGGGGAGGTTTTAAGAAGAGGGGGACGCGTACAAAGTGCTCCCGGCCCGACCGCATTCGGAGCGGCTTTAAGCATTTCCGGTTTTAAGACTTCTCCGTTTACTTTTTGCGGTTTTTTGTCCAGGGATTCTTCGGAACGAAAGTTGGAATTAAGTCGCTATTTAAAACCGGGACATACGGTCGTATTTTACGAAACACCTTACAGATATAAGGCCGTTCTTCGCGATTTAAATTCCGTTTTGATAGAAACGGGAGAGGATAGGGTGATCTTTTTCTGTTTGGACCTGACCCTGGATTCTGAATTTCAGTTTCGAGGAAAGTTAGGCGAACTTTTGAAGGTTCTGGATACGCTTCCAAAAGGAAATCCTGTGATTGTCGTTTCTCAGAGAAAGGGAAGGTCGGTTTCCAAGATCGATTCAAAGACGTTCTCCAATAAAAATTCTCAAAAACCTAAAAATAGAAAGTAGGTTTTTTTGCATCGTTTTGGATCTTTTGAATTTCGAAAATTACCTGGGAATCTATCATAACGTTACCCACAAATTAAGAAGGCTTTTGGGATCATAAGGATCAAAAACTGATATTTTTCAAGTGTTCCGACAAGAATGAGGCTTTTTACTTGCAAGAAGTATGATTTTGTGGTAAAGAAAACCTCCCGAGTCTTCCCACCACCTCTCCCCTCCACCCAAAATCAGGGTGGGGCGTAAGTTTCACAGAGGATTTGTAGTAATTCCGACAGATTTATCTTCAGATCCAAGTATTTGTGGGTAAGGTTATGGGAATCTATGGATCGCAGCATAATAATCGTTTTTGTATTTGTTATGCCGAACTCACGTTAATTTGGAAAAGATAGAAGAGTCCAAAGAAATTCCTTCCAAGAACTTTTGAAAGTCGATAGGAGGAGGGCAAAAGATTCTTTCTTCATAACCGTCCTCATTTCTAAAGGAAACTCCTATCGCATGTAAGAGAGAACGTTGTGCAAAAGAAACTCGTCGTTTGGCTCGGATAGGGGCTGTGATTGTTTCTTTGTTAAGAAAATTTCGTTTTTGTATATTAGAAATCCTATTATCGGAAGGTGAAGTTTCCATTGGTTTCTTCGTTGTCGTGGAATTCAAATCGAGTGATTTACCGTAAACGTAGTCACCTACAATCGGATGGCCTTTTTCACTTAAGTGAAGTCGAATCTGGTGTCTCCTCCCCGTATGAAGTTTTGCGAGTAACACCGAATAATGGTCTTTCAGATTTCTCTTTAAGGTTAAAAATTCCGTAACGGCTTTGTCTCCTCCTGAAAATACTTTACGGACTTTTTTGTTCCCGTCCTTGATATAACAGGTTTCGGTGAAATGTTCCTCTTCTACGATTCCATCCGCTACACAGAGATAAATTTTCGATGAGGATTTTAAGATCCGATCGGCTTCTTTGTTTTTATCTGGATTCTTACAAAGAAATACGAGACCGCTCGTGTCCAGATCCAATCGATTTACGGTTCTGAGATATTCGAGAGAGAGTTCTTCTTGCAGCCGATCCGCAAAATTTTCCCGTTTGGAGTCTTTAGTTGCGTGGACCGGAATTCCGGGAGGTTTTTCCGCAAAAAGAAAGGATTCAGTTTCGTAGAATATTCTAATATTCAAATTTACCTTAGGCATTTTGTTGTCTTAGATCCAAAAGGGAACTTCTAAAGTTTTTTTCGTCCTTGAGAATGGAAAAGAAGAGTTTGTCCGTCGATTCCACGATATGAATCGCCTTTTCTACCAATTTTTTTCCTTCCAGTGTGAGAAACAAACAGTTTGCTCTGGAATCTTCGGGATCGGGTTGTCTCGTAAGAAGTTTTTTGGATTCGAGACTGCGTAATACCTTAGATGTCATCATTACGTCCGTTTTCGCGTGTTCGGCAAGACGCACTTGGGTCGCCTTTTGAGAAGTTTCTTCGAACCAAGCCAAACTCGCCAATAGCACGAATTGAACGTGTGTCAGATCCAGGATCAAAAGATTTTCACGGATCTTTTTTTGCCAAAGATTCGTGATTTGCCAAAATAGGAATCCTGTACTTTCTTCAACTTGTAATTCTGAGAATATAGATTTCGATTTCATGGCCTTTTTTTCTCGGGAACTAAAATTTCATTCTATTGAGTTCGTGCATGAATTTCAGTTTGCCAAGAGGGAGTCGGGTAAGATCGGAAAAGAATTTATTCTTGCGAACTTCCGTTATACGAAACCGTATTCTTTTGGGTTTGAGCATTCCATTTCCTTGCTGCCGGTTTTAAATTCTTCCTCTAAAAAAATTCTTCCACTTCGTGCTCCCTGCATTTCCAATTCGATACGTTTTGATAGAGTTTCCAAAGTTTTGCCTCGTTGGCTTGGGTGATTTCTTCGTGTTGTATGCGTTTCATATTTTTCCTTTTTAGTAATTATAATCCAGTTTATAATAATCGTGATTAGTATTTATGTAAATCTATTTTCCAAGAGATAGTTTTAAGTTGACAAAATTCTGCTATATTAGACAAAAAGGGGAGATGAACCCAACTATGGAAGAGTTAGAAACAGATAAAGAGTCTCCTTCTAGTGAGCACATCACGGAAGTTGTCAAAGAAAATCTCAAGCTGATTCGCCATACAAAAGGATTCTCTTTGGATAAACTGGCTTCCCGTTGTGGAGTGAGCCGGGCTATGCTTTCACAGATCGAGCAAGGCAAAAGTGTTCCGACAATTTCCGTTCTTTGGAAGATCGCAAACGGTCTTAATGTTCCTTTTAGTGAACTTCTCAAGGAAAAAGGCGCCGAAGGTGTGATCGTGATGAAGGCGGAGAACACTAAGGTTTTGTTTTCTAGTTCGAAAGTTTTCTCCAGTCGTGCTCTTTTTCCGTTTAATGGAAACCGCAAAACCGAATTTTACGAACTCATTTTAAAACCGGGTGGAATCGAGGTCGCAGAACCCCATTCGTCCGGTACTACTGAAAATATCGTTGTTGTTTCCGGTAAACTTCGTCTTCGAGTCGGCGAAAAAGTTGTGGAATTGGAACCGAAAGATTCCGTTTTTTTCAGAGCCGATATTCCTCACGAATATTCCAACCCAACAGATCAGGAAACCCTAATGTATCTGGTGATGGATTATAGAGACGAAATTAATTAAAAGCCTGCCGTTTCTGGTCTGAAGAGGAAAATCCACCAACAATTTCTTGTAGGATTTTTAAAAAGAATGTCAAAACGTTTTCCCCCGATGATCCTTTTTTCTTTCCTTACGTTTGTTTTTCCCCCGTTTCCGTTTTTATATTCGGAAAGTTCTCAGGTTTCGAAATCCGATTCGATTTATACGGAACAGATATCCTGTCATCCGAACGATTGTATTTCCCTTAAATTGGAGGAACTTCTTTCCGAGGGTGTTCGATCTGAGATCGCAGGTTTTATGTCCGAAAACGCAGGAAAGATTTTGATCGATACGTCAGATTCTCCTCGAAAGATTGATTCCGAAGATTTGGAGGATATTCGAACCTTTCTGGAAGAAATTTCCAAACGAAACGGTAAGGTTGTGATCGAAAAACTTCATATCGCAATTCGTTCGTTTCAACTTCCCGATCCTCCTTTTCTCAAAGATGTAGGTCTTGTAGGTTGGAATGTTTTTAAAAGAATTTATAGGAAAATCTATTTTAGAAATACCTCGGACTATCACGCAAAGGTTTTGTATCATCCGGAAACGTTAAATATTTTTCTCGTGTATTTTGTTCATCGTAAATATGGGGATATCTGTAACACGGTTTTTGCGAACTGTAACGAAATCGAATATTTGGATGACGACACGTTTGATTTACAACTTTCCGGGGCCTTGAGGGAATCCAGGGAAAAGAGGATCCCGGTTAGGATTGCCTTTCGTCAAACCGAAGCGGTTCTTCCGGAAGCGAAGATTGATTTGGAATATCTCAAAAATGTCAATCGTTCCACTCGAATTTACAAATGGATGGCTGCGGGAAAAGAAAGAGAAGTGAAACCTGTGATCAAATCCAGATTTTTAGCGTTTCAAGCAATTGTTACTGCGATTGATTATTCTTTAACCGTTTACGATATGATGTCGGCTCTCATTTTATATAAACCTGCTAGGGAAAGAAAGATCGAAGTGAATTATATCGAGTCCGAAAAGGGAAAACGAATCGATTCTGTGATTTTTTTTCCTCCGGAAGACTAAAGCTAAAGCGTATTTCGAAATAATACCGGGTTCTGCTGGGAGACTGTGCATCATAGGGTGTTCAAAATTTTGTCTCTAAGTGGGACGACTAAATAACGTGAGTTCGGCATAATCAATGCGAAATCGATTCTGAACTTTGGTTTATAGAAAATAATTCGAAATTTTTTATATAAATTCTATTCTAAACGAACGAATTTCGAAAAAGAAAACGGACTCTTATTGGGTTACGATCGTCCCTCTCGGAAAGAGAGGGACTCGAAAGTGTTTTCTTAGCGGAAGAAGATGAATGTGAGAAGCAGAAAAGTGGGAATCAATATTCCAATAGAATAAAGTATATATCCACCGAAACTCGGCATTTTTACTTTATTCTCCTCCGCGACGGACTTCACCATAAAGTTAGGGGCATTTCCGATATAAGTGAGCGCTCCCATAAATACGGCCCCGACCGAAATCGCTTTTAAAATGCTTTCCGCGTGTGGATCTGCAAGAATCTGAGCTACGTTGGTCATACCTAGAGTTCCTTTTGCCAAGGATAAGAAGGTGAGATAAGTCGGCGCGTTATCCAAAATTCCCGAGAAAAAACCGGTCACCCAGAAGAACTGCCAGGTTTCGGTAATCCCTAGTTCTTTTCCATGGTGTTCCAAAAGAACGAGGGCCGGAATCATCGTGATAAAAATTCCGATGAATAGATAGGCGACTTCTTGGATCGGATGAAGAGTGAATTTGTTATGTTCTCTAACGTGGCCTTTGGTCGTAAATTTGGAAGCGAAAATCAAACCGATCAAAACTCCTTCTCTGACAAATGCGATGTACGGATTTTCATTGATCGCAGGAATGTAATTTTGATTCAAATACGCGACTGACAAAACGACTCCGAGTAACCAGATGAAATTTACCTGACCTTCCATGCTGATCTTTTCTTTATGAACATGGTCTCTTTTGAGGTCCTTAACGTTTTCTTTTTTATAAACGATCGTATCCCAGATAAAATAAAGGATCAAAAGAAGAATACTCGCAATGAGTAATTCCGGTAAAAGTTTAAACGTCCAAGTGAACGGAACTCCGATTAGATAGCCTAAAAACAAAGGAGGATCTCCCAGAGGAGTTAAGGAACCGCCGATATTCGAAACCAAAAAGATAAAAAAGACAACGGTATGAACCACATGTTTTCTTTCCGAGTTCGTTTTCAAGATCGGACGAATCAGAAGCATGGAAGCCCCCGTGGTTCCGATAAAGGACGCAAGAAAAGTTCCGATGATCAAAAAGATCGTGTTGTTCAAAGGTGTGGCTTCTATGTCCCCTTTTAAACGAATTCCACCCGAAATGTAAAAGAGTGCTCCGAGTAGAATGATAAATGGAACATATTCGAACACAAGAGTATGAACGATTTTACCGAACCATCCGTGTAGAACCAGGATGAGGAACGAAACCGCCGCCAAAGCAAGTGCGAGGATCAGTTTGTTCGTATTGCTTTCCCACCAATGAGAGGTAGTCTGCGATACGATCGGTAGAAGTGCGATACACAAAAGTATAAGAACGAAAGGAATTACGCTCCAATATGGAAGGTCTTCCCCCTCTTCATGGTTGCCGGAGGAATTTTCCTGGGTATGTGAAGAATCCTGGGTTTGAACGGTATTTTGTGTGTTCCCAACCGGCTCGTCCGCTAAAAGCGTCGCCGTGGGTAGGGTAAGAAGGGTCGCCAGAAGGACGGATGTAAGTTTTTGTTTCATTGCTCGTATCATCTGAAGAATTTTTAGACATTTTCAGAATTTGGAAGAAAGAGTTAAAGTAAAAAGACTGTCTTTCTCTTTTTTTTCGGCGAATTCTTTTTCTATTTTGGCGCACTTTTGGGGGTTTTATGTTTTTAAAATCACCTTTTGGCTGTTAAATCTAGTAAGAGTTCCTACAGTTTTAAAGTTTGGGAACAAACTCACAACTAAAAGCCCGTCTCAAAACTGTCTTTTGTAGAGCGGCAGCGACATTGTCATCAGTCCTTGTGGAGCACGCGTTTGTTCGTTGATCACCTCATCGGCAATCCTGTTCTGCTTGGATCATTCTTGTTTTCCACTCCGTATTTTCCGCACCTGGAAAGGGCCAGAACTGGTTCCATTCGGAAACCGTTTTACGTACTTTTGCCGCAACGATTGGATCGGTTTGGCAGATTCGAACCAATCGGTTGTATGTACTCCGACGTGCCATAGTTGCCCTTCCAATTTCAGCTCGGTCTTCTATATGACTCGCTGTCGCGTAATAGGATACCAAACCGGGAACAGGGTTGATCTTCTGAGCAGGAGGATTTTTGGGATCATAGCTATTTCCGTATTGAAATCCGGGATAATTTAACTTGCCCCATTCCGGATCGAAAAACGTGATAAAACCTGGGACGTGATGATCTACTGCGTGTGTTAGTTCGTGATGGATTGTACCCCGAGGATCCGAAGCAGAACCAGAATCAGTATCAAGGTAATTTATCCAGGTGCCAGTGCTATCATCGAATATGATAGAGGAGTCATAGGATGCAATTCGATCTTGTACATTCAAGAACATGGAACCAGTAAAGCCAGTCGTTCCAAGGGCGGGCCCGCCCAAAACCTTTAAATTTCTACAAAGCGT
The DNA here is from genome assembly GCF_003046425.1 of Leptospira borgpetersenii serovar Javanica. Taxonomy (GTDB): domain Bacteria; phylum Spirochaetota; class Leptospiria; order Leptospirales; family Leptospiraceae; genus Leptospira; species Leptospira borgpetersenii. The sequence goes on from NZ_QAJG01000020.1 coordinate 41,945, forward strand.
AACGCTTTCCGCGCCTGCTTTGATCCAATAACCCCTTGGATATCTGGCGCTTCCTAGGGATGTATTCGAGTTGTTGAAAAATGAATTCTTCATTGATCCCTGTTTCATGGAAACGATCGATCGAAGCAGTTTTGTTAATCTAGACAATGGAATTTTTCAATAACTCTCTTATAGGAAACGGTTTGCGGTATTTAAAAATGCCAAAATTTTTCGTATTTAAGTTAGGGATCGATTATAAAATAAAAAAATCGAAATTATAGTAGGCTAAACAAGATTTCAAAACGTTTTCAGTTCAAATTATTGGATGGATCGTTTGCAAAATTTATTTATGTAAACTTGATTTTAGGATTTTAGAGAACTATTTATTAACATCTAAAATCCCTACATTTTTGTTAAACTCAAGCTGCATCGTTTCTATGGTCGCTCGACAGACTTTAAGCACCACTGATTCGTACGCTTTGAATTTTAGCACAATTCGCTTTTAGGCACAGAAATTATCTATTGCTCAAGTATCTGGATTTTTTGGAATTTGAACGTAACGAAATACGAATAAAATTGTGCGAAAAGTTGCTTTGTGGATGTCTTATGGGAAGAGGTTCCCGAAACGGGATTTTAAGAAGAATGGAAGCCTTATTCTCTAAAAAAGTATGTCTTACCCCGACGGAAATCGAACAGAGATTGAAGTCCGTTTCCATCCAGCCTACCATGCAAAGAATTTCGATTTGTCGGTATGTTCTTTGCGAAGCCGATCACCCCACCGCAGAAGAAGTCAAAGAATGGGTTGATAGTCGTTCTTTTAAGATGAGTCTTGCAACGGTTTATAATACGCTTAATATTCTCGTTTCAGTCGGTCTTTTGAGAGAATTCAAGTTTTCCTGTTTGGGAAAATCGGTCTATGATAGTAATATCGTGGATCACTATCATTTCTTCGATGTGAAAAACGGAAAATTTCACGATATAGATCCTTCTTTGCTTTCACTTAGTTCGCAACTTCCCGCGGAGTTTCAGGTCGACAAAACGGATATCTTGCTGACTGGGAATCTGATTCACTGATTTTTTTAGAGATTGATCGCTTCTCCTAAGGCCGCGCCGAAGGATTCCATCACGGTTTCTGAAAGCGTGGGGTGTGCAAAGATAGTGGATGCGATTTCTTTCGCGGTCAGTTCCTGAGTGATGCCGAGAGCGACCGCAGGTAAAAGTTCCGTAACACCGGGACCAATGAGATGAGCTCCTAAAATTTCTCCGGAAGATTTATCCACGACCACTTTCGTAAAACCACCCGTGTCTCCCATCGCTTTGGCTCTACCACTGGCGATAAAAGGAAATTTTCCGACACTGATCGTATAACCCATGTCAGTCGCTTTTTTTTCGGTGAATCCGATGGAGGCAATTTCGGGATGACAGTAGGTACAACCCGGAATTGCGTCGTAGTTGATCGGAGTATAACTAAGGTGGTGAGGGTTTCCAACCTGGATGGAGATCGCTTCGGCGGCCTTAATGCCTTCCATGGAAGCGACGTGTGCGAGAAGGGGAGGGCCGTTACAATCTCCGATCGCATAAATATGAGGAATGCTCGTTTTGTACTGTGAGTCCGTTTTTACGAAACCTTTTTGTAAAAAGACGCCGATCTCTTCCAGGTTCATTGTGTCCGTATTCGGAACGAGTCCGATGGAAACCAAAATTTTTTCTGTCTCCGATATTTCGCCGCTTTCGGGAAGATTTTTTCCTTTGAGAAGAACTTTTACTTTTCCGTTTTTAATTACGGGGTCGGAAACTCCGACTCCGGTGAGAACTCGGATTCCTCTTTTAACAAAAGACTTTTCTAAAAATGCGGAGATCTCTTTATCTTCTACGGGAAGAATTTGATCCATCATTTCGACTAATGTGACTTTTGTTCCCATCGTGGAGTAAAAGTCCGCGAACTCGACCCCGATCGCGCCCGCGCCTACGATCAAAAGGGACTCCGGAATTTTTTCCTGAATCATCGCAGTTTTTGAGGAAAGGACCTTGATTTCGTCAAAGGGTAAACCGGGAAGTTCTCTGGCTCTTGCTCCGGTGGCGAGGATAAAGTGTTTGGAGGTAATTTCCTCTTTGGAAGTATCCGGAAGCCAAATCGTATTCAAATCTTTGAATACTGCGCTTCCCTTTTTACGGGTGATCTTATTTTTGTTTAAAAGGAATTCCACGCCGGAAGCCATACTGTCTGCGACGTTTCTGGAACGTCGAATGATCGCGGGAAAATCGGGTTTCGCGCCGGAGAGATCGATTCCGAAATCTTTTGCGGAATGTATCTTATCTAAAAGATGAGCCGATTCAAGCAATGCCTTCGTCGGAATACAACCCCAGTTTAAACAAATTCCACCCGGCCTTTCTTTTTCAATGATACATACGTTCATTCCTAGTTGGGCGCCCCGGATCGCGGCGACATAGCCCCCTGGGCCCGCTCCGATAACAGTGAGATCGTAAGATTCTGACATAAAATTCTCCGGAGTTATGGATAGGTTTTTATCAAGGTTGGGCAAGAATTTTTTGAAATCAAATCAACGTTCCTAAAAATTTTCAGTCCGCCCCAAACCCGGAATTATTTGACTTTTTGGACAAATTTTGTCGTGACAAACCCGCGCCCATTGAATTGCGACTAATGAAATTTATTTTTATCTTATTAATATAGACTATTGAACCGTTAAATCAAAAATTTAACAAAAATCAATTTCTCAATTAGTCGCAGTTAAATTTAGAACTTGTCCCAAAACTTAGGATGGAGGAGACTTCTACGGGAGTGTTCCAACAATAGGTCCCATTTGAAAACCGATAAACTGTCCAAGGAACATGATCTGCGGGGATTCTCGCGCTCTATTACGAATTTATGAAATGATTGTGCTGATTTTTTTTAAGGTTTTGGGACAAGCTCTGATTCTTTTATTCATAGATTCTTGCCCCACATAAAATATCAGCGAACAATTGCCAACTCGCTATCTCAGGATTTAGATCCAGATTTGAGTTTCTATAAAACCCGATAATATCCTCAGAATACACAAGTATATTTTCTAAAAACGTTTCAATATCGCAGCACTCCCACATTTCTTTGTTTTGTCGGTAATCTTCAATCAATTCCATCAGAAAGAGTTTGAATTCTTTCTTGGATTTCACATTTTTTCGCTCCATTCGTTTTCTCCGATTTCCTTATACAAGGTCGCATAATGGAGTCGTACAACATATGCTTTCAAGTTCAAGCGATATTCTTAAGAGATCGAATCTTTATTTCTAAATTTAATGCGACTATACTTTCAAAAGAGTTGCGAGATTACAAGTTACGCCATTTTCAATTTTTGAAAGATTGACTTCCAAATGAATTACGGAACTTATGTTCAAACAAATGACCTTAGGGTTAAAGGAAGAATGTTATGGCAAAAGAATATTTTGGAATCAATCAACTGTATGGTCTTGAACATCTATACATTAAAGAAAAGGATATCGGTATTCTCCGAGGAATTTCTGGAGAATTAAGTGAAAGTATCAAATTACAAGGTAGAATAGAGCGCGAGGTCCTTGGGATAGAAATGACACATAAAGAAAACCCTAAAACCTCTGACCCTGTTGCAATAGATCCTATTACGGATGGTTGCCTTCTCATGTCTGAACCAATACTTGTTATTCTTGAAGAACTTGGGTTTCAAGATTTTAAAGCGTTACCTGTTATTTTAAATCATAAACCTACCAAAAGAAATTTTAATTTTTGGCTTTTTAAATGCTCTGAGCAATTAAAATTCCCTTTACAAAAGGAAGTAATATGCTTCCACGCGGACAGAAGTACGATGGTATATTTCAATAAAGCTGCTAAAGAAAAAATAGAAGCTTTAAAGCCAAATTGTATAAGATTTGAAGTTCCTTATAACATTAATGAATTCTAAACTTCATTATTAGGGAAATAAAAAATGAATGCAATTGGTCTGAATTTTGATCCGGTAAGCGAACGAAAATTAGGGAAATCAAAATTGGGAGGAAAACCGGATTTGCCTGAGAACTTACCTTATCCTAAAAATGCAAACGGCTATGACATTCCTTTTTTATGTCAATTGAATCTCGGTGAATTTGATAATGAAATAGCATCAGGAGGAATTTTATATTTCTTTTGTCAACTTGATGATACAACCGAGTACGGCACTGTTCTTTTTTCAAAAGATACAAAATCTTTAATTTCATTAGATCCCCAGCATCTCGATGTTGAAATTACATACCCTTTAACCGAAAGAGCCATTTCTTTTAAAGTGTTTGAGGAACTACTTGAAGGTGATGAGAATTATTATGAAGTAATGGGAAGATCCAGAATTGGTGGAAGCATATTTAAAGCCGGAGCAGATTATAGCGAGGATGGAAGGGTTTCATTATTGCAGCTCAATAGCAATGAGATCGAAGAACTCGAAGGTGAAGTAGAAGAGTTTATTCATTTCTTCATTGATTTAACCGATCTAATCTCTTTAAATTTTGCTAATGTTTTTGTAACAAGCCAGCATTAGAAGTTATCTCAAAAATATCTTAGAATGATTGGCATCCGCATTTTAAGCAAAGATAAAGTATTTTTGAGGTAACTTATAGTCTCAAACCTTACACGAAATAGTAAGAACGCGAAATCCTGTCTCATCCTTGCTTGCGATAATACTTGCCTTGGCCACGCGTATGGTTTTGCCTTTTTGATGGCCAACTATATGCCGCACAAAAAGGCAATAAAATGATTCTGTAACATTTCGCGCATAACGTAAAATTTGACTGCTACACGTAATCCAAGAGTTACAAACAAAAAAGATTCTGACGGTTCGGTGTTCTAATTATTGTTTGGCCCGAGTTTTGGAAGTATCCGCTTCAGAATCAGACCGTGAAAGTTTATTAAGGCGTGACGAGAGAGCGGTTGAAAAAGACGGAGACTTCGTTTATTGCGATTCTGCTTCGGAAGAAAAACTGGAATTTTTCGAACTCTTCCAAGATAGAATAGAACTTTTCGGTTGTTCATTTTTGTCTATAATTTGTTTTTTATCTTCATTATTAAACGAAGACATAGGTTTGTCACAAATGAGCCTCATTGTTTGTCTACAACATATGATAAGAAACAAACGATAATAAGAAATTCCGCGATGGACTTGAAGTCAAAAAGGATAAAAATCAAGAAAATTAAAAAAGAAATATCCCAGAATGTAGAGCGAAAATAACAATACAGATTCTAAGATTTTTCCTATTCGACGGATACGCCTGGATCTGAGACGGGAGAAAAAGTCGAAATCGAAATGCGTATCGACTGAAAAATTCAATTTTTGGGAAAAGTCATGAAACACCACCTCACCTACAAAGACGATAAATCCGACAAGTTCTGGAATATAGAAGTTTCCGGAACTTCGTTTACTGTAACCTACGGCAAAACCGGAACAGCCGGGCAAACTTCGGTTAAAGATTTTGATACAGAAGAGAAGTGTTTGAAGGAAGCTGAGAAACTTTTGAGTGAGAAGTTGAAGAAGGGATATGTGGATTCCGTTACTATGAGTTCTAAAGAGGGAACGGCAAAATCAAATTCACTCCCCAAGAATGTGACAGAAAATGTACCGACTTACGATGAACGGATAAAGCGGTTACTGGCATCAACCGATATTAGATCTGCCGTAAAATCTCATTTTGAGTATTTGATAACTGATAAGCCGTATTACCAGGAATATCTGACGTCGGTTTTTGAACGGCTGCAATCAGTAAAGATTATTGAAAATGCGAAGAGTGGAGAGACAACACTTGAACTGTATTTTCTTGGAGCTGCTGATTTTGGCGATGTTGAGGATTTTACCAAAATGGATGATGATGTAAAAGAAATATCAGGAGAACTCGAACCGTTTATCATGAAGTGCAGCCTGCCTGCCCCCAATTTGAAAGCTTATAAGAATTGGCCTAAGTCATTTAATTCGCTCATGCAGCATCACGAACATATCCAGGTAATCATAGGAGGAGACTATTACGCGTTTCAGTTAGGGGACCATGGGTATTGCACGATAACCAACGGTGACTTGGATCCCCCTAAGAGTTGGCCTAAGCGCATCAAAGCCAAGGACATACGCAGTCCTCTGGAGATGAATATGGAGGCTTGGTGGTTGTATTATCCTGTTGAGCATAATGCGGATGGCGAACCATCGCTGTATTTTTTCCCGCCAGAAGGCGAGGATGTGGAAGGTAATAGCTTTATGGATGGCATAGGGCCTCTTTTCACAAAAAGTCTAGCTAAATATTTGGGCAAGCGCAAACCTGAAAAACAAGAAGGATCAGCGGATAACGCACAACAAAAAAACCATATAGTTGAGAACAAGGTCATGCGTAAGGAATATATTTTGCAGGGTCTTCGTTTTTCTATCGAGCGAACTCGTCTTGGTAAAGCATTGGATATGACGACGCATATTTTTGTTAGAGGGGAAGATGCTCTTACTGCCTATGAGCAAGCGGTGGCTGAAGCAAATTTTCAGGAAGAAGAGAATGACTTTGAGACCAAGTGGCTGATGTTATGTGTTGCAGAGGATAAACCAAATGCGGCGTATGAGCATTTAAAGTTCCTGGCTAAGACACCTTTCGATCAGGAACAGTTGTATTCCATTTGTACAGAAATAACAGATATACATTTTGATGAAAAATGGAAGGAATTGAAATTTATCTTCAATGACTTTGTCTTATCCTGCTCTGAGCCATTTGAACAAAAAACCGCTGATGAGCTTCAGCAAATTTTAAAGGTTCATTGTAGAATCAAGTTTGGCACTGAAAGAAATCCAGGACTAATTTCTATTTCAAGCTCAGGTGTGGATAAAACGCTCATTGGTGATATATTAACGATATACAATTGGATGGTAAAAGAAGGCAAAAACACGGAAGGCGTTGATGAATACATTCGGATGTTGGAAGTTACTTGTAACAGAATATTGGCAGGGGAATCGCAAACCGATATCATAAATACAATCATTTATTTAGAAGAAAATGGTATGGCCATTTATATTGCGGGTTTCAAAGAAAAGATTACGGGCAATGTGTCTTACTACTATGTTCCCCATTTCCTTCTATCCGACTATGATGAAAGAAAAGATATTTATGCAGAATTTCTGAATTTACATCACAAACCTATTTTAGGCGATAGTATTGGCGGCATTTTTATTGGACAATTGATTTTGTTCTTAAAGGCAAAACAATAAAAAATCATTCTCTATTCGCCTTCATTGTATAATAGGAAATACACGAAAAGAAAATCACATGAAACACCACCTCACCTACAAAGACGATAAATTCGACAAGTTCTGAAACATAGAAGTTTCCGAAACTTCTTTTACTGTAACCTACGGGAAAACCGGAACAGCCGGGCAAACGCAGACAAAAACATTCGTAGTGAAGGGGAATGTCAGAAGGAAGCAGAGAAACTTTTGAGTGAGAAGTTGAAGAAGGGATATATGGAAGGAGAAGAGCGAGCTTCTTCCGCACCGGTCGCAAAAAAAATGCGCCGCAGAAAAGTCGGAGATAAAAAAATCGGATTCTTTACTTTCCGAAACATTTCATAAATTCTTGAAGGTTCGCGTTGGAGATTTCGAATCATCGACGTATTCTAAACTATTGCAAAAGATGAATTGGGAAACTTTAGCCGGAGAAGTTTTCGACGCGGTCTATCTCTATTGGGAAGAACTGGGATTCTACGAAAATCGACTGGCTTCTTTAGAGGGATCCGCAATTTTCCCAATTTAGAGCACCTTCTGGTTTAGCAGAACGAATTGGAAACGATCCCGGTCGAAATCGTCGACCTGAAAAAATTAATCCGAATTGATCTGTCGAAAAATCGTATTTCAAACTTGCCCGATCTGAAAGCGGAATTGGAATCCGTGAAGGAATTAAGCCTTGGAGAAAACCGAATTTCCAAGTTGCCTAAATCCCTCGTGCAATTTTCCAACTTGGAATCCTTGGACTTGGGTGGAAATCAGCTCGAAGAATTATCCGATCTATTCGGAAACTTTAAAAAATTGGAATATCTAAGTCTTAGCAACAACGGACTTGCCTCTCTTCCGGTGTCTATTGCTCAATTGGAATCTTTGGAAGACTTATCTTTAAAGAATAATAAATTCGCGGAAATTCCGGAAATTCTCAAAGAGCTTTGGATGAACGATAACCGGATATCCGAATTGCCGGAGTTCCTTTCCGAAATGAAAGCATTGCGTGAATTAAAAATCGGCAATAACCCGATTGCACAAAACCAGGAAGAAGTAAAAAATAAAATGGCGCAGATCAATTCCCGGATCACGCTGTATTTTTCCTGAAAAGAAGTAACAGCCGAAGTGAAGCGGCTCATTTTCGCAAAGGAAATGAAAAATTTCTACGGAATAAATCCGACAGATTCAGAAAAATGGGAAATACATGTGGAATCTTCGATTAGGGAATTTGCAGAGTTCAGACGGAGATTTCAACGTTGGCGCGTTTTTTCTGCAGTATGCGTTAGATATATTACTATAATAAGATAAGCTCAGGTTGTTTTTTGTTATTTCGTTCAGGATATCTCCTATGAAATATCGTCTAACTTACTTTTTTCATGCGTCCGAGTGGTAAAATAACGTGAGTTCGGTCCAGCGAATCCGAAATGGATCGACGCGAGGTCAAGTTATTGGTATTTTAAGCGCGTCCCCAAACCTGCGGAAGCGATTCTTAGAGAGCGACACTTTCGTTTCTTTTGGAATAGGTTCTTATATTTTCGATCTTTTGATCCAGGGACTGAGCTATGTGCTCTTTTTTTTCAGAACGAGGAGTATTCTTCCCGCGGAATTTTTGAATTTGGCTTCGTTGAATCCGGAATAGATATGCATGATTTCAAATTTATGCCTCAGAATCATCTTTTCGATTTCGGGAAGATAGAAAACGCGCATAACGTGTTTATCTCGAATTTCTCTGGTATTGATTTGATAGATATAATTCACTTCCACCATTGTGGAGGTATCCGCTCTGACCAAACGGAAGCCTCTGTTTCTTTGAATCGTAGTGTTCTGGGATTTGATCTGAGTCACCGGAGTGATCGGTTTTCTTTTGATTGTTCGAAGAGGTTCCGCGTTCCAGATTTCAAGAATCGCAAGACCTGCAGGTTTTAGATTTTGTTCCATGAGTTTGAGAGTGGAGTCGATTTCTTCGTTCGTCAAAAGGTAGTTAAACGAGCCGAACAAACTGATGACGCAGTCGAGAAGAGCACCGGACTGATAGGTTTGCATTGATGACACGTCGAACTTGCAATGGGAGTATCTTTTTTTTGCTACGTCGATCATTCTGGGGGAAGAATCGATACCCTTCGGTCTGTAACCGAGGGATTGGAAATAACGAACGTGTTCTCCCGTGCCGCAACCCATATCAAGGATGGTCATGATCCTATGTTTTCGAAAAAGGCGGTCTAAAAATTTGGCTTCGGAATCGATTTTACGTGCGGGCTTTTCAATATCGAAATAGAATTCCGCCAGTTCATTGTACAACTTCATAAAAATTGGTTTAGAGGTCTTGAATTTTGCCCGTTAAATATATTAACGGCAATCTGCTTATGAAAATCCAATATTTCGGAATCATTTTCGTTTTTTTTAATTGTTCATTCGGTGTTTTGGAAAGGCAGACGGGCATAACCAAAAATTTATTTACCGGTGATACCTTGGTTTTTGGGGGAATTTCTATTTCACTTTTATTTCTGTTCGGTTTGGTTTTGAAAGGAAGTGTTCAAAAATCGCCGTCGCCGAATCATCGTATTTCGAGCGAAGACTGCGGAATGAATACGAACTCGACGATACAAGTTGCAATAGAAACGTCCCAAACACAAATGTCGGAAACTCGAATAGAAGGAGCGAAGATCGAAAGTCCGATATTTCGAAATAGCACCGAGTGGAAAACGAACGCGGAACGAATCATTTCTACTTCCGTACCAAAGCCGAATCAAATTCGTGCGATTTGGAAACGGGAAATTCCAACGAATCCGGAATTAATTCTCTCGCACCGAAAATTTTTAGAGCGGCTTGGTTCCCGTCTCGACATGGTCGAAATCTATTTTTTAAGCGGTGATGTTTCGTTGCTTTTGGCGTCTCGCAGGGGAAAAGTGTTTCATATTCCCGAATCTCCGGAAGAAAATATGCTGACCGAAAAAAGTTTAAAAGAGATCGGGGAAGGTAGAATTGGATTTACCGATACTTCCGTTTTTATCCCTCTGTCTACCGGAGTTCGACCTTTCGGCTATCTCAAGATATTGTCAAATGAATGGAGTCGTTTGGATTCCAGAGAATTTCAATCCTGGAAAGAGGAATACGAAGAACAGGTTTCCGTACAATTCGAATCTTCCGATCCGGAGACCGGATTCGGAAATCTACACGCGTTCGAATTGGATAAGACGCGAGTGGACGAGAGTATTTTGGTATTTGCAAGTATTCGGACGGATTCACCTTTTCCTTATATTCTAAAATGGATCTATTTTTGGACTTCTAAAGTGCTTCGCAAACAGGTACGCTTTTATAGGATACGAAAGGACAGGATCGCATTCTTTGTCCTTCCGGAGGAATGGGAACATTTTAGTAAAAACTTAAAGGAACTCGTGGAATCTCTGCAAAAGGAAGGACATAGTGTGGATCTTAATTTGGGGATTTCCATATTGGAGGAAAGCAGGGAAGAATGGTCGATGAATGCGAGAAAGGCGCTTGGATTATCCGTTGAAGAAGGACCGAATCGGTATATTTGTCTGTGAGTATCGATCCTTTACTCGATGAAAAATTTATTCTTACGATCTCCCAGATTTTTCCGGAATATCTGGAAAAAACTCTAAATGTAACCGCGGTGAGAGAGGCGTTTGGTCCTTCCAAGAATGAAGGACTCTGTTATGAAAATTGTACGATGGTCGAATTCAAGGGAGAAATCGAAGGAAAGTTATTTCTTGCGATGGACGGTTATACTAAATTGAAACTACTGCCTATGGTGGCGAAATCTTTTCATATCGATCCCACAATAAGAGCGGACGCGCCTTCTATTTTGATGGAGTTTGCCAATCAGATCTGCGGTTTGTTGATTTCTGAAATTAAACTCGGAAGATTTGAAACCGATCTTTTACCGCCGGAAATATTCAATCATAAACTGATACCGGTGGATTTGGAAACCTACAGACAATACATATTGATCTATTTTTTGAAAGATTCACAAGCAAAACAATACTTGGGAAGAATATATCTCATTTTACTTATGAAAAAATTTTAAGGATTTTCAACATACGCCGATTTGCTAAAACGTAGGAGTTCCAACGTTTTATAATGAACTTACTGAATCTTTATAAAATCAAAAAGCAACAGAACGTTATAAAGAATTCTTATGAGAAACCGCTGTTTTACGACATCGACAATTCTAAAACCTATTTTTTATAGAAGCTCCCTAAAATGACTATAATTGATTTCTTTTAAGGTTCGGGGACGGGATTCTAAATCCGATTTCCAAAAAGGCCATACAACATGTTCATTCCGTTTTTTGAAAAAATACAACCTTTACTTTTTTAAAACCATACATCCAAGTAAAATATGTCAACACAGCTTTTGAATCTAAAAAGGATTTTTATTTTCTTTCTTCTTATTTGACAATTACACTGCGCTACGTTTATAGGAACACTCATCAATAAATGGGTAAACGATTATTACGAGAGTACAGGATTTACCGGAGTTGGACTTTCTCATACAAGAAAGATCTTTCCTCAATGGAGATTACGAAACTGAATTTGATCCGAAAGGATTCCGGCCCGAATGTGCAGAAATTATTGGAGGAGGGTTTTCAATATTTTGGAAAAGGAGACAATGAGAAGGAAATCCATTTAATAAAACCGGGTGTGTTAGAGGTTTGGAAGCGCGCTTTGGTGCGATCCGAAAAACGATCCGAAGGGGCGTTTGTAAACATAGCGTATTATTATCTAAACAACGGTTACTAAGAGCCGGTCTCAAAACCTTAGGAATGTAGGAACTATTACAATCTTAAACGACAGGAAAAACCTTCAATACAACGGTTTCTGTGGGAACTTTCACGTTTTTTAAAAACTTACCGGATCGTTTAGAGATATTTTTCTTCAGGTTTTGAGACCGGCTCTTAGACGAGGCGATGGATTGGTTTCGAAAGGCTGCGGCCGCAAATCCGGACGGACAAAGATTTTGGAATTTAAGAATCGAAGACATTTTACGAAAGCGAGATCAGGTCTACGAATTAAAAAACAATCTTAACAAAGAAAAAATTGAGGATCCCTGAATACGGTTCGTATCGATTCCAATTAAAAAAACATGGGCTAAAAAAATTGTGGAGATTTTTACCGAAGACTAAAATCTGCAATGCCGATGAACTTTTTCAGCGCCATCCGCGGATTCCCGTTTTTGATCGATTATTCCGGATTAAAAATTCCCAAACAAACAAGTATAACGGAAATTAGTTTGGATTTAGACGACTTGATCTCATTGAGAACGAAGGTTTTAGAAAATCCGGGAAACACTAAAAAACCGGTGATTTATCTCCAACACGGAATGAGTTTTAAAGGAATCGACGACGAGAGAATTCTCGCACTTGGAAATAATCTTGCAAATCGGGGATTTCGTGTTTATCTTCCGGAACTCCCGGAAGTGAAAAACCTATTGATTCGTTCCGAAACGATCTCCAATATACGCGCCGCGTTTCTTCGGATCCACGCTTTGGAAAAACGTTCCGTATCTTATTTATCCGCAAGTTTTTCGGCCGGTATGGGTTTTGTCGCGTTAGCAAATCAGGAATGTCAGAAGATATTGACTTCCGCGTTTTTGATCGGCACGTTTTCGGATTTCAGAAAAACTTTACCGTTCGTATTAAAAAATTACGGGATTGAAAGTTATGCGGTAAATGTGATGATGTACAATTACATTCATCTAATTCGCTCTCAGCCGGAGATCCTAAAAAAATATTTTTTAGAATCCGCTTTGGATAATGGACTTTCCAGAACGGGAAATATGGTACTGGGGCCGAAGATTTTTTCTAGTTTAGAGGAAGGAGATAAGAATTTCATAAAAAAATTTTTGGAAAGTTCGGATTTTCGAGAGAACATCGCGTTTGAAATCAAAGCGATTGTCCCGGAAAGTTTTGCCATAGAGACTTCCCCCGCGTTTTTTGCGGATCGTTTTTTCAAACCTTGTTTTTTACTCCATGGAAATGACGATTCCGTCATTTCTCCTCAAGAGTCCAAGGATCTTAGGGATTTGATTTTAGAGAATAAAGATTCTTCCGTTTCCTTTTTGGAAACCGGTCTGTTGACTCATGGGGATCATCGTCCTTTTTATTCGCGTTTGAGTGAAATTTTTCCTATGGCAAAATTTTGGGGAGAATATCTTTTTTCCGCCAGCCGTTTTTCTTGAACGTGCTTTATTACTCGGATGTATGAAGATGGTACCAAAAATGAACGGGTGATTTTTGTAAAGGTATAGAAATCCTCACAAAATTGCGCCGAATCCGGAATTGTCAGCTATTTTGAAGAAGATTGGACATTCTGGCTTTGGAAACAAACTGATTACAGTGTTCTTTCATATGTCCGAGTAGTATGTCTTGTCGAATTAAATTTCGGCTCTTTTGTTTTTTCCGAAAAATTTGTTTTCGGAAATGCCTAAACTCGGACAAGATTATAGAAAAAATAGAAACCGATGTTTGTTGTTTAAGTGGTAAAGTTCTTTTTTATTTATGATTCGTCGTGCTGTTAAAACTGATTTCGGGATTCCGGTCACTCATAACACGGTTCATAGCTACTTTGGCTGTTTCTAAAGGATCGTAACATTTTACAGTTTTGGTCTTCTTTGTGCTAGGAAATTGACAAATTCTAAGTAAAAAATAAGTTTTATTTCAAAGGGGTTTCTATATATTACATTTGAATTTCTTATCTTTTGGTTAAAACTAGGAGATAAGAACGGAATGAGTTTACGGCCAAAAGATTGAAATATCATGAGTGCGAACAAGAAGCCTATAAATACACCAACGCCGGAATCTCAAGTTTCTCCAATTTCCATTGATTCTGCCGTCTCTATCTCGATTTCTTCGGATCAACTTTCAGCAACGATAACGGTTCGGCCTTACAATCTGAGAGGGGAAATCGTATCTAAGGATAAACTTTGGAATATCATTCTCGACTGGGGAATCCACAGAGAAAGGATATTAACTGATGAGGTTCGAAGAGTTTTGGCGTTGCTTGAGGAAGCGGGCAAAAAAGGAGATTTCACTCCGATTAAAGTAGAAATCGCAAAAGGAATGGCTCCGATTCCGGGAGAAAACGGCTGGGTCCGCTTTTATCATCCTATGGCGAAACGAGTTAAACTGCTCGAAGATGGCAGGGCCGATTTCAGAAATATCGATCGTTATATCAATGTCAAAGTAGGTGAAAAGTTAGCTACGAAGTTTGAGGGAATTCTAGGAACTCCCGGTTTTGACGTATTTGGAAATATGATACCGGCGCCTGCGATTAAAAAACCAAAACTTGTGATCGGTAACAATATTGATGAAAGGACGAATTTTGAGGAAGGAAAAGAACTTCGAGAGTATTTCGCTTCCTGCAATGGAGTGATTTTTGCTACGGAAGTATCAATTACTGTATCTCCCGAACTTCAAATCGCTGGGAATGTAGGACTATCCACCGGAAACATTCGGTTTGATGGAAACGTAATCGTTCGAGGAGATATAGAGCCCGGTTCCGTTGTGGAATGCACCGGATCTCTTATCGTTTATGGAAACTTAGAAAGCAATGGGGTGAACGTCGGACGGGATTTGATCGTTCATGGGGGGATCAAAGGTTCCGGTACGGAAATCGTTCGAGTTACGGGAAGAATTCAGGCGAAGTTTATCGAAAATGCACATCTTGAAACGGAAGGGGATATCGTTCTAGAAGGGGCGATTCTGAATTCTACGATTGATACTTTGGGATCCATAGTTCTAAGCGGATCGAATGGAAACTTAGTTTCGAGTAAGATCAGAACCAACGAAGGAATTTCCGTTATTTCTTTGGGATCGAGCGCTGAATTAGACGTAACGGTGGAGCTTGGATTTCATTTTAAGAACGATCGCGCTTTTCAAGAGATCAGTAGAAAGATCCAGATGGGCGAGAAGGAGATGGAGAAGATTCTGCCTAAGATCCAACAGATCAAACATATGGTTCAACGTTCTCGAGGAAATCTTCCGGAAGACAAAAAGACCGCTTTTAAAACGATATTCGAAGATTATAATAAGAAAATAAAGATTTTGAATCTTTTGAAATTCAAACAGGACAGTCTTATTTCCTCATTTAAAAATATACTTGAAACACTGAACGTTTCCTCAACTAAAAACCTACACGAAACCTAATCAAAAATCAGCACTCTTTTAAG
>NZ_QAJG01000021.1 GCF_003046425.1 Leptospira borgpetersenii serovar Javanica
TTGACAGAAGACAAAATCTCATTTCGAGAGAATTACAATTTGAACCAAACCCAATGACAAACAAATATCCATATTATGTAAAAGAATAAAAACCACCCAGATCAAATATCAAAAAGTTCTAATCCACCTACCGCCGCCGAAGGAAGAATCTACAGAAATTTCAGTCCACTCTAGCGGAATTTCATCCGATGTATAAGAATACGTCCTATTACATTCCAACTTAACATGTACTTCCTTAAGAATCGGTTTTTCATCTTCGGAAAGACCGTAACGAAAATATTTTCCACAATCACCCATTCCTCTGTATTTTATAAAGGATACAAATTCCTTGGTCTCTGGTTTAAAAAACCTTACGATGCTTTCACTTTTAAAACTTTCCCTAAGAACAAATTCTAAAATTCTAGGAACTCCTGCTTTTAGAAAATTCTTTTTCATTTTCAGCCGTCGAACTCATGTTATTTTACGATTCCGCGCTCTGTGAGAACGGATCGCCGCTTACAGTTTTCTGTCCTCTGGATGAGGGATTCCCTCAAAAGCGCTAGCTTTTCTAGTTACAAAGGTGGGCGGCTGAGAACGAGTTAGAACGAAAAAAGCCGCCCGAGAAAAAGAGAAAGTCGGAATATCTTTCCGGTTTGTAATTCTTACTTATTTTTAAAGAAATTTCTTGTGCCGATCCAGATTTCGGGAAGATAAGCTCCGATTAAGATTAGAGTCAAACCGCTGAGAGTCCATTTTGTAATCAAAACATTTTCCGTAAAACGAGTTAACCCCACATTTAAAATACTAATGTACCAGCCGATTGCAATGAAAATAAAACCGACAGCATGGGGAATTATGTAATTCAAAATCGTGTTCATATTGATTCCTTTGGATAAAATCTATAATGAGGAGATTTTGAGGGAAGAACAAATGGGTTCAAGTGGTTTTCGAGTTGATTAGAATTTCGAGTTTTGGAAAGTTTCTAGCTATGTCAGAAATTCAAAATTGGGACGAGGACGACTTTCCGATTCCCATAAAAGAGGTCGGAAAGGCCGAATCCAGGCTTTCCGCCTTACTATTCAATTTGTTAAGTCGTCATTCTCCTATGAATTTTACGAAAATTCGTTCTTTGCTTCCGGACCATTATCAGAATTTGGAAAACCCGGATTCAGACCGGAAAAAACTTTCCAGAGATATGGAGGAGTTGGGGGAGCTCGGTTTTTTGGTTCGTTCCACACAGGAGGGTTACGTTCTCGATCGAAACATATCCAATCGTGAATTGCGATTGGAAAAGGAGGAATTGCGGGTGCTCGCAGAAGCGATTCTTAGATCGTATCAAGAAACTCCTTCTTTGCAACTGTATTCTTTGTCTCAAAAGTTGTTTGAAGGAAAACTGGACGTTTATCCCGAATTGGAAATGGATCTAAAAACTCAAAAGTCGTTGAGTCAAGTGGACGAGTCGGAGGAACTTCTGAAAAAACTTTTAGAGGCTTTGAAAACGAAATCCCCTGTTCAATTTTTATATTATAAAACCTTTCCGGAAGAAACCTATCGGGTGGAAGTTGATCCGATTCGATTGATTCGAAAAAATTCGGAGGACTATTATCTTTTCGCCTACGACAGAAAGAAAAAAGAAAGAAGGAGATTCGTTATTCCTAAAATCACGAGAGTGGAAGCGATTGCTGAAAATCCTCTTTATCAACCTCAAGGGCAAAAAAGGGAAAACTCACAAGATTGGGTTTTGCACCCCGCTCTATTTCAGGTACATGACCCGATCGAAGTCGAATTAATTTGCGATCCGGAATCCTCATACAAAGTTCGAAATTCAATATCGGAAATTTCTTATGAAGAATTTTCCAGAGATTCGTTTCGGCTTAAGGTCACGAATAGGGAAGGACTTTTCCCGCTATTGATTGAAGCGAGAGATTCGATCAGGGAAATTCTTCCGGTGTTCGTTGCTTCGGATTTCAGGAAGTATATGGAACAAATTGTAATTAATTACCGATCCTTGCTAAAAGGTTAAAGATAAACTTGGGAAGATTGATGGTCGATTTCTTACTTTTTAATTTGATAATATAATCGAATTCATCTAAAAATTTGATTTTAGAATCCGCTCTTTGGATTTTATAGAGGCACCCTGAAGAAAGTTGGAATCTGAACTTTGTAAATCTATTCTTAACGTGAATTCGATATAAGATTCTGTCCCAAAGCTGGGACAGAATCTTGCAGCTTGATCTTTCTGACAAAGCAGAAAACTAAACGAGTTCGACTCCCTAAGGGTCGCTCTGCCGGTTTTGGGCCGAGCTGTAAGAAAGTTTGGTCGAATCCAGTCTTTGTTTACAAAGGCTGGAGCCCGGCTTCAGTTTTAGTTTTGAAACGGAAGGAAGTAATATTCACCATTCTCCAATGTTGGGCATGGATACCCAAGGTTCTTTCGGTGGAAGTGCGTGTCCTTTTTGGAGAAGTTCGATTGAAATGAGATCAGGGGAACGAAGAAAGGCCATTCTTCCATCTCGGGGAGGGCGATTGATCGTAATTCCTCTGGAAACGATTTTGGAACAAGTTTCGTAGATATTTTCCACTTCGAAAGCTAAATGGCCGAAGTTTCTTCCGCTTGTATAAGGTTCTTTTTGTCCCCAATTGTAAGTTAGTTCGATTTCGGGTGCGTCGACTTCTCCCGTTGATAGGAAAACGAGTGTGTATTTGCCTTCAGGGTGTTCTTTTTTACGAACAACGACGAGT
The DNA here is from genome assembly GCF_003046425.1 of Leptospira borgpetersenii serovar Javanica. GTDB lineage: Bacteria > Spirochaetota > Leptospiria > Leptospirales > Leptospiraceae > Leptospira > Leptospira borgpetersenii. The sequence continues at coordinate 2,722 of NZ_QAJG01000021.1, forward strand.
TCTAGCGTTGTACAGAAAAAATCCAGAGCTTTTTCAAGGTCTAAAACCCGTATCATAGTGTGAAGGTATTTCATAATACTCTCTTTTTTCCCAATCTTCACGATTTTGGGAATGGTAATTTGTAGAATTGAAGTTTTTTAAGAGCTATCCCAAGTACCCGTCGAGCGCCAATAGAAGCGAGACGTTGAGTTATCCGAGCGCCAATAGAAGCGAGACGCTTTAGTTTAACAAAGATGTAAAAGGGAGTGTTCCAACAATAGGGCTCATTCGAAAGCTGATAAACTATCATATCAAAGGGGAGTAATTTGTGAGAATTTCTTAGTCTATAAAAAATTTACGATTCTATTTCTATCTAGATTTGGGATAGATCCTAAATTTGTCTTAGCGGGTTTTGTGAGAGTTTCTACAAAATTTTTTAGAGTGAATTCCGCTTTTATCTTATTTTTGAGGATTTGGGAGAATTTTACTAGAAACTATCCAAAAATATCTTAGAGTGATTGAAATTGGCATTCTAAACGAAGATAAGGCTTTGTCCCAAAAGGAAACTAAAGTGGCGCTCCTCTTTAAAGATCGCTTCCGCAGGTTTTGGGCGCACTGTAAAATAAGTTTACACTCTTAAAGTATCAAAAAGTAGGAACTCCTACGGGTAACAATGGAATCAGTAGAGGTACCTCGATACAATATTAAAATATGTCTTTTTCTACGGATAAGATAGAATCATATAATTTCCCATTTTGTTTGAAAATTGTTCAATTTACCCTCTGTTTCTAAAAAATAAATGCCTAAAAATTGAACAAAAGCTGCTTAGTTAAGCATTTATTCAGATTTTTTTCAAAATAAAACTTTACTTAGTTATAATGAATATAGTTTCCTCATTTGTAAAAGTAATTTTAAAAAAATGCTTATAAAATGAAAACTATTGTATTCAAGCTCGGCAATCGTGTTCTAATTGCACATATTTTTATATACTGTGTTTGTTATAAGCAATTTTGGAAAAAAATCGCAAATATTAAGCTTATCGGAATAAAAATGTATGTTTCCCGGCCATTTTTGGTCAAGTGTGCTTAATGGAAATAGAATATGCAGAATTTATAAAGTGTTTGAATGGGTTGTTAAAAAAAGGTGCAAATTTTTTTTTGGTTTATTTCTTAAGGTGGTTGGTCAAATTAGCATTGAGGATTCATTCTTCAAAGAAAATATTTATCTGAGGTTTCAATAATGAAAATAAACAAACTGATTTCTATAATTTCCCTTCTTGGCTTGTTCGCTGCAAATTCTCTATTTGCAGTGTCGGAAGAAGTTGAGGATCAGCTTTTGGAAAAGGCGATCTTTGAAAGTGCAGTTACTAAAGAACAAAAGGCTGCGGTTGGAAATTATTTGAAAGCGATTGCACAACAAAAGGCGAATAGAGCCGAAGAACTTCGGGAACTTGCAAGAAGATCTACGGGTGGAAAATTTCTCGCAAGTAATATGCAGTCTCGAAAATATCTGAAACAAGCTCAATTACTGGAAAAAGAAGCTCAAAGATACCAATCCGTTCTTGGAAATTTTTAATTTTCCATTCATCTTATTTGATAGACCAAGATTAAAAAGGCGCCTTTTGGGCGCCTTTTTAATTGCAGTGAATTGTTTGGACACATTGAATAAAAAATGTATTTGATCAAGTTGCCATACGAAAATTTTAGAAGGATTGTAAATGTAAGTCGCCGGATCTTCCTTGAATTCCGAGTAAAAGTCGGGACCTTTGTCTGGATAGTTTTTTCATCTATCAAGATATTTGTCATTTCATAGGTGTATATATTTCTTCATCTTATGAATACAAGTGAATTTTGGAATAGGGTCTCCTCAGGCAAACTAAACATTTGATTCAGTCGGGTAACTCGATCTGAAACATAAAAAATGGAACGATTTTCGTGTCGGAACAAGTAAATGTCCGGAACGGAGACAAATCAGAGTGCGTCCTAAAATCTTAGAATACGGGAACTCTATTTTATTACGTTATTTCTGTTGGTTTTCTTGTTTTGTGGTAAACGCTCGCATCTAACCCACGGTTTTCAAGCTCGGAAGGGGTACCATTTTGTCTAAGATTTTGACCGTGCATTATATAATTATAATATTTTGCTTTAAGAGCCCGAAGCAGTGTCCGGGTAAATTTGAGAAGCTAAGATGAAAATAAAAATGCTGACGGCAATTCCCATTGATGCAAGTAATACGTCTTTTCCTACCTTTCGAAACGTTTCTAAATAAGGAAGATCCCTGAAAGTCATGAAATTGAGAATGATTTCCCTACCTGCGAGCATTCCTAAAAATACCCAAGTGGTCGACATTGGCATTTGACTCCATTCATGAAAGACAATCAGAATGGTGCCGTAAACCAAATCCACAATTGTTGCGGCTTTGGACCATTGAATATCCGATTTTTCCGTTACAATTTCTTGAATAGTTCCGCCGTTTGTATAAAGAATAATTCCTAAAGCAACGACAAGTATTCCGACTGCGAGGATGAATTCTAAAATAGAAAGTTGTCTAGGGAGATAAATTACGATGTTTGCCGCGTCTTGACGTAACCAAGCGATCCAAAGATAAATTGTGGATAACCATTGAAAAATAGCCCAACGTTTTTCACTTCTCGGATCTGGAATGTGATCTTCAGTATATTCTTTCGGATCGATTTTTACCAAAACTCCCCAAACAAAAATTGCAATGCCGAATGCAATTCCGTAACCGAAAAAAGATTTAGTCAGCATCTTTTCGATATTACTTCCGCTGAAAAGTCCCAAGATTAAAAAGGTGGTGGAAATAGGAGATTTCAGTCGGGTGATTACGACTAGAATCAATGGAGCTAAAAGTTGTATGAGATTGAATTTTCGAACTTCTGGAAAATTTTCCAAACGCCCGAAATGAATCTGGAAATCGTTCCAAATCCAAGTACCTAAAAAAATGACGACGATGGTCCCCCCTAAAACAATTAACTTTGAGATCCAGTGGACTACTTTTTTACTTTCTATAAAAGTTCCGATTGTTTGTACCGCGTCGTTTCCGGCTACGGAAAACGCGCTGATAAAAAATGCAAACCAGCCTAAGTAATAAGAGGAGGATCCGAATTGATAAGCGACAACCATCAGAATTCCGGCTATCGCAACCAACGAGTAAAATCGGATTTGATCTCGGGTACTAGGGTGTTGAAAATCTGTTTCATTTTGTTTCATCAGAGGAATATCTCTAGGCAAACGCTTAAAAAGATATTAATAAAATGTCGGAACTCCCGTCAAGGGGGTTCCGGTGTGACGTAAAGGGACTTTAATCTAGGAAACGTTTTCCGTATTTGGACTGTATGTCATGAACATCGAAAAGAATGAAAAAGTCGATGGTTTTAAAAACTTTGTCCCAAGCGGGGATTCCGCAAATTTGAGAACCCGCTCTGATATATCCCTTAATCAAGGCCGGAATTCTTTTATAAACGGCTTTTATATCATCCACTTGATAGTTCGGATCAAAGCCTGGAATTTCAAAACCTGGAAGGGGAGTTACGTCGAATTCTTTACTTACAAGAGCGTTCTTATCTTTTAAATAAGCGTAAACTTCATTAGCGGATCTCGTGTCGGTATGATGAATCGAACCACACCCGAAAAAATATCTAATGTTATGTTTCTGCATATAGGTTCCTAACCCAGCCCAGAGCATTGAAATCACGGATCCGTCCCTATATTCGGGGTGAACACAACTTCTTCCTATCTCTGCGGTTTCCGCGTCCAATTCGTAAATTTTAGTGATATCGAACTCATTGTCGGAATAAAAGCCTAGGTTTTGTTTTGCAACGGATCTTCGGAGAATTCGATATGTCCCAACGATTTTGTTTTCTCGATTCTTATCGATCACGATTAAATGGTCGCAAAAAAGATCATACTCGTCTCTGTCTTTGCGCGTTGCCGCTGATTGAGGCAGCCCTTCGCCCAATTCTAGATTGAAAACTTCGTAACGAAGTGCAAGAGTCCGCTCTATTTCCAACTGATTTTCGGCGATCCGAACCTCCAGTTTTCGTTCTGCTTTTACCCGGTTGTCGACGAAATTCGTTCTCATAACAACTCCTTCGGTTTTGAATTGTGCATTATCTTATTCGTTCTTTTTACGTTCAGATTACATGGGAAATAAATTTCTGTGACTTGATTCGGAAAAAATGAGTGTTGAATGTTCTCTTTAAGAATTGCTTGAATAGGCGGCTCTCCGCTCCGGTTATTGCGTTCGATTTTATTACATTCAATTTTCCTAATTCTAGTGACTTGACTCCACTTGATCCATAATACTGCGGCCCATAGAGAGCCATAACCAACCCCACAAGTTGAGAAGGGTTTTGGAATAGGAAGGATCAAAAACACACATTTTTCAAGTATTCCGACAAGAATGAGCTTTTTGCTTGCAAAAAGTATGATTTTCTGATAGAGAGAACTTTTCCGAACCGTTCCGCCACCCAAAAATGCAAGAGAAACTCAAGCCACCGCTCCCTATGGTCCCGCTCGAAAAAACTAAAGCGTCTCGCTTCTATTGGCGCTCTACGGGTTTTGGGATGTGCTGTAGATATCTAAGTTATCAAACCCTTTTACGAAACAGCCCATGAAATTACTATCTTTGTCGAGTTTATTTAACAAAGATTTTTTATTGATTAAAAAAATCAAAAGATGAACGTTCGGTTTTGTAACTTGAACTTGATGTAAATCCTTTTCTGTTAAGAATCGTAAAATCAAATTGTGATAACATTAACATTAATATCCTGAATGGGATTATTGAAAAATTAATTTTCTTCGTTAAGACGAATAGAAAAAATCGTTTGTAGATATTTATATTCAAAAAATATAATATTCATTTTTGAGCATCAGTTTGTCTTTTTATTCATTAAAAACAATATCCGAAATTTTCGCAACTATGATTCCGCAACGCTCAATTTGATCGTGTCTAAGATTTTGCTTACTTTTTTATCGAACTTCTTATTAAAGACGAAATAGTTTAAAGTTTTTTCCAAAAACAGAATCATTTCAATCGCTTTCCATTCAAGAATGTTCTTGTGATTACGAACTTTACCGGAGTGGATATAAGTGGAAATTTCACGAATGGATTCGTTTTTAAAATCCCTTCTTAGGGCAAAAAACAGAGCTTGTGCTTCCGGGGTTAAGAAGCGGAATTTTTTCGAAAATAAAACGGCATCATGAAAATACTCGGGACGAATTATCGCACCGTTTAATCGAAGAGACAAGATTAAAAATCCTATAAAATCGGAAATTTGGTGAAAGATTCCAAGTCCTGGAACGTCTTGCCCAGGATACAGCTGATTTTTATTCATAGATTGACGTTTCGGATGACGTGTTTGTAACCAATTTATGATGAGATACTTTTCCTTAAAGTAGTAATCGTTGATTTCTAACCTATATTCTTGTATGCTCAAACGAAGATGTAATAAAATCTCCTTATCGAAAATTAATACGAGCCTTTGAAAGTCCTGTCCCATACCCGAGATTTCAAGTTGAACTTTTTGATAACCTTTCTTTCGAATTTCCGGAAGAACTCCGGTGATTTCTAACAATTCTAAAATGTTCTCTCTTGTTAAAGAGTTAAAAAGATTACCCTCTTGAAATGAAAAAATCGAATCATCTATGCCGGCGGTTAGGAATTCGTCGTATACGAAGTCAAAAAATCTAGGGTTATTATAACTCGATTTAGCCATATAAAGTATAGAAGGTTTTCAAAACGAAATCTTCTTGTTTTCTGATTCTATCAGGATCTTTTAGTATTTCTTTTTTTCAAGGAGAATCCTCGATGAAAAAAGTGTGATTCAAAGTCGAAATGTGGTAATCGGCTACAAGTATGCAATCTTACGAAGCTGAATTTCAAAACTAGGTCCGCCCATACCGTTTGTCGTTCGAATCGAAATGACCCAATATCATGTCTTTCAACGTTTCGACTTATTTTTTTAAACGTATCTAACCTTCTTGTAAACGATTTTTGCTTTCCCATCCGCAAAGACTAGGCCTCAGTGCAATAGAATTGTTGAAAAAGTTCAGATTAACAAAACTGCTTCAATCGACCGTTTTCATAAAACATAGATTAGAATTGATTTTTCAACAATTCTAATCTATTCTTCGGGACTTTACTTTGTGTTCGTTACAAAAGCTGAGGAAAAAATTTCCGAAAAAACTTACATCATTATCGTTTTTTCCCGTTTAGTTTCTTCTTCAGAGAATGAATTATCGGTTATAGATTTCGCCGGATTTGCGGCACATACGAATACCTAATTTGTTTTAAAAATTAGGATGAGATAGGGAATAATTCGTGTTTCTAGTTTTGTTGTCGATTCTAATGAGCTTCGTCCCAATTGACTCCGAATTTTCCTTCCACAAGGATTGGAAGATCCAAAGGCATCGCATTTTCCATATGTTTTTTCATGGAGATTTTGAATTCTTCCTTTTCCTTTTTGTGAACTTCGAAGACAAGTTCGTCGTGAACTTGCAATAACATTCTGGATCTGTAATGTTTTTTTTCGATGTCCTCGTGGATATTAATCATCGCAATTTTTATCATATCCGCGCTTGTTCCTTGTACCGGACTATTGATCGCGACTCGTTTTGCTGCCTCTTTCGCGGATTTGTGAGTACTATTAATGTCAATTATCGGACGACGACGACCGGTTAACGTTTGAACGTAACCGTTTTTCTCGGCAAACTCGACCATTGAATCCATATAACTCTTCACTCCCGGATACTGTATCATATAACGTTCGATAAATGATTTTGCCTCGTCTCTTGGAATTCTAAGATTACGGCTGAGTCCGTAGGGGGTCACTCCGTAGATTACGGAAAAATTGACGACCTTGGCTTTATCCCTCATTTCGGGTGTGACTTCTTTTTCGGGAACTCCGTACAGAGCGGCTGCAGTTCTTATATGAATATCCAAGCCGTGATTGTACGCTTCCAACATCGCAGGATCCTTGGAGATATGAGCCATGATTCTAAGTTCGATCTGAGAATAATCCAAACTTAGAATTTCGTACTCATCAGAATCAACGGTAAATCCTTTTCGAAGTAACCTACCCTCTCGATCCCGAATCGGAATGTTTTGTAAATTGGGATCCGTGGAGGATAATCTTCCTGTGGCCGCGATTGTTTGATTATAACTTGTGTGAATTCTTCCGGTTCGAGGATTTACCATTTTGGGAAGAGCATCGACGTACGTGGACTTGAGTTTGGTGTACTTCCTATAGTCCAAAAGTTTTTCTACGATCGGATGTTCTCCTAAGAGTTCTTCCAAAACTTCATGATCGGTTGAATAACCGGTCTGAGTTTTTTTGACGGTTTTTAATTTCAAATCGTCGAAAAGAATTTTCTGTAGTTCTTTCGTAGAAGCGATGTTAAACGATCTACCTGCTTGTCTATGGATTTCGGATTCCAAGTGACGGATTTCACGATCGAAGTCGCGCGCCAATTCCTCGAAATAAGGAACGTCGAGAGCGATGCCGGTCTTTTCCATCTTTGCTAGAACGGAAATCAAAGGCATCTCTATATTCCGTAGAATCGGCTCCACTCCTGATTCCTTGATTTTCTTCCGAAAAATTTGATAGAGCCTGAAAGTGATGTCCGCGTCTTCTGCCGCATATTCTGCAACCTGCTCTGGATCGATGTCGGTCAGTTCTTTCTTTTTCTTTCCCGTACCGACAAGATCGTCGTAAGTGATCGTATCGTAATTTAGAAGATCTTTTGCAAGGACATCCATGTTATGACGTCTTCCTTCGGGTTGGATTACGTAGGAGGCGAGCATTGTATCGAATTGTATATTGTTCAATATAAAACCATGATTTTCTAATACGATGAGATCGTATTTGATGTTTTGCCCGACTTTCGGAACTTGACTGGACAATACCGGGCCCAAATGTTCTCGAATTTCCTCCAAGCTGAAGGACTTGTCTTGAAATAAGGAAGCGCTATTTTTTACGGAAACGTAGAAGCCTGTTTTTTCCTGATTGGAAAAAGAGATTCCCAAAAGTTCTGCCATAGCGGGATTCGGCGAAGTGGTTTCCGTATCTACCGAAAGAACTCTGGACTTCGGAAGTCCTCTGCAAATTTTTGAAAGTTCTTCCACGGTTGTTATGAGTTTATAAGTTCCTTTTTCTCCTGCGGGAATCGTTTTGGTTTCAGCGCTTCCGTCCGCGGCCGCATCGGTAACTTCAGCGTCTTTGGGAACTTCTTTTCCCGCCGACTTCGCGAGATCTTTCGAAAGAACGTTGTAACCCTGTGATTTGAAATAAACGATCGCATGATCCGATTTGTAATCGGGAGTTTCTATATCTTTTTCGGTGATTCCTAATTTCAGATCTCTTCGAATCGTTGCGAGTTGTTTGGAAAGATAGGCGTTTTCTTTTTGTTCCGAAAGTTTCGTTTGTATCGAGGGGTTTTTGATCTTATTTAAATTCTTATAAATCCCATCTAAAGTTTTGTATTCCTGAAGAAGTTTGGATGCTCCTTTGTCGCCGATCCCTTTCACACCCGGAATATTGTCTGAAGTATCGCCGACGATTCCCATATAATCCGGAATTTGTTTTACGTCTATGCCCAATTCTTCCTTTACCCACGCGGAATCGATTTCCACAAATTCGGTGACTCCTTTTTTTCCACGAAGCATTTTTATATTCTTTTTTTCTAATAATTGATATAAGTCCTTATCGCCGGAGAAGATCAGGATTTCTTTCGCGGTGGTCCGGTAAGTTTCACACAGAGTCCCGATGATGTCGTCGGCTTCGTGGCCTTCCATTTTCAGGACTTTAAAGCCGATCTTTTCGAGGGTTTCCATCACTTCCTTTATCTGAGGACGGAGATCTTCCGGCATGGGTTTTCGATTGGCCTTGTAGTCTTCGAAGGTTTTCCCTCTTTCCAAGGGTCCTCCCGGGTCAAAGGTCATCGCTACGTGAGTCGGAGTATAATCCTGTAGAAGTTTAAAAAGCATTTTAAAAAAACCGAATGTAGCTCCGCTGGGCTTCCCCGTTTTGGAATTTGTGAGATTGGAAGCCCCGAATGCGTAATACGCCCTAAATACGAATGCGTGCCCGTCGATGATAAGCAGACGTTTCATTCTTTTTCTCCGAAGAGCTCTTCGCCTAAAAAGGAATAATAGGCGAGCTCCGTTTTTCGAATCGTGTTTTTGATGGAGAATCTTTTGACGGATTCTTTGTTGAAGTTTCCGAACATTTTGCGAAGTTTTATGTCATCCATAAGGGTTTCATAATATTTTGCTAAAGAATCTGAGTCTCCGACTTCTGCAAGAAAGGCTCCTTTTTCGTGGGTCAGCATTTCTCCGATTCCTCCACCTTTGGTCGCGACGATCGGAAGACCGACAGCCATGGCGTCCAAAATCGACGTTCCGAGTCCTTCTTCCTTGGAAGTGAGTGTAAAAATGTCGAAAAGAGAAAAGATATCCGGAACGTCAGTTCTATAACCGGTGAAAATTATTTTATCAGAAATCCCTAATGTATCAGCAAGGTTTTCCAATTCCGTCCTCAGTTCGCCTTCACCTACAATAAAAACCTTAAAGTTCTTGGAAGGATCGATGTTTGAAATTGAGTTCAAAAGAGTTTTCTGATCTTTGTGGTCTACGAGTGCGGCCACGTTCCCGATCACGATTGTATCTTTTTTGATCGAGAATTCCTTTTTGTAGCGAGTCGGATCGGGCAGTTTTTTCGTAAAAGAGAAATCGATTCCGCTGTGAACGGTGACGGCCTTTGCGGGATCGACTCCGTCTCGAAGTAGGATTTCACGAATTCTATCGGATACGGTTAGGAAAAGATCGTTTCGTTTCGATTTATATTTCCACATTGAAAATAAGTTTTTTCTAATGCTGAAATCGACTCGCCGAGAGACTACGAGTTTTATATTAGGAAGTTTTGATTTTGCGAACAAGGCAAGTGTATGCGCTTTTGCAGTATGTGTGTGGATGAGTTTGATTTTTTTTTCCTCAACTACTGCGCGAATTGCTTTGACGGATGCAAGATCCCATTCTCCCCGCATGTTGAGCGCTTGGAACGAAAGCCCATGGTCGGAACACCGCCCTTCCAAAGCGGATCCGGGTTTGCCTACGATGAGTTGGGGGATTTTTCGCTTTTTTAAACCTTCTGCCAAAAGTAGGAGTTGTCTTTCTCCTCCTCTCCAGCCTGTTTCCGTGTCTATATGTAAAATCACCGGCTCAGTTTCCAGCTGCCTGTCATTTCTGCAAGGAATCCTTAAAAAATCACTGGACAGAAAAACTCTGTTTTTACGAAAATTGTTCTAATATATTAAACGGCACTCAAGGAAAAGTGGAATGTGTGAACTTCTTGGTATGAGCGCGAATGTCCCGACAGATATTTGTTTCAGTCTGACCGGTCTTGTACAAAGAGGAGGAAAAACGGGGCCTCATAAGGATGGATGGGGGATTGCGTTCTATGAAGGGAAGGGACTTCGCATTTTTCACGATCCATCGCCGGGTGTAGAATCTAAAATTGCCGCCTTCGTTCAAAACCTTCCTATTAAAAGTGAAATTGTGATCAGCCATATCCGTAAGGCAAACCGCGGAAAAGTGGACTTGAAAAATACGCATCCATTTGTTCGGGAATTTTGGGGCTCTCACTGGACTTTTGCTCATAATGGACAGTTCAAAAAAATCAAGGAGAAGTCCCTCAGCCTCGGTGATTTTCAACCGGTTGGAAGTACGGATTCGGAATATGCGTTTTGTTGGCTTTTGGGAAAGTTGAAGAAGAAGTTCAAAAATCCTCCTAAGAAAGAAGCCGAACTTTTCAAAACCGTTGAGTCTTTGATGCGGGAACTACATCAAAAAGGGGTTTCCAACATTCTCTTCAGCGATTCTAAAAATCTCTATATGTACTGTTCCACAAAACTTTCCTGGATCACCCGAAAATCTCCCTTTGGAAAGGCCCGACTTGTCGACGCGGATCTCAGCGTGGATTTTCGAAAAGTCACAACTCCGGGAGATAGGGTCACCGTGATCGCAACTCGGCCTCTTACTTCTAATGAAGAATGGACGATCTGTCAGCCGGGTGAGTTTTCCGTTTGGAGAAAAGGTCGAATCGTATTTTCCAATCGGTAAGAACAAGTTCTGCACTGAAACGCTTTTTACGAAAGTGGTTCAGCTGAATTTTTCAAACTAAGATGTTGTTCTTATACATCGCAGCATAATAATCCCTTTCGCATTTGTTATGCTGGACTCGTTAAGTTTGCCCGGATTTTTTGTCTAACCAAGGGTGATGTAATGAAAATTCAATTCTCAGCTATGGACTATCGTTCGGATGATACTTTTGAAAAGGCCGATTATCAATTCGAAGGAAGTTTGGAAAAAGGTTGGGACATTTTCAGAAACGGAAAAGAATATCTGCATCTAGGCCCGGGTTATAAACTTTTAAAATCTAAACTTTGTGGAGTTTGTTCCACGGATCTTTCCCGACGGTTTCTTCCATTTCCACTTCCGCAAGTAATCGGACACGAGGTTATCGCCGAGGACGTAGAATTCCGTGACGGAATCAAACAAAAATACGTTGTGGAGATCAATGATACGTTTGAAGCAAGGGGAGAAATTCCTTTCGATGAATTTTGTAAGGAAGGAATTCCGTCTCACAGTCCCGAAAGAAAAGTTTTAGGCATCGATCGATTGCCCGGCGGATTTGGTCCTTATATATTGGCTCCTCAAAGTGCAGCGATTTCTTTTCGAAATCTTCCCGATAAAACAGCGGTTTTGATCGAACCGTTCGCCGCTTCTTTACAAGCTGTGATTGCTTCTCCTCCTAAAAACGGAGACAACGTTGCGGTCCTAGGTCCGAGGAGATTGGGAAGCCTTGTTGTATCTGCGTTAGTCGCTTTTAGGGAGTCTTCCGGAATCCGGTTTAAGGTTTCCGCTTTAGCGAGACACGATCATCTTTTAAAACTTTCTCTCGATCTAGGGGCGGATGAAGCCATCGACCTCCGAAAGGAAAGTATTAAGTCTCTCAAAGATCGTTTTGCGATCGTCTACGACACGACGAGTACTACATCCGGCTTTGAAAGTGCAATCCAACTTTCAAATAGGGAGTTACATCTTAAAACCACGAACGGACAAAAAGTTTTCGGTGTAGAAAGGCTCACGGAGCTGGTCGTCGACGAATTATCCCTTTTGAAATTTACGGATGAGAATTTGGATTTTCATTGGGAAAAAGAAACTCGTTCCAATCGAACCGTTTACGTTGCGCCTAACGCGGGAAATGTTTCTCTACCGTCCCGTTTCAGGGTATATTATGGAAGCGTTGAGGAAGCTGAAAAGATTCTTCTTTCCAAGGATTTTAAAGGTCGCGTGCCCCGTTTCGATTTAGGAATCGCAGGAACTTCCGAGGAAATCGATCTTTTGATTCGTCCGAATCGTCGTCACGAAAATTCTCTTGTTCGTCCGAGAAGTGCAATCCTTTTCAAAGGGGAATCTAAGGGAAATGATCTATTAGAGTTTTTGAATGCCGGTAAATCGATTCGTTCTTCCCGATGTGGAGATTTTCATCTCGCCATCAAACTCCTGCAGGAAAACGGAAAAGTTTCGGAGGCTCTGGAGAAGCAATGGTGACTCATACGTATCCTCCGGAAAATCTTTCTCAGGCGTTTACAACCGCTCGTACACCGGAAGCGATCAAAGTAGTGATTGAACATGTCTGATTCCTCCGCATTTAGGGAATTAGAAACTTCTCTTGGACCGACTTTGAAAGGAGGTGGGGAAGGAATTTTGAACCTCGATTTAAAGAATCTTCGGATTTTCACGGGACTTTCCATTCTTTCTAGAACCTTAGGAGAAGAAGTTTTCGAACAGATCCGGAACGGAATCGGGGACGTTACGATCTTTTACAAGATCAATCCGAATATTAATCAAGAACTTTTGAATCTGCATATTGGTTATATTCAAATTTATGCAAGAGCTGGAGTGCTAAAGGATATTCTCCTTTTTAAAGAAGAATTTCAGGATCATTTACGAACTGTATTTGGAACTTTTCAGAGGCAGGTTTGGGCGAAAAAGATCCATCCGGAATTTTACGGAGAAAATCCCGAAACCTGCCCTGCTTGCGCGTTAGTTTTTCCGTTTCATCACACAAGTCCGAATGAAAACATAGACTATCAATTTATCCTCGAAAGAGTTCCGAATCAAAAAGAGCCGGGGGAATTTTTCTTCCGATTGACGGTTGAGAATTACGATCGAGCCAATATTGACCTTACGGCTCTTCCACACGTGATCGTGGATGATATCGGTTCCCGGATTTTTATCGCCGGAAGCACGAAAATCGCGGAAGCGATCAACAACGGAATTTTAAGCGCCGCGCAACGTGGTGAAAAATTCTATGTGGAGGAAAATCGTTCTTTTTCTAAGGTTTTTGAACAAATTGAAAAAACGCCTCTCGGCAAACTGGATCAAATCAGCGTTTTTTGGGATAAAACGTTTTCGGATGAAATCATAAAAACTAATCCGGTCGAGGCTCTTCCTTTATTTAAAAAGATTTTTCTTATATTAGAAGATCAAGAAATTACGAAACATTTAAAAGAGGGCTTTACGGTTAGGGCTCAGCTTGCGGACGAAATAGGGGTTTACATCGATCTTTCCAGGCTGGATCGTGTTTTGAATTTCAGCTTCAACGTAAAAAGAACAACTCTGGATCTGAATCATTATCTCAAACGAATGCCGATTTTGGAAAAAATAGCAAATCGGGAAAATCATAGTTTCGATTTGATTGAATTTAACATTTTTCTAATACATCATATCACTTCGGAAATTATAGCTTTGATCGAAACTTTTCGAAGGCTCGGTTCTAAACGACTTACAGTGGCTTTTGTAAAATACGGGGGAGTTGTTCCTGCGAATTATTTGGATGTTCTTTTGGACGTTCCTACGGATCATTTTTATATGTCTGGTCTTCAACTTAGAATGGGACCTAAAAACAAGATTTATTATTCCGTTTCTCCTCTTTATAGCGATTCTTCAAAACTGAAAAACTTGTATGATCGGTTGGAAAAAGAAAAACTCGGTTTTTTTGACGCAATGAAACTTCTTTCAGGACATCTTTTTTTGAATCTTCTTTTGGATTCGTATCAAAAAAAAGAAAAAACGATCTTAGTAGAAGACGGGGGATATGTGGCTCCTTTCTTCAACGAGTTTGCTCTTTCCGGAAAGGATATGGGGTTTCTTTGTAAGGAATATTCCGTAATAAGAGAGGTCCCTGAAATGAAGGTTGCCGATTTTCTAATGCAAACGTTAGTTGGCAGTGTAGAACATACTCGAAACGGTTATGACAGACTCAAAAGTGTACAAGATAAAAATCAAAAATTGTTTTTGCCATCATTTTCCATTGCAATTTCCGATCAGAAAGTAAGAGAAGAATCCAAAGAAGTCGCCTATTCGATATTAAACGCGATCGAGGCGATTTTAAACGGACAAGGAATGATTCTTTCTTCGAGGAAGGTTTTGATTCTCGGAGCAAAAGGGAATATCGGTTCCTACTTATGCAAGTATTTGGAGTCTAGATTGCATGGGACCAATCAGGATTTGATACAAGTTGATATTAAATTCTCCAAATCGGAAAGATTCAATTGTAGAACGATTGGTGAAATTGAAAGAGAAGAATTTCTTTCCAGGGATTTGATTCTTGGAGTTATCGGATGTTCGATCTTAAGACGGGAACATTTCGAAGATCTCATTCTCAACGGAACCAAATCGAAAATTTTAATAGCTTCCGGTTCCACAAAAACCGCGGAATACACGGACTTGATCCACTGGCTCGACGAACTTTCGTTTTCCGAGGACAAAAAGATCGGAGGTCATCCGGTTCGATTGGAATTCGATCGAATTTTGGATCCTCAATCCGGGATCGATCAGGGTGGAAAGGTGAGTTTTTTTGTTTCCAAAGATGGTGTAGAGATCGAAAAAACCTTTTTTCTGTTAAGTGACTTGAGTCCGATCAATTTTTTGTTTTACGGAGTTCCGACGGAAGGGATGGATGCGATCATCGGGCAACTTGCGTCCGTGGCTTTGGGAATGGCGGATCAATCCAAAAACGGGAGGATTTTACCGCCGGGGCTTTATGCAGTGGATCATGAAATCGATACTTGGGGAAATCCGATTTAACTTTTTAATTTGTTTTTATTCGATGTTTGCTCCCATTTCGAAGCCGCTATAATCTATCTCAAAAATATCTGAGAGTGATCGGAATCGGCGTTTTAAGTAAAGATAAAGTATTTTTAAGATGCCTTCTAATCTTTTTCTTAGAAAAGCGAAGACTCTATTCGAATCATTTAAAGGAATGTTAACAATGATAAGGAAACTAACGTGTGTATTCGCTTTTCTCTTTTTTATTTCAACCTCTGCGGAAGAAAGTTCCGATTTTAGGAATGATTTAAACTCTCTTATGGCCGTATTCCAGACCTGTGAATGTAAATTCGTCCGAAACGGTGTCGAACATGATCCGAAGGAAGCCAGAGCACACATGGAAAAAAAGCTAAAAGCGGTGGAGGGAAGAATTCAAACTATCCAGGAATTTATAGATTATATTGGTTCCAAATCCAGTGTATCCGGAAAACCGTATCTCGTAAAATTTGCGGATGGTAAGACTAAGGAATCCGGTGTTTGGTTGAAAGAAAAATGGAATGAGATCTTAAAAGAAAGAAATTCCTCCACAAAGTCGATCAGGAAAAAGAAGAATTAAGAATCTATTTCACTTATAGAGTTCCTAATCGTAGAAGGGCGCTTCTATAAAATCCAAAGATGCAGATTCATAAAACGAAAGAAAATTTCTGAAAAGATTTTTTTTCTTGTACTTTATCGAGTTTTCCTAAGATGGCCGGTAAATTCCAAGGAAGAGGGTGCCTATGAATTTAATTTTGAATCGTTCCCTAAATAAGAGGGACGCTTTCAGAAAGGAAGAATTACGTCGGAAACATATTAGTTCTCTTCGGATATCGGGATTTCAGATTAAAGTTCAAAAACAAAGGAATCTCTTTCGAAAAAGAGAAAAGAGAATATTTTGATTTATTAAACGAGATTCTATTTTGACTTGGATTTATTTTTGAAAAGGAAAAGTTTATGCCAGATCTGAAAACCGTCAGCCTTTATACGATGGCGACCCTTTATATTATT
The DNA here is from genome assembly GCF_003046425.1 of Leptospira borgpetersenii serovar Javanica. GTDB lineage: Bacteria > Spirochaetota > Leptospiria > Leptospirales > Leptospiraceae > Leptospira > Leptospira borgpetersenii. The sequence goes on from NZ_QAJG01000021.1 coordinate 18,883, forward strand.
GCGGGAATACTTCATTTTGTATTACCGAGATTTTATCTGAGAATCATGCCTCCTTATATTCCTTATCCTAAATTAGTCGTTTATTTTAGCGGTGTGATTGAAATTGGATTCGGAATCATGCTATTTTTTCCGGATACAAAACGACTCGGTGCTTGGGGAGTGATTCTTCTTCTGATCGCAGTATTTCCTGCAAACTTATACCACTATCAATCCAGTAGAAAAACCGATCCTCCCAAGTGGGTTTTACTTTTAAGACTTCCACTTCAGCTTTTATTGATTTACTGGGCCTATACTTTCGTTTAAGATTCAATTTTTATAATATTATTCGAAAAAATCAATTCGAATACTTTGTCAATTCATCCATTCCGGGAAGATTGGTTAGGTCGGGAACGATTACGATTTCTATCCTTCGATTTGCGGAGCGATTTTCGGGGGAAGTATTCGGGAGAGCCGGTCTAGATGCTCCCATGCTTGCGGCGCTGATTCTCTCCTCGGGCATCCCGGCCTTAATCATCGTATGAAGAACATTAAGAGCTCTTGAGGACGCCAATTCCCAATTCGTATAACCTTTGATGCCGGTCGGAGTATCGTCCGTATGCCCTTCTATTTGAAAACGTTTTCCTCCCAAAGAGGCAAGCAAGGTGGTTACTTCCCGAATGGATGCGATTCCGGCGGAAGACAGGAATGCAGAGCCTACTGGGAAGAGAATATCCGAGGAAAGAACCACAACCATTCTTCCGTCTATGATCTTAATTTTGAGTTTACCCGCATCGATTAGAGAACGAAAAGTAGCGATCAGTCCTCTGTATTCCTGAATTCTCAATTCGGATTCTTCTTGGATCCGTTTTAATTCGTTCAAAGAACGAGAAAGATTCACTTTTTCCTCAAGAATTCTTTGGTTTTCCAGTTTTGATTCTTCATAAGATTTTAGAAGAGACTCGTACTTCGAATTGGAAACGCAGTAGACCAGATTCAAAAGAACAAAAATAGAAAGAGTTTTAAATTTCATGAGATTTTACCGAAGTGATATCTGTTTTATTTGTCGGCAAAACGTAAAAAAACAAAAGGGATAGATGAATGAATAAAAAAATCTTTTCATCAAGTATATGCTCGACTACAATACGTAAGAAGAGAATTAAATGAACGGGCTAAATTCCAAATTACTCAAATCTTTCTGCTTAATACTTCTTTTAGCGATTTTTTACCTTCCTAAGTCCGTTGCTCCTCAAAATAAAACACCCGCAGGAACTTCTGTCTCCGGAAAACCCGTTGAGGAGAAAAGAGAACTCAAAGCTTATTTGGAGGAAGTGAATAGAACTCTGCGAGACTCCGGATATAACTTGGAAAACAAACATCAATTCAACGGAGCCGTTTTCAAAGGGAACTCAGTTATTTATAAAATTCATCTTCCTTTTATCCAAGAGGAAGGAATTCGAAAATATAAATTAGGAATCGGTTTGGCGCATGATGATTCCGCTCATTCTTTCCTGATTCAAATTTACAGAAGTGATAAAAAAGATAAGAAAATTGCGCCGATTTTTTCCGCGTATGCCGACCCTGTCTTTTTTTACGAATTTGATTACACAAGTTCCGGAAATCATTTCTTAGTGGAAATCACATTAGAAGACTCTACTTTAGCTGTTGCAAAGTTTGAACTTTTATTTAGCACTCTGATCAGTTATCAATCCGATAAAAATAGAAAAGATAACAAGGGTCAATATAATCCGAACCAGAATCATCCCGGATTTGGGCCCTATCCTTCTATCATTCCGAACGAGACCAGAAATTACTTCGAGGTTTTCAAAAAAGAATTTTGATACTTGGGTGATGGGATATTAAAATATTTGAAAGAAGTTTTAGGATCGTTCCATAGATAGGGATCCATAAAACCGGGGTTGCCTAGAAAAGTGTTCAGGAAAGACGGAAGTCCTCTATATCCCTTGAATAGAGACTACAAGAACTCGCGTGAAAGGATTTTAGAGGGAGCAGCGATCGCGTTTTCTAGATCAGGTTTTCATGGAACTTCCCTGAGAGAAATCAGTAAAGAATGTGGATTAGAACAACCCAGTATTTATCATCATTTTCATTCCAAAGAAAATCTATTTAGAAAGACCTTAATTGCTACACATTTACTCGTTCTCAATGAGATCAGAAGAAGAGTTATTCGGGATCAAGGTCTTCACGTGGAAGTGGTTTCTATTTTTAAAGCAGTCGCTGAGACCGCAAAGATTTATCCCGATAAGACAAGATTGCCTTTCAGCTTAATCTATTCAGCTCCCGTCAATTTGCAGAACGAATACACGGAAAGATATGGTAACCAATATAGAAAACTACTCGAAGCCGCTTTTGAAAGAAACGACAGAATTGGGAGAAAGGAAGAAAAACTCTCCCTTTGTGTGGATCTTTTGTACAGTTTAATTCTCGCTTGTTCTGTGGAGGTCTTATATTTGGATCGAGTCTCCGGTTTGGAAGATAGAGTTCGATTGATTTTAGAGTTTTAGAGTTTAGTAAAGGTACGTCCCAAAACCTGAAGAGAAATCAGTTTTAATCGCTGGGTAGATTTGTAATCGGATGTGGCAATTCCGCAAATTACGTTTTCTTAAAGAATTTACCGCTTTCGTACATACCCAAGGACTCTGAACCGAAATCGAAGATAATCGAGAAGCTCCCGGGATTCATTTCGTTAGAAAGAACACCTGTGGAAATTTCAAGGGCCGTTTTACGATTCGAAGTCGGTTTTGCGTAAACGAAACTTCTCTTTCGTTTTACAAAAGTTCCGTGTTTGTAGTTTTGTTATTCGGACAATATTTCTGGGTGCCGGGCGGGAGATAGTGCGGAAAAAGCTGGGGCTGGAAGTAACTCAAGCCGTCTCACTTGTATTGGCGCTCGGGTAACTCAGCGTCTCGCTTCTATTGGCGCTCGACGGGTTATTACACAATGATTCGAACTGGAGAGCTTTTCGATTCTATGCCTGAAGAAGTATTGAATCGAAAATTAGCTCAATATGGTCTTATGTAATAAAATTGCGGAAGGGCTTGACACAAGAAACATAGGAGAAGCGAGACGCTTTAGTTACCAGCTTGATCTTTCTAATAAAGCAGAAACTAAAGTGCCCTCTTTAAGGGCCGCTCGAAAAAACTCAAGCCGTCTTGCTCGACGGGATTTAGAGACGCGCTGTAAGTCTTTTCCTTTTGACAGCATTCTATTTAGATATATTCGTAAAAATGAATATGATAATTTTTCAACAACATTAGTTTTTCTTTTCAACAGCAACTCCGTTCAAAAGTAAAAAACGAAATTTGGAGAGTTTATAAAAAAACCAAACTTTCCCTCTCAGTTTGTGAAACGGAACCAGACCGTAATTCCTTGAATCTGTCGAGTTCTCTCGATTATCGCCTAACACTAAAAAATAGCCGGGAGGAATTCTACCCGTGTCTCCGATTGGAACGTTTCCTTTGACTGCGGTCATCGGAATCATGGAAAGAGAAGGGGCGATGGTTTTAAAGCCCGGCTTTAAAAAGGTTTCTTGGAGAGGTCCGTCGTTGATTAGGATTCTATCGTTTTCAAAACTAAAATAATCTCCCGGAAGTCCTACGACTCTTTTTAGACTCAATTCTTCCCCGAGTCCGTCTAAGACGAGAACGTCGAAACGATTCACATCGCTCTCAACGAAAGAAATTTCCCAATTCCCGATGCGGGCAGGAAAACCTAACTTTGTGACTAAGATTAAATCTCCTTCCTTATAAGAAGGGGCCATGGAATAACCTGAAATGAAATAAATTTGAAATAAAAAGATCCGTATCAAAAGAATCGTGAACAAAGAAAGAAATACAGGAAAAAGAATGCGTAAATATTTTCTCATTTTTTCCTTCGTTCCAAAACTTTTCATAAGAACGTAAGACATTGTCCACAATCTTCTTTAGGACGGCAAATCGAAAAATACGCTTAGAAAAATTGTATCTACGTCAAACGTAAAAGATCCTAAGGGTCTACAAATTCGGTAAAGTTATTTTTAGAGAATCTGTACGAAGACTTGTCCGATTTTAGTTTTTCCCGTAGTTCGGGTTCGCCCGATTTAACATACGATTATAATATCAAGTTAATGGGACATTATACTTATATTATATATTTTAAAATTGAGCCAATGTCACGATTTTCTATGGCCGCCATGCGGGCTCTAAACGCCGGATTAAGGGCGTTTATCGTAACGAGTCGCAACGACTCCCTTATAAGTCGAAGGATTTTTTTCTTTCTGAAATTTTAGATTCAGTTTTTCTTTTAGAATCGTTCTCGATTCGGATGATAAAATCATCGGTATTTTGTTTTCAAAATTTCTGAATTCTTTTTCGTTCATTTCAAAGACTGTCAATGAAGAAACCGAAGGTTCTGATTCGAGTTTCTTTAAGATTCGATCAAGATTCGTTTCGGAGTTAAAACATAGAATCCTCTTGGAAAGATGATCTGATCCTGCTTGGCCGCAAAGAATTGGATCCATAAAAATCCAAAGCGAAGTTTCGTTTCGAGCGTAAAAATCCCTATAGATTCTTTCTTGTTTCGTCGAATGTTGTAGGATTTTTAAAATTAATCCCGAGATTAGAAGGGAAAAAACGATTAGAGTGACAGAAAGAACTTTCCATATTTTAGAAGCATGTGGTTTCCAGTTCTCCCAAAGAATCAGCAGAGGAATGATGGTGAGTATCAGATATCTACCTGTGATCGTGATGCCGTCGTTCGGCGATAGAATTCCGACCAAAACCGTATTTAGACCGATGACTATGAGTAGGAAGTTGATTTTTTCGCTTCTTTTATTTTTAAAAAAAACATAATATAAAACCGGAAGTAATAAGAAAGAAGAGCAAAAGAATAATCCGAACTTCGGGATTCCGTCTACGTAGTTTACGAACGTGATCGAAAAAAAACGAAGAATTCTATCTAAAAATGCGACATTGTCGTTCCCGTAATTAAAAATAAATCTTACCCCCAGTATGTTTCCATAATTCCGAAAGTTCCAAAGAAAAAATAGAAACATGGGAGAAAGCGCGAATAAAACCGCAAAAGGATTCAATTTCTTTATTGAATTTCTTACGTTTCTTCCAAGTATTAAAATTTCAGAAAGTACTAAACTTCCTAAAAAAAGCAACGACTCCAGTCGCAACCAAATCGAAATCGAACATGCGATTAAAGCGAAGTAAAGATATCGGGACTTTTTTGATTCCCGATAGAGGAGCCACCAAGAAAAACCGAGAGAGTTGAAAAGAAAATAAATCGAGTATTCGCTGAAATCCAAGCTTAAAGCGAAAAGAATCGTGGCTCCGTAACCGAGTAAAACCGTCCTTTGACTTATGAGTTTTCTTTTTGAAAGAAGATAAAGGGAAAGGATCGTAAAAAAAGACAATAACATCGGCATCCATTTCCAAGTTATCCCCCCAATCGAAATAACGAAGAGAAAAAGGAAAATGCGATCGGATATTGGCCGATAAATTTTCCGCGAATTTCTTTTGCAAATCCTGGAAGAAAAAACGCCTCATGATGAGGATCCAATTCTTGAGCGGGATATCTTAGTTCTTCCGTTCGAAAACCGCTTTGGATCAAAGAGTCGGTTTGCATGGCTTTTAACGCGGAATCCGCTATATAACTGTTTTCCGTTCCGATCCAAACATGAAAAACTGGCACGATAAAGAGTAGAATCAATACGGCCCATTGTTCTTTGATTTTTTGTGTCATTGTTTTGATTCGATCCTTGATGAATAATGTCGATTCGAAACCGACTTTTGCGACATCCTTGAAAAGGTGATGGAAATTGTATTCAAGAAAATTATAACATTTTAAAGTAGATTATTTTTCTCTATACATTCCGTAGAAAATTTCCATATTCCCGAACGTTTTTTTGTCTACGATTTTAATGGATTTAATTCCGGAAATCGCCTCGGAATCGAATCGGTTTAAATGCCCGATCATTCCTTCTTTCGTATTTTGATCGTATTGTAAATTTTCCATTCCTTTCGTATATTCTTTCGAATACGCGAAGTATTCAAAAGAAACCGAACTTAGGTTTTTGGACGCGGAAAATTTTTCGAGTAGTGCGACTAATTCCGGAACTCCCGTCGCTTGAAAAACTCTTCCTTGAAAATATAAACCTTCGCTTGCCATTCCTCCTATAAGTCCGTTCTGAAAAATTAAAAGATTTTCTTCGGGTTCTTTGAGAATGAACTCTTGAACTTTTTTTGTGTTTTTTGCAAAGCCCTTTGTCGTTTTGTAGTATATCCAAGTCGGAAGAATTGAGGTCGCAAGAAGAATGTAGAATGAAATTCTCCAAAGGATTTTTTTGGTTCGTAAAAACGAAAAAAATCCTGATGTAAGAACGAATAGTCCGGGGAGGCCCGGAGTTAAATAACGGGATCCGGATTCCGCTCCGCCGTCGTTGGGCGCCACAATTGCGGCCGTGAGGATCCCTAGGATGGAGGAGATCAGAAGTGGTTTTTCCTTTTCCGGGATATTTTCCCAGTTCCTTGCCTGAGTGGATAGAAAAAATAAAAGTCCTACGAATAAAAACGGAGAATACCCGAAGACGCCTAACTTAATATTTCCGTAAAATAGGAGATTTATAAAATTCTTAAATAGATTCGAAAATCCCGAATGGCTATAGTTCGCATTGTATCTTGGTCCCAAAGGAGAATGAAAAAACGATTGGTTGAATCCGCAATACCCGAAGAATAAAATTATAAGAACAGTCGAGGTTAAAAAGAATCGTTTATGATATTCGTTCTCCTTCGAAAATGGAAGACGAAGAAAACTTTCGCATATCCAATAAAGCCCTATAAAGATCAGATATTCAAGACGAAACCAATAACTGAGGGACAATACCATCCCTCCGAGGGCGGCGGAAAGAAAAGATCGATTCTTTTTGGATCTTTGATATAGGACGATTCCGGATACAAAAAGAAACAATCCGACTCCGACATCCATAAACAGATAACCGTTTATCACCACAGGCGACAAAAAAGAAAATAAAAAGATTTGCCAGGCCGGAATTTCGAATTCTTTTCCGATCAGAAATAAAACGAGCCCGATCAAGAACGCGGATAGGAAATAGATTCCGTAGACTCCTCCGAAAGGAAAAACAAACGCATAAAGGATTCCTAATGAAATTGGAAAGGCGATGATCTTGTGACCGTTTACGATCGACATCTGGAGCAGACTGAATTTAAGTTCCGGATCGAAGTCGAATCCCGGATAAAAGACGTCTAATGATCGAAAGTCACTTAGATAGATGGATTTTCCTAGGATAAACTTTTCGTAATGATCCGCGGAAAGAAGATATTTCGGAGGAATCGTTAAATATAGAAAATTCGAAAATAAAAACGCGGCTGCGACGGCAAAATATTTGTTTTGGAAAAACCGAAGCGCTTTCAGTTTCGAAATCATTGATTTGTGAAATCCAAAATTCTAAAAATCAAAACGGAACTTTAAATCGGTCGTTTCCCATAGTTCGTCACAAAAAGAAATGATCCTATTTGGGCCCGAAGTCAGTTTCTTGAAATTGTTTTCTAGGTCAATCCGCTTTCGGTTGGGATAAGAAATGCGTTTTTATGAAACGGTACGAAAAACTTCGGATATAAAGTGAGGTTTTGAGGAATTCTTCGAAGATCCGTTTTTTCATTGATCCAATCTTAGAATCGTGCAAAACTGAAAGTTATGCAGCAGGAAACGGCCACAGGCCAAAATATACTGGGTCAATTTCTTTCACAAACACCGGTAAAATCTTTGATCGCTCGTTATCGAACCGAAAGAGGAAAGATTCGGAGTTTTATGGAAAAACTTCCTCTTTATTCGAGCGCGCTCAAAGATCACGAATTTCAGAATGCGGATTCTATGTTGAGAAAAGAGCTTGCTTCTAAGGTTTCCCTTCTTAAGGAACCGATTAGAAGATTGGAAGAAACTTTTGTAACTGCAAGAAAATTGGAGTTGATCGGGAGCGGTGAAATTGCGGTTTTATTGATCGATAAACTTACCAATACGATTCATTCTGCAGGATACGGGCTGACCGGGCTCGGAACGGGTTTTAAAGCGACTGTGGAAGAATTGGAAAAACTCGCAGAATTTGACTTTTCCTTATTTAAAGAAGTGGAAGAAATCGAATCCAAAATCCGGAATCTCAAGATAACCGCGGATTCTTCCGTGCAGGAAGTTCGAAATGTGATCGGTGACGTCCGTTCCGCTTTGGACGGATTGGAAAATGCATTTCGATCTAGAAAAGAATTGTTTTTGAAACTCTGAGATTTACGGATGGGTCGTATCTCGTTGAAAGAGTTGAGAGGATCGTGTTCTAACACACGGCATTCTTAATAACGATAAAGGAATAAATCATGGCATTGATTGATGTAATCAAATACGAAGGACAACCCGGAGAAATCGTCTGGAAATTTCCAAGAAATGATATCAGTCATTTCGGTCAACTGGTAGTAAACGAAAGTCAGGAAGCGGTTTTTTTTAAGGAAGGAAAGGCCTTGGATGTATTTGGTCCCGGGACGCATACTTTGAAAACCGGAAACATTCCGATTTTGGAAAAACTCGTAAACTTACCGTTTGGTGGACAAACTCCGTTTACGGCCGAAATCGTCTATGTAAACAAGTCCGTGATCAATATGACTTGGGGAACTCCGGCTCCGATTCAAATCGAAGATCCGAAGTATCATATCACTTTGGGACTTAGAGCATTCGGAAATTATAATATAAAAGTGATCGACTCCAAATCTTTCGTAAACACGGTAGTCGGAACCCAGCACAGATTCGATCATGACGGGGTTGATAAACTTCTCAAGCCGATGGTCGTGACAAGGCTCAGCGATTTTATATCTGAAGTCGTATTAAAAAACGGGGTTCCTATTACTCAAATTTCCCAGCATTTGGAAGAAACTTCCGCCGCAGGTAAAACCAAAACTCAACCTGATTTTCAAAAATACGGGTTAGAGGTCGTGGACTTTTTCATTCAGTCGATCAATTTCGATCAGAACGATCCTAACTTTCAAAAAATCCAAAAAGTTCTCACTGATAAGTTCGAAATCGATACGATGGGGAATATGTATCAGCAAAAAAGAATGTTGGATATCGGCGAGGCTGCAGCGAGTAATCCGGGCGGTTCTGCCGGAGAAGGGATGAGCGCGGGGATGGGGCTCGGAATGGGAATGAACATGGCGGGAATGATGGCCAATATGATGGGCCAAAATCAAGGTGGTGGTGCAAAGCCTGCGGGAGATGATGCGGCGGCAAGGATTGCGAAGTTGAAATCACTTCTCGACGGGGGACTGATCACACAAGAAGAATTTGATACCAAAAAAAAGGACATTTTGAATTCTATCTAAAATATGATCTCCACTCTTACCCGGTACAAAGCGGAATTTGAATGTATTAACGACTCTTGCAAAACTCGGTACGATCTGAACGAGATCGTCTACGAATGTAAAAAATGCGGAAGTCTTCTCCAAGTATCACATGACTTGGAGGCGTTGAGAACCGTATCGGGAAAAGAGTGGAAAGATCGATTCGATTCCAGATTTCGTTCCGTAAAGTTTCCGAATTCTTCTGGAATTTGGAATAAAAGAGAATGGGTTCTTCCTCATATCGAAGATAAGAATATCGTAACCTCCGGGGAAGGGCTCACTCATCTTTTTACTTCCGATCGATTGACTGAAAGTCTCGGGCTCGGAAATTTTTACGTAAAACAATGCGGGATTTCGCACACGGGTTCGTTCAAAGATCTCGGAATGACCGTTTTATTATCCCAAGTAAAACATATGATCACGTCCGGCGTTCCGATTCATGCTGTGGCTTGTGCAAGTTCCGGAGATACTTCCGCCGCGCTTGCGTCTTACGCGGCAAAGGCGGGAATACCAGCGATTATATTTTTGCCTGCGGGAAAGGTATCGCAAGCGCAGTTGGTCCAACCGGTATCGAACGGAGCCAAGGTAATCGTACTCGACACAGATTTTGACGGATGTATGCAAATCGTCAAAGAAGTGACGAGGGAAGCGGGAATTTATCTTGCAAACTCGATGAATTCTTTACGGATCGAAGGACAAAAAACGATTTCCGTTGAAATTGTGCAACAGTTGGAATGGAAGGTTCCGGATTGGATCGTGATTCCGGGAGGCAATCTTGGAAACGTATCCGCGCTTGGAGCTGGATTTGAGATGATGTTTTCTTTGGGGCTTGTCGATAAACTTCCTAGGATCGCTTTAGCCCAAGCGGAACATGCGAATCCGTTATATCTTTCTTACTTAAAGAATTTTGAAAGTTTCGAACCGGTTGTCGCTAAGACTACGCTTGCGTCCGCGATTCAAATCGGAAATCCGGTTTCCATCCAAAAGGCGATTAAAACTCTCAAGAAGTTCAATGGAGTCGTGGAACAGGCTAATGAGTCGGAATTGGCGAATGCGGCGGCAAAGGCGGACTTATTCGGTTTATACAATGATCCTCATACGGGAGTGGCTCTGGCGACTTTGGAAAAGCTGATCCAAAAAGGAACGATCGCTAAAGGGGAGAGTGTGGTCGTTATTTCGACCGCTCACGGATTGAAGTTCACCGAATTCAAACTTCAGTTCCACGGCGGAAAAATTCCGCAAGTAGATTCTACGGTCGTGAATTCCATTCATCGAATCGAACCGAATGCGACAAAAGTCATCGACTTAATCCGGAAATTGTTGTTCTAGGAGTAAGTTTTTGCATAAATCCGGATATTTTTTAAAACTATTTTAAAATTCTTTTTTTTGCCAAAAATAGGAAGTTTTTCGTCAAATTTTTAATTCATGGAGGATCTTGACGATGTTTCAACCGATTTTCAAATGAAAGTCGATTCTGCAATTTCAAAAGAAATCCCTATTTCCCTAATTACGCATGTTCTCACTCTAAATGGTGAGAAAAAGTTGAAATATATAATCCAGAGAATACTTGCTCGATATAATCGTCTCGATCTTACCGAACTTCTTTATACTTCTTCCAAGGAATTGATTGTCAATGCAACGAAAGCGGCAATCAAACGAATCTTATTTAAAGAATCAAAATTGGATATAGAATCTCCGGAGGATTATGCTCGAGGAATGGAGTCCTTTCATAGCAGTTTAAGCGACAAAAGATTTCCGTTTTATAGGGAAAAAATGAAGGAACAGGGTCTTAAGATTAAAGTTACCTTTCATTTCAACGAGCATAGGGTCATTTTGAAGGTTTTAAATAATTTTCGACTCACGGATCAAGAGGAGAAAAGAGTACGAGAGAAATTCCGAATTTCGAGAGACTTTGACAATCTTTTCGAGTTTTTTATGAAGTTTGGAGATTCCACGGAAGGGGCGGGGCTTGGGATCACGATGGTGGAAATTCTGGTTGCACAGAGTGGGTTTGACAGGCATTTGTTTACGATTTACAGTAAGAAAGGGGTTTCACAAACTGTTGCAAGAGTCGAAATTCCGCTCAAAGAGGATTATATTCCTGGAAGGCTGAAGTTCGCCAGAGAAAAAAATGTCACTTCCGACGCATAGAATGAGGATGAATGGAACCGAGTAATCAAGTCAATAAATTGCAGGAACAAGCGAATCTTATGAATCTCGCGCTCGAGTCTGTACTGACGGAAGAACAAGCAGTGGAATTGATTCAGGGAAAAATCAGGGACGCTTTCCTTTTGAAAATTAGGATCGATATAGAGAACAGAAGCGGTGCGGTGGTCGCGTTAGTCAGCAAATATAGGAGCGAAGTTATCGAAATTTTTTCCCTGTTTTCCAACTCTTCGTTGATCCGTAAGATCCGAAGTTTCGAAGATTCTACGGCGTTTGCGTTGGATATGGTCGAAGCCGCAAAGTCGGAACCTTTTGATCCCGGACTTTCCGACAGTATCGGAAGGATCGTATATTCCAAACTGACGAAAGCGGTATTAGAATCTTCTTATGCGAATTGGGAAAAAAACGATGCTTCCAGTTTAGTGAACATCTTAGAGAATCAGATTAAAACATCATTAAAAGTGAATATTGTTCGGATTCAGGCCGATGTGGAAGATTTGTCCAGCTTGAAATTCAGAGTAAAGAACGTATTCTCCGGAATTCTTCCTTCGGTCGGTCGCCCTGTGGAGGAACCTTCCATCGGCCAAGTCCCTGAAAGTCAGGAAAAAACTCCGGTACAAAGACAGATCGAACAGTTTCGTAAACCTTTCGGGAGAGTTATCCTTTCCAAAACGGTCCTTGCTCCGGTTGGTGGAGTGGATTTCGATGAATTAACGGAAGGAGACAAACTTTTCTTTCAATTACCGACCGGAACAATGGATGAAAAAGCCATGGCAAGAACCTTGGGTGGTATTGATGAAGATGGAAATGTAAAAAACGTAGTCGGAGAATTTATCGGGATTGCTACCGGAAAAGGAGAATATCATATTTTTGCAAAAGGACCTTCCGGTGTTCTGTTACAGGCGTTCGAAGAGCGTCCCGTTCGACTTGCAAAAGTAAAAAGCAAAACTGCAAGTTCGACTTCCTCGACTAGAGTGGAATCTTCTTCCGGAGCCGGTCCTTTGGGAATCATCATTGTCGCAGGTGTGGTGATCGCTGTCGGATTACTTGTTTTTTTAATTATGAAATAATTTTTTGAATTAATTTAGGGATGCAACTTCTCTGCGAAACCTAAATTGTCGCGTTCAGCAATTTAGATATGCGACAAAGTTGAATTGTAGGCGCACTTATTCGTTTTAGTCAATCGGAACAACGGATATTCCAGCTTTGAGGTGCGGGATTGAGTTCTTGGAAGTTCTACAAATATTATATTCTAATATTAAATAAATATTGGATACTGTTTGTTTGAAGTCTGATATTTATTTCGCTTTATATTTTTTACTATCAAAAATTACGTCGTATTGCCGATTTAGAAGTTGAGCATAATCTCCATAAAAGGTCACGGCAACGTCGTTTTCGTCAAATGGAGTTATCCCTTCCATTTTTTTAGTTACAGGAATTTTCTCAATCACTTCACCCTGCATATTCAATGTACACCATTCTCCCTTGAGCTTTGTAGTGATGACATTGTTCTCTGGCGCCAACAAAACCTGGGACTGCGGTTTGATTGTCCAATTGCCCAACATATCAATAACCCCCCATCGGCCTTTCTTTGCCGCGGCATAACCTGAGATGTCAAACTCCATTGCTTCTTCTAAAGGTTCGGGAAGTTTTGCCTGACCTGTCGTATCGATATATTGCCATGCAGAGGTTTTATAGACCGGCGCAAGACCTTTACTAAAACGCCCGACATATTCCCATTTTGGTTCTAAAACTACCGCGCCGTTTGTATCGATAAATCCCCATTTACCTTGTTTTTCGAAACCGAGAAATTTTTCCGAAAAGGAAAGACTTAGTTGATCAAAACCGTCCAATGTAAATTTAATTTTTCCAGTCTCATCCAGAAAAACGTACTGACCGGTATCTTTTTTTGCCCAAACCAAGCCGTCGGAAAACAAGCCGATTTCCTGATACGTCGGATTTTCTATCCATGCTCCGGTTTTATCGATTTTTCCCCATTTTTGCCCTTTCTTTGATTTGGCAAAGGCCCATTCATTATAAAAATTTGTGAGTTTGTCGAACTGTGGTTTGATTTTCCATTCTCCGATTTGGTTGATATAACCCCAATCTAAGTCCATAGCATGTTCGGCATTAGGCTTTGGAATTCCCGCAGGGATCAGTTCCGTTTGATCGTTTTCATAATCGATTTGTTTAAAATTTGGCGGGATTATGACTTCACCTTTGGAATTAACGGCACCTTTGTAAGGCCGACCTTCTTTAACAAAACTTAAAATGTATAATTTTTTCGAATTCATGACGTCTCTTTTTATATTGAGCTCAAAATTGGGGTCTTTGAATTTGTTGTGCCGGAACTCAGATTTTGCCCACTCTGGCGACTATATAAATCCCGTCAAGCGACCATAGGGAGCCATAACGTTACCCACAAATTAAGAAGGCTTTTGGAATCGTAAGGATCCAAAACGCACATTTTTCAAGTGTTCCGACAAGAATGAGGCTTTTTACTTGCAAGAAGTATGATTTTGTGGTAAAGAAAACCTCCCGAGTCTTCCCACCGCCTCTCCCCTCCACCCAAAACGCGGGTGGGGTGTAAGTTTTACGGTGGATTTGTCGGAATTCCGACAGATTTATCTTCAGATCCAAGTATTTGTAGGTAACGTTATGATAGGGAACGAGACGGCTTGAGTTACCAGTTTGATCTTTCTGATAAAACAGAATTAAGTTTTGGGAAGCGTTGTGAGTAAAAGCAAAACTTATTATAATAGAGTTGTTAAAAAATTAATTCCCATCCGCTTCTGTTTCATGAAAACGGTCGATTGAAGCAGTTTTGTTAATCGGAACTATGGAATTTTTCAATAACTCTAGAAGTTATCTCAAAAATATCTTAGAATGATTGGAATCAGAGTTTTAAGCAAAGATAAAGTATTTTTGAGATAGTTTCTAATGAAAATTCAGCAATCTTAACATTCATGGATTTATCGTTATTACTTTAACCGATCACTAAGTTGATTAACTTCCCCGGGACGTAGATTTCTTTCCGGATCGTTTTACCGTCTAAAATCCCTTTGATTTTATCCAGGTTTTTAGCAATGGAAATCGCATCCGCTTCGGAAACGTCTTTCGGAGCTTTGAATTCGTCTCTTAATTTGCCGTTGACTTGAACTACGATTAAAATCTCCGATTCGACGAGATATTGCGGATCGGCTTCCGGAAATTTTTCGGTCGAAAGGGATTTGTTGTTGCCGGAACGTTTCCAGAGTTCTTCCGCTATATGTGGGGCAAACGGAGCCAAAAGAAGGATGAAAGTTTTTAAAACTTCTTTCGGCCTTCTATCCGAAGGAGTGAACTCGTTCACGAAAATCATCAATTGCGAAATCGCGGTGTTGAAGGAAAAGTTCGGAATGTCTTCCCCGACTTTTTGAATCGTCTTGTGAAGAATTTTGAGTTCTTCGGTAGTCGGTTCGATTTCGTCCAAACGAAATGATTCTCCTTCTCCCGTATGAAAAAGCCTCCAAACTCTATTCAAAAAACGGAATACACCTTCCACACCTCTCGTACTCCAGGGTTTTACCATTTCGAGCGGACCCATAAACATTTCAAAAAGTCTGAGACTATCCGCTCCGTATTTTCGGATGACGTCGTCCGGGTTGATTACGTTGCCGAGAGACTTGGACATCTTGCGTTTGTCCTCTCCGAGAATCAAACCTTGGTGAATCAGTTTGGCAAACGGTTCCTGAGTCGAGACCACTCCGATATCGTATAAAAATTTATGCCAGAATCTTGAATAAAGAAGATGTAATACCGCGTGTTCGGAGCCACCTACGTAAAGATCGACGGGCATCCATTTCTTTTCCAAATCCGGATCGCAAAAAAGTTTTCCGTTTTTCGGATCGATATAACGTAGGTAATACCAACACGAACCCGCCCATTGGGGCATCGTGTTCGTTTCTCTTGTTCCGATTTCCCCCGTTTCCGGATCTTTGTACTGCAACCATTCTTTGGCTAGAGCAAGAGGGGATTCTCCCGTGCCGGAAGGTTTAAACTCTTCTAAATTAGGAAGTTCTAACGGGAGTTCCGATTCGGGAATCGGTTTTGTGATTCCGGACGGATAATGAACTAGGGGAATAGGTTCTCCCCAATATCTTTGTCTTGCAAAGAGCCAGTCTCTAAGTTTAAACTGGGTTTTTTTCTTTCCGATTCTTTTGGATTCCGCCCAAGAGATGATTTTGGATGAAGCGGAAGAGTAATCGAGTCCGTCGATGGAAACTTCGGAAGAAGACGAGTGGATACAAATCGAAGTTTTAGAATCAAAGGCTACATCTGTGATCTCACCTTCGATGACGGGAAGAATTTCTAATCCGAACGTTTTAGCGAACTCGTAATCGCGTTGATCATGCGCAGGAACTGCCATGATCGCCCCTGTTCCGTATCCGTACAATACGTAGTCGCTGATCCAAATCGGAATTTCTTTCGAAGGATTGGCGGGATTGAGAACATACGATCCCGTAAAGACCCCGGTTTTTTCCTTGGTGAGTTCCATACGATCCAGATCGCTTTTTAGGGAAGAAACCTTTTGATATTCTTCCACTTTTTGCTTTTGCTCGGGAGTTGTGATTTCGGAAACGATCGGATGTTCGGGAGCTACGACCATATAAGTCACTCCGAAGATCGTATCGGGCCTTGTGGTAAAAATTCGGATTCCATCTGAACCGCTTTTCAGCGGTTTTTTAAATGGAAATGTGATTTCAAGGCCTTCACTTTTGCCGATCCAGTTCTTCTGCATCTCTAAAGTGGAAGAAGGCCATTGAACGAGTTCGAGGTCTTCCAAAAGCCGATCCGCGTAGGCGGTGATCCTCATCATATACTGACGCATCGGTTTACGGACGACTTCGTAACCCTTGTCGATCCATTCTTCCACTTCTTCGTTTGCGAGAACGGTTCCCAAAGCCTCGCACCAATTTACGGGAATTTCGGCTTGATACACCAATCTGAAATCGGAAAGGATTTTCTCTTTTTCAACAAGGGAGAATTGTTTCCATTCTTGTGCACTAAACGGTTTGTAATCTAATTCTGCAGAACCCTTATTTGAAAATCTTTGAATGAGAGTCTCGATGGATTCCGCTTTTTTAAGTTCGGGATTGAACCAGGATTGGTAGAGTTGGATAAAAATCCACTGAGTGAATTTATAATAATCCGGATCCGTCGTGGATAATTCCCGGGACCAGTCGTAAGAAAGACCGATCATCTGTATCTGACGACGAAAATTATCGATATTGTTTTTTGTGGTAATTGCCGGATGGATCCCAGTTTGCATTGCATAACGTTCTGCAGGAAGTCCGAAAGCATCCCAACCCATAGGATGTAGAACTTCGAAACCTTTCATTCTTTTGAATCGGGAAAGAATGTCGGTTGCCGTGTAGCCTTCCGGATGACCCACATGAAGTCCTGCTCCGGAAGGGTAAGGAAACATGTCCAGGCAGTAGAATTTGGGTTTAGAAGACCGAATGTTTGTTTGAAAGCTTTTATTTTCTTCCCAGAATTTTTGCCAAAAAGATTCTACTTCTTGAAACGGATATTGCATTTCGGTTTTTACTTTCTTACTGAGTCGATTACCTTGATCAATCTTTGAAAAGTTTTGCTCAAACAGGATTTACAAAGATCATATTGGTAGAGTTGCGTGACTTTTGATCTGCATCCTGCGCAAGTCAAGGTTTGATCCCCTTTCAGTTGTGTTTGTTTTTCTTCGAGTAAATACATTTTGCTCCCAGATATGTCCATACTGATCTATTTTATTTACAGAGTGCCAATAAATCCGTAAAGAAACGCGACCCAACAACATTCCTTCCGGTGGATTGGAGATTACGTTATAAAAACTAGGTAGTTTAGAGTCAAAAAAAATTAGCCGACGTCGATCGGAAATAGATGGAATTTTTTTTAAAAAAATTTGGATCTTTTGTTTTACATGGAATACTTTTTTAAAAGTAGAGTTCCAATCTATGATAGTAAATTGGTTGGAAATTTATTTCTTTTTTTCAATCCGATTTAAAGGGGATTCGTTTGTTACAGGTAAAAAATGTCAATAAGTCTTATTTGATTTCCGGAAAAAAACTCGAAGTATTAAAAGATGTCTCCTTTTGTATCGAAGAGGGGGAATTCATCGCGATTATCGGACCTTCCGGTTCCGGAAAATCCACGTTGCTTGCAATTTCGGCCGGTTTGGATCGTCCTGACGATGGAGAGATCATTTTGGACGGTGTGCCTCTCCTCAAAAAAGATGAAGACGAGCTTGCAAAGTTAAGAGGAGAAAAAATAGGATTCATCTTTCAAAATTTTCAGTTGATAAAATCTCTCAATGCGTTGGAAAACGTATCATTACCTCTCGTGTTAAATTCAAAATTGAGTTCAATTCAAATCAAAGACCGGGCTTTGGCTTGGCTGGAAAAAGTTTCTATGAGAGAAAGAGCTTTCAATTTTCCAGGACAACTTTCCGGAGGAGAAGAACAAAGGATCGCGATTGCAAGATCTTTTATACATAATCCCAAGCTTTTATTTGCGGACGAGCCGACCGCGAATCTGGATAAAAAAAACGGCGAAAAAGTGATGAATCTTCTTGTGGAGCTGAATCAGAAGACGTCTTCCACGTTAATCGTCGTTACCCACGATCGTTCCGTTGCAGAACTCGCGGATCGTATATTAGAAATGAGTGATGGTCGAATCGTCAAAGAAATTTTTGGAAAGAAAGCCCATTCCTTAAGGGGTTCGAAAATTTCCTCTGCGGAGAAAAAAATCGCATCAAAATCCTCCTCTACAAAAAGAAAAATTTCCCGGAAAAAACGATGAAATTCAAATTATTGATCCAATCCGTATTGCGAGACTTTCAATCCAGAAAAAGTTCCGCG
This sequence comes from Leptospira borgpetersenii serovar Javanica, assembly GCF_003046425.1. Lineage (GTDB taxonomy): Bacteria > Spirochaetota > Leptospiria > Leptospirales > Leptospiraceae > Leptospira > Leptospira borgpetersenii. The sequence continues at coordinate 37,325 of NZ_QAJG01000021.1, forward strand.
TTGCAGATCGTATTTGCGATTGCGATCGGAACAGGCTCCGTTACCGCAATACACGCTTATCGGGAAGAGTTAAGTCGCTCCATTTTAAAGGAAGCGCGTAATTTGATGGGCTCCGATTTACTTGTTCAATCTTCTTCCCCTTTGACTCGGGAGCAAAAAGAATTTATGTCTCTTACTTTGCCAAAAGGCTCCGAAACAGCGGAACTTGTGCAGTTTGCTTCTATGCTTCGGAATCAGGAAAATGACGAAACTTCTTTGTCTTTGATTAAAACAAAGTCGGGAGGTTTCCCTTATTACGGTGAGATCGTCACGGAGCCCACGGATGCATATCACAAACTTAAAGAAGGAGAAATTCTCCTAGAAGAAAGTTTAATTCGGAATTTAAAGCTGAAAACGGGATCCCACGTTTTACTTGGAGAAAGGGAATTTATTTTAAAAGGAAAAATCCTCAAGGAACCGGGACTCGCAGGAAATTTTCTTTCCATGGCTCCCACTTCGATCATATCCGGGGCTTCGCTTGCATCGACCGGATTGGAACAAAGAGGTTCGAGAATCAGTTATTTGATTCCGATTAAACTCCGGGATCCTTTGATCGCTGGAAAATATAAGGAAACGAATTTTAAGAAGTATATTCAAAAAGACTTAACTCTTTACGATTCAACGGAAACGAATTCGGGTTCCAGGAAATTTTTGGCGAATACGTTGGATTTCTTCAGTCTTCTCGGTTTATCCGCGTTCTTTCTGGGAGGGATCTCTATTTTACTCGTTAGTCGCGCGGGAATTCGGGAAAAGTCGGGAGCGCTTGCGGTCTTAAAATGTTTGGGAGCGAGTCCGGGAACCGTAAGTTGGATCGTCTTAGGGGAATTATTCTTCTTTTCGTTGATCGGTTCTGTTTTGGGAATCCTGTTTGGAAACGTATTGTTGGAATGGATTCCCGATCTTGCGGGAGAGGATATGTTGAGTTTTCATCCGACTATAGGATTTTCCTCCTTACTGTGGGGGCTTTTTATCGGAATCTTAATCCCGTTTTTCTCTTCCATTGAATCGTTAGTCGAAATTCGAACCCTAAAACCGATTCTCGCTATCAAGCAGGAATTCCAGGAAGAAACAAATCGAATCCCTCGGTTTAGAGTCACTCGGATCGCAGGTTATCTGATTTTGTTTTTTTCGTTTTTTGTATTGGCATGGTGGGAAACCGAAAGCCCCTTAAAAGGTTTGATTCTCTGTTCCGTCTTATTCGCCTTGCCGTTAATCGTATTTTTAGTATATTCCATAATTATAATATTTATTTCGAGATTTAGGAACCGAGGGAGTTTTTCTCCGTTCGTGGTGTTTGTTGTCGGAAGGTTCGACAGGCCGGGCACCTCTCTTTCGCTTTCTGTCATCGGTTTGACGAGTTCTCTTTTTATTCTTATTTTGTCTTTGATCATAAGTGAAAGCCTTTTGGAATACAGCGGAGCCAAAGACAAGGAAAGAAGACCGAATCTTTTTGTGTTGGATATTCGGGCAGAACAAAAGGAACATTTTGAAGAAGTCGTAAAAGAATTCGATGCTGAAAAAGTAATCGTGGCGCCCGTGATCGGGGCGAGGTTGTCCAAGATCAACGGGGAAGTCATTAAAAAAGACGAAACCGAAATATCCGCTTTTAAGAGGGATTGGAGATCCACCGCAAGGACCAGGGAATATTTTCTCTCCTATCGAAACGATCCGTATCCCACGGAAAAAATTATAGACGGAGATTTTTGGAGAAAAGGAGAAGAGGATCAAATTTCGATCGAAAAGGAATTCTCCGAACATCTGAGAGTAAACTTGGGAGACAGTTTGACCTTTCTAATCGGTGGAGTTGAAGTTACGGGTGTGATCCGGAATTTCAGAACTGTGAATTGGGCGGATATGCGGCCGAATTTTGTGGTGTTGTTCTCGAAAGGAATTTTGGAAAAAGCCCCGAGTTACTATTTGAGTTCTTTGAGAATCGAATCCGAGGAAAAAAGATATAACCTTCAAAAGAGCCTGATTTCGAAATATCCGAATTTAACGATCATTGATACGGATAAAGCGATACGAGCTTTTTTAGGAATTCTGGAAAAAATATCTTTTACGATTCGATTGATGACCTGGTTGATTTTAGGCGCCTCTTTGTTGCTTGTTTTAACCGCTCTGAATTCAAGCCGTAAAGAGAGAATTGAAGAGACGACTTTGTTACGGATCATCGGCGGGACTTCCGGTTTTTTGAAAAAGGTTTTTTTGTGGGAAGGGCTTCTCCTGGGAACGTTTTCATTTTTATTGGCCTTGCTGTTGGCTTGGATTGCAAATACATTGATCAGTCGACAGATTTTAGAGATACAACCTTCATATCCTTTTTTTGAATACGTAATTGCCTATATGTTTACAATTTTCGCAACTACTTCGGTTTATTATATAAATCTAAGAGGGGAATGGAAAAAACCCCCCATTACTTTTATGAAGACGGTTTGAAATTCAACCTATAACTAACGTGAATTCGATATAAGATTCTGTCCCAAAACTGGGACAGAATCTTACAACTTGATCTTTCTGACAAAGTAAACTGGGGTTTTGGGACGCGCTGTAAGAAAGTTTGGGCGAATCGCTCGCAAATTTTATAGTTGAAACGCTTTCGTAAAAAACGTTTCAACTGAATTTTTCGAACTAAAGCGCTGCTTTCTAAGAATCGCAGCGTAATAATCGCTTTCGCATTTGTTATGCCGAACTCACTTTAGGTAAAGAACGTTTTTGGAAATTGCAATCGGGAAATTCAAGCGGAAGTTTATCCGGATGGAATGGAATAAAATTGGTTTTAGCAAAATTAGAAGAATTGACGCATAGGATTCTTTAAAGTTCTCTATCGGTATGAGTGAATTCATTGAAATCAAAGTTGGGGAAAAGTCCTACCAATTTCCGTTGATTTCCGGAACCGACGGTAAAAAAGGGATCGATATGCGCGGACTTCATCAAAAAACCGGACTCATTTCGTACGATCCCGGTTTTTTTAACACCGCATACGCGGTTAGTCGAATTTCCAGAAGAGATCCGGATTCGGGGGAACTTCAATACCGCGGTTACGACGTCGCCGACCTCGTTCAACGTTCTACATTTGTGGAAACCAGTTATCTTTTGATCTATGGTAAACTTCCCACCGAACAACAGCTTAAAGACTTTTCTTTAAAACTTTCCAAACATTCTTTGATTCACGAAGATATGATTAATCTTTTCGACGGATTTCCGGGCAAGGGACATCCTCTTGCGGTTCTTTCCGTGATGGTGACTTCTCTTTCTAGTTATTATCCGGAAGAATACGAGGAATCTTTGGATAAAGGGATCGATCATTCCGCGAGACTTCTTGCTAAGATCAGAACGATTGCCGCCTTTTCTTACAAGAAGATCGTCGGCCAACCTTTCGTGTATCCTTTGGATAAACATCCTTATTGTACGAACTTTCTTTACATGTTGTTTTCGATTCCGTCCAAAGATTATGTTCCTACGGAGGACATCGATCGGATTTTGAACCAACTTTGGATTCTTTATGCGGATCATGAGCAAAACGTTTCCAATACGACGGTGCAGGTGATCGGTTCTACACAAGCTAACTTATTCGCTTCCATTTCTTCTGCGATCAACGCTCTTTGGGGTTCGAGGGAAGGTGGTCGTCAGGTTGCGGCTGTGGGTTTAATTGAAGATATTCTTCGATCCAGAAAGTCGGTTCCGGAATACTTTGAAAAATTCAAAGGGGACTCGGAAAGATTGTTTTCGAACGGATTTGGGCACAAAGCTTACGAGGCGAAAAGTAAAAGAGCCATCATCGCGAGTCAATTATTCCATGATTTCTACAAAAAAAACCCGGTAGGTCCGATTGCAGAAGTGGCTCTCAAAATCGAAGAGTATATGCAAAATGATGAATATTACATCAATCAAAAATTATATCCGAATCTCGAATTTTACAGCGCTGTAATTTTCCATTCTCTTGGAATTCCGAAAGAATTATTCACCGCGATGCAGGTGATTGGAAAACTTCCGGGTTGGCTGGCGCATTGGAGAGAGCAAAGAGTTTCCGGAAACTATAGCAAGGCTCGTCCAAAGCAGATTTATACCGGAGAAATGGGTAGGAAATACGTTCCTCTTTCAGAAAGATAGCTACGATGCAAAATCCGAGATGGAAAGATTGGCTCGCTCAGGCCGAAAGAGATTTGGAATGGGCCAAGGCATCTTTGCATTCGGGTTTTTTCGCTCAAACCTGTTTTGTCTGTCAGCAAGTGGGGGAAAAATCTCTCAAAGCGTTGGCATTCTTTCGTGGAGCCGATCTCGTAAAATCCCATTCGGTAAAAACGATTGCGAAAGAATTGAACGAAAACGGGGAGATTGAATCGATCGGTCAAAAATTAGATTTATATTATATACCTACTCGTTACCCTGACGCCTTTATGGAAGGCGCTCCTTTTGAATATTTCGAAGAATCCCAGGCAAAAGAAGCTATCGAATTTGCAGAAACGTTGATCCGTATCGTTCGCGAAAAAATCCCATGAGCGTTATCGTTTTCCCAAAACGGGATCCGTTCGGCGGCATGAGCCGGGAAGAGTTGATCGAAACGATCCGTTCTTCAGTTCAGGGGAGAGCGATTCACGGATTTCTTTTCGGCAGCATTTCTAGAAACGAAGAACACGCTTACAGCGATGTGGATTTAATTTTAATTCTGGATACCAAAGTCCCTTTTCTCAATAGACCGGAATTGTTTCCCGAACTTCTCGCTCTTCCCGTCGAACTCAATCTATTCGTATATACACCCCAAGAATGGGAAAAAGCCAGGGATCAAAGCAAATATCCCGGTTTTTGGAAATCAGTCTTTGAGGATATGATTCGGATTTTTTAATTATGAACTTGTCTCAAAACTTCGGATGTAGGAACTCCTACAAAAGTGTTCCAACAATAGGTCCATTTGAAAACCGATAAACTGTCCAAGGAACATGATCTGCGGGAATTCTCACGCTCTATTACGAGCTTATGAAATGATTGTGCTGATTTCTTTTCAAGTTTTGGGACAAGTTCTATATTCGTTTATATTTCACTGTGCGTTGTTCGAATGTTTACGGATAAAATTTTCAGATTCGTCAGGTTAAAACAAGACCTCCTCTTTTTATTGGAAAAATGATGGTTTCGAAAACCAGAAAAACGCTATAGGAGTATGACAGAAATCCGGTATGTTTAAAAACCTCTTTTTGAATTTCGCCTTATTTTCTCTTTCAATGTTTTTCTTCCGATGCGACCCGCCTAAAGAAATTAGCGAAACGGAATTCAAGAATTTGATTCGTGAAGCGTCGGATTCATACGGCTCCAACGAATTCCGTTCCATCAAATATCTCGGAGTTGAAAATGAGAAAGCAGTTCTCAAGGTATCGACTCCCTCTGTAGCCGGCTCGAAACGAGACACGGAAGAATTCTTTTACGCGAAGGCAACTCCTTCCTTAATAATCTGGATCGACGAAAATTTATACAAAATCACGGTTCCTAATTTCAAGAAACTTTATCACTATATCCAGCTTCAAGAAAACAAACAAAGAGTTGTGGTTTGAACTAATGAATCATATTGAATCATTCCGCTTGAACGGTAATCTCCTCGTTCAAGACTATAGATCTTATGTAGATGAATCCGTTTCCGACTTGCGATCTTTGAAATAATTCGATCGGAGTTTCTGATTTATTATGGTAGATTCTTATTTCTATGGTCTGACTTGGATCGAATTTCCACGGTAATTTTATGGAATCATATTTTTCAGTAGTAACAAAATCGAAAATTCGAGACATCCATTCTTTCAGAAAAATTTCGCATTCTGAAGATTCACAAAGAAATTGTAGACTCTGAAATGTTTTTTCAGAAAGCGAAGTTATATCATGTTTCATAAAAAAATTGTAAAAAAGAAATGATTTCGGCTTTTTAATCCGACATTTGTTTCTATCAAATTCAATAAAAAAGAACAACTAAAAATCGTTACTGGTATAAAACGAACAAAATTGCAATTGTAGATCGTTCAGAATCGATTCACGAATTTTTCTATTCATGATTTATCAGAACTTATCCGCTATCGGGCCATGTTCTTGCGGCTTATCATTTTTGATAAAGTAACGTTCGGAGTGTGTTCCCAAAGTGTCCAATGCGGAAACTGCTACGAGCTTGTCAAATAATCATAGCTATTTTCTTTTAAGCTTTTGGGACAAGATGTAAATTTAGGAACTCTATAACGATTCTAAAAATTCTTAGAGAAAGTGAAGGAGCCCCGCATTTTTCGAAAACGATTTAATTTTTTCGGATAAAAAAAGACCGGCTAATCGCATAAACAATTGCCGGCTGAATAGGTTTCAATTCTGTAAGTCCAATTAATTAGACTAGTTCTTATTGGTCAACGTCTTCAGGAAAGTTGCGATTGACTTTGTATCGGATTCGGAAAGTTCTTTACCCAATTGAAGATAAGCCATCTTTTTGACTGCTTCTTCCAGAGTTGTCGTTTTTCCATCGTGGAAGTAGGGTCCTGTCATCGCCACATTACGAAGGGAAGGAACCTTAAAGACAAAAGCGTCCGTGGGGTTTTTGGTCAAATCTTGACGACCTTTGTCGTTAGTATTTTCGTATGGATTTACCTGGCCTAACTTACGGAAAGAATTCCCACCCAAAAGAGGACCAACGTGACAAGTGGTACAACCCGTAGTCAAAAATTTTTCCAGACCTTCCTGCTCTTCCGTGGAAAGGGCTTTATAATCTCCTCTTTGGAAATCGTCAAAACGGTCTTGGGTTTTCAAAGATCTTTCAAAAGCCGCGATCGCGCCTGCAATATTGTCGTAAGTGATTTTTTTCATTTCAACGGAAGCGGTTTTAGGATTTTCTTTCGTCGAGGAATCCGAATAAGCTTTTGCGAAAAGTTCTTGGTATTCCGGAATTTCACCGATTTTCTTTTCCACTTCTATAGCGGAAGGCATGGCCATTTCCAAAGGATTTAAAATCGGGCCCTTGGCTTGTTCTTTCAGATCTTTTGCTCTACCGTCCCAAAATTGGGCCAAGTGAAAACCCGCATTAAAAACAGTCGGAGAATTTCTAACTCCGTTTTTTCCAAACGCTCCCGGAGATGTAGGAAGATTATCTACTCCGCTTGCATTCCCGATGATATTATGACAGGAATTGCAAGACTGCGTGTTGTTTGCGGAAAGCCTTTTTTCGAAATATAATTTTTCACCCAGCTGAATCAATTCCGGTGTATCGGCTTCCCCACCCGGCATTGTATCCGGAATGGTTCCAAAGATTTTGTTGGAATCATCCATTAATTTTTTCGTTTTTTCAGATGGCCCGCAATATACTAACACAGCTCCTAGAAACGTTAAACAGAACATTTTCTCTGTAAGTTGTTTCATACCAGACTCTCTTATTTTAGAATTATTCTAAAATAAGATTCTATTTAAAAATATACTCGGTTACAATTCTTTTTCAAATTTTATCTTCGTTTTTTCCTTTCGATTTGGAAGGCTAAACCTTGTGCGTTGATCTTAGAATCGAATTCGAGAAGCATTTTCTCCTTTTTCCCTAAGAGAATCCCTTGAGTCGAAAGCTCCCTTTCCAAATAAGCTCTTACCCGCCCCGTACAAAATTCAAGTAAAGCGTTTCCTTCCAGTCCGGACCTCTCTCCGGAGGAAAGGATATTCTGCATTGCGTGTAAACCCTGTTTCATCTGGCGTGCACCGGACTCCAAATCCTTCCAAACTCCGAAGTGAGTAAGATAGGCTTTGTCCGCCCCTGTGGAAAGAATTTTATCCACAGTATCCATTGCCTCTTCCGAATTGAAATCGGTGGGAGTCGTGGAAGGATATAGAATAGGAGCTTTTCCGACGGCGAAGTCCTTATATCCGAGTCCGAAAGAATCACCCGTAAATATTCCATTGCTTAAAGAGTCATGAATGCAAAAATGATGATTTGCATGTCCTCTTGTATAATAGAATTTGAATATTCTATTTCCCCATCTGATTTCTTCTCCGTCTTCGGGGCTTTTCACCCTTTCTTTGGGAACGGGAAGAATTTCTCCGTATAACTTTTTAAAGTTCTCTTCTCCGTAAACTTGAATCGAACTTTGAATCAATCTTTCGGGGTTAATGAGGTGAGGCGCCGCTTTTGGATGTGCTAGGATCGTTGCGTTCGTGCAGTATTTTGCCAATAATCCCGTGCCTCCCGCGTGATCCAGATGAACATGAGTGATGATGATGTATTTTACGTCTTCGGGTTTGCGCCCGACTTTACGTAATTCTTCGAGCAAAATAGGGACTGCGTGGTTCGTGTTGTTTTCCACAAAAGCCGCCTCTTTACCCTCGACTACCAGATAAGCACACGCGACTCCCGGCGAGATGTAATCGCAGTCAATCGTATATAAACCGGGAAAAACTTCCTTCTCATAAGTTGGCATCAGAATTCTCCTAGGTAGGGATTTGTAATGAAGACGTTCCGATTTTCATTTGTATGTGGGACCCATTTTATAGCGAGTTGTCTTTGATAGGATCGTTCGATCTGAATCATTGAATACACACATCCTTTGAGGGGTCTCGCGCGACGGTAAGAAACTCGAGATACATATTTTTCCAAATAGGTCGTAGGATTTCTTTATTGATATTATCGATTCCGTTCAGTCAAGAAGTTCATATTTCACAATTCGCTTACGCTCGAAAACGTATCGGTTTGGCGGTTTCCTACCAGGACGGATGTGACGATTCGTTGCTCTTTTTGATAAGACAGAATTTTCTTGTAAAAACCGATGATCGTAGGGACTCTTGCGGAAATGAATCCCACTTTCATTGGTCTTTCTGTCGCTTTTTTATCCGTTTTGATTGCGATCTCTTTGGAAGGCGCGCATTTTCTTTCCTTCTTCAAAATCTCCGCTCTTCTACTAATCATCGGGGGAACGGCGGGCGCAACCTTTGCAAGTTTTTCCCTAGAACAAATCAAAGATCTTGTCTTGAATCTTCAGACCGCGGTTTTTCCAAGACGTAAACCTCCTCTCGGCGAACTCTTTTTGGATTTTGCGGAACAAGCTCGTAAAAACGGTCTACTTTCCCTGGAAGATAATCTTAAATCGATCCAAGATCCGTTTCTTCAAAGAGGAATCCAACTGATTGTGGATGGAACCGATCCTCGTGCAGTGGAAGAAATTCTTTTTGAGTCCGCTCTCGCTATGGAAGACAAAGAAGCGAACTCTGCCAAGATCTTAGAAACTGCGGGAGGATTTTCTCCTACGGTGGGAATCATAGGAACCGTTATGGGCCTCGTGGGAGTATTGGAAAATTTGGGCGCAGGCACGCGGGCGCTCGGAGAAGGAATTGCTACCGCGTTCATTGCCACTTTTTATGGAATTACATTTGCAAATCTTCTCTTTTTTCCTCTTGCCAACCGAATCAGGTCTTGGTCTAAGGAACAATCGGATCGTAGGCAAGCGGTTATTCGGGGAGTTATCGCTCTTCAAAGCGGAGACAATCGCAGAATTCTTATGGAAAGGATGACTCCGTTTATCGATTAAGAATTTTAGAATTTACTTATATTCTTCTCCGAAAATTGATCTCAAAAACCCATGTCGCCGATCTATAGTGTTACCGATGTGCCAGAATATACAAACTCGTTTTATTGTACAAAAAACTTGTCTCAAAACTTCAGAATGTAGGAATTTTTTAGATATTAGTGGAATCGGAATGTGGACTTTATATACATCAATTCTACGTGTGTGGGAAAAAAGAGTAAGGTCATAGTCCTAACCACTATTGGTGTTTCAAAGAAACTAAAATGTCTCGTTTTCTGAACTCAACTATGGATCGCGTTGATTTCACAACTACGTTGTGAGCCTCTCATTACGCTCCGCTATTCGAGGAATGAAACGCTCTCTATGGATCGCGTTTCAGGTCGTTCGGGGTTTAGGACAAGTTCAAAATTTAATACGAAGTTCCGTCCCACTGTGAATAATCCTTTACAATTTTAAAATCTCTCGGACACTCCTCTTTCACAGGGAAAACATACGATGAGACGAATGTTCGTTTTTTTAACTTTTCTAATGTGCGTCACTTCCGCTTTCGCACAAAATAATTTTCTTTGGCAAACCCTTTTCGGAGGGGAACAATATAACGGATTAAAACCGAACGAGTGTCCGGAAAAACTTCCCTCGGGAGTTGTTTCTTTAAAGGATGGGAGTTACGTCGTTGTAGGTTCTTCAAACGATTGTTCGAGACTAGATACGAACTCTAAAATCGAACAAAAAAAGTACAGTGCCGCTTGGTCCGCAAAGATCGATTCTTCCGGAAATCCGGTTTGGTGGAGATATCTTTTTACGAGTAAACCGGTGGATATGGAAGGTTATACGGTCAACGTTCACAACCATGACAGCATCCGGGGAGAGAATCTTCTCGCAACTCGGGACGGAGGTTTTGTCACCGCTGGATCGATTGGAAGCGGAACTTATAATCGAAAAATTGTTTTTTCGAAGTACGACGACCGTGGAGGTTTGATAAACGATCAAATCCTCGAAGCGAAAGAATTTTGCGATGGTTTTTGCGGATTTGAGGACCCTCATATATTTCATCTTCAAGAACTTTCCAATGAAAAGTTCCGAGGACTCGTTTCGGTTTCTTACAAAGCGGAAACTACGGAAAAACAAGGTGATACTACTGTCATTGTCGCCGGGAATAAAACAGGTTTCTTATATACACTTTTCGGTAAGGACGGTTCCGTAAAAAATTCCAAGTATATTCCGGATTTGGAATTTGCTCCGAGCGCTACGGTGGCATACGAGGAAGGGATCGTTTTTGCGGTAAGCACGGATAACGTGTCCGGAAAAGAATTTCAAAGAGACTTGGTCGTTCATCGATACGATTCGGATGGAACACAACTCTGGAAAAAAAGTTTGGAAGTCCTAACGTGGAAGATATGGCCGTATCTATCCTCAGACTCTCCGACGGAAATTTACTTTTGTCCGGAGGAATTTCCGGGCCTAGTAATCAAGCGGTTTGGCTCTTGAAGTTTTCTCCAAAAGGGGAGACGATCTGGGAAACCAAGCAAAGATTAGGCGGTCATAATTTTATGGGTCCGATCATAGAGTCTCCGGATCAGGGCTTTTTCGGTGTACTTTCCGATGGAGAAGGGCCGATGATTGTCGTTAAGTTCGATTCTAACGGAAAAAAAGTCTGGGAAAAAAAACATTCTCAGAGACTTTATATGGCGAATAAGATTTTAAGAAACGATAAAGGTTATGTCATTCTTTCTTATACAAAGAAAAAACCGGCTCAGTACGTGGACGCTCTTCTAATTCAAATGGATTGGGACGGAAATGTTTCGAAGGAAGCGTTAAGAAAGAATTTTCCATAGGCCGATTTCGAATCTTGCGAATGAAATTTTTGCACTTTCATCTAAGACGTTTGATTACGAATTCATTGAATGATTGTGCTGATTTCCTTCGCTGGGTTCTAGAGCTCGCTTCGAATCTTTCTTAAACGGCCCGGGCAAAACTCTCTAAGAAAATGGGGAGTTTTCAAGGATTACATCGTGTCGACACGTTTGTATGCTTAAAACGTTCGCGGAGTTCTTACGTTTTGAGACCGCTTACCCTAAGTTATCTGAACTTCAGAAGAAACAGATCGCCATTCCCTTGGAGGACGGCTTCGTTGATTGAAGGAGAGTCCGTCAATCCCGTACAATAAAGGTTTCCTTCGGGGTCTTGTTCGATTTCATTGCCTATTATGCTTGCTCCGTCGATTCCACCAATTTGTCGGATCCATTCCTCCTGTCCCAAAGAATCGTGTTTGGTGAGGAGTAAATCCATTCCGATTCCGTTCTGTCTTCCATCCACCATATGATTGCTTGTTCCAGTTGTAAAAATATTTCCCTCCGAATCCGTTATAATTGAGTTCAAGGAAGTGGTTCTACGACCGTTAGCCGGGCCCAAGTATCGGACCCATTGTCGAACGCCAAAAGGATCATACTTTACTAGGATTCCGCGATCACTTTCTACAACTTCGCCTCCTGGTTCAAAATTTGCATTGCTCATTCCGCCGACAAAAACGTTTCCAAACGAATCCAAAGTTATGGAGTTACCTTCGGTTCTACTCAATGCTTGACCAAGTTGTGCGAAAAGTTGTCTTCTTCCGTTTCTATCGTATTTAAGAACAAAAAGGTCAAAGTTTCCTGTACCCGGGGTCGTATTGGTTTCTAAGTTTGCATTTGCGGTGCCGGTTACAAATACATCTCCTGTGTTGTCTGCGACTGTGACTCCTTCAAAATATATCCTAGCGCCGGGAATGGATATAAGCGAAGTATTGCCCCAGTTTCCTTGGGCATCGATCTTAATCAGGAACCCGTCGGCTTTAAGACCGTCAAAATCTCTCGTTGGGTCTAACGTTCCGACTATGTAAGACGTTCCGGATGAATCTACGAAAATTTTTTTGGGTCTAACGATGTGATTGTTTCGTCCGCCGGGATTTGTTTGTCGTCCCCAGATTTGGTTTCCGTTCGTATCGAATTTAAATGCGGATAAATTGTTATTTCCAAAATTGATACGTCTAGTAGTGATTACATAAACGTTTCCTCTTGCATCCACTCCGACATCAACGACATGAAAATCTGTACCCTGAACTCCTACTTGTTTGGACCAAATGATTTGTTTCCGAGAATTGTATTTTGCGAGAATCAGATCTCTAGTTCCGATAGGATTCTCATTGTAAATACCGACGTCCGTGTGTCCGGCAACGTAGATAAATCCGTTTGTATCGATAGCGAGTCCTGAACCTGAAGTATTCCCGTTAGGCGCTCCGACTAATAGAGTCCATAAGGCGTCGTCGTTTTCATTTAAGCCGTTTTCTTCGGCGACATCCTCATGCGAAGATGCTAAATTTTCAATGGGAGCAGGATGATTATTCCCTTGGAGAAGTCCTAACCACCAGTAATTGTTCGTTTTTGAATCGGATTCGTTTAAGTTGAGCAATCCTCCGATGGGGGAACAAGCTTGAATGAATATAAAAAGAAAAAGATAAAAATGAATCACGATAAGGTGTGCCTCCTAACGTATTTTTCGACTAAAAAGATCGGAGATTCCACGAAAAGAAATTCTTGGAAAAATAGGGTGTTTCATCCTATCCGAGGAATGAGAACAAATATGGAAGAAAGAAGTCGACTTTTCGAGTGATATCCGTGCTGATAACTTAAAACGAGTGTTCTTAAAATGAACTTAGAGACTGAAATTAGACAAGAAACGAATCTTTGCGATAAATCCGGAAATCTCAATTTAAACTCGGTAGGTTGGTCTAAAAAGCCCCTGCACAGATGTAATTTAAGCGGGCATTATTTGAGAAAGAAAAAATGGAATTATTGGTGCATTTACGACGAAAATTTCTTGGTGTCGTTTACGATTTCGGATGTGGATTATGCGGGAGTTGTTTTTGTTTATTGGCTGAATCGAAAAACGGGAGATTTCGAGGAAGATACGATCCTCACTCCTTTCGGGTCGGGAATCAGTCTCGGTCAACTCGTGATAAGCAACGCGACGTATATAGGAAATAACGCGCGTTTACAATTTTTTAGAGAAGAAGAAGGGTATCGTCTTTCGGTGAACGTCTCGCTCAAAAATAAAATTCCGGTTCAGGCGGAGATTTTGGTTCCGGTTCCGGAGAACTGGGAAACCCTAAATGTGGTCGTTCCTTGGTCCAAAAGAAGATTTCAATTCACGGAAAAATTATTTGGAGTCGGGGCGCAGGGAAGTGTTCGTTACGGAGCGATGGAATACAAATTTGAACTCGGATCTTCCTTTGCCTGTATGGATTACGGGAGAGGCATATGGCCTTATTCCACAAAATGGAATTGGGCTTCTATGATGACAAATAACGCAGCAAATAGAATTGGAATGAATTTGGGAGCCGGGTGGACGGACGAAACCGGTGCGACCGAAAACGCTATTTTAATCAATGGGAGAATTTATAAAATTCCTTCCGATGCTGTTTTTGAAGTGGATCGTGAGAATTGGATGAAACCTTGGCGTCTTTATACGAAAGATTCCCAAGCGATCGATTTGCGGTTTATTCCGGGGTTTCATAGGAAGGCCGTGACAAATGTGGGAATTTTCGCGTCTTCTGTACATCAGATGATAGGAAAGTTCGAGGGAATCATACGGCTCGGGAAAAACGAATATAAAATTATGGACGGCCAAGGTTGGGCGGAAGATCACATCGCAAGATGGTAACTAACGTAAAAAAATCCAAATCCTGCTTGGACGCATGAAAAGAATACCATAATAAGAACCCGTCTCAAAACCTAAAGAAAAATATCTTTAAACGATCCGGCAAGTTTTTAAAAAACGTGAAAGTTCCCACAGAAACCGTCGCATTGGCGGTTTTCTCCCGTCGTGTAAAATTGTAGTAGCTCTTACATTCCTAAGGTTTTGAGACGGGTTCTAAGTTTGTTTCAAAAGTTGGAATATTGATCTTCTTCAAAAAAGCCGACAACTCTGGATTCGGCGTAATTTTGTGAGGACTTCTAAATCATTACAAAATCGCCTGTTAAGTTTTGGTGCTATTTTCATGCGTTCGAGTAGTATATTTGCGGTATTTTTCAAAGTGTAAATTTAATCTATCAAAAAATAAGCATATCTTCATGATACTCTTTTCGTACGTCGGGTTCTGTTCCGTTTTCGGAACGTTTTTTATACTCTTGTGCAAAAGAATTGCGAAAAGTAAAAGGTTTTTGAAGAAAGAATCCCGTATTACACATTCCTTTCTCAGTAGAGAAAGTATGCAATATTCTGAATGTGTTTAAAAGTGGTTATTACGATTGATTGAAACAAATTCGGCTTTCAAACATCATCTATATGCCCGATTGCTGGGAAATGGGTATATTCATTTGTGATCAAAAACCTTATAATCAAGAAATCATCGGTTGGATTGGGAGTTGGGTTCTACGTTGGAAACGAAACATCTATGGAAGGCTTTTGAGAAAGCTATTTCTCACAGAAGATATCCCATTCCGATAGAGGAGTTCAAGATACAAGTGACGATTTTAGAAAAGTATTCAATACAAATGAGTTCATTCGAAGTATGAGTCTGAAAGGTGACTGCTATGAGAATGCTCCCGGGACGCGATTCATGGGGAGTGAGTTGCCTGGAATTATTCTTTAAAACCTTTTATGTTCTCCCAGTATGGGTCGTAACGTAGAGAACGTCTTCTAGGCAAGGTCACCTAACTCTCTAGAAACTATCTCAAAAATACTTTATCTTTGCTTAAAACGCCGATTCCAATCATTCTAAGAACTTGTCCCAAAACCTTGGAATCGTAAGAATTCCGACAAGAGTGCACGAACAATAAAATCTGTTCGAAAGCCCGTAAATTATCAAAGAGCCATGATTCGTGGGAACTCCTACGTTTTCGCTTTATTACGAATTTTTGAAGCCGATTTCTTTTTTCAGGTTTTGGGACAAGTTCTTATATATTTTTGAGATAACTTATAGAAACTTTCCTGGATATAAATGTAGGTTTATGTAGAATAAAAAGTTTCAATTCTCTGAAACGAAAAATGAGAATATTAAAGCCATAATAATTTTATACTGAATGAAAATGATCTCATGTTATATTTTGAATTAAAAATTATAAAAATTAGAGTATCAAACTATCCTTAATTTTTTATAAAAAGAGGATCTCAAAAATTTTGTTTTTCTGTATAGTATTTGACCGAAATTCCCTTATAAAAAGAATATTATGACTTAGATAGTGATTAAATAATCACTTAAAAATCACAATAGGTTTTTTCTTTATGAAGAAAAATGTAATGAAATTTGCCGCAGTGGCTGCTTTAACGGTTGCACTTTCGGCTTGTAAAAAAAGTGAAAGCGATGACGACACAATCACGTTAGCATTGTTGTATTTAGTGGATCAAACCAGTGGAAATTGTGTGACTATAACTAAAAATGATGCCGCACATTCTGGTGCTGCAGGAGCAGGGGATGGAAAACCTACCTATACTGCAACTGGAACTACGAGACCGAAAGCGGCTTGTGGTGGGGCTTACAACGTTGTTGCAATTATAAACGACGTAGAGGCGGTTGTAACTTCGGTCAAAGCAGGATACCAAGCTGCCAAGGATAAGGCGGATGCGGCTGGAGATAATTGTAAAGGCGCGAATCAAACTAGTTCTTCCCTTCAAACTACAATTGATGCCGTAACAGCACTTAAAGTGCAACAATCTATAGCAGCTTCAACGGGAAACAGTTGTCTGGCTTTAGGCACTGGCTGGAATTTGAGTCCTTTAAATTTTGGTGGTGCCAGTATCAGTGTTGACCCAAATCCGGCTTATTTCGGAAAAACGGTTTACGCATGCTCCTCTGAAGAAGCAAAAACTCTATTGCTTGCTTCATTTAAACTCAATACTACCACTCTTGCCGGATCGGTGGCAACCGATATGGCAACTGATCTTGCTTTCAAACAGAAAACGGCTGCTGTCACTGCATCCAACTTCAAATGGACTGCCGATGCTGCTGCTAAAGGTCGCTTGATCAATGTTACTGAATTGACAACTGCAGGTAAATCGGGAGCGGCTTTGATTGCATTTACAACAGCTGCTGCGATTAATAATCAACTTGTGAATGGAGGTGGAGGTGCAACTGCAGCTGCAGTTGCTGCTCGTGCTTGTGCAAAGGCAATTTTAGCAAATGAAAGTGCAGAAGCACAAGGTATTGCTGCGGCTCTCCATAATAATGACCCAGCTGCTCTCACATTCTTTGCTGGAGCAGCAACAGGAAATTTTACTACGGGTGACATTATCACTACGGCTCAAGCAGAATCTGTAAAAGAGGTTCTTTTTAGCTCCTTACAGTGTAAATACGGTGATTTTGATGAAGAAGCCGCAGGTAACAAAACCACTGTCGGAACTGAAACAAACGTAAAGAATATCGGAACTTGCCCTGCGATTTATCCTAAAATCTAATTCTTTTTTAGGAGTTTCTTTGGGATAATGAAAAAGACCGCACTTTTTTTGTGCGGTCTTTTTTTTGAAAAATAGATTTTTGAAAATTTTTCTCTTCGAATTTCAATCATTTTAAATTTTTATCATATTTTATATGAAATCGTCTTCAGCGATTTCGGTAGAGGGATTTTGTTTCACTCATTTCTAGATAAAACCTATTTCAAAGGTGCCTTAGAGTGTGTTCCAAAGCCTGAAAAGAAATCAGTTATAATCCTTCAGTAAACCTATAATAAAACGTAGGAGTTCCTACATTCAGAGAACCGATGACAGTTGTCGTGGTTCTCCAAAAGGCAGTTTTGGGACGTGCTGTAAGGTATTTTTGAGGTAGATTTTAGTGAACGGAATTACAAGGTGATATTTTTTAAAAAATTTAAATCAATTATATTGTAATTCTCTGATGTAGATTACTCTAGCGACTTCGCTTTTTACGCATTTTGAATATAGGGAAACACGATGTCGCAAATCCTGAACTCAGGTACATCGTTTCTATGGTCGCTCTGAAGAACTCAGGTGCATCGCTCTCTACCATAACCTTACCCACAAATACTTGGATCTGAAGATAAATCTGTCGGAATTACTACAAATCCTCTGTGAAACTTACGCCCCACCCTGATTTTGGGTGGAGGGGAGAG
>NZ_QAJG01000022.1:0-5000 GCF_003046425.1 Leptospira borgpetersenii serovar Javanica
TTGACAGGAGACAAAATCTCATTTCGAGAGAATTACAATTCGAACCAAACCCAATGACAAACAAATATCCATATTATGTAAAAGAATAAAAACCACCCAGATCAAATTCGTCTGAGCGTAATCAACAAACCGGATTCGAATCCAAAGAAGAGATCCGGATATCCAACCGGATGTATGATGAGAAGACTCATGTCTATCAATGGATTGTAAAAGAAATTCCGAAATTAAGATCCGGTTGATTCCTATTACGCAACTGTTAGGTTTTGGGTATTATTGTTGATTTAAGAGATTCTAAACAACTCGAACGGTTGCAGATTTCTGAATATGGAATTTTATATATCACTTGTGGTTCCGTTTTAAAACGCGATTTTCAGAAAGAAAAATTTCTGGAATTGATGACTTGCATATTGAAGGATACATCCCGATAACTTGTTTCGAAAGAGGAAAATTTGTTTTTTAAAAGAATGTTATCGCTTGTTTTTCCAAATGAGTTTTTTCTACGGATCGGATTGTGGCGTTCTTGCTCTAATTGGAACGAAAACAAAATTTCTCGAGAAAGGAGCAGGCCAGGCTTGTTTCGCGAAAAGGCCTTCGGCACAAATTTTTCTTACGGAAAAAGTTGTATGGCTATCGCCTTCAGTTGTCTCTAACGAAACAACTGCTTCACATCCTTAGCGCAATGTTAAGAGCAGCGGAATAATTGTATTCTATATTTTGAATGTGTTTACGAAAACGCTGCTCGTATTGAATTTTTGTGTAATGAAGACGTGCGCTATTTTCGCTCAATACGCATTATGCGCTATCGAATGTTCGTTGTTTACGGAAGATTTGTGGGAATATTTTGCGATTGATCGAAATCGAATTGACCCTTCGTTAGATTGAGAGAAATATTGGCCTCTATGTCCGTTCTTCATATTTTGTCCAATGTCTATAATGCGAAAAAGTTAAAGAACCTGTTTCCGAAATTTACGATTGTTTCGATCGACGACTACAATTTGTATATGGGACCGCTCTCGAGTTTTCCGGAATGTCTTTTCTATTTGGCCGAAATGCTTTTAAACGGTCGAACGCTTTAGAAAGAATTTGAATGGATTTCCGACGCAATAAACGCTTTCGAAAAAAAATCCGATCTAAAAAAACGGAATCGGTAATCGCTTGGCAGAATGAGTTCACGAACGATCAAATCTTTCTGCGTATGGTATGTTGGTTCTTGCGCGATTACGAAGGTTCGGTGAAGGTCGTCAACGTGAAGAATTGGTACGATTGGGAGAATTCAAATCGTACGAAAATTCTTACCGAATATAAGGCATCGAATTTAAGCTGCGATTTGGATCTTCAGGACCGCAGTCGTTATTCGGATGAGTATGTGAGATCCGAGACCGAAAAGAAATGCTGCGTGAATTCAAAGAAGGAAAGGTTGTTTTTTTATCCGTCGATTACTATGATTCGGATATTTTGTTTCTGGTAACGAAGGAATGGCAAATGGCGATTCGAGTCGTAGGAAAGTGTTGATTTAGCAGTTTGATCTCGGCATTACTTTTGAAATAAATATAAAGTATCGTATTCCATTTTACTAAAGAACATTTCGGATATATCTTCTATTTTGATTTTTTGAATCTTTTTTAGTTCGAAGTTTTCCTCTTCTATCGTTCCGTCGTACCAGTGCAGCAAAAGTCCGAATTCTTTCGATATTTGTAACCAATCGTTAATAAATTGATACCAGAAGCCTCCTTCGGATAGATTGTGATTCTTATAAGAATCAAATTTTACGGAATTCTTGATTTGATAGGCGTTTCTTTCTTTAACCCAGCGGTTGATTTTGGATTGGGACCAGCCTTTTCTTTTGAGTTTATCCGTGTCGGATTTGTGATCTTTTTTCTTGTTACCGTTCAAACTTCCCAATTCGGTTCCACAATCGCAGATCTTTAAAGTTGGTCGGAAATATCTACGGCGGTTCGGGATCTGCTTTAAAATCCAAGAATTTAGAATTTCATTAAATTGTAAATGATAACGATCCAGCGTTTTCTTTGCTTTTTCAATATCGACTTGGTCGGGAAATGTGGACGTGATGTAATAACACATTTTGAAATCTCGCGTTAATCCGCTCCGTTGCGTTTAAAGAAAAGCTGAAGCATTTTTCGTACCTGCACCGGTGCGACTCCGTTCCCGAAAAATTCCCCGTCCACCCAAATTTCAAAGTGAAGATGCGCGTTATCTGTAATCCCTTTCGCTTCTTCCATAAGACCTGAGTTGCCGATTGTCCCGATCACTTCCCCTCGTTTTACCTTGTTTCCTATTTTTAGATTTTTTCGAATCGAAGAAAGGTGATTGAAACTAGACATTACGCCGTGTCCGTGATCGATCCAAACCTGTCTTCCTCCGAAATCCTTTTCGACGTAAGTAACCGTTCCTTTTTGGGATTGGGATGTGTGATATTCGTAGTCCGCTGAAGTCATTGGAAAATACGAATGATCCGCGCGAACTATAACGCCGTCAGCCGGGGAAACCGCTTCGTCTTGGAAATTTAGATTTCGGATTTGACCGGATGGTTCTTTTTTTTTGTATATATCGATTCCTTTATGAACTCCGTTTCGATAGACACGGGGAGCGTTCGGAAGTTGAAAGTCTAAGCTCGGAATCAATCCATCGGGAACGGGAAAAGTATAGCCGCGAAGTCTGGGCTCGATTCCGTTTAATAGCTGTTGATTCAGAAAAAGTTTTAGATCGCTGATCACTACGCCGTGATCCGTCGTATCTGGAAAGTAAATTCTCAAGACCGAGGCATCCAAGTTTTCGAGTTTATGGAAGTTGTGCAGCTTTACGTCCTGATTTACGAATATAGTTCTCCAGTCGTCTCGGATCAAGACCTGAACTTCGTATTTTTTTGCCGCTCTTTCTTTTCTAAAAAGGGGGACTGTGATTTCCAGGCCATTGATAAGTCTTTTGGATCCGAAATCAACGATGATCCATTCCGAACCGGAACGATTGGTGGAATACCAATGGGTGTTCGAATCGGAATCGAATAGGTTAAATCCGCCGTATTCGGATGAAAAAGAGGAGGATACCGAATAACTGAAGGGTGTCGTAGTCCATCTACCGAAGTCGATAAAGTCCGTTTCGGAGCCGAGATTCCCGTATGAGATCGAAGTCCCGATTATGGAAGTGAAAGTGAAAAAGATCGAAAATCCGAAAATTATAATCGAATTTTGTAATTTAAAAATATTAGACATGGAAGGGTTTGCCCGGCTCCGATTCGAGTCCGTTTGTTTTTTCGATTTCCCAGGAATCTAAATACGTTCCGATTTTTTGAGTTAGATCCGGTCGGAGAGCGATCGGCGAACCGTTTGCATCTGCATACAAAGATCTTCTACCGAAAAACCTTCCGCTTATTTCTTCCGGCCAAGGTTTTTTTTCTCCGTTTCCTTTCATTTTCCAAGCGATAAGAGCGTTTTCACAAACCGTTTTTAGTTCTTCCGGATTTGCGGAAATTCCGTGATCCGGTCCGTCCAGATTCCGATCCAGTGTGAAATGTTTTTCGATCATACACGCTCCTAAGGAAACGGCGATCGAGGCGGCGATATTTCCGATGGTATGATCCGAAAAACCCACCGGAAACGGATAAAGGTTTTTGAATGTTTCTATTACTTTGAGATTCGTTTTTTCCGGAGGCGTTGGATAAAGAGAAACGCAGTGTAAAAGACAGAGTTTGTCCGTTCCTTCTTTTTCTAAGAATGAGATTGCCCGATTCACTTCGAAAAAATCTGCGGCACCCGAGGAGAGAATCACCGGAAGTTTCGATTTTGCGGTTTCTAAAAGAAGGGTTTTGTTGGTTATATCTCCGCTTGCAATCTTGATCGCGGGAACTTTAAGACTTAAAAGAAGATGCAAAGAATTGACACAAAGAGGGGTGGAAAAAAAAAACAGGCCTTCGTCTTCTGCGGTTTTTTGAAATTTCCTATGCATTGTTTCGGATAATTCATATTTTTTGAATATATCCACGAGAATCTTCGCGTCCGGATTGTGGACGTCGATAAATTCTTCCGTAACATAAGATTGAAATTTTACGACTTGTGCCCCGGCCTTTTTTGCGGCGGCGATCGTTTTTTTGCCGATCTCTTCGTCGTTGTTGTGATTTAACCCGATTTCTGCGACGACGATCGGAGGGGATTCGGAGCCAACGTATAGTTCGGATGCGATTGAAAATTTTTTTAGAAAGGTCATGTTTTACTTCGTATTTTTATTCTTTGGGGGATATATAAGATTTCGGCTCATTAACTCGTAACTTAAGTTCCAAAATGATTTTGCT
Organism: Leptospira borgpetersenii serovar Javanica; assembly: GCF_003046425.1. Classification (GTDB taxonomy): domain Bacteria; phylum Spirochaetota; class Leptospiria; order Leptospirales; family Leptospiraceae; genus Leptospira; species Leptospira borgpetersenii. Next base: position 4,307 of record NZ_QAJG01000022.1, read on the forward strand.
TTCCGATGGTATATTTCGCATTGTACCGGGTCGTTCTTACATTCTTCCGTTTCCCCAATTCTTGGAACGATAGAGAAAGAGGAATTGCGAACCTTATCCGTAAAACTGTAAAAGATCCAATTGTTTTCGATCCAGCCGAAAAGATTTCCGAAAGCAAAATAGGCGACTCCGCCGGAAATCCGTTTATCCAAAAGATTTCTCCCCATCGCTGAGAATTGAACTTTTTTACCGACGATTCCAAGGATGGTCGGAATGACATCGAGTTGAGAGGAAATTCTTGGATCGACTCGAGAAGGGATTCTTCCCGGAGAATAGATTAGAAAGGGAACGTTTCTATCTTCGAAATAATCCAGATTCCTGTGATGTGTATGGTCTCCCACAAAAATAAAAACCGTATCTTTGAAGTAGGGAGCTTTTTTTGCTTTTTCCAGAAAGGAGTAGATCGACTTATCCGCATAGCGATATACGTTGAAATAATCCGCTTCCTCAAGTGAGGAAGAAAACACCTCGTCTTCTCGGGAAGGAACCTGATAGGGATAATGAGTGGTTAAGGTCAAAGCAAGCGCTAAAAATGGCGGTTCTTGTTTGATTATAATTTCGTGTAATTCGTTTAACAAATCTCCATCGTAATAACCCCAAGGACCGGGTTTGTATTTTTGAAGGGTATCAAAGTATTCCTGACCGAGAATCGTAT
>NZ_QAJG01000022.1:10000-22500 GCF_003046425.1 Leptospira borgpetersenii serovar Javanica
TGTATCCCCTCCTATGAGTAGCGATTCAGTATTATTTCAGGAACTCGATAAACTGGAACAGAACGATCTGAAGAAGGTCGCAGCTTTATGGAATCTTTCCAAACTTCCTTATAAAGAAAAAAATAAGAATGTAGCATATATCTATGAAATTTTCCAGGACGATTTTTATCTAAAAGGAGTTCTTGAAAAACTCACTCAACTTCAGGTTACCATTTATACGAGTATTCTTAAAAATAAGAACGTGCTGACTCTCGGGGAAATTTCGAGAAAAGTAAACATCCCCCCGATTAACGTCGAGATGGAGTTGAATCTTCTTCGAAAATATCAACTTGTATACCAGAGAAAAAATCGCGAACGTCTCACGAATAATTTAGATAAATATCATGCGTTTGAGGAAATCGCAGATCTGGTTCCTCTCGAACAAAATCTCAAAGGGGACAAATACAAGATCTCCTTGGAAAAATATCTCGATCGTAAAAAAATGACCGAGATTTCCGAAGAATGGAAGGCTGCCGTTAAGGCTCCGAAACAACTCGACGGAATGAAGAAGTTTTATTCCATCGCTTGTTCTGAGGAAGGAATCGATCTGAATCTTCAGTCTCTTGCCGATTTGGAAAGAGATACGCTTGTTCGAATCTATCTGAGCGGCGGTGTTTCGGAAGCGGAAGACATCCGTAGTTACGTGGTGACCAGCCGTGGAAAATACGAGCAGATCATTCCCTCTTTGATTTTAAAGGGACTTATCGTGGATGTTTGTTTCGTGGACGAAAAATTCGTCCGTGTATTCGTGATTCCCGATGAAATTTTAAAATACGTTCAGACGCATCCGATTCTTCCTTCCGTGAAAAAAGGGACCAAACAAAGAACGGAAAAACTTGCGACGAACGATCTTGATTTCTTTCTCAATACGAAAAAATTAATTTCCTACATCAGCCGTAAGGGATTGGTTCTCGCGAAATCCGGAAAAGTAAAACAAGCCGATCACAAAAGGACGGAGCAGGAACTGCTCAATCCGGATATAGGAATTTTTCCGGAGAAGAGTCAAATCTATCAGATGGAACTCATATTACCGGTGTTGAAACTTTTGAATTTAGTGGATATTAAAGGTGAAAACATCGTCCTCAAAGAAGACGTAGAAGAATTTAACAGAAAAGATATCTTCGAAATCATGAAACTTGTGGTGCACGAGGTCAATGAGGCTCGTATGAAACGGGTTGTGCCTGCCGAAGTATTTGTCGCGACTGAAATGCCTTTTTACGATAAGCCTATATTGGACAAATGTGTGAGTCTCATCATCAAGGCGAAACGAATTCATCTATCGGTGATTTTTTCCAATATCATTCGGGAACATATGATTCTTTCTCCCGGATTTAGGACGAAAAACTTTCAGTCCGACCTTGCGGAATTTCGTAAGGAAATCATGAGTGTCATTTTTTATCTGCATTTGTTTGGACTTTTGGAAGTAGAATATCCGAACCGCTTTCTCACTCTTTCTAAATTGGGAGAATACTTCTTTCAAACCGGAGAACTTTCCCATAAGACGGAGAAGGGTGGGATCACGATCAATCCGGACTTTACGATCATTGCGTTCCCGGATCGGGTTTCGATTTACGGACTTCATCTTCTGAAAGCTTTTACCGAACTTAGGGATTACGATCGTGTTTATACGTTTGTTCTGACCAAAGAAGCGTTTCAATTGGGGATTCTTCTCGGATACAAACCCGTAGAGTTTATCGATTTCTTAAAAAGCTCCAGTAAGGCGGATCTTGCGCAAAATCTTCTTTTTTTATTGGAAGATTGGGGTGGAAATCTTCCCGTAGTAGATATCACGGAGGATTGTGTTTTGGTTCGTACGAAAGATCAGAATACGATGGAGTTATTGCTCGGACAGATTAAGGGAAAAAAGATCATTTTAGATGAAATCGGTCCTACAGCCGTTTTGGTCGATAAAAATCGAGTGCAAGATGTGATTACGGTTTCCGAAAAACTAAATCTGATCGTAAATCTAACCCGCTGAAACGTGAAACGGGTTTTTTATATTTGTTTTTGATTTATAAGATTTTTCTTTTAAAAGGAAAACATCATATTTTATTCTAATCATTTTTTTAAAAAAACTATCGGAAGATTTTCTCTCAAATAAGAGAGGGGAGATTAAAATTCGTTCTTTTTAAAGAAAGAACAAAAAACGATCGGTTTGATAGGAGAGATGGCGCCCGAGTCCTTTTGGGACTAGAGTCATTCTTCTACTTTGATTTTGGTTTTGAATTCCCATTTGCGATAGGGTGCGATCGCCTGGAGCCTCTCGTCTGTTACGAAAAAGAGGGCGTCTCCATACTTAACTAGTCCCCCTTTATAATGTGCGTATTTGGTTTTGTGATCAATAAGGCCTATTTCCCGAACCTTACTCCAATCATCGCAGGTTTTGAGAGTGGGGACTTTTCTAAGATGCAACTCTTTGATCTTATTATCTTTAACGGAGTCCCTGAGTATTTTTTCCCATTCCATAAACGCAGAGTAAAAGAAAGGGGGGAAAAATCAAGGGTTTTTGTAAAAGCTCCGCATGACGATTGAAAATAGAGAGCGGGCGAATTTAAGATCACGTCATAGACGGAAGCGGGATAGTTCTACTAACGGAAGCAGATCGATTTTCCGAATCAGTTATGAATCACGGAAGACAACGATTCACAATTTTGATTTCGTCGCAGAATGCGAAAAAAGAACATCCGTTTTTCGTTTTCTTACGAAATCAAAGTTTAAAAAATTCTACTTCGTGTTTAAGCTCTTCGGCTAATTTTGCTAAGTTGACAGAACTGGAACTCAGTTCTTCTGAGGAAGCCGCGGAAGATTGATTGAGCTCGTTTATAGTAGTGATCCTTTTAGAGATTTCTTCAATTGCAATTTTTTGTTCGCGAACCGCCGCTTGGATTGCATCCGCCCTGCCTTTGACTTCTTTCGCGGCGAGGTTCATTTGATCGTTTTTGGAAAGTTGATCTTCCATAAACCGATTTACCACCTTCATTTGGTGATTGATTTCAGAAATCCCTTGGATGATTCCGGAGATGACTTTTACCGTATCGGTGATGTTTTGAATTCCGACTCCTATTTCCGTTTCGTTGTTTTGAATGATGTGTTCTATATTTTTGATGCTGTCCGTCGTTTTATCCGCTAGTTTCGAAATTTCATCGGCGACGACCGCAAAACCTCTTCCGGCGCTTCCGGCTCTAGCAGCTTCGATTGCCGTATTCAATGAGAGAAGATGAATTTGTTCTGAAATATTGCTGATGATTTCTATGACGCCGGTAATATCTTCCGAACTACGGCTGATTTTAGCGATGGAATGATTGGTTAGTTCCAAGGATTTTTCACCTTTTTGAGCGCTTCCCGTGATCCTTTCCACTTCGGACATCGTCTTTTCCAAACTTTTAAAAGTTGAATGAATGGAATGTGAGAATTGACTCATGTCCAAGGCGAATTGATCCAGTAGATTGACTTGCTCCTCCGTCTGGATTTCCATTCCATCCATACCGGCGGAGATTTCTTCGATCGAAGCTGAAATTTCTTCCGAAGAAGAAGCCTGGTTTTGCGCGTTATCGGAAATGGAGTTATGGGCTTTCGACATCTCGTCGGAGGAGCTTGCAAGGTTTTCGGACGAGTTTGCGATCTTATTTAAGACCTTTTTCACATTTTTGTTAAACGAATTGATTGAAATCGCCATCTCTCCGATTTCATCCATTGAAAAAACCTTGAGTCCGTTGGTAAGATTCCCATTCGCCATAGCTTCCAAGGCGTTCTTACTTTCTTGCAAAGGACGGATTCTATTTTTAAGAATGAAATAGATCAAAATTCCTATTAGAAAAAGACCGGCTAAGGAAATTCCCACCATTGCGTAAACGCAGACGATCGCTTCGCCGGTGATTTCTTCACATTCGACCGAAGTAAAGGTAAGAAAGTCGTATTTCGGATTCTTATAGAGAATCGTGTAGTTATATTTTCCGTTAGAAAGATAACGAAACGGAACTTTGTTCTTATAATTTTTCATTTGAGAATAGAAAGGAAAACTTTTCAAACTTTTCAGATTCAGAGAAGAGTTAATGTGATTGATTATTACTTCGTTCGGACTAATAAGTCCGGAATAACCCGATTTTCCGATCTGAATAGAACCGATTAGTTTACTCGTAAGATCGGCGATTTTAAGGGAATAAGCGATGTAAACATTTACGTTCTGCGGAATCGTTTCCAAAATTAAAAGTATGGGTGCTCCGGAAATGGGAGAAGAGATCGGTTCGCTTAGGAATATTCTTTTTCTTGAAATCGTTTCTATGATGATATCTTTCGAAGGAAGTTTGAAATCTTTGAGAATGGATTCGCGGTCTTTGGAAAGTATTCCAGTACCTATGAAAACCTTCCAGGATTGATTTTCCTGTTTGATAAGAGAAATGGATTCGTATTTCGGAGAATGATCTAAAAGTGTATCTAAAAATTTCTGAATTTCGTTTGTTTTATGATTCTCGATTAGAGAAAGAAATAAGGGGTTTTTTTTCAATTTTTGCGCGTCGGATTGAACTTCCTCGAAGATCGATTCCGTAAAAATATTCAGCGTTTCGTTCATGTTTTCCATCTGATTGAAATACGATCTCTGAATCGACAAATGGTTGAACTTGAATACGAGACAGGAGATCGTAATCGCAAGGATACACATGATAAATATAAAGGTTATCGTAAGAGAGCCTGTTAGGCGAATTTTTACCAGAGATGAGACGTCTATATTTTTGAATATACCCGCTTCAATCAGATTGGAAGTCAATTTTTCCGAGACTAAAAACGTGTATACTCCCATAAAGAGAGACATGAGGAGAGTGATCGCATACAGATTGTAGTAATCAGTCGCATCTAAGACCACAAGTCGGCCGAGAATGGTGATTACGACGGAGGCCGTGATTAAAATTCGAAGGCCGATTTCGACTGAATGAAAAAAAGGAATACGAAAAACGGATTTCTGCGCCTTTAAGATGATCTCTTTATCTGCGATACTTCTTTCCGTGATAAAAAGATACTTTTGAATAGGCCGAAGTCTACGCATATCCGAAAAAACCGCGAATATAAGGGTAAAAACTGAAGTTGCTAAAGTGATGTAGATTGCGATTTCAAGTTGGCTGGAATCCATTTCCAAAAACATTTTATAAAATAAAACCGCTGTACCTATCGTAAGAGTAAAACCTACGACTTCGGTTATCAAAATGAAATGAAGAATGAATTTACGAATCGAATTTGTAATGTTGTCATCCATATTTTGTTCCGATACCTAAGTTATGCGTTATTCGAACTTGATTGATTCTTTATGTAAATTAAAGCTATTAACTATTATTAATACAAGGAGAAAGTAAAAAGAGAAATGTAAAATCACATTATATTTTATTGAATATTGCATCCCTTTAGGAATTAAAAGATGAGGGCAATATTCGGAAGTTTGATTGGATGATATAACTTCAAGAGATGTGTTATATCGAGACCGTTTTGGATGTATTATAATATTAAATAAATATAATATATGTTTTGCACTTAAAATTCAATTTGCTAATATAAAGGGACTATGGAATGGAATTGAGGCCTTTTCTTTAAACGTAATTTTGTACGAATGTAGACCTGTCGGAGATACTTGAAGAGGATTATAATTTCACCGGTAAGTCGTGGTTTGTGAGTAGTCCAAATGTCAGTACGGACTTCAACATCTAGAGATTATGCGGGCTCCTGGATGTTGAATTTCGGAATTCATGTAGTTTTGAGAAGAAAAAACGAAAATTGAATTAAGAAAAAAGAAGTGTCATTATAGATTGAGGCTTTCCTGCTAAAAACGTTATTCGCCCCGGATGTTTTCGAGTTTGTGTTTGATTTCTTCGTTCAGAGGTTGTTTTTTTTGAAAATCTTCGAGTAATCGGATTGCTTCGATAGATTTATCGATTTCGACATAGAGATCCGAAAGTTCGAGGAGAGGTCTAGGATCCATCGGAAATTTTTTGTGTAGATCGAGGTAAATTTCTTCAGCTTTATCTCTTTTGCCGATGAGTTTGAGAGAGGAAGCTTTTCCAAGAAGCGCGAAATAATCCTCTCCTTCGGCCAGAATTTTATTAAAGCATTCTAGCGCTTTGTCAAATTCTCCCATTCCTCTTAGGCTGTCCGCGTATCGGTTGATGATGAGTTTGTTGTCCGGGTCGAATTCGAGAATTTTTTCCCAATACTGATTGGCTTTGTGAAAGTCCTTTTTTCCTCGATAACTTTCTGCAAGGCCGTATAACGCAAAGAAATTCTTTCTGTCGAGTTCCGCGGCTCTATGATAATATTGAATCGCTTCGTCGTAATCCTTGATCTTGCGGTAAGAATTTCCGATTTCAGTAAGGATTTTAATGTTGTCTGGTTGAATCAAAAGCAGTTTTTCCCACCAATGAATAGCGTCCTTGTATTTTTGACATGCGAAGTAGAGATGACCCAGGCCCACGATCACATATTGATCCTTCGGATTGATTTGTAGAGCCTGCATATAATAAATTTCTGATTCTTTAAAGTTTTTCAGTTTTCGGTGAGCGTCAGCCACTCGGCTAAGAATTGAAGCGTCCGTGATTGTAATATGTCTATAGTCTTCCGCTACCTCGATCACTCTGGAAAGAAGATTCATTTCCCGGTAGCAATTCATCAATCCTATCAAAGAGAATTTATTGGAAGGGTCTTCTTGAATACATTTATGATAATATTCAATCGCGCTTTTGTAACTTTTCTTCTTAAAGAACAGGTCGCCCATGCCAACTAGTCCATAAGTATTGTGTGGGTCTTTTTCCAGAAGTTCTTTCAACTTTGCTTCCGCTTTCGGAAGTTGGTTGGAATCTAAAAGTTTATATGCTTCCTTCGCGAGATTTTTGATGACGGCGAATTGTTTATCCTCTTCTTTTTCGACGTTAGGATTTTCCATTTGATTCTCTCTTTTTAAGATTTATGCTATTCCAAATTTAGAATTCGCATTATTATTTTTGACGCACAAGATTCGCTGAATATTCTTTTGAAGTTCAAATATTCTGTAAAGAAAATAAGAATAGATGACTATAGTATCAAAATAAAAAGTGATTTGAACTGGAAATTAGTCCCTTTTCTCTATTCAATTTTGGAAAAAAATTTCCGTTTATGTTTTTAATAAAGATATTCAATTCAATGACAACCATGATTTTGTTATGGATAGATACGAGTTGAAATAAGAATATCTTAAAAGAAAAAGCGTCGTGCAGAATCTAATTCGTTCGTTTTTTGAAATTCTAAACCTTTGTAGAAGGTCTTTTTTTAGTAGAAGAATCGCTGATTTAAGATTACGGGTTCCTCTTGACAGTAGCCTTTTCGGTATCTTTATGGACGTTAAAAGGAGGAAGCATGTCTGCAGAATCAGGAAGAATAACGGGTGCCAGGCTGATGGTGGAACTTCTGGAAGGATATGGTGTGGATGTCGTTTTCGGATATCCTGGTGGGGCTATACTTCCTTTTTACGACGAGATTTATAAAAGTAAAAAAATCAAACATATCCTCGTAAGACACGAACAAGGTGCGGTTCATATGGCGGAAGGATACGCGAGAGCCACCGGAAAACTTGGAGTGTGCATTGCAACATCGGGGCCGGGGGCGACGAACTTGGTCACCGGACTTACAGATGCGAAGATGGATTCGGTTCCTATTCTCGCGATTACGGGGCAAGTTGCGACAGATGCGATCGGTACGGATGCTTTTCAAGAAGCTGATATTTTCGGAATCACAATTCCCATCACGAAGTACAATGCACTCATAAAGTCTGCGGATGATATTGCAAGACACTTTGAGGAGGCGACCTTGATTGCGTTAGGTGGTCGTCCAGGGCCGGTTCTGCTTGATTTTCCGAAAGACGTTCAAACTGGGTTGACCGACGTAAGAAAGGCGACCCGTCTGAAGATTGCCCCTCATCATTATAAAAAACCGGAAGTTCGTGGAAATTTGGAAGAGTTTGCGGAGGCAATCAACCGATCCCAAAAACCTCTTCTTTATGTGGGAGGAGGAGCCATCAATGCGGTCGCTTACAAGGAAATTTATGAACTTGCGACCAAGGCCCAAATTCCGGTCACCACAACCTTGATGGGACTCGGTTCCTTTCCCGGAACACATTCCTTAAGTATGGGGATGCTCGGAATGCATGGGACCGTAGCCGCGAATAAAGCGGTATTAGAATGTGATTATATACTCAATCTGGGTGCAAGATTTGACGACCGTGTAGCAAAAATCGGTGAGTTTGCGGAAAATGCGGTCAGAGCGCATATAGATATTGATACGGCAGAATTTAATAAACGAGTTCACGTGGATCATCTGTTGCACGGGGATTTGAAAGATACATTGAGAGTCCTCATACCATTCATACAAAAACGGGATCGTACTTCCTGGGTTCAATATCTCCAAGGTTTAAAAAAGGATCATCCATTGGATTTCGATAACTCCGGAAATGCGATAAAACCTCAGGATTTCCTAGCGCGTCTTTATAAAAAAACTCAAGGCAAAGCGATCGTTTCCACGGATGTAGGACAACATCAAATGTGGACCGCTCAATATTATCTTTTGGACGAGCCGAACAATTGGCTAACTTCTGGAGGTCTCGGAACCATGGGATACGGACTCCCTGCCGCGATCGGAGCAAAGTTTGGAAGGCCCGATAAGATGACGATCTGCGTATCCGGTGACGGGTCGATTCAAATGAATATTCAAGAACTTGCAACTATTGCCGCGAACAAGTTGGGAGTGAAAATTCTAGTATTCAATAATAACTTTCTTGGAATGGTTCGCCAGTGGCAGGAATTATTTTACGAAGAGCGATTTTCCCAATCCGAATGGAATTTTAACCCGGACTTTGTAAAACTCGCGGAGGCTTATTCGATTCCTGCAATGAAAATTTCGGATAAATCGGAAATAGACCGGGCAATCGAATTCTTTACAAAAGATGACGGGTCGGCATTTTTAGAAGTGATCATACCGGCGGAAGAAAAGGTATTTCCGATGATTCCTGCCGGAAAATCTCAAAAAGAAATGATCGAATTTAAAGATTTAGCCGGACTGAAAAAAGTATGAAACACATTCTAAAAATTCTGGTAAACAACCATCCGGGAGTAATGAGCCATGTTTCCGGTTTATTTACTCGCAGAAGTTATAATATAGATTCGATTGCGGTGGGCGTCACAGCGGACCCCGAAATTTCAAGTATGGTGATTGTGGTAAAAGGGAACGAATCCACCGTAGAACAAGTAAAAAAACAACTCTTAAAACTTCCGGACGTTTTGGAAGTAGAAGACCTTGCCTATCATGATTGTGTGAGTAGAGAATTGGTACTTCTTGTGGTAAAATTGACGGAGACGACAAGAACGGAAATTCTTTCCGTATGCGAAGTGTTTGAGGCGAAAATCGCGGATTTAACACACACTTCTCTGACGATAGAATATTCGGGAAACTCTCGTAAAGTGAATGCCATTGTGGAAATCATGTCCAAATACGGAGTTGAAGAAATCGTTCGCACTGGACAAATCGCGATTCGATACAGAAGTATCGGATCTTAAACTAAAAGCCCGTCTCAATTTCGTCTTAGGGCCCCAAATTTGGAAAATTGTAAGGTCCTTTAAGTAGTTCCTATTCAGATTTTAAACTGCTTTTAAAGATACCGATTGTTTCCAGGGTCTTTTTCGATTGGAATCAAAAAGAATACAGAATGAATTCGAATGACAAACGATTCTGCGATCCGATTTTCGGATCAGTTTCTGAAGAATCTTATAACGTGCGTTTGTAATCGTTCTAAATTCGGTCTGAACTAAAATCGAATCCGGGAAAAGGATCTGATCTCGATAATCACTTTCTGACCAAAGAACGATTGGTTCGATATGAGTTAGGTCGGAGTTTGGAGAATTCAATTCGACTTCTTTCAAAGCTTTTTTTCTTGCTTCGTTCAAGAAGGATTGGGCGTTTTCTATATTTAACTTTCCATCATCGTCACAATGGTGGCTTCCAATGGAAATTTCAAAATGGTGTATCTTCGTATTAGTTATCATTTGTATTTTCCCTTATGTCTAACTGCTTAGAATAAAAAGAAGAGTGCCGCAAATTTGCTTCTAAAATTGTTCAGATTATTTTTTTGGAACATTTTTTGTCGAATGCAGATTGTTTGAATGCAAAACAGTAGGGCTTTCATCTTTTATACTGTTTTGATTAGGGATGTGATATATATTAGAAATTGTATACAATTATTTATTAATATTGATTCAATATGGCTATAAATTTAAATATGGGCCAAATTGTATTTTATATTGTCGTATTTTTCAAAATAGAGGAGGGATGTTGCGCAGAGGGCTTTTGTGTGGATTTTTGAAAAGATTTTCTCTTTTGCTTTTTGAGTTTATGGGGCTGTTGGACCGGCGTTTTGGAAAAATTAGGAGAAATCGATCCATCGATTCATTCAAGTTACAAACTTGAGTATCGTATTGAACAACCAGGAGTTTGTCGCTCGAACACGATACTATGATGAGCTTGTTTCAAAAGTTAGAGAATGTGGATCTTCTTCAAAAAAACCGAATTAGGTGCGATTTTATGAGAACTTCTACATCTTTGTAAAAGTTGCTCGTTAATTTTGGGTGTGTCTCGAATCGTAAAGTTTGTTTAGATGTCCATTTTATCAGAGGGAAATTCCTGTGACTTATAAAGAAGCGAGTTCTAAAATTTTAGAATCTAAAAATAAAACGGCTTCCGGTTTCCATTGAAAAATACCGTTTGAAAATTCGCAAAGTCCCGATACTTCCATTCGTTTTAATTGCCTATTTAAAAATTGTTTTTTTTCGGGAATCAGTTCATAAAAACTTTCCATGGAGATTGGTTGAAATAAGCGAAACAAAGAAAGAACGAGTTCTTGATAAAGATCCGGTTTTGTGTATTCTTTAGAAAGATTTTTTGTTTTATACGCTTCCACATTTCTCGGATTGGAATATCTTCCTGTAGGAAGAAAACCGTGAGCTCCTGGGCCGATTCCCAAATAATATTCCATCGTCCAGTATTTTAGATTGTGGCCGGACGAAAATCCAGGTTTGGAATAATTGCTGACTTCGTATTGAAATAATTCATACGTAGAAAGGAGGTTCGGTAAAAGTTTTAAGACTTCTTCCTGAATTTCTTCTTTGGGGCCCGGAGTGATTTTATCCATTACCTTTCTGGAATACGGAGTTCCTTTTTCCACAGTGAGAGCATAGAGGCTGATATGTTTTCCTCCCGCTTTCAAAACCTGGAAAACGTCCTTTAAGATTTCCTCGATCGATTGTCCCGGAATTCCGTAGATTAGGTCGGCGGAGAAGTTGGAAATTTCGGAATTTTTGACCGTTTCCAAAATATTTTCGTACCTGTTCGAATCGTAGTATCTACCTAAAAATTGAAGTCTTTCCGGATGAAAACTCTGTATGCCCACGGAGATCCGGTTGATTCCGGCTTGTGCGATCGATTTTAAAAAATCGGGAGTGATGTCTTCAGGATTACATTCCATAGTGATTTCTGAATATTCTGAAATCTTAATGTTATTTTTTAAAAAATCGATGAGATTCGCAATTTGAGTTATGTCTGCTCGGGAGGGTGTTCCACCTCCGAAAAAAATCGTATCGAATTCTAAATTGGAAATAGTAGGATTGTCGGAAATTCTTTGCCTTATTTCTTCTTGATATCTTTGAAAAAGGTTTTTTTCGTTCGAGATCGGTTTTTTTCCGCTTCCCAGGGAATAAAAATCACAATATTCACATTTTTGAATGCAATAGGGATAATGGACGTAAACTCCCGGAAAACCAGTCTTTGTGACAGGATTTCCGGAATCAATTTTCATGGCCGGGAGACGGTCTTTTCGTCGGAACCCTTTAAGATCAGATCTACAACCGGAATCGGGGAAGTCCTTTCCAAAACGGAATACAAAAGCGCTTTTTTAGATTCCAACGTCGGAGAAAAAGAGAATAAGATTTTCAAATTCGGCAGCATATTCAATTTTAAGAATGGAGTCCCATAGTGAAGATCCACGATTTCCGTTTTCGGATAACGTTTTGCTAGTCCGGCCGCTAAATCTAATTCCAATTGACTGAACGTAGTTACTACAATCCGTTTGAATTTATTGTTTTTTACCAGGCTCGAAATTTTTCCGGAGTTTACGTTTTGAATATTTTTTTCCGAGAGTAAGGTTTCGAATTCTTTTCCTTGAACGGCGAAGATCGTTTCTTCCGTTTTTACGGTAATTGGATTGAAAGAAGACGGAAATGCGACGATGGATGCCCTTGATATTTCCGAATTGAGAGTTGGTGAAAAAATTTCTGAAAAGTTTTTTTCTCTTTCCGCAATCTGATCTTGAAAGAACGCGATTTCTTTTTGCTCCAACTCCGAAAGTTTTTCTTTTGGTTCGGATTTTTTAGAGGAGAATTCGTAGACGATTCCGTGTTTTAGTT
>NZ_QAJG01000022.1:27500-53983 GCF_003046425.1 Leptospira borgpetersenii serovar Javanica
TGTAAAACTTACTTTTCATGAGGACGCGATCGATAAAATCGCCGAACTCGCGATCAAAAGAGAATCCGGTGCTCGAGGGCTTAGGGCGATTGTTGAAAATATCATGTTAGATCTGATGTTCGACATTCCATCCCGTAAAGATATCGAAGAGGTAATTATCACTGCGGAAGTAATTACCGATCGAGTGACTCCTACTTTAATTCTCAAAAAAGAATCTAAGATCGCTTAAAGTCTTTCCCGAAACTTGAAGAGAATTCAGTGATAATTAACGTGAGTTCGGCATAACGAAAGCGATTGTTATGCTGATCCATAAAGAGTAGTACTTTAGTTTGAAAATTTCATAGCTGAAACACTTTTTATGAAAGTGTTTCAGCTATGAAATTTGCGGGCGATTCGCCTAAACTTTCTTATTCGAATTTACGGTTAGTTCGAGTAATATGCAGGAATTTTTCAAATTAGTCTCTTGTCTGGAATTTTATGGCTTTTGAATGGGTTTTATCGTTGTTCAATTTCCGTAGGGTATCCCACATTGGAGATAGTTTAATATCCTAAAGTCGATTTTGTGCGGACATTTTTAAAGATTATTGATCTCTATAAAATAGAGTACCGTTAATTTGAGCACAAATCCAACGTTTAGGCACGGAATTCTAGAGGCACTCTATTATGTAGAGATGATTAGGTTTTTATAAAGAATTCGTTCCAAAACTTCGGTAGAAATATCATCACAAATTTTTCAAAAAACAAAAGAGTTTCCGCGTTTTAGTGGATAGTTGTTAGATGTGCAAACTCCTAACAACTATTAACCGTTAACATCTAAAAAATCCTACATTTTTGAGATCTGGGACAAGTTCAAAATAAAAACTGATATTTTTATTAGAAGCTATCTCAAAAATACTTTATCTTTGTTTTTGCTTAAAACGCCCATTTCAATCATTCTAAGATATTTTTGAGATAGCTTCCGGAGTTGTTGAAAAAGTTGAGATTAAGGGCATCTCTATAAAATCAAAAAACGACAGAATGTTATAAGGAATTCCTATGTGAAAACCACTGTTTTGCGACATTTGAGAATTCTGTTCCTTTAACAAAATCGCTTCAATCGACTGTTTCCAGGAAACAAATGGAGATTAATCTTTCAACAACTCTATTGTTTATAAATCATTTATGTTTCTTAATTCTCTATAAATGACTTACCTATTTCCGCAAAATACAGATTCAATTCTTTAATAATTAATTTTCGACGCTCTTGTAAAAAATCCTTAAATCTCGTAATTTCCCATAGTTCCTCGTAGATTGGGATGAATTGTTTTTTAAGTCGATCGTTTTCGATTTTCTTTAAATACTGATTTGGTAGAGTTTTTGATATTTCCTTATTTGCTTTAGAAGATAGGAATGCAATGTTGGCCAGGTCGTCAATTAACTCTGTTTCGATTTCAGTATCTTTTAATACGGCTTTTGGAAATATATGATGTAATTCAATTTGATTTTCACTGCCGTGATTGCCGGCGCTTAAATTTATTCCATTAAACCAATCTTTTGCTTCCTTTTTTCTGCATAACGAGAATAATAACGGCATAAACTTATTAGTACGATATTCTCCCGCTATCATCTCAGGAGTAAATTCAAAGCTAGCGACACTTCTTCTCAAATTCTTTACCAGGTTTTGGATTGGTGCTTCGGAATTGATTGCTTTAATGTCATTGTCAATTTGGGCCTCGGCGCCCCCTGTAAATCTACCGAGGCCGGTAGCCGCTAGATACCAAAAGAGAATTCCATTGATAGAGTCATCGTCCAATTTTGAATTCAACTTGTTCACATAATAAACAATAGGGACTAATGCGTTCGTTGAGGGTATAAAGTTGGAAGATCCGATTCCGACATTGTTTTTCAAAAAATTTATCGTCGTATCGATTGATTTTTTTGTTTTTTCCCAAATTGAAGGTAAATTGCTTTTTCTTTCATTCCAAAGTGTATCTAACGTCTTAAAACTGCTTTGGTCGGTCCCTATTACTACAAAACATCTCATTAAAAAACTTGGACTAAAATCAAAATTGATATTTTCGTATTCGGTTAGAGCAATTTTGAATTCATCATTCAATGCTCCAGGCCAATTGAAAGCTAATCGGGCCATAGCTAATTCCGCGAATTTTAGTCTTGTTCCTTTGGAGTTTAATCTTATAAAAGATTCCGTAACTTCTTCAAAGTCATCTGTATGTAAAGTTAATACTGGGAAAGAGTAGTCTTTGATTTGAGATAGATTTTGAATTCTATTCATGTAAGCTTCTTGAAGAGGTGAGGTTTTATCTATTTTTAAGTTTTCTATTATACGGTTCCATACAGTAATGGGATTTTCTAAAACGGATTTCACAGACACCCAGGACGGAACATTTTTAAGTTTGCTACTGTATATAACGAAGGATTCATCTTCAACATTAAAATATACTGGTATTTCACCTTTTAAGAGTCTTTGAAGTGATGTAAGTCGTTGTTGTCCGTCTAAAATCAATAAGTCGGGGGTCTTAATGGAATTTTCTTTTAATTTTGGAAGTGTTTTCGTTTTCCATAAGAACCTGTCCCCAAAGAAACTAAAGCATCTCACTTTCTAAAGGGCGTTCGATGGGGACAGAACCTTGCAGCTTGATCTTTCTGATAAAGCAGAATTAGGTTTTGGGGCGCGCTGTAAATAAATTAATCCTGTCGGATATTCTTTGTAGAGTGATTCAACCAAATCTTTAACCTGGGATTTGTTCCAAACATAATCTCTCTGTATTTCCGGAATGCCAAGCTCTCCGGCATTGAATTTTTCAATTAATACGGTAATTGATGTATCCGCTTTTTCTAATTTTTTAGCCATTTTATACTATTTAATATTGTAATATTCTATTAATTGATATGAAAATTTATTGTGAGATTTTGGAAACAAAAATTATTTTTTGTTTTATTTTGGATGTTTTTGCTTTTTAAATTTAAAAAGCTGAATATTGAACGTGAGTTCGGCGTAAAAATCTATGATTCATTTTTCTAAAAACAAGTTGGAATCTAAACTTTGTGAATCTATTCTTAAAATATGGGAAATACCACAAATCATGATTTTATGAACAAATTCTAAAATTGTAGGAACTCCTACTTTTAGAAAATTCTTTCTCGTTTTCAACCGTCAAACTTGCGTTAATTTAAGATTTGAGGATGGATTTTAAAGTAAAAATGAATCTAAAACCGATTCTGACTTCAATACATCGTTTCAAAGTTAAGAACCGAACAGTGGTTTTGAGATAGACTCAAGACGGAAAAACAAGATTTGTGTTTATAAAATCGCATCGTTTGAAACGATGCGATTTTTATTTTAAAAAGAAACCGTTTTTGTAAACAACAGAATCGTTTTACAGGTTTTATGAAATCACTTCTTCTTTTTTTTCTCTTCTGCTTTGGATGTAAGTAAAGATTTGCTTTGCAATTCCATCTTTTTCTTTTCAGTCCAGGGAATCGCAATGCTTAATTCTTCCGCGAGAGAAAGAAGATTGTCGTTAATGTCTACAAGTTCGTCGATGATCACGAAGTAGGAAACGCTGGATTTCAGTTTGCTGTCTCCTTTTTTGATTCGTTTCATCTGACTTTTATAGATGTTTTGTTTGATTTTTTCTAAGTTTTTGGTTTTCTTTTCTGATCTTGCTTTTTCCAAAAGATTCGGGAATTTATCGGAATCCGCAATGAGCTCCATCAAATTCGTGGCGGATTTCCTGAGTTCTTTTACTTCTTCCTTTTCGTCTTTGGAAACCTCGTGAAAGGAACTGATTCCGTTCGATGAGGTTCTAAGAATATTCCAAATACTTTCTGTAATTCGATCTAGGTGATTGATCGATTCCGTAATCGGATGAATGGAAGAAAGATCTTCTTCTTCCAAATGTTTGTTTGCGATCGATAAAAAGTTGGAAAGGGAATTTTCCCTCATCTTTTTCAAGTCTTTCAAAAGTTTTTGAGTCTGTCTGAAATTCTTCTTTTTACCGTTTACGTAACCTGCACAGACGTTGTTCAAAGCCTTTCTAGCAACGTTTAAACTCGCAAGCATGGAAGAGATCGTTCTGGAAAGGGCTTTTTCCGGATGTTTTTTGAGAGTGATGAGTTTTTCCAGATTTTCGTCGTATGCTTCCTGACGCTTTTTGTGGATCCTTGCAAAAAGGAATATCAAAAGTGCCGCGATTAAAACGAGGACAATCACCGAAGAGAATCCGAAGATATACAGAATCGATCCGATTGCTCCTGCAGTCGCCGATGCGATGATGGCCGTAAAGAACCAACCACCGACTACGGTAAGAACTCCGCTTACTCTGTTAACGGAATTTTCCTTGTTCCAGGCTCCGTCTGTGAGAGAGGTTCCCATTGCCACCATAAAAGTCACGAAGGTTGTGGAGAGCGGAAGTTTATAAAGAGTTCCGATTAAAATCAATGCGCTCGAGATTTGGATATTTACGGAAGCTCTGAGTAAGTCGAAAGCTTCCGTTTCGTGCATTTTGACGATTTCCAAGGAATTTTTCTGTTCGAAACGCCTACCGATAAAATTACGAACCCTTGTGGGAAGAATCGCCTTGATCGGAGTATAAATTCCGAGTGCAATTTGGACGAAAACCCGAGCAACCAAACTCGTATTGAAACTTTCTAATGTTTCACCCTGGGAGCCCAGCGTAACTTCGGTTTGTGTGACCGATTCGGCTTTTTTGGAAAACCAAAGAGAGAAAAGCATGATACACGCCGCGCCCAGTAGGATGAAGTTCGGGGTTTCCACCTTTTCCGCAAGCCCTGTCGCCAAAACGCTTGCGTCTCCTCCCGTCTGTTGGATCAAATTCCAGGTAGTAAAACTTGCGAGAGGAACACCGATAAAGTTTACCAAGTCGTTGCTTGCAAAGGCCATGGCGAGAGAACCGGTCCCTACTAAAACTAAGAATTTTAGAATATTCCATTCTAATAATACTAGAATTTGAAAAAGGATCGAAAATCCTACGAAGCTGACTAGAAGGATATTCGTAAAATTCTTGTTCAAATAATCGGTTACATTAGGAGGAATGAAAGTAGAACCTTTCATCGCCGATAAAAGCGTAAAAAAGATCACAGTAGTGATGGAAAGCCCCCCGAAAAGCCCCCCGAAATATTTCATCGAATTCTTTAAGTTAAACGAAAAAATGAATCGGAACACGAATTGTAGGATGATTCCGGAGAAAAAGGCGACGATCACGCTTGTTACGATTCCGAAGATAATCTTGAGTGCGCTTTCCGAGTTGATGATTTGAAACGCACCGCTTAAAGTTCCGGTTTTTAAAAGTGCAATTGCAAGAGCGGCTCCTAAAAGTTCGAACACCAGAGATACCGTTGTGGAAGTCGGAAGTCCTATAGTGTTGTAAAGGTCTAGAAGCACGATATCCGTGAGCATAACCGCTAAAAACAGGAACATTAGATCCTGAAGTGCAAATCCGCTCGGATGAAAGATTCCTTTTCTTGCAACTTCCATCATACCACTGGAAGAAAGGGCTCCGAGAATAATCCCGATTCCGGCTACTATCAGAATGATTCTTTTGGAGGAGGCTTTAGAACCAACGGCGGAATTGGTGAAATTTACCGCGTCGTTCGAAACTCCGACTAGGAGATCGCCGACTCCGAGGATTGCCATCAAAACGACGATGATTAAAAAAAAGTCCATGAAACGCTTCCGTTTATTGTTTTGTTAGTATCTAATAAAGTTTTCGCTTTGACTCTTGTGAAACGTGAATCCGGCGCTTATTGGCTCTAATCGCGGATTGTTGTAATCTACAACAGTACAACGTTTGTCGAGAGTTATCCTTGAGTCTTTTAAATCTGTGGAACCGGACAACTGAAATTTTGCCGTGAACCCGTCTGTGATTATTACTTTTGTGTTACAAAATCAACCGGTTAATCTTCCAAATCCCAAAAAAAATCCTTGTTGGTGAGTTCTTCTTCTGTAGTGGTCGATTCTGTAACGGAAAAGAAATTTTTTCCTCCCAGTGAGTCGTAAATCAGTTTGTATTGTTCTTTCAATTCGAGAGTTTCTTTTTCCCAGTATTCGTTTCCTGCAAAATGGGGAAAGGCAACCGGAAAGGAGGGATCCGTCGTAAACCTACTGGAAATCCAGGCAGAATAATGAATAAACCGCATTGCTCGAAGAATTTCCACAAGATCAAACCAGGCGTCCTTAAATTCCCTAAATTCTCTATAGCCGGAAAGAATATGTTCTCTTTCTTCAAGTCCTTCTTTTCCTCTGGAAAGCAGCATCCAAAAGTCCTGAACTGCCGGACCCTTTAGACAGTCGTCAAAGTCGACAAAAAACCATCCTTCTTTTCCAAAGAGTAGATTTCCCTTATGACAGTCTCCGTGAATTCTGTGCAGAGGAACCGTTTCTATTTTTTCCCGAAAGAGATCTAAAATCCGGTTTGCGACTTCAAGATAGTCTTTTTTGCAACTCGGAGGAATCCATTCTCCCTTAAGTAGGGTTTCTAAAGGAGCGATTCCATATGTTTCGGAATCGAGTGTGATCCTGTGTTCGAAATGTTTCGCCTGACCGATGTTATGGATTCTAGCGAGAAGCCTTCCTAAAATTCTGAGATTTTCCGGATTCAGTTCGTCAGGAGACCTTCCTCCGACTCTGGGCCAGAAAGAATAATAAATACCTTTTTGAAACAAAGAGAGACTACTTTCATTTTCAAATAGGAAGGGGGTACAGACAGGGATTTCTTCTTCTTTCAGATCTTGTAGAAAATGATGTTCTTCTAAAATTTGTTCTCTGCTCCATCTTCCGGGACGATAGAATTTGGAAATGATATGAGAACCGTCCTCTAACCTAAGGTCGAAAACTCGATTTTCCAAACTGTTTAGAGCCATACAATGACCGGAGGGTTCGTATCCCGCCTTTTCGGCTAGGCTGAGAATCTCTCCTGGATTGAGTTGTAAAAAGTCGGTCACAGGCTCCAGAATTCTTATTTCCAGTTTCCTTGGAAATTTTTTTATTAGGTCGGGATGGAACTCGTTTTGTTCCGATCTTGATGGAATTTGGTTTTCAATAAAATCGGATTTTACAAATTGATTCTCGAGAAAGGAAAAATCATGAAGATATCAGTAGGAAATCTACCTCAGGAGTTGACCGAAGACGAGCTGAAAAAGATTTTTTCGGAATTCGGAACCGTTCAAGAAGTACATATTAAAAAAGATAAAACTACGGGACGTTCTTTGTCTTATGGATCTGTCGAAATGGATGATTCCGCGGGAACGAAAGCAATTGCGGCATTGAATAAAAAAGAAATCCAAGGCAAACAGATCGCGGTAATCGATTCTGAGGAATTAAAAAGAGAGTTCGAAAAAAAACAATCCGTAAAAGGTGGAGGGGCTTCCGGTAAGATTCATGGAAATCAGTCGAAGTTTGGAGGATTTTCAGGTGCTGGTGTAAGAAGAACCGGAGGAAGAGGAAAATGAAATTGACACGTTTATTCATCTTAGCGATTTTTTGTGTCGCGATAGTTCCCACGTTTGCAGAAGATTTAGTTATCAAAGATATTCGTATCGGAACCGGTAAAGAAGCATTTTCCGGATCGAACGTTACAGTGCACTATGTTGGAACGTTGGTTAGCGGTAAGAAGTTTGATAGTTCCAGAGATAGAAGAACTCCTTTTACTTTCAATTTGGGGGCGGGAGAAGTCATCAAAGGTTGGGATCGTGGAGTTCGAGGTATGAAAGAAGGCGGGATTCGTAAACTTACCATCCCACCCGAACTAGGTTACGGTTCGAGAGGTGCAGGTACGGCCATTCCTCCCAATTCCACTCTCATTTTTGAAGTGGAACTGCTTAAAGTGTACTGAGTTTTTTTCTTTTGTAACAGATTTTACCGGATTCTGACATTGGATTTGGTCAGCTTTCCGGTTCTAATCTATCGTAAAAAGGAGGAGCCTTCCAATTGCGATAGCTTTATAACCAAATGCCTTATGATTTTTTCGAACATTTCCCGTTGCCGGCCTGTATTTTAGAGCCGTCTCTTTTAATCCAAAAAGTAAACTTTGCTTTTTGTAGAACTCTAGGTTATTCAAGAACGGAACTAGAGGGAACTCAAAACTGGAATCAAATTTGTCAGTTTAAAGACACAACATTTCATTTTTCTGATCCTTCTCTTTGGCCTTGTACGAACTTTTCGAATGAAAATCCCGCCTATTCTGTTCTTTTTATTACAAAAGACGGAGTTCAAAAGGAATATTCGGTTTCTTTTGCTTTCGATCGTGAAGAATTGCGAATTTTCGCTTATTTGGAAGCCCCCCAGATTTTTGAGAGAACTGCCGTAAAATTCGATTCCCAAAGAGCTTCTGTAGTGGATAAGGATTGGGAAAAACCGAGCGCTTCTTGGGTTCAAAAGGAAAAATTAGACGCAATCGGAACTCTTTCTGCGGGCGTTGCGCATGAAATTAATAATCCATTGATGGGTGTGATCAATTATGCGGAAATGATGTTTAACGGTATCGAAAACGGAAATCCTCTGCGTAAATATGCGGGAATTATTCTACGAGAAGGAAATCGAATTTCCGAGATCGTGAAAGATATGCTTACCTTCACTCGAGTCGAAAAGGAAGAAATAAAAATCCAAGATATTAAATCCGTTTTCGATTCTGCGCTCGGCGTGATAAAAGCCTGTATCGATAAGTCGAAAATAGAAACGGTAATACCTGATCTAAAAATTCCTCTCTTTGCGGCTTGTTCCGCCGGAAAACTCAGAAAAGTGTATTTCAATCTGCTTACAAATGCAAAAGATGCGATCGAAAGCAATTCCGATCCGGGTCAAAAAAGAATAATTGCCGTTCGTTGGGAGAAATTAAGAAAAGAAAATCGAAATTTCGTTCGTACGATCATTGAAGATACTGGAATCGGTATTCCGGAAGAAAACAGACATAAACTTTTCGATCCTTTTTATACGACAAAAGATATCGGAAAAGGCACGGGTCTTGGACTTACGGTTTCCTATAACTTAGTTCGTGAAATGAAAGGAGACATTTCTTTCGAAAGTGGAAACGGAATCACACGCTTTTATTTGGATCTTCCCGAATCGCTTTGAAAGAAAGATTCTTGACTTTATGGGAGACGATCTACTAGATTCTTCTTCAATTTGCCATGGACGGCTCCCGACAATCAGAACAGAAAGGCCACGGCGATCCCCGTTATTCCATATTGTTTGAGATCGACTCGATCATTTCCTTGGACGGCAATTTCAGAGTGATCTTGGCTAATCCGGCCACAGAAAAAACATTCGGATATCTTTCTTCCGAGCTTATCGGCAATTCCATCGAACATTTGTTTTCACTTCGAATTCGAAAACGATTTTATAGAATTCTAAAAAACATAGCTGAACTTCCGGATAAAAGAAGTCAAAAGCCTTTCGGGCCGATTCGTATGATTCGAAAGGATAAAACGGTTTTGATTTCGGAGATTTCTGTTTCGGTTACCGGACCTGAGGAAGATTACCAGTATCACGTCATCATTCGGAACATATCAGAAAAACATAGAATTCTAATGGATTTGAAGCGAGCTAACGAAAGTTTGAGGAAAATGGATCGTGAAAAGGAAGAACTATTGGAAAAACTCGAAGAGAAGGTTCGACAGAGATCCAGGTTACTCGCTGGCTATTACAAAGGAATGAAAGAGGAATTGAATCTTGCGAAAAAGCTTCAGACGGAAATTCTTCCGGATATTCCTTCCGTTGCGGGGATTCAAATTCATTCCATGTATCTTCCGATGATGGAAGTGGGCGGGGATCTTTACGATTTATTTCAAATTCGTCCGGGGGTCCTCCGGGTTTTTCTTGCGGATGCGACGGGACATGGGATACAGGCTGCTCTTCTTACGATGACTCTCAAAGGAATTTTGGAATCCATCAAAAAAAAGGATACCGATCCGGGAACTATTCTCACGGAATTCAACCACGAATATTGCAGGAATTTCGGAAATATAGGAATGTTCTTCTCTTGTTTTCTTGCGGATATAGATACTGTTTCCAAAAAAATCTCGTATGCTTCCGGTGGCCATCCTACTCAATTCTTTCTTTCCAAAGATCTTGTGTTGGGGTTGGATCGAACTGGGTCTTTACTCGGTCTCGATTTGAACAATCGGTACGGTGTTTTTAAATTTAGTTATCAATACGGAGATCGTCTGTTCTTATTCACGGATGGAATTTATGAGGAGTTTAATTCCGACAAGCAGCAGTTTGGGGAGCTCGCCGTTCAAAATATTCTCGCGAAAAAATTTTCAGAGCCTATGGAAGAAACGATTCCGGCCATTTTACAAAGTCTGATCGAACATTTAGGATCACAGAAAATACAAGATGATATTACGGCCATCCTGTTGGCCTTGAATTTCCCCGATCTTTGAAGTTTCCTTTTATATCGCCTCCTTTTTGGAAATTGGACTTTCCGGCCTGAATCATTAAGAATTTGTCGAGCTCCAATAGAAGCGATGCGCCTTAAGTTTAACAAAAATGTAGGCGCTATTAGCAATTTTAAACGACGAGAGAAAACCACGAATGCGACGGTTTTTTGTGGGAACCCCCACATTCAGAGGGCTGATGACAGTGTCGCTGCAATGTCTCTCCTACAGAAGACAGCTTTGAGACGGGCTCTAAAACGGAGAAAGGATTGGGAAGTATTAATTTTTATTAATATTCTAAAGCTTGCAAATAGGACTTCATAGTATCTTTCGGACCTTTAACGCCCCGCCTATATTTATTTCTCAATCCGATATTGATCGTATGAATTTCTTCGTTTAGTTCCGCACGAAACGTGAAATAAGTGAGTATTATTTTTCTTGCTTTCAAATTACTAAATATCATTGGGCGTTATAGGAATCTTATGTTTAGATCTTTGATTCTTTCAAACGGACAAAATGAATCGTTGATTTTTTTCTTTAATTGGAAGTCGACGATATCGTTCAGATCTTTTTCTCCGAGGATTTTCGAATCTTCTTTAGAAAACTTTGGGAAAATATAATTCCTAGGAGAATCATTTTTAAAGGATCGAAAAAACGTAAAACATATCGAATTTCTTATTACTGTATTTTTTTCATGTGTAGTAAGACAATTTCCAATACTCGAGTCGCAAATACTTCGAATTTTTTTGGAGACGATTGAAAGTTCGTTACAGAACCTCAGAATGTGGAAACTCCTACTTACTTTTTCACCGGTAATTTTTGGTTTTCTGAAAATGCAAACGCGCCAGCGATCGCAGCGACGCGTAGTCGCGAAAAAGCGCGGTCCTGCGCCTTTTTGTTGGGTTTTATCCGTCGGAATCTTCCGGGACCGGAAACTCAGAGTCTTTTTGTAGAAAAATTTCGGCGATTGCCCCAGCCGCTTCCGCGCAGGAGGCGCCATAATAAAACGGAAATATTTCATGATTTCAAAACATAAAAAACATACACTCAAATACGATTGTACGGATCAGAAAATAGGGGAAGTTTTTTTGAGTCGAAAAAATACTGGAAAGAACGCGAAGCCGTTATGATCTTCGATTTGAATTGAATGCAGAATCTAAGGACATTTTTGTGTATCTGAGTATTGGGTTACGGAACCTGCTTGCATTATTTAAACTGGGATTTACATTCGCATTTCGGGAATTACTATTATGCAGCATACGAAAGAAGAAATTCTAAAAGACATATATCTTTTCTCCAATTTTACGGAAGACGAATTGAACGCTATTGCGGAAAAGACGGAATATAAAGTTTACGAACAAGGCGATGCGATTTTTCACGAAGGTAACGACGCAAAGGCGT
Source organism: Leptospira borgpetersenii serovar Javanica (assembly GCF_003046425.1). Classification (GTDB taxonomy): domain Bacteria; phylum Spirochaetota; class Leptospiria; order Leptospirales; family Leptospiraceae; genus Leptospira; species Leptospira borgpetersenii. Next base: position 39,297 of record NZ_QAJG01000022.1, read on the forward strand.
TTTTCGTGGTGATCTACGGAACTTTAAAAGTTCTTACCTCTACCGAAAAAGGGGACGACGTAAACGTGACTACGATTGCTACAGGCGATCATTTTGGTGAATTGCCGTTTTTGGATCCGGGTAAACGTTCCGCTTCGGTAGAAGCGATGGAGAGATCCGAACTTTTGAGAATTCCCTACGATCATTTAAAAGCGGTCTTTGAAAAAGATTCCAAAGCTTCTTTAAAATTTTATCAGGCAATTTCCCATTTTTTGGCCAAACGTTTAAGGATGTTGACGCACGATTTGACTTATGCAAGAGAACTGAGAAAGAGATATACGATCTGATTTCTAACAAATCGGATTTATCAACTGTTCCAAGCACGAAATCTATCCGAAGTGAATTTCGATCTTTTTTTCTTCTAAAATTGAACCGTTCTTGTGTCATTCCATTTTTTTTACACCGAGCGGTCTTTTTTAAGAATATTCAAAATCTTTAAAAAAACATTCTAAGATTGAAAAAGAAGAATGATCGCAGACTCTATGTCCTGAATTTGGATCGGTTTGGCGATATAGGCATCCATACCCGCGTCTAGACATTTTTCCTTGTCTCCTTCCATTGCGTTAGCCGTCATCGCTACGATCACCGGTTTCGATTTTGCGAAATCTTTTCGGATAAGATGTGTGGCTTCGTAGCCGTCCATCTCGGGCATTTGGATGTCCATAAAAATTAGATCGTATTTTCGCTCTTTCAAACATTCGATCGCTTCCAGACCGTTTAATGCCGCATCCGCGGTATACCCGAGTTTCATAAGAAGACGAAGAGCGATTTTCTGATTAATTAAGTTATCTTCCACTAAAAGAATTTTGAGTGGAATCCTTTCGGAAAGTAGTTTTTCATTTTCTCCTGGTTTTTCCTCTTTTAGGACCTTGGTGGGAAACGCTTTTTCAAAATTTTTACTGAGCTCTTCCAAAAGAATCGGTTTAAACATCATAAAAATCTTAAATCCGGGACGGTTGAAAAGTCCGTTCGTAACGTGATAATAGGAATCCTTCAGTTCCTTTTCCACAAAAAGAATGATCGTAAGTTTTAAAGAAGGTTTTTGGTTTTTGAGTTCGTTCAACATTTCGGGTAGATTCATATCCGGAAGGTTTAGGTCCGTAAGAAAAATTCCGATTTTTTCTTCTTCGCCGATGGTACGAATCGCTTCTTTTGCTGTTTTTACGATCTTAACCGAAAATCCGTTTCGTTCACAGAATTTCTTTATCTGCTCCCTAAAGTCGAATTCTTGGAGAGAAAGTATCGCCGTGGTTGCCAAATTTTTAGAATGAAGTTCTTGAATTCCAGCAGGGATTTCGTATTCTAATTTTTCCACAAGAATGGATAAGGTAAATTCGGAGCCTTGATTCACTTGACTTTTTACGATGATTTCACCTTTCATCAACTCGGCTAATTTTTTACTGATCGTAAGTCCAAGTCCGGAACCTCCGTATTTCCGAGTGGTGGAAGAATCCACCTGACTAAAAGCCCTAAAAAGAAGTTCCAACTTCTCTTCGGCGATGCCGATTCCCGTATCCTTAACATGAAAGATGAGTCTGAATTTATTGTTCGGAAATTTTTCGGCTTCCACTTTCAAAAGTACTTTTCCTTTTTCTGTGAACTTAATCGAGTTTCCGAGAAGATTTGTCAAAATTTGTCTCAGTCTGTACGGGTCGGAAATAATCCAATTCGGAACTGAAGAGGATATGCTGAATTCGATCACAAGACCTTTCTCTTCCGCCATGGGACGGAATAAATTGATCACTTCGCTCGTGAGTTTTTTCAGCGATACGGGTTGCATTTCGAGCGTAAGCTGTCCGGATTCGATTCTCGAAAGATCAAGAATGTCGTTTAACAAAATAAGCAGATTTTGCCCGCTCGACTTGATGATATCCAGGTATTCTCTTTGTTCCGCACCGAGAGGTGTTCCTTCCAAAAGACTTACAGTACCAATTACCCCATTGAGAGGGGTTCTAATTTCATGACTCATCATCGCTAAAAAGTCCGTTTTTGCTTTGGATGCGGCTTCGGCGCTTTCTTTGGCGCGCTTTAGGGAATCTTCATATACCTTTCGTTCAGTGATTTCGTGCCAGACCGAGAGAAAAACCCGCTTTTGGCTGATTATGATCGGAATCAATGTGACTTCTGTGGAAAATTCTTCTCCGTTAAAACGTTTATAGACCCATTCGAATGTATAAGAACCTTTGTTTAGGGAGATCGATTCGAATTCACTCATCATCTTTTTTTCTGTTTTTCCATCAGCTTGAATTTCTGCGGAGAAATGAATCGGATGTTTTCCCAAAACAAATTTTTTATCGGAACATCGGAGCATTTTCAGAGTTGCAGGATTGCATTCGAAAATTCCGGAGTCGTCGTATAACACGTGAGGTTCGCTTGAACGTTCAAATAAAAGTTTGAATTTTTCTTCAGCTGACTTTTTATCCGTAATGTCCACGGAAACCGCGCTGACTCCTGTGATTTCGTATTCCGCGTTTCTGATCGGATGAAAGGAAAGTTCGCTGAAAACGAAGGTTCCGTCCTGATTCGGTCTTTTACCTGCTACGCTAAATTTTTCTCCGGACAACGCCCTATCATAAAATTCCTTCCAATATTCGAAAACCTTCGGAGGAAGTTCCTTTTGAAATACATTAAAACCGAGCGAGATTTCCGAATGATAAAAGTCTTGCATTGCATTTTGGAATTGAGAGTTGAATATGAGTAATTCGTAATTTTTATTGATGGACCATATCATCGCTTCCAAGTTTTCAATAATCGCGTTCAGATTGGCTTCCTGTTCCGTTATTGTTGCCGCTTGTTCCAAGATGAATTTTCGAGCGTTGACTTTTTCGGTGATATCTTTGATCTGTACCAGAATGATCCGATTCAAACGGGTGGAAACCGTTCGAAAGGACGTATTTCCCCAAAATTTTCGACCTCGAAACGTCTTCAATTCCACTTCCCAAGAAGGGGTTTCTCCGGATAAAATTTTTCTCTTTCTGGATTCGTATTCGGAAAAGGAAAATCCCGGGGCGAGTAGATTCGAAAATGGAATATTCAAAATCTCAGACGGGTTTTGAGTTTCGAAATGCAGATTTGCGGTTTGGTTGGTTTCGAGAATCAGGTCTTTTTCCGGATCTAGTAATAGGATCGTGTTAGTCGATTTCTGGAAGATCGTCGAACGAAGTTCTGCGTCCTGTAAAAAAATACTAGGAGTTTCTGAAAAGGATAATTTTGGATCTGCAAAAAACGAAAATAAAATATGATTTTGTCCTAAAGGTAAAACCTGGATTTCTAAGTTTAAAGATTCTTTTTTTGGTTTTGATAGCTTGCTTTCAGGAAAGAATTTTTTTCATTTAGAGATTTGGCTGCTTCCCAGATAGAAGCCCAGGATTCGGGTGTTGTCCAATTCCATTGGGAAGGATGGATTTGATTCTCTAAATTTTCTCTAAACTCCTGAAACGGCTGATAAAAATTCCAGGTGATAACATCTCCTGAAGAATTCAAGATTAGGAAATTAAAATCAGGTTGTAAAAAAGTCATTTATTCCTATAACCAAAACAGAGGCTTTTATAATTTTCTGCATTGAAAATATCAAACAAGCAAAATAAGAAAATGTTTTGAAGAAAAAGAATATTCTCAAATGGAAATCATGTTCCAATGTGAAAACTGTTCCGGATATATTACATTTTCCATAATTTTCAAAGGATTTGATTCTAGTTTAAAAAATTTGTTTTTTGAAGAAGTGCAAGATAAAATTTTTTGATCTTTATCGAACTTTTTTTATCGACTATATTTTTTAAGAAATGTAAAAGAGCTTTGGGTCCTTTCTTTTTTGATTCAGGAATCTTTGGACCTGGTTGGATTGGCTTTCCGTTCTTGATCCCTAAAGTGTTTGGTGTATTTGTCTCCAAGAAAACTCGGCATTCCGTTTTGTACCGATCGGTGCGAGTATGCAGTACTTGAGTTCGTGTGATTTGTAGAATCATCTGTAAAACGATTTATGGAGAGTAAACGGTGCATTCAGTTTCGGGAATAAGATATCCGGTTTCAAGGAAACATGGCGCTTGAGCTTTCATCAGATATTTTGTAATAAAAAATTCAATTTTGAGGATAGTCGTAAATAAAATGGAGTCGATCTTGATCACGGAAAAACACTATCAACTTCTTTTTGATTTTTCCCAGGACGGACTCGTGATTCACTCTGAAGGTAAAATTTTAAAAGCGAACGATGCATTGATTCGAATGCTCGGCTACGACTCGATTGAGGAAGTGATCGGAAGACCGATTCTCCAATTCATTCACCACCGGTCCCAAAATATCGTTAAACAAAGAATTCAGAAAATGATCCAGGAAGGAGTGGGAGTCGGAATCGTTGAAGAGGAATTTATCAGAAAAGACGGTTCTACTTTATTCGTGGAAGTAGCCTCTACCACTTTTTTTGAAAGTGATCGTCAGTATTTCCAGGCAATCGTACGAGATATCAATTCTAAAAAACGGGCCGAACTTGAACTAGAAAGGCTTCGTTCTAAACTGAAGGTAACTCAAGAGAGGCTTTGCGGAGTGATCGAAGGAACGAAGGATGCCATCTGTGCGGTGGACATTAACTTTCGTGTGATCGCTTTTAATTCTTCCTTTGAACTTAATTTTTGGAAACTCTACGGCAAAAAAATCGAAGAAGGAAATCTTCTTCCTGAGCTCATTTGGGATCCCCTCGAGCGGAGTGTGGTGATCGAAAATTGGAGCCGCGCCCTTCGGGGAGAAGTATATACCACGGAAAGAATGATGCACGGTTTAGTTCAGGATGTCGCGATATTCGAAATCAGCTATAGTTCCATTCGAGATTCTTCTCATAACCTAATCGGCGCGACTCAGATCATTCGGGATATTACCGAAAGAAAGAATGATGAGGAAAAACTGAAAAAAACCCTGGAAGAAAAAGAAGTAATGTTGAAAGAGATTCATCATAGAGTGAAGAACAATCTTCAAGTGGTGGCAAGTCTTTTGGGTTTACAGGCCGAATATTCTCAAAACGAAAAGATCTCTCTGATTCTCAAGGAATGCGAACGTAGAATTCAGTCTATGGCTTTGATTCATAAAGAACTCTATCAATCCGAGAATATTACAAAAATCGATTTTTGTGATTATCTCAACACCCTTTTGATCAGCCTTCTTCATTCTTTTGGAAAAGAGAAGAAAGTGGAATTCGATATCTCTTCCAAGCCGAATTTTGTCTCGATCGAAACGGCGATTCCATTGGGACTTATCGTAAACGAACTCGTGACTAATTCCTTGAAGTATGCGTTTTTGAACGAAAGGGAAGGTCGAATTTCAGTGAAACTTAGATTGGACATGGGAGAATCCGTTTTGGAAATTGGAGACAACGGGATCGGTATGCCTGAAAAATTCGACCTTGACAAATCCGAGTCGTTGGGGCTCAGACTCGTGGAAATTCTTTCCAAACAACTCAGGGGTAAGTTTGTGCTTCTACCCACAGGAGAGGAAAGAGGAACGAAATTTCAAATCCGATTTAAAACTTAAAAACACTTGTCTTCAGTAATTCATTCCGGAATCTGAAAGTATCCGGTCTATGAATTTAATATCTGTCGACAAGATCTCCAAAGAAATCGGTTCTAAAGTTTTATTCAATCAAATCAGTTTTGGAATCAATGAAGGGGAAAAAATCGGAATTCTCGGAATCAACGGTTCCGGAAAAACGACCCTTTTGAAAATACTTGCCGGTTTAGACATTCCCGACAGCGGGCAGGTCATGAAGAATAAAATTCTTCGGATCGCGGTTTTATCTCAATCTCCCTCTTTTGATCCAAATCATACCGTTTTGGAACATATCTTTTCCGGTTCGAGCTCGATCTTGGAAACGATTCGGTCTTATGAAGCGGTTTGTGAACGTTTGGATTCGGGGGGCGGCGCGGAGGAAGAATACAATCGTTTGATGTTGGAGATGGATCGGCTTGGAGCTTGGGAACTGGAGTCTTGGTATCGATCTCTTTTAAAAGAATTGAATATACGGGATCTTTCGATTCGAATGGGTTCTTTGTCTGGAGGAATGCTCAAGAAAGTTGCCTTGGTTCAGATCTTAATCGAAGAGTCTAATCTTCTTGTTCTCGACGAGCCGACCAATCACTTGGACGTGGATACGATTCTCTGGCTTCAAGACTACCTGATCGAAACTAAAAAAGCTGTTCTTCTCGTCACTCACGATCGTTATTTTTTAGAGGAGGTCACGGAGCGAATTCTAGAATTGGAAAATGGAAGTTTATTTTCATTTCCGGGGAACTTCGGATTTTATCTGGAGAAAAAAAACGAAGCCGAAGTTATCCGCGAAAAAGCGGAACAGAAAGAAAAACAATTTCTCAAAAAAGAGTTGGAGTGGCTTCGAAGACAACCGAAAGCGAGGGGAACCAAACAAAAGGGAAGAACCGATCGTGCTCTCGAGGTTTTGAATCGTAAAAAGGCGGGAAAAGAAATCGTTTTGGATTTTTCCGTTTCGGGCAAACGGCTCGGGAAAAAAATTCTCGAATTGAAAAATCTGCACAAGTCGTATCATAAGTCCATTATATCAAATTTTTCTTATACGTTTAAGAATGGGGAACGGATCGGGATCGTAGGCCCGAACGGGTCGGGAAAATCGACTCTTCTCGACATAATTGTGGGTAGAACAAAACCGGATTCGGGGGACGTAAGCGTCGGAATGAATACGAGTTTTGGTTATTTCGATCAAGTTTCCAAAGAGCTTTCCGGTGATATGAGAGTGATCGAATATATCAAGAAGGAATGTGGTGTTTCGATCAAAATGAGCGATGATCGTGTTTTAAGTGCTGCCGACATGCTCGAACTATTCCTTTTTGATACAAGATTACAGGCCGGTTATATCAAGAATTTATCGGGTGGAGAAAAAAGGAGACTTTATCTTGTTTCCATTCTGATGACTGATCCGAATTTTTTGATTTTGGACGAACCTACGAACGATTTGGACATTCGAACCCTTTCGGTTTTAGAGGAATTTTTGACTGAGTTCGGGGGCTGTGTTCTCGTCGTTTCACATGATCGTTATTTTATGGATCGGACGGTGGATTATCTGTTTATTTTTCAGGGAGAGGGAATCGTTGAAAAGTTTCCTGGAAATTATTCCGAATATTTGGAATATAAGAATTATCTCAACAAACAAAAGGAAAAAAAGGAAATTGAGATAAAACCGAAGGAAATCGATTCTTCAAAAACTAAAAAGGGATTGAGTTTCAATCAGAAGAAAGAATTGGACGTTTTGGAAACGGAGATCTTTTCTCTGGAAGAGGAAGAGCGTAAACTCACCGAAGTTCTTCAATCCGGAATTGGAAAACCGAACGAGTTGGCGACCGTAGGTAATCGACTTATGGAGATTCATGCCGTTCTACCTTCGAAGTTGGAACGTTGGGAAGAACTTCAGAATTTACTTTAAATCAGGGGATTGGTGAACCGATTTTACTATGGAGGAATCTTTCATGATTGGAATGTTCCGATTGTCGTAAAAGTTATAGAAAAATTTTCATTCCTATTTCGAATGAGTTTGGAAAGAAAGTGTTCGAAGAGTGGTCTCCTTGGATCGATTCTATTTTTCTGGTTTTAAAGAAAGGAACTATCTTGCGATCTGATTCGTAAGCGGTAGAACCGAACAGCGCCGCATCCAATACGTTTAACAAATACAGAAGGACGATAATTTCCAACGAAGTATTGAATTGTTCGTAGTGGGAGACTGCGTTAGAGTAATCGGATTGAATCTGTAGATAAGAATAGGTTGCAAAAGGAAGAAGCGCGGGATCTCCCATGAAAAAAAAACTTTGATTCAACGTTTTGCTTTGATCGAGAGCGGCCAAACTGGAGTTGTATGCCGAAAGTCTTTCCGTGGAATAAACGATTGCACCTATGATTAAGATCGGAAAAATCCAACGTTTATATTTTTTACCCTGATTGGATTGTCCCCAACCCGGTAAAATTGCGGATTGAAAAGCGGGGCCCCATTGAATTTCGGGATATAAAACCCGATTGTCCTGTTTGTTTCGTTTAACAATCTCCGTAAGTTCTTCTTCCGAATCGGCGAGGACTAAAAATCCTTCTTGGGCGGATTTTTTGTTTCTAGGATTTTCCAGAGAGAGAGTATAACTTCCTTCTTTGAGGTTTAGATTTTCGGTCTTGATTCTGATTTCTTTTGAATTTACGAATTCAAATTCGACTTTGATCGTTTCGCCCGAAGGGAAAAGCAGGGTAGCGTTCATCGCTTCCGTAAAATTTTCGCCTTTTACGGTTAAGGAAGATCCTAATTTTTTCTTTAAAATTTTTACGCCGGAATCAGGATTTATGAACGGGGCTCGAGAAACGATAACCTCGAAGGAAGCCCACTCGGAGAATACCGGAGATCTTCCGAACTTATTGAGTACACCGATCCTATGTTCGTATACTCCGGGAGGAAGATTCACTTCGAAACGGGTGGCTTTCGTTTTTTCTCGGGTGATTTTTCCGCTGGCATCCTTGATTTCTACTATGTAACTACCGGCTTCAGGAACAGGTTTCCATTCTAAATATCTACCTTCCTCTTCACCGAATACGGAAAAGGAAATTGAAAAGAGAACGCAGGATAAAAAGATTCTATTCCACATAAATTTCCTTCGGTGAAAGAATTTCCGGAGGTCGGATTGTTTTGCTCAGTTTGATTTCGAAATTTCTGGAGATCGGAATCGTAAATTTTTGCATTCCTTTCTTGTCTCTGTATCTGCCCGAGATTCTCCATTGAAATTTGCCTTCTTCTAATATTCCAAAATCCTTAAGAGAATAAGATTCTCCTCGGAGCTCCTTCTTCAAAATCGATTTGTTTTTACCGGATTTTATTTCTAAAATTTCCAGGATTACGGATTCTATATTTCCTTCCGTTTCCCAACGGAATTCGATACTTTCCCGGTTGGAAATATCAATCGTTTCTTCGGTTGTAGGATAATTCTGACTTAAGAAAGGAGAGTTGTCCGAAGTTTTAAAACTTTGAGTTTTACTCGTTAATAAATTTTCTCCGCTGGAACCTAAAAGAGAAACTTTCCAGAAATATTCTCCGACGGAAGGAATACTCACGGTTCCGGAAGAGGAACGGAAATTTTCCCGAATCACCTCTCCCGAAAATCCGGAGTTCTTGGCGACTTCCAATCTGTAAATTCCGGAAGGGTCCGGTCTTTGCCAACGGAAAGTCAGTTTATGGTTAGCCGGATGGCCCAGTTCTTGTTCGTTCGCGGGAGATAGAAGTTCCAAATTTTCCAAAGATTGAACGTTGAATTGTCTACTGGAAGAAAGAATCGATTCGCCTTCTTTTGTGGAAGCTTTGATTCGCCAGAAATAAGTACCGGCGTTTGTGATCGGAGAAGACATCATAGATAATGAATTCGTCTTTTTGCTAAATATGATATTCTTGAATTCCGAATCGTTTGAGATTTCCAAGATATATTCCATAAAGTCTCCGGAACCGGACCATACGAATAGATTTCCTTCTTTGGAGGATTTGCGAAGGGCGATTTCTTCCTGGTCGAAAGGTTTTTTCAAAGAGGGGGGTTCCGGTTTTTCCAGCTTTCTAACGTTAAACGAAATCGCTTCGGAGGAAAGTGCTTTTAAATCAGCCAAAGAAGGTTTTGGCGTGACCCTTGCGAAATATCTCCCTTCCTTCGCTTTGTCCCAACGAAAAAGAGTGCCTTGGATTTCCTGATTGACGAGGATTGCCTGAAAGTTCTTATCTTCTGCCAATTCGAACTTATATATATTCGCGAAATCGACGGAAGTCCATTGAAAGACTACGTTCGGAGGATTGGACGTAAATTTGAATTCCTCCGATTTTGTAGGAGTAAAAAGAGCGGATTTCAAATTTCCTAATATGGTAAGAGAACGAGTTTCGCTATATTCGGGTGTTCTGGATTGCGGATTGATTGCGGTGATTCTCCAAAAATACGATCCTTTTTCCAAAGATTTATTAAGAGAAATTCCGTTCGATTTGGTTCGAATTACGTTCTTTGAAAAGCTGGGATGATTCGAAATTTCTAATGTATATTCTTTTACGGCTTCCGCTTTGTTCCAATTAAAAGATACCGGAAAGGAGCTCGTCGAAGTTTGAAAGAATTTTCTATCTCCAGGAGAATTCAGAGAGATCGATAGCGAGCGAATTTCGGATTTTCCGTTTTTTAATTCGATTGCCTGGTTGTTTGTTAAATTGGATTCCTGATTTCCGGAAATTACCTTTGCGTTCCCTTTGGAAACTTCGAGGTTGAGAGCTTGATCTTCCGCTTTGGAAAGTTTTAGGTCTCCTTTATCTACTTCCACTGTGGTCTCGCCACTTTTGATCTTCATCTCGGTGCCACTATCTTTGTTGGCGGAAACCGATCCGTATGCGAAGTCGATCGATAGGTTTTTATCCGAAAAGTCCAGAAAAATCATACTATTCTCGTCGAGTTTGATTTCGGTTCCGTCGTTTAGAACCAAAACGGCTTCGGCTTTATCATCAGTACGGACCGTATCCTTGTTTCTGACTTTCATTTCGGTTTCGATTTCTTCCCAGACGACTTCGGAGTCGAATTTTCTTTGGGCTTTTCTATTTTTAAAGATTATCTTTCCGATTTCAGGGTTGCTTCCCTTTTTATGCCCTGAAGTTAAATGAAGGTACAGTAATATATTAAAAATGAGGAAGAGTCCCGTAAGAAATGTGACTACGTATTTCCCTTCAGTCAAGTATCTCATACTTAACTTCTCCGGCTTCAGGGTCTTTCGCTTTATCTTTCTTAGGCGGTTCCCAAACGATTCCGATCTTTTTTCTCAGTTCTTCGACACTTTTAGGACAGTCCGGGTCGTCTTTTCTTCCCAAAACTGCATAGATTACTTGTGGCTCTTCCTTACCTTTTACTTTAATCGATTGCATCTTTTCAACGTTGAAGATATCGGGCACGTGATCCAAAAGATTTTGTGTGATAAGGATGTCGGTTCCGAAAGGTTTATTCAAGGCTTCCACTCTGGACGCGAGGTTTACCGCGTCTCCGATTACAGTGTATTCGAGCCTTTGTTCGGAGCCGATTTGACCCGCGATCACGGGGCCATAATTCAAACCGCAACCGATTTGAATGATTGGCTTTTTTTCTCCGCCTCTTCCTTGATTGAATTTCAGAAGCGCTTCTCTCATCATCAGGGAACCGTTAATCGCGTTTTCGGCGTCTTTATCGGACGTCTTCGCGGCTCCCCAGGTCGCCATGATTGCGTCTCCGATAAACTTGTCCACGATCCCGTGCGTTTCGTTGACACAATGGACCATCTCAGTCATGTATTCGTTTAGAAATTCAACGACTTCTTCCGGTTGAAGCTTTTCGGATATCGAAGTAAAACTACGAATATCGGAGAAGAAAATCGCGCACATCTTTCTTTCCCCTCCAAGGGTAAGTTCGTGTTTTAGGACCATCTCCGCGATTTCCTTGTTTACGAACCTCCCTAGAGCGTCTTTTACTTTTTCTCTTTCTTCGAGACCTTTGCCCATGTCCACGAAGTAGTCCGTAAGAAGACCCACTTCGTCTTTTGTAGTGGAGCTGATTTTGATTTTAAAATTTCCTCGTGCAATTTCTGTCGTGGCCTGCAGTAGATGTAACAGCGGTTTGGTGATCGTTTTTGCAAAGAAAAAGACGATGAGTAGGGCCAAACAAAGAGCGATTCCCATAATAAGAAGGTTCGTTTTTTGAATCTTATAAACCGCTTCAAATGCCTTATCTTCCGGAACGATCGAAATGACGGCGGCCCCGCCGAAGCCCAGTTTTTGATACGAACCAAACCAAACCTTGCCATCTTTATCTTTGTATTCGATTTGTTTCGTATTTTCCGAACTTTTGACCATGGATTCCACGATCGGGAGATTCATAAAATTCGTATTCGATTGAAGAAGTTTCGCATCCGAATGAGCGATTAGATCTCCTTCTCCGTTCACCATGAATACATCGGATATATCTTGTTTTTGGAATGCGTTAAGAAACTTTTCCAGACGAAGGATCAGGACCAAAACCTTCGAATTAGGGCCGGAGGAGGGAATTGCGATTGCGAAGATCGGTTCCTTAAACTCCGCGCTTAGATTCTCCATTCTGCCGCCGGTAAGAATGGATTTTTGAATGAAGCCGGATCTATTTTGCACAAGATTCGAAATTGTTTTTGGAGAAACACTGAGCTCGTTTAAGTAAGGTTCGTTGTAGAATTGATTAACCGCGAAAGGCACGCCTCTTTCAATTTGGTAAAGGCCCGCATAAATAAAGTCCGGATCGTTCTGAAAAAAGATGTCCGCGAATGAAATTCCTTCATTTCCTTTAACCAAAGCTCCTACGATTTGTTTTCCGTTGGAAAGAATTTCTTTAATGTCGGTTTTGATTTTTAATCCTAAAATATTCACCAAATTTAAATTATTCTGAAGGACTCGAACTTCCGAATCTTCTCGGAATGCGGAAGAAGCGAAGAAGATGATGGTAGAGACGGTGAATGTCATCAAAACGGAAATTACTGCCATCAATTTGATTTGAAGTGGAAACCTGGACTTTACAACCACCGAAGACGGGAGCGTATCTTTTTCCGATTTTGAAACGGCTTGCCGGGAAGGTGGTTTGGTGTCGCTTAATGGGGCTGCCGATTTCGAAGTTGGGTTTGAATCGGAGATGATATTTTCTTTGTTTATGATTTGTGAATGTTCTTCTGGAGTTGGATTTGAGACGGAGATGTCATTTTCTTTATTTACGATTTGTGAATGTTCTTCTGGAGTTGGATTTGAGACGGAGATGTCATTTTCTTTGTTTACGATTTGTGAATGTTCTTCTGGAGTTGGATTTGAGACGGAGATGTCATTTTCTTTGTTTACGATTTGTGAATGTTCTAAAGAGACCGCAACCGGAAATTCTTTCAGCTTTTGAATGTCGTCTAAATCATCGATCTCAACTGCATGGATAGAAGAAGATTCAAAGGAAGACTTTGGATTTTTCTTTTCTCCTTTGGTTTTTATGGGATTTTTTGTTAGGGATTCTTCGTGTTGAATTTTAGAAGTGGAAGTATGTTTGCCTTTTTGAACTAGATGAACTGATACGGAAAATTCTCCCGGAGGAATTTCGGGAAAAGAATGTTGTTCTTTTTGTTTGGCAAGATATCTCCGAAATGTCGTTTGATCCGGGGCAGAGTAACCAAAATGGAAAATTTGACTTTGTAGTTCGGAGTTACTCATGGAAGGGGAAGCGGCGAGTAAAAGTTTGGAAAGAAGTAGTGGAAATCTGGTTTCGCAATCGGGTGCGATTAGAAAGAGGAGATTTCCTTTTTTTAAGAATTTTTGAATCTGTAAAAATGCACCGTATACTGAATCGTTTGTTTCTGGTCCTGGAGGGATGAGAATCGAAAGAACTGTCACGGAAGGTGGAATCGATTCGAGCATATTCGAGTCAATCGAAGTCTCGTTTGAGATAAAGCAGACCGTTCCGATTTCTTTTTTCGTAATTTCTTGAGAAAGAATGGAAGTATCAATTCGAGAATTTGACTGAGAGGCCGAAATGAATAAAAGGACTCCTGAAGTTCCGAATGGAAGATAACGACGGTGAATTTCTAACATGAATGATAGCTCTCTTATCCAGGAAAAATAATTCCGTTATGAGGAACATTCTATTTTGCTCTTGGATTTTTCTTTTATATCATCGTTCATTTGTGTATTTTTGTTTATTTTTTACAAGAAATCGTTTTCTGTCATTTTATGATACCGGAAAATGGAAATAAATTCTTAAAATAAAAGGAAAGTGGTATGTCAACCGCAGTATTTAAAACAAATTTTGGAGACTTTTCAGTTTATCTGGATCAGGAAAGAGCCCCGATTACAGTCGGCAATTTTATCAAATTGGCAAAAGACGGATTTTACGATGGTCTTACATTTCATAGGATCATCAAAAATTTTATGATTCAAGGAGGTTGTCCGGTTGGAAATGGGACAGGTGGGCCGGGTTATAAGATCCAAGACGAGTTTCATAAAGATCTGAAGAATGAAAAATATACACTTTCCATGGCAAATGCAGGGCCGAATACAGGCGGATCTCAGTTTTTTATTAATGTACGCGATAACTTCTATTTAGATAACCGTCATTCAGTTTTTGGAAAAGTTACACAAGGAATGAACATCGTAGAAACGATTTCGGAGACGGAGACGGGTTTTCATGATAAACCGACAAAAGCGGTTATCATCGAAAGAATCACTGTTTCCGAATAAATCGATTTTATATAAAATGACCAAAAGCCTCTGAAACAAAACGGTCTAACGGCAAATAATAATTTTCGCGAATCTCTATAAAATTCAAAGATAATGATCTTGAAATTAAATTTCTAAATGAAATTTGCCGTTTGGGCATTCATCATTGAATAAAAAAATCATTTTATAGAGGTTCCTTTTTCATAGGTTTACCGACAAAATATTCTCCAAGGATTTGGTTGGGAAAATTGTTCGATATTTCGTATTAAAATTTCAAATCAACCGAAATTTTTGGAATCCAATTCTTACCATAACCTTACCCACAAATACTTGGATCTGAAGATAAATCTGTCGGAATTACTACAAATCCTCTGTGAAACTTACGCCCCACCCTGATTTTGGGTGGAGGGGAGAG
>NZ_QAJG01000023.1:0-2500 GCF_003046425.1 Leptospira borgpetersenii serovar Javanica
ATAACAAGGGAAGTTTGCCCCGAAGGGCTATTTTTTCTTGAGCATTCAAACGATTCCAATAAACATCTGGAACCAAAAGAGAATCCGTTCCAACCCAGCCTTCTACCAAAGTAGATTCAATTTTTTGACCGTCGTCCAACAAAAGAATGTCCATACCAGAAAACGGTTCTTCAAACAATCCAAGCGGAACAATTTACAGAAAAAAATGAAAGGAAACAAAATAATCTAATGAGAATTAGATCTAAGAAAAAGTATAGAAACTATGCGTATAATAAAATGATAAAATACGAGAGTTCGATATAAGAAAGCTTGGGTGAATCATTCGCAAACTTCATAATTGAAAACGCTTTCGTTTCCTTCGCGGTCGACTTTGTGTTGTCGCCACACACGAGTTTTTGTGGCCGATTCAGATTCATCTATGAATTGCGTTAACTCAAGTCGCTCGGCGAGATTTGAAACAAACACTTATTCTTTCTCAAAAAACAATTTCAGAGAAAGCAAAGTAGTAAAACTCCAAGCACCTAAAAACGCATAGAATTTCCAACTAAAAACGTAATCGTTCTCTTTAAGAAAACTTACGAAAAAAGATTCCGGAAAAAAGACTCCGGCTAACGCGCCTAACCCGAGAAGAAATTGAACACTCAAAAGAAAAGAACCCAGCCAATGAGAACGCCAGAAAGAACCGAAGAAAAAAACACCCGCGGAAA
The DNA here is from genome assembly GCF_003046425.1 of Leptospira borgpetersenii serovar Javanica. Lineage (GTDB taxonomy): Bacteria > Spirochaetota > Leptospiria > Leptospirales > Leptospiraceae > Leptospira > Leptospira borgpetersenii. The sequence goes on from NZ_QAJG01000023.1 coordinate 708, forward strand.
GAAAAATAAAATAGAAGTTAGACGAAACCCTGATACCTTCGGTTTCTTCCCCACCTAAGTGAATCGTATATTCGATCCAAGTCGAAAGGCTAAATAAAAGCTGAAGAGTAACCACAATAAAAAGAACTTTTTCAGAAACCGACTTTTCTTTCCAGAACTCCGTAAACCTTTCAGTAAAAGAAAGATAAAACGAAATCCATTCCTTTAAAAGAAGCGGAATCGAACGAAAGCTCCATTGAATATCTCTCCAAAGGTTACGGAGCATCTGCAACCTGAAAGATGGCTTCTACTTCCACAGGCGCGTTTAAAGGAAGAGAAGGAACCCCGACAGCAAAGCGCGCATGACGTCCCGCGTCCCCGAACACGGAAAGGAAAAAGTTACTTCCGTGGTTCGCAACCAAATGGTGCTCCGAAAAATTCGGACTGCAGGCTACAAAAACTCCAATTTTTACGATTTTTACGATTTTATCCAGACCGCCACAAACCGCAGAAGCGGCTACAATCGCATTCAAACTGGCCTGAATGGTAGCCTCTTTTACGTCATCCACGGAAAGGGGTTCACCCAATTTTCCGGTGAGCGTCAACTGACCGTCTTTCAGTGGGAGTTGACCGGAAGTGAAAACGAGATTTCCGGATCGATTGGCGGGAATATAAGCTGCAATCGCTTGAGGAGCAGGCGGGAGTTTGTAACCCAAGGATTCAATTTTACTTTGGACGCTCATGTTGTCTCTTAAGAATAATGAAAGATCCTTCCAAAAAGATTGCCGTCCTCGATTTTTCAAGCAGTTTCGAAAAAAGGAATTTTCTTTCTTTTCCCCTTCGTTTTCTCTAGATCCAGGAATGTATCCGAAATTCGAGCTTGTTCCGCATCCGCAGTATCCTGAACAGTATCAGATCTGTAAAAGAACCGGGGTTTGTTTTTATAAATCCGCTATAACCCGAGAATACAAAGATTCTTATTTTTTAGAGGAATATAAAAACCAATACCGAAAGACATACTACGAAGACGAAATTTCTCTTCGCGCTTTAGCTCAAAAAAGGCTAGAGATTTTAAGTAAATTCCACAATCGCCGGAATTCTACTTTGTTCGAACTTGGTTCGGCGGCGGGTTTTTTTCTGGACGAGGCTCGGAAATCGGGTTATCAAGTAACCGGTCTGGAAATTTCTCCCGCCGAAGTGGAATATTCTCGAAAGGTCCTAGGACTCGACGTTCATTGCACTTCTTTCCTAAGAGAGAACGTTTTACAAGGTCGCTCCTTTGACGTGGTCGCCGCCTTTTTTGTAGTAGAGCATTTTCCGGACGCGGATTTTGTCTTTGAAAAGTTAACCGATCTTGTCAAACCGGAAGGATTTCTTTTCTTAGGCTTGCCTTCTCTTTACGGCCCGACTTTTCAAACCAATCCGGAAGAATGGTTCCGTACTCATCCGTCAGATCATTTTTGGGATTACAGCCCAGACTCCCTGAAAAAAATGTTGAAAGGATACGGTTTTAAGACTGAGTATAAGAAGCCGATGTCCTACCACCCGTCCCGAGATAGGGGTTGGAGAGGAAAAATATTGAGCCACCGCCTTTTTGCATGTCTCTCAGACCTCACCTGTTACGGTGATACATTCCACTTAATCGCTCAGAAGCGGCAAACATGAAATTTGAAGAACTATCCCTACATCCTAAACTACTTTCAGCCATTCAAGAAATCGGATATACGGAACTTACTCCGATCCAGGAAAAATCAATTCCTCACGGATTAGAAGGCAAGGACATCACAGGACTTGCACAAACTGGAACCGGAAAG
>NZ_QAJG01000023.1:7500-10000 GCF_003046425.1 Leptospira borgpetersenii serovar Javanica
AGAAAGTCCTTCCACCAAATAACAAATCGCTCCTGGAGTTGTACATTTATATCCGTCGTCGTAGTTTTGTCCGTTTATAATGAGTTCGATTTTCTGACAGACCATTTTTTCCTTTACATTTTGGCTTTCTTCTTGAGCTACCAAATTTGAAGAAAGAAGCACACTCAATAAAAAAGAAAATATAAAAATCCGACCCTTAATCACTCCGTTCATTAAGGTTCGCAAGGCTTGGATGGAACTTAACGGATGAACGTGGAAGAGCGGCAAAATACCGAGTTGAGAAAGTATAAGAGCATAACGCTGAATTCTATAACTTTGGATTTCTGGATGATAGGCGATTGCAGGTTTTGTATACAAATTCAGTTTCATGATAATTCTATAGTCCTTTATTTTAAAAGATCGGCTCTCCTCTTGTTTTTTTGTCAACTATTGAATTCAGACCTTTTTATCTCTACGAATATTTCGAATCCACAGGTAGCCCAATAATAATATCGGCAGTAAAAAAATTCCAATCCAGACCCAATTTATGACAGCCTTCCAAGATGAATTAGGGTCCGTCCAAGACGGCAGATAAAAAAGAATTTTCTCCGGAAAAAAACCGGGTCTTTTTTGAGGATCAGGTTCCATTACGTGGTATAAAGAACTCGTATAATCAAACCAATATTTTCCGATCCAAACTTGATAAACGACACAAAGGATAAAAATTTCCCAAGCTATTTTTCTTGAAATAGAACTCAACATTTTCCAACCTGCGAGAAAAGGAAGAAAAAATAAAACCGCAGAACTCCATTGAAATCTACCTGGAAGAGAAAGACACCCGTAGGAACAAGGATGTCCCGCATTTAACCCAAGTTGTAAAATCAATACGAATAGAAAAAGAATTCCAGTTCGTTTTAAATCCTTATTTAGAATAAGAAAAAAAATCCCTAAAATTCCAGGAATCCAGATCATAGGATTCTGAAAAAAGAGTCCTTGATTCCGATCCATAAAAAGGCCCCAAAAGATCGTAATCCAATGGAAAAAATTCAGATCAAATGTCGGAGGAGAATTCTTTTCGCCATAAGGACCGAGAATCGATCCAAACCAAAAAAAGTTACAAACCAAAAAAAAGAACACGAACACGAGAATGGTTCCAAGAAAAATACATTTGGATTTCAGATCCACTTCCTTTTTGCAGAGAACCCAAAAAAGGATGAGCATTACGGACGGTAGATTTTTTGTATGAAGCCAAGCCAAACATCCGCATCCTACTGCACATGCAAAATACAGAATATGATTATTTTTGAAATTTATTTTCGTTTCCGACATCAATAGGATCGTAAATACGAAAATCAGCAGAATTCCGGTCGGCAGATCCGGAAATATTTGTCCCGCGACCATGGGAAACGGAAGACTAACGGAATAGAAAACCGCGATTAGCGTAGCTTCTTCCGACGAAAGATGAAAAATTTTACCCAATTGATAGAATAAAAAAGGAATAATCCCCGCCAAAAGAGCAAGATTAATACGAGCGCCCGTAATTCCGAAAATCGAATATCCGATCAATACGAGGCATGACGTCCCAATCGAATGAATGCTGTATAATTTTCCGTCTTTTGAAACCGTATGATTTTCCACATCAACGGGGCCAATAATTTTTTTCGTATTCCGATCTTCCTCGTAGTTATTTTTGAGATTAAAATCCCCGTCTTTTCGAATACTTTCTGATATCATTAGATAATGGGGCTCGTCTCCAGTGATTGGGACTCTCTTTTTTTTCTCCCAACTTAGGACGGTTCCGATGTAATACAAAACCGGCAAGCAGAGTAAAAGGAGTAACGTTATCTTTCGCATCTCTGAAAGGATTTCTCCTTGTTTCAAATTGTCAATCAGGATGTATTTCCTTGAACTTAAGGAGATTTTTCTTTAGCAGATATATCCGGCAACGATACTAACCCGTAATAAAATCAGTCGCCACTTAAAGTTTTATCCCAATTCAATCCGAACGTTTAGAAATGGAATTCATGATAAATAAGAAATACTACACATTTCCGGTTTACAGAATGTGCGGCGTTTTTACTTTTGAGGTCTAGGTTTTTTCATGAATCCAAGCACGGTCCGACTGAATTTTAAATTGAATCTGATTCGCCATCTTCGAGACGGCAAGAGAATGACTCTCGAAGAGCTTGCTAGCATAACCGGAATCAATAATCGCAAAGATTTAAAAGAACAATTGGGAGAACTTTTCTTTCTTGGAGCAACTCCTCACATTGCCGACTTGATTCAAGTCGATTACGACTCAGAGACGGACACCTTCGGTTTGATTCTACCGTTTCGTTTCGACTCCAGTTTGCGTCTGAGTATTCGAGAATGGTTAACTCTCAGAAAAATTTTAGAGGAAATTACGGAAACCAGTTCCGATCCACAGACGAATTCAACCGCTCGAAAAATACTACAGAAAATCGTTTCGATTGTTCCGGTTGCCGGGCAGGAAGCGCTTTCTAGTTACAAAGCCGATATT
>NZ_QAJG01000023.1:15000-45000 GCF_003046425.1 Leptospira borgpetersenii serovar Javanica
ATTTTCATTACTTCGAATTCCTTTTAACGGTTTCGATCAATTCTTCCTTGCCTTTTTAGAGAAACATGAAATTCTATCGGAAGGAACCTCTTGCCTGTTTGTCGTTTCTCACAGGTGTCTAAGTTATAGGAGAACTCCATGAACAAAAATTTAAAAAATGTATTTTTCGTTTTAATCATTATGATGGTCGTTTTGATCATCGCTTACAACTATGAAAATAACGCAGGCGCAACCAAGGATATCTCCTATTCCGACTTTTTGAATATGCTCGAGCCCGTAGAAGGGAAAAAACCTCTCGGCAAACTATATAAAGGAAACGTTGACAAATACAACAAAATCCAAATCGAAAAAGACGTAATCGAAGGTTTCTACATCCCTTCCGAATATTTGGAATCCAAAACTGCAAAACCGGTAAAATTCAGAACGACAGTCGCTCCTTTAGACAAAGATCTGATCGCTTCTTTAAGAAAAGCTAACGTATCCTTTGACGCTCGCTCTGCGGAAGAAGGAAAATTCTGGAGTGTGATCGGAAGCAATATTCTTCTCATCGTGATTTTGATCGGTCTCTTCTGGTTTATCATGATGAGACAAATTCAATCCACCGGAAACAAAGCGTTCTCCTTCGGAAAATCCAAAGCGAAGATGACGATGGATCCGAAGGTAAAAATCACCTTTGAAGATGTTGCAGGCTGCGAGGAAGCAAAGGAGGAATTGGTCGAAATTATCGAATTTCTCAAAGACCCTAAAAAATTTCACGCGATCGGAGCGAGAATTCCCACCGGTGTTTTGTTAGTCGGTCCCCCCGGTACCGGTAAAACCCTGCTCGCAAGAGCCGTCGCGGGGGAAGCCGGAGTTCCGTTTTTTTCGATTTCCGGTTCGGACTTCGTGGAAATGTTCGTGGGTGTTGGAGCTTCCAGAGTGAGAGACCTTTTCGATCAAGGTAAGAAAAATTCTCCCTGTATTATTTTTATCGACGAGATCGACGCAGTTGGTCGTTTGAGAGGAGCCGGACTCGGCGGCGGTCACGACGAAAGAGAACAGACGCTCAATCAGATGCTCGTAGAAATGGACGGTTTTGAAAAGAACGAAGGTGTGATCGTAATGGCGGCGACCAACCGCGCGGATGTTTTGGATCCTGCGCTTCTCCGTCCGGGTCGTTTTGATCGTCAGGTGATGGTGGACCTTCCGGACATCAAAGGAAGAGAGGAAATTTTGAAGGTACATTCCCGCAAAGTTCCGATGACCAGCGATATTTCCCTTCATTCGATCGCGAGAGGAACTCCGGGTTTTACGGGAGCGGATCTTGCCAACCTTATCAACGAAGGTGCGTTACTCGCCGCTCGTAAGAATAAGAAAAGGGTTACTCAAGAAGAATTAGAAGAAGCCCGTGATAAAGTTATGATGGGTCCCGAAAGAAAGTCCTTCTTCATATCCGAAAAGGAAAAAGAAGTCATCGCCTATCACGAAGCGGGTCATGCGATTTTAGGCACTCTTCTTCCTTACACAGAACCTGTTCACAAGGTTACGATCATTCCAAGGGGACGTGCACTCGGATTAACTCAGTCTCTTCCAAAAGAAGACAAACACATTCTTCCTAAAACATATTGGCTCGACCAGATCATAGTGGCGATGGGAGGATTTATCGCCGAAGAATTCAAGTTCGGCGTCACTTCTACGGGATCCAGCAACGACATTCAACAAGCTTCGAACATCGCACGCAAAATGGTCTGCGAATGGGGGATGTCCGAGAAACTCGGAACCGTAAATTATAGTGGAGATCAGACCAACGTGTTTATCGGAAGAGATATGGGACACAGTAGTAAATATTATTCCGAAGAATTTGCGGCAATGATCGACAAAGAAGTTCGCGAAATTATTCAAACTTGTCTCAACAAAGGACGGGATTTAGTCCGTAAAAATGCTTCCAAATTTGAAGGTTTAGCGAAAGCGCTTCTTGCCAAAGAAACGATTTCTCACGAGGAGCTGATGACGATCGTACATCCGGCCAACGAAGAAGGCGCCAAAAAAAAACCGGAAAAAACCGTAAAATCTAAAAAGCAAAACGGTATTAAAGCCAATCCAGCTTACAACGAATGAAACATTGGCTGTTTAAAACAGAACCAGATGTCTTTTCGATAGACGATTTATATAAGGCACCTTCTCGTATTGCCCCTTGGGAAGGGGTTAGAAATTATCAGGCTCGTAATTTCTTACGTGATAGTATTCAAAAAGGAGATTTAATTCTCTTTTATCATAGTAGGATAAATCCCCTTTCCATCGTAGGAATTGCGGAGGTCGCAAAACCCGGTTATCCGGATCATTTCGCTTTCGACCCTTCCCACAAATATTTCGATCCTAAAAGTAAACCCGAAAATCCGACTTGGTATATGGTGGATATTAAATTCAAAAAAAAGTTTCCCGAACCTGTTACGACGGAAGAAATGAAAAAGCACAAACAATTGAAGAATATGGTGCTTTTACAAAAAGGGTCTCGCCTTTCGATTCAACCTGTTTCCCCAACGGAGTTTCAGTTCATTCTAAGACTTGCAGATGTGAAACTTTGACTCAAAGTTTAAGAACTTGTCCCAAAACTGTCTTCTGTGGGAGCGGTATTGCCGCGACACTGTCCTCAGTCCTCTGAATGTAGGAGTTCCTACGGATCATGGCTCTTTGATAATTTACGGGCTTTCGAACAGATTGTATTGTTCGTGCACTCTTGTCGGAGTTCTTACGATTCCAAGGTTTTGGGACAAGTTCTAAGTCTCTGTGTAAAATATTGTTTTAACGATTATTCTCAAACTAAAAATTCATTTTAGAACCCGTCTCAAAACCTTAGGAATGTAAGGAGCTATTACAATTTTAAACTACAGGAAAAACCTTCAATACGACGGTTTCTGTGGGAACCCCACGTTTTTTAAAAACTTGCCGGATCGTTTAAAGATATTTTTCTTTAGGTTTTGAGACGGGTTCTTATAGGAATTCTCCAGTTAAAACTTATTTTTTGAGTCCTTTCAAATAAACGATTAATTCCGGAGAAACCTGAATCGGTCTTTTACGATATGTTTTCTTATATTCCTTCTTAAACTCCTTATGACAGGATTTACAGGATTGTTCATAATCTTTTGTCTTCAAAGCTTCTTGAGAGATTTCAGTCCACTTCGCTTTTTGTTCGTCGAGCGCGAAGTTTGGAATTTCTGTTAGGATTTTTTCGATATATTCCGGCTTTCCTTTTTTCGCGGCTTTAACGGCAGGTTTCGTATACTCTTCCATAAAATCGTGAACCGTCATAGTTTCTACTTTTCTTTCAGGCTGCGCCGAAAGGGTAAAAGTAATCAGAACGGATAATGTAACAACAGAAACTGTGAAAATATAAGGTTCTGTCCCAAAACTGGGACAGAACCTTGCAGCTTGATCTTTCTGATAAAGCAGAAAACTAAAGTGTGTCGCTCTCTCTAAGAATCGCTTCCGCAGGTTTTGGGACGCGCTGTTAATTGTTTTTTTCATTCAAATCCTCGTGTAATCAGCGCAAGAATTTCCGCGCTTTTTCGTTTTGAAACTTTTATAATTTCTAAATTACAAAACGGTTCGATCTTTATCTAAATATAGATTTCTTATTCTACGTATTTGTTTTCAAGTTTATTTAGATTTTCATCATAAAGAATTCTGTCAATCTCAGAAGAATCAAGGTTGGAGAATGAAAAGGAAAACACAAGGAGTGAATGCAGAATGTCGATGATCGGATGTTTTCTAATGGTTACGGAGTCTACGTTGGAAGATATAGTCCGACACCCGAAAAAAATAGAAGATTTTGTATATAGCGAGGAAGAGGATCCTCAAACGCCGGATCCTCATTGTGACGTTGACAAAGCCTGGCAGATCATTCATTTTCTGTTGACCGAAAATTCTTACGAAGGTTCACCTCCGGAGAAGGAAAGTCATATTTAGAGTCTGTCCCAAAACGTAGGAACAATTGCAGCGATCCGCGAGGATTCCGATAAAATCGAATGGTTTTGGGACACGCTCTTAGCAAAAACATTTTTTCTGACGAGATTAATTTTGGATACGGCCCTGCAAGTTTTTTAAATGTTGCGGAAGTGAAAGAAGTTCATCGTTTTTTGCAAGCGCTTTCCGCCGAAGAGCTTTGGAGTCGTTTCGATCGGGAAGCCATTCGAAAAGTAAACGTGTATCCGGAAAACTACTGGACCGGAGATGAAGAAGATCGGGAATATGTAACGAACCATTATTTCGATCTTGTCGATTTTTATGCGCGTGCCTCTGAGAATAATTTGTGTGTGATTCAATACATCAGTTGAGCAAGAAAGGAAATATTAGAAAATTAAATTTTCAGAATATATGGAATTTTTCCATAAAATCCAGAAATGTAGGAACTCATACAATTTTAAACCCCGAAAATGATCCGACAAAAAGTTTATGAATCTTTAATGAAGTATAATTTGCGGGAACTCTCACCAGATTTTACGACGAGTTTTAAACTATTATACGCTACGGGAGTAAATTACCAAATGGTGAAAAAATCGAAATTTCTTTAGACGAAGTGAAAAGACTATTTGAATTTTTGAAAAGAGTTCACGATTGGATGCATCAATCTCTGCACTATCAAAATTCGGAATTTATTGAAAAGTTTATTAGAGTTGTTGAAAAATTAATTCTCTGTCCGTTTCTGCTTCGTTGAAATGGATGTTTAAAGCAGTTTTGTTAATCCGAATCATGGAATTTTTCAACAACTCTATTACTGAAAATTGCCACGAAGTAAAAAAACTCTACTATCATATCGTTTGGAATTAGTTGCCGAAAGGAATTCAGAACAAAATCGAAAAAAATTAGATTTTATTACCCGATTCCCTTCCTTTTCAATCCAGGATTCGATTCCACTCCCGGTCATAGTATCGAACAAGTGCTTGATTATTCAGTCGATTGATATCCACCGGAATTCGAGACATGTCCTGAGGAAAAACCTGGATAGATTCAAGTTCTTGAATATTCAAAAACCTAAGATGTTCCGGAAACTCTTTTCGGAATCGAATCGGCTTTTGACCCGCCAGAACAAACCCCCATTCTCCGAAAGAGGGAACGTAAACGTGCAGAGGAAGTGTATGAAAACCTAAAAAAGCGATTGTTCTTTCGATGCACCAATACGAAGAACGGGCAAAAAGAGGCGATGTGGATTGTATTTCGAGAACGGACGTTTCATTCATTCTTCTTTTTAACGTATGAAAAAACGCCGTGGTATAAAGTTTTCCCAAGGAAAAATTACTCGGGTCCGGAAAATCAATGATGACCACATCGAAGATTTGTTCGTTTTCCTCCAACCAAATGAATGCGTCCGTATTGATCACTTTCACTTTAGGATCCCTTAAACTTTCCTCGTTAAGCTCCTTTAAAAACTCGTGTTCGGCAAACAAGTCAGTAACCGTCGGATCCAAGTCGACTAACGTAATCGATTCTACATTTCTGTGTTTCAGAATCTCCCTCACGGCAAGCCCGTCCCCTCCTCCCAAAACCAATACTCTTTTAGGAGCTGGGTGTGCAAGTAACGCTGGATGAACCAGCGTTTCGTGATAACGATATTCATCCCTGGATGAAAATTGAAGATGTCCATTTAAAAAAAGTCGAATTTCGTTTTTCCAGCGTGTCACGATGATCCTCTGAAACCGAGATTGTTTCGAAAGTATGATCTCATCCGTGTATAAGGATTCCTCACTGTAATGTGTGATCAAATCGGAAAAGGAAAATCCTAGGATCAAAAGCGTTAATACGACAACGGATTGCGCTCGCAGCAAAATCATTCTGGAATGTTTAAGAGGAAGCACCCAAGTTCCCCAAACCGCCACTCCTGCATTCAAAATTCCGAATAGAAATCCGGTTCTTATCAAACCTAACTTAGGCGCGAAGAAAATCGGAAATAAAATCGATGCGAGCAACGCACCTACGTAATCCAAACTCAAAACCCTCGAGACGAGTTCCTTGAATTGCAGTTCTTTTTTCAAGATTCTTAACAAAACCGGTATTTCAAGTCCTACCAAAACTCCGATTAAAATCACAAGCAAAAACAACGGAATCTGAAAGTACCGAATTTGCGCGAAACTCAAATAAAGAATCGCCGAACCGAAACCGCCTACAAGTCCGATTGCAAGTTCGATTTCCAAAAATTTAGGAATCAGGTCCTTTTCCATATACTTGGATAACCAGGAACCTACCCCCATAGAAAACAAATACGTTCCTATGATGAGAGAGAATTGTGTGACCGTTTCCCCGAGTAGATACGACGCAACCGTCCCAGCTAACAGCTCGTAAATGAGACCGCAAGAAGATATGATAAGAACCGAAATATAAAGCGCTGTTTGCAAACGGGCCTACTTTCCCCCGGAATATCTCATAAAATTCGTATAGTGAGAGCGATATACTCCCGGATTCTCCCGCACGGTCTTAGGAACATTTTCCACCTCATCCACATCTTTGGAACCTCCTCCATAAAAGTTCGTATACGTGAGATAACCGGAGATCCCAAGTACGTAGGCGGGGTATAAAAGCCGTTTTATTAAATTCATGAAACTATCCTTTTGATTTTGTCATAGATGATGGAAAAGATACGATTTCGGTACATTCAAAATATTTTAAGAAAGCGGATAGTTTTTTTAGAATTGTACCAAAGCCCGAAAAGAAATCAGCTACAATCGTTCCGTAAATTCGTAACAAAACGTAAGAGTTTTCACAAATTGGATGGTTTATGGACTTTCTAACAGACTTCATTGTTGTTAAACTCTTACTAGTAGTTCCTACATTTGAGGTTTCGGGACGACAATCATCTTTCGGTAAATCCTATCAAAGTGCAGTAATTTCCATAGATTACTTCTCTTTACTAATTTATAAATTTTCAAATAACTTCTTTTGTTTAATACTCGATTTCCGCAGGAGTTTCCACATTCTGAGCTTTTGGGATGACAAATTTTTAGTTTGTATATTTTTTTTAGTCGTCATCATAATCGGAATCATTTTCAAAATTACCCGGTGCAAAATCGCTGTTTTCGTTCCTCGAAGCCTCGAACGAAAAACTTCTAAAAAGAGAATAAGGAACAGGCAACCAAATAGCGAGTAGAAAAAGGAAATAATACACCGATTGATCTACGTCTCTTGTGATGCTCAGAGATACATTCGCTCCACTCCCTTTTGGAAAATCCGATTCGGATTCCAGTCTGAGATAGTATTCTCCCGCAGGGACTTCTCCGATAATAATACTTGCCGATCTATCGCCTTCCGACCAACTTTCCCCGTCTTCGTAACCTTCGTAATAACTGATTTCAAGTCCTGTATCGTAGGCAATATCCGTCTTCGTATTGATCAGCGCTAAAGAATAGTAGATGTAGTGATTGGAAAGATCGGGAACGCTCATTTTGATTTGAACATTCTGTCTATCGCCGCCTTCCAATTGAAAGGTTTCTGTTACGAAAGAAGCATCGGTCGTTCCGCCCAAAGCAGGATTTCGAACATAAACAAGGTCCTTTTTGAAAACTTCCTTATCCTGTGCGCTCCAACAAAAACCGATTTGAACGACAAGCATGATTACGGAAAGCCAAGAGGCAATTTTTACGTTTCGCTTTCGAATTTTGGTAAACGGATTCGGTTGGGCCGCACCGATTCCTTCCGGAACGGGAAGTTCCACTTCTCCCTGAATCGACTTTTTGAGTTCATCCACTGGAATATATTCGCCGATCGACCAGAATAGTTCGTTTTGGGTTCTTTCCGAAGAAAGCATTTTCGGAGGCGCGATAAAATCCGCAAGTTCCGCACGATCCCCCGAGCGAATTTTATAATAGAATTCTCCAAACGCGAAATCGATTCCGGCAGTCGAAGAATTAAACAACTTATATTCCTCTTTTTGAAAGTGTTTTTTCGGAGGATAAGAGCCGTCTACCGTCCTCGGAACAAAAGGAACCGGCTCGAAAACAGTCCAATGCCCGTTAGTCTCGTTCAACCAATAATAACCGCCGGTATAATGAAGTAGATATTCGGTCCAAGGAAAAGTTTGTCCCTCTGCATGAACCGATTTTTTGACAACTCCAAGAACTTCACATTCCTTACCTTTGAGAGTAAGTTTAATTCCGAGCGGGAGAAAAATCCTATCTTTGATAATTTCCTGAAATTTGGAAAGAATCGTCAGCTCTTCCGTACTTGTATCCATTACGGTTCCGCAATATTCGCAAGCGACCGCTTTCGAAAAGTCCGGACTTCTCTGACTTAAAGAAGCGCCGCACCCCAAACATTGAATCGCTTTCGCTTCCTGAAGCTTTTGAAAACCGGTAAATGCTTTCGGATCCCTGAGATTGGCAAATTGAATTTGATCGAAACTGTAAAGCATCCCTTTAAAATACAAAGGAGGAGCATGAGAATAATCTAATGTAGCGAACCATCCCTGATCCGTGGCCAAATCCAAAAGAACCGAGGTGGAACCGGTTTGAAAACCGACGGGTAGTTCCCCTTCTCCCCCGATACAAGTTGCGAGACCGATCTCACGGATCATCCAAAGTTCGTCGCCGAGTCGAAGTGTATCTCCGGCTCTCAGAAGTTGTTTGGAAGTATGAGAAGAAATAAAATAAACATCCGGCGGAGAATCCAAATTTTGAATCGGATCGTGCTCCGGAAAAACGTCGTTTTCAGAAACGGGGTTAAGCTGTGTGATCATGAACTGACCCTGCGCTTCCGCAAGCCACATGGATTTACCATCGGGAGAAATCGCGTGCCATTCATTCCAGGTTCCCAAACTGTATTTTTGCTGAATTCTTCCGACGATCCGAAAGGAGATTCCGTCTATCGTTTTGCCCGAAGTTCCGATTTGAATCGGAGAAAGATCGGACACAAGGTCTCCGACTTTGCCTAAATTTTCGAGAGATTGATTTTTTTGAAGAGTTAAAGTCCTGCAGTTCGGGCAGACTCCATAAATCGAAACTTTACTTTGGAATGATACGGGCGCTCCACAATTGGGACAACTCAGTTCTAACACAAGAATCGTTTGTATCTAGGTAAGAAATCCTTGTCATCTGAATTTCTAAATAAGAGATCGGAAAAATTCGGAAATGTAGGCCAGAATCGAAAGCGCCGATCTAAGAAACCACAAGTTTTGTCTTAATATTTCGCTTAAGCCACCGGAACAAACCGAAGATAAGGCAGATCATACTCGATCCTATAGCGTTAGGGATATGTTGATTCACTCGATCGACCCTTCGTACACTAACTATCGTAAGATTGAGTTGATCGTCCCCCATTTCAAAATTCAAATTTTCCAACAAATTCTAAACCGGGAACAACCATCACACTTTTTCAAATTCATCGTAATATCTCTCGAACCCAAACGTGTTATTGTCTATTCTCGATCAGCGCTTCGCATTTTTTCTAGTTCTCGAATACGCCGGGTCGATATCGCTTAAAGGTTTTTCCAATTCTTCCAAAGCCGGATTCCTCCAATAGGTATCGTAAAGATTTTCACCGGAATACGTATAAAAGTAGTTGTCAAAGTGGATCTTTGCAAACTCGTCTTTGCGGGAAAACATAGCTCTATTGATTTCGTTCAGAATCCCTAAAAAATCTTCCTTTTCAGGATCGGGAGGAAAATCGGAAAGATATTCCATAGAAAGAAGAACCACATACTTCCTGGATTGTTTGAGTAATTTTAAAGATTCATAAAGTAATTCCAATTTGATCGTCTGCAGGTACGGTCTCGTATTGTCGGCGATGATTTTCTTTTGTTCCGCCACGGCTAATTCTCTATAACCCAATTCGAGATGTTTTTTCGGTTTGGCTTCGGTTCCTCGAACTACTTGTTGTCCGAGAGAATTCAATTCGCTTCGGATCGTTTTGTTGCCCGCTTCGATCAAGTCGGAATAAAGAATCACGAGTAGATCCTGAGTGCGTTTGAGTTCGGAATATGATCTTTCCAGATCGAATTGAAAGTATAGCTGATTGGTTTCCACATGATGTTGAACGACCCGTTTATAAAGAGCTTTATCCGACTCCGAACCCAAATTGGAGATAGAACTATTCAATGCCCGAATTAGGAACTCATTCGTTTTGAGCCCCCTTTCCACCCGAACGAGATGAGTCGCGGAATTGCTCGCATAGTCGGCAAAAATGGAACACGGAAGTGATAGAGCAACACAGATCGTAATTCCCAATGCCGTTCTCATACATCTATTTTCGGGAATCTTAAGTAAGGAATTCAATCGAATTATGAATAACAGGGATTTTACTTTTCTGAAAATTATGTCCGCAAGTCATCTTACAAATTGAAACAAGTATGCCGAGGCGATGTTCGATTTAAGCCTCGAATAAACCTCCAAAATCATAATAAGAAATACTTTAAAAAAATCTTACGTTTGTCCTCCATTCCACAATGGATTTCCTAAATATTCATAAAATAAAATATACTAAAATAAGTAGATCCGTTCTATTTTTACATTTTACTCATCTCTACATAATAGAGTGTCTAAAATTCTTCATCAAACGCGGGATTTATGCTCAAATTAAAAGAAAAAATGCAAAGGACTTGCAGGAAGTTTTTTCGCAAAGATATAGAAGCATTGCACCGAATCCAGAATGTCGGCTTTTTGAAGAAAACTGACGCTCTAACTTTTGGAACAAACTCATTACGGAATTCTTTTCATGCGCCCGAGTAGTAAGATTGAATGAAGGCATATATTAAAATACGAAAAATAATATTTTTTAGAAGTTTGTCGGGCCGTTTAGAGATATTTTTTTAAGGTTTTGAGACCGACTCTAATTCGACTTTTTTTCTTTTCCGAAGAACTTTCCATGGATGAATTCTTGAATTTCAATTCTATGCTTATCCGTAATTCCTACAAATATGCCGTTCACTTTTTTTCCGGAAGAACGGATGATTTTCGTTTCAAGAATTAGATTTTTACCGTTGATTCTCATATGAAGATGAATACGGTCTCCTTCAAACATGGTTGTTCTGGAATTCAAAGCCACTCCGCCGGTTCCGATATCCAAAATAGTAACCGGATGTTTTTCTTGTTTCCCTTTGATCGAAATTTCCGCACCTAAAGTGACTTTTATCCGCGCATTTTTTCTTTTTTGAAGCGATGGATCCCTATATTCAAAAGAATCCCTAAATAAAGAATTCGCATTGACCATATATTATAATTCATTTGTACGATGAAAATTCGTCAAAGTTAAATTAAAAATTCCCGGTTCGGACGATTCACAAGGCTGGCCTTCCTGATATGTAATCGTATATTCATTTTCTCGAAGTACGATTTCCGTTTTGGAAACCGTATGAGCATCCCTTCTGTGCATACAAGGCGAAAGCGCCCCTTTTTCAGGTAAATGAGAAGTGAGAAAATTTTTGGATAATTTCAGAAATTCATCCACGTCAGGAAGAAACCCTAAAGCGTAATTCTCCTGAAACACAACTTCCCTAGAAATCTGAGCTTTCGCTCCTTGTGTAAAGGAACTTCCGAGGATTTGAAACGTATCGGTATATGAAGTCGGCGTAAAATTTTTTCCATCCCATATGAAAACTTCAGTTTTCTCCAGAGAGATCCTCAAAAGTTTGAACGGATAAAAATTTTCGAGATCCTCCGACTTGAGGGATTCAGGTTTAACTTCGTTTAACAAACAAGACCGAACAAGCAAACCCCTACTTGTGGGGTTTCTTAAAAGTTTTAGGGTCGCCTCGTAAAAATTCAAAAGGCAAAAAATTTCCTTTGATGAATTAACGCCGATCCAGGTCCCGCCGTAATCCCCATCCAAAGGAGCGATCGCAAAAGTCGGACCGTTTCCTAACCTCGTAGGGACCGAAGAAGGTTTTCTCTTTACGGACTCGTCTCTGTTGAATCCTATACCGAAAATTTTTCGATCGGGGTTCCTATAAATAATCGCAGTGCACATGATCTTTTAAGGGGAAAGGTAAAAGTCGATTCTTTGATTTTTATCCGCTTCGTATTTTCCGGAGCCCGGCACCAAAGGCAAAGTTTCTCCATAACCTCGGAAACGGATTCTGCCAAACGGAACCTTCTTGGAAAAAAAATACTCGAACGCGTCTCTTGCCCTTTCCTCCGTTTGCACTTGATTGACTTCTTCATCCCCTTGGTGGGAAGAATGCGACTGCAATTCTATATTGTATCCCGGATATTCGTTCAAAATCGAACGGAGAATTCCGGGTAATCTCCACCATCTTGCTTCCACTTGAGATTCCGGAATCGAAACTCGTAAGGAGTGATCCTCTTCCACCACCAAAATTTCCGTCTTGAATTCGGCGCCTCTTCCATTCGATTCCCTTCCCAATACGTCCATATACTTCCATTCGAAATAGAATTCACTTAAAGAACCGATTCTGACGCCGGATTCGTCCCAACCTTCCCAGAAAATTTCGGAACCAGGCTGGCTTTCGCCGCTCCAAGTTTTGATCCTGCGTTTGAGGGAAGTATAAGGAGGTATTTCATATAATGTGACTTCCCAAGATTGAAGTGGAATACCCCGATGTGAAAGAGAAATTTTCAAGAGATCATTCTGTCCATCATTGTCCGGTGAAAATTCTTTCATTGAGACCGATAAATTCAAATCGAAAGATTCCTTGGAAACTTCGAACAAAGAAGGAATGGATTGATAACGTTCATAACGGCTGTAGATCGTAAGTCTATAAAAATACGTTCCGTCCGAAACCAAATTCCCCGTTTGATCTCTCAGATCCCATTTCCATTCCACTCCCGGCTCTCCCGTCTCCCAAAAACGATAGATGCTCTTTTCCTCATTTTTTTTCTTTTGAAAGATTTCGATTTCGTAGGAATCGGATTTAAGTTTAGGTGAAACGTAAATCGAGAATCGTACGAAATTTTTCAAACTGCCCGGAAGATAAGAATAAAGTTTTGAATCGCAAAACATATCCACTCCGATCGATTCGGTTCGAATCGTAAGATCGGAAAGAACGGAAACGGATTCGTTTTTTCCCCTGTCGCTCCCGATCAATCGATACGTGTAAACTCCATTCGATAATTGTTTATTAGAAAAATCTGTTCCATCCCAATTGAGAACAGACGGAACTTCCTTGAATTTCCAAGAATAAGACTTTACGACTTTTCCTTTCGAATCCGTAAATTCTCCGGTAAAAACGTCGGTAAATTCTCCCGAAACTTTTTGAGTGATACTGATGCGGGAAACATTCCTATCTCCGGTAAAAAATAGGACTCTCGTTTTAGCGCCGATCTCAGAACTAGGAGGGTGAGAATCTAAAAATACCGTTTTTTCTTCGGATAGAAGATTTTCCTTATTTTCCGTGATCAACCTAAGCTTATATTTATATTCCCCATCGGGAAGTAAAAATCCTTTAGAATCCTCTCCGAACCAAAAGATCGATTCCGGAATCGTAATTTCGAGAGGAGATAATTTCGTATCATCCTGCAAAAAAGGGAAAAAGGAAAATCCTCTTTTTCTTCTATGGTCCGCTTTAAAAGTTTTTACAACATCATCTCTGGAATTTTGAATCACAAGTTCCCAATCGGAAAGTATAGGAAGGGCCGACTTTGAAATTTTGAATTCGAGTACGTCGTTCCTCCCATCCCAATTAGGCGAGAAAACGTCCGTGTTGGTCTTTAGAAAAGCATTTGCATGAAGGGAGAAGTTAAAAAGAAAAAATGAAGATGTTATGAAACGAATTCCGTTCCGCATGAGTACATACTAATTCAGTACGTTTTTTTTCCTATATTTTTTTAAGAACGGAAAAGTCCGTTTCCTTAGGATCCCTTCGAAAAGTTCTTACGGTTCCTCGTGTTTCCTAAGTGAAGCGAGTTCTTAACGGGAGAATCCACGTATTCCCTAAGAGCAAAATGAACCGAACTAAAAGCCAATTCTTCCCAAGGGATTTCATCCATGGAAAAAAGTTTCACTTCCTCGGATTCGAGACTTACGGAGAACCGTCCATCCACCAAATCCGCTAAAAAAAACATATAAATCTGACTGATATGAGGAATACTGTAAATGAAGTCCTACAATTCTGATTTCTGCATTCGCCTCTTCCTGAGTTTCCCGAACGGCGCCTTCTTCCACGGTTTCCCTGTTTTCCAGAAATCCGGCGGGCAAGGTCCAATATCCTTTTCTGGGCTCGATCGCCCGTTTACAAAGCAAAATCCGATTTTCCCAAACCGGAATACTCCCGACCACAATTTTCGGATTTTGATAATGAATCGTTCCGCAATTATCGCAGACGTATCTAGACCGATTGTCCCCCTCCGGTATTTTATAAACAACGGACGATCCGCAAGAACTACAGTATTTCATGCTTTTCTAATGCGATTCCAGGTTGAAATCGCCTCTATCAAAAGCCAAAATGTCAAAACGATCAACGTTCCCCCTATAACCGCGAGAAGAAGATTTGGAAAAGGTCCGGTTAAAAAGTCTAAGAAATTTCGAATCATCGCCCAAAGTGTTACGAACAATACAAACAACATAGGTATAAAAGATACTTTGACCTTTTTCTTCGATTTAAAAAGAAAAACGGTTACAACCAAAAGCGCCAGTCCCGCCAAAAGTTGATTCGTGGTTCCAAAAAGCTTCCAAAGCGCAAGTCCGGCCGGTTTCTTTTTTCCGTCTTGTTCTATTTCCATAAACGCAAAGATTCCAATCGCAACACAAGCAATAAGACTGGAAACGTACCTGTTGCCTACCAACGTTTGAATCCAAAAAATCCGAGTCGATTCCGCAATTTCCTCGATATTGTACCGAAGAAGTCTCGTCGCTGAATCCAACGAAGTTAGTGCGAAACTAATCACAATGAGCGCGATGAATCCTTGTCCGAAGATTTCCGGAATTCCGATCTGAGATAAAAATCTTCCGGTTCCGTAAATGTAAGCTCCAACTTGCGGAGCTAAACCTTGAATACCCGACCAAGAACGGTAAAAACCGGACCATTCTTCCGAAGAAGTGAAACCGATCGTACAAGCGATGACAGCGGATAAACCCAACAAAGATTCTCCGATCATTCCACCGTAACCGATCGGTCTCGCGTCCACCTCTTTATCCAATTGTTTGGCCGTCGTTCCCGAACTAACTAACGCATGAAATCCCGAAACAGCTCCACAGGCGATCGTTATGAACACAAACGGAATCAAATCAAATCCTATGGATTCGGTTCGAATCGCCTCCGCATTAAAGGAAGGAAAGTTTTGTAGAATTCCTCCCGCAAAAAAACCCAAATAAATCAAAACGATTCCCAAATACAATAGGAAAGAATTAATATAATCCCTACTTTGTAACAACAACCAAACGGGAGTTACCGAGGCCAAAAACGCATAGAATAAAAGAATGTATTTCCAAGTCCCCGCGGAAGGGGATGTCTCCACGTGATTGAGTCCCACCCAAGCCAGAACCGAATCCTGCATTCCCAAAACCATGGAGCCCAGGGTAGCAAGAACACTAAAGATAGTGAGAAAAGTTAAGTTAATTCCCTTTTTATAATGTAGATACCCCATGATTACCGCAAAAACCATAATCGCGGCGGAAGGGATCACCGCTTCCGGAAAATGACTTCTCAATCGAATAGAAGGTTTCTCTTCCGTTCTGATTTCTCCGGGATGATCGTGAACCTTTTCGTTAGGAGTTTTGGAACCGGAAGTCAACGTTCGAGTCACACCCGTAAGATCGGATTTCTTCGTAACTTCAATAGCCGTTGCAGAAGTTTTCTTTTCCTCGACGGGTACGTCGGCGGATTTCAAATGAGCTTTCGGGTCCGCAGAAAACATTTCCGCAAGAACAAGAACAAAAACCCCCATCGCTAAAGCGACAAGGAAAAAAATGATCGCATGAAACAAACTTCTCGCACGATGACCTAAAAGATCCTCCGCAACTTGACCGATACTTTTTCCCTGATTACGAACCGAAACCACAAGAGCTCCGAAATCGTGTACACAACCCACGAAAATACTTCCGAATACAACCCAAATCATCGCGGGGAGCCAACCCCAAATGACCGCTACCGCAGGTCCGAGTACGGGAGCAAGTCCGGCAATGGACGCATAATGATGACCGAATAAGACGATCGGTTTTGTAGGAAGGTAATCCACTCCGTCATTCAGCTTGTGGGCCGGAGTGTCTTCCTGGCCGTCCTTCAAATCGAAAACGGATTTAGAGATATAACCCGAATAAAATTTATATCCTAGAAAATAAACAACAAAACAAACAAGAACGACTATTAAAGGAAGCACAATAAGGATGGATGAGTTTAGGAAACGTTCCAAGCAAATCTTTTTTCAGTGTTCAAAAAGATTTCCACTTCCGATTCCTCAAGTCTAATTGAAAAAAGAATTGATGAACGGATTTGCAAGGGTGGAAAATTTGAAGGGTAGAGAGTATGCAGACTCAAAGTTTTGATCAGATCCGTTCCTCTTTAGAGGATATTATTTTCGAGATTCAATCCGGATGTACGAATTGCGAATGGTACATTCCAACGGACAAGATCATCTCCGCCTTAAATATCCGCAAAGAAGATTATTATAGAATTTTTTACGGTCTCAGAAACGACGTCCACTTTTCTTCCAAAGCCGCTGCGGGTTTTAACGAAACTCACGCAGACTCTCTCATTCAACTTCTCTCAAAAATTCTGAAGATAGAGGGGATCGGGGAAGAATTTGCAAAAAACGGAATATATTTCAATGACAATTATCTCGCGGAACTTCAAATCAGCCTGAAGGAAACGATTCAAACCCGTTTGGAAAGACACGAATTAGATCGGAAACTACTTCTGCTTTTATCGTCCGCAACTTTGGATTTCGACGATGCCTTCGATTCTTACTTCGACGACAAATTCAATTTCGAAAGGATCGTGGAAAACGAAATCTCGGATTTTATCGAACTGAAATCGATTCAAAACGATTACGGGGCCGATGTCTTTTTAAAAAATCATATTTTTTCTATTCTAAATACGAAAGTCTTTCATCTTCGTGAGATTACGAGAGAATACAGAGACAGGGCGTATTACGACCTATTTGGAAGCTTTCGCAAAAAACCGAAAAAGAAAAAAAACGTTTCCGTATTTCAAGAAATGGATCCGGAAACTCAGAGGCATCTGGACGTTCTCGGATTCGATGCGCCTTGTACATTAGAAGAATTGAAAAAACGATTTAAAGAATTGATTAAAAAATATCACCCCGATATCAACAAAGACGGACTTGAAATGACTCAAAGAATCATCGCTTCGTATAATTTTCTAATCATGAGGATGAGTTAATTTGTTTTTTTGGGTGACGAGAGGGGTTTCCGAAGTTTATATCCCTCCGGTTCAACCCGAGATCATCCGTCCGTTGCATTCGATCACACTTTCTTCCCCCGTTAAAAAAAAACCGGAATCGGAACAGAATACCGAACGAAAAAGCGGAACAAAAAAAACGCTGAAAGAAATCGGCGCCGAATACAAAACCTTTTCTTCTTTAGGAAAAATCCGACGTGGCGAACCTATTTCCTCTTTGACGGCAAAGGATTTGATGACTTCTCCGGTGGTGTTTTTTTTGGAGTCGGAACCGATTTCAAGAGTGCAGGATATTTTCGTTCAAAAACGTTTTCGTCACGTTCCCGTACTCGATGAAAAAAACACGTTATGCGGAATTATATCGGATCGGGATTGGATGCGTTGGAAATTGGAACATATATCGGAGACCGAACTCGGCAAGACGATCGGTAAGATCATGAAAACCAGAGTTCTTTCCGTACAGATTCAAGCGGGAATCGGGGAAATTGTGAAAGTTCTTTTCGAAGAAAGAATCGGATGTCTCCCCGTGGTAAACGATTCGTTTCAAGCGATCGGAATCATTACGAGAAGCGACGTTTTACGAGCAATCTTAAGAATCAACGAAAGGGAGTTTTTAGCCTAAGACACCAAAACTTGAGCGAAAATCTCTGTGGCAGCGGGCGATTCTCCCATTCTTTTTCAATTCACTTAAAAATAGTGGCCTATTTCTTTTTTAGAGGCAAAAATACCGAGAATCTTTAACTGAGCCTCCTTCACTTTTTCAAAACCATCATCAGAATCGCCCGATTTCATCAATTCCTTCATCAGCCAACGAGAAGATTCTCTATCAAGAAAATCCATCACTTGAATCACGAGCTTTTCCCGTACGTTCTTCAAAGCTTCCGCCAAATCCGAAAGACTTACTTGTTTTAATAAATCCCTCAGTTCATTATACGAAAAAGAACGAAATGCTCTGCTCAAAAGAACATCAGAATCAATCTGAGGTTTGGAACTGCAAAACTCCAAGTAAAAATCGTTCAAAAGAATTCCATCGATCTCTTTTCTTTTCTGATTCACGAAATCCCAAAATTTTTTTTGATAGGATTCACCGAAATAAGACGCTACCCTTTCTAAAAAAACGGAAATCAAAAGTTCCCTCTGAATCGCTTCCATTCCTTCAAGAATAATAATCCTTTCCAAAAGTTCTTTTCCTTCATAGTTTCCCGAAATGATATATCTTTTCAAAATATTGGAAACATTTTCTGCGTCCATTCCGGTTCCCATCAGTTCAAATCCCTTTCTCAAAAGAAACGGATGTTCTTCGGAATTAAAAGCATCGATAAAAAAGTATTTTCCAAACACGTAGCATTTTTCGATCAGTTCGAGTATCATCCCTAAAATCTGTAAACTTTCCTCTCGATCCTTATCTTTGTAAAAAAATTGACTAGAATTCATATATACCAGCATATATAGTTTCTCCAAATTTTATTGGTTTTGTTTTTCAACTCATGGTCTCATTGAAGTTTTAAAACGAAACAACGAGTTTTCTTTTTGAATGTATGATTCATTACTATATGCGGGTTTACTTTTTTAAAACTCTTTTCTTAAAATTTCCACACTAAAGTTTTTTCAAATCCTCGAATAAAAACAAATTCCGTCGCTTAGGTAATTTAAAACTTACTTTTTGAACGCATTGTTCGCGTTTCAGACTCAAAGAGTCGAAAAAAGCCCGACTTTGAACGATCGTGAATCAACGACTCCCACTTGGAACCCACAAAAATAACATTATGATTTTTTAAAATTCTTTTACGATGAACACTATATTCCATTTTTTGAAAAAGGCAAAAAAATGAAAAAACTTGCACCAAATCTTTCGGGAAGAAAAATAAAAATTTGTCTCAAAATTGTAGGAACTCCCACCGGGCAGGGTTTAACAGTGAAAAGGTGATTTTAAATATATACTTCTCAAAGAGACGTAATCTGGGGAAACTATTGCATTTTGTTATTAACTACCTGGCAATCCTGATCGTGATTCCTTCTAAGATTTTGGGGTAAACGCTTAGATTCTTTTTAAGATTGTAGGAACTCTTACAACTTCAATTTCCAATAAGATTCTTTTAGGAATCAAAAGTATCCAAACTTCCCTCAAAAACGTAGAAAATCCCATTAAAATTGGTGTAGATCAAATACCGAAGCTCGGAAATCTGTGCACATGAGCCAAATTGAATCCGTTCCAGTTGGAACCCTTCCCCCCTTGGGCCAGGTTCCTAAAAAAATGTATGCACAGGTCGTTAGAGCCGATCGTTTCGGCGACCCAACCAAAGCAATTCAGGAAGAACTCATCGATGTTCCAGAAATAGCTCCGGACGAAGTACTCGTCGCGGTCATGGCAGCCGGTGTAAATTATAATAACGTTTGGGCCGCCCTTGGATTTCCCGTAGACGTAATCGGTGCCAGAAACAAAAAAGGCGAACCCGAACCGTTTCATATCGGCGGGTCCGACGCATCCGGAATCGTATATAAAGTCGGTTCCGATGTTAAGAACGTAAAAGTAGGAGACGAAGTCGTTCTTCACTGCGGAATCTGGGATCGCAACGATCCTTGGGTCAAAGCGGGAAAAGATCCGATGTTCGCTCCTTCTCAGTTGATCTGGGGATACGAAACGAACTGGGGATCCTTTGCACAGTTTTGCAAGGTTCAAGATCACCAATGTCTTCCAAAACCAAAACATCTCTCCTGGGAAGAAGCCGCCGCCTATATGCTCGTAGGAGCGACCGCATATAGAATGCTTCACCACTGGAAACCGAACGACGTACAAAAAGACGACGTAGTTCTGATTTGGGGAGGCGCAGGTGGGCTCGGAGCAATGGCGATTCAGATTGTAAAAGCGGCAGGCGGAGTTCCAATCGCGGTCGTTTCCGAAGACGATAAGTTTGATTTCTGTATGAAGTTAGGCGCGGCGGGTGTTATCAACCGTAAGAAATTCTCTCATTGGGGCGCTTTAACTTCCGAAATCAACAAGATGGAAAAATTTGCGGAATGGACAAAGTCCGCTCGCGAATTCGGAAAAGCAATTTGGGACATCGCAGGAAAAGGAAAAAATCCGAAGATCGTCTTCGAACATCCGGGCGAAACCACGATTCCTACTTCCATGTTCGTGTGCGAAACAGGTGGCATGGTCGTAATCTGTGCGGGAACTACGGGCTATAACGCAACGGTCGACTTGCGCTATCTCTGGATGAGACAAAAACGTCTCCAAGGCTCGCACTTTGCGAACGACGACAACTCGAAAGGCCTGAACGACTTAGTGATCGATAAAAAAGTCGATCCTTGTCTTTCCAAAACCTTCACTTGGAACGAGACCGCGCATGCACACCAATTGATGAAAGAAAACAAACATCCGGCCGGAAACATGTCAATCTTGGTCGGAGCCGACAAACTGGGACTCGGAAGAAAATAATTTCACGATCCTAATCAACTCGGATCAACAAAAACCCCGAAAGCAACCGGCTCCTAGGGGTTTTATTTTTAAATGGAAATTTATCCTAAAGAAAACTCAATCATACACTTCAACTTATCCTAAGCGGCATAATATGTTGATAAAACTCGCGACAAACGCCTAACTACAAATTACCGCTTCGAGCCCTTGTTCGGGCTTCGCTAAATTCCGTTTTATCCTTCGAACACGCGGAACTTCGGCAGTCATTAGGTCTTGTGAGTTCTCCGAATTTGAAGGAAATGCTACATAAAAAAGTGACTGTGCTGACTGTGCTATATTTGAAAAAATGAATAAACCTATAAATATACTTAAAAAATTACAATGGGGTAACTTTATAATAATCTTACTCTTAGGTTTTTGGGGGATAATGTCGGATGAACCTTATTTCCGAGCTGTTGGTCATGAACTTAATTCCTTCGATGTTGTAAATTGGTTTGTAATTCTCATAACAGGTCCGGCAAGTTTAATTGCATATATCCTATCATATGGGGTTGTTTATATAGTTTTCGGACGCCATTCTACAGAATCTATTGATTTTGCTTTCATATGCTATTATACGATTTGGTCTATACTTTCCATTTTTCATTGGAAGTGTATCCTATGGATTTTAAAGCAAAGTCATTTACATAAATTTATAAGAAAATTATTCTTCTATATTTCTGTAATTTATATAATTCTTTCTATTTGGAGGATCTTTTTTATTTGGCCAGAAGTTTATTCAGGAGAACACAGTGAATCCTTCTTATTTTACTTACCAATTCAAATATTTGCTCTTGCAACATCATTTTTACTAATAAACTTATTAATCATTCATGGAACTCTGGATATTCAAAAAAAGAATAGCATTACGAATTAAAT
The DNA here is from genome assembly GCF_003046425.1 of Leptospira borgpetersenii serovar Javanica. Taxonomy (GTDB): domain Bacteria; phylum Spirochaetota; class Leptospiria; order Leptospirales; family Leptospiraceae; genus Leptospira; species Leptospira borgpetersenii. The sequence continues at coordinate 36,609 of NZ_QAJG01000023.1, forward strand.
TAATGTCAACTTCGTCTCCTCGGTTCGTTCGAGATTGCTTGTGCGCCTTTTACTTGGGCCTCCGACACATTTACTTTGTCTCTCGGTCGTAGTACGGCGCTAAGGGGGTCTCAAACCTCGTTCCAATTTCCGTGCGTTTGGCGTATTCCAAAACTGTAAATGTCGAAAAGCCTATGTCGTTAGACGAAATGTGGGGAAAACAAGTTTGTCATGGTGAATTCTTTTCGTAAAGTTTGCTTTTGGTATTAGAATTATTTTGGCAAGGTTCGATAATATTTTGATCAAAAACTTTGTATTGACATTAGGCACACGTCTAATATTATAGATAGGTGATCTTTGACTGGGATAATACCAAAAACGAATCTTTAAAGTCTGAGCGAAACATCAGCTTTGAAAGGGTAGTCATTGAAATTGAATCTGGGCCAGCTTTAGATATCTTAAAGCATCCGAATATGAAAAAATATCCAAACCAGATCTTAATAATCGCAGAAATAGACAATTATGCGTGGGTAGTTCCTGCAATTGAGACTAAGGATGTTTTCTTCTTTAAAACAGCATATCCATCAAGGAAATACACTAACATATCTACCGGAGGCAAATTTATGAAATATAAACTTAGCCAAGAAGAAAAGGATTTGGAATCTTCTATTGAGCGAAATGAATGGAAGTCGGTTGATAATAAAGCGCAATATTTAAAGAAATTCAAATCTGCAGCTAAGAATACTCTATTAAAAGATAAGCGAATGAATATCAGAATTGCTGGGAAAGATATCCAATTATTAAAAACTAAGGCTTTGGAGATTGGGATTCCTTATCAGACTTTAGTTTCAAGTATATTACATCAGTATGTAACCGGCAAATTAACGGAACGTTAAACAAAACATTACACTTCGTCGCTTCGTTCAGGATTGCTAATGCAACCCTCACTCCGGCTTCGTACATTGCTTTTTAACATCGACTTGCGAGACGCGACTAAGAGCCCGTCCCAAAACCTTAGGAATATAGGAAATCCAACGGGAGTATAACAATAATAAAGTCTATTCGAAAACTAATACGTAACCAATGCAACGGTTTCTGTGAAAATTCTCACATTCAGAGGACTGGTAACAGTATCGCGGCAATGCCGCTGAAACGGGCTCGAAGTTTCTATCGACCGAAAATGGCTCTTCCTTGATAATTACGAAAAGGTAATTTCCGATTTTTGAAAAACGATTGAAGCAAACGTGGATTATGATTTTAATTCATAGAAGAAGGTCAAAATCTATGTATCCAAAAATTTCCGTTTTGTTTTTCATCTTAGGGATTCTCTTTCCGTTAGCCGGAACTTTTGCAAAGGAAAGTTTCTACAATTTTAAGGTAAAGGACATCAAAGGTAACGAGATATCACTTTCCAAATACAAGGGGAAAGTAGTAATGGTGGTTAACGTAGCTTCTAAATGCGGTTATACTTATCAATACGATAATCTTGAAAAAGTCTATAAAAAATACAAAAATCAGGGGTTCGTCGTGGTAGGTTTTCCGGCTAATAATTTCGGAAGCCAAGAGCCTGGAACCAATCAGGAAATTGAAACTTTTTGCAGAATCCAAAAAGGCGCAAGTTTTGATATGATGTCAAAAATTTCCGTCAAAGGAAAAGACCAACATCCCCTATATTCTTATCTGATCGAAAATTCTCCGAATCCCGGAGAAATAGAATGGAACTTTGAAAAGTTTCTCATTTCAAAGGAAGGAAAAATCGAAGCGAGATATCGCTCCGCAGTAGAGCCGGATGCTTCGGTCGTAGCCCAGAAAATCGAATCTCTTTTAAAGTAGGTTTTTAATTTTGAAAGATCCCCGTTCAAGAACTTGCTCTTTTACGATTTTTCTTTTTAAAATACGGTTTCTTGCGCTTCTGCTGATTTTTTGCTCGGAAGGTAATTCCGTTTTTCCCGAAAGTAAACTTGAGAACGGGAATCCTTTTTCCATCCAAAAAGGGTCAAGCGAAACAACGATCGATTTCGAAACGGTCTTAAAAACATTTGAAAATTATGATATTCTGATATTTGGGGAGGAACACGACGATATTATCGGTCATAAAATCCGCTTAGATTGGTTTAAAAAGATTGCTTTAAAAACTCCTGTAATTCTTTCTCTGGAAATGTTGGAAAGGGACCAACAAAAAACCTTAGACGAATATCTAAACGGTCAAATCGGAGAGAAAACTTTTCTCAATTCCTTAACACTTTGGCCCAACTATTTAAGAGACTATCATCCTTTTATACAATTTGCAAAAGAACACAGGATTCCGGTTCTTGCATCCAACGTACCTAGAAAATACGTAAATCTAGTTTCTACTTCCGGACTCGAAGCATTATTTAAAATTCGTTCTGTTTTTCTACCTCCTAAATATCTAGTTCGTGCGCGCTCTCAGGAAGCTTACGAAACTAAAATAAAAAACACCCTCAAAGAACATCCCGGCGTAAATTTAGACGCAAATACCGAAAAAAAATTCGTGGATGCTCAATATCTTTGGGATGCAGGAATGACCGATTCGATCGCGAATGCATTTTTGACAAAAGGGCGCAAGGTGATCCATATCAACGGTCGTTTTCATAGCGATGAGGGTTTTGGTGTCGTTTATAGACTACGTAAACTTGGATTTAGAACCCTTTCGATTTCCATGTTTCCTTTAAAAGAAGACAGCATAGTTCCGGCTGAAATACTCAAGGGTTGCGATTTTACCGTGATTACGGAAAGGGGAAAAAAAGAGAATTAAAGTACTTGTCTGGAACTCTAGGGTTCTCCGACAATTAAGGGGATAATGGAAACGGGAATTCAAACTCTTAGAAGTTCTCGATTTTTGTGTCCCGAATGTGAAACGACTTCCCGTTTGCCGGAAGGAGTTCCTACAGGTTCGATTTTTAGATTAACCTGCTACCAATGCGGTCACAAGGCTCTCGTGAAAATGGAAGTTCCGACTCATATAAAGTCGATTTTCCCCTCCGACGAAATTCTACCTCATCCGGAACAACCCAAAGATGTAGGAACTCCCCACTTTCAAGCTCCTTCTCATACAGGTTTTGAATCTACCGGCCCAGGAATCCCAGAAAAAATTTGGGGCTTTGTTTCTCAATTTCAGATCCACCTGAACGAGAAAATACGGAAACTGATACAAAAATTCCGGAATATACCAAAAGGCCAAAAGTCGGATCCTTTTTCATCAACGACGGACAACCCCTTCCTTCAAAGGAAAAAGATTTCATTCGAAAAAAAACCGTTTTTTATAGTTCGACGTGAGATCGAAGACAATGGACAACCCCGGATCAAAACTCTCGCCGAGAGACTGAGAGAACAAATCGGCGATCGTCGTTTCCAACTTCCGAATGTGGTCTTACTTTCCGCGGGTGTGATCATTTCTTTGCTTCTTGTCGGGATGATACTTTTCTGGGTGGGAGTGATCACTCGAGAATCGGAACTTAAGGAAATGATTTCGCTTTTTTACAATCATCAGCCCTCTGTGATCTACGATCGGGATGGGAAAAAGGTTTCTGAAATTTTCGCGAAAAAAACGAGTAATCTAGAATGGGACGCTTATCCTGAAAACCTGAAAAAAATCGTTCTTTTGGTAGAAGACCGAAAGTTTTTTTCTCATAGTGGAATTAACTACATGTCCGTTCTACGTGCAGCTTTCGTGAACATCACGAGTTTCCGTTTTAAACAAGGAGCATCTACGATTACCCAGCAACTTGCAAGAATTTTACTGGACGATCGCGAGAAAAGTCTCGTCCGAAAGATCAAGGAGGCCCAGCTTGCTTTTGCTCTGGAATATACATATGAGAAAAAGCAAATATTGTTATATTATCTAAATAACGTATATCTGGGCCACGGAGCGTTCGGATTTGCAAGCGCAGCCGAATTCTATTTCAGAAAGACCCCTTCCGATCTCGACACGGAGGAGATGATCGTTCTCGCTTCGTTGGCTTCGGCTCCGAATCGTTTTTCACCTTTGAAAAATCCGGATTTATCCAGACAACGCGTGAACGCGATCGTTCATTCTTTTCAAAAACAAGAAATTTTAAAAGAAAATCCGAAACCGAAACTGGACGAGATTTATCTTTCATTTCACATGAGATCACCGGGCGAAACAGTGTTCGGAAATCGTAAAGACGATTCTCCTTATGTGACGGAACACGTTCGTAAATTTTTGAATTCCCTATACCCAGATTCCAATATCTATGAAACCGGCGGTTTTTCAATTCACACCACGATTGCGGAACCGGTTCAAGCCGAACTCTCGAAGATTGTAAAGAATTATCTGGACAACATTCAAAAGAGCGGGCTCGTTCGCAAAACAAAACTCACGGATAACAAAAATTCCAGCGAGACCGCGGTTTTTCGAAAATACGTTCAGGATATTTCACCGGCGCTCGAACTTTTCATCGATACGGACTCTTTCGGCGGAAGAAGCGAATCCGGCCTACAGGTTGCGTTAGTCGCTGTTGACCCTGCAACGGGAGAAATCCTATTGATGCACGGTGGTTCGGAATTCAAAGCCGACAATCAATTGGACAGAACTACTGCGATGAAACGTCAGACGGGTTCTTCCATTAAACCAATTTTATATTCCGCCGCGATCGAGACCGAACTCATCAGCGCCTCTTCCAGAATTTTGGACGCCCCTTTGATTTATAGAAATCAAAGAGGAAATTGGATGCCGGAAAATATAGGAAATCAATACGACGGAGATATCAGCGTTAGACATGCTTTAGCAAAGTCCAAAAATACGGCGGCAGTTCAGATTGCGGAAAAATTAGGAATTTCAAAAATTCAAGACTTTTTTCAAAAGTATTTCTTCCCTGATCCGAAAGTACTTCAGTCTAGATTTAGAGGGGACCTTTCCCTTGCACTCGGTTCTTTGGAAATTTCTCCTCTGGAAATGGCGCTTGCGTATTCCGCGTTTGCAAACGACGGAACAATCAAACGCCCTTATTTGATTCAAAAAATCACGGATCGATCCGGCAAGATCGTCTACGAAAGAAAATCCACAGACGAATTCGGATTAAAAGTTCCGGAAGAAAGAAAGGTGTTGTCTTCCCAAGTCGCGGAAATCATGATCGACCTTCTTCACGGAAGCGCAAATTCGGCGGGAGTGAGAAGCACAGGATACAGAGGGGAAGTTGCCGGCAAAACGGGGACCACAAATGATAACAGAGACAACTGGTTCGTGGGAGTAAAACCGGGAATGTCAATGGCAATCTGGCTCGGTTACGACGACCCGAGTTACGGACTCGGATCATCCGCATTAGGTGGCACTGTTGCAGCTCCTCTCTGGGGATCTGTCGCAAAAACTTTCGAAGCCACGGAAGACGAAAAAAGAAAATATCCGGTTACCGAACACGCGATAAGTATAACCGTTTGCGAAGAATCAGGCAAACTTCCCGGACCTTCCTGTAAACATCCCCGAAAAGAACTTTTCAAAAATGGAACCGTACCCTCCGAAATTTGCCCTTTAAATCACGGAACAGACGTAAAGCGGGAAGTTCTCAGAAATGTATTTTAAATTTTTTTATTTTATTATAATATTATTATATTCTTTCTCAAGCGCACATCCCGTTTCCTACGAAGAAGCGTACACAATGGAAAAAGAGGATCCACTGTTTTCGATTCCTTTATACGAGGAACTTCTTCGAACATCTAAAAAATCCGATATCCGTAAAACAGCGTCTTCCAGACTTTTTTTCCTCTACGAAAAATACCGCAAATATGTTCCCGCAATCTTAATCATGATTCATTCGGGAAAAATCACGGATAAAAAAGGAAGATATCCCTCGATTATCAACGAACTTGCAGACGGTTTAAACGTAAGCCCTTCCGCACTCGTCTCCGTTATTTCCGGTTGTAATAAACCGATTTCGAATCCGGACATATACTTTCAAGAAACAAACCCGCCCCAAACCGAAGAGGAATCCGTTTCCATCGGAACCTCTTCGATACAAACTCCCGAGCCCGTCGTAGTTCAAGAAATGCCTTTCTTATTCAAAATTCTTTCCAAAAAAGAGAATGCCTCTCTCTATAAGGTTTGTTATGCGGTAAAAATTAAAACGGGCGATTACGACGGTTGGGAGAAAATCCACGCTTTCGGAGAGATGAAAGGAATTATCAACCCGCAAACCTCTTTGGCTTTGCGCATCAGCTTCACCATTCACTCAGGAAGAGGAAGTGCTTATAAAAGAATTTATTCCGGAGGTAGACTGAAATCGTTAAACGAAGAAGGTAAATCGGATCTTTTGTATCTCTACGGGAAATTTCTCAGAAACTTGGGGAAATACGATTCTTCCGCGAGGTATTTTTGGATGAGCGGTTCTTACGCGAGCAAAGACCGAAGCGCAATCGAAACCGCAAAAACTCTTTTAATTTCGGGAAGAAAACAAGAAGCTTGTTCGTATCTTACGAAAGGTTTTTTCCCGGGGGACGAATCGGAAGAACTTTTATCCAGAGTTTGCTTTAAAAATTTTGAAAATACACATCCAGGTCAGGGATTTTTAAAAGCCATAAAAATATTAAACAACGATATTCCCGATCCGGTATTCGAATACTTTTTGGGAAAAGGAATCTTCGATAAAATCGAAGAACCGGATACGGATCATTCGAACGAACTCCCCTCGAGTTACGGCAAACTTCTGGATGAAAAACTGTTTTCCGGCGAAAAGAATCCGACTCCTTTTTGGGATTATCGCAAAAAGGAAGGAACGCTTTTTTTATCCGCCGTACCTCAGTTTCTTTGTAAATCCAATCGCTCCAGTCTATTTAAGAAAGATCTAATACAACCTCAGAACTGCGTTCCTTATTCGGAGTTTTCCACAGATGCAATCCTCACGACTCCGTTATTCGAATCCGACCAGGAAGAATGGAGTTTGATTCTTTCCAACGCGGCTTACAATCCGATTTCCGGCCAAGCAGTGTTTGCGGATTCGGACGGTGTAGAGACCTCCTTGCAAATGTCGAATTTAGTATATCGTAAATCTCTCAATCGTTTTTTTATCGATGGATTTTCAGGCGACAAGAAATACAAATTTTACTCGATCGACCTGAAAAAGATTTCAGTAAACATATTGAATTCCGATTGATTTTAAAATCGTATCATCTGACTCAAGAACGATTCTGATTCGTCCAAATCCGGAAAATTGTCTTCCTATCTCCCCGATCCGGATTATAGTTTTATGCGTCTTACTCGCGCTTCGTCCATCCATGGACTCAGATCGCGTTTTTCGCTTTTTACGAAAGCTCAAACGCTCTCGCTCGCAAGCTTCGAATCCTTTCAATTTTAAGTAATACGGAATTTTATTGGGCAGGGAAGGATTCGAACCTTCGAAGACATAGTCAGCAGATTTACAGTCTGCCCTCGTTGGCCACTTGAGTACCTACCCGAAGAAAAATAGCTGCCTATAGGAATCGAACCCACAACCGTCTGATTACAAATCAGATGCTCTACCAATTGAGCTAAGGCAGCAATTTGGAACCAGTATTTCGGTCTGTTTTTCTCGGTCAAATAAAAAATCCGTAGAGGTCTTCTATCATATTTTCGGATTATTTCCTTTCCGGTTCCGCTGAAAAAAAGTTTCGATTATGACTTGTTTGCCGAAAATGTAACAGATGCTTCTAAACCTTATCCACCTCGGAATGACGCTTTCAATCTTTTGTTTTTATACGGGTTACTACTTTCGTTTCAAAAAAAATATTCTCCATCGTATTTTCAATCTATTCGGTGCGGCTTTCAACTTAACAACCGCGTTTACTCTTCTTTATGTGAAATATTTAGGTGGAGGCTTGGAAAACGCTGGAATCATTCCCGCAGTCAAACGTTGGATCATCGATACACATCGTATATTTGCTATATTGGCTTTGATTTTAATGCTTCTGATGGTTTGGTCGGGAATAACCCGAAAAAAAGAATTCCACAGAAAGCTACACTATATTTTCCTTCCTCTATATACTGCGATTTTCCTTTCCGGCTTGGTTTTGTTTCGCTCCACAAACTGAGAGCATCTCATTTCGGAGTTGGAAATCGCTATCGCATTCGCTTAGGAAGAATATGAACGATATCAAAGAACTCAAAAATTTTGCAAACGAGCTCAGAAAGAGCGTGATTCGAATGGTGACTGCCGCAAATTCCGGACATCCGGGAGGACCTTTAGGTCTCGCGGACATCTATGCAGTGCTATATAAGAAAATTCTAAATCATAAACCCTCCAATCCGGATTGGGAAGAAAGGGATCGCTTAGTTCTTTCCAACGGCCACGTATGTGCGATTCGTTACGCCGCGATGGCTCATTCCGGTTATTTTCCCGTGGAAGACCTACTCACTTTCCGCAAATTAGGAAGCAAACTACAAGGGCATCCTTCCACCCGTTAT
>NZ_QAJG01000024.1:0-10000 GCF_003046425.1 Leptospira borgpetersenii serovar Javanica
AATACTTGGATCTGAAGATAAATCTGTCGGAATTACTACAAATCCTCTGTGAAACTTACGCCCCACCCTGATTTTGGGTGGAGGGGAGAGGCGGTGGGAAGACTCGGGAGGTTTTCTTTACCACAAAATCATACTTCTTGCAAGTAAAAAGCCTCATTCTTGTCGGAACACTTGAAAAATATCAGTTTTTGATCCTTATGATCCCAAAAGCCTTCTTAATTTGTGGGTAACGTTATGGCCGTTTCAGGTCGCAGCATAATAAATCGCTTTTGCATTTGTTAACCCAAGTTAATTAAAGGGCATATCTATAAAACGACAGGCCGTTCCAAAGAATTCTTATCAAACCCGCTGCTTTACGACATTCGATCATTCTAAAATCTATTTTTATGGAGGTTCCCTATTTAAGGAATCAAATTGCATTATAATTTTATAAAATTTCAATGCAATTAAAAATCGAAAACGAATAGCGCCAATTTAAGATCATTGCGTAGAACCTCCGCCTGGAATCACATTAGGCGCATTACAAGCGATTCTTCCAGTAATCGTAACCGCGGAACCTGAAGCCGATGCGGTGGAAACGCAGGAATGATTATCCTGAGTAAAACATTGTTGAGTTGTCGTAACTGAAGTACAATTAACGTTATCCGAAGTATAACACTGATTGAGAATCCCCGTGCTCGTAGAACTATCAAGTATTTTTCCGGAAAGGGAAATATCGATGTCCATATACTGTAGGGTTTGCTGTTGAGCAGCACCATTTCCTGTCGGATATACCGGAATTCCGGAAGATCCCCATTCTACTTTACCGACATTACCGGTAACTGTTCTACCGAAAACTCCACCCGAATAACTAAAACCTTGTTGTGGATCCACCGCCCCTTGATACTGAGCTGAATCGAATTGGAATCGAAGAACCATCGCTTCGGCTGTATTCTTCATAATCAACTGACTTGTGATCGTATAACGAGTATTGGAACCGGAAGAACCCGAGGTAGTTGTTGTGGTTCCGGTATTTCCTCCCGTGGTACCCGACGCCGTTCCAGAGGCGGCGGTGCCGGGAACCGCAACTCCACAAGAGGAAATTTTATCGGAATCCACCTCTCCGTTTATGAGGATTACGTTTCCGGTTGCTGCAACAAGTACCTTTAGATCCACCTTATTTTGATCCCGATGTTCGCAATTGAAAAAAGTCGCCGAAAAAATAATCAAAAGAAAAGATCCGATATAAAAACGTTTCATAAATACCTTTAGAGTTATATTGATCGAAAAGCAAATCTTGGTCAAGAATGAAAATGAACCCACCACTTTCCGATTTCGACCCCGTATGTAAAAGATCGTTTCCCTATACTTAAATTCTGAAACAAAATTTGAAAGAATAGTTCGGCATAACGCAAAAATAGGATGAATTACCGACAATAAAAGCAGATTCTCCAGAAAAAGGATACCAGTAATGCCAGATTACTAATCCCTGCAGAATAGGTACCAGAAATTTTGAAACAAATCCCATTTATTCTAGGTACCTTGTTATACAAACTGTAATATGACTCCAGGATGCAAAGCAGCGCAGATATCGTATCTTATGCCATCCTAAAAGGACTGAAAACTAGCTTGTATTCTGATTTTTCCGAAGGGATTCGTGTGTGGAAAGAACCCTTTCACGAAAAATTCCTCAAACAAAACGCCAAAGAGCTTGGTCTTTGAACGAATCATCAAAACGGGACGATAAAAAATGGGTTCTTCACGAATTGTACGGAAATCATAAGCTTATAACTCGAATATAGATTTATGAAAAACGATCAAACTCCATTCCGTAAATTAGAATAAGCTTGATCAAGTATAGACCCAACCTTTAAATAATGATTTGCAATCCATCAATTACCAAAGGAAGATTGGAATCGGCCTGGAAGAAAAGGTATTGGGGTCATCGTTTACTTTACTGATCCCGAGTATTTAGGGTTCTATAAAAAGAATGAAATTTTCTTCCCTTTTTTCTCTACAAAAAATAAGGGAAGAAATCGGTCCAGAATTGATATCTGCAAAAAGATCATAAAGAAGATAGACGTGAGTTTGAGAGTGTTCCCGGAAGAACGAAGTTCGCGTGCAATTGAAGTTTGCACGATTTGGACAGAAACGGAGAAGATCTTTTGAAAGATACAGTAAAAAACAATGCGATTCTTTGTGTTGATGATGAACCGATCATTTTGATCGCGTTAAAACAAGAACTAAAGAAACAATTTGGAAACGAGTTTCAATACGAAACCGCAGTCAATGCAAGCGAAGCGTTGGAAGTTGTGGACGAACTGGCGGAGAATGGGATCAACGTAATTTTGATTCTTTCCGATTGGCGTATGCCTGGGATCAAAGGTGACGAATTCTTAATTCATATTCATCAAAAATACCCGGATATCCGTTCCATATTGATCACAGGTTATATAGACGATGCCGCGGTGGAAAGAGTGAAAAAAGAAGCGGGTACTTATGCTGTTCTACCAAAACCATGGGATCCCAAACAGCTAGCGGATGCAGTGAAAGTATGCTGTAATCGAAATTAATTCGACATTCCACCATTGAGGTTTTGGGTTAAGGTAGGCTCTTATTTGAAATTTCAATTGCAGACCTTCATGTCTCCAAAGAACTTGTATCAAAGAAGGACCCCTATACTTGGGGAAAATTGAATGAAAATTCACCGATATGATTCTATTCCGGAAGTCAAGAACATCGGAGACGGAATCTTTAAGACCGAAATTCCACAACCTTTCTATTCACCCAATAATATTTACATTCTCCCGGACGGGGAACCTACCATCATCGACTCCGGTTACATCGAAAATTTAGGTCTTTTGCAAAGGGCTTTAAAAACGATCGGCCTTTCTTTAAATAAAATCAAACATATTATCTACACTCACAACCATCTTGATCACATGAGCGCCGCTTTGACCCTACGCTATTATACGGATGCAAAGTTGTACGCGATGACGGGAATGGCTTCGGAAATCGGAAATTATGTGGAATTCGTTCAAGTTTTTCAAAGAGCCATGAGGAGGCTCGTATATAAAGGTCATCACGATAATACAACAAGAGCCACAGAACTGAAAAGAGTGGATACCGGTATATTCGAATTTCATGATGCTTTGGACAATTCGGAAAAAGTAGACCCATATTTGGATTTCGATGTGGAACTCGTGGAAGGAGACGTGATTAAAGCGGGAGGCAGAGAAATCGGAGTCCTGCATACTCCCGGTCATAATCGATGGCATTTAACTCCTTATATCTTAGGAGAAAAGATTTACTTTACGGGCGATTTGGTACTTCAAAATATTTCTTCTATTTACGCGGAGATCGACGGAAATCTTTACGACTATCATCAATCCTTGGACCGTCTTTCCAAGCTTCCGATCCGAAGATTACTTCCGGCACACGGGCCGGAGCCGGACGATCCTCAAAGAGCGATTAAGTTGATTTCGAAAACTCTAAATCTTTTGGAAAGAGGTGTGGTACGTAGATTGAAGGAAGACGATCAGGATCTCTCCACTTTGGTTCTCGAAGCAATGGGAGAAAAGGTGGCGAACAGTAGTTATTACAATACGGCACTTGCAATCTTACATTCTTTGATTCGAAAATTGATCGATCAAGGGCAGGTACAAGTTTTGGAGATCGATCCTCCGTATGAAAAATACAAATGGATCGGTGCGAAATAAACGTGTAATATAATTAACGCGAATTCGATATAGGGAAGTTTGGGTAAATCGCTCACAAATTTCACAACTAAAATGGCTCGCGAGCTGAAACGCTTTCATAAAAAGCGTTTTATATGAATTCTCAAACTAAAGTGCTGCTCTCCTATCGAGTGCCCCATAGAGAGCGGAGATGGTAAACTTCCTTCGAACGACCGGCAGAGCACCCATAGGAAAGTTTTGCAGCTAGTTCAGAGAGTCATCTATCTCTACCACTGGCCTTCCTCTCGACTCCGTCGAATTAAGAATACTATACTCGGAAACTACCTTATGTTAAGGAACCGTATTAATCTAGGGATACAGCATAATAATCGCTTTCGCATTTGTTACGCCGAATGCACGTTGAATTTAATACTCAAAGCTATTACAAAAAACCGAACTTATTTTTGTAGAGACAGTTCTTAGCGTATATTTTTTTTGGAAAAATATTTCAAATATCTTTTTATTATCGAGATTGCTCAGGTTCCTTGACAATTTCCCCATAGAACGGAGTTTCTTTAATCTTTAAATTGTATCCTTTGACGAATAACTTTTCAAGATTAACGGTGTCTTCCCGATTATATTCTTCTAAAATTTTGAGAGCGTTCATATCGTCATAATCTACATATTGCTTCCAAAGATTTACTGCTTCGACACCTGTGATCGAGACTTCCTCTGGTCGATGGATACCTAATACCTTTTCGCACCCCTTGAGACCACCTTTGATCCCGAGAGATCTTAAGAAAAACATAATGTCGATGTGGTTATTCCTAAAACGCACATTAAATTCCCTTTCTAAAAAGGGAATGTCGAAAGCGATCCCGTTATAAGAAACAAAAATCTGATCCTGGCTGAGATTGTCTAAAAAGAAATCAAGATTAAAACCTCGAATATAGGAATGGTATTCGAATCCATCGAAAGTTCCGATGACCGTTGTTCTGTCGTCGTTTTCTAAACCCGTGGTTTCAATATCCATATAAAGAAGTTTTTTTCGAATCGTAGGAAAAAGTCTCCAATGATGTTTAGCTGAAAGAACGTGGAAAAAGTAGAAAAAATTTTCTATTTCCAATTCTTTTTTAGAAAATTCTAATGCTCCTAAAGTCAGATTTCGAGTCGGAGCAGGTTCGGTTTTCAAATATTCTTCAAGATCTTTCCAATCATAAATTCCATTTTCCCAAAGATTTTTTTCTTCCGTCGTATTGATTCCGGGAAGATGGCAGAAAGTGTGTTTCAACATCAGGTTTTCTTAGGATTTCCCAATACAAGAGTAAGACGGGAATAAGAACCAAAATAGAAAGGGCCTATACAAAAGTATTCTTGAACTTCTTCTGTGTCGAGATTTTTGACTCGAATCTTCATCAAACCTTTTCCTTGACGTTAAGATTTTTTCCGATCCAATCAGATTTCTCTTACACAATTTATTTTTCCTTTCTTTCTTCGGTCTCATTACCATAAGCCGTATCTATACGATCCGCACCGTCCTTACCGAAATACTTTTCACGCATGTATTTTGTTTTGTTGTTTCGATCGGATAAACTCATTCTTTCCAATTCATCTTCTCTCAGAAACATCTCAGTCTCATAGGTGCTATACTTAGACTCTCTCTTCTTTACGGTATTGTAATATCGACCGTAGACATTTTTTCTGAATTCCTCGTATTTTTGTATCCTTTGCTCAGCACTCAAAGACTCCGTGTCGATTAAAAAACCTCCCAAGGAATTCCGGTAAGTTTCTTCCGCTTCTTCCAACCCGAAGATAAGTTGAGCGTCATTATCGGAGAAAAATTCTCTTCTTTTCTTTTTAATAAGTTCGTATTTTTCAGAGTTACTTAGGTCATCAGAAAATTCAAATTCCCTCATAGTTATTTCGTATTTCAAGTAACTCGAAAAAAGGTTCATAAGATATTCGACTTCCTTTCCGGAATAATGGTCGGCAATGAAGGCTCGAATAACTTCGTTACACTGTTCGTAAATTAAATCTTCGGGACACTCCCTTCTTAAGGCCCAAAGTTCGGAAACTAAATTGACTTCTCCGGTGGAAGCGTATCGTAATAGCTCGTCAAAGGAGAGCCAATTTCCATTTTCATCGAAGATTTTACGTGAAGTATCTACGATCCCTTGATTTAAAGTCCATTCGCCGGATTCCGAGTGTTGTTGGAGTTCAAATTCCACTGCATTCGAGTTTCCCGAAGAGCCTGCGTCACTTCCATTAAAAAACGCAAACCAGATCAATACGATTAAAATCGCAGAGATCGAACAGAGGACTACGGGAAACATAAATCTTTCCTGTAGAGATTTCATGGACTTGTGATTTTTAAAAAAATCTTTCTTAAAGCAAATCTTTTTTGTTTTTTCCGAGGAAGCGCTTCAGATGAAATGACAAATTAGTGCGACAAAAAAGACCAATCCTCTATTACCCGGCAGGAACTACGGGAGCTAAAGAAATTTTTTCGACTTTTGAAAAGTTAGAAGTAAAATCGTATTCGATCAATCAAATCGGAGATTTGTCTCGCAACGAACCCGAAATTCTGATCGCAAACACGAGACTCAAAATAAATCAGGAATGTATCTTAAATTTCCCTTCAGTGAAAATTTTTGCGACCGTAAGTTCCGGAACGGATCACGTAGATTTTAATATTCTCAAAAAATCAGGAAAAATCTTTTTGAACGCACCCGGTTGTAACGCCAGTTCGGTTGCGGAATACTGCTATGCTGGCCTCTTGAATCGATTCAACAAAGCAGAATTAAAAACCGTCAAGGTCGGAATAATCGGACATGGAAATACGGGAAAAGAATTTTATAAAATTCTAATATCTCAAGGAATCGACTGTATCTTTTACGACCCATTTTACAGGACGGAATCATCTCCTTTGAAGGAAGTTTTAAGTCGCCCCGTCGTCAGTTACCACGTACCTTTGATTGAAAAAGGTATAGAACCGACATTTCATTTTGTCACCGATTCTTTGATAGATTCCCTAACGCCGGGAACCGTTTTTATCAATACGAGTCGAGGGGAAATCCTCTCTCCGAGCGCTTTTAACCGATTGATTGCAAGAAACGATATATTCAAAATTTTAGATGTGTTTGACCCGGAGCCTCCATCGGAGGAAAAAGGGAAAATGCTCGCGGAAGTAGATCATTCGATTTTTACCCCCCATATCGCCGGTTATAGTCAGTTGGGAAGAATCAGTGGAACTTACCGAATCGCCGAAAAATTATCTATTTTATACCAAGATCATCCCTTACCACCGTTGAAATCCTTCTTACAAACCTCTGGAGAATTTAAAACCTCCACTTTCTTAAAAAAAGAAGACCAGCTTTTAAGGGAAGCCTGGAGAAAAGGAGATCAAAGTTATTTTGAAAGAAGAAGGAATTCATATCCTGTAAGATTAGATTGGGGATTGATTTGATTTTGTATTACCAACTTTTCAAATTCTTTAAAAAAGTTTACTCACCCCATTTTTATTCGGCTCTTGCAGATATAAAACCGTCATCACATATTCCGTTATATTTCAACCTGAATTCGATATAAGAAAGTTTGGGTGAATCACTCGCAAGATAAAATACTTTTTATGAAAGCGTTTTATCTGAATTTTTCAAACTAAAGTGCCCTATGGATCGCAGCATAATAATCGCTTTCACATTTGTTCTCTCGAATTCGCGTTATTTTAAAATCCGCTAAACCTGAACCGAAAACGAAATACAACTTAAGCCGTCTCAAAACCTTAGAAATGTAGGAAGCTACTATAATTTTAAACGACAAGAAAATCGCCAATGCAACCAATCTGTGGGAACTCCTACAATCAGAGAACTGATGACAGGTGTTGGTAATTCCGATCCTACAGAAGACAGTTTTCGGACAGACTCTTAAGATAAATCAAGGTATTCTATCGAGAGGAATAAATTTTTTATTGGGCAAAAAGAAACCGAAAGAAAGTAAAGTCCGGATTGAATATCAAAGAGGTATGATTTGTAGAAGTACCGTAAGACTCTACCGAGTAAAAGGGAACAAGATTTATTGAAGATAAAAGTAACCAAAAAACATATTATCTACATAAACGCAAGTTTTGAAATATAGAATCGAATACCTATAACACAATCATACAATGATAGATTTCAAAACTGCTTGAAAGGTTAGAAAACTAAGAATTCTATTTTTTCTTTGTAATTTTCTTTTTGAGAGAGTGATCTATTTTTTATGAGCGGGAACAGAGTCAGATTTTCTTGCGGTTCTTTTTTCTTCCCTAGCTTTCTCTTGAGCTTCACGCTTCTCTTGTCTTTCTTTCAAAAGAATCGCTCTTTCTTTTCTAGAAGTCAGTTCCAAAATTCCAACTTCGGAATTATCAGAAGCCCTGTTCACAAGTTTCAAAACGCGAGTGTAACCGCCGTTTTTACTTTCGAAACGTTTTGCGATATCTTCGAAAAGTTTTACAACTACTTCACGATCCTTGATTCTTTTCATCACTTCCCGTTTATTGTGAAGTTGAACTTCAGGCTTCAGATCCGCTACGAGATTCTTCTTAGCTCTTGTAATCAGTTTTTCCGCATGAGAACGAATCACTTTCAGCTTCGCTTGAGTGGACTCGATTCTCTCGTATTTAAAAAGAGAGGTGATCATGTTATTGATCAACGCGTCTCTATGACCTTTATTGCGGTTTAGGTGTTTTACTTTATTTCTTTTATTCATTTTAAAAATCCCTCATTCCAAAAGAGAGACCCAGAGTGGAAAGTTTTCCCTTCAACTCTTGGAGACACTGATCACTGTAGTGTTTGGACTTCGACATTTCTTCTTCGGATCTTTTGACCAAGTCCCCGATGAAATCGATTTCCAGACTTCTCAACACATTGAGAGAACGAACGGAAAGCTCCAATTCTTCCACGTGTTTCGACAAGGAAGCCTTGAGTTTTTCGTCCGCTTCATCCAGTTCGTCGTCTTCTTCCTCCAATTCCTCTTCGAAATTGATAAATACCGTAAGATGTTCTTTTAAGATTTTCGCAGCCTGTGCGACCGCGTCATCTGGAGACACGGAACCGTCAGTCCATACTTCCAGAGTCAGTTTTTCGTAATCCGATCTTTGAGCAACGCGAGTTTCGGATACTTCAAAAACCACTTTCTGAACGGGAGAAAAGATCGAATCCACGGGAATCGTTCCGAGAACTTCGATGTCCTTTTTCTTTTCTTCCGCAGGAACGTATCCTCTTCCTCTCTGAATTTCCAAATCCATCACCAGATTCGCGTCTTCGTTCAGAGTAGCAATGTGGAGATCTGGATTCATGATTTCTATGGAGGAATCCACAGCGAGATCTCCCGCTCTGAAATATCCGGCTCCTTTCAGTTCGAGATGTATGATCTTGCTCTGATCTTTTTCTTCCGGTTCGTATTTAATCCGAACCTGTTTCAGGTTCAGAATAATTCTTGTTACGTCTTCCGCAACTCCTTCGATAAAGGAAAACTCGTGGTTTACCCCTTCGATACGAATCGCCGAGATCGCGGCTCCCTCGATCGAGGACATCAAAGTCCTTCTAAGAGAGTTACCAATCGTTGTCGCAAAACCCCTTTCAAAAGGCTCTGCAACGAACTTCCCATAATTGGGAGTGCTCGCTTCCGTGTTGAATTCAATCTTCTTAGGACGTTTAAATCCTTTGAGTAAGCTTTTGAGAGACAATTTGAGACCCTTTTATCAGATTTTATTTCGAATAAAGCTCTACGATTACCTGTTCTTTCACCGGTAGATCGATATGATGACGCTCTGGTAATGCCGTAACGTCCCCACCAAAGTTTGTGTAATCTGCCGATAACCAGGACGGAATTCCCTGCAAAGACTGAGACAATCTAATGTTATCAGCGATGAAGGTAGAAGCCCTAAATTTCTCTCGGATTTCCACTTTATCCCCTACATTTAATCTGTAGGAAGGAATATCCACTCTTTCTCCGTTCACAAGAACGTGTCTGTGAGCGATGAAATTTCTCGCTTGGCGGCGAGTCACCGCAAATCCGAGACGATACAAAACGTTATCCAATCTTCTTTCCAAAAGCTGGAGAAGGATTTCACCCGTCACACCGTGAGAATGAGAAGCCTCTTCGTAATATTTACGAAATTGCTTTTCTAAAAGTCCGTATGCTCTTTTCAATTTCTGTTTTTCACGGAGCTGAGTACCGTATTCCGACACTTTCCCCTTCCGCTTCGTAGGCATACCGGGAGGCCCTTTGCGGTGAAATTTATCTTTGTTAAAAGTATAACTGGACTTCAGGAAGAGATCCACTCCCTCCCTTCTCATAATTTTTAC
>NZ_QAJG01000024.1:25000-48282 GCF_003046425.1 Leptospira borgpetersenii serovar Javanica
ACCGCCTCTAAGTCCACAAGGGAATCTGTGATATCGATCCCTTTTCGATCCAGTTTGTTTAAGAAAAATAAAATCGGAATTTTTCGTTTCCGAAGCCATTCCACGTTTTGAAGTGTTTGAGATTTGAGTCCTTCGAAGGCGTCGATAAGAACGATTCCAAGGTCCGCGACTATGAGAGAGGCGCTCGTCTGACTTTGAAAGTCCAAATGCCCCGGGTTGTCCAAAAATTGAAATAAGACCTTGGGCTTTTTCGCATTCGGCCAAAATACGCGCGCCAAAGCGGATTGAATGGAGATCCCCCGTTCAATCTCTTCCTGGAGATAGTCGGATTCGGTGGTCCCCTCTTCGATGGTACCAGGTTTGCGAATTTTTCCAGACTCAAAGAGAATTCTCTCCAAAAGAGTCGTCTTCCCAGCGTCTATGTGAGCAAAAATTCCTACGTTTAAAATCTGCATGACGATTTTCTGAATCCTCCTCCTTTTAGGAGTTCCTACTTTTTTCCAAGGAACCAACGTTCAAATAAAACCAACGGGGAATCGTAAAGTTTTTCGAGAAGACCACAATATTTGCCCGATAGATTTCAGTGAAATAGATCGCATGGAGAAACGCAAGCATCTCGCTCCTTCATTATGTTTCTTGTGCCGAAGAACTTTTAAGATCCGTTTCAAAATCTTAGTATGGAAATTCCCACAAGAATTGAATAACAAAAAGGGCTGTTTGGAAGTCTATAACTACCTAAGAGACGTAATCCGAAAATACTTTAGTTCTCTTTGCGGTCGACTTTGTTAAGCCGTCACACATGAGCTTGTGGTGGCCAATTTAATTCATCTAAGAATCGGGCTATTGCCTGCAGAAGCGGCCCATAAAGTTGAGAAAGATTTTGGAATAGTAAGGATCAAAAAGGCACATTTTTTCAAGTGTTCCTACAAGAATGAGATTTTTTACTTGCAAAAAATACGATTTTCTGATAATGGAAAGTCCCCCAAACCTTTCTTTCCTCCTCCCAAAATTAGGGAAAACTCATGCAACGCTCTCTATAAATCATTTGCAGGTGTAAACTTTACAGTGGATTTGTCATAATTCCGACAGATTTATATTGAGATCCAAATAATTGTGGGAGATGAGAGTGTTATGCTTCGAGTTCAGAGAGCGATCAATCCATCGAGCGACCTGTCGGGAGCGAGAGCTTTCGTTTCCTCGAGTGACTCGTCGATTCAAGAATACCATACTTATAAATTGCCTTATGTTCAAGAACCATGCTAATCTATGGATCGCAGCATAATAAACGCTTTCGCATTTGTTACGCCGAACTCACGTTTTGTTAATTGAAAATCCCTACAAAACAAACGAGATCCATTCAATAAATCTTACATAACAAGGTTTTGAAAAATAGCTTAGAATTGATAAAACTCGGTTATTAAAATTTCTCTCACTAATTCCTATACAACAGGAGAATTTTAAGATAATCCCCGATAGATGCAGACTTTCGCCACTTTGTTATATAACCTTTGATGGAATTCTACTTGTTTAAAAAATAAGCGGCCTTTTTTCCTATTTTACGAAAGGTTTTTATAATGAAAAACTAATACCATTTATTTACGCGGTTTTCATTTATAACGAAATGACAACGAAAAATAAAAAATAGTTTTTCTTTTTTGAATTCACCTAAAGATTCAACTATCTAAAAAACCAATTCTCATAAACTCGATGAGTCAGAAAATAACCTATGATCGTTTGGACATTCTTAGATATTATAGAGAAATCGGTTCCACAGAAGAAATTGTTAAGCGAATACGTTTTTGCTCACGCCTCAAACCCAAAAATCATCAAACAAAGCGCATAATTTTTTCAAAGTTAATATATAGTCTTAAAATCTCAAAAAATATTTCCAAATAATCTGACAATTTCAAAAAATGTAAAATCCCTACACATTACATCGTACTAACAGTTACACCGTTTCTGTATGTTTTTTTCCATCGTTTAAAAATATAGGGTTCCTCCATTTTTTTAGGTTTTAAAAGCGATACTCAATAGAGTGAAACTTTGACGAAAGAAAATTTTCAAATTCTAAAACGTTTTTATCAAGTTGATAAACATTATACACTCTTATGTGTTTCTATATAATAATCTGCTGAAATCCTTCCCGACCCATATAAAGAAAAATGGAAAAGCAAAAGGAGAATCATAGCGGCATATGGAAGATTCGATCCAGGAGCCATAAACCCTTCCTTACCGTGGATAAATATAACCGCTCCCACCAGTACGGGAACTTGAAGAAGCGCCGCAAAACGAGTTAATAATCCCGACAAAAGCAAAATTCCTCCACAGATATGTGCAATCACTATATAATGAGCAAGTAACGTAGATGCCATAGGGGCGTTGTTCATCTCCATCAAACGAATCAACGCGTCCGTGTCGTATAAGAACTCCAGACCTTTATAAATTAAAACTCCTCCGAGATAGATTCGAAGAAAATCGACCAACCAATCCCGATGTTCTTGTAGCCAACGGTTCAAACGATCCATAGCTCACCTCCAGATTTTTAGGCTAGTGATAATCATATCTTTTTCCAAAACTTTTGCAAGGGGGAACTATCAAAATTTACTAAAAACCGCTCTTCTTGATCCTTCAGGATTAGAAGATAAACTCCATTTCGAACAAGGATACCCCTTGATTTTAGAAACTCTTTCCAAAAAACAACTCTCGATTGTTTGCGGGTTTCCCTAAATGATCCGTACAACCTAAAATTTCCAAGTTCCATCGTCCCGATCTTTTAAACTTCCTCCTAAAGAATCCAAAGAAAATAAAGATTCTCTCACAATCATAGAAGATCTAGTGTCGAAATAAACGGAACCGAAAGTTTGTAAATTAGAATTAATTGTTAAGGATTTCTTTTGAGCAGTAACAGAACTGGAATTCACTTAAAATCAGAAAAAATCGATATTGATTTAGCAAATTTATATTCAAACTAAGAGTTTGTCCCAAAACCTGAAGAAAAATATCTCTAAACGATCCGGCAAGTTTTTAAAAAACGTGAAAGTTCCCACAGAAACCGTTGTATTGAAGGTTTTTCCTGTCGTTTAAGATTGTAATAGCTCCTACATTCCTAAGGTTTTGAGACGGGCTCTAAATTGAAATAAAGGAAAAAACATAAGACCAACCCCACAATAAGAACGGAAGCCGCCAAACCAAACGGAATTTGGAAAGAAATGTTCATTCAAAATTTTGAGACTTTATGTTTTGTAAAGAAACATAAAGCTTCGCATTAGAATAAAATGTTTTACGAATTAATTGTACCCATCTTTCCGGAATGAAAATCATAAAAGGCTTGGGAAATTTCTTCCTGAGTGTTCATCACGAAAGGACCATATCTTGCAACCGGTTCACCCACCGGTTCTCCTCCGATCAAAAGAAATTGCCAATCGTTAAGGGAATTTTCCTGTAAAGAAAAACGAACATCTCCTTTGCTTCTTTCAAACCAAACCATCTCCCCTTCTCTTAAGGAGATGTTTCCTTCCTCAGTATGTAAAATGCCATCTTGGGAAAAAGGGAAGGCAAACACGTTATACGACTCAGGAACAGGAACCGTAATATCCGCGCCCGGAATTAAACGAAAATGATAGTATAAAATCGGAATTTTCGTTTCGATTATGGCTTTTGTTCCAAACACTTCTCCCGCGATAACTTTAATTTTCGTTTTTCCGTCGGACGTTTCAACTTCGGGAATTTTTTCGGAAGGAGTATCTTGATATCTAGGATGACTCATTTTTTGAGAAGAAGGTAAATTGACCCACAATTGAAAACCGTGCATCCAACCGCCGTTTTTCTGAAAATCGTTTGAAGGTAACTCAGAGTGAATCAGACCGGAACCTGCCGTCATCCACTGAACATCTCCGGATTTTAATTTTCCGTAGTTCCCCCATGAGTCCCTATGTTCCATCTCTCCGGTCAATAAATAAGTGACCGTTTCAAATCCTCTGTGCGGATGTTCCGGAGCGCCGATCGCTTTTCCGGGTTTATATTCCACAGGTCCCATTTCGTCTAATAACAGAAATGGATCTAGCTGAATTAAATCTTGAACAGGAAAGGGTCTCCGTACCGGAAAACCTCCTCCTTCGATGGTTCTCAGAGACGGTCTGATAGTTTTCACTTTTCTCAGATTCATAAATCAAGCGCTCCTCTCGCTTCTGGTCACTGTACAAATACTTTATCGAGATAAATATAGCGGTCACAATCATGATAACAACTACTGTAACTTTTTTAGTTTCATATTCTTTAGACGATGCTTTTCGATTTGTGGCAGATTTTAGAAACTTAGTTTATTGGGGAGATAGAATTTCCAACATCTCGCCAATTCCTTCCAGGAATGGAAGTCATTTTCCCGTTTATGAACTACTCTATTCTTTCGGACCTTTCAGGCTCAAAGCAAATTATTTCGCAAAGGAATGGATTCCAAATTCCCGAATGATTATGGAAATTTATAATTCGTTCATAGACCAAAGAGACATTTATACATTTCAAACTTCGAGTCGAGGAACTAAAATAACTTTTACAAATCATTCTAAACTTAAATACCCCTATCACTTCGGAGAATGGGCCTTTGCTTCAAGAATTAGAGAAAGAATTTATAAAGAAATGAGACAATTGCAGAATTGTTTATACCGAGATGGTTCCAGTTCTCCCAAACACTTTCAAATCATTCGAATTTAATTTTTCGATTCAAATTCCTCTTGCTTAATTTATTTTTTTAGAAAGAATATTCTCGATTTGAATCCATGGAAACATCTAAGAATCATTCAATTCCAATTCCGTTTAACGAAAAGGAAAGACTCGATGCCCTACATTCTTATCAAATCATAAACACGACTCCAGAAGAAAAATTCGATTCTCTTACACAGATAGCGGCCTATATCTGTGATTCTCCGATCGTACTTATTTCCTTGATCGATACGAATCGACTTTGGTTTAAATCGAAAATCGGAATGAACGTTTCCGGAATTCCACGAGACATTTCGTTCTGCCAATACACAATTATTCAAGACGAAATTTTCGAAATCGAAAACGCTTTAAACGACGAAAAATTTCAAAATAACCCCTTCGTTTTAGGACCGCCTTATATTCGTTTTTATGCAGGTACACCCCTAAAAACACCCGAAGGATTCAATGTCGGAACTCTTTGTGTATTCGACACTGAACCGAAAAGATTGGATTCCAGACAGAAAATGACTCTAAAAGTGTTATCTAATCAGATCATCGCAAACTTCGAGTTGATTAAAAAAAACCGGGAATTAGTTTCGGTCCACGAAAAAAAGGAAGAACTCCAAAAATCCAAAAGTCAATTTTTCGCGAATATGAGCCATGAAATCCGCACTCCGGTTCACGGAATCTTAGGAATCACGAGTCTGTTATCGGAAACGAAACTTCAACCGGAACAAAAAGAATACGTCGACATAATCCGAAGAAACGGCAACCTTTTACTTAGCCTTTTAAATGATATTTTAGATTTTTCTAAATTAGAATCGTCTCATATGAAAATCGAAATAATAGCCTTTGATCTTATGGATTTACTAAAGGACGTGTTCTATCTTTTTGAGACGGATGCAAAACGTAAAAATTTGGAATTCAAAATGGTCGGAGATACACTTTCTTCTTTGATCGTTTCTACGGATCCGAATCGGTTGAAACAGATTCTAGTCAACCTCATCTCAAACGCATTCAAATTCACCGAAAAAGGAAGTGTATCGATCGAGTTTGAATTCGACATCAAATCCGATTCGAAACAATGCGATATACGGATTCGGGTAAAGGACACCGGAATCGGGATACCGGAACAAAAACTAAAAGAGTTATTCCAAGCCTATAGTCAGATGGATACTTCCGTTTCGAGAAAATACGGAGGAACCGGACTCGGCCTTGCGATCAGCAAAGGTCTTGCAGAAATGATGAATTTAAAACTGACCGCACAAAGCGTCATAAATCGAGGAAGCGTTTTTGAAATTTCGGGCAGGATTCCTCTCGCTGAAAGGTCGGAAGTAAACTTCGAACCCAAAAAACCGAACCCCGATACAAACGGCGCCTCTGTTCAAGACCTAAGAATCCTTGTAGCCGAGGATAACGAAATCAATCAAATGCTGATCAAAAAAGTTTTAGAAAAGTTAGGATACAAACCGGTGATCGTCTCCAACGGGATCGAAGCACTACATCACATAGAAACAAAGGGAGCGGATGTTTTTTTCTGGATATTCAAATGCCGGAATTAAGCGGAATCGAAACTGCTAAAATTCTTACACAACATACCAATCAGTCCATTCGTCCTTATATCATTGCTATGACCGCTAACGCGAGCCCAGAGGACAAGGAGGACTGTCTGGCGTCCGGCATTAATGAATATATCAGCAAACCGTTTCGTAAAGAGGAAATCGCCGATCTACTGAATCATTTTATTGCCAGAAAGAACTCTAAAACATAGAAACAATTTCACCTCGATGCAACTTGCAATTCGATAAATCTAGGTCGACAACCTTTGAACTTTAACTTCGGCCTTTTTAACGTGAGATTGGTGAACAAATGCGAAAGCGGCTAATTATGCTGCGATCCGTAGAGAACAACACTTTAGTTTGAAAAATTCAGCCGAAGCGCTTTTTACGAAAACGTTTCAATTATCAAGTTTGCGAGCGATTCGACCAAATTTTCTTACAGCGCGTCCCTAAATCCCGTCGAGCGCCAATAGAAGCGAGACGCTTTAGTTACCCGAGCGACCCTTAGGGAGCCATAACCTTACCCACAAATACTTGGATCTGAAGATAAATCTGTCGGAATTACTACAAATCCTCTGTGAAACTTACGCCCCACCCTGATTTTGGGTGGAGGGGAGAGGCGGTGGGAAGACTCGGGAGGTTTTCTTTACCACAAAATCATACTTCTTGCAAGTAAAAAGCCTCATTCTTGTCGGAACACTTGAAAAATATCAGTTTTTGATCCTTATGATCCCAAAAGCCTTCTTAATTTGTGGGTAACGTTATGTTAGGGAGCGAACGTGCTTTAGTTTTCTACTTTGTCAGAAAGATCAAGCTGCAAGGTTCTGTCCCAGTTTTGGGACAGAACCAACCTTATATCGAATTCATGTTTTTTATTTCATAAGCGAATTTTCAGGTAACCAACATAGTCAATCCTATATACAATTTTGAATCTCGGTCAAAAATTTTTAAGCGCCGAATTTAATGTTTCGTAAAATCAATATCAGAGTCTGCCCAGCCCCAGTTTTTTCTTGCATCGAAAGATCATTTTGTAAAAAATCGGCTTTAAATTCAGACTTAAAATCCCGAGTCGTAAAACGATTCTTCGTATATTCTTTAAACATAATATTACTTAGGAAAACTTAAATGACACAAGTTACACTTAAAGGCAATCCGGTATTGTTAGAAGGAAAAATTCCTGTTCCGGGGGACAAGGCTCCTGACTTCAAAGTGATCAAACAAGATCTCTCGGAATTCAGTCTTAAAGATTACTCGGGTAAAGTGAAAATTCTCGTAGCCGTTCCAAGTTTGGACACTTCGGTCTGTGCTCTGGAAACCAGAGTATTCAACGAAAAAGCAGCAGGACTTTCCGACATTACAACTTTGATTATCTCGGGCGACTTACCCTTTGCGATGAAACGTTTTTGTTCCACGGAAGGAATCAATTCTCCGAACCTCATAACAGGGTCTCAATTTAGAGATTTCTCGTTTTCAAAAGCGTACGGAACTCATATCGCAGACGGTCCGCTCAAAGGACTCTCGGCAAGAGCGGTTTTTGTCGTGGATAAATCGGATATAGTTCGTTACGTAGAACTTGTTTCCGAAATCGGGTCGGAGCCGAATTACGAAGCGGCACTTACCGCGGCTAAGGCAGCACTGTAATCTTTACGGCTTGTTCGGATCGAATATCAAGCCGTAAAGATGATACATGAGAAAGTCAATCGAATCTCTACATAAATGAATCTTATGACAACACTTCTAATTGGAATGAGTCTTACGTTTGTTTCAAACTTCCGTTTATTTGTGTTTGTCCTAAAACCTTAACTTAGGGAAAATCAGTCGTTAACAACAAATGCAGTAGTGCGAGGAAGATTGCGTCTCTTCGGGTAGTTCATATATTATTAAATCACCTTTTCATCGTTAAATCCAGTAGGAGTTTTATAACTCTTAGATTTTAGGACAAATTCTCTATATTACTGATCCCTACATAACAGGCCGCCATGAATTTTAATAAGAACGGTCAGTTCAAGTACATCAGTACGGACTTCATTAGATTGTAAGGAACATGCGGAAATTTTCCTTTATCGATGCCGGTTTTCTTTTTTTTGAAGCTCAAAAATGTTGAAATCCGGAAAATTCAAAAACTTTCTCCGAATTTTTTTGAAAGAATTTAACTCCTTTCCAATCCTCTGTTGTTTGCCCGATTTTTGTAATATTAATTTTATCTAATGTATCCGGTAGCTCTTCCGAACTTAAAAAGATAAGTTCTAATTCTTCCCCGGAACTAAGAATCTCGCCCAAACTTAAATAAGCGGAAGAATCGGAAGGAATTTTTTCCAAATCGATTTTCAATCCGAGTTTCGAAGAGTAAGCTAACTTGGGAAGATCTTGTAAAAGTCCGTCGGTAAGATCCATGCAACAGGAAACCGGAAAACGTTTCGAAAGTTCTTTGGAGACGTTCAGTCTCGCTTTGGGAGTAAGATGTTTTTCCAAGGCAAGGTTCCGGAGCGGTTCCGGCACGTCCAAACTCTTGTTCAAAAGTTTGTAGCCAAGCAGAGAAAGACCTACCGAACCTGTGAGATAAAGAAAATCTCCGTTTTTACCACCCGAACGTTTCCAAGGTCGGGCTGTAACACCGATTAAGGTCAAAGTCAGATTGAGAGAAGGAGAGAGATACGTATCTCCACCACAGAGCTCGATATTGTAAAAAGATAAAGCGTTTTGTAATGAGGAAGAGAAAGGACGAATCCATTCTTCCTTGGAGTATTGGGAACTAAGACCTAAATTTAGGAAAGCCTTAGTCGGGACTCCGCCGCCTGCAGCGATATCGGAAACATTCACTTCCACAAGTTTCCTGGCAATTTCTTTCGGGCCGCTCCACTCGGTTCTAAAATGAGTTCCTTCGCAAATCGTATCGGTTGTAAAGATCCGACCTTCTTCGTCCAGATAACAGTCGTCAGTTTGAGCAGCTCCGGGTGGATAAAGGACACGGATAATTTCCGATTCTTTCAAATTCAAATTTTCCTTTAAAAATCTTGACTTTCTCTTTGATTTCAAATTAGTCGAAAGACTATGAAACAAATCATTCTATTCTATTGTTTGATCCTACTTCCTTTTGTCGCCGGATTTTCTCAGGACACCGGCAAAAACCAAACTTGTATATACTCGTACGATCATACGAGTACGAAGTTCGGTTGGAAAGCTTTTAAGTTTACGGAAAAAACCGGGGTCGGCGGTTCTTTTGATAAAATCCAAGTGGTCGGAACCAAATCCGGAAATTCCCCCGAAAAAGCCCTCAAAGGAATGAAGTTTACGATCGATCCGAATACGGTCAACTCCGGAAATAATGATCGAGACGCAAAGATCAAGTCCGCATTTTTTTATCCTTTGAAAAAGAATGGAAAAATCGAGGGTAAGGTCGTTTCCGCAAAATTAAATTCCGACAAAACCTCCGGGAAAGGAATGATTTCCCTGACTTTCAACGGGGTCACCAAAAATTTGAACGCAAATTTTACTCTCCAAAAAGGGACTCAGCTCAGTGCGAGTTTAAATTTGGAGCTCGGAAACTTTAAAGCTCTAACGGCGATTAACGCACTCAATGAAGTATGCAAAGATTTGCATAAAGGGAAAGACGGGGTTTCTAAACTTTGGCCGGAAGTCGAACTTACAATTTCCACTCAACTCAAGGCGGATTGTAAGTGACAAAACGAAAAGAATTGCTTTGAATTTTCTGTTGCACTTTTGGGAACATCTTTTTATCTCGCACAACCTTATTTAGAAATATGTTCAGGAATATCCCTGCTCTTAACGCGGGAACCCCGCGTTTTGAGACGTAACTACAGTAAAATTCTTACGAACAGTACATGAAAAAAAAAGAATATTCTAAATCTATCGAAAAATATTCGGAAAAATCCGATATCCTAAAAGAATTTCAAACCTTGCCCGGAGTTGGAAAATCAATCTCGATGGATTATTGGAATCTAGGTTTTAGAAGTCTAGACGAGATTCGGTTAACTGATCCGGAAAAATTGTACATTCGTTGTTGCGAACTTCACGGCGGCTATGTGGACCGTTGTATGCTTTACGTCTTCCGTTGTGTTTATTATTCCTTGAATACCAAAAAACCAAATTCGGAAAAGTTAAAATGGTGGAATTGGAAAGACACCAAAAAAATTCAGAAATTGAAACGGTAGTTAACACCGAGTTGAATATAGGTAAGAATCGTCTTGGATTCGTATAACATCGGAATCAAAATTTTCGGTCCGAAAATCTTCAGTCCGATTTGTTCCTGATTAGCATCATTGTCGGATATATAACCGGTTTGAAGAGTATTCTTTAAAGTCATGTTGCTCGTTTCCACAAATACGCTCCAATTTCCTTTCACCTTTGCGGAGAGTTTGAGATTAATTTCGGTTCCGGTTGACTTCCACCAATAGTCCAATCCGACTTGGTTGATACGAAAAGTGGCGTTTGAACCGTCGACTCTATATTCATAATTTTTAAAGGAAGACGGGCTCGCCATATCGAGATGAAGGATTTGTCCTTGAAACACAAATCGTTTTAGGAATTTCCATTCGAATCCGATTCCGAAACTGTATCCTTTATGATGACTCGAATATTCTCGAAAACTAATACGACTCGGATTGATTCCACTCGCCGTAGACGGCCCTAGACTGTCCGCTTCCTGACTTGTGCTTGTCCAAATTCTCTCGACACCCCCCAAAATTTGCAGATCCAGGATGGGATGTGGATAAGGAGTAAAACCGATGCGGGAAGAAACTTTTTGAAATTTGGTATTTGCGTTTCCAAAGATTACATTAACCGCTCTTTCACCAGACGAATTTGAACCTCCGGTTCCGAAAGCAAGAGTTTGAAATCCGTTCACGTCGATATTATGTTTCGCTTCCGTCCCTCGTAGCTCGAACGTAAAACGATTCCAAGCATACTGGATCCGAGTCGTAGAACCATTGTTTGGTGTTTTGTATGGATTGGTGAGAATTTCCACCTGCCCCGAACTACTGAAAGCCAAACCTGCATATTGAATGGTTTGATAAAAAGGTCGGAGCTCGGATTGTTCGGCTCCATTTCCGAATCCGAAAGAAACCTCGAGATGATGTCTTTTTGAATTTATAAGTTCCTGTTTCCTTTCTTCGAAACTTTTTTTCTTGGATTTCTGTTTTTCAGCAAGTTCCGCCGCTTCTTTTTCTTTTTTCCCTTGAGCTTCCTCTTTGTTTTTTGAAATCTCTTCTTTTTTAAAGATAGGATCCGCAATTTTAGTAAAAGAAATTTTTCGAATGACCGATTTCTGAAAAACCTTCGTCGTCCCATCCGTGAGTTTAAAAGTGACGGTTTCCTTATCCTGGTTGATGATGTTTCCTACCACCTGCTTGCCGGATTTCAAAAGAAGAACTTCGCTCCGAAGTGAAACAGATGAAATCAGAAAAACGAAGATCGAAGATGAAATAATTTTTTTCATAAGTTTGTTTATCGGAGGTACAGTATCGAGGAATATTAACATATCGTTTGAATTCTGCAATTCGATTTAAATTTCTAAGAATGAAATTTCAGTCGAAAAGAATCCGAAATTATCTTTTCCGACGGCCCGGCCGCGATCCATAAAAAGCGGCGTCACGTCTAAATTCTCGGAATGATCCGTAAAAGCAACGTACCAAATTATTCGAAACAATTGTTATCAAAAGTTAAAATTGTATGAGTATCTATATCTTGAAATCATATCATATTTCTATAACACTCATAAGACTTATGTGAACTCTCACAATGAGAAAGACGTTTCTCGTCGCATTTTGGATAAGGCGGATTTCACCTAACTAAATTTCGGAACATAAGAGCGGGGTAATAAAACTATTTTAGGAAATTCTGAAGATAGATCCTAATGAGTCTCGTCATTTCATCCGCGCTCGAATTTGAAAAGATTGAAAAGCAATTTCAAGAATACTTTAGCCTTGCTTAAAATACAAATTCCGGTTACTCTAAGAAATTTTTCGGTCGTATCCGGAACAGGTAAAATTTGATCCTTAAGAGAATCAAAACGTTTCCGACATAAGCCTCTTCTTGAGAAAAGAACCGAGCTTTTCTTCCTTATCGAGTTTACTTTCTAAGAGAAGAATTCTTAAATTTTTCGGGGATTTCGAAATTTTGATAAAATCCTTTTCGGTGCAAACGAGATAATCGTAACTACTTGCAATCGTATTCAGAACGTTTTCATCTTCAATCGTATAAGAATGATGATCTCGAAACGTTCTGGTTTCCAATTTGACCGGTTGAAATTTTCGAATCATCGAAAAGAAAATTTCCGGATTTCCGATTCCGGTAAACGCATACACTTTTTTATCGTGGAATATTTTCGGAGAATCCATTTGCAAATCGGGGGATAAAAGTTTATCCGGCTCCAAAGAAAAACGAAGAATTCTTTTCGAGAACTTCTTTTGAATATTCTGCACGATCCTCTCCGCGGAAAGTTCGTATTTTGAGAATACGACCCAATCCGCCCTTAGCAGAGAAGAAATCGGTTCTCTCAGACTTCCTGCAGGGATCAAAAAACGTTCCTTGCAAATCCTACTCGAATCCAATAAAACGATATCCACGTCTCTTTTCAAAGCGTGATGCTGAAATCCGTCGTCCAAAATTACGATCGGATTTTCCTTCATTTTCAATTCTTCCTTAAAACGGAGATAAGTGGAATGTCTATCTCTTCCGATCCAAACCTCGGCAAACGGAAGATGTTTTTTTAAAAGAAGAGGTTCGTCTCCAGCTTCCCTTGGAGAGGATCGTCGTGAAACTCTATGTCCATGTTTGGATCCCGTCGCACCGTAACCTCTGGACAAAAGAACGATTTTTTTTTCGGGAAATTTTTTATGGATCAGTTTTGCGAGATAAATCGAAAACGGGGTCTTTCCGGTTCCGCCCATGGAAATATTTCCGACGCTGATTACAAAAGCTCCGGAAAGTTTTTTCTTTTCGGTAAGCTTTTGATCGAATAAAAAGAGAATACGATAAATAAAGGAAAGCACATAAAGAATCGGAAACAAGGCTACGTGCAAAAGTGGAAGAGGATTAAACGATTTCATGAGCAAGAATGTTTTTTACATTATACACTTTCCGAGAATTCGACAAACTGGATGTCGTAGAGCTTTTTATATTTACCGTCAAGTCGGATCAGTTCCGCATGTGTGCCGGATTCCACTATCCTTCCATCTTCCATCGCAAAGATGGTGTTTGCAATTTGTACCGTGGAAAGTCTATGGGCGATAATGATTACGGTTCTATTTTTGTAAAGAGACTCCAGAGCTTGCTGAACCAATCTTTCAGATTCCGTGTCAAGCGCCGAAGTCGCCTCGTCCAAAATCAGAATTTCCGGATTGAGAAGTAAAGCACGAGCGATCGCGATTCTTTGTCTTTGACCGCCCGAAAGCATTACTCCACGTTCCCCCACAATCGTATCAAAACCTTCTTCAAAGGAAAGGATGAATTCCATCGCAAACGCCTGTTCGCAAGCAGAACGAAGTTGTTCTTCGGTCACACTTTGATTTCCGTAGCAGATATTTTCACGAATCGTTCCGTTGAATAAAAAGACCTGTTGCGCCACGATTCCGATCCTCTTGCGAAGATTACTCAGGTCCAATTCTCGGATATCGATGCCATCGATGAAAATTTGTCCTTCCTGAGGATCAATCAATCTCGGAATAAGATCAACTAACGTGGATTTTCCAGCTCCTGATGCGCCCACCAAGGCGACGGTTTCCCCTTTCGGAATCTCCAGATTGATTTCCTGAATTGCAGGAGTTTTGGCACCCGGGTACGTGAAGGTTACGTTGTTAAACGACAATCCCTTCTCCATTTTTTTTAGGAACTTGGGACTTACTGGATTTTGAATGTCCGTCTCTTGATCCAATAATTCGAACACACGACTTCCCGCCGAAATCGCGCTTTGAATCGAATTGGAAAGCATACTCATTTGTTTGAACGGTCTCATCAAAAAAATCAGAGTTAAAAAGAACGCCATAAACATTCCGCGAGAGAATGTTCCATCTTCCATGAGATACGCTCCGAAACTCAGGAAGACCACGGCTACGATCGAACTAAATAATTCCGTCAGAGAAGGCCCAACTTGATGATAAAAATGACCTTTGAAAGTTTTATCGGAAAGGTCCTGATTGAATTCCCAAAAACGTTTCGCTTCCGCCTTCTCCATGGAAAAGGCACGGATCACTCTAATTCCGGAAATCACTTCCTGTAAGTGTCCGTTTAACGAAGAAAGACGTTCCTGTTGATTACGGGTCGCCCTACGAATCTTGT
Organism: Leptospira borgpetersenii serovar Javanica; assembly: GCF_003046425.1. Lineage (GTDB taxonomy): Bacteria > Spirochaetota > Leptospiria > Leptospirales > Leptospiraceae > Leptospira > Leptospira borgpetersenii. Next base: position 39,553 of record NZ_QAJG01000024.1, read on the forward strand.
CGGCGAACGCAGAGACCGGACCCATCACAATTGGAACCACGATGAAAACCGCTAGGAACATCTTCCAACTCAGATATAAGAGAAGAAGTAGATGTGTGACGATGTAAAAGAAATCGATGATCGCATCCTTCAAATCCGAACTAATCAATCTACCGAGAACTTCCACATCGTTAATGATTCTACTCATTAAAATTCCCGTTTTTTCTTGTACGAAGTGATTGAGAGGAAGAGTCTGAGCCTTAGCATACAATTCCGCCCTTAGATCCCGAATCGCGAGATAACCCGCCGAATTAATGCAGTAAATCGCCGCCGCGAGAAAAGTGAGTTTTAAAAGATAGACGGGAAAAACGACAAAACAAAAAAGTAAAACGAGTTGGTCATGGCTCATATTCTTCAAGGAAGAATTGAGCCGTATCTTCCACTCCGCAAGTCGAAGCTCGATCGATTCGGTTCTGGAGAAAGAATCTTTTTCCTGCAAACGCTGCAACAGAGCTTTATCCTTTTTGGTCAAAGAGATTTCGAAATTCGTTTTTTCTCCGGTGCCAAGAGAATCGAAAATCGGAATCAAGGAAGTAAGAGAAGCCCCATTTAAAACCGAAACGAAAAAAGAGAGTACGATTCCTGAAGTTAATCTGTATTTGTACTTGAAGGAATACTTTAGGAGCCGTTTATAGATGTTCATTGGACAGGTTTAGTCTTTTGAATACTTCTCTAACCTTTTTTGCAGGAATCCTTGTTTTGTCCTTTCTTTTTTCCGATTGCGGTTTCAGGGAAGAGGACCCGGAAGAATTGATTCTTTCCATACCTTCGGACCCAATTAGTTTGGACCCGTTATTTTCCACTGATTTATCTTCCCGTACTGTCGGAAAATTTTTATATCCATTTTTATTTCAAAAAACTCCGGAAGGTAAGCCCGCATATCAACTCGTCGAATCGTTTCGCTTGTTCGGTACAGGAGAAATCCGTTCTCTCAAACTTAAACTCAGATCGCATCTTTTATCCAACGGCGAAGAATTAAGAGCGGGACAAGTTCGAGAATCTCTACTCAGACTCATAACCACTCCCAGTCCGAGAAAAAATCAATACGAATTTATTAAAGAAATCAACGTTCTCGGTCCAAAGGAAATTGAACTGAAAATCTCCGGAGGACTCAGACAGGCAATAGACGCTCTCTCCCTTCCTCCCGCCGGAATTGTTTGTTGCATAAACGGGGACGATAAAAAATTGAAAGCGGATTCTTTTGAAGCATTAGAAAAAAACGATATAAATTCGATTCCAAAAGCGGGTAAATACCTTCTTAAAGAATGGAAAAAGAATAATTACGTCCTTCTTGAAAAAAATCCGTACACAATCGAAAACCTTCCTAAAAGAATTCGACTAAGGATCTTAGCGTCGGCTTCCACCGGAATTTTTTTGTTTTCCAAGGGAAAGATGGATCTGATGCGTCTGCCGAATTTTCTACTCAAAAACCCTCATATCAAAAAGGAGAATCTCCGGTTTCGGAAAGGACAAGGAGTTCAATATATCGCAATTCGGGCAAAGGAGCCTTGTTTCGACGAGAACTTTAGAAAAGCCTTAAATACGGTCGTTGACCCGAACCTAGTGATCCGAAAATTGTTGGAGGGGAATGCCGATCCCACATTCGGTCCGGTTCCACCCGGAAGCATATCACAAACGGAGATGCGGAAAATTATCTCGGAAAATCCAGAAATTCTTTCGATACAAACTCATTCTTGGGAGAAGGCCGAGGAATACTTGAAAAAGTCCATTTGTTATCCGGAAATACTCGAAAAAGAAATCGATTTTAGAATGCGCGGCGACGAGGAAAATAACGCGAATGGGTTGGCGTTGGCGGGATTTTTAAGAGAACTCGGATTGAAAATAAAAATCCGCCCGATGGAAAAAGCGATCCTTTATAAGGAAAACGCGGAAGGTAAAGGTGATCTAACGTTGCTTTTTTGGTACGCGGATTTACCCGGAGCCTGGCACTTTATCGATCCGCTGTTTTCAGGAAAGGACAAAGGCAACGGAGGAAACCGAGCGCACTACGAAAATCAGGAACTCGAAGCTATAATCTCGAGAGCGCGAAATTTGGATTCCTTGAATTCGGAAACGACCAAAGCTTTGCAAATTCTTCTCAGAGAAAATCCTTGGATTTATCTTTGGTCACCGCATGAGACTTTTCTAATATCCGAAAAGGGAAAACGTTATTCTAATTTGGAGGATTATCTGTAACTTCCGGAAGTTCAAGTTCGACAGAATCCGCGTCGCTCTCTTCCCCTTGAGGAAGAATCGTTTTTTCGGTAGTAACCGTCTCCGACTCTTGTGTGAAATTTTCCGAAGCTGCAGGAACAGGAGCGGAAGGTTGTTCACCGATATAATAGTACTGACCATACAAGGGATACAGACAAGGGACGGACGAATGCAGAAGCAAGCCGGTCTCTCCACATACATCGACTCTCACAAAATCGCCGTTAAACGGCTTGACGAGCGTTTCTGAAAATCCAATGTTTTTTGCGATATAGCTCACATAACGAAACCAGACGTTTCCGCTGATTCCAGAACCCGAACCTTCAAACGGAGCACCCACGTCGTTACCGATCCAGACTGTTGTAACTAAATCGGGATTCACACCGGCAAACCAGGCGTCTCTTACTCCCTTACGGGATCCCCATTTTTTACGGACTTCTTTTGGAGACTGAACTGTTCCCGTTTTACCGCCCATCGGAAAAAAGTCTTCGTCTTTCAATTTAAGTTTCATCGTTCCTTGTTCGCTTAATACCGCTTCTAAAAGATTGATCGTTTCCGCACAAGCAACCGGATCTAAGACCTGAATCGCTTCATTCGGATCTTTCAAAGGTGTGGAAAACATTTCACTTCCTTCAAAATCCGTAATTCTTAGGATTTGAACGGGGGTAACTTTTTTTCCTCCATTTGCAATCGTTGCATAAATCAAAGCAAGTTCCATCGGCGACAATTCTCCCGAGCCGAGAGCCAAAGAAAGATTCGGTTGGAATCTTTTTTCAAGAGTCGCCTTGTCTATATCCAAGATCGTCGCAATTTTTTCCAAAAAGTCGTTCACACCAAATTCGTTTAACAATTTCACCGCAATCGTATTGACCGATTGTGCAAACGCGATTCTGGCGGTGATTTCCCCTTTATAACCTTTGTACCAATTTCTCGGAGAATAACCTCGGATGTTAATTTCCTCATCCACAACAGTGGACGAAGGAGTAATAATCCTATTTTCAAACGCGATTGCGTAAATTAAAGCCTTGATTGTGGAACCGGGTTGTCTGAGCGCGGAGACCGCTCGATTAAGTCTAAATATATTAGAGATTTTGTAACTACCAACCATCGCCTCGACATAACCGTTTCCGGGATTGATTGAAATCAAAGATCCGTTCATGTTATCTATGATGGATTGTTGAACTCTTACCTCTTCCGAATTACCTTTTTTCACGTAGGCGGCCTTTACATCGTTCAGTTTTTTACGGACGGATTCGATCCCTTCTCTTAAGGACTTTTCGGCGACGTTTTGTTTATCGTAGTCAAGAGTTGTATAAACGTTCATCCCTCTGGTTTCGATATCGATCTCTGAAAATGTATCCAAAATACGCTGGCGGATTCCGTAATTAAAATCGGGGGCAAGGTTGACTGTAAAGTCCTTATCAAAACCGTATCTAGCGATATCGGAAGAATAAAATTCCTTCTCTCCGTCTTTTGTGAGTTCGACATTGTAGAAGGTTTTGAATTTTTTTAGATTTGCATCGATCTTTTTAGAGAAGTTCCTTTCAATACCGGAAGGATCAGGATGCAGATGTTGATTTTCGGACATAGGAGTAAGAACCAACTTTTGTCTTTTGAGAGCGGTCTTTAAACTTCGAACAGGATTGTAGTTGGAAGGCGCCGGAATGATCCCGACGAGCATAGCCGCTTCTTCCGGAGTGAGTTCGGCGGCAGCCTTATTGAAATAGTAACGACTAGCCTCCTCCACTCCTGTATTTCCCTCGCCTAAGAAAATCCGATTGAGATACATGGAAAGAATCGTATTCTTGTCAAACTTACTCTCAAGATAAAAGGTACAATAGAATTCCGTAATTTTATTAAAGATATTTCTGGCTCCCAGATCCAAAGTCAGTTTTGCGAGCTGCTGGGTAATCGTGGACCCGCCCTGTTTTTGAAAAGTGGTGAGATTGATAATGATTGCCCGTAAAAGCGCGGCGTAATTGATTCCGTGATGATTGTAAAATTCCCTATCTTCGGAAGAAAGAAGCGCCCAAATGATGTTCCCGTGTTCTGCGAGATTGTCAGTGCGGATCGGTTTAAACTTTCTCCTCGAAAATTCCCCGATTAATTTTCCGTTTCGATCCAAAATTCGGATAGGACGAATCTGACTAACTTCGTAATAATTTGTGACTTCGTTTTTGAATTTATCCAGATTGGAAACAATTTCGTCCTTTTTAGTTAACCAAACCACGTAAGAACCGCCAATCAAAAAAGAAACGAGCGCGATGATAACAATGATCGCATAACGGAATATGAATCTCCAATACGCTTTTATGAAAAGGAAAAAGCCCACAAAACCTTTCTTGAGCGCATTAAAAATGGAGAATATTTTGTCATTACCGAATGCCATCGCCTGTCCTAAAATCCAATATTCTACGAAAGATCATCTCAAAAAGAAGCTTTCATCCCTTCGCACTAGGTTTTGAAGCAACAAAAAAATTTTTGAGACGAAATCCTACAAGAGGGATCCGAAATTGAAATTATCACGACTTACTCAATTTCCCTTTGGAAACGGTTCATTACCTTTTCAGACCTCAGAGAAAGACAATAGAAACGATCGTATCTTTGTAAAGTATTAGAAATTTTCCGAAATAGAATTCCGGCCAAAACTTAGGCTTAGGCACCCGCCGTGAAATTTAAGCCAAACGAAAATTACTGAATGCGGTTTATCGGTAGTGCTCCACTGGCTACGATTATCTCGCTTTTTATGAATCGCCGCGGAAGAACTCAAGCCGCCACGGCTTCTTACGGCGGCAGGATTTCGAGCAAGTTCTAAACAGAATAGCGGATTTTAGAATAACAAAAGACGTGCCTCATCGGATAGTTTACCATTCGCATCAAAAGTTACTTGAAGGTAGGATTCCGAAAAAAAGTTTAAAGTAAGGGAACGAATTTCACTTCACACTTAGATTCAAAAGACCAATCGTTCCAATTTCTTCTTGCGGTTATTAAAAATTGTTTTTTCTTTCCCATAGGAAAAATAAAAAAACCTCCCGGGACCAGGGAGTGAAAGTAGGAACTTTCCACGCCGGGAAGATCGGGAAGAGCGGCGCAGGAAATCATCTTATCAAATTGAAGTTCAGGTTTGAGAACTTGAGTTGCATTTCCGCTAACAAAACGGTTTGTTCGAGTACAACCCGGATTCCAGAGTTCTAAATTTTGAATCGCGATTTTATGAAGAGATTCAAAGAACTCAACGGAGAATAACTTCGCTCCAAGAAAAATTAAAACGGCGCTTTGATAACCGGAGCCAGTACCGATTTCGAAAATTCGATCGCCCTTTCGAACTTCAAGAAGCAGAGACATCCATGCGACCATGAACGGTTGTGAAATCGTTTGATGATATCCGATCGGTAAAGGTTTGTCGTCATACGCTTGCGAAACGTGGGAATCAGGTACAAAACATTCTCTTGGAATCGAACGCATCGCAGAGAGAACTTTTTTATTACGAATTCCTCGAGAAACGATTTGGAAATCGACCATATTCTTTCTCTCTTTTTCACGAAGAATCGGATTACAAATCTTAGATGAAAAAGACATGGATCTCTCCCTAACAATGATCCGGGGAGAATGAGTAGCTTCGGATCTTTTTCGTTGACAGTGAAGGCTGTTTTTCTACGCTGTTCCTGGGTTCGGCCTTGTAGCTCAGTCGGTAGAGCAGAGGACTGAAAATCCTTGTGTCGGGAGTTCGATTCTCTCCGAGGCCAGAACTCACTATCTTTTTTACCGGGCCGTTTTTCTTTCTTCCCCTAACTTCCAAAGTTCCGCAAAAACGATTTCGTCGATTACTTTACAAAGTTCCGGTTTATATAATTTTTTAACCGGAGGTTTTGGATAGATATGAATTTCGTCCGTGTCGGGAATGTAAGTCATCATCTTTTGAATCTGATCTTCGCCTTCCACTTCGTACATTGTATAAGACATTCCTTTGGATGGAATAACTTGTTCCGTTTCTAAATATTTCATTCTATTGTATTCGTGCTCTTCCGAAATGCGAAAGAATTTCCTGCTGGATGTTTCTTATAGGCTAATCAAATTCAACGTATTTGTAAAGTAAAAGAACGTGGAAAAATCCTTCATCTTGCTCAGAGGTCTACCGGGGGCCGGTAAAAGTACACTCGCCAAACTCTTATCCGAAAATGGGAGATATCCCATTTTCAGCGTGGACGACTATTTTACAGATCCCAAAACGAAAGAATACAACTTCGATCATAAGAAGAACCACCTCGCATACAAATACTGTGAGGAACGAGCTCGTAAAGAAGCGGAAAACGGAACCTCGAAAATATTCTTGGATAATACGTTCACTCTTTCTTGGGAAATGAAGCCCTACTTTCAAATCGCATCCCAATTCGGATATACGGTTTTTGTAGTCACCGTGGAAAACTATCATAACGGAAAAAATACCCATTTCATCAACGATGAATCCTTGAAAAAGATGGCCTCAAAATACAAAGTTCGCCTCCTACCCGAAAATTCTTTAGAATGAAAGTTTTTATAGTCCTATGTCTCTTATATATGCACCACATAATCTGCCATTTTTTAGTGATTTCAAAATCTATCATAAAATCTTAAGAAAAATCATTCAGCAAGTTTCCAACAACACAGTAATTCCCATAGATTACCGCCCTTCGGTGCTTTATAGTGCCCTAAGATTTAGGGATTGCCTCGAAATATTCCGACATAACGAGCATCGGATCTTGGAAACACAAAATCAAATAACGCGGATATAAAAAGAGAATTCAATTCCGAACTCTTTTTCTCCCCTTTTCTTTTTCAAGAGGAGTGATTTTATTCCCGTAAAACTATCGATTCTATAATTTGAGAATTCATATAATAAATTTTATATTTACCGAATTACAATTCATTCTATACAAGACGTCTATACTTTGTCTTGAGTAAGGATTTGATGATGAGTTCAATGAATGGTACAAAACTGAAAAATCGGGATTTAGATGTCATAAATTCTCCGGAACAAAGAAAACATATTATTGAAAAACATTTATTAAAACAGAGTTTGAATATAAGAGGAAACGACGGGGAAACGGCTACCATTCAGAAATACGTGGACGACGGAGAAAAAATCGTAGTGGAGTTATCGAATAAAAAGGAATTTTCGGAAAACGAGGAAATCGTTTTGTATCGAATCCTCGCCAAGTACGTTCAATTAGAATGTAGCTTTTTGAGAAGGCTCAATTCAAAACTTGTGGAATTCAATGTAAACAAAATTTCGATCGCCAAATCCAACCGCGCATTTCCACGTTATACTGTCCCCGACGATGCGGTACACGTCACGAACATCAATTCTTCCAAAACAGTCATCGACGCGTCTTTGTTTAACATTCCTACTTTGGTTAAGGTCAGTTTTGAAGATTACAAAGTGAAATTAAAGCCGGACAATCTCGGTTTGATTGAAATAGACGTTTTTAAATCCGATCAGAGCGATAAATTCGAATTGGTCAAACGAAGTAAAAAATATATTCACATTGAAAACACTTCTCTGGAAGAATCCTATACATCCAAGAACGAAAACCAAATCAGTGTGGAAGACGATATTCACGAGGAAATCGCTTCTCTGATGAAAAAATATAAGGACGAGAAAATTATTTCGGAAATAATATATCCGGTCATTTATATCAATCACTCTAGACAATCCATCCCTCTCGGTTATATTTGGGTCAGAAATAGGGAAAAAATTCTAGGTAAAGACACGATCCAAAAATTAGCCGAACTTTCCAAAGAAATGGTCGCTCGCATTAAAGAGTCCAACACTGTTTTAAGCACGGAAAAATTTCAGGTCATAGACATTTCCAATAACGGTATCTGCATTAAAATTACGGATCCTCATTTAATCCAAACTCTTCCCAAACATACAGGATTCGTCTTCGACATTTACATTCGTATGCAAGGATATTTTAAAGTTTTCGGAGCGATTCGTTGGATTTCTTACGACGAAGTTGGTAACCTAATTTTGGGCCTGGAATTGGTAGGTAAGTCCTCTTTTCCTGGAGAAAGAGAAAAGTTTTATAAAAACATCGAACTTTTAAGTCAAGGACAAATTACCGGTTTGAAAACCAACACGATTTGACTGTTTCTATTTAAATATAGTATGATTTTTGAATTCGTTTCAGCATATGTAAAAATTCAAAGCCCGTCTCAAATCTCTGATTTTTTTTGATACGAGTTCGTTTCCAAAACTCCGTTCCAAAACCCGAAAAGAAATCAGTTATAACCATTCAACATTTTAGTGGGTAGTGTAACCTGTAGCATCCTAGAAAAAGTTGTCAGGAAGAGGAAGGTGCCATGACAACGAACAAACGTTACAGCGAATCATTCAAGAGGAAAGTCGTAACCGCACGTAGGTCGGGACAACCTGCGTTAGTCGTTGCTTTAGCGGAAAAAGCTTCTCTCAGGTTACACAAGAAATTTCGCAATCTACAG
>NZ_QAJG01000025.1:0-2500 GCF_003046425.1 Leptospira borgpetersenii serovar Javanica
TTAGGCGAAGAGATTACGAGTGAAATAGACAACCGAGGATTGACATATACAAAAAATTCTTTCCTGAGTTACAGAGATAACCTACTCAACAAAAATTTCCAGAATACAACTCAAATCAACAAACAAATCCAAGAAGGAAAGAACGCCGTGGCCGGAATTATATCCGAAGGAGAAAGTTACAACCAAATCCAAGGAATAATCCAAACTGCGGCAAACTTAAACAAACAAGGAGAAAAAAACAAAGAACGAGTGGAACGGTTGTTACTCGAATCGAAAGAATTAGCAAATCGTAATATCGGAGAAGGACTGTTAGACGGATTGCAAGAAATGATTGCAAGCATCCAAAGTTCGTTACCACAAGAAGTAAGTAACAACGGAGTCGCTCAATACATCCAAGCACAAGAGAAAGAATTGGAAGAAAAACAAAAAAAGGCAGATGAATTACTTTCTCACATGAATTTACTTGTAACGAATAACAATGATTTGGCGGCGTTGCAAACTCTACTCCAAGGAAGTAGCCAAGCAATCAACTTGGCGGCAAACAGCGCAGTGTCCAAATACTTAGACGACTACGCAAAAAAACTACAAAAAGATAACGAAGAAAGAAGTGCAAATCTCCAAAAGACACTCTTAGAAGCGCTGACCAACGGAGACGAATACAAATATCTCAGAGAAGCAGGATATTCTTTCCGAACGGATGGAGAAGGAATTAGCGCGTATCGAGAAATCTACAGCGGAGAAATTGAAATCGACGGCAGTGCGATGAAGAGTACGAGTTATTCTCCCCTACAAATCCGCACTATAAATAAAAAAGGAGAGGACTTACCTCTCCTTTTGCGATCTGAAATCGGCTTCAAATACTGAAGCCTATAAAATTCTTTCTTACCAGCGATAGTGACTGAACGCTTTGTTTGCTTCCGCCATTTTCCGGATATCTTCTTTCTTCTTGATAGCCGAACCGGTACCTTTTTGAGCTTCGATAAATTCAGCTGCCAGCTTTGCAGACATTCCTTTTTCGTTCCTGTCTCTGGAATAACGGATCAACCAACGAATACCGAGAGCAAGTCTTCTTTCGGGACGGACTTCAATCGGAACCTGATACGTAACCCCGCCCACTCTTCTGGACTTAACTTCCACTTGCGGTTTAGCATTTTCTAATGCTTCCCGAAAAGTGGTATAAGGATCATTACCGGTTTTTTTCTGGATGATTTCCAGCGCATCATAGAATAATTTCTCAGCTACGGATTTACCGCCACTTAACATTAGGCAATTGATAAACTTCGCAACTTGAACATCGTTGTACACTGGATCCGGAGTGATTTTCCGCGGTTCAACTTTTCCTCTTCTTCTAGACATGATTCAATTCTCTCCGATTAAGCCTTAGGACGTTTCGCACCGTATTTGGAGCGACCGTTTCTTCTTTTATCCACACCCAAGGTGTCGAGGGTACCGCGAATGATATGATAACGAACCCCAGGAAGATCTTTTACCCTTCCCCCACGAATCAGAACCACGTTGTGTTCCTGGAGGTTATGTCCCTCACCGGGAATATAAGCAGTAACTTCGATTCCTGTCGTCAAACGAACCCTTGCGACTTTTCTCAAAGCTGAGTTCGGTTTTTTCGGAGTAAACGTCATTACTCTCGTACAAACTCCTCTTCTCTGAGGAGAGCTTTTTAACGCAGGAGATTTCGTTCTCTTTTTCTGCTTTTGCCTGCCGTGGCGAATCAATTGACTGATTGTTGGCATGAATTTCCTTCTCTAAAAAAATTTCAGATCGTTTTTACCAGATCGTCAAACACTCCCGATTTGTAAAGTGAATGACGATCGCTCTTCTTACTCGTCTCCGTCGGAATCGTCCGCAATCGATTGCGGAATTTCTTCTTCCTCTTCTTCTTCGAGAGGACGATCGAGGTCGCCGTAAGCGGACTTGAATACGGAAATATCCTTATACTTCTTCGTTCCGGTTCCCGCAGGAATCATATGACCGATGATGACGTTCTCTTTGAGACCCATCAAATTATCGGTCTTACCTTTGATCGCCGCGTCGGTAAGAACCTTAGTGGTTTCTTGGAAGGAAGCGGCCGAAAAGAAGGATTCCGTGTTCAAGGAAGCCTTTGTCAACCCGAGAAGAATCGGAACGGATTCCGCAGGAGAACCACCTTCGGCGATGACTCTCTTGTTTTCTTCGTTGAACATAAGTCTGTCGATTTGTTGCTGATTTACGAAACTCGTATCACCGGAATCGGTAATCAAAACTTTTCTAAGCATCTGGCGGACCACAACCTCGATGTGTTTATCGTTGATATGGACCCCTTGCAGTCTGTAGACCTCTTGGACTTCCTGAACGAGATACACTTGAAGCGCCGTAACACCCTTGACCCTGAGAATGTCATGAGGATCCAGATTCCCATCGTCGATCTGATCCCCTCTCTTCACGAAGTCTCCGTTACGAACCCGAATCTGTTTACCAATCGGAATCGTAACCTTGACTTTTTCCT
>NZ_QAJG01000025.1:15000-17500 GCF_003046425.1 Leptospira borgpetersenii serovar Javanica
CCCCTGTTCTCCGGCTCTCGCGGCTTCAATCGCGGCATTGAGAGCCAGCATGTTCGTGCGGGCGGAAATATCTCCGATCTTTATGAGGGATTCGTTGATTTTTTGAACGGTACGTTTCACCTCTAAAAACGATTTTTGAACCCCGTCCACCTTCTCCCTTCCCTTTAGTGCCGTATCTGAAGATTCTTGCGCTTTTAGCGTTAAAGAGTTCAAAGACCCGGTCACGGTAATCAAGGAAGAAAGATTTTTTTGGATTTCCTTCTCCAAATTCCGAAGATGTTCAGCGGAAGTAAGAATAATGGAAGTATTGGTCTCCACCAACGTACTCAAACGATCGATATGATCGGCTACCTTCTGGGAATCGTCCGCCTGGATTTCCGATGTGGAAATAAATTCTTTCGAAACCTTATAAAATTCCCGACTCGCCTTTTGGGAATTCTCGATCGAAATTCTCGCCTCGACGATGATTTCACGAAGGGATGTTTCCATCTTTCTCAAAAATTCTAAAAGTTCCCCCATTTCATCGAAACGGTCGATCTCGATCCGATTATTCAAATTTCCGTTTTGAATTTCAGACGCAAAGTGAATCGCCTTTTTGAGAGGATACATCACGGATCGAATAATGGATCTGGAAAATAATATTCCAGCGATCAAAGAAAGGAAAGAAAGTGCGCAGATCATATACAAGGAAAAAGTAAGCTGAGTTTCCGCAGTGTCCTCACTCTTACGGGAATGAGAAGCTTCAAATTCGATCAGAACCTTGATCGTTTTTCTAAGGGAAGCGCTCAGTGGATTGATCCCACGGACGTATAAAATCTGAGCCTCTTGCCTTTTATTCTCTTTGCCCAAACTATGAACCGTTTCCGCATATTGGGAAAGATCCTCCAACCCTTCTTCGAAAATTTTCAAATTTTCAAGTTCGCTCTCTTCCAAGGAAAATTCCCGGAACGTAACGTTATTTTTCCTTATTTCATCCAATAGGGTCCGAACTTTCCTGTTTTCTTCTTCGGAAAGAAGCGCGTCAATCGTGGATACCTTGGAGGAAAGAGTCAGCTCCGTAAGAATCAACTTTTCCAAAGTTAAGTTCATCAGTTGGAATTTAGGCTGCGAATTTTCGATCATCGATCGAATCGTTTTCCGATATACAAATGTATTGTAAACGATCAAAGCCGAAGATAGAATAAACACTCCGATGATAACTCCGAAGCTGAAACGCAATCTTGTTTTAATACTTATATTGCCGAGTAAATTCACTGTAAAGTTTGCGGAAACGTTTTGCCGACTATTTCGATTTCGAAAGAAAGTTGATGTAAGAGATTACGTCTTTAATCTGCTCTTCGGACAATTCTTCCCGCCACGGAGGCATAAACGGGGAACGATTCACTCCGATTCCCCCTTTTTTGATGATTTCTTCTTTTTGTGCATCGGTCAACTTAGTGATCGTAAGATTTGCGGGCGGCGGTACCTTCCCCGTCGCGAGACGGCCCTTTCCGTCTGCGGCTTCCCCGTGACAAAGCACACAATAAGTACGGAATACAATACTTCCCCGAACCGCGGATTTTTCCATGGAATCAAGAGCCGTCAAAGAAAACGTCGACGCCGAAAAAAGAAAAATAATTATAATTTTTGAATATCTTTTCATCATTGTACGTCTATCGTCATCCTCATTTCGGGATGTATCGCGCACTGAACGGTAATCTTACCGGGTTTTTCAAACTTTACCTTTTGTGTTTTCCCCTGAGAGTAAGATCCCAAATCGAAAATTTTTGCGGGAGATAGAGAATACACATTGTGATAAAAAGTGTCGTAATTCGGAAAACTCACCACGTCTCCGATTTTGATTTTTAAGGATTCCACCGTAAAACCCTTATTCTTCTGACCTACTTCATGTTCCGCCGCCGTAAGGTTTCCTCCACAAAAAACGAGAAAAACAAAAACCGTCGTAAATCGAACTAACATTCAATACTCCTAATTTATGATAAAATTATCTTGGAAACTCCGGAATCGAAATCGGAACCATTTTGCCGTTTAGGGATTTCATAAACTCGACGAGATCGGCTTTTTCATCCTTCGTCAGCTTGAGAGCCGTCATATTCGGATCCAGATTGTTTTTTTCATCCCCTCCTCGATCATAATGTTCAACGACTTCTTCCAAGGTAGCATAACTTCCATTGTGCATATACGGTCCCGTCAAAGCAACGTCCCGCAAGCCCGGGGTTTTAAAAGCGCCTTTCATGGATTTTACAGCCACGATTTTAAATCTTCCGACTTCCTTGGAGGCATTTTTTAAACCGATATTATGAAATCCGTTATCCGAAAATTGGTCGCCTTGATGACATGCGGAACAATTGGCTTTTCCGTTAAAAACGGAAAAACCCCTTTGCGCCGATTCCGAAATGGCACCCTTATCCCCTTTTTTCCAAAGATCAAACGCAGATTCCGTAGAAAAGATCGTTCTTTCAAAACTTGCAATCGCCTTTCCGATCGTTACCGCATTTAT
>NZ_QAJG01000025.1:27500-45023 GCF_003046425.1 Leptospira borgpetersenii serovar Javanica
TGCTAGTTTGACTCAATCAAGCCTCGATTTGTTTAAAGGAACCTCTGCGGTTTTGTAATAAAAATTTTAAGTTTGTTTCAAAAGTAGAATTCTTCTTCAAAAAAGCCGACAATTCTGAATTCGACTCAATTTTGTGAGAACTTCTATATCTTTGCAAAAATCGCCGTTCATTTCGGGTATCATTCTCATACATCCGAGTAGTAAAGCCAATGTTAAACTCATTCAATCGTTCTTTTATTCTAAATCAACGTGAATTCGGCATAACTTTTTTATATCGAATTCACGTCTTTTATTACGAACTTATGGAATGATTGAAGCTGATTTCTTTTCAGGTTTTACAAGCGCTAAACTTTTGGAAGAATGAATTGGCGGCTTTGAAGAGAGTATTCAAACGGACGGTTCCTTTGAAAACAATTCGATAAGAATAAAAACCTCATTTTACCGTTGTCACGAATGGCGCTTATTGAAGATTCAAAGCGGTTTTGTAAAAAGAGTTTGTATTTCTAGAGAAAACCCGTCTAGCACTTTAGATACAACTGTACCAGAATCGGCGGATGCAAGAAGGGTAAAACCGGAGTTTCCGTTTTGATAGATCTCCACCGAACGTTCCATCGGATCCACAATCCAGTATTCGGCGACTCCGTGTTTTTCGTAGAGTCGTTTCTTGGTCTTTAAGTCGTGGTAGGCGTTTCCTTCGGAAAGAATTTCGGCGATCCAATCGGGCGCGCCTTCGATTCTTTTTTCCCGGATGATCGTATTACGCGCCTTTGAAATGAAGATGAGATCGGGTTGAACCACGTTGTGTTCGTCCAAATACACGTCGATCGGGGAAAAGAAAACTTCTCCAAGCTTGTTGTTTTCAACGAACGTGGATAGAGCATTCGAAAATTTACGAATGACTCTTTGATGCTCTGGAATCGGGGCTGGAACCATAAATATCTCACCATCCAAAAGCTCCGCCAAGGTTCCTTCCGGAAGTTCGGCGAAGTCCTTATCCGTTTTTAAATCGATCCTAGGCATAGCGGGTCTCAGGTATATGATATTTGTTTCGAATCCATAAATTTAGGTTGCACTTCAAATTGCTCCTTTCTGCTTACTGAGAGTCTTCGATAAACGCTCCGTTATCTCAGGCTCTCTCGTTCGATAAGTTTGGCAGATCGTTTAAAGTCTGTCAAGAAGAAGGTCGATTACTTGTAATTCGTAAACTGAACATCAAACGGAAAATCCGCATTTTTCAAAAGATGGATCACTTCCTGAAGATCGTCTTTTTTCTTACCGGTGACGCGAACGGATTCTCCCATGATCGTGACGTTGACTTTCAACTTGGATTCTTTTATGATACGGGTGACTTCCTTGGTTTGTTCCTTTTCCATTCCCTTACGGATTTTCACTTTCATCCGAACGGTTCCGCCTGTCGCTGGTTCGACTTTGGATTTGAAATCGAAGTTCTTCAGACCCAAGCCGCGTTTTGCCATCTTGGAAACAAGAACATCGATCACACTTTCGAGTTTGGCTTCGTTGTCCGAAACTAAAACGAGTTGTTCGTCTTCGAGTTGAATATCCGACTTGGAACCCTTAAAATCAAAACGGTTCTTGATCTCTCCGAGAGCCTGTGTCACCGCATTCGTCAACTCGGGTCTGCTGATTTCGGAAACCACATCAAAGGATGGATCGCTCATACGTTTTCTCCAGTTAAAGTTTGTTTTGCTAATTGGATCGCGAAAGAGATAGCGGATTCCAAGTTTTGTTTTTCCTTGCCGCCGCCTTGAGCCATGTCCGGCTTTCCCCCGCCCTTACCACCTAACATCTCACAGACGGTTCTAACTAAATCCCCGCAATGAATTCCCTTAGAAACGAGTTGGGAAGAACAAGTGATCACGACGCTTGCGTTATCCGCATTCTTACTTCCGAGAATCACGAGAAGATTTTTTTCCCGAACCTTGAGATTATCCGAAAGACCCTTGAGAGAATTCGGATCCTTATCATCGAAGATCGCAGAGACGATTTTGCCGACTCCCGTATCCATGGAAGATGCGAATACTCTTTCAATAACGGATGCGTTGTTTTCGAAGTCTCTCGATTCCAAACTCTTTTTCATTTTTAAGAATGCCGAAGTGCTTTCTTCGATTTGAGAAGCTATTTCTTCGGAAAGACCACGGAAGAATGTTACGGCGGTCGCGCCTTCCTTCTCGAGTTTTTCCCGAATCTCATCCGGTCCGGGAACGTTCGAGTTCACGAGAATTTTAGAACCTTCGTTGTCTAACTCCGATTTGATTTTTAAGTTTAAGTTCTGCACGGATTCGGTGAGTTCCGCAAAACGATTCTGAAAGGTTTCGATTACCGCAGGACCGCACACTCCTTCGATACGACGATTCCCCGCGCCCGGAGAAGACTCTTTTTTAATAAAAAAATAACCGATCTCTCCCGTGTGAGAAACATGAGTTCCACCGCAAAACTCGACCGAAGCATCTCCCATCTGAACAACTCGAACTCTATCTCCGTATTTTTCTCCGAAGGTTGCAACGGCTCCGATTTTTTTAGCGTCTTCGATCGGGAGTTCCTTGGTTACAACCGGATAATCCTTACGGATGGATTCGTTAACCCAAGATTCTATTTTGCGAATTTCTTTTGAAGTAAGCGCGGAAGGGTGAGAAAAATCAAAACGAAGATATTCGGGAGAAACAACGGAACCTTTTTGTAATACGTGATCTCCGAGCAAATTGCGGAGTGCTCCGTTTAGAAGGTGGGTCCCCGAATGATGAAATCGAAGTCTCTCTCTGCGAGTCACCTCCACTTCGGCTTCGAGTTCCTGAGCGATGGAGAATTCTCCGCTCAGTACTTCTCCGAAATGAAGGATCACGTCGTTTTCCTTTTGTGTATCAAGGACTTTGAATACGTTTTTGCCCTGACGCAAAAATCCCGTGTCTCCGACCTGCCCTCCCCCTTCGGGATAAAAAGGGGTTTTGTTTAGAACGATCGCTCCCGCTTGTCCTTCTTTCAAGGCGCTCGCAGGTTTATTCTCATTAAATAAATGTATAATATTCCCTTTTCCTGATTGAGAAGAATAACCGAGAAACTCCGTTTTTTCCACGGATTGACCGGTCATGAGGGAAACCTTGTTGGCCTTCCAGGATTCTCTGGACAACTGTCTGTCCTTTTCCAATTCCTCCTGAAATCCCTTTTTGTCGAAGTCGAGTCCTTGTTCCGCGACGATCTCTTCGGTCATTTCCGCGGGAAAGCCGTAGGTTCCGTAGAGTAAGAATGCGTCCGTTCCGGAAAAGATCGTTTTGCCGGAAGCCTTCGTCTTTGCGACGAGGGATTCTATCTTTTCGAGTCCGAGTTCCAAGGTTTTTAAGAAGAGTTCTTCTTCGGCGAGAATGGTCTTTTGAATCGCCGCGGAATTTTTACCAAGTTCCGGATAACGCGGTTTGTAGATTTCTACGACCTTATCGACAAGTTTATGAAGAAAAGGTTCTTTGAAGTTCAAGTTTCTTCCGAAAAGAGTCGCACGACGAATCAAACGACGGATCACGTATCCTCTTCCAGTTCTGTCCGGATAAATTCCGTCCCCGATCGAAAACAAAACGGAACGGATATGATCGGTCACAACTCGGAACGCAGCCTTTTGATTTGCAGCAATCCGGGCCGTATTATTTTTTTGAGTCGGCATTTTAGATAAAGTGATTACATCATCATACTTGATCCCAGACAATTCCTCGTAAAAGGATATGATCTTGCGGAGTTCGTCCGTATCGTAAACCGAATCGGCACCTTGCAGTAATAAGGCGACGCGCTCCAAACCGGAACCGGTGTCGATTCCCGTTTGTTTGAGAGGATGTAGATTTCCTTCCATGTCCTGATTGAACTGGTTGAAAACTATATTCCAAAATTCCAAAAAACGATCGCAGTCGCAGCCCGGTCTACAAGTTCCGCTAGTCGCACAATCGGGTCCGCCCTTTTCGACACCGCGATCGAGATAGAGTTCCGAACAAGGCCCACAAGCTCCGCTGTCTCCTGCCGGCCCCCAAAAGTTGTCCTTTTTACCGAGACGCGTTATGCGCTCTTTTGGAATTCCCTTGGACAACCAGATTTTTTCCGCTTCGTCGTCGTCGGTATAAACCGTTACCCAAATCTTATCCTTGTCGAAACCAAGGTGATTGACGGAGCAATCGAGTGCGTATTCAATCGCTTCTTCCTTGAAATAATCTCCGAAACTGAAGTTTCCGAGCATCTCAAAGAAGGTGCAATGACGCTCCGTTTTACCGACCACTTCGAGGTCGGTGGTTCGCAGACACTTTTGACAGGAAACTGCTTTTGTATAAGGGAGCTCGACCGCGCCGGTAAAGAACGGTTTGAACTGAACCATTCCCGCGGTCGTAAAAAGAAGTGTAGGATCTCCTGCGGGAAGCAGGGAAGAGGACGGAACTATGGTGTGGGCTTTGTCCTTAAAGTAGTTTAAAAAGATTTCGCGGATTTCCGCTACAGATTGGCGTTTCATGATACCTCTAAAATCAAAAAATGCCTGAAGCTCTCGGACGAAAGAGATTCAGGCATTTCAAAAAACGAAATGAAATGAAAAAGAAACTTAACGTTTGGAGAACTGAGTTCCTCTTCTCGCTTTGTGAAGACCGTATTTCTTTCTTTCCACCATTCTCGGATCTCTGGTTAAGAATCCTTCCTTTTTCACGGCTGGACGGAACTCCGGCTTAATTCTGCAGATGGCTCTCGCGAGTGCGTGACGAATCGCTCCGACTTGTCCGGTGATTCCCCCTCCGGAAACGTTCAGATTCAGATCATACTTATCCAATACGTTCAAAAGAGAAAGAGGACGAACCGCTTCTTCGATAATCGCCTTGCGGTTTTGAAGATAGTCTTTGATGTCTTTGTGGTTTACGGTGATTTTACCGGAACCTTCTTTGATTTTTGCGCGGGCAACAGAGGTTTTTCTTCTTCCTACTGCCCAGATTTCTTTTGCGGGTGCCATTCAGGTCTCCTTAGATTTCCAGTTTCACAGGCTTTTGTGCCTGGAGGTTGTGTTCCGCACCCGAAAAAATTTTGCAATGGGTGAGCATTTTATCTCCGAGTTTGCTTTTTGGAAGCATTCCTTTTACGGCCTCGTAGATTACCTTTTCCGGTTGTTTTGCAATCAAATCTTTGAACACGGTTTCGGTCATCCCGCCCGGATAACGAGAGTGATGATAATACATTTTCTGTGTTTCTTTGTTACCGGTCACTTTCACTTTGGAAGCGTTGATAACGATGATATTGTCTCCACAATCTTGGTTGGGAGTAAAGGTTGCTTTGTGTTTTCCGCGAAGTCTTGCGGCGATTCCGGAAGCGAGTCTTCCCAGAGTTTTTCCTTCCGCATCCACTACGAACCAGCTTTTTACGGCGGCATTTTCTTTCGTAAGAGAAGGAGTTCTATGCGCTTTTGATACTACTGACATGAAAATATCGTCCTGTAGAGGCCAGAGTTTCGCTTTGACCCCCAAAGTCAAGAAAAAAGAGCCGAAACGTCCATTCCGGCTCGATTTGACACGAACACAAGTCGGAATTCAGCTCCCAATCCTAAAGAAATTGGTATTCCAATTTCGCCTTTTCGATTCCAAATCTGTAAGTCCTGCGAGAATTTGCGGTAGCCCACATTTCTCTGTCCATGTGACTTTCGATTCTATAAATTCGCGAAAAATGTAGGAACACCGCCCATAAAACACGGGGAAGAAGTCCGGAAAGTTCTTCAAAAGGAATATCAGTAAAAGCAAACCGGAAAAGTTTTTCCTTATACAAGATAGATAAATGTCATCGAGATACAGACGAAAAAATCTTCTTAAAAAGACGACCCAACGGCTCTTCAATATATCGATGTATCAACCAAGAAACCCCGAAGGTAAAAAGAAAACTCAGCATAAGGCTTAAAGTAAAAAAAGTTAGGCCGGTTTCAAAAAGATCAGGCAACAACACTTTTAACACACCAAAAGAAATTAAGGAAAGAAGTAAATGCCATATATAAATCGTATAGCTTAGATTTGCGATTGGGGTAACAAATTTTAAACTTAATCCTTTAGCCAAAAGAGTGTTAGGAAAGAAGATTACCGATAAAAGAACAAACGCGTAAACAAAATCAATTAAGTTGAATCTTATCGTCCCTGAAAAAAAAGAATAAATGGATTCACTTTTTAAATTAATAAAAATTAAAATTAAAAGAGGTAATAGAAGCGATAAAAAGCTCATTACACGACCCGATAGATATCTTTTCAGATAATCTCCGCGATTAACAATCCAATCCATGAGAATTACTCCCATAACAATCGAATCCGCGCGAGTATGTGTAGGGCGAAAAACTAAGGTTTCATAATCCGTTCCAAAAATATCCGGACTAAGATAAATATAAATTCTCAACAAACCAGGAATCAAATACAATCCCCAAAGAATACATTGCCTTGTAAAAAAATCCCGTTTAAACAGAACCAATCCGCAAAAAAAAGGAAATATCAGATAAAATTGTTCTATTATGGATAGGAACCAAGTATGAATATTAGGCCCTCTTAGATAATTCCCCAAAAAAACGAAATCAGCCCAAGCATTCCGTAAACCGTTATCCGTACTCTCCATAACGTTCAAAGCCATCAACGTTTCAGGTACGGATAACTCTTTTGTCGCCACCCATTTTTCACTCATAGAATAGGAAATCCGATTTATTAAATAGCTAATCGTGATAAAAAGATAATAAACAGGAAGTAACCTATAATTTCTCCTTAAGAAAAAATCCAAATAACGGATTTTTCCGTTCTCCGACCATTCTCTCCACAAGGCCATAGAAATTAAAAAACCGCTGAGAATAAAAAACAAGTTCACTTCAAAGTGATGAAGTATTTCGATAAATGCCTGGAGAACGGCATTATTATTTGCAGAGGTATACCCGGAATAAAAATAATAATGATATATAAATACAGCGACAATTGCAAACGCTCGCAATCCGTTCAGCGGCGGGATTTCCCCTTTTTTATTCCCTATTTTCTGCTCCATAAACCCCGTTTCCATATTCAAATTTTATAACGTATTTCATTTTCAAATAAAGTTGATAGGAGATAAAACCATAATCTTTCATTATGACTGCTTCGGAAAAAGCTCGCTCTCAAAACGATTTATAAGAATCCGTCGAGCAACCATAAGAGCGAGACGTTTTAGTTACCAGCTTGATCTTTCTGATGAAGCAGAAAACTAAAGTGCCGGCCCCCAAGGATCGCTTCCGCAGATTTTGGGACGCACTATAAATATCCTGAAAACTTTTAAGATTTGTACTTTGTATTTTTTGGACCAAAATGTAAAGTGAACTTTCAAATTTTTCGTTTAAACCTGATAATTCATTTTTCTTCTGAAAATTCGACCTATACTTAAGGGAACCTTTATAAAAAAGATTTTAGAATTCTCGAATGTCGTAAAACAATAGCTTCTCATAAGAATTCTTTATAACGTTCCGTCGTTTTTTGACTTTATAGAGGTTCCCTTAAAGTTCCCTATTTTGTCAAATTCTATTCGCTTCAATCACTCCATCCCCAAAGTCGTTATTTCCGATTCCTAAAAAACGATAATCTCTACATACTGTAAAACGATCGAAATTTTATATTCGATGATTTACGGGGAAACTTCACGATTCATACAAGAACAAAATTTGAAAACTCGACTATTACGGTTCTTATGCAAAAAATAAAGTATGAATTTCAACTCTTAAAACTTCGATTTTCCCCGCTACAATTTCCAATACAAAAGAATCTCTTTATTTCCGGATCTACCCTCAATCGGAGACCATTCTAAACCTAAAATGACACCTCCGATCTCTTTTTTGAGATAGCCACAGAGAGAACGAACAATCCTAATTCGAATTTTAGGATCTCTTAAAATTCCTTTCGTAAGATTTTTTTTATCCGATTCAAACTGAGGCTTTATCAAAGTAATACATTCTAATTTCGGAATATATTTTTCCTCTCTCAATTTTCGAAATACCGGAAAAACAGACCGGAGAGAAATGAAACTGAGATCCGTTACAATCACGATCGATTCGGGATGAGGCGCTTGAAAACGATTCGTCTCCCATTCGATTTCCGAAGAGGATAATCTTTTCAGATGAAAACGATCTTTCACGATTACGGAAGGATGGTTTCGCAACTTTTCGGCTAACTGACCATAACCTACGTCGCACGCAAAAACTTTCCAGGCTCCCTTTTCCAAAAGCACTTGTGTAAATCCTCCCGTCGAAGCACCAAGGTCTACACAAAGTTTTCCATCCACCTGTAAGGGAAAAATCTCGAAAGCCCTCAATAATTTATACGCACCCCTACTTACATATTCTCGTATGACATTGAGGATTTTAATTTCCGAATCTTTTGGAAATTTTAATCCGACTTTAGTTATCTTTTGTTCGTTTACCAAGACGGAACCGGAAAGAATCAAACTTCTCGATTTTTCCGGAGAATCCGCAAGTCCCCGTTCTAGGAGAAGAACATCGAGTCTAATTTTTTCTTTGGCCAATGTAAATCGGAAGCCCCTGAAAGAATGTTCCCTCTTCGTTCGTGGAAACAAAACTAGAAGAGATGGAAATTAGATTTTTTTGAAGTTCTTGGACCATTTTTTTACAACGTTCCATTCCTAACAACGCAGGATATGTGATCTTACCCGTTTTTTGATCTTTACCCGGAGTTTTACCCAAGGATTCCTGAGTTCCTTCCACATCCAAAATGTCGTCGGTGATTTGGAAAAGCAAACCTAGATCTTCCCCGTATTTGGATAAAGGCCCCTCTCTTTTTTTCCAATCCTTACGAAGACGATTTCCCAAAAGTAAGGCAGCCTTAATGAGAGCTCCCGTTTTTAAACGATGAGTCAATTGGACCATCGCGACCTTTTCTTGTTCGCTCTTGGAATTTCGGTTCTTCGTATTTTCCCTTTCCATCTGTAAATCATATATTTGTCCGGAGACCATTCCGGGTGCACCACAACCTGTATGCAAAATTTCTAATAAATCCCGATGCAAAAAATAATCCTCATTATCCCCTTGAATCAAAGATATAAAATAAAACGCGAAAGAATTTAACGCGTCGCCCGCCAAAATCGCCGTGGCCTCGGAAAACCTCTTATGAAGAGTTGGTAAACCCCTTCTAAAATCGTCGTTGTCCATACTTGGAAGATCGTCGTGAATCAAAGAATAGGTATGTATACATTCCAAAGACGACCCGAGAAGAAGAGTGTTTCGAGTTTCGTTTTGAGATCCGCCGAAAGCCGCCAATACCAAAACCGGTCTGAGTCGTTTACCTCCGGCAACAAGACTGTATTTCATGGCTTCAAAAAGTTCGGGGGCGGATTGTTCGGAAAGTATGGAAAGGGTTTGAGAGTTTAAAAAATTCTCAAACATAACTCTATAAGAATGGAATATAGCGGAAAAAGAAGATAGACTCACTCTGCCTCCAAATTGAAAGAAAACTTCGAATTGTAAAGCAAAGTCCGATAGTCATATAAGAACTTATCTCGCAACAAACTAAAATGAAAAGAACAATCTCCGAATACGATCCTTTCGAAATACTCCCAAACTCGCAAGACCCGATTCGTTTTTCAACGTTTAAGATTTTACTTTTAATACGACTTTTCCGACGGAAATACCGGATTGAAAATATTTCAGAGCTTCGTCAATCCTCTCCAACGGAAATGTTTTACCGATATGAGGCGGAGAAATATTGAGTTTGACAAGACCGTTCAGATGTTTCGTTAATTTTTCTACCTTTTCATAAAGCCAGATCAGATTGAATCCCATAATCGCTTTATTATCCGAAACCATTCGCATCGGATCCAATTTCGGCCTGGAAAAATATTTATAGGCGAGTCGAAGCCAATTGACTCCACTGCCCCCACCCATCATCTCCGCAGCACCGTAAACGATCATTCTTCCCATCGGAGTCATAACATCATAACTTTCCTGAAAGATTTTTCCCCCGATACATTCTAAAACGAGATCCAATTCTCTTCCGGAAAGCGATTCTTGAAGATCCTTTTTAAATCGACTCGAACGGACGATTTGTCTGTCGTAACCTTCTTTTTTAAGAAAATCAATTTTGGCGGAAGTTCCGATCGTTCCAACCGTAAACGCACCCAATTTTTTCGCGATTCGATTTGCCAGAATTCCGACCCCGCCGGCCGCACTATGAATCAAAACCGTCTGTCCTTTTTTAAGATCCCCTAAAGCGACTAACGCGTAATAGGCGGTTAATCCTTGCACTAAAAAACCGGCACCTTGATCAAAATCCCATTTAGGAGGAAGTCTGAACACATATTTCGAATCGATATTCAAATGAGAAACGTAACCGCCGAAACGGGTAACTCCCATAATTTTATCTTTTTTCCTTATGTTCTTAACCTTTTTTCCCGCAGCGACTACAACTCCCGAATATTCGAGTCCCGGAATAAAAGCGCCTTCCGGAACCGCACTATACAATCCCTGGATTGCAAATAGATCCGCGAAATTCAACCCGATCGAATGAACTTCGATCTGTACTTCGTTTTCACCGGGTTCAGGAAGAGTTTCCGTTTCCAAACGAACATTTTCAAGAGATCCTTTTTTTCGGACAAGGGCGATCGTTCTTTGCATGAAAGGAAGTTATAAAAATTCAAAACAAAAGGGCAAGAAGAATTTTCAAAACGGTTCCGATCTAAAAGCCTTCTTCTCTATATTTTCGTTTAGAATGAAATTCGGGATTAAACCAATAAGACGCATATCCTTTCCAAAAGCACCTTGTAAACGCGCATACAGATCGTTATCGTCCACTATCTTTACAAGTGACTGTATCTTTGAATAAGAGAACACAGAAATTTGTATAATCGTTTCTCCGCTTTTGGAACTATAAGAATACGTTATGTTTTCTTCAAGTTTCCTATCTAAACTTCAAAAAAATTTATCTCGCATCGATCCTTTCCACATTGGTTATACCGAATTCACGTTATTTTAGATTCTATAAAACCCCGCATATTTTTAGGATAATCGGGAAAATCACCTCCATGTATCTCCTTTGAAATCGCGTGCAAGGTTACCAATCAGTTTAAATTCGTCCCGAAAATCCAAGATGTCTTTTTTCAAACGGAGTATCTTAGATAATTTTCATTACAAATCACCTATTTTCTAGTTTCAAAACCATACGAATCGATAACAAAAGACAAACTGACTATAATATTTGGTGCCAAATCATATGAATTTATGGAAAAGATTTCGATTTTATTTTTTTAATTTCTATCCTCCCTATTTTGCCGCTGGAATCCGGTACAAAAGAATCAGCAAAGATTTTACTCATTTTCAACTCTCTATGAAACTCCATTGGTGGAATCAAAACCTCGTCGGAACTCACTTCGGCGGTTCGCTTTACTCCATGTGTGATCCGTTCTACATGCTTATTCTTATGGAGAATTTAGGAGAGGAATATATCGTCTGGGATAAAACGGCAACGATTCGATTTATCACTCCCGGAGTGGGCAAAGTTTATGCAGATTTTGAGATTTCTCAGGAAGAAATAGAAAGAATTCGAAAAGAAGCCGACGAAAAAAGAAAGTTAGACGCGTTTTTTCAAACTAAAATTTACGATGCAAAAACGGGAAAGGTAGTCGCCGAGCTTGATAAGATCGTCTATGTGAGAAGAAAGGAAAGAATTAAAAAAGAAAAAACTCTCAAGCAGACTCCATAAAAAACCGAACGAAACAGAATCAACTTAACCGAGATAACGATTAAAAGAACAAATGACGCAAAAAAAATTGGAAATGTATAGAGTGATGTTTAATATATAAAAAATTAATTGTATTCAAAAATTTCAAACAACACCTTTATTACTTAAAATCACATAATAAGATACCTAATATAAAAGAACCCGTTCTAAAAATCAAAGAACAGGTTCCGATCACTTGTAATCTGTTATCTGCCGTATTTCGCCAAAATTTTAGCTTCACCGATTTTAAGAGAATTGATGTAAAAGCCGATCAAGGCACCGGAAGAATTCTGATCGGCCGAAATCCTATCTTTAAGAGCATAAACGGTGAAATAATAGCGATGAGGTTTGTGACCTTGAGGTGGACAAGGACCGCCATAACCAGGCATGCCGAAATCAGTTCTGCTTTGAATCGCCTCTTTTGGAAGAAGATTTTTTTCTAAGTTGCCGGCGTTTGCAGGAATAGAAGTTGTAGTAGCTGGGATATTAAAAACCACCCAATGCCACCATCCACTGCCAGTCGGTGCGTCCGGATCATAAACGGTTATAGCGATACTTTTTGTATTTTTCGGAAGACCAGTCCAAGATAACGCGGGAGAAATGTTTCCACCGGAACATCCGAAACCGTTAAACACCTGTTCGTTGGCGATAAGTTTACCGGAAGTCAATTCGGGACTTTTCAATTGAAACGGTTCCGCTTGAAGTAAAGTTGCGGAAATCAAAAATACGAATACGAATCCTTTGATTTTCATAAAACGAATCTCCTATTTAAATTCAAATTTATAGTTCAACAGAAACTTATATCAATTGCAAGACGAGTTTTTTAATTTTTTAAAAAATCGAAGTATAGTCAGGTCCGAATTAAAAAGTTGAAGAATTTTGAATATGAAAAAAGTTCAAAGCTTTCGAATTAATTTCATTCTAAGGATTCTAGTTTAACGCGAATTCGGCTAACAAATACAAAAGCGATTATTATGCTCGATCCATAGGGCACATTTTAGTTTCAGCGCGGTTCGCCTTTGCTTGCAAGGCTGGATTCGCTCGAACTTTTTTATACTGAACCCATGTTATTTTATATTTTCATAATATTCTATGCTGATTTTTTATTTTCTGCAGACGTATTTGATTCTTTTTTTGGAATATAAACTTCGATGATTATACGGTTTATTTTTGAGATAGGTTGAGGATAAAGATGCAATGATACTTATTACGCTTCGATGGTTACAACGATTGATACGGAAAGTGATTTAGAGGGAAACGAAAAGTCTTATTGCTGCAGTTGATGAAACGACCCTGGAAAACCCCGCTTATAGCCGAATCTGGTTCGAGAACTTTCTATTTTCGATTCCTTCTCCGAAAAGAAATTTCGAAAAAACCGATTTCGGAAAAGGAATAAGAGCCGGTCTCAAAACCTTAGGAATGTAAGAACTATTACAATTTTAAACGACGGGAGAAAACCGCCAATGCAACGGTTTCTGTGGGAACTCTCACGCTTTTTGAAAACTTGCCGGATCGTTTAGAGATATTTTTCTTCAGGTTTTGAGACCGGCTCTAAGCGAAAATTTAACGCGAAATTAAAGTTTTAATTTCTTTTTGATCAAATCTAAAAAGTCGGCAACAAATTCGTCCCCTCTACGATTTTTATCGGCGAATTCGAAAGCTTCTTTTGTGGAATCTTCCAATTTTTCATTTTTTGTGGTGATATTCAAAAGCGAAGCCAAAGAAGCGTAGACGATATCCCCGTTTTCGGAAGAAATAATTTTATTTTTCAAAGCGATCGTCGCATCACCGGGCTCCGCAATTTTCCCTAAAGCGACCGCTGCAGCCGTTACGATTTTAGGTTCATTATTACGGTTAAGAAGATGAATGAGTTCCGGAATCGCGGACTTTTCCTTATTCTTTCCAAGAGCGACTGCGGATTCGTATTTTTCAGAATCGGAACCGGAAGAAAGAGTTTTGATATGTTCTTCGGTGGATTTTTCCGCAAGAAGAGCGCCGGACGTGAAAGAAACGGCGAACGCAAGAATAAGAAGAGAACGAAATTTCATGAGTGACTCCTTTCCTTCGGAAGAATCGTATAACGAAACGCAAGAGTCAATCTAAAATTCTAAGGTACAATCGATTTCCAGGAATTTGCTTTGCACATCCGATCACATTCAAAAAATAAAACAAGGGATTGCCCATTTACGAAAACCTTGTCAAGATGACCCCAAATTTCTAAAAAGAAGAATATGTCCGCAATTCCTTTCCACTCTCATTCACTCAAAAACTTTTTCCACAAATGGAAACGGGAATTTATTCCCCTTAAAATTTTGGATCGATATTTATTCGGAGAGTTCTTCAAGGTCTTTATCGGAACCGTAGTTCTGCTTACCGGAATCATGCTCCTATCTCTCGTAAACGACAACATGAGAAATTTTACGACCACAAAAGCGCCTAGATACCACGTGGCTCTTTTTTTGGTCTACAGTCTTCCAAAAATCATATCCACTACCGTCGTTTCAATGTCCTTGATGTTTTCGATCTGTTTTACCGTCGGTCAGTTTTCCGTGAATAAAGAACTCGTATCGATGATGGCTGCGGGAATTTCTTTTTTTAGAATTGTGGCACCACTTATCTTATTCGGAATTCTAATGTGGATCGTGATGCTTTTCGTAACGGAACTCATCGTAAGGCCGGTCAACAAATTGGCAAAGATAGAACACGATATTCTTACGGAAGGAATGGGAACTCTTGCAAACAGTGTGTATCAATTTCATGTAAAGGGGAAGGAAGGTTTTTATTATTTGTATTTTTATGATCCCAATAAGGACGAAATCAACGGCGGATTCAATTACATTCGACTCCGGAATGATGGATCGCCTGAAACCGTAATTTCCTCCTTAAAGGCGAAGTATAACTACGAAACCAAACTCTGGAAGATGAAGAAGGTGGAAGAGTGGCATTTCGATAACGACTTAAAACTCAGTTCTCAGGAATCTTTCGAGGAGAAAGAATACGAACTTCCAGAAGATCCCACCTATTTTAAGATTCCTGCAGGTTCGGTGGAAGAAATGAATCTCTTTCAGTTGAAAGAAGAGGAAAAAAGAAGAATTCAAAAAGGCCTTTCTTACGGAGACGTCCTTACTGAAAAACACTCCGTATTTGCATTGCCTATGATGACGATCATCGTAACCCTAATCGGAACGATCGCGGGTTATTTCACCAAAAAGACTGCGGGAGTCGCATCTTTAGGGATCACGATCGGAGTAGTATTGATTTATTATATATTCAATTCCGCTGGTAAATCCTTAGGAGAAAACGGAGTTATACCACCTTTCGTAGGAGTTTGGATCACTCCCAGTCTGTTTTTAGGACTGTGTTTCTGGATGTTCCGTCGTATGAATCTTTAGCTGGTAGATAGTGGCATAAATGGTTTCGTCATAGTGAACATCTTTCAATTACAAAATGGTTATATACTTGTTCCCGATTTTGGACTTCAAGTCATAGTATATACGAATCATTCTGTCGATATATTTACAGCGAGCCCTAGGACCTGCGGTGTTGTATCCACACCAAAGATAAAAGCCGGATCCGGCAAACCGGATATCGTTTAAAGAGCTAATAGAGATGTTTGATTTTGATAATACATAGGAAGCTGTGTTTTGTTATTGGTCGGTTATCTTTATATTTCAACGAATTCGTTGAAAAAAATCCGTGCTAAAACTTCTGCTCTTTCTTTATTATTTAGGGACTTTAAATTTTCACGATTTAATAAATCCGAACTTACGGATGTAATTTTCAAAACTACATTCGTTTTGTTCGAAATAATTCTAGAACAACATTCTTTCGGATCTAAAGTTTTAAGAACTTGCCCCAAAACTGTCTTCTGTGGGAGCGGCATTGCCGCGACACTGTCCTCAGTCCTCTGAATGTAGGAGTTCCCACGGATCATGGTTCTTTGGTAATTTACGGGCTTTCGAGCAGATTTTATTGTTCGTGCACTCTTGTCGGAGTTTCTTACGATTCCAAGGTTTTGGGACAAGTTCTAAATAATTTTAGAATAGGGAATGATAAAATTCGGTCAGGGAGTATCACTCATTCGAGATAATTCCAATTTACGATAGTCAAAAATTTTTGAACCACTTGAATGAAAATTGATTTTTTTTATAATTTCGGAAAAAAAATTCATTTCTTTCCCGTATACCTTCCGATATATAGTTTAGATTGTCTCCAGAAGTAAGATCTTTGATGCGACATAGGGTATTTCAGAAAAGAAGTCCCTACTAAAAGTTCATACCAAATCGGTATTCTTTCCGGATCTTGAATTCTGAAGAGGAGGAAAGAACATGGACGTTCCACTCACAAATCTGATCAGCTCTGCGGAAAAGCTCATCCGCGACAAACGGTCTTCCGTTAACACCAAAGCTGTACCCGCTCAAGAAGAGCGAGGAAGCCTAGACAAAACGGAGTTTTCTTCAGGACTTACGTCCCGTTATTTGAAAATTCAGGAAACCCTTGATAGTCTTCAAGGAGAATTCACCCGTGAACAAATGAAACTCGGTATTTTAAACGAAGGAAATACACCGAACAACGAACTCATAAACATTCTGTTCGGTGAAACACCTTTGTTTAGAGAACTTGCAGATAATCCGGATATCGACCAGGCCGTTTTGAAAGAGCAGATTCAGGAAAAGAAAAATAAACTCACCGACACGATTCGTAACTTAGAGGTAGAATCCGAAAATATTTTTTCCATCGGAATATTAAAAGATCGGGATAATTTTTCCAAGTCTTTGGAAACTATCACCGGCAAAAATGTTCACATGAAACAATTTTCGGAAAAAGCGATCGAGAGATTGATTAAAGAATAAAAAGAGCGGGAAAATTAAGATCTTTCCCGCCTTCTCCGTAAGTTAGACTCTAATTTCGTAAAACTTCGGGCCCTAATTTTGCCAAGAACCGCATAATGTATGTCTACGTTTTCCCTAAATCTTAAATTTCTATTTATTAGAATCCGATGCAGAAAATTCAGTGCGTCTTTCCTATGTTTCTTGTATCAACCTCTTCCACACGGTTTTACATAAGATCATAAAGTTTAAACTTACAAAACATAGAATCTTTACCCCTACTATTTATACAAAGGAGAAGGACTTAACAAGCTCGAGTTCTTATACCCAAACTCCTATCGAGCGACCATAGAAGCGAGATGCTTTCGTTTCCTTCGCGGTCGACAGAACACCTCATAAGTTGAGTTGGAATAGTAGGATCAAAAAGGCACATTTTTTCAAGTGTTCCGACAAGGATGAGGTTTTTTACTTGCAAAAAGTATGATTTTCTGATAGACAAAAATCACCGAAGTCTTCCCACCTATTTCGCGACCCGTAGAGAGCGAAATAGAGTTTATTCGTCCCTCCACCCAAAACGCGCATAACCTTACCCACAAGTTGAAGAGGATTTTAGAATCAGAAGGATCCAAAACGCACATTTTTCAAGTGTTCCGACAAGAATGAGGTTTTTTACTTGCAAAAAGTACAATTTTCTGATAATGGAAAGTCCCCCAAGCCTTTCTTTCCTCCTCCCAAAATTAGGGAAAACTCATGCAACGCTCTCTATAAATCATTTGCAGGTGTAAGTTTCACAGTGGATTTGTCGTAATTCCGACAGATTTATATGGAGATCCAAATACTTGTGGGTAAGGTTATGACCCAAAGAAACTCAATGCAGAGCTTTCCTATGGGTCGCTCTGAAAAACTCAATGCAGAGCTTTCCTATGGGTCGCTCTGAAAAACTCAATGCAGAGCTTTCC
>NZ_QAJG01000026.1:0-10000 GCF_003046425.1 Leptospira borgpetersenii serovar Javanica
AAAACTGATATTTTTCAAGTGTTCCGACAAGAATGAGGCTTTTTACTTGCAAGAAGTATGATTTTGTGGTAAAGAAAACCTCCCGAGTCTTCCCACCGCCTCTCCCCTCCACCCAAAATCAGGGTGGGGCGTAAGTTTCACAGAGGATTTGTAGTAATTCCGACAGATTTACCTTCAGATCCAAGTATTTGTGGGTAAGGTTATGATAGGGAGTAACACTTTAGTTTGAAAAATTCAGGCGAAACGCTTTTTATAAAAACGTTTCAGCTCGCGAATGATTCGCCCAAACTTTCTTATATCGAATTCACGTTAGTATAGTTTCTTTTGTTTGCTTTTTTGTCTCCGCAAACTGCATTCTAAATCCGCAGTGCAATAACTCCTCCGTTTCTGTCCTCTGTCTAGAACGAGCGAAGCGAAGTTCGTCAGTCTTCTGAATGCGCTTTAGATTTCTACTTTGTCGGAAAGATCAAGCCGGTAACTAAAGAGTCTCGCTTCTATTGGTACTCGACGGGTTCTGATTTCGATGCGGGAATAAAAAATTCCGGATTTTATCCAGGTTGAATGATAAACCGAATCGGATTTCCTTTTCTTTCGTCCAAGTCTTCCAGGCATTGATTCAATTCCTCTAATGTATGATGGGAAGTGATCGAATGAGAAAGATTGATTTTTCCTTTAAGGTATAATTCGATCAGTTCGGGAATTGCCCTGCGGTCGGAACCGTACGAACCCAAGACTGAAATCATTCTCTCGATTAAAATAAAAGGAATCTGAAACTTCAAAGGTTGTCTTCCGATTCCCACGAAAACGATTCTGCCTCCGGGATTCATAGCGCGTAGAGATTCTTCAATGTTGGACATATATCCCGAAAAATCCGCAAGTAGATCCACTCCCTTTGTAATTTCTTTGAGAGTTTTTCCCGGGTTTCGAATTTCTTTCAAATTGATGATTTCATCGGCTCCGTACTTAGTCGCATTTTCCAATGGTCCTCTTTCCACGTCTAAAGCGATTACTTTTCCGTCGGTCATAGCTCTTGCAATCGCGACCGCATGGATTCCAAGGCCGCCGCAACCGAATATGGCAACCGTATCACCGTTTTGAATATTTCCTCTGTATCGAATCGCGTGATACGGTGTGGAAACCGCGTCTGCAAGAATTGCTCCTTGATCGAACGGAATCGTATCCGGAAGAGAATACAAATAACGTTCTTCCACGATATTATATTCCGCAAAACCTCCATCTCGATCAAAACCGAAAACTCCTACGTCTTTACATAAGTTTTCGTATCCCGCTTTGCAGTAAGAACAAACTCCGCAGGAGGTTCCGGCAGCGATTACGACACGATCTCCTTTTTGAAAACGACTTACATTTTCACCTACTTCTTCGATTATTCCCGACGATTCGTGGCCGGGAATTCTTGGAAAATGTTTACATTTGAGAGTACCGTGGATCACGAGATGGACATCGGATCCGCAGATTCCGCAGGCTTTGATTTTTACTTTTACTTGTCCGGGTTTGAGTTTTGGAACTGGAACTTCTCTGATGTCTAAGATTTTTTTACCGGATTCTAAAATTGCGGCTTTCATATTTTGTTCTCCTTTAATGAAACGCGATGTAAAAAAACGTAAATTTGATATAAAAAAGTTTGGGCGAATCCAGCCTTTGCAAGCAAAGTCTGGACCGCGCTCTCGCTTCGGTCAAGTTATTGTATTTTACTTTTGGAATATTCAAATTGAATAATGACAATAACTTGACCACGCTACGATCGCTTTCGCATTTGTTACGCCGAACTCACGTTAATTAAAACGGCTCGAGATCTGAAACGTTTCGTAAAAGCGTTTCGTCTGAGTTTTTCTGAACTAAAGTGTTGCTCTCATAGGTCGTAGTATAATAAACGCTTTCACATTTGTTATGTCGAGCCCACGTTAAAATAAGATCATTGATACGTCAGTCAAGTGATTTGATATATATCCATTCCTTCGGATTTTTGGAAAATCTATTCTTAAAAAACGTTTATGGGTTCGAGTTTCCTACTTGAAACCGGAAGGTCCGATTTTTTCATGGAATTAGAATCAGAGTTATTGAAAAATTAATTCTTCATCCATCTCTGTTTCATGAAAACGGTCGATTGAAGCAGTTTTGTTAATTCGAACTTTTTCAACGACACTATTGTTCTCGATGTAAAATCGGCGATTCAATCAATGGATAAAAAATCTGTCCTTTAAAAGTATAAATCCAGTATGTTATGACACAGCCGTTTTCGTTTTGCGGCAAAGTCCCTTTCGAAGGAATAATAAGGAATAAAATGGAACCAGAGGCAATCTATCGAGAGATCAAAGCTAGCCAAAACGGGCAAGATTGGCATCATAAAAACTGCTTCGGTTGTGGTCCCGATAATACAAAAGGGATCCATGCAAGTTTTCCCTTTCACGAAGAAAGCGGAGAAGTACGATTTCCGTTTAAAATAGAAAAAGCGTTCGAAGGAGCGCCTGGTTACGCTCACGGAGGAGTTTTAGCGACACTACTCGACGAAGCTCAGGGAGTTCTTTGTTTTCATCTCGGGCATTTCGTGATGACCGACCAACTTTATATGCGTTATCACAAAGCGGTTCCTCTCAACGAAAAAGTTGAAGTTCGCTGTTGGGTTACGATGGTAAGAAGAAGAAGGCTTTATACAAAAGCTACGATTCATCTTTCCAAAACAGGCGAACTTTTGCTTTCTTCCAAAGCACGTTGGTATGATATGTCGGAAAGGACGATGAGGAGAATGTTCCAAGATACCGTTTTTCCGATTGATACTCTTCTGCAAGTTTTAGAGGTAAATCAAAGACGTGGTAAGGAAATTCGAAAACGCCTCAAACTTCAAAACATAGAACCCTAAGTCTTTTTTCTCGTTTGGAAATTACGATTGGGAGAGTCATTGACGAAAAAGATTAAACCCTTTCCCAGTCCATCTTGATAACGAGAATGTAATTATCTCTGAGCGTGTAGGTAAAGATTACGACCTGTTTGTGGAGGTCCATATCATAAACAGGCTCTGTGACGGTCCACTTGGCGGAACTTTGAACTACCTTTGCCTTATGGCGAATAAAAAAAGGTCTCCATGCGTAATTATTTCCGATTTCGGCCAGGTCGGAATCCCATTCTTCTCCAGGATGAGAACGGAAATACGTAGGAGTGATCTGATAACCGAAGATATCACAGGCAAATACGGAAAGAATTTCGGACGGCAAGTTGGAGAGCATGAGATGAAGGACTAAAGGAAGATCATCCTTTCCGTTGTGACGAAGTGCTTCTAATTTCTCGCCTAAGGCGTCGATGATTTCCTGGCCTTTTTGAAATTCCTCCAGTAGTTCCATAAATCGAAGCCCCGAGAATTTTTCCAAAGCGTCTCTCAAAGTTCTGTTGAATTGTTTTTTATCCTGAAATTCGACTTGAGGCCTTGAAAAATAAAATCCTTGGAGTAGATTTGCCCCCATGGAAAGTGCGAGATGCAATTCTTCCTCGGTTTCGATTCCTTCGAACAAAAGATCGGAGCCTAGTTTTTGGGACATGTCGGCAATTGCACTCAGTACATTTTTGAAGGACCTTCGGTTTAAACTTTCCCGCATGATCTTGATATCGACCTTTATTATGTCCGGATGAATATAGCCGATTCTTTCCAAATTGGAGAATCCGACAC
This sequence comes from Leptospira borgpetersenii serovar Javanica, assembly GCF_003046425.1. GTDB lineage: Bacteria > Spirochaetota > Leptospiria > Leptospirales > Leptospiraceae > Leptospira > Leptospira borgpetersenii. Next base: position 3,680 of record NZ_QAJG01000026.1, read on the forward strand.
CGAGGTCGTCGACTGCGATCTTGAATCCGTAGTCTTTGAATACGTTCACGATTGAAAGAAGTTTTTCGATGTTTCCGTCGAACTTATCTTCCGTGATTTCTAAAACGACCTCCGAAGGTGAAATGTCGTATTTTTCCATAAGATTAAGAACGTGAAGTCTTTTGAGATCTAGAACGTCTCCCGTATGAATCATAGAGAGAAAGTTAGGCATCATATTAAGAAAAAGTTTGGTTTTTATTCCCGAGTCTTTGAGATGACGGATCGCTTTTTCCCGAATCAGCCGATCGATTTGAATGAGACGAATCGTGTCTAATTCCGGGTTGTGGAACTGATAACCCAGAGAACGATATTCGTTTTTTTCGGGAAAATAAAATCTTCCTAGAACCTCGTATCCTATGATATTACAATTGGTAACTTCTAGAATGGGTTGATAATGAGGCTGATAGTAGTTCTCGCCGTAGGAAAGTAAATTGCTTTTATCCTGGCTGTATAACATGATCTTCTTTAAAAATCTATTTATTGAAATTCGTCAAATGGGTTCCGACAAGCAAAATTCTGGATAAAAAGTATCAAATTAAGTAGAAGAAAAGATTACATTCTTCTTTTTTTTTTGAAACCTCTGAAAAAACTGACAATCTTAAAGGTATTCGCATGAAAGAGGCGATTGGCCATTTGCTCAACCCTTCAACATTAGAACCCAATTTCGGTCTCTATTCAGGGACTCTTGGAATTGATAACTCCAGAGAATACAAAACTTCTTTCTTGTCTTCTTTGAAAAAAATAGACTCCGTTTTAGTCGATTTGATTACAGGAGATTTTTTTTTAGGACTTCGAATTTTTCGAGGTCCGGGGGCCTGTAAAACTCTTCTTAATCTTTGGTTTTTTGAATCCGAAAATTTTAGAGACTTCGAATGGGTTGGAAGTCCGGGGAAAGAATTTTTATCCAAAGGTATGTTTCGAAACGGATATTGGAGTTTTACGAAAGGAAATCAAAGATTCAATTTTCGCCTGGACGATATGATCCAGCAGGGTTATACCCATTGTTCCATTTTTACTTCGGATTTGAATCTGCAACTTGACGCTCTCGTAAATATCGTAGAAAAAACGAACAAACCGGTTTCTTCTTTAGGAGTTTCCGGGAAGGATTGGTTATTTCGGTTGATTTCTCCGGATCTTCAAGTGAGAGGTCAACTTGCTATCGACGATAAAACTTGGAATTTGGAGTCTTCGGAGAGATTAGCCTACAGCGTAACCACCGGTTTTGAAAGTATGTCTTTTTTACCCGAATCGCGCATCTACGGTTTTGGGTCGGGGAAAAATTCGTTTCGTTTAAACTACAATAAAAATTCCGGAATTCTTCTTTGGAGAAACGGAGTTCCGATATTCTTAGAAACCGCCGCTTTTCGGAAAGAATCCCTGTCTTACGTTCTTCACGATCCTTCCGATCAAATCGAACTTACGGTCACTCCGGTAAGAACGACCCGCGGAATAATTTCCGGTTTTTTCGGAAAAAAAATTCCTATGGAAAGAGTAGAAGGGAAGGTTTCCGGTAGAATCCGAATCGGAAACAAAAAAGAAACGATCAAAAAAGGTTTTGCGATTTTAGAAATCTGAATTTTTGCAGTATGGTAAAGAGCGTCCGCTTTCTTGTCGGTATTCTTGAATACGTAAAAGTGCAAAAGGTCTTACAGCGCGTCCCAAAAAATAACGGAACCATGATAAGGAATTCCTATGCGAAACCGCTGTTTTAGGAGATTCGAGAATTCTAAAATCTACTTTATAAAGGTTCTCTTAAGTTTTACGATTCGGACGCACGAAAAGAAGAATATCGTAATAGTTCGTTTCAAAAGCTAGAATATGTGATCTTCTTCAAAAAAGCCTACAATTCCGGATTCGGCGCGATTTTGTGAAAACTTCTATATCTTTGCAAAAATGGCCCGTTCATTTTTAGTACCGTTTTCGTATGTCCAAGTAGCAGTAATAAAAGCAAATGCAGATGAAATTATCCTGGGAATTCTTTCCGAAATGAGATTTTTTTTAGAGTATCTCAAAAATATCCTAGAATGATTGATCGGCGTTTTAAGCAAAGGTGAAGTATTTTTGAGATAGCTCCTAGTTTTCAGCGATTCCGAGCGAGTAGTGCGGTAGAATTATTTATTTTCTCGTTTTATACCGATTTTTTCCGGAAAAAGTCTTTGAGTTTTCCGTTATATAAGCATATGAATTTTTGTGATTGTATTCTTATATAGAGATCTATTCTCATCGCGTATTTTGCTGTTGTACTTTTGTTTTGTGCTCAAGTCGTACTCGACTCCAAAAAGTAAGAACACTTCAAAACCTTACTTAAGAACCGGGAGTTTTGGGAACCAAGTTCGATTTTTTTGCATCGGTTGACTTTCGTTTAGAGAAATACTATAATAGAAAAATTCAAAATTGAAAAAAACAATAGAAAAGGAGCTCGAAAAAATGAAAAGATGGATCATATACTTTGTGGCGATTTGTTTGATTCTCGCCTTTACCGATTGTAAAAAGAAGGACGATGATAGAGACAAGATGTTTCTAGAATTGTTTATAGCGGATCTTTTATATAATCCTTATGAAAAGATCACTCCTTCCGCCGGAACGATCACGGTTGCCGGAGCCAATTATTCAAATAGAGCTTATAATCCTTCCTGTTCCGGGTCGAGTGGAAATACTACGTTTTCTTTCTATAGAAAGAAGGTAAGCACATCCAATAAAAAACTACTCATCAATTTTATGGGAGGGGGAGCTTGTTGGAGCGGATACAATTGCTTCGGATCGAATACGACTACCTATTTCAATCAACTCAATACCGTTCCTGATTTGTTCGTAAAGTTCGCATTTCAAGGTGTAATGAATGCGAATAATGCTTTGAATCCGTTCAAGGACTATGATGTGGTTTTTATTCCGTATTGTACGGGAGATCTTCATTTCGGTTCCAAGGATATGACCTATACCGACCCGAATACGGGATCTCAAGTTGTTGTACAACATCGTGGATACGACAATGTCCTTGCAGCTTTGAAATACATTCAGTCGGAATATCCGGGAGTTCAGAATGTATTCGTTACCGGACAAAGTGCGGGGGGATACGGGACTTTACTGAATTATCCGATTGTTCGTGAAACTATTACGGGGTTGAACACATCCGCAAAAGTCAATATGCTTATCGATGCGTCTAACGGAGTGGTTCCAAATGGATTTTTTTCCAATCTAAGTACTCAGTGGGGGGCCGATTCGAGTCTTCCGACGTGGGTAACAGGGATCACTGCCAACTATCTCACTGTCGGTAATCCTTCCATCCAAGATTTTTTTACGAAGGTTTCTACTTACTATCTAGGTTTGGGAGATAAGACAGGACAATATACGGCCATTTTCGACGGAAACCAAAGATTTTTTTACAAGGTGATGAATATCATCAATGCGGCTCCGGCCTATTCGAATGAAAAAACGACCGATCCTTATGATTCCTCTAAAACGTATTCCGCACTATTCGGCGATACCGACGGGAGTTCGGTTCCCGATGGCACTCTCGCGTCCACGGACGGATCAAGTTGCGGTTGGGCGCAACAAGCGGTTACTTCTATGAATGGAATCTCTGGTGGGGCAGTTAATTATTCATATTATATCGCTCCAGGCGACGTACATACGATCACCACGTCGGAAGATATGTATAAATTGGATTCTGGGGGAACAGACTTTCTTGTTTGGCTCACAACTCTTTCTACAGGATCTAAGCCCGGGAACGTGAAGTGTACTACAAACGGAGGAGATTGTGTGCATTCGAATTTTACGAAGAGTAAGATCAATCTCGCCTTAGGTGCGGCCACTTCGGACCAATCGTATGCGAATAATAAAAACTTAGCAGCTACTTGCGGCTCGGTCGTAGGACTCTAAAATAAAAACCCACACTACCTTTAGGGTCGTGTGGGTTTTTAATTTTTTTGTTGATTTTAATGTGAGTTCTGTATAACAAATGCGAAAGCGATCCTTATGTAATGATTTTCTTATATCGACGACTTTGGTTTCGGCATACAGAGTCGTCGTGTAACCAAAACTTTTAGAATAAAGATCGTATTCTTTTAACTTCCTGAAATATTCCGAAGAACTCTACCGAGGATTTCAGGATCGAGCAAAAGAGCGAATACAATTCCGCACAAGGCACCCCAAAGATGAGCGTCGTGATTGATTCCGTCCGAGTGCCCGCTTTTTGAGGAAAAATACGTGTAAACTAAATATAAGACCGCGTAAATCGCTCCCGGAATCGGGATCGGTATGAACATCATGTAAAGGGATAGATTCGGGTAAAAAAGAATCGTGGCAAATAAAACGCCGCAAACACCGCCAGATGCGCCTAACGTTGCATAAAGAGGATTTTCCAGATTTTTTCTCCAAGAGATGACGCTCGTAATTAAGATCGTCCCGAGATAAAAAAGAAGAAATTTGATGGGGCCTACGGTCGTTTCTAAATTTTTTCCGAAGGAATAAAATGAAATCATGTTGAAGATCAAATGCATCCAGTCCGCATGTATAAAACCGGAAGTGATAAGAGTATAATAGTTCTTATTTCTTTTCAATCGATACGGGGTGAGAACGAACTTATCGAGTTTATCCTCGGAGGCAAAACACCAAATACTTAAACCGAAGGTGACGAGACAAATCAGTATTGTGATCAAAATAGATTCCTTTGTGTTAGTTTTCAGTCGAAGGGTCGTTTATTTGGATGGATAACATCTTATCTCTTAGGATGGCGGCTCTTTCAAAGTCGAGTTCTTTTGCGGCCTTCATCATTTCTTCTCGGAGTTTATCCTTCAAAACTTCCTTGTTCGGGAACTTCTTGGAATTAAATTTTTTCTCCACGTCTTCAAAAACCAGATCTTCCGAAGTCCTTTCTTTTTCCTCTCGTTCGATAATGTCGTTGACTTCTTTTCGGATTGTAAGAGGGGTGATTCCGAATTTGAGATTATGGTCTTCCTGAATCTTTCTTCTGCGTTTCGTTTCATCGATCGCTTTTGCCATCGAGTCCGTGATCTTGTCCGCGTAAAGGATCGCAGTTCCATTTACGTTTCTCGCGGCACGACCGACAGTCTGTATTAGAGATTTATAATTTCTTAAAAAACCTTCCTTATCCGCGTCCAAAATTGCGACTAACGAAACCTCGGGAATATCCAGACCTTCCCGTAAAAGATTGATTCCGATCAAAACGTCGTAGATACCTTTTCTCAGGTCTCGAATGATGGCGACCCGATCCAAAGTTTCTACCTCGGAATGAAGATACGCGACTTTCAGGCCGATCTCTTTGTAATAGTCGGTAAGATCTTCCGACATTTTTTTAGTCAGTGTAGTGATAAGGATGCGTTCGCCTGCATCGATTCGTTTGCGGATTTCCACAAGAAGGTCCTCGATTTGATTTTTGGTGGAACGCACTTCCACGATCGGATCCAAAAGTCCGGTTGGTCGGATGATTTGTTCCACGACTTTGGAACTTTTTTCCATTTCGTAATCTGCGGGAGTCGCGGAAACATAGAGAGTTTTTGGAGTCAAAGTTTCGAACTCTTCAAAATTGAGAGGTCTATTATCGAGCGCACTTGGAAGTCTAAAACCGAAGTCTACTAATGTTTGTTTACGTGCCTTGTCTCCCGCGAACATTCCACCGATTTGAGGAATCGTCACATGAGACTCGTCTACAATCAAAAGAAATTCTCCTTGAAAATAATCGATCAAACAAGCCGGACGTTCTCCCGCTTTTCTTCCGGTGAGATGTCTCGAATAATTTTCGATCCCATTGCAGTATCCCATCTCCTGAAGCATTTCCATATCGTAATTCGTGCGGGATATAATTCTTTCCGCTTCCAAAAGTTTGTCGTTTTTTCTAAAAAAAAGAGCTTGGGCTTCCAGTTCCGCTTTGATGTTTTCGATCGCCACCTTTACTTTCGGGCCGGAAGTGATGAAGTGTTTTGCGGGATAAATATAAGTCTTTTCTAATTTAAGAATCGTTTGTGCGGTTATCGGATTGATTCTGCTGATCGAGTCGATCTCGTCTCCGAAAAATTCGATTCGGATTCCGTCTGTGTGATACGCGGGATAAATTTCGATCGAATCCCCTCGAACTCTGAAGTTTCCTCTGGAAAAGTCTATGTCGTTTCTATTATATTGAATATGCAACAGTTTGCGGATTACCGCATCCCTTTCGATCGTGTCCCCCGTTTTTAAAGCGACCACCGAATTCGTATATTCTTCCGGAGAACCTAAACCGTAAATACAGGAAACCGAACTGACAATGACGACGTCTTCTCTTTC
>NZ_QAJG01000026.1:15000-25000 GCF_003046425.1 Leptospira borgpetersenii serovar Javanica
GTAAGTCAGAAAAACTTCGCTCTTTCCTTCGTTAAAAACGAGTGGGTTTTAACTTTGGATGCGGATGAAGAAGTATCGCCGGAATTAAAAGAAGAAATTCTGGTTTTGTTTCAGAACGGACTCCCTACTGCGGACGGATATTCCACTCCGAGACTCACTTGGTATTTGGGAAAATGGATCCGTCATGGAGGTTGGTATCCCAATCGAAGGATTCGGCTATTCCACAAATCCAAAGGAAAATTCGGAGGGGGGCTTGTTCACGAGACGATTCAACTTCAAGGTATATGCAAAAAATTGAATTTTCCCGTATATCATTATTCCTATAAAAGTATCGGAGACCATGTCCGTTACATCAATGCGTATTCCGAATTAGGTGCTCGGGAAAAATACGGGGCGGGGAAAACGAGCGGTCTTTTTTACGCGTTTCTGGAAGGATTCTATAAGGCGTTTTGGATGTATTTTATTCGATTCGGGTTTTTGGACGGGAAACAAGGTTTTGTTCTAGCGACTTTGGGGTTCTATTATAATTTTCTAAAGTATATTAAATTATACGAATTGAATTTGAAGGATGAGAAGAAAGTTTAAAACGTACGTATCCCGGGAATGATGTCGTTTCCCGGTTTACCGAATCATTTCGTTTTTTAATCCCCGTCCGAATTGGAAGGTAGGGCGTTTGCTCCTAAGATTCCTATGATTTCTGTCGCAAAGATGATTCGAAGTTCTCTGAATCTTAAATAAATTTCCGTATTTACGAAATTGAGATTCCCGGCGAGGTCGGCCTTAAGCGTCGCGGATGCGTTGATTCTTTCCTGAATGAGAGATTTTAATGCGGCGATTTTCGTCTTAACGCGGGCATCCAACGCGCTGTTTTGAAACTGAACGAGATAACTGAGGGATCTCGCTTCGTTATCTCCTGGATTGCCGTAATAAACGAGTTCCAATCCTTCTATAGACGACAATAGGTCTTGGTAGGCGGTATCGCTGTAAATCGATTCCAGTTTTGTAGGATATTGAGTCGTTCCTGCAACCGTAAGACCCGCCGGAACTCCGACTCGAATGTCTTGATTCGTATATTCCAGTTGAACGAGTCCATTGATGAACGAGTCGATTGCATCCTTGATCCCGCCAAAGGAACCTTTGCCGGAAGCCAATTCCTCCGCAAAATTCCCGGAAGAAGAATTCCAGGAACCGAGAAGGCGTTGTGCGTCCAGTTGAATCACATTTGCGAGAGAGACGATGTAGGTTCTTCTTCCCGCATTTGCATTTGCCGCATTAATTGCGGCGACCGTATGCGTTCCGTTGCCGTCGTCGAAAATGAAATATTCCAATGCGGCAAATCCTTTTCGAGTAAGAGGGTACGAATCGACTGTACTCGTGTTAGGATTGGTTGCTGCGGCTAGATTCAAATCGTTCGCCGTCGGACGGTTGTTTTCTCCTAAAATATAACCGTCCAATTTGTGGAAGAAATTCGAAGGAAGATAGGACCGGTTGATATAAAAGGTCTCGGATTGTTTGAAAATCCTTCTCGCGGCCAACCATTTCGTTTGAAGATCCGTAAGAGTGGCCGCGTTCTGATTCGCTTGGTACGAAGCGGCGCTCGTTTTTAACTCATCGGTTGCGGTTAGAAGACGAGCGAGCTGAGGGATGGCGACTCGGTTGGCCGTATAATTCAGAAATTCCCCCGTACTTGCGTTTGCGAATAACGCGACTAGTAGGGTTTCTGTTCCCGTAATTTTTCCGAAGTCTCCGCAGCGAATTTTCGAAAATACGATCATCATGCTCAGAGTGAGAATTTTAATTCCTTTGGAAAGAGATGTTCTTGTTCCAAGAGTATGAATAGATTCTAAAATTCTCATAGAGATTCCAGGAATAGAATCAACTTATCCCGATCTTCTTTCGCAAGATTGACGAATTTATTTCTGGATGCCGAAGCTTCTCCTCCGTGCCATAGAATCGCTTCTTTATGACCTCTTGCACGTCCGTCGTGAAGGAGATGGTTATGGCCGTTGACTTTTTGAATGAGTCCCGTTCCCCAAAGAGGAGGGGTTCTCCATTCCGTTCCGGAGGCTTCGAAATCTTCCCGGTTGTCTGCGAGATCAGGTCCCATATCGTGGAGGAGAAGGTCGGTATACGGTTTTATGTGTTGAAAAGAAATTTCCGGAAATCCTTCCGAATGGCCCGTGAAGATATAAGGCTTGTGACAGGCGTTACATCCGATTTCCGAAAAGATTTCTTTCCCTCGAATCACATCGGGGCGGGTCCAATTTCTTCTTCCGGGGACACCCACAAGTTTGGTATAAAAAGTCACTAATTCCGCGGTTTTAGTCGAAATTTCGGTTCCTTCAGGGGTTCCGTTAACGCCAGGAGGGGAATTAAAACAGGCCACCTGTGCGCCTACGCAGTTTTGATCCGGAAAAAGAGGGCTTGTGATTCCTATATCTCCTAAAAACGCTCCCTGATTTTGTTGTGATAAACTCGGTTCGTTGGCTTTCCATCCGAATCTTCCCAATACTTTCTTTTGCAGTTTTGCGTCCCAAACGAAATTCGGTTTACCGGAGATTCCGTCGCCATTCGAGTCGTTTTCATCTGCAAAAGAAAGAATGGTCGATTCTGGAATCGCTTCTAAAAGTCCGAGTCCTGGGATCATGGGAGATGTCCGAGGAGATTGGTGCACGAGTGGAGGTTGACCAAAACCCCAATTCGAGATGGTGAACGTAGGTCTCCTCAGCGAATACGCCTCTCCGTCAGGAAAATTTCCCGGTTCTTCCGCAAAGTGTACGGTTGTGGTCGCTTCCGCTGGAACTGCCCCAATTCCACGATTATTGATCTGAAGTCCGTAGTTGTCGAGTCCTACCGGTCCGCCTGTGATCGGATCTTTTCCGTTTTGGCTGACTCGAATCAACATAGTGGAAAAAACATTGCTTCCGCTGGGGGGAGGAGTTCCTCTTCCGTCCTTTACGTGACAACCGTTGCAGGAGGTGCTGTTAAAAACCGGCCCCAATCCGTCGGAAGCGGAATTTCCGCCTTGAACCCAAACTCGGTTGAAGAAAGAATTCCCACCTTGAAAGTCTATGTTTCCACCTTCTCTGAGATTTGCAGCGGCCAGATCGAAGGCGTTTACAGTGGTATCGAAAACCGTCGTCAAACCGCCGGAATATTGTTCACCGGGATCCATATTGGCAAGGATAAGCAGAATTATCGCCAATTCTTGATCGTTGTTTTTTTTATGGTCGAAAATATTCAGGTTACACTGAGTGAGTAAACAGAATAGGATCCCGCTAAGGAATCCTATTCGAATTTTTGAATTGATTGAAATCGTAAAGGGAAAACTTTTTTTCATCATAGATTTTTTTATTTTCATAATGATTCATCTTTCATAACGGAACTTAAATGGAGAAATCGGTAATCGAAACGCCAACTCCTTTTGCGGCATCGGTGATCGTTTTTTTCATGGTATCTCCGATCAGTTTTTGGGTATCAAAAAGAATTTTATACTCGGAATCCGTATTTCTGATAATTTGGTCGTATCTTCCGGTCAAAGATTTGGGTGGACAAGTAGTCGTGTAGTTCGGATCGGCTGTTTGTTCCGGAAGATTGATACAAAATACGTCTCTGGATGCAGTTGCCTGAGCGGTGATCGGCGGGGCGCTGAGAGTCCCGAAAAGACTTCTTAGTCCCGGTCCTGTGGAAGTTACGGTTCCTTTTTTCAGTTCGTAAGATCCGGACCAAATGTTCAATACACTTTGAGCATTGTAGTAAAAGTCGGCTTTGGTAGTATCGCTGAAACAGGAATGTTCTTCTTCTTGTTGTCCGTCAAAAGTTCCGGTGAGTCTTTCTCCTCCCCATTCTCCTGCGATGAATTTTCCAAGACCCTGAAAAATAGCGGTGATTGCTGCGTTAGGATTGGATTTCAATGCATCCGAATATCTGGAACCGTTTGCAAATTGGTCTCGGATCAGCCCTAGTTGGAGAACGAGTCCGTCCGTAACGGCTTTCATATAAGCTCTTCTTTTCTGTCCGTCTGTTCCAGCACCTCCTGTAAGTTCCGCTACAGTACGTTGCCCTGCGATTTCGTTGACTCCTCCGTTAGACAAATCTTGTCCCCAGAGAATATATTCGATCGCGTGCCATCCTACCGTGATTGCGGTTTCGTCGTCACCATCATCGGCTCCGTTGTTTGCTCCTGCATCTCCGTTTGCAGCTAAGATAGCGGCGTAGTTTATCTGTGCTATGTTGTTATTGCCTATATGGTGATCAATCGCACTTTCGTCTAACGGCCATGAGTTGATCAGGCCTTCACATTCTTCTTCTCCGGATCCGTCCGCGTTGCTTCCGCAACCTAAGACGTCTACGTTATCGATCGGTCCGGAAGAAAAACGGAACGCTTCGGTTACTAGATAAGAAGCTCTTGCGATGATGTATAGATTTTTAAGATTTGCATGATCCGCTGCGCTCGGGTTTGCATTTGCGGCGAATGCCGTTACTGCGGTTTGCAGATTGACTGCGTCTTTGTAGCTTTGGTCGTACGATTCGTAACCGAGTTGTAGATAACGATCGACTACTTGAGCTTTAGTCGCGGTCGGTTGGAGTCCCACTGCAAGTAGAGAGAGTAGGGAATCGTTCGATTTTTCTCCCGGCTTACAATTTAAAAGCAAGGCCTGTACCGCGATTGAAAGAAAAAAGGGGAAAGTAAATTTTTTGAGATTCATTAAAGTTTCCTGAAAGTTTTTAAAAAGATCCCGGCAACGTTGTCCGCAACCGGGGAATTTTCGATGAACTGGTTGTTATGATATTGATACCAATTCTCAATATCAAAATTATAGTCAAACGAAAATTTTGTTTTAGGATGAATTTGTGGGAACTCCCACGAAAAATTTCTAGTTTGAGGGGAAATGATGCACTTTTCGCATAGAAGCCAGATCCGAGAGAGAAATTTTTCCTGGAATGGGAACTCATACAAACTTCCGATTCTTGAAGGACTGAAATTACTAAAAAACATAGATCAGAGTTCAAAAGTGACACCTACATTGATTTGGCGAAACGGGCCAACTTGAATTCCTTCGGGAAGGCGGCCGGATATGTAACGAACATCGGCTAAATTCTTTCCGGTGACAAAAAGACTCCAACGTTGAATCGGGTCCTTATAACCCATAGAAAAATGAATGAGTCCGTATGCGGGAATCACACCGGTTTCACCGGAGCTATTCGAAGTAATATTGAGATATTGTAATACTTTTTTGCCGAGAGGGTCCGTTATCAGGTCGGCCCAGTATACGGTTCGAGTATTTGAGTCGTCGTGATATTGGGCGGAGAAATATTGATATTCCACTCTCGAGTAAAAACCCTTTTGATGGATAAAACCGAGGGCGAGGGTTGCGGTGTCTCTGGAAACGTAAGGGACGTAGTTCCCGTTTTTATCTTTTTGAGTGACGATAAAATCGAGAAGAGATTGATTTGGCGTGATTTTTGCTGCGTCGATGGAATGCTGATTCATTCTTGCGTCCGCCCTTGTGTAAATCAAATCGATCGGAAGTTTGAAGGACGCGCCGAACAATTTGGCCGGGTCGAACGTGACGTTGGTTTCCAAACCTCTACTGTAAGTTCTTCCTCCGTTTTTCGCGGAGGAGGCGGAGTCGTTTCCAGAAGTGGAGGAAGTGATTATGATCTGGTTGATGTAGTTCAGATCGAAGTAGCTTACCTGGGCACTTAAGTAATTTGTGATATCTCCTCGAAAGCCGGTTTCGTAGTTATAGGAATATTCCGGATCGATTCGATTGACGACGCCGGAATTGTTTAATGCGTCCTGATATCTAGGAGGTGAAAAGCCTTTGTGTGCACCCGCAAACCAGGTCACGTCTTTATTGAGGTCGTAAGTAAGCCCGAGACCGGGAATTACGACATGATACGTGTGTTTGCTTCCCTTATCCACTTCTTGGGAGGGGGAATTCGGAAGAGGTTGGCTGGTGATCGGATCCAAGGACTGTTGACGAAGAATCGTCCTGTTTTGTACAAACGATTCGTAACGGATTCCGGGAATCACCGAAAACCGATCGTAGAACTTGAAACTGTTTTGAGCAAAACCCGCGACGGATTTTGTATGATTGACTTCGTGATCTCTTATGTTTCCCGATTTGGAGAGGGAATATTCCGAAGAGGCGGTTCCGGTCGGGGGCTTGTCGAAACCGTTGCCGAAGATCGCATAATCGGGAGTAGGTGGTCCGTCTAAGTATTTGATGTCCGCCGTTTCATAATGGTAACGCAGGCCTGCGTCAAGCTGATTCTTGATTCCAAAAAACTGATAGTCTTGTTGGTAGCGGGATTCCGCACCTACAAAACGATAAGAACGGTTTCTGTGACCAACGCTGTCCAACATATAAACCGTATCGCCTGGGCGATTTACAAACGGTTCCGTATCGTAGGTTTTGATTACGTTGCCCGGAATAGCGCCGAAGTTGGAACCCGTATTTCTAAGGTAATTCTGTCTTGCCCAGTTCCTTTCCGTATACGCGGCATAAACTTTTGTCACGAGTTTGGAATGATCGGTGAACTTCCATTCGTGGCCGATATCGCCGGAATATCTCTGAAGTTTTCGGTTATCCTGTTCTGCGAAGTTGGAGGAAGAATGATTCCAAAACTGGGCGGTCGTCAAACCGAGATAAGTCATGTTCGCATCTTGGGCGGTTGCTAAAAATTTAGAAGTGAGAATATGTTTTTCATTCAGATCGGTAATGGATTTAAAGGAGAATTCATGCAATCGAAAGTCTTGGTGATCTCGAAATCCGTTTCCTTGTTTTCTGAGAAACGAAATATCGATACCGGTATTTCCGAAAGTTCCTCCGTAAGAAACTTGAGAGGAAAAGAATCCGTAGGATCCGCCTTGTGCGGACACGGAAAGAGTCGGTTCTTTCGAAGGACGTTTTGTGATGAAGTTAACCACTCCGCCAATCGTAGAAGGCCCAAAAAGAATCGCTCCTGAACCTTTGATGACTTCGATTCTTTCCATACGATCGATATTTGGCGTATAATATTGTTCCGGCGCGGAGTAAGGATTGAGAGACGTAAAAATTCCGTCTTCTAAAATGAGAACTTTTCTCCCGAGATCGTTGTTCACGCCCCGAAAACCCAGATTTAAAATCAAACCGGTATCTTGGTAACGGATGGAAGCTCCGGGAACTCTTCTCAGAACTTCCATTGAATCAACCGGTTTCGTCTGTTCCAAAAATTCTTTCTCAACAACGATTGCAGAACCGGGAATTCTTTTGAGGTCGACCTTTCGTTTTCCTATCACCGAAATGGCTGCGCGTTCCGGTTCCTCTCCATTCAAAGAAGGACGTTGTGTTTCTTCTGATTGTGCGAAAACTCCCCAAGAAAGTAAGAAGAGGAGAAAAATACAAAAAGACAAAATTGATTTTTGTTCCATTGGGTTTAAATTTTGAAAATGATTCTCAATATTTGTCTACGGCTTTTAGAGTCAAGGGAGAATGAAGTGAAAAGATTCGGGTTCGAAGGAAAAATTTAGGAATAAAAATTCAAAAGAGAACAGAATTTATGGGAACTCCCACGTAAAACTTTTTCGGCCACATCCGCTTCGCGGACCGGGCCATTCCATAACCTTACCCACAAATACTTGGATCTGAAAATAAATCTGTCGGAATTACTACAAATCCTCTGTGAAACTTACGCCCCACCCTGATTTTGGGTGGAGGGGAGAGGCGGTGGGAAGACTCGGGAGGTTTTCTTTACCACAAAATCATACTTCTTGCAAGTAAAAAGCCTCATTCTTGTCGGAACACTTGAAAAATATCAGTTTTTGATCCTTATGATCCCAAAAGCCTTCTTAATTTGTGGGTAACGTTATGGGGCCATTCCGGGCTCGCGGAGTTCCGCTCGGTCCTTGGGACGACTCTTAAAGAACGAGGTGCCTTGAGTCTTGGACCAAGCCCTGCATGTCCCTTGTGGGTTGTAATCTAACGTGAATTCGGTGTAACAAATAAGAATTCCGGAAGCAGTTCGTATTGAAAGAACACTTAAAGTCTGTCCCAAAACCTTAGGAATGTAAGAACTATTACAATTTTAAACGACGGGAGAAAACCGCCAATGCGACGGTTTCTGTGGGAACTCTCACATTCAGAGGACTGAGGACAGAGTCGCGGCAATGCCGCTCCCACAGAAGACAGTTTTGAGACCGGCTCTAAGAGTAAAACCGAACCGAAAAAGATCGGACCGGAATAAAAAGCGGCATTGAAAAATTTCATCCTTTTGAAATTGAACTCGCCTTTCTCTTACGAATCCAATACCCTAGGATTCCGGACCAAACCGTCGATAAAATCAAACCGCCCATTTCCCTCGTGACTTCGTCGTCGAAGGATAGGTTTTGAATCTGCATCGCAGCAAATACGGTTCCCGCCGAAAAAAGTACTAAAAGAAATAAAGACGCACCAAGCCAAAGTTCCGTTTTTTCGGGATATATTAAAAATCCAGCATATAATGCGACGACACTCAGATAAAGCGGAATCCAAAGCCAGGGATCGGGATCGTTCCACTGAAGCCCTGCAAAAACGAGCCAGATCAAAATCGTAACGATTGAAAAAATTTTCATGATTCGTAAATCCATTTGAGTTCGTAAAGATCTCTTCTTCGATTGGATAGATTTCGAACGGAACCTTTTTTACGGAGTTCCTTTAAAAGATCCAAATCCAAGTCGGCGATCAAAGTCATTTCCGTATTCGGAACGGATTCCGCAGCCACGCAGTCGTGAGGAAATGCAAAGTCGGAAGGGGTAAAAACGGCGGACTGTGCGTACTGAATGTCCATATTCTCCACATGAGGAAGCGCACCGACGGAGCCGGAAATCACGACGTAACATTCGTTTTCGATCGCTCTTGCCATTGCGCAGTGTCTGACTCGGTTGTAACCGTTTTTCGTATCTGTGTAAAACGGGACAAACAGAATGTCCATTCCTTGTTCCGCTAAGAATCTCGGAAGTTCCGGAAATTCCACATCGAAACAGATTAGAATTCCGATCTTACACGCGTCCGTAGTGAATACCGAAAGATTGTATCCGCCCTTGACCCCCCAGTAAAAATCTTCGTCCGGAGTTACATGGAGTTTATACTGCTCTTCGTAAGTCCCGTCCCTTCTACAGAGGTAAGAGACGTTATGGAGAGTGTTGTCTCTGTATTCCGGCATACTACCTGAAATGATGTTCACGTTGTATGAAACTGCAAATTCCACCATCTTTTCGATGATACTTTCGGTGTGACTCGAAAGCGCGCGCATTGCGTCCGAAGGGCTTCTGTCGTTGTATCTTGCAAGTAAAGACGCATTAAAAAATTCCGGAAATAATACGAAGTCAACGTTATATCCCGCCACGGTATCGACGAAAAACTCCACCTGATGCATCAATTCCTCGATTCCCGCCACGGGACGCATCTGCATCTGAACGACTCCGACTCGAACGACGGTTTTTTGTCCTCCGATCAAGGTGATCTCTTCTTTCTCGTAATATATATTCAACCATTCTAATAAAACGGCATAAGAGCTGAAACCTTTGGTATGTCCGAAATAGCCCCGTTTGAGTTTTCGAACGTGGAACCCGTTCGCGAGTTGAAAAGAAAGGACAGGATCGTAGATTTCCTTATCTCTTACTTTTTCGATGTATTGAGCCGGAGTCATGGAATCTTCATAGTTTTCGTAACCGGGCATCCAAGCTCCGACCACGATTCTCTTGAGATTCAGTTTTTCACAGAGTTCCTTTCTCGCGTCGTATAGTCTTCGGCCAAGACGCAAACCTCTATACTCAGGATGAACGAAAATATCCACACCGTAGAGAGAATCTCCGTTTTCGTTGTGATTTTTGAGGTCGCCCTTTCCTACGATTTCTTCGTAGGTGTGATTATCTCCATAATCTGACCACTTGACGATTTGGCTGATGGCCGCCCCGACGACTTTTCCATTGTCTTCGATACAAATTTGTCCTTCAGGGAATTTAGAGATTTGA
>NZ_QAJG01000026.1:27500-42743 GCF_003046425.1 Leptospira borgpetersenii serovar Javanica
AATACTGGATGATGGGAGAATCTCCGCTTGTACGATATAACGTCATTTTGATTCCGAGAACCTTGGGATCTTCGGAAGAGATTCTGAGTAGGTCTTCGATGGCCGAGAAGGATTGGTATGGATGATGAAGAAGTCTGTCTTTCTTTTTAATCGCTTCGAAAATCTTTTCGGGGGTATCGAACTTAAGGGAGACCTTCTGTTGAAAAAACGGATACTTAAGTTTGGACGTATGATCCAATCCGTAAAAGAACATCGCGTCGTTTATGTTCAAGATGGAGGCGACATCAAATACCTCGTGATCTTGAAGTTCCAAAAGTTCCCTCAATGTGTTTTTAATAAAGGGGGAAGTCCCCTGATGTATATCCATACGAACCGCGTCCCCCCAGATTCGGTTTCGAAGTTCGTCCTTCATCGTGATGAGTAAGTCTTTGACGGACTTCTCTTCGTCGATGGAAATGTCGGCGTCTCTTATGATTCTAAAAGGATAGATTTCCTTAACGGTCATTCCGTAAAAAAGATCGTCTACGTGCAGTTTGATGATTTCTTCCAAAGGGAAAAATCTTCGTTCCTCTCCTTTCCCTTTCAATTGTAGGAATCGGGGAAGTACGGACGGCACTTGTACAACTGCAAACAAATCTTTTTTCCCCCCGGTCTTTTCGTCTTCGGTGCTTAAGACCATAGCAAGGTTCAAGGATTTATTGAGAATATGAGGGAAGGGATGGGCCGTGTCGATTGCAAGAGGGGTGAGAATCGGAGATACGTCTTCCTTATAATAATTTTGAATTTGTTTGATCTCGTTGATCGTCAATTCTTCCGGATTGAGAATGAGATGGATTCCGGCCGTTTTCAATTCTTCTAATGTTTTGGAGAAGGTTTCATATTCTTCTCGGACGAATACGCGGACTTTATCCGATAAGTCGGAAAGAATTTCGGAAGCGCTGTCGCCGTTTAAACTTCTTTCGTCGTTTCCTTCCTTTACGAGGTTACGAAGTCCGGCGACCCGGACCATATAAAATTCATCGAGGTTGGTTTCGGTGATACTTAAGAATTTCAGTCTTTCCAAAAGTGGGTTTTCGGGATCGTTTGCCTCTTCCAATACGCGCCGGTTGAAATCGATCCAAGAAAGTTCCCGATCGAAAAATATGTCCGGGTTATTCAAATGAATGTCAGGTTCGTTTTTGTCGGAAGAATCGCCTTGGATTGCAGTCATTGGAGTTCGGCCCTGTACTTTTGGTTTTGACATTAGATATCCTGAAAATTTTCAAAAATCCCTCAGTCGGTTCTATTCCTGTTTAAACCTGCTTGGCCGGGAGTCAATGATTCTAAGAAGATTTTGATGAGTTGATTTTTCGGCTCCTTTCCATTTTGGACGGAGTGAGACATAGAACTTGTCGGTTTTTCTTTGATTTGTATTTTGTCCGGTCGGTGAAATTTTTCCGGGTATCGTTTTGATCCACTCGAGTATCCTTTCATTTCTAAACTTGACGAAGAATGAAGAACTTGTTCCAAAACTGTCTTCTGAAAGTGGAAACCCCTTTCGTTTTATTACGGATTTGCTAAAGACGTGAATTTGATATAAGAAAGTAAGGATGATCGTTGATTCTCGGAAAGTTTTAGGGATGGTTTGGCGATTGCAAAAAAAGGGGACGGTGTAACTTTCGTCCCCCCGTCCATTTCAAAATGAAAATTCGCAGTGGAGGAACACAACCAGGGAGGTTGTTGTCCATCCATTGAAAAGTATCGGTTGTAGGAGTTCTCACATTAGGCTTCGGGTTAAAAAATATAGGTGTGAATTAAAAAACTAAAAACTTTATGCGGTGCAAAACCTTTGACTTTTAAGGGGTAGAGTTTTTTCTGGCTATCATTATGCTGACCGTCGTAACTGTACTGTTTCTGGCCATTTATGGGATCGACATTGTCGCTCTCTTTTTTTTCGGGATCCATACTTATATTATGGTATATCTCTACAAAAAGAACCATACATATTGCGAATCCGAGCCAGACAAAATCTTAGATGTCAACGATCCGAATTTGCCGGTAGTAACCGTACAACTTCCAATCTTCAACGAGTTCTATGTTGTGGATCGTTTGATTGAAACTACGGTCGCACTCAAATATCCAAAAGACAAACTTGAAATTCAACTTTTGGATGATTCCACGGATGAGACGATCGAAAAGTCTAGAAATCTTATCAATCATTACAAAGCTCTCGGATTTGATATCCATCACCTTCACAGAGCCGGAGCGGAGCGCACCGGACACAAGGCCGGAGCTCTGGAAGCCGGAATGAAAGTGGCTCGGGGAGAGTATATCGCAATTTTCGACGCGGATTTTATGCCGGACCCTGATTTCTTGATTAAAACCGTACCTTACTTCGAGGATCCTCAAATCGGAATGGTTCAGGTTCGTTGGGGACATATCAATGCGGATTACAACGTTCTTACCAAAGCTCAATCGTTCGGTATCGACGGGCATTTTATGATTGAGCAAGTTGCAAGAAACGGTTCCCATCTTTGGATGAATTTTAATGGAACCGCCGGAATTTGGAAGAAGGAATGTATCATCGATTCGGGAGGATGGGAACACGACACTCTCACGGAAGACTTCGACCTTTCTTACCGTGCGGAAATGAGAGGCTGGAAATTCCGATATTTTAAAGATATTGAATGTAAGGCGGAGATTCCGGCGATGATATCCGCTTATAAATCTCAACAGTTCCGTTGGTGCAAAGGATCGATCCAAACTGCGGTTAAATTGCTTCCGAGAATTTTTCGTGCGGATCTTCCTTGGAAGATCAAGTCCGAAGCCATCGTTCATTTAATCAATTATTCTGTTCATCCGTTGATGGTGATCAATATTCTATTCAGTGCTCCTTTACTTTTAATGAATTACTGGTCCGGATTCGACTTTTATGACCTTCCAATCGAGATTTTGATGGGGACTGCTGCGGTTCTTTCCGTTGGATCCGTTGGACCGATGATTTTCTATGCGTATTCACAAAAAATTCTCCACAAAGATTGGAAGAGAAGAATGGTTTATCTTCCTATTCTTATCATGATTGGGACCGGAATTGCGATCGTAAACACAAGAGCTTGGCTCGAAGCGATTCTTGGAATTCAATCTTCTTTCAAACGTACACCGAAACTCAAAATCGAGAAAAGTACGGATGTTTTGAAAGAAAGACTGAAATATACGGTTCCGTTGGACTTTCACGTGGTGCTTGAATTTCTAATGGGATTTTATTGTTTAGGAACCGTGTTTCTTTCCTTTGTTCTCGGAAAGCCGCAGATCGTAGGATTTTTGGTGATTTATGCACTCGGATTCTTTTATGTAGGATATTTATCTTTGAAGGAAGCTGCCTGGAAACTCGGAGCTTCCTCCAAACAAGGGTCGACGGAAGAACTTCCTGCGCAAGCGTAAAACTGCGGGTCTCAATAGGCTCATGTTTTAGGAATTATTAGTATTAGCAATTCCTACATTCGCAGTATTTATAGGAAGCCCTAACCGATAACAAACTCGTCCTAATCGAGGGACATACTTAAACTCGTTTGTGGAAAGTTATGGTTGGGTCAGTCTAACTAGCAGGAGTTTTCCAGCTGTCCGAGGTTCGAGCGCTTGTGCTTGACTTCGCGCTTTTTTCTGAAAAATTGACAAAAAATCGTTACTTTTAATAGGAATCCCGATGAGTGAGAAAGTTTACTGCGCTAATTGCCTACACTGCGTGACCGTAAGGCAGTATGAATCCGAGGCGGACAAATATATTCTCCGCGTAAAATGTACCAAGAAAAAATGGTCTAAGCGATCCGGAGAAGAAAAGCTTTATAAATATTTTACCGTTGCTCGCCGTATGCAAGTGAACTGTGAATTTTATGAGCCGATGGGTGAAATTCTTCCTTATATCAAAAATCTTAAGAAAGAACTTCCGATCAAAGACGAAATCTACATGGTGAAAACTCTCACCTAAAGAGTTTTGAAGCCCTCCGCTTTTACTCTCAAACCAGGATTGGTCCACGGAAAATTTTCTCGTAAGACCGTCCTGGAAGAACCTTTTACATTATTTCCCGAATCGGGGGCGCTCTATCTAAAAGAATTCCCCACTCGAGTGCGTGCAGGAGAACCTCTCGTCCGGCAATCTGTCGGAACACTTTTATCTCCGGTAGATGGAATCGCAAGTCTCATCCAAGGAGAACATTCCACAAAGATCCGAATCGTTCAAGACGGGAGTTTTCAATTGTCGGGTGAGATTCAAATCGATCCTTCTTTGAAATTGGAAGAAGCCTTGGAAAGAATGGATGAACTCGGACTTGTTTCTCTCGATTTCCCGGACACTACGTTATCCTCTCTTTTCAAAGCGTTTCGGTCGTCTTTAATCGTTCTTTCTCCATATACAAAAACCCAATCCGTCGACTTTCGAAAAATTCTTTTGAAAGAATGCAAAGAATTGCATATTCTATTTTTGGAATATATAGCAGCTTGGTTTCCAGGAGCCGTAATCAAGGATCATATTTTGTCTCCTGTTCCTTTTCGAAAGTATGAATACCCGGTCGGCTTTCCCCAATATTTCGTAAAAAAGGCGTTTTCCGAAAAAGTATTCCAAAAAGAGAAAATTCTTTATCTCGGACCGGAAACCCTCTATCATCTTTACAGAGCTTTGTTCAGAAAGATCCCTTATATCGAAAGGCATATCAGTATATATTACGTAGGAAAAAACGGCGATCTCAAAAAAGAGGAATCTCCGATCAAGTTTAGAGATGGACAGAGTCTTAGTTTTCTTCTTCTCGAAAAAAGGAAGGAATACCCGAGTTTCACTTTCAATTCCTTTTTTGACGGAGGGGAGTTTCATTCCTCTTCCGATGAATATTTTTTAGATATCTACAAACATCATTCCATCATATTCGTTTCGGATAAAATCAGAGAGCGGAAAGAATTTCCTTGTATCGAGTGTGGAGAATGTACTTACAACTGTCCTCTGGAATGCAATCCGGTTTCCCTTGTTACCGGTCAGGGACGATTTTTTGCAAACGCTTGCATCGAATGCGGAATTTGTACGTTTCTCTGCCCTTCCAGAATTTCACTCAGGGACCGAATTCGAAACGCAAAAACGGAGAATCGGAATGCGTGATTATCTCCTTGTCACGAAGACCGGTTTTTTTCGTAAATCGGATCCATTTTTTCCGGATATTTTGATCGGATTGTTTTCGATCGCCGGAATCGTTTTGTTCGGAAACGCTCCATTATGGATTTGTTATGTAGTAGTTCTTGCTGCTTGTTTCGTTTATCAATTTGCGATCGTGAAACGTTCAGTGTATCCTCTGAAATGGATCGTTCATACGGGGATCTTCGTTCTTCTTTTGCCGATTCATCCCGGAACGGTCGTTTGGGCCATTCTTGCAGGGATTGTCGGTGTTTTTTTATATTCTCCCTTGGAAAATTTCTTCAGAATTCAGGCGCCTCTTTCTCTGATTCAACTTCTGATTTTTTTGCTATTTTATCTTTTATTTCCGGCAGTTGATGTTTTCTCCGGGATTGCGGATAAGCCGAGTTTGTCTTTTAGGAACGAATTCATCTCGGATATTTTCAGCGTTCTTTCTTTTTCGCAGGACGGTTATTCTCCTTGGAGATTTTCTTCTTTGGAAACGATGGGAGCGTATTCGATTCTCTTCCTGATTCCGGTATTTTTAAAAAGACCGAGTTCTTTTCAGATCCCCTTGATCTTCGGAGTTGGTTTGGTTTTGGGAATCGGAAATCTTTCTTTGGAATATGCTCCCGTTCTTTTGTCCGCTTGGGTTTCGTTTGCAATTCTTTTTGCCGCACCGGGAAGAAATTTATATACTGCTTGGATTTATTCCCTGATCGGAGTTTTTGTGACTGTGGTTCTTTTTTATGCCACCCAAGTTTTAGTTGGCATTTCTTTACCACTTTTCACCTTTTCCGTTTTCTATTTTTTCATTGAAGCCAGTTTGATCCGTATATTTCTGGGAAGCAGAGTCGATAATTTCGGACAATTAGAATAGCTCGTAATTGTAATTAGAATGATGATTGTGTATCGTAACAAATGTAGACGGAAATACCAAATTCACGGAGAGTTGGGAGTATGAATCAACTATTGACTCTTCTGCGCCCCGAAACGATTATTTTTAATTTGGAATCCGGGACTAAAGAAGAAGTTATTTCCAGGCTTTTGCAGAAAGCGGTCGATACACGTCAGATTGACGCCGAAAATAAGGAAGAAATTTTGGAGTCTCTTCTTGCCCGCGAAAAGTCGATGTCCACAGGAATCGGAAGCGGGGTGGCGATTCCGCACTGTTCGGTCAATCTCGTAGACGAACTCAAATGTGTAATGGGACTCAACCCAAGCGGAATCGATTTCGATTCGATTGATCATCAACCGGTTCATATCTTTATTCTTCTTATCGTCCCGAAAACCAAATTTCAAGAACACATCAAAACTCTAGCACAGATCGCAAAAGCACTAAACGTAAAAGAAGATAGGGAAAAACTCATTCGTTCCGGATCTTTCGAGGAAATCCAAAAAGCTTTTTCTCGGAACGTATAACTGTGAGGGGGGAAATCTCCAGGTTTTTTTTATTTCTTATCGCATTGATTTTTTTTTCCGTTCTATTCGGTCATCTTCGTTCGTTGAACCAAGAGTATCTTTACGCGGATTCCTCTTTTTCAAAGGAGGAATCTTTTCTGAAGCGAAAAACTTTTTCGTCTCAAATACTTTCTTTTGTAGAAGGAATCATAACGTTTCGATCCGGTAAAACCGTTTCCGGAGAGTCGGTTTGGAAACATATCGCTTCGAGAATTCTCCCGACCTTACACCTCGCGATTTTTTCTGTGGGTTGGGGGAGTTTTTTTGCGATTTTTATCGCACTCCTCGTTTCCAAAAACGAGAAGAATACTCTTAAAAAGGGTTTTCTCTTTTTGAGTAATTGGATTCTTTCCACGCCGATTTTTGTCGTAGCTATCGTCCTACTTCTGATTTTTTTCGTACAATTGGAATGGCTTCCTCCAGGGGGATATGAACCTTGGAATACCATGTATGTGATCCTTCCCGGAGTTGCTTTGGGTTCCAGGGTCTGGGCGAGAATTTACCAGTTTGCCTTAAGTTTTACGGAGATCGAATTGGATTCCCCTTATGCGAAAGTTTTGAGGGCAAGGGGGTATTCTAAAAATAGAATATTATGGAATCATGTTTTATTAAAAATCTTTCCTTTGCTGGTTGTTTTGATTCTTCTCGATTTTAGTTCCCTGCTTTCCGGCGCGATGATCGTGGAGGAGATATTTTTCTTTCCCGGAATCGGTAAATCCATGTATTACGCGATTCAGACGATGGATTCGGAGTTACTTAGCGCCCTTCTCTTTTACAGCGGTCTTACATTTTACGTTTTCGGTAGGGTCTCTATTCGTTTTCAGGAAAATCTTACCGGTAAGGAGAGTCCTTCTTGATTTCGCTCGGCAATTTTCTGAGAGCTCTTTTTGTGTTTTCGGTTTTGATCGGAGTTTTTTGGAAAAGTCCGCCCACGAACGTTTTTTTGGAAGACAGTTTTTGTTCCGTGACTTGGGATCGCCCTTTCGGTTGTGATCGTTTGGGAAGGGATGTTTATGGTCTTTTTTCATACGGAACCGTTTCGACTTTTCTGTTTTCGCTTCCTGCTCGACTTCTTACTTTGGCGTTTAGTTCTTTGGTCTGTCTGTTTCAATACTCAGTCCCGTTTACGGGAAGGTGGTTTTTTGTTCCGATCTCGTCCGTGTTTGTCTCCGTTCCTTCCTTGCTTATCGCACTTCTTACGGTTCATGCTTTAGGGCATAGCCCTTTTGTTTTGATCGTCGCGGTTTTGTTGGGAGATTGGGCTTTCTCTTACGAAACGATTCAGAGTAAAATCAGGGAAACGGACGGAAGCGGATTCGTACTTGCGTCCGTTTTCTTTGGAGCTTCGAGATCGAATGTATTTCGATCTCATATATTTCCTGCCGCTCTTCCGGTCTTAAAAGTTCTATTTACTACTGGCTTACCCGGAGTTGTAATGACGTTGGCGCTTTTTAGTTACCTCGGTGTGAGTGCGGGTGCGGATTGGTTTGGTCCCGGTCTTGGAGAACAAATCTCCTTTGCTAGGGATTACGCTTATTCAGCCCCTTTGGCTTTGGGGATGCCTATTTTGGGGATCGTAGGTTTGGTTGCCGTTTTAAACGTGGGAAAAAGATGATTAGAATATCCGCATTTCTTTTAATATTAGCGATTTTGAGTATAGAAGTTTTTGCGGAGGGAATTGACGATTATTATCGTTTTTCGGAAGGTGGAATGCCCGAAAAAATCACTTTTGAAACGGAAAGGAAACTATGTATATTCTCCCTCAAAAATCAAAATGCGGATCCGAACCTGGATTATCTAAGCAAGGGTTACGGGGGAGTTTTATATTCCGGTTTAAAAGGACTTTTTCAAATTTTCGATCCGGAAGTGATTCCGAAAAGTATACAACACGCTTTCGGGAAACCTGTGGGAAAAGTGATTTACAAAAAGGGAGAATGGAGCGGAGACATTTTGGAACAAGTGAAGAAGACGAAAGAAACTTCTCCCGCGAAAGATCCGCGTTTTCTGTTTTTAAAGACGGAGTTCCTATCGGAGGAAACTCCGCCCGAAAATAACACTCTGTTTTTATCCGGAAAGAAGTCGGGATGTTTCTATCATCTTGCGGGAACGTTCGAAAAAAAAAGCGAATCTCAAATGGAATTAAAACTCGTTTTGAGATCATCCAAAGACGGGTCTCGAAAAGAATTCAGAGCCGTGACTAGCGTTAGACGCTCTTATCAAGAATTGGACGGTTTGATCGGAGAGATAAAAAAGGAACTGATCGGGAATAACACGGTTTCATTCTCTTTTAAATCGGGAAACATGGAGGGTGTTCTCGTATTTTTGGACGGGCAGTTTCTTGGTAAAACTCCTTTGCAGAGATCGGATATCCTTCCCGGAAGTCATAGGGTCAAATACTACAAGGACGGTTTTCAAAGCGAAGAAAAAAAGGTTTCGATTCGAGACGGCGGGAGTTTTGAAATCCTTCTTTCCGAGATTCCGAAAGAAGGATTGATCTCCGTCATTTCGAATCCGGAGGGTGCAAACGTTTATCTCGGTTCCGAATTTTTAGGAAAAACTCCTTTGAGTAATGTTCGTGTTAAAACCGGGTATAACCGTCTTCGACTTTCGATGGAAGGTCATGTGGACCTTTTAAAGGGCGTGGAGATTAAGAAAGACGAGGAAACGAAGTTGGACCTTATCTTAAGACCGGGAGATACTCTCAGTTATTATAAAAATAAACAAAATGTTTTTTTAGACCATTCTTATAATGATTTTTCGATCTATTCCTTGTACGGAATCCTTTTGTTTTACGCCGGTTATTATTACTTCAATTTAAAAGCGAACGACTTATACGATCGCGCTCGTAGTCGGGTCAATTTTACCAATCTTTTTTTGGCAGCCGGCGTTGCTCCGCAAGACCAGTTTATCGGATTGTACCTCTATGAGGAAAGAATCATTCGTGAAACGAACGCGGACGCGGGCAAATATCAAAAGTTATCCGGGAACTTCGGACGGCGAGAAGGTATCACCGGAGGTGTGATGGTTTACGGTATGGCTGCGATGCTGATCTTAGCCGTAACTTTTTATTGGCTCGGTTTGGACGAAGAAACTTTAGATGTAGGTGTTGCACCGAAACGGGTTCATAACCCTTATGCGATTTCGGATCAATTCGTCGAGGTCGATTCTTATGCGAAGTTTAATTTAAGATTTTAAGTTCTGTTATATTCAGAGGACTGATAACAGTGTCGTACGCTCCTACTGAAAACAGTTTTGGACAGACTCTTTTGAATGTGTTCGTAAGATTCTGATCTGTGGTAGTTCCACATTTTAAGAATAGATTTAATGACAGATCGAATCCGAAACAATCGGGAATAAACGAAAGCTTCCGAGAATTAAAGTCGACTTTTGTATATCGTCTGAATTTTGTAAGATGGATCTGAACTCGATGCCGTCGATTGTCTCTTTGAAGTGACAACTTTCAGGAAGAGCGAACCCGTCCTCCTTTAAAAACTGAAAGTCGAGAATATCCGATTGGTTAAGTGCATTCCGCAGAATTTTCAAGATTCCGTCCCCATCCTTATCCTTCAACAAACCGACATAAACCTGAAACTTTTGCCCAGGATACAGAATGGATAAACTTTGCAGAGTTTCTTTAACGGCGTCCGGATTGTGTGCAGGATCGAAAACGAGTAGGGGGGAATTTCGTAAAACGCTTAATCTTCCCGACGGAAGGGTTATGTATTTTTCGAAAGTTTTGAAACTGGGCGCGTTTGAAGCCAAAAAAACGTTTTCAGGTTTAGAGAATTCCGGATCTATCGTCGGGCGTTTTAATTTTTGGAACAATTCAGAATTTAAAATATTCTGAAATACTTGATAAGAGAAATGTTGATTCCTGATGAGATAGGTCGCATCGCTCGGAATCTGCGGCAGAATCATGCAAGAAATCTTATTTTGAGAACACCAGGATTTGATTTTTTCGTTTAAGTTTGGTTCTTCCTGTTCGATCGCAAAAAAGGCTTTTGTGTTGGTGGTGCAGATCTTTAGTTTTTCGTACAGGATTTCTTCTTTCGTATTTCCTAATATTTCCCTGTGGTCTAAACCTATAACTCCCAAAACGACTACGTCCGGATCACAGAGTTTTGTTGCATCCAGCCTTCCTCCGAGTCCTGCTTCGTAAATTTGAATTTCCGCGAATTCTTTTTCGAAAAAAAAGAAGGCGGCACAGGTAAAGAGTTCGAAAAAAGAAAAGGATTTCAAAGCTTCTTCCGCTCCTATGGATTTCCATTCGTTTAACAATCGATCCAATTCTTTCGTTTGAATATCCCGGAAGTTTTGCGCATTTGTGCCGATTTTAATTCTTTCCAAAGGAGAGATCAAGTGTGGCGAGGTATAAAGCCCTGTTTTGAAACCGAAAAGTCTGAAGTATTCTCCTAAAAAATGTGCGATGGAACCCTTCGCATTTGTTCCTATCACGGAAATTCTGCAAAGAGTGGATCGGTTTCTTTTGTTCAAGTCGAATTGATTCAAAACCTTTGCGAACGGTTCGAGAGAATATCCGGTAAAAACGTTAAAGTTTCTGGTTTTCTCTAAGTTGGGAAGTTGGTTGATAAATTTGAAAAAGTCGGAATTTGCACTCATCGATTTGTTAATGTTTGAGACAAACGTTCTCTGGTTTTGAGAATATCGTTCGAGTTAGGCGAAATACCAGTGAAAAGTTCGAACTGTTTCATCGCCTGATGTAAAAGCATCTCCGATCCGGGAATGATTTTCGCTCCGGCCTTTTTGGCGGCCTTAACCAGAGGGGTTTCCAAAGGATTATAAACGATATCAAAGAGAGTCATGTTCGGATTAAAAAATTTTTCCGAAAGAAACGGACCCGGGGCTTGGCCTTTCATTCCAAGTGGAGTTGTGTGGATCACTAGGGAAATTTCTTCCTTTCGAGAAAAAAGAGAATCCTGAGTGATATGTTCCATTTTGACGTTCGAATTCTCGGAAATCAAAAAACAGATTTCTTTTGCAGTCATTTCATTTCTCGAACAAAGGAATAAATTTTGAATTTTGCCTGAGGCGGCTAAATTGTATGCGATTCCTCTCGCACTTCCTCCGCTTCCAAGAATAACCGTATTACCAACGTTTAAGGACTCTGGAGATAATTCTAAAATGGAACGATAGGCTCCTTCTCCGTCCGTATTGTACGCATGAATCGAATCGGGACCGATCAATAAAGTGTTGGATGCTTTCATGATTGTGGACGTGCTGTCCGCTTTGTCGGCCAGAAGAAAGGCTTTTTCTTTGTGAGGGATCGTCACCGAAAGACCGAGTATTCCCGAGTTTCGGAATTCCTGAATCGTTTTCGAATTCAATTCAGGGGTTTCAAAAACGAGATAAGAGGCGTCAATTCCTCTATCTTTATAAATTGAATTATGGATAAGAGGGGAAAGAGAATGTGAGAGTGGAAACCCGACTATGCCGAAAGTTTTGGCGGTTTGATTTGTTTTGCTGTTCAAATTTGGTTTTCTCGTTGTTTGGCATTACAAACAGATCTTAGGATTTCGTTTGCTTGATTCGTTTCTTGTTAAATAAATGAAATGGACTCAAGACTTTTGACTTTTTTGCTCTAAAAGAAGCAAGTTTTAGAACAGGTAGTAAAATGAGTCGACTAAAAAGACAATTTCCTAGAATGCTGTATTGGAATGAGCCTACTGAATTTACCTGATTCTTTTTTATATGGACAGAGCGGACAACTCTTTTTGATGCCGCTTGCTGCTTTTTCAGGTTCGCCATGGTGGACTACCATTCTTGACGTTTTGTTTGTAGTCGGGATTTCCGGTGGACTTTCCTGGTATTATTACTATTATAAGCGCAAGGATCTTCTCGGAGGATTTTGGGGAGCTCTTATC
Source organism: Leptospira borgpetersenii serovar Javanica (assembly GCF_003046425.1). Classification (GTDB taxonomy): domain Bacteria; phylum Spirochaetota; class Leptospiria; order Leptospirales; family Leptospiraceae; genus Leptospira; species Leptospira borgpetersenii. The sequence goes on from NZ_QAJG01000026.1 coordinate 39,978, forward strand.
GTTGCACTTCTCGGATCTCTTATTATCCTTTCCTTGCTTCAAGATTTCATCCGTTCGGTGGTTCTTTGGTTGGTTTCGCCTAAGTTTGGGATCTATCAAATCTCGAATGTAAACTTACTTGCGGTTTTATTGGGTGGTCTTCTCGCTCTTTACATCATGAACCGCATTAATCACAACAAAGAAAGACGAGATTAATCCTTAAACAAAGGGCTGATTGCGTCGGTATCGATCGCTCAAAATTGTAAGTTTTGAGTGAGGCCTGACGTATGCACGTTTTATAAAAAACGAATGAAGTATTCGAGTATTTCTCGTATTACAAAGCTTATATCTACGAAAATATACCGTGATTGTTTGCTTTCTTGAACAAAATCAAACATTCTAACTTTTGAAACAAGCTTATTACAGTATTCTTTTCATGTGTTCGAGTAGTAACGTCGCATTGATTGCTTTTTCTATCGTTTAAAATTATGAGAGTCCCACAATTTTAGATTTTGAAGTTAGATTTCCATCTTTATGAATTGAGATTAAATTTTATAGTATTTTAATATACTAATGATTTGCTTGACAGGGTTGTTTTGTGGCTCTTTTTGAAATTTAAATTAATATAATATTTATATAGTGGGTTTTATGCTCTGGAGATCTTAGAATTGGTTGCTTTCAGGCATCCCTATGAAGAGTTTGTTCCAAAACCTAAGAACGTATGTATGAGACTGTTCGAGCGATAAAATCCGTTAGAAAGTCCATAAATCACCTAACTTAAGGGAATTCCTACGTTCTATTACGAACTTATGAAATGATTGTACTGATTTTCTTTGAGGTTTTGGGGACGGACTCGAAGTTAAAAAATAACAGAAAGTTATAAAGAATTCCCATGCGAAACCACTGTTTTACGACATTCGAGAATTCTAAAATCTATTTTATAGAGGTTCCCTTCCGGAATTGTGCCTCGTTCGTTTTGAAATTCGAGCTTTGAAAAATAACGTCTAAACCGAGAAAATATCTAGGCAATATTCATTCTTTTTGATTTTATAAGAATCCTTCCAGAGAAGCTCTTGAACTATACTCGATAAATTATCTCGGAATCGTGATAGAAAAAAACTGGTCTTTAAAATAGTTTCTAAAAATATGCGAACAGCACATAATTTTATGAATCTAGGAGTTCGTCTTAAAGTGAAGAATCTATACGTTCTTTTGTATTCCTTTTGGGTTCATTCTCGGTTCGGATTCTTCGTTCCGATGCTATTTTTTTTATATTCTTGTACAAGTTTAGAATTGAACTCCGTAAGAGGCGTGGATTCGTCGAAACCGATCCTAAACTCCCGAAAGAATTCCGACATTTCAAATCATTCCTCTTCAAATTGTAAATCGAATGGCAAAAAATACCAATGGTATGTTCTTTTCGGTTCGGTTCCGATCAATACAGTGAACTATTCGGAGATCCTACCCGATCAAAATCGTACTTATCGAGTGATTCTTAAAACGACTTGGTTGGACGGAATACTCAGTACGTTTTTGGGAATTGCCGCTTCCGTTACCCGTAAAACAATTGATGTCGAAAGTTGCGGTTCTAAAGAAACTACTGTTGCAGTTACCAGCGATTCGGAAAAACCCGAAAAAGAAATTTCCAAAGTTGATGTGACGGGAATTAAGGAAGAGTTTATTAAACGGAATGAAAAACAATGGAAAGAGGAGTTCCAAGAGAGGATTCATTCTTCTTTGAAAGAGGAACTGGAAAGTTCCTGGAATAAAGAACTGAAACATTCGAAGAGTCTTTCCGTCCTGTTTTTGAAGTCGGGTGAAATCGTGAAAGGAACCGTAATCCGAATCAATGAAAACGGAGTTAAATTGTTTTATAAGGGTAAAGAAAGAAGTTTCCAACGTTCGGATATTCAAAGAGTTCGATTTCAAGATTAAGGCGATAAAATTATGACGGATGTTCGAATGCTTTTTTTTAGGATCTTTCTTTCTTTTTTTCTACTTTTAAACTCGGCTTGTTACTTGAATCCTTATTTCAGGGATTTTGTCTTGCCTGATGAGGAAAAAGATTCTTTAGTTTCTTTGTTATTGATTTTGATTGCGGGAACCCAAGCCCCTCCGGTGATTCAAGGGGAAACTATTTTTTTCCCTTCGACCGGTCTTACTTGGATGCGATGTTCCCGTGGTCAAACCTATAATGTTGCCACGGATTCTTGTACCGGATTTTTAGTTTCTCCTCAATATTGTTCCACTTTGGACAATCAATGTAATGGAACTCCGGGAGGGATTTTGACTTCAGGGCCTGCTTTCAATTCTTGTTCTACTTTCAATGTTTCCGGTAGGACGATGACGTGGAGAGTTCCCACACATACGGAATTAAAGGGGATCGTTTATTGTTCTAATGGAACTGATTTGAAGAATTCTCAAGATAAAACCTGCGCCGCGGCGGGTACTAGTTTTGAAACTCCTACGATCCGGAAAGATTGGTTTCCGGGAAATCCAACCGGAAGTTTGATAGAATTTTGGACTAGTACAAGTGATCCTTTCAATTCAGCCACCGCTTGGAAAGTCAATTTTACCACTGGATCCACAAATACGACTACGGCAAAAAATGTTTCGGGTTATCTTCGTTGTGTGAGTTCCCGCTAAGACTCGTAGTTTTACCATAAAATCTTAAAGTTAACGCGAATTCGATTTAGACAAAATGGCGCCCCTTCTGGGCTTGAAAAGCGTGGGTTAGATGCGAGCATTTACCACAAAACAAGAAAACCAACAGAAGGAACGCAATGA
>NZ_QAJG01000027.1:0-10000 GCF_003046425.1 Leptospira borgpetersenii serovar Javanica
TATATTCAATCTCAAAAATTTAGGCTATATTTGGAGTAGATTTTTAGATAACGAAACAACTCATGTTTCATACTCGTTTTTCATGAGGAAAGTCGGATCTTCAAGGAGAGATACCGTTGGGCTTTTAAGAAAGAAAAAAGTCTAATCCTCGATGAATTCGTAGAAGTTACCGGATTTGAGACTCCGCTATCTCACAAAGATTATGCATCCTCTATATTTACAGACGTTAAACCCAATAAATCGTCACTGAATCTTTTGAAACAATCTTCTCGATGTTACATAACGATCCAACCACCATTTCATGGAAATCTTATCGATTACAACACCTCTAGTGGAAGAAGCGTGCGCAAATTCCTTTTCACTGATGACAAGTCCCACATGAGTAATCTTACTTTGATTGGGAGACGCCGAAAAAAAAATCAAATCGCCCGCTCTCAAGCTGCTATGGGAAACCCCACTTCCCAACTTAGCTTGTTCTCTGCCGAGACGAGGAACTATTTTTACGGGAACTCCTATTCTTTTGTCCGTCAACGAACTGAACGTAAATCCGGAACAGTCCACTCCTTTTTTAGAAGTTCCTCCCCAATAATAAGGAGTACCCAACCATTCTTTGACTACTGAAAGCAAATAAGAAGAATTTAATATTTCCCATTCCATTTTACCGGGCTGAATCGGAGCATCCGGTTCCAGTTCGGGAACCAGAGGAGGTTCCGGAATGTTTTCTTCAAATCCGAATTTCGGTCTATCTCCGATTACTACTTCACCGGCAGAATCCAAACTGCGGTCCAAGGTTCTTGCCGTCGAGATCGCTATCGTCCAGGAATTCAAGGATTTACTTTTAGTACCGTCGTGCAAAGATTTGAGTTGAGACAAAAGATCGGATGCAAGGGTATATCGATCATTTGTCGGATTAAAAAAAATCGCCTGTCTAAAAGCGGAATCCGTTTTCTCAAAAGGAGAAGTTGCCCCCTTACTCGGAAAAAGTCCCAACACTCTGGATGCAAGCTGGTTTTCCGGAATCCCTACATATTTTCCCGCAATAAGAGCTCGTCCCCCTGCCAGAATGGAAAACCCGTCCCAACGGGATTTCAATGCAGTCGATAAAAAGACGTTCCGAATTTCTTCCCGAATTCCCGCCTTGTTCGTTTCCTTTACGAAAAGAGAAATTAAAACAAAATCCTTGTCGCTCAGTTTTTGTTTGGATAGAATTGGGATTGCATCTTCCGCTTCAGTAAAACGCATTCCGGATAAGGAAACGTAATATTGATTTACAATCAGATCCGCAATCATGTCGGGGGGCAAACCTTCCATAATCGCCCAAGGGATTGTGTTTTTTGTGATTTCGATCACCTTCGAATCTTTGGATTTTCCACCTAATTTCTGAAAAACGGAATTTCGGATTAAAAGGGTCTGGCCTGCTTCGAAATCTTCTTTGAGCAGATCGGAAAACGGATCCGCAAAAACGGACACAGAAAACCAAACAAGGGCCCAAAAGATCACTAGAATTCGAAACATCAAAATCTCCTAATATACAAATTTGAGAATATATAAAAGTTCATCCTTTTAGAAATCCAGACCGCGCATCCAAACTCGGAGCCTCTTTTGCACGAGATAAAGAGCACCTCCTCCCGCAAATGCAAACCCCGCAAACATTCCGAAAAACGTAGAGAAGTTGTCCGTTTTCATAAGACCCGCTAATTCTCCGGCAAGAATATTGCCGAAAAAACTGGAAAGAAACCAAACGCCCATCATAAACCCACCGAGATGATTCGGAGCCAGCTTCGTGACAAGTGAAAGTCCGCCTGGAGAAGTGAACAATTCTCCGATCGTAATACAAAGAACCATTAAAAAAAGCCAGACCGCTGAGATCTTGTGACCGATTCGAAAGTCAATGGTGGCTAATGTTAGAATTAAAAACCCGGAGCCCAAAATAAAAAAACCGCAAACAAACCTCGTGGAAGTATCCGGTTTCCAGCCCCTTTTGGAAAAGGCAGTCCAAAAAGAAGCGATCGCGGGTGCTAAACTCAAAATCAAAAGCGGATTTAAAGATTGAAAAAAAGGAGTAGGAATATCGTAACCGAACCAATTTCGATCCACGTGACGATCGATGAACAGATTCATAGAAGAACCGATCTGTTCGAACACCGCCCAGAAAATGATCGCAAACACGGTAAAAATCAGAATGATAATAACTCTTCGCTTTTCTTCTTTCGTTAAAGGAGGAGAATTCCTATTTCCTTTGTCGATACGATTCTTTTTGCCTGGTTCGAAAACCCGATCCGAAAATCTTTTTTGTCCGAAAAGAAAAATCAAAATTCCGAATAACACACCGAAGGCGGCCACACCGAATCCGTAACCCCAACCGAAAGACTCGCTGAAATATCCGCAGAAAAGAGGTCCTAAAAAACCACCAAAATTGATTCCCATATAAAAAATTGTAAAACCAGAATCTTTCATGTGAGTTTTCTTGTCTTCTTCGTAGATTCTTCCCACGACCGTGGAGATGTTGGGTTTAAAAAAACCGACTCCAATGATGAGCAGGGTCAATCCCAAAAGAAAAAACGGTTTTGTTTCAAAAGCGAGACTTAGATGTCCGAACATCATGAGAGTCGTTCCCAGAAGAATGGACTTCTTAAAACCCAAATAACGATCTGCGAGATAACCTCCTGCGAGAGGAGTTAAATAAACGAGACCTGTGTAAATACCGTAGATTCGATTTGCATTCGGATCCGAAAAGTGAAAAACTTTGGTGAGGAATAACACAAGTAAGGCACGCATTCCGTAGAAACTGAATCTCTCCCAAGTTTCCGTGAAAAACAAAATGGAGAGACCTTTCGGATGTGAATTCAGATTTTGGCCCTGGATGTCCATAAAGGTTCCTGAATATTCTCTTCTAAATTTGCAAAACGAGCGGCAACAAAAAAGAAATCCGAAAGACGATTGATAAACACCATGGGAGGGGAAAGAATCTCAAGCCCCTCTTCTTTGAATTTCACCATGTCTCTTTCCAATTTTCTCGCTACGGTTCTGGAAATGTGTAAAAATGCGGAGGCTTGGGTTCCGCCGGGAAGAATAAACTTTTTCAAAGGTTCTAGTTTCTCCTGCATTCGATCGATTTGATTTTCTAAGAAAGTAATGTCTTCTTCTAAAATGCAGGATTCTTTCTTAGGCCTAAAACCGGCTAGCTCCGATCCCAATTCAAAAAGAAGATTTTGAATCGTTCCCAAAGGAGGATGAAGAATGGATTTTTCCGACAAAAAAGATTTAACAACCCCGATTGTGGAATTAAGTTCGTCGGCGGTTCCGTACAATTCTACTCTTCGATCGGATTTTGGAACCTTCACGCCGGTTGCGAGGGAGGTTTGCCCGAAATCCCCTTTTTTTGTATAGATTTTCATAATTCTCTAACTTGCAAATGTCCCATTTATCTAAGAAAGAGACAAAATACGATCAAAACAATGGAAACGACGGATGGAAAGAAAAGGACTTTTTTTATAAAATGAAGGAAAAGAGTTGCTTTCAAAAATAGTTTTGGTTAATATTTTGACAAAAATTTCCTAAACTAAGGTTCGGCTCTCTCCGCACAATACTTTAGGAAAAAATATAAAAACTTTCACCTCCGTCCTAAAACAGAGTGGAAGTTCGCAGTGGAAAACAAAGGCGGTTCCCGCCCCAAAATATCGGCCCGGACGGATCCGGGCAACATTGACAGGGAGGTTGTGAAAATGATCATCAATCACAACATTAGTGCACTCAGGACGAACAACGTACTGAAAAGCGTAAATAAAGAATTGGATAAAACCATGGAGAAACTCTCCACCGGCTTGCGGATCAATCGCGCCGGGGATGATGCTCTCGGTTTTGCCATGTCCGAAAAAATGCGGACTCAGATCCGCGGCCTAGCTCAAGCAGAGCGTAACGTGATGGATGGGGTTTCCTTCATTCAGGTTACGGAAGGGACTCTGGAACAGGTTAACAATATCCTGCAAAGACTGAGAGAACTTTCGATCCAAACTTCGAACGGAATCTATTCCAACGAAGATCGTAAGCTCGTTCAGCTCGAAGTGGACCAACTGATCGAGGAAGTGGATCGTATCGGAAAGTCGGCGGAATTCAATCACATCAAACCTCTTTCCGGAGACCACTCCAAACAATCCAACAAACCGATCCAACTCCAAGTGGGTCCAAATCAAAATGAGAAACTCGATATCTTTATCGATTCTATGAACGCAACCGGTTTGCAATTGGTTGCAAACGGAAAAAAACAGGTCCTATCCTCTCCCGCAAGTGCGAATGCGATGATCGGGATTTTGGACACTGCAATTTCCAAAGTGAACCAACAAAGAGCCGATCTTGGTGCGTATTATAATCGTTTGGAAATCACTTCTCAGGGATTACAATCCAGCTATGTGAACATGGTTGCCGCAGAAAGCCGCGTGAGGGACGCGGATATGGCGGAGCAAATTGTCGATTACACGAGAAATCAAATTCTCACTAAAAGTGGTTCTGCGATGCTCGCTCAGGCGAACATGAGACCAGATCAAGTGGTGAAATTGTTAAGCGACAGATTCGGCTGATCGTAAGGGTTCTAAAAATTCTTCTGAAAGAGAAAATCTAAGATGAACCTGAAAACCTTTACCGTGATTGTAGAGGCCGTTCCAATTGGGCGGCCTTTTTGTTTTTACACGATGCGTAAACTCGACACATCCTTGAATTAATTATATTTTATTTTTTGAACATTCAAACTTGAGAATATTTCACCAATTCCGATTCTCCTTGTTTCCAAAGCAGATAAACCGGAGGATATACCAATAACTCCAAAATAAAACTCGTAGCAAGCCCACCCACCATCGGCGCGGCGATCCGCTTCATCACGTCCGAGCCCGTGCTACTGGACCAAAGAATTGGCAACAACCCCATCATTGCAGTAAAAACCGTCATGATCTTCGGACGAACCCTGTGAACCGCTCCGTGAAATACCACGTCGATCCATTCTTCCTCGGTTTTGAGTTTTCCTTTTTTGAGAGCGTCTTCGTAAGATAGATCCAAATACAAAAGCATAAAAACTCCTGTTTCTGCGTCCAGTCCCATGAGCGCGATCATTCCCACCCAAACCGCAACGGAAACGTGATAGTTGAGAATATACAAAAGTCCCACCGCCCCCACCAATGAAAACGGAACTGCGAGCAACACGATCCAGGTCTTTGTGTACGATCTTGTGTTTACGTATAACAGCAAAAAGATGACGAGCAACGTGATCGGAAGAACATACTTCATTCTTTCCCTAACCCGGATCATGTTTTCGTATTGACCGCTCCATTCGATCGTGTAGCCGCTCGGCATTTTGATCTTTTGTTCGATCAATTTTTTGGCTTGGTCGACGTAACCTCCGATATCGCTCGTGGAAGGATCGACGTAAACGTAACCCGCCAAAAATCCGTTTTCGTCCCGGATCATGGAAGGCCCCGTTTTTAAACGGACATCCGCGATTTCGGAAAGCGGAATATGTCCGAACGTTTGCGTGGGAACCAAAATCGCGCGGATCTTATCTGCGGAATCTCGGAGTTCCTTCGGATATCGAAGGTTTACGGAAAATCTTTCCCGTCCTTCTATAGTTTGTGTGATCGATTCTCCACCGATCGCGGAAGCCACGATTTGTTGTGCACTGTCCACGGATATATTATATCTTGCTAAATTAAGCCTTTTCAATTCTATGTCGAGATAGTATCCTCCTGCGGTTCGCTCCGCGAACGCACTTCTGGTTTCGGGGATCGTTTTCAAAACAGCTTCGATCTGGATTGCGAGTTTTTCAATTTCATCCAAAGAAGAACCGAGAATTTTGATTCCTATCGGTGTTCTCATTCCGGTACTCAACATGTCGATCCGCGCTTTGATCGGCATAGTCCAAGCGTTGGTAACTCCCGGAAAATCCATCTCCACGTTTAGCATTCGGATCAATTCTTCCTTCGTGATTCTTTCCGATAAAAACGGATAAAACGGGATTTGAAAAATTTTAGGCCATCCAGAATAGAATCGATTTGCTTTTCTCCATTCTTCTTTAGGATGTAGAAGTAAAACCGTTTCCATCATGGAGAACGGAGCCGAGTCGGTCGCGGTTTCTGATCTTCCTGATTTTCCGAAAACCCTTTTGACCTCGGGAATCGATTTGAGTTTTCGATCCATCGCGATCATGAGTTTTTCTGCTTCGGCTACTCCGATTCCGGATAACGTTGTCGGCATGTAAAGAATCGTTTCCTCGTCCAAAGGAGGCATGAACTCCGATCCCAAACTGAAATACATCGGTATCGTAAGAATTACGAGGAGTAACGCGGAAAAGATCGTTCGTTTCGGATTGTGAAGAACCCAACGGCAAACGGGTCCGTAGAACTTAAAAAGAATCTTACTGACCGGATGTTTTTCTTCGGGATAGTATTTCCCCACAAAAACAGCGGTTGCGATCTTGGAAAGAATCGGACTTTTGAATTCGAAAGGATCAACTCTCGTGAACAACATTCGAAACGCGGGATCCAATGTGATCGCAAGAACGGCTGCGACGGCCATTGCAATATTTTTTGAATATGCCAAAGGTTTAAACAATCTTCCTTCCTGATCGACCAAAGCGAACACCGGTATAAAAGCGACTGCAATAACAAGTAGAGAAAAGAATACGGACGGGCCGACTTCCAAAAGAGCTTCGAATCGAACCTGGTGATAATCCCCCTTTCTTCCAGAAGTTTCCCATTCTTCCAATTTTTTATACGCGTTTTCGACTTCCACAATCGCACCGTCTACGAGAACTCCGATGGAGATCGCCATCCCCGAAAGAGACATCAGGTTCGCGTTGATATCCAAAAGAAACATGGGAATAAACGATAGAAGCACGCTGATCGGAATCGTCAAAATAGGAATGATCGCCGATGGAAAATGCCAGAGAAACAAAAGAATCACCGCCGATACGATCAACATTTCTTCTACCAATTTCCATCGCAGAGTGGAGATCGCGTTGACAATCAACTCGGATCGATCATAGACGGTAATCAGTTCGGTTCCTTCGGGAAGATTTTTTCGGATTTCCGAAAGCCTGTTCTTCAAACGATCGATGACGTTTAACGCGTTTTCACCATGTCGCATAACAATCGTGCCACCGACCACGTCCCCTTCCCCGTTTAGATCCGTGATTCCTCGTCGTAAATCGGGTCCGAACTGAACGTTCGCCACGTTTTTTAAAAGAATCGGAGTTCCGTTTAAGTCGGTTCCCAAAGAGATGTTTTCTATGTCGTTCAGTGAAGAAAGATAACCGCGTCCACGGACCATATACTCAGCGCCCGAAATTTCCAAAAGTCTTCCGCCCGTTTCCTGGTTGCTCGCGCGAATTCTTTGGACGAGGGTTTCGAAATCTATATTATAAGATCGTAAAGCGTTTGGTTGGATCGTGATTTGATACTGTCTTTTAAATCCTCCGATCGAGGCTACTTCGGAAATTCCAGGAACCGCACCCAAAAAATATTTGAGTTTAAAATCTTGATAGGTTCTCAAATCGGCGAGATTCGAATTTCCGCTCGTGTCTGATAAAACGTATTGATACACCCAGCCCACGGAACTTGCGTCCGGACCGAGTTCGGTTTTGACCCCTGCGGGAAGATTGGATTGAATTCGAGAAAGATATTCCAAAACTCGAGATCTCGCCCAATAAATATCGGTTCCGTCCTGAAAAATCACGTGGACATACGAAAAGCCGAAATCGGAAAATCCCCGAACCGCTTTGATCTTCGGAGCACCGAGCAAAGACGTGATGATCGGATATGTTACTTGATCTTCTAAAATATCCGGACTTCGATCCCATCTTGAATATACGATGACCTGCGTATCGGAAAGATCCGGGATCGCGTCCAAGGGAATATTTCGAAGCGAGACGATTGACGCAACGATCGCGAATAAAGCCAGAATAATAATTATAAATTTATTATATACGGAAAAACGAATTATATTCTGAATCATGGATATCTGCCTCAGTGTTTGTGATCTTCGCCCGAGAAGCCGAAACGTATTTTGGCTTCCGAGTCGAGTAAAAAGGTCGATTCTACGACCACCGTTTGTCCTTCTTTCAATCCTTCCCTGATCTCGATCCAAGAACCTATGCTCGCTCCGGTTTTAACCGGAACGCCTACGAAACGATCCGGTCCCGTCTGCACATAAACGGTTTTATGCATCCCCGTGTCGAGGACTGCGGAGGAAGGAACGCTCAAAACGTTCTTCAGAGGAATGTCGATTTCCAGATCCCCGAACATTTGTGGTTTTAAAATTTGGTTTTTGTCGAAGACTTCGCTTCTGAGTCGAAGTGTTCGATTGTTCTTATCCAGGATTGTGTCGATGCTTGCGATTCTTCCCGAAAAAGTTGTATCGGGATATACGTTCGTTCGGAACGAAATTTTTAAACCGACATGCATAACGGAGAGATCGGATTCGTAAATTTGAGAATAGATATGCGCCCTTCCCGACTTACCTCCTAAGATCAATTCGGAAGGATCCCGTTTGCCGGAAGTCCAAAGACGGATTTGTTCCGTGGAAAGACCGAGTTGTCTGAGGCGAATCTGAGGATTCTGACCTGAAAACAAGGACGAATCGGATAACAATTCTCGAGCGTGCAACAGTTCCTTATACTCCGTGAGCGCCGTATACAAATCGGGATCATACGCGACCGTGGAATATGCGGAGATCTTTTTCTCCAAATTTCTTCTTTGGACTGTTTCCGTTCGAATTCCGATCGATTGTTGTTTTTCCAGGGAAAGTTTCAGCTCAGGAGAAGGATAATTTTTATTTTTCTGAATATTCTCTATTTTGAATATTTCTCCCGATTCTCCGTTTTCAGCTCCACTTGAAGAACTTTGGGAAGAATCGGGCATTCCGTGTTCTTCTCGATTCTCTTGCGTTTTTGGAACTAGATCCATATTACAAATCGGGCATGTTCCCGGTCGATCGGATGAATAGGTTGGATGCATCGGGCAGTAATAGATTCCTTTGGGTCGTTTACAAAGAGCCAAAACGGAAACAAGAACGACTAATGCGGTTAAAAGTAGAATTTTCTTTTTCATAAGGATTCTCCCGGGTGCGGATCGGATGGAAGGGATGGCGCCGGGGTTTCGGGCATTTTTGAATTCTTTCGAGTTTTGTGATCGTGTTCGAAGTACAGCCCGGTTTCTTTTCTCGGATAAAAAAGACTGAGCAATCTAAGAATGTTCAGAATGGATTCGTTTTTTCTTTCATAGAGGTCTTCTTTACGAATCTTTGCGTTGATCACTTCCACTTGCGCGACGAGAGCGTCTTGCAATTTCGTCTTACCGGGAAGATATAAATTGGAATTAGCTTGAACCGATTTTTCCAATTCGGGGATCAATTGTTTTTGAAGAATCTCGAGTTGTTTGCCGACTCCTCGGATGAGTTCGAAGTTTCTTTGCAGTTCGGAAACGATTTGTTTTCTCGCTTTTTCCGTGGATTCTTTTCCTGCGTCCGCTTGTTTTTCATATTGTCCCGTGATACTTCCCCATTTCAAAGCGGACCAAAACGGAACCTTCATAGTCACGCCAAAGCTAAAAAGATCTCCTCTGTATTCGGTCGTACCCATCAAACGATAATCCAGAGGACCTCGGTCCAACGCAAAAGTTTGCGATTTTCGTTTTATATACGAAACAAAAACCTCGGTTTGAGGAAGAATGGAGAGTTTACTCAGACGAACGGATTCCTTCAGACGTTTTTCCTCGACTAAAAATGCTTTATAGTCCGGGTTTTCCGTCGCGGAATTTTCGATCGAACCTTGCAGAGAAAGAATTGTATATTCGTTTTCTTTAAAGTACGAATCCAAATCCAAGGAAGAAAGTTCGTTTTTAGAAAGCCGATCTCCGATCTGAAAGTAACTTAACTGAGAGGAAAGGTCTTTGAGATTGGTGGCGTATTCGGTTTCCCTCTCTAAAGATTCTGTTTTTGCGATCGCCGGTTTAAACGC
>NZ_QAJG01000027.1:15000-41127 GCF_003046425.1 Leptospira borgpetersenii serovar Javanica
TAAAGCCAAGTCCGAATTTTTAACTAACATGAGTCACGAACTCAGAACACCCCTCAATTCCATTATAGGATTTTCCAGTCTTATGCAACTTCCAGCGGAAATGGAAAAGGAAAATAAATACAAGGATCTGATTTTTCATTCCGGCGTTCATCTTCTAAATATCATCAACGACATACTCGACCTGTCCCGAATCGAAGCCGGAAAGCTGGTTTTGAATGAGTCTAATTTTGATCTTAAAGAATTGATTTCCACGTCAATTGAAATGATTCTAGGAGAAGCGATCACAAAAAAAATCGGAATGACTTTCCAATGTTTTCCGAAAGAGGAAAATTTTGAAATCAAAGCGGATCCAAAACGAATCCGACAAGTCATCCTAAATTTGCTCGGAAATGCGATCAAATTTACAGATCCTTCCGGTGAAATTCTAATTACATTAAAAAAACTCGAAAACGATTACGAACTTTCCATTCAGGATTCCGGAATCGGAATCCCTCAAAACGAAATTCATAGAATTTTTGAAACGTTTCATCAGGTAAAAAGAGAAGATCAATCCGCTTACGAAGGAAGCGGACTCGGTCTGCCGATCGTAAAAAAGATCGTGGAAGCCCATCAAGGTTCCATCGAAGTGGAAAGCGAGCCCGGAAAAGGAAGTACGTTTAACGTTTTCTTTCCGTATTTCTCTTATGTGGAAAACCAAAACACGCCCGTTCAAGCCGTAACCTTTCCTCAAGACATAACTTTTCAAGAACCGATTTATCCAGCCGAACTTAAATCAATACCTGTTCTGCTTGCAATTTTAGATAGGATCTACGACCGAGCCATTGAAAAATATTTCATACATAACTTTCAAGAATTCATTACGTTACGTACCGTGAAAGATTTTTCCAAAATGCCGCAAAAAAGCCTCGATTCTCACAGAATATTATTATATGATACACGCTTGCTTTTGGAAGAAACGGAAGTTGTCAAATCCTTGAGAGTTCTTTTAAACGAAGATTCCAAGTTAAGCCATTTGATTCTTTTGGAAACCACGGATATTCCAGTTCCCTTTCAAGAAGATCTACTTCCGTTCTTCCCGGATTATACGATCCAGAACCCGTTTTCCTTAGATAAATTGAAATCGATTTTAATCGAGATTGAAAAGGAGATATGTCTTGGAAACCGAACTGAAAAAAAAGAATACTCTTCGTAAGATTCCGAACGATCCGATTTTGATCGTGGAAGATAAACAAGAGAACAGTATTCTTCTGGAAAGTTTATGTGACGAACTGGGCGTAAAGCACGAAGTGGCGTCTAACGGAGAAGAAGCTCTAAAAAGGATCGAAGATAAAAAATATTCCCTTTTTATTTTGGATTTGATGATGCCCGTTATGGACGGGGGTGCCTTCCTTACAAAGCTCAAAGATATTTATCCTAACGCTGTGTTTCTCGTCCAGACCGCAATCGATAGAAACGAAAAAATCATAGAGATCATGAAACTCGGGGTTTTCGATTACATCTTAAAACCGATTTATCCCGACATCTTCCTCAAAGTTCTTCAAAAGGCTTTGAACTATTGTTATCTTAAAAATATGGAAGAGAATCTGGCCAAGATCGAAGATCAGAAACTGAGAAACCAGCTTGAATGGCTTACTTATAAGGAAACAATTCGCAAATCCGACAGCGAATCCTTTGAGAAGAATTCGATTCACAGTTTAAAAACGTCACTTTCCCAAGGGAGCGGAATCGGCGCGATGACTAGTCTTCTGGATATGATCGATTCGGTTAAAATACAGGAGGAAAATTTTTACAAGGTAGATAAGGAAATTCTGGATCTTCTCCTTACAAACAATCGAATCACAAAGAACATGCTGCTCGGCCTTGAAAAGCTGTTAGATTTGATCGATCAAAACTTCGAATTCTCTTCCATTTCCACCAAATATATTTTGGAAAAGGTCAAGGAACTTCCGGAAAATTTAAACTCTTTTTTGATGTCCAAAAGAGTTTCCGTTACTCTTCCCATTTTTAAAAAAGAATATAAGCTAAACGTAAATCTTCCTCTTTTGTATCTCGCAATGGAGGAATTGTTTCTTAATTCCTTCAAATACTGCTCTCCCAATTCCCAAATCGATATTTTTACGAACGTCAACCAGAGTTATTTTTGTATAACGTTTAAAAATCGAGTGATTGAAAAACCTTACGGAGGTATTCCAGAAAAGTTCGAACAACTTGTAATCCAACCTTTCTTTAGAATTTATCCCCCGGTTGAAAACGTAAGCCATTTGGAAAAATTCGGTCTCGGTCTCGGACTAACTGCAGTGGATCATATCGTTCGCAAACATCACGGATTATTTTTTATCCACAACGCAAACGACCATACATCCGAAGACGTGAGTCTCTGTGTTCTTGCGGAAATTTTTATCCCGTTGATTTAATAAGGAGAACAAAGGATGAAACGAATTCTCATCGTAGACGATTCGGCTGTCTTTAGAAAGATACTCAATCTGCATCTAAGTAATTCTGACTTCGACATTTTAGAGGCTGTGGACGGTCAAGACGGCTTGGACAAACTACAAAGCGACAAAGTGGATCTCATCGTAAGCGATATGAATATGCCGAACATGGACGGAATTACGTTCGTGAAAGAAATCAAGAAGGATCCCAAAAATAAATTCACCCCGATCATTATGCTCACTACGGAATCCCAAACGGAAGTAAAAAACGAAGGATTGGCCGCCGGTGCTCGAGCTTGGCTCACAAAACCATTCTCTCCCGAAGAATTAGTCCAAACGATCCATAAATTATTACCTTGAGTTCTATATGCCATTTTTATTATACACAGATCTTCAAGAAGTTCCTTCGGAAAGCTCCGGGATTTCCCATTCGAAAGTTACGATAGAAGGTGAACTTACTATTTATGAAGCACTCGAATTTAAGGAGAAGCTCGATTCTGTTTTCGGGAATTGTTTTTCTTTTTTAGAAATCGACCTTTTTAAGATACAAAAAATAGACACTTCTTGCTTACAGATTTTGCTTTCATTTAAAAAGGAAGCGCAACGAATCAACGCCGATGTTCGGTTTGTCAATCACAGCCACGGCGTTACAAAGTTAATCGATTTCTACGGACTCTCTTGGCTTTTAAACGACGATGATAAACTTTCCAAATCAGTTCAGTTTGAAGTGGGCAAGGATTAAGAATGGATCTTTCCGAAGTTAGGGCTACGTTCATTTCCGAATCAGAAGAGTTACTTTCTTCCACGGAATCCAATCTTTTGATCTTGGAAAAAGATTCTACAAACGAAGAAGGAATCCATTCCGTTTTCCGCGCAATTCATACCATCAAAGGAACTTCCGGAATGTTCGGTTACGAACCAATTGAAAAATTTACACACGAAGTGGAAACTCTTCTAGATCGAATTCGTTCGGGAAAACAAATTCTCACCAAAGAAGGGATCGAATTTTTATTTTTAGCCTGCGATCATATTTACCACCTTGTAAAATCGGTGGAAAACACGGACACTTTGGTTTTGGATCCCAAAACTTCTCATAAACAAATCGATCTCATATCACTTGCAAAAAAATTGCTCGCGGAAAATTTTTCGAACGATCTCAAAAAGGATTCCGTCTCGAAAAGTTCACAGACTTCCCCTGGTAATTTAAACGTTCCTTCCGGTTCCGCACATTGGCAGATTACTTTGATCCCGAACCGACATCTTTTCGAATCGGGTATGGATCCGTATACGTTTATTAAATACTTAGCTCAATCTGGGAACATCAAACACGTTTTTGTCTATCCCGAATCTATTCCTGATTGGAGGGAATTTCATCCGGAACATTCTTATCTAGGTTTTGAAATATCATATGATTCTCCCGCAGAAGGTGAAGAAATTCATTCTACATTCCAATTTTTGAAGGAAGAAAGTTATCTGAAAATTCTTCCTCCAAAATGTGACTTGGACTTCTTTGAACAAAATTGCAAAGACTTTCCTTTCGGAAGAGAAGCTTATTTATACGCTCTCGAAATTCAAAAAGTGTTAAGCGGAGACGAACTTCAAAAACTCAGAAACGATTTTGTTCGTACTTCCGAAGAGATTCATTCTTCGCCAAACATTATCACGGTGGAAAACGGAAAAGAATCCGAAACTCTCAAAATACAGACAAAAACCCTGAGAGTCGATTCCTCCAAAATTGACACGTTAATCTCTCTTGTCGGAGAATTGATCACCCAAGAAGCAAATCTAAGCAGAAAGATCATAGACACGGGAGACACTCAATTGATCGAAAGTTCCGAATCCCTTTATAGATTGGTAAGCGAAATTCGAGAATTCGCGCTAAGTCTTCGAATGGTTCCGATTGCGGATTTATTCGAAAAATACAAACGTGTAGTGCGCGATCTCTCCAAAGAGCTGGATAAACAAGTAGAACTCGAAATTTTCGGCGGCGAGACGGAATTAGATCGATCGGTAATCGAAAAAATCGCCGATCCGATCGTTCACATTTTACGAAACGCTCTCGATCACGGAATCGAAACTTCGGAAGAAAGAATCCGCAAAGGCAAACCTGCAATGGGTAAACTTCAGATCCAAGCAAGCCACGGTACCGGTAGTATCCTCATCGAAATCAAAGACGACGGAAAAGGTTTAGACAGCGAAAAGATCGTTGAAAAAGCGATTTCTAAAGGACTTATAACGAGAGACCAGGCTTTATCCGAATCCGAAATCTATTCTCTGGTATTTCAACCCGGTTTTTCCACGGCAGAACACGTCACCAATCTTTCCGGAAGAGGTGTAGGTATGGATGTCGTTTTAAAAAATATTGAATCCTTAAGAGGAACCGTTCAAATCCAAACGGCAAAAGATCAAGGGAGCTCATTTCACATTCGTTTACCTCTTACCCTCGCTATCATAGACGGTTTTTTAGTCAGAGCATCCGGCCTATTCTTCATAGTTCCTATGCAGATGGTTCGGGAAACGGTGGAATCCAAATTCGTTGTAAACGACTCCTCTTCAGGGACTATGAATCTGAGAGACGAGCTCCTACCAATCCTCCATCTTTCCAGCTTTCTTTCCCTTGAAACAAATAAATTCCATAAAGAGAATATACTAATTTTAGAATATGATGATAAATCCTTTGGAATTGTGGTTAATGATCTACAAGGAGAGATCCAATCCGTTATTCGCCCTATGGCGGAAATTTTCAAAAGCATCAAATGTTTTAGCGGCACTTCGATTTTAGGAAGCGGAGAAATCGCGTTCATACTAGATGTCCCCGGTCTATATAATTCGATCCGGGACCAGGAACAATCCAAAAATAGGGAGCTTGCCGTTAAATCGGCTTGAATTTTCAGAGAAATAAATTTTATAAATTTTGAATATGGAGAGATCAAATGTTTCGGAAAAATTTAGGTGTTTGGGTCGGCTTAGCTATCACAATAAACGGATTCGTTTTCTTATCGATTCAGAATTTTAGGAACATATATCCTGAAACGGATGCACATTCGACAAAATATTTAGAATCAGTGCGGCACTTCTCCGAAATTTTGTTGAAAACAGAGGAGTCCATCGGAGAATTTTCGCTCCACATTTCTTTTGAAAAGGATAAAGAAACTCTCGTTTCTGACTTGGAGGGAATAGAAAAAAGTCTGAAAAATCTAAGATACGCTCTTTCCGAATCGCATTCTAAAGATGAATCAACAATTAAAAAACTCGATCAAAAAATTTTGACTTTTTCTGCAAACACAGTGGAATTGAAAGAAAGAATTTTAAATTCGAAGGATCTAAAAAAAGAAATTACTCTTCTTTTAAAATCCGATTTCTTTTCTGAACTTTCCGTTTTTAGACAATCTAAATCGGAAATACTCAAGGAACTTTTAAGAACGACCGAGACTGCTTCCGTAATTCCCACTAAGATCGAGAATCATTTTTGGATCACGATTGTGGAATATGTCGGAGTATCGATTCTTCTCATTTCCGTTCTGTGGTGGTTCAATCGTTTCAGTCATAAAACGATTCTCAATTTAGAAAAGGAGTTTTTGAGAATGAGAACCGCTGTGGACAACGTGACCACGAATATCATGATGGCGGATCGTAATTTTGATATTGTTTATATGAACAAGGCAATTCGAGAAATGTTCGGTAAAGCCGAAACAGATATCAAAAAGCAACTTTTGAATTTTAATCTTACCGATTTAATGGGAACCAATATAGATTCCTTTCATAAAAATCCTGCGCATCAACGAGGCCTTTTGAATCAACTCACCGGAACCTTCCGTTCTTCAATCTCCATCGGAGGTAGAGATTTCAATTTAATCGCCAATCCGATCGCGGATATAAATGGAAATAAATTGGGAACCGTCGTGGAATGGAGCGATGTCACGGAACAAAATAAAATCCAGCAACAAAGGAAAATCGAAAACGAGGAATTAACTCGCGTTAAAGTAGCCCTCGATAATGTAACTACGAACATTATGATGGCGGATCGTAACCTAGATATCGTATACATGAATAAATCTATCCGTTCCATGTTTCACGTCGCGGAGACGGACATAAGAAAACAATTTAGTAATTTCAATTCGTCCAATTTAATCGGAACTAACATTGATACGTTTCACAAAAACCCTTCCTATCAAAGAGGACTTCTCAACAAATTTACGGATACGTTCCGTTCTTCGATCAATATCGGTGGAAGACAATTTAATCTGATCGCCAATCCGATCATAGACGAAGCGGGGGATCGTTTGGGCTCGGTAGTCGAATGGAGCGATGTTACGGAACAAAATAAAATCACCGAGCAGAGAAAGATCGAAAACGAGGAATTGGTTCGTGTGAAAGTCGCTCTGGATAATACGTCCACAAACATTATGATTGCCGATAACGAATTCAATATCCGTTATATGAATAAAGCCGTCGTAGAAATGTTTCAGATCGGAGAAGCGGACATAAAAAAACAATTCGCTCACTTCAATCTTAAAACCCTAATCGGGTCGAGTATCGATCAGTTTCACAAAAATCCGGCACACCAAAGAGGTGTCCTTAGTAACTTTATCGGAATTCATAAAGCCACGATTAAAATCGGTGGACGAACTTTCGATTTGATCGCCAATCCGATTGTAGACGCAGACGGAAAAAGACTCGGTTCCGTTGTGGAATGGTCGGACGTTACTCGCGAACTTGCGGTTCAAGACGAAGTAGAAGGGATTGTCAACGCCGCTGCAAAAGGAAATTTTACGACTCGGATTTCTTTGGATTCAAAGACCGGATTTTTTCTCAATCTCAGCCAATCCCTCAACCAACTTTTGGAAGTCAGTAACCGAGGTTTAAACGAGGTAGTCGAAGCTTTGGAAAGAATTTCCGGGGGGAATCTCACACAAAAGATCACGAATGAGTACCACGGTACTTTCGGAAAATTGAAAGAATATTCTAATACCACGATGGACAAGTTAAACGATATTATCGGAGATATTATCATTCGCTCCTCAAGTCTTGTGACATCGGCTAGCGAGGTTTCTTCCACCGCTAATTCTTTGAGCCAAGGTGCTTCCGAACAAGCCGCGAGTGTGGAAGAAACCACTTCTTCTCTGGAAGAAATGACTGCTTCCATCGACCAGAATGCGCATAATTCTCGTCAGACGGAACAAATTTCCTCCAAGTCCTCTAAAGACGCGGAAGAAGGAGGAACTTCCGTAATTGAAACCGTAAAAGCGATGAAACAGATTGCGGAAAAGATCAGTATCATCGAGGATATCGCTTATCAGACCAACTTACTCGCGTTAAACGCCGCGATCGAAGCAGCAAGAGCCGGTGACCACGGAAAAGGATTTGCAGTCGTTGCATCCGAAGTTCGGAAATTAGCGGAACGAAGTCAGAAATCAGCAAATGAAATCAGTAGTCTGGCAGGAAGTAGCGTCGCTATCGCCGAAAAAGCCGGGGAACTCATTTCTCAAATCGTTCCTTCGATTCGAAAAACCGCCGATCTTGTCCAAGAAATCACCGCTGCAAGTGACGAACAAGCCGCAGGAGTTTCCGAGATCAATAAGGCGATGGGACAATTGGATCAGGTTTCCCAACAAAATGCTTCCGCCTCGGAAGAGTTAGCTGCCATTTCCGAAGAGATGAACGCACAAGCGGAACAACTCAGGGAATCCGTTTTGTTCTTTAAGATCGTAGAAAGAGATGATAAAAAAATGACGAACGGCGGAGGTCTTTTGTATAAAGAATCAGCTGGAACCGGAATGTTAAAAACAACTCCTACAACTCGAAAAGAACTGGCGAAATCGGAATCCGTAGGAATATCCATCCCTGAAAAATTCGAGAAATATTGAAGAGGACAACGATGAACTCTTTGGAGGAAAATCAATTTTTGACGTTTTGTCTCGGAGAGGAATGTTATGGAATTGGAATATTACATATCAAAGAAATAATTGAGTATTCCGGTTTGACAAACGTCCCCTTAATGCCGGAATTTATTCCGGGGGTCATCAATCTTCGCGGAAACGTAGTTCCCGTCGTGGATCTGAAACACAAGTTCTTTAAGAGTAAAATAGAGCCGGATCGTAAAACATGCGTAATCATCGTGGAAATTCATTCGGAACGAAACGGAGATCAAAAAGAAAAAACGGACTTGGGAATTCTTGTCGAATCCGTCAACGAAGTAATTTCGATTCCGGAAGATGATATCGAACCGGCCCCTACTTTCGGTTCCAAGATCAAAGTAGATTTTATCCTAGGAATGGCTAAACAGGAAAGCGGATTTATCATCATTTTGAACACCGAAAAAATTCTGCATTTAGAAGAACTAACGTCCTTAGAAGAAAATCAATCAGAGATACTTGCAGAAAACGTATGACGGAACCAGATACGGTAAGGGATATATTCCTGCAACCCGGAGGCTTTTGTTGGGGAAGAAGGGATCTGAGAATTAGAACCTTACTTGGTTCTTGTGTATCGATTTGTTTTTGGAATCCAGCTCTTTTCTACGGGGGAATGGCACACGTTATGCTCCCATATAGGCCAGGTTATAGCGCCACTTTAAACGCAAAATATGCTGACGAAGCCATTCGATTGTTTTTCGAAAAGATAGAACAGGCGGAAGGGAGAGCCGGCCAATATCAGATAAAACTTTTTGGCGGAGCCTCCATGTTCTCTACGGAAGAGGAAAAGCTCCTAGAAATCAAATCCGTTCGGGATATAGGAATGAAAAATATTTGTTCCATTAAGGAACTCTTAAGTAAAAACCGGCTCCCGATCGCTTCCGAAGACTTGGGGGGATTTTCTCATAGAAGAATTTTCTTTTCCCTTTGGGACGGAGAAATCTACGTGGAAAGACCGGAATTTTCATGATTCGAGTTTTTATCATCGACGATTCCGCGGTCGTTCGCCAAGTTCTCGCACAAATTCTAAACCAGGACCCTGAAATCGAAATCATAGGTTTTGCATCCGATCCCATTTTTGCGTCGGAAAAACTTTCCTCCGTTTGGCCGGACGTTTTTATACTCGACGTGGAAATGCCCCGCATGGACGGAATTTCTTTTCTAAAAAAGATCATGTCAGAAAGACCAACTCCGGTGATCATATGTTCCTCTCTCGCAGAAAAAGAGTCCGAGACCGCAGTACTTGCGATGAAATTAGGCGCTATCGATATCATCGAAAAACCCAAGGTCGGATTAAAAAATTTCTTAGAAGAATCGGAAGTTCTTTTTACGGATTCGGTAAGAGCGGCATCGGCTTCCGGCGCACGGATCAAACTTCATTCTTTTCAGAACGACTCAAAACTCTTTGAGAATCACAAACAAATCAAAGCAGATTTTTCCAAAATTAGCACAACAGATAAATTAATTGCGATCGGAACTTCCACGGGAGGAACGCAAGCGCTCGAATATATCCTCACCCAATTGAACGTTCACTGTCCCGGAATCGTGATCGTTCAACACATGCCGGAAAAATTCACAGAGACCTTCGCCAATCGATTGAATCAAATCTGCGAGATCCAAATCAAAGAGGCTAAGGACGGAGACAGAATTCAACTTGGTTCCGCATACATCGCACCCGGTAACAAACACATGGAGATTTATCTCAGCGGAGCTCAATTTCACGTTCGAGTTTTAGACGGTCCGCTAATCAATAGGCATCGTCCTTCCGTGGATGTGCTTTTCAATTCCGTTGCGAAGGTAGCAGGTAAAAATGCAAAAGGGATCATTATGACCGGAATGGGTAACGACGGAGCAAATGGACTTTTGAAGATGAAACAAACCGGAGCTTTTACGATCGCACAAGACGAGACGAGCTGTGTGGTTTTCGGTATGCCGAAAGAAGCGATTTTGAAAGGAGCTGTAGACACGATCCTTCCGCTTTCAAAGATTGTAAGTGAGGTTCAATACTTCTAAAGGTGCTCATACATGAGATCCCTCTACCAAAGATAAAGAAAAGATTTTAAACTAATCTCAAAACCTAAAAATGTAGAAACTCCCGCATTTTTTAGAAGCTGCCAGGTCGTTTGAAAATTTTTTTGAAACGAACTCACGTTAAACTAAGCTTAACGTGGTTTTCTTTTTTCTTTCTGCAATTTCCGCTTCGGTTTCCATATGAATTATTTCGTCTGGAACGATTTTGAAAATCGTCTGACCTTTAGAAATGATCTTTCCGTCGCTGTCATTCAACAAAATCTCCTTTACGGTTCCGCTGAAAGGAACCGAGATCTTGTTGAACATTTTCATAACCTCCACGATAAAGAGAGGTTGCCCCGCTTTGAAGTGATCTCCTACTTTTACCATTGGAGGAAGATCCGGAGCTTCTTTGGAATAAAACATTCCTCCCATTGGAGCTACAATCTCATCGGAACTTGCCTTAGGAGGAGGAGCGAGAAACTTAATGAAGGCGTCTCTTGTTTCGGCCTTTTTAAATTCTTCTGGAATGAGGGCTTCCAATTTTTCATCCACTTCCAAATTGTAAAATCCGGAGTTTAGTCCGGCAGAAGGAAGAAGTTTGAGCAGTTCTAAACCCACCTGAAAGCCGTTATGCGATTGAAAAACGGAAGGTAAAATCTCCGAGTCAATTCCGGAAATGGTTTTACCAGAATTCAAATTTACAACAAGTTCGATAGAATCCGCTGCAATCCCGGTTCTTTTGGAAAGTTCTCGATAAAAAGAAAGAGCCTTCTGAAGAATTTCATTGTCGTGATCCCAAATTTGCTCGGAAGGAGAAAGATTCGGATCCGCTTCCATATTCAGATAATGGTAAAGATCCGAAAGTACATAAATCGGATTTCTGATCCATTCGATCTTCGAACCGAAAATCCTCCAGGAATGATTCAGGTGATATCCGATAAATCCCGCAACCAAGTGAGCATCTTTGAGTAATTTACCAATCGGTCTAGTAATGAGAGTCAACTTTCTTCCTAAAACTTTTTTCGCTTCAGGAGAAGTGGCTTCGGAAATTACTTTTTTCCAAGCGATCTCCAGATCTACGTCTTTCACAATCTTTTCCAAAGCCCCTACCCCTGCAAGATAGGAAATCATAAACGCAGTGGAAGGTTTGAACATAGCGTCCTTTCCGAGAATCCAATGGATCAAACCATAATGAACCAAAAGATTTGTTTGAAGGTCGTATCCTCTGAGTTCCGTTTTTCTCAAAATGTCACTGAGTCGGATTAAATTGTCCGTACGGTTTTCACCGTGAGAGATGAGGAGTGCTATGTTGGAGTCGTAAGCACCTGCTACTTTATAATGTACGAATAAACCCATGTCCGGATTCCGGATACTGATCCCCTGATCGTCTCGGATTTCATCCGGAAGAGGTTTGGACCAGTTCATGATGACCCCACCCGCATGCGGCTGGATCGCTTTGTTGGTCGCATTAATACGAACTTCCGCTCCGGAAGGAAAGTTAGGAATTCTTTCCGGTTTTGGAAGCCTTTTTCCATGAAGAGCCAGAAGGGCCATCGCTTCGATTAAACTGTCCACTACGAAAAATTCGTTCGGATTTTCAGGATTCTTAAACTTCAAAGAATACACCATTTCAGTGACCCTATGTTCCACTTGAATCCGAGTGTTCACTTCCATAAAGAAATGATTCGTTCCTTCTACGATAGATTCGAAGGTGGAAACGCTATTCAGCTTTACGGCCGCTCCAAAACGTTCAGACTGTTCTTCCATTTCCCGAAGAACTTTCAGATCTTTTTTAAGAACCTCCGCTTTTTTTGGATGGGTCGTCGAACAAGAAGCGATTTCTCTTTCAA
This sequence comes from Leptospira borgpetersenii serovar Javanica, assembly GCF_003046425.1. Taxonomy (GTDB): domain Bacteria; phylum Spirochaetota; class Leptospiria; order Leptospirales; family Leptospiraceae; genus Leptospira; species Leptospira borgpetersenii. Next base: position 27,211 of record NZ_QAJG01000027.1, read on the forward strand.
GTAACTCTTGAGTAAGAGAAAGTTCGAGAAGTTTTTGTTCGTGCATCTGAACGGAGCAATCCCTACCCCCCAGGGCCAAACACCATTCCCCATTTCCGATGAGCTGTATTTCGTTGTGTCTTGTGTTCTCGATATTCAACTCGATCAGAAAATTTTTGTTCGTCCCGGGAGCGGTCACTTTCGACTCGGAAAGAATTTCTTGAACGGCGCCTTTTACTTCCTCGATTTTGGAAACGACTCTTTGTCCCTTTCCACCGCCTCCACCAATGTATTTGAAGCGAATTCTATTCTTAGGATATTTTTCCCAAATTTTCTTCGTTTCCTTTTCCGCTTCGGCTTGAAGATCGGTAATCGTGACAAGCTCTATAATTTTAGAATATCCTAATTCTAGCAAGTTCTCCGCGTTTACTTCCAGAGAAACGGAAGAATCGAAATTGAAATCGATTCCTTTTTCCTTTGCGAGTTTTTCGAGAGTTTTTGCATCGGGAGCCTTTGTTAAAAGCGCAAGAGAGGAAATGTTATCCACGCCGGGCGTTACGGACACGTCGAGCTTTCTTGCGATCTTTTTAGCCGCGTCCTTGGAACCGGCTTGGTTTGCAACATAGGAAGCGGGCCCCATAAAAACAACTCCGCTCTTTTCGATCGCTTCGATGAACTCGGAATCTTCCGCCATAAAACCGTATCCGGCAAAAATATGAGTGTATTTGTTGTCCTTTGCGATGGAGATAATTTGTTCGATTCTCTCCACTTTTTCTTCCTTACCCACTCCCATATAATCCGGAACACGGTGAATATTATTCGGAAAACGAAATCCCCTGAGTTCCGGTGCGAGGGCCATAGGATAAACGACCGAATCTTTTTCGGAAAGAAGAATTCCATATTCCCTAATTCCGATCGAATCGAAAATTTCCATTGCTTCTTTCCGGACCGGCCCCCGACATACGATCAGACATTTGATCGATTCCAAAGAGAAGGAACGGATCCAAGGAGAATTGGATTGATGAAATTGAATGCGATTGTTGTGAAAGTCAATCATGTAGATTACTCAAACTCCCTTTGAGGTCCGGACAATGGAGCCGGTTTATAATGTCGAATTAAATAATCCAGATTTTGAAAGAGAATATTCCTGGTCGTTCCGGGAAGAACAATTCTGGAAACGGAACCTAATGAAAGAGCCTCTTTCGGGTTCATCAGTTCCCTTTCGTACTGTGTGGAAAGCGTTTGAAGCTTTTTATCCCGAATTACGACGGCCTCCTTTTCGGACATTCCCTTCTTTACATTTTCCTGATATTCTTTTTGGATCGAAGACACTTCGTCTTTATAAACGTAGTCTTTACCCGCCGGCCCCATTACCGCGATCCGAGCAGTAGGAAGCGCGAATACCATATCCGCTCCCGTGTGATACGAATTAAAACAAGCGTAAGCTCCTCCGAACGCATTTCGAATAATTAGAGTTAGACGAGGAGTGCGAATATCAATGATGGAATCCAAAAGTTTTCTTCCTTCGAGAACGATTCCGTTTTGTTCCTGTTCTTTTCCGGGCAAAAATCCTGTCGTATCCTCTAAAAAAACGATCGGTATATTGTAAAGGTTGCAAAAACGGATAAAACGCGTTCCTTTTCTTGCGGCACCGATATCGATTTGTCCGGAAGAAACAGCGGAGTTATTTGCGACAAACGCTATCACATGTCCACCGATTCTTCCAAAGGCGGTGACTAAGTTTCTGGAACGTTGTCCCTGGATTTCAAAGTATTGTCCGTGATCACAGATGTTCTGCAAATACAAAGTGATATCGAAAGGCGTGTTCATTCCTGTAGGAGAATTAAAGGTTTTCTTAAAAAGAATCTCTTCCTCGTATATAAATCGATCCGTGGGATCGGAAGTAGCATGAAATGGTGCAAAGGAATGATTGTTATCCGGCAGATAAGAAAGCAAACGAAGAGCGGTCCGAAGGGATCCCAACTCGTCACCGGTTACGATATCAACCACTCCGCTCTGACCATGAACTTTGGGTCCGCCTAAATCATCCGCGGAGATATCTTCGCCTAAGACCGATTTAACGACTCCGGGTCCCGTTAAACCGAAGAAAGTATTATCACATTGGATCATAAACGATCCTTGTCGCGGAAGGTAAGCTCCCCCTCCCGCATTGAATCCAAACATGAGCATCAAACTTGGAACGACTCCGCTGATTTTCCGAAGCGCTGTAAATGCCTCACTATAACCGTCCAGTCCACCCACTCCCGCAGGAACATAAGCTCCGGCAGAATCGTTCATTCCAATCAAAGGAATTCCGTGCTCTCCTGCCATATAGATCAATCTGGCAAGTTTACTTCCGTTAGTCGCATCCATCGAACCCGCGCGAAGAGTGAAGTCGTGACCGTAAATCGCCACATCCCTACCGTTGATATTTAAAATTCCGGTAACCAGAGAAGCTCCGTCCAAACTTTTTCCCCAGTTTTGGTAGAGTATATTGGGTTCTTTTTCCGTAAGAACCTTAATCCTTTCCCAGACAGTCATTCTTTCTTTGGAATGTTGAACGAGGATTCTGTCGACTCCTCCTCCCGCTAGTGGTTTGTTGAGGAGTTCTTTTCCTAACTCGTTTGCCTCTTCGTAAAGACCGCGGGTTTTAAGAACATTAGGTTCGGTCGTGGATTGAAATGGATTTTCCAGTGAATACTTTGCTTCGGACATACGAGAACCTTTCAATGAAATAAAATAAATCCAGTTTTTAAAGAAAGGATTCTCAGGAAAGTTAAATTCGGCCTTAGTACGTCGGGGGAAGTTATTTTATGGCAGATTCGAGGGTTTCAAAAATGCTAAACATAGAATTCATATCGATGATTTCAAAAACTTTTTTCACCGCCGGTTTGGTCCCGGCAAGTCTGAACTCTACGTCCTTTTCCTTACAAACTCGGAGAGCGGCAACGATGATTCTAAGTCCTGCAGATGATACGAAATCAACGGAAGAAAGATCTAAAACTAATATGGGAGAATCTCCCGTTTTGATCTGGTCCATAAACGCGGATTCGATCTTATGCGTGTTATGAACGTCTAGGTTTCCGATCAAATGAATGATCTTGGAATGATTCTTAATTTCAGAAGTTATTTCCATTGGAAGCCTTATTTTGAAAATTTTTTTTGAGAATTAAAATATTTTTTCCGCTTTCGCTAGAATAATCGACCGAATCCATAAGCTTTTCAATCAGATAAACTCCGAATCCACCTTTTCTTTTTCCGCTTAGATTATCCTCAATCGAAGGTTTTTGAACTTCCTTTCTTTGAAAAGTTTTCCCGGAATCAATTAGTACAATAGTAATCCAATCGCCTGTAAAGCGTATTTTACATTCGAACTCCGGATTTTTCAGACTCGTATTTTCATAACTATGCATTACTATATTCGTACCGGCTTCGTCGCAGGCCAAAAGAATATCGTCTCTCTGAGATTCCTCCAAATTTCTAACCTTAATCGTTTCATAAACGAACTCTCTGAACAGAGGAATCGACGAAATATTCGCTTCAAAAGTCCGGGAGAACTGATAGTTGTCGTTGAATTTTAAGATCATCACCGTAAAATCGTCAAAGAGCTCGGAGGCGCCTGAAAATTTTCGCACGAGTCCGAAAAGTTCTTCGACGATTTGTCCGGCAGGGAGGTGTTTTCTTGCGATGATTTCCCGTATCATTCTTTCCAAACCGAACTCTTCGTCTTTTGCATTTTTTTCCTCGATCGCTCCGTCGGTATAAAGAATCACCATATCCCCCGGTTCCACGATCAAACTTCCTCCTTTGTAGTTAGCGGATGGAATTACTCCCAAAGGAGGACCGGAAGCTTTGAGGAATTCCCAGGAATTGTCTTTTCGAATTAAAACCTGTTCGTTGTGACCCGCTGACGCGTAATCCAAAGTGAAGATCGCGGGATTGTAATGAATAAAAAACGTGGTCACAAACATTCCGTTATGCGAATCTTCGTAGATGAGAGCATTCCCTTGTTTAAGAATCTCTTCCGGATCTAAATCGTGATTTCTGGCAAGCGTACGGATGACGGAGGAGCTCATAGCCATAAAAATCGCGGCGGGAAGACTTTTTCCGGATACGTCCGATACAAGAAAAGAATACTGTCCATCTTGATATTGATAATAATCGTAAAAGTCGCCCGAAACGTCCTTAGCAGGAACAGACTTAACTCCTATATCGAAGTTGGAATGAAATGACTTCAATTCGGGAAGAATATTTTTTTGAATCTCCCTTGTGATCTCGATCTCTCTCTGCAAGGAACGTTGCGTCGCTTTTCTGGAAATCATCTCATTCTGAAGTTTTAACGTTTCGTGCCCTCTCGCAATCAAAGATGCAAAGGTTTGTAATAGTCTGAGATGAGAATGATTATACGAAAGTTTATCCACCCGATCCGAAACTGTAATTACTCCGAAAGCGTTTCTACCCTGCTGTGTAAGCGGAAGAACGATGTAAGACCCTTTGAGATACTCCAAATCCAACTCGTGATCGAATGCAAAATCCTGAATATCTTCTTTGACCGTCGTTGTTTCCTGCTCGATGGAACGGTGAATAAAACTGTTATGATAATTCGTGGTTCTAAAAATTTCCACGGCTCTTTCGGAAGTACATACAATCAAAGTAAGAATTCCCATTTTTCGATTGATAAGAAAAATTCCGGTCTTACCCGCATCCATCTCGTTGTGTATTACCGGAATGGAATATTTCATCAAATCCGCCTGGCTTTTAGCGGAAGAAACCACCTGTGAAAGTTCGAACAAACTCTCAAGTTCTGACACTTTTTTCCGAAGATCTTTGTTGGCATCCTCCAAATTCTGTAAAAGTTCGGTCTTTTGAATCGCAAGTGCGGAAGTCCCCGAAAAACTTGAAAAAAGTTCCAAGTCCTCCTCTGTAAAAGAAGTCCGATCAATCGTATTGATCGCCTCGATGACCCCGATCACTTGACCTTCCACTAAAAGAGGGGCGGCCATGATGTTTCTCGTCACAAAATGAGAAGCCTTATCCACTTCCCGATAAACTCGGGGATCGTTCGTCGCGTCATTGATGATCATCGGTTTTTTATCTCGGACGACCATTCCCGCGACACCTTTTCCGACAGGAACCCGAATTCTCGTAACCTCGTCCCTCTTTTCTCCCAAAACCGTATGAAAGTAGAGATATTCCTTCGTATCGTCTAAAAGAAGAACACTACAAGCTTCGGTTCGAAATACGGATTTGGAAGATAACATGATTGCTTCCAAAAGTTGGGAAAGATCCAAGGATTTATTAATCAGTCCGGAAACTCGAATGATTTCAGTTAACAAAAAGTCGAAACGATCAGTTTGTTTTCGCATCTGCACAGACTCAAGAGCGACTCTCGAAGTGGTCATGAGGGAAAGAACAACTAAAGAGGATTCTCCCGAAATGAAAGATTCTTCCAAAAGATCGGATATGGTTCGAGCGGTCGTTTTTAAATGTACAAGATCGGGTTCTCTAAATTCTCCTCCTTCTGATCTTCCGATAAGGATCGTCCCGAATATTTTCTTCTGATCCTCCGAAGAAGAAGCCCCCAATTCTCCTACATGCAAGACACAACAGATCAAATTTTGTTCTGAAGAAGGAATCAGCTTACTGGGACTATCTCCTTTTTTAAGATTGAAACCTTGGCCGGTTCTAAAACAAAATTCGGAGACAAGCCTTGCTTCTTCGACCATGTTTAAAGGAAGATTTTCGCAGATGGGCTTGAGAGTCCCATCTTCTAAACGAAAGCCGAATATTCCAAATTGTGCGGATGTTAGGCGAATGAGTTCCGTGAGAAGAGATTTAAAAACGACCGTCAGACCTGGATTATCTTCCAGATAAAGATTTCCGTCAGAATCCTGTCTGAGGAGGGAATCCTGTTTCTTACTTGAGATCAAAGCGGAGCTTCAGCCAGATTGAAACTTTAAGGATTCTTCTCTCAGTTTCTTATTAGCGTTTACTAACTCTTTGATACGAGACAAGGCTCCCATCAATTCTTCACGAGAAAGATTAGTGACCAAATTGGTGGCATCGAAAGCTTCTCTAACATCCTTAAGTTCTTTTCCGGAATACTGAATGATCCCTTCGTACATACGGATGATTTCGTCTGCATTCTTCAATTCCTGTTCGTTGAGTCTTAAAACTTTTTCGTAACCTTTGATGATATCATTTTGGATCTTTAATTTCTTTTGTAAATCTTCAATCGATTCACTCATCCTAAACCGCTCCTACATTTATTATTGACTTCAAAGAAATTGGTAAAAACTTGATTCTCAAGCGGGGACGTAGCTCAGTTGGGAGAGCGTTTGAATGGCATTCAAAAGGTCGGGGGTTCGATTCCCCTCGTCTCCACATTCGACTTACCACCATTTGAGTTTTTAGACTTCCGATTCTCTATGTCAAACTCTTTTAGGACTTTTGCCCTATAGAAAGTTCGGCAAAGAAATGGAAATCCGTATTTTAGATCCATTACGTCCGACCTGTCCCAATCATTCGGTTTGAAGCCGAAAATACAAACTCACTCATTCTCAAACTTAAATTTTCCGGTAGAACATTACATCTTTTCTTTCTTCCTTTTCCGTGCGAGTTTCCGAATTCCCTACAAACCCGATACAGATCAGGTTTCCAATTTTTAGAATCGAGACATCAACACAAACTATTCTGAAGAATTTGATCGTGAAAATTCTTTAGAAGATTCCGATTTCTTGTGTCCAAAAAAAGTCAAAATTTAAGATAGAACCTGGTTTTTAAGTATGTCAGTCAGAAAAATTTTAAGGATGGGAGATCCGATTCTCCGCCAAGTTTCAATACCCGTCACAGAAAATGAACTTCAAACAAAAGAATTCAAAAAACTCATCCGGGATATGTTCGATACGATGCGTCACGCGGAAGGTGTGGGACTTGCGGCTCCTCAGATAGGAATTTTGAAGCAGATCATAGTCGTAGGTTCCGAAGACAATGAACGTTATCCGAACACTCCGAACGTTCCCGAACGAGTCATTTTAAACCCGATCATCACTCCTCTTACAAAAGACACTTCCGGCTTTTGGGAGGGTTGCCTTTCCGTACCTGGAATGCGAGGTTATGTGGAAAGGCCGAACAAAATTAGAATGCAATGGATGGATGAAAAAGGAGGCCAATTCGACGAGATAATAGACGGTTATAAAGCGGTCGTCTATCAACACGAATGTGATCATCTTTCGGGAATCCTTTATGTGGATCGTTTAAAGGACACAAAATTGTTCGGTTTCAACGACACTCTCGATTCCGGCAGAAATGTTCTAGATTAAAAAACAAAATATATGAAATCACTAGTCGAATATTTTCTCTCTAAAAGTATCTTTGTAAATCTACTTACTTTTTTGATTATTCTGATCGGTGGCTTTACCGCCGTAAAAATGAATCGGGAAGCGTTTCCGAATATCAACTTCGACATTGTAAGCGTTGTTACCGTATTTCCAGGCGCCTCTCCGGCCGAAATCGAAAAACTTGTCACCAAACCTTTGGAAGAGGCGATCAAAGAAGTGGATGGAATCAAAGAATTCAGATCCGCTTCGATCGAAAATCGCTCCGGTATCGTGATTACTTTGGATCCGGATTCCAAAAACACTCAGAAAGTCGTAGATGATATAAAGTCCGCAATCGATCGGGTGGAAGACCTTCCTGAAGAAGCGGAGGATCCTCTCGTTGCGGAAATCACAACTTCCAGACAGCCCGTCATCGAAATCGATATCAGTCTGAAATCGAACGATCCGAGCATCGAGGCAGAAAAACGTCTCAAAGCGCAAGCGAAAGTCGTAGAGCAGGCTTTGGAGGATATTCCGGGTGTTGCTAGAATTTCCAAACGAGGCTGGAGAGATACGGAAATGCAGGTGGACATTAATCCGATGGCGATGTTTTCCAAATATCTCACGAGTCAGGATATCATCTTCGCATTAAAAAACCGTAATATTAACTTCCCCGGCGGCAACATCGCCGGAAACCAGAAAGAAATCATTCTAAGAACCATCGGAGAATTCGACTCTCCCCAAGAAATTGAGGAAGTTCACATTCGATCCAATGAAATCGGCAATTCGATTCGGATCGACCATGTGGCAAGAGTCACCGAAGGTCTGAAAGAAGCCGAATATTTGGATAAGGTTAACGGACAAAAAACGATCGCTTTGACGGTCATCAAGCGGGAAAAGGCCGATGCGATTTTAGTTGTAGACGAAGCTAAAAAAATTATCGAAGAATTTAAGAAAAATTCCAAAGAAGAATTCGAATATTCGTTTGTAAACGATCTTTCCAAATATATTCGAAGAAGATTAGGAGTGCTGCTTTCCAACGCGGTCGGTGGACTCATCCTAGTAACGGCTTCCTTATTCTTATTTTTGGGTTGGAGGGTCGCTCTGATGACCGCCCTCGGAATTCCGGTTTCTTTCGGGGCCACATTCATCGTCATGAATTACATGGGCCTTACCCTAAATCTGATTTCCATGTTCGGTTTGATTATCGTTGTGGGGATCCTCGTCGACGACGCGATCATCATTTGTGAAAACGTGTACCGTTATATGGAAGAAGGAATGCCCGTCTACGAAGCCGCGTTAAAAGGAACCAGCGAAGTAATCGATCCTGTTACGGCTACCGTAACGACTACCGTGGCCGCCTTTGCTCCGATGCTTTTTATGACCGGAATTTTTGGGAAGTTCATCTACAGCATTCCGTTAGTCGTAATTATTGCGTTACTCGCATCTCTTTCGGAAGCGTTCTTCATTCTTCCTTCCCATTTATACGACATCAATAAACATAAGTTTCGCTCAGGCGAAATTAAAGAAGAAAGCGGATGGTTCTATAAACTCAAAGTCAACTACTACCTTCCTCTTTTGAAGTTTGCTCTTAAACATAGACTTCAGATTTTTATTTATCTATTCGCAATGCTTGTAGGAAGTTTTGCGCTTTTCGCAGTTTTTGGAAAGTTTAAACTTTTCCCCGGTTCCGTGGACGTATTTCAGATCAAACTTACGGGTCAAACAGGGATGTCTCTTCAGGAAATGGAACGTTTCAGCCACATTTTAGAAACGGAGCTTGCAAAAATTTCCAAAGTGGAAATTGAAAATTACGTGACTAGAGTGGGAATCATTCAAAAAGATCCGAACGATCCTTTCACCAAACGCGGAAAACATTACGGTCAAATTCTCGTATATCTAGCGCCCGAAGAAAATAGAAAAAGAACAACCGACACGATCATCTCGGAAGTAAGAGAAAAAACGATCTGGCTTTTGAATGAAAAGTCGGTGAAAGTCCTTGAGGAAACTCGTAGAAAAGAAGCGGAAAAGAAAAAGGAAGAATACAAACCTTTCAATCTAAACACATTCCCCTCCGAATTTTCGCGTTTTAAAGGACAACTTTCCGTTTTGGATTTTGAAAAAATCTCCGGAGGTCCTCCCGTTGGAAAACCGGTAGCAATCGAAATTCGTGGAGATGACTATGATGATTTGATCGCCATCGGAGAAGAATACAAAGCCGTAATGACTAAGGTCCCGGGCATTACGGATATCGGGGACGATTTTAACGAAGGTAAGGACGAAATCAGAATCAAGGTAAACGAATCCCTCGCTTCGACCGCGGGGGTTTCCGTGTTCAAAGTAGCGCAGGCGATCAACACAGCGTTCCAAGGAACCGTAGCCACAAAGATCAAACGAGCCGACGAAGAAATAGAAGTTAAGGTTCGTTTTCCGGAAGAGGTGAGGAAATCTATTGGATCTTTTAATAATATCTTTGTAAGTAATCAATTAGGAAAACTCATTCCGGTATCCAGACTGATTACTTATGTTCGCGAGCCCGGTTTGGCAAACATCAATCATTTGGACGGTAAACGTCTTCTCACTATTACGGCTAACTTGGACGAAAGTAAAACCGATACAAGAAGAGCTAACGCGGAAATTGCAAGACTTTCCAAAGGAATTATTGATAAGTATCCCGGTTATCGAATGCGTTTTGGTGGAGAAAATAAGGATACAGAAGAATCACTTACAAGTTTAGGGAGAGCTTTTCTTATCGCGTTCATTATCATCTTCATGATTCTCGCGTCCCTATTCCGTTCCGTAATTCAGCCAGTAATCGTAGTGAGCTCCATTCCGTTTTCTTTAATCGGTGTAATTTTAGCGTTTATTCTTCACGGGGAGTATTTCGGATTTCTTGCCTTTTTAGGAATTGTCGGACTCGCGGGAGTTGTAGTAAACGATTCCATCGTTCTGGTGGATTTTGCCAATCAGTTAAGGTTAGAAAAACCGGGAGAAGACATAGATTCGATTCTGATCGAAACGGGACTGTTACGACTTAGACCTGTAGTTTTAACAACGGTGACAACGGTTTTAGGACTACTACCTACGGCATACGGTATCGGAGGACGAGATCCATTCCTCGTTCCAATGGCTCTTGCCTTCGGATGGGGACTCGCTTTTTCTTCCTTTTTGACCTTGGTTGCGGTTCCGGTTTTATACAAAACGGTTCACAATGCTCAGTTAAGAATGAATCGTTTGTTTTCAAAATTCAGTAGATAGTCGAGTCATTTTCCTCTGAGAATTCTTAGAAGAAAATTTGGTCGGCACTTTTATAAAATCCAAAGATGCAGATTCTAAATCAAATTTCTAGATGGAATCACTGTTTTCGAAGCGATCGTCCGATGAAAAATTCATTTTATAGGGTGCCCTTATCGTATTACCTATTCTACTCTCACGTAAGCCCAGAATCAGTATGACCGAAGATAATCATTGTTATGAAAATACTGTCACAGAGAGAATAAGAACATTATGTGTTATTTTGTGATCGGTAGAAAAAACTGGCTCTTCATCAGGCGTCTGGATGGGTCATTGCGAGCGCGGAATTTTACTCGTTAATTCAAAGTGCGAAACTTTCGGGTATCAATTCCTATGTTTCTTTACGCAATGTTCTGCTTTATCAGCATTTTCGTCCATCAAGTAGTCTGATTTCCGTAAACCTAATTTTAACGTGAGTTCGGTCTAACAAATGCGAAAACGATTTTAGTGGAAATTCCGTTGGAACGATCAGTAGAGAACAGCACTTTAGTTTGAAAAATTCAACTGAAACGCTTTTTACAAAAGCGTTTCAGTTATGAAGTTTGCGAGAGATTCGCCTAAACTTTTTTATATCGAATTCACTTTAATTTTAGAACTTCATAAAGGTATTTAGGAAATAAATCCTTCGTTTTTTCTTCGATTTCTTGAGTTTTGTTTTGAGATAAAAATTCCCATTCCGGAAAGGTATAAAACTCCAGGGGCAAATCCTAAAATCATCCAAAGAATTTTCGTAAACATTCCCCCGAATGTTCCAAAATGAATAGGGCTAAACGAATCCACAATTTTATAAAATAGATTTTCATTCGAAAGATGAAACATCTTTAGCATCTTTCCCGACTCCGAATCAAAGATAAAATAGGAACCGAATCGACTTCGAAACGGATTTTGTTCTTTCTCAGTGCCATAAAATTGAATCGGATCTTTCTCATGGTGATGAGGAAAAGAAATAAACCCTAAACGAAAACCAGGTATTTGTTCAATAGCATCTTGTAGCAAAACATCCATTGAAACGGACTGGTTAAAAAAACTTCCGATTTTTTTTTCCTCCGAAAACCCTTGATCCAAAAGTCTGGCGGTGGATCGTGCACTCCACCAAGCTCCCGTAAAACCCAAAACCAAATTAAAAATCAGAGTAAATACTCCGACTAGTTTGTGCAGATCCGAAAAATACGTTCTAAAAGATTGGCCTGTTCTAAGTCTGAATAAATTCTGTAAAATCCCCCGGTAGAGAATTATCCCACTGATTCCTTGGAAAATAAATATAACTCCCGAAATTCCCGTCAAAAAATATCCGAAACTACCCATAAACAAAGTATAATGTAGATTTAACACCCAGCCATAAAAAGAGTCCGAAAGGTTCTCGGCAAGTTTTCCCAAGATTTTTCCGGTATAAGGATTTAATAAAATCACAAATTCCTTTTTTTGATCCGAATCTAAAAAATGAAGCCAAACTTGATCCGGTTGATTTCGTTTTTTCGAAAGTAACCAACCAGCCAAAGCATGGGAAGGAAGAGTTTGGTTTAATTTTTCTCGAAGCGTATCTATGCTCAGCCGCTCGGTTCCACCTGCAACATACCATTGATTCGGATGCAATAGCTGGTCGATTTCATGTCCAAAAACTAAAAGAGAACCACTTAAACCGATTACGACTAAAAATAACCCGCTACAAATTCCTATTAAAGAATGTAATTTATATAATTTCTTCCGATTCATAGGTACTTTCTGCCAAATTGCCAAATGGATTCAAAATTAGGGTCCCATCTCAAGAACAGTTCAAACCTCGATTGTAAATTTTTACATTTGCATTTCCGCTATTCTTAAGAACAAAACACAATACAAGCTTTGAAAGTGCAGAGATTGTTACAAGTTAATTTTTGATTTTAGGTCTCAATATCAAAGATTAACTTTGAAGTTTCACTAAAATTTTACAAAAATCCCAAAAGCATTCTGTAATTTTTTCTAATTAATGCGAGTTCGATCTAAGAAAGTTTGGCGAATCCAGAGCCTTTGCTTGCAGCAAAGGCTGGACCGTGCTGAAACTAAAATGCTTCTCTCTAAGGACCGCAGCATAATCATCGTTTTCGCACTTGTTATGTCAAACTTACATTAATTAGCCTTAAAACAAACCGGAATCCATTTTGTTGTAGAAATACACGCAAGGTTCGTTTCCTAAGATTGTCAATTTCAGAGTCTGAATCCGAATTCAATTGTATATTTTTTATTATACACCTTACCGACGGAATTTAGATTTCCATCCTATTCAAAAAATAGAATAAAGCCGGGAAGGCTTGAGTTTTATTCGGTGAGGCGGAAAAACTCTGGTGGTTTTCTCTATCAGAAAATCACACTTTTTACAAACACAAAGCCTCGTTTTTATCTGAACACTTGAAAAAATGTGCGTCTTGGATCCTTATTATTCCAACTCAATTTGCGGGTCGCTCTGAAGAACTAAAGCGTCTCGCTTCTATGGTCGCTCGATAGGAAGTAAAGATTCTTTGATTCGTAAGTTTAAACTTTATGGTCTTATGTAATAAAAATTGCAGAAGGGCTTGACACAAGATACTCTGTTATAGAGAAAAAGCTTCTTTCGGATTGGACTTGCAAGTTTTGTGAAACCGGATCAGGTAAAAATGCAAAATACGAGTATAAAGAAATGATTTAGAGCTACAGCAGCTGTCACCATTGCTCCGCTTCTTTTAAGTTGGAGAGAAATTCTATTTGTGTATTTTCACCCATTTCTTTAAAATATTTCTCTTTTAATTCGTTGAGATGAATAAGAGCTTCTTTCTTATGACCTAATTTTGCGAGAGCCTGATACGCTCGAAACAATTCCTCTGATCCGGAAATTTTCTTAATCTTTTCTACTTCTTCGGCAATTTTTTTCTCAAGATCGAATTTCGATTCTTTGACGGTTTGTCGTGCAAAGAAAAGTATGCAAAACCAAAATTCCCAAGACAACACCAATGACAAATTCTGAAGAATATTCTCATCAACAAAAACGTTCAATACGTCCTGACAAGACGGAAATTGATCCATAAAGATCATATTATAATGTGCTTTATCTCAAAGTTCGTCTCAGAAAGGAAAATTCTTACGTAGACACGCCGATTAAATCACAGAGTGAGATTTTTTCTTTGTAAGAATTCTCATACGGTTTGCTACTACTACCTTCCACTTTCTTTCAGCCAGCTGAGGCTTCAAAACTAAAAAAAGCCCGGTTATTTAGACCGGGCTTTTCATGAGACATTGAGAACAGAAAAAGTAGCGTGACCTAACACCCCGGATCCTTTCTTACGAAAGGATCCGGTTTTTGTCGTGGCTTCAA
>NZ_QAJG01000028.1:0-22500 GCF_003046425.1 Leptospira borgpetersenii serovar Javanica
GTAGTTCCCCCACTTTAGGAATCCATCTATAAAGTTCAGATCCCGAATTCTTTCAGAAAAATGAATCTTCTTACACCGAACTCACCTTAATCTAATCAAAGAACCAAAGATTTTCAAACCGCATTCGGAAAAAAATGGGAGATAGTAAATTGTTTTTCCCTGATCTTACTTTTCTAGAGTAGCGCTCATGGAACCTTTAGAGTTGGACATTCTCGGATCGGCTCCATAGGTGAGAATTCTTTCTTGGACGTGTTCCGCGTGCTCGAACTCCCCGGAAAAAACGATTGTACGTTTTTCTTGATCGACTTGAACTGCATGCAAGAACGCCTTTTCGACAGTCATCATACAAATTTCCACGAGCATTTCGATAACATATTCGTAGGTATGCTCGTTATCGTCCCAAAGAACCACCCTCCAAGGTCCTCCCGTAGACTTTGTGGAGGTAATCTCATCTAAGTCAGGAGTTTGTGTGCTCGCCATCTCGCCAATTTTACCAAGAAAATAGGAATAAAAAAATTTCTCTCTAAAAGAACCTTCACAAAATTCTTCCCTCTATCAAAAAAAGAAAAAAACATATGAAATTCTTTTAAATTATCAATAATTTTATTTTTTGAGAACAATCGCTTTTTTTGCGGTTTCTATGATAGTTTTAGAACGAAGCCCAAAATAATCCAAAAGTTCTTTCCAAGTTCCCGATTTTCCGAACTGATCTTTCATTCCTACTTTCAAAACGTGAATCGGATACTCTTCGGATAGAAACTCGCTGACCGCGGAACCAAGCCCGCCGATTACATTGTGCTCTTCACAAGTCACTACAACGCCGCATTCTTTCGCATATTTTAAAATTATTTCTTTATCAATCGGTTTGATTGTTGCCATGTTTAGAAGTGTCGCATGAATCCCTTCCTTGGAAAGTTCCTCCACAGCTTTCATAGCTTCGCTGACAAGAACCCCATTCGCAATGATGAGAATGTCTTTGCCTTCTCTCATCACTTCGGCTTTGCCAATCTGAAATTTGTAATTCTCTCTTTCAATCACCGGAACATTGGGACGACCCACTCGAACATAAACCGGGCCTTTATAATCCGCAATTGTGTGAATTACCTGCTTACATTCGTTGTAATCGGAAGGACAAATCACAGTCATTTCCGGAATGGCTCTCATGATTGCAAAGTCTTCGATACATTGATGAGAGGCCCCATCTTCCCCTACAGTCACTCCACCGTGAGAGGCCACGAGCTTCACGTTCAAAAACGGATAAACTACGCTATTACGAACGACTTCCCAGGCTCTTCCGGAAAGAAACATCGCAAAGGAAGAAGCAAACGGAACGAGTCCGGAAAGCGCAAGCCCCGCGGCATGACCAACTAAATTTTGTTCGGCAACACCCACGTTGAAAAAACGATCCGGATAGCTCTTTGCAAACTTATTGGTTTTCGTGGAACCGGAAAGATCTGCGTCCAAGACGACTACATCCTGACGGGAAACTCCCAGCTCATGCAGTGCATCTCCATAACCATCACGAGTCGCTTTTTCTGTCGCAGTCGATATGCTTGGAGCTCCCATTTTTTTATCCTTTTAAAGCTACCGTTTTATCGGTTTCTTCCCAAGTGAATGTGGACCCTTTTCTTCCGAAATGTCCATACGATGCAGTCTCTCTATACTTTCTTCCTTTTTCGAGAAGTTTCAGAGATTCGATGATTCCTCTCGGAGTTAGCTTGAAGTTTGCACGGATTCTTTTGACCAATTCTTCCTCGGAGATTTTTCCTGTTCCGAATGTGTCCACGTGAATCGAAACCGGTTCCGCAACCCCGATCGCATATGCAAGTTGTACTTCGCATTTGTCCGCAAGACCGGAAGCAACTACGTTCTTTGCGATATAACGCCCCATATAAGCGGCAGAACGGTCCACTTTGGAAGGATCCTTACCGGAGAACGCTCCCCCCCCGTGCCTTCCGTATCCACCGTACGTATCTACAATGATCTTTCTTCCAGTAAGGCCCGCGTCTCCATGAGGACCGCCTACGATGAACTGACCAGTCGGGTTGATGAAATACTTCGTATTAACGAGAAGATTTGCCGGAATTACTTTCTTAATACATTCTTCGATGAGAGATTCTTCGATTTGTTTATGAGTCACGTCGGGAGAATGTTGGGTGGAGATAACGACGGTATCTACACGAACCGGTTTCCCGTCTTTGTATTCTACCGTAACCTGAGATTTAGCATCCGGTCTTAAGAATTTCAATTTGTTGGAATGTCTGAGTCCGGCTAAGTGTTTTACCAACTCGTGAGAATAATAAATCGGCATCGGCATGAATTCCGGAGTTTCATTAATCGCAAAACCGAACATCAAACCCTGATCCCCTGCTCCCTGCTCTTTGAAAAGACCTTCTCCTTCGGTAACCCCTTGAGAGATGTCCGGACTTTGAGCATGAACGTGAGCGGAAACGACGGCAAAGTCCGCGTCGAAACCCATGGTAATATCATTGTAACCGATATCACGAATTACATTTCTTGCAATTTCTTGAGCGTCTACCTTTCCCTTACTTGTAATTTCACCTGCAATCACGACCAAGTTTGTGGTCACTAGGGTTTCGCAAGCAACTCTGGATTTCGGATCTTGTTCGAGGTATGCGTCCAAAATCGCATCGGAAATTTGGTCGCAGACCTTGTCCGGGTGGCCTTCACCAACTGATTCCGAAGTAAAAATAAAATCTTTCAAAGACATCTGTTGTTCCTGATAGGTGAAAATTGACGGGAAGACCCGCTCTGATCCCAAAAACCTACGGATTCCTTCAGTGTCAAGAAGATCCAAGACATGTTCCTTTTCCATCCCGGAACAAATTAGAGCGGCTTGAATTAGATTTGAATTGAAGCAAAGACACTCACAATATTTTTGAGAACCATGAAAATTCGAGTTTCAGACATCAAAGTAAAAAATCGCATTCGTAAAGATTTGGGAGACCTCGGCTCTCTGAAAGAATCCATACAAAAACTAGGACTTTTGCATCCCATCTTGATTGATTTAAACAACACTTTAATCTCCGGAGAAAGAAGGCTCCAAAGTGTAAAAACCCTCGGCTGGGAATACGTAGAAGTTCGAATCGTGGATATCCGAAATAAAAAAGAAAGGGTCCAGATCGAGGCGGAAGAAAACAACATTCGTTTAGAATTCACTTCCGAAGAACAAGAAAGAGTTCGGGAGTTATTGAAAAGATATTCTTATACAACCATTTTCGGAAGAATCCTATCGTGGATTCTGGACTTGTTCGATTGGTTAAAGAGATTTTTTCAAAAAAAATAACAAAACCCGTATTTTCCAAATCGGGTTGATACTTGAGTTTTCAAAAAATTCCCACATCAAAAAACGAAGACCATTTTTAAATGAAAAATACATTCTTTCCGTTTCTTCCAAAACCTCTGCCCCAATTCGCTTATAATTTAAATTACGTGCTTTCGAATAAAAATTATCCAATATTGATTTACAAAAAATTCCTAGGTTCATACCGTGATTTTCTAACTAAGGAGAGTCTATGAAAAAACTTTCGATTTTGGCGATCTCCGCTGCACTCTTTGCAAGCATTACCGCTTGTGGTGCGTTCGGTGGTTTGCCAAGCCTTAAAAGCTCTTTTGTTCTGAGCGAGAGCACAGTTCCAGGAACAAACGAAACCGTAAAAACGTTCCTTCCCTATGGATCTGTGATCAACTATTACGGATATGTAAAGCCAGGACAAGCGCCGGACGGTTTAGTCGACGGAAACAAAAAAGCATACTATCTCTATGTTTGGATCCCAGCTGTAATCGCTGAAATGGGAGTTCGTATGATTTCCCCAACAGGCGAAATCGGGGAACCAGGCGACGGAGACTTAGTAAGCGATGCTTTCAAAGCGGCAACCCCGGAAGAAAAATCAATGCCACATTGGTTTGATACCTGGATCCGTGTAGAAAGAATGTCGGCGATTATGCCTGACCAAATCGCCAAAGCTGCGAAAGCAAAACCCGTTCAAAAATTGGACGATGATGATGATGGTGATGATACTTATAAAGAAGAGAGACACAATAAATACAACTCTCTTACTAGAATCAAGATCCCAAATCCTCCAAAATCTTTTGACGATCTGAAAAACATCGATACTAAAAAACTTTTAGTAAGAGGTCTTTACAGAATTTCTTTCACTACCTACAAACCAGGTGAAGTGAAAGGATCTTTCGTTGCATCTGTTGGTCTGCTTTTTCCACCAGGTATTCCAGGTGTGAGCCCGTTGATCCACTCAAATCCTGAAGAACTGCAAAAACAAGCTATCGCCGCCGAAGAATCTTTGAAAAAAGCTGCTTCCGACGCGACTAAGTAAATCATCTTACTTAGAATTCAACAGTTTTATAGGTAAAAAGCCACCGAAAGGTGGCTTTTTCGTTTACGGCGTATCCCAAAGACTGCAAAAACGATCCTTAGAGAAGCAACACTTTAGTTTTCTGCTTTACCAAAAGATCAAGCTGGGAGCTAAAGCGTCTCGCTTCTATTGGCGCTCGAGAAACTCAGCGTCTCGCTTCTATTGGCGCTCGACGGGTTCTGATAGTATTAGCATTCAAATTCATTCGCTTCAAATTTCCGAAGTAAAAAGGTTTTTCTTTTCTTAGAAAATTGAAAATAACCTCTTTCTTACTCAATCCAAAATAGATTCCGTTCGATTTCTTGAAAAAAGAAAAGATCCCGTCATTTTGAAAACTTCCTAAGAAAGGCTTTTTTAACCTCAATGATCAACGCTCCAGTTAGGTGAGATAACATGTCTCGAATTTTTTTAGAGCCATTCGCAAGTACGAAAAGTCCTTTTCAAAGCAGGCTGAATTGAGTATTCCTCCAGAGTGAAACCGTCAATCGAACTGTACGGCCTTTATCGAAGTTGTAGAAAGATCCTCCAATGTACCCGATTCTTCTTGAAAGAAATCGAATTTGTGGATTAAAATAAGAAGAGTTTCACCTCTCAAAATCGAAATTCCTGTCGAAACTTTCTTCGGAGAACGGATAAAGATTCAAAAATAAATCGATTTCGATTGTCCAAACGCCGTTCGATAAAAAGAATTTCGATTTCCATAAGCACAACGCAAACCCTGAGTGGTAAAGAAACTAAACGCATTGGAACAAAAGTTTATAAAGGATTTAAAATGATCGAGAATAATTACTTTTTAGAAAATCAAGACTTACAGGAAAACTTCCAATCCATCGTAAACTGGAAGGAAATCATAGACGGCTTCGAAGGGGATTTTGAGGATCATAAAGAATATCAAAAAACCGGAAAAGAATCCCTGGCAATGGCACCAGGATCTTACGAAGATGCATTAGAATATTATAAATCTATTTTATAATCTGGAGGGGATATCGCGGGCAAACAAATCGCACCACTTGCAAAGGATATGGATATAGAAGGTCTGAAATATTCTTCCGGAAAGGTCACGTTTCCAAATTCGATGGCCAAAGGAATCAACCAAGTCAAAGACGCCGGGATTCTCCCCTATAGCATCGGAAGAAAACATGGAGGACTCGGAATTCCCGCGACCGTTCAAACTATGATGATGGAAGTATTTTCCAGAGCGGACGGCTCCTTTGCAATCGCACTCGGATGTCTCAACCTGGCAGAAACCATAGAGCGTTTCGGTTCCAAAGAAATGGTGAAAGAATATGTTCCTAAAATGGCAAACGGAGAAGTTTTCGGAGCAATGGCTTTGACCGAACCAAACTACGGATCGGATCTCCCGAATCTTCAAACCAAGGCGGTAAAAGACGAAAACGGAGTCTGGAGACTCACAGGCGCCAAACGTTTCATCACGCACGGTTGCGGGTTCGGAGATATTCCTGCGGTAATTTTAACTCTTGCAAGAACCGGAACTCCCACGAGCGGAGCCCGCGGTCTTTCCTTCTTCTTGGTAAAAAGCTCCGACGTTTTTATCGCAGGAATCGAAAAGAAAATGGGGCTTCACTGTTCTCCGACTTGCGAAGTAGTTTATGAAAACTCTCCCGGAATTCTTATCGGAGAAGAAGGTTACGGTTTGATTCGTTATTCCATGGCGATGATGAACGGTGCAAGACTTTCGATCGCCGCTCAAGCGATGGGAATCGCTACGGCGGCTTATATGGAAGCGAAAAAATACGCTTCCGAAAGAGAACAGTTCGGAAAAACGATCCAAAATATCCCCGCCGTTCGTAGAATGCTTTCCTGTATGGATCGCGAAATCGCGGGGATGAGAGCCGTTCTGCTGGAAGCGTCCCGTTCCATCGATCTTTATCACTGGAAGTCGGAAAGAATGAAGGAGAAAGGTATCGGCGAACGTGATATCAAAAAAGATGAAACGATTCGTAAATGGGAAAAACTGGCGAACCTTTTTACTCCATTATCTAAGTATTATATTACAGAAGCCGCAAATAAGATCGCATACGACGGTCTTCAGATCCACGGAGGAGCGGGATTTACCTACGACTACGACATTTCCAGAATCTATAGAGACGTGAGAATCACAAACATCTACGAAGGAACAACACAACTCCAAATCGTGGCAGCCATCGGTGGGATCGTATCCGGCATGTCTGCAAAGGGACATTTACGCCAGTATTTCGAAGAAGAATTCTCCAAAATCAGTGTTTCCTCTTTGTTAAACGAAAACAAAGAGGCTCTTGAAAAAATCGTAGAATCCTATTCCGCTATCGAAAATTCCTCCACAAGGGACGAGGTCGCTTTCGAGGTGGTCCAGTCCACTGCGCGGGTTTTAATCGGATTCCTTTTAGAAAGAGGCGCTTCAAGACTAAAAGGAGAAGCCAAAGAAAAAAAGGGAATTCTCGCCAAAGAATACAACTTGGAATCCAAGGCAATCCTTCTCTCCAATCGTATTACAATTGAGAATCGCCAATCTCAACTGACATACGCATAAACTCAAAAATTACACGAACGTGCAATACTCCTTACCAATTTCAACGTTATATCGCTCATTGGTAAGGAGTATTGCGAGTTGCGAATCACTGTCTTACGTTAAGATTTAGGTGATTTTATACAAATCGATTCTGTAAGCACTCATGGCTTACCATAAATGACCGACTTATTGTTGTTCTTCGTTAAGGCGTCGAAGAAATTCTCATGATTCTTTGATTGTGAAGCGAGGCTATAAGTCAGGAACTACGACAAAATTTAGATTGTTCCTATAATCTAATTCAACTTTTTAATTTAACTCCGGGTCGCAACCAACTCTCTGAAAACTTCTTCCGCCTTCTGAAAGTTTTCCGAAAAAAGATAAGCAAATCCTAAATCGATCAATTCCTGCATAGAAAGGGATTTTCGTTTCGCTTCCATTTTGGGAATATTCGCTATCTTTTCGGAGAATTCTTTTTTCTTTTCGTCAAAAGTGGGAAGTTCCTCATATCCGGGAATTTTCTCGAGAACGGACTTCGCTTCGTCGAATTTTCCAATATAAACAAGAGCAAGTCCCAACGCACCCATAACGTCTCTTTCCTCGGAAAGACGTTTTGCATTCTCCGCAAAAACTTGAATCGCTTCTTTGTAACTTCTAAGATGATAGTTGGAAAAAAACTCCGCCTTACAAAAGGAATCGTCCGAGAAACGGGTTTTGTAAACGGAGATTAAATCCAAGACCGTTTTGAAATCCACTGCATTTTCGCTTACGAGAATCCCAGTTCTAAGAGTTGAATACGCGATTGGAACGGAAGAAGATTTAAAATACGAATGAAACTTTTTTGCGGCCTCCCTTAATTTTCCCGCTTCTTTGAGAAGATAAGCTTCCAACAGCGGTGTCAGTACGGAAGAGCCTTTGAGAAAATAATTTATTTCGCATTCGGAACCGGATTCAAATCCGGCAATCCCACTCAGATGATTTAAAAAAGCGTGATTCGGATTCTTTTTTGCGATCTCGATCACTTCCTCGTAAGAACCCGTTTCGAATAATTCCCAAGCGGTTTCTTCGATGGAAGACGGATTGGATACTGCTAAATTCTGGCCCATACGATACCTCTCTTTTTCTTATCGGATGAGCCGGAGAAAATACCCGAAAAAAATCAGGGATACAATCTTTCCATCATTCTTGGAAATGGGATACACTCTCGAACGTGCTGAAGTCCACAAATCCATGCGATCATCCTTTCCGAACCGAGCCCAAAACCGGAATGAGGAACCGAACCGTATTTTCTCAAATCCAAATACCAATCATAAGATTCCACGGGAAGTTTTTCCTCTTCGAGTCTAAGAATGATGTTCTCGTAATTCTCCTCTCTTTCCGACCCTCCGATGATCTCCCCTACTCCGTCAGGCGCGATTAAGTCCGCGTTTAAAACTGTCTTTGGATTATCCGGATTCACCTTCATATAAAACGCCTTTGCTTCTCTCGGATATTTTTGGATGAAGATCGGACCTCCGAATTCCATCGTTAGCATCTGTTCTCTTTCGGAGTTGATATCATCTCCCCAAACGATATCCTCTCCCTTAAGTTTCAAAATTTCTAACGCTTTTGTATAATCGATCACCGGGAAATCCTTTTCTAGATATGCAAGTAGTGGAGTCGGATCTTTTCCCAATACTTTCAAATCTTGTAAAGAATTTTGAACCGTTTCCTTGATGACGGTTTTAACGAAGTCTTCCTGCAATTTTAAATTGTCAGCATGACCGGCAAATGCAACCTCCGCTTCCACCATCCAGAACTCTGTCAAATGTCTTCTCGTTTTGCTTTTTTCGGCTCTAAAAGTCGGCCCGTAACAAAATACTTTGTTGTGCGCAAAAATCGCCGCTTCCAAATAAAGTTGCCCGGTCTGAGCAAGATACGCATTCCCAAGATCGAAATATTCCGCGGAAAATAATGTTCCGGCACTTTCTCCTACTGACCCGGTAAGAATCGGAGTATCGATCAAAAGAAAATCCCGTTCGTGGAAATATTTACGAATCGCAAAGGAAAGGTTGTCTCTTACCCGAAGGATCGCCAATTGTTTGGAAGAACGCAACCAAAGATGTCTCTGAGAGATTAGAAAATCGATCCCGTGCTCTTTCGGAGTGATCGGATAATTTTCGGATTCCCCTACAATTCGAATCCGATCCATTATCAGTTCGAACCCGACCGATGATTTTTCGTTTTTCACCAAAGTTCCCGCCACAGATACGGAAGTTTCTTGACGGAGATGTTTTACGGTTTGAAAAACTTCTTCGCCTAATATTTCCTTTTCCGCGAGAACTTGTAAAATTCTTCCACCGTTTCTTAGCGAGATGAACTGCCTTGCATTGCTTCCTCTGATTCCGTGTACCCAACCTTGGACGACAACTTTACGATCCACGTATTTTTCCAAATCATGATTACTAACGATCGGTATTTCAGACATAGACTCATTTTACGCTTTCGGTTTCACCGGAAAGGATATTTTTTACCTGACAGAGAAGATATACCTTAAATCCTGAGAAGTATGGATCCGATTCTCTTAGATGGAAAAAAACTCTCTGAAAAAATCAGAAATGAAATTCGCCGCGAAATCGAGGAACGAAAAACAAAAAATCTTAAGATTCCAAAACTTGCGACGATCCTAGTCGGAAACAACCCCGCTTCCGAAACTTATGTTTCCATGAAAATCAAAGCCTGCCATGGCGTGGGGATGGGTTCGGAAATGATCCGATTGGGAGAACAGACGACGACGGAAGAATTACTCTCGGTCATAGACAAACTCAACGCCGACCCGAACATCGACGGAATCCTACTTCAACATCCTTCTCCCTCTCAAATCGACGAACGAGCCGCCTTCGATCGAATCTCTTTCCGCAAAGACGTCGATGGAGTCACTACTCTTTCTTTCGGAAAACTCTCCATGGGAGTGGAAACCTATCTTCCTTGTACTCCCTACGGTATCGTTCTTTTACTGAAAGAACACGGTATCAACGTTTCGGGCAAAAACGCTGTCGTAGTTGGACGTTCTCCGATTTTGGGAAAACCGATGGCGATGCTTCTCACGGAAATGAACGCAACCGTCACACTTTGTCATTCCAAAACCCAAAATCTTCCGGAGATCGTTCGTCGGGCAGATATCGTCGTCGGGGCAGTAGGCAAACCGGAGTTCATCAAGGCTGATTGGATTTCCAAAGGTGCAGTTCTTTTGGATGCAGGTTACAACCCGGGGAACGTGGGAGACATTGAAATTTCCAAGGCAAAAAATCATTCCTCTTTTTATACTCCGGTTCCGGGTGGAGTCGGCCCGATGACAATTGCAGTACTTCTTCTACAGACCCTTTATTCCTCAAAAGAACACTTTACACCACCGGTTCAGTGAAAACGATGTTTCCAGATGGCGATCAGTTTTGACGAATGTTTTCAAACTTATCCGGAGCTTCACAGCCCTACCAATCTCGACGAATTTTGGTCCGAGGCAATCCGGGATTTAAAAAACTTTCCGATTAAAAAACAATCCAAGGCCCTCCTCAAAGGCTCGATTATCAAAGAAACCATCTATGATATTTCCTTTCAATCTTGGCAAAATGCAACCTTGACAGGAACCCTTGTAATCCCTCGAAAACGAGGAGATCTTCCCGTGGTGGTTTATTTTCACGACTACGGAATAGACAGACCTGCCATCATCAAAGGACTTACCGAAAACGGAGTCGCTCAGCTCATCCTCAATCTCAGAGGTCATGGTTCTCAATTGGTTCGCCCTCTACTCAAAGAAGGGGAAATCCCCGACCCGGATTGGACTCCCGGTTATTTCACAAAGGGCCTGGACGGAAAGGATTCTTTCTACATGAAAGGATTGTATCTGGATGTGATTCGCACTATTGAATTCTTAAGACTTACCGACGGGATCGACGGAGATAAGATCATCCTTTTTGGAAAATCCATGGGAGCCTCTCTTGCCGTTTTCGGCGCGGCCTATACGAACCGGATCAAAGGTTTGATTTTAGAAACTCCTAACTTCTGCCATATAGACGATCTTCAACTCAAACTTGAAAAAAGTTGGATGAAGGAGCTGAACGCCCAACTGAACAGCTCCAAAATCAAAAAAACCGCGATGAAAAAAAGTTTAGCATATTATGATAGCATAAACTTCTCCAAGAAGATCAAAATTCCAACCCTGGTTTCCGTCGGGATGGACGATAAAATCTCTCATCCCAAATCCGTATTCGCATTCTTCAATCACCTGAGTTGCGACAAGAGGATGCAAGTTTATCCCACAGAAGGAAACGAAGCCGGCCTAAAAGACGATAAACAAAACGGAGCTAATTTAGAATTTGTGAGGGAAATTTTCTTTCCCGAATGATAGAGATCCAGTTCTACAATTCCCTTTCGGGTAAAAAAGAAAAATTCTCCCCCGCAAATCCGCACCGAGTGACTGTTTATTCCTGCGGTCCTACGGTTTATAATTTCGCACATATCGGAAATCTACGCGCGTTTCTTTTTGTAGACGTTTTGCGCAGATCCCTCAAACTTTTGGGATACGGCGTGGATATGACGATGAACATCACGGATATCGACGACAAGATCATCCGAGATTCCATCGCCTCCCAAAAAAGCATCCAAGAATTTACGACCCCTTGGACGGAAGCCTTCTTCGAAGATTTAAAAACCGTTTCCGCCGAATTTTTAGAACACTACCCCAAAGCCACGGAATCGATTCCGGAGATGATCCAGATCATCCAAAAATTGCAGAACCAAGGACTCGTTTATGAAAAAGACGAGAACCTTTATTTCTCCATCCAAAAGTTCGAAGGTTACGGAAAACTCAGCAAGATTGATACGTCCGGAATGAAAACCGGAACCCGCTACGACACGGATGAATACGATAAAGAAGATGTGAGAGACTTCGTTCTTTGGAAAAGCCCGAAACGGAAAGGGGAAGCCTCCTGGAAAACGTCAGTCGGCACCGGCAGACCAGGGTGGCATTTGGAATGTTCCGCGATGATCCGCAAGATTTACGGAAGCGGCGTGGACATTCATACGGGCGGAGTCGACCTTTTGTTTCCACACCACGAGAACGAAATTGCACAGTCAGAAGGGGCCTTTCCCGAAGAATCCTTTGTGAGAACCTGGCTTCACTCCGAACATCTGCTGGTAGAAGGACAAAAGATGTCCAAGAGCAAGGGAAATTTTTATACGTTACGCGATCTTGTAGGTCAGGGTTTGGATCCGAAAGCAATTCGCTTTCTTTTGATTTCGGCCCATTATCGTTCTAAGCTGAACTTTTCTACGGATCGAATCGCGGAAGCGTCGGCGAATATTAGAAAAATCCAAAATTGCTTGGACCGTCTTTTGGACATAGCACAAAACGTAAAAATAGACCCGTCCTATTCGTTTAATGACGAACTTACCCTAAGATGGAAAAAGGAATTTGAAGAGTCCTTGGCCGACGATTTAAACGTTTCTAAAGCTTTAGCCGTAGTTTTCGAATCTTTAAAAACGATAAACGCCTTTCTTGATTCGAAAAAAAATCGAGTTGCGGAAATTTCAGCGAAGGAATTCATTCAAATTCTTGCATATTATGATCGTATATTCGGAATCTTAAACTTCGAATCCCAAAAAGATCCTCTAATCGATTCGGAAATCGATTCCCTTATCCAAGAAAGACAGGTTGCAAGAAAGAATAAGGACTTTGCACGTTCCGACGCGATTAGAGACCAACTTTTAGCTCAGGGCATTCTGATCGAAGACACGAAGGATGGAATCCGTTGGAGGAGAAAATAACCAGATCGGAATACATCTTTGGAAAACGGACTCTTATCGAACTTACGGAGGCCCATATTGGAAAAGAACATTCTTTTCCTTTTACCGATTTGTATGTTAAAGAGAATCCGGGAACGGATATCGTCGAAAAAATATTAAACCGACTTCCTTCTTTCGTAAAAGTTCATAGGATTTCCGGTTCGAAATTAGACTCGCTCGTTCCCGGAAGAAATCACCAAGGAGTAGTCGCTCTCAAAAGTCCTTTTAGACAACAAATTTCCGACAAAAAAAATCTGGAAGAATACCTCTCTGAAAAACCGGGGACCTTTCTCATTTTGGATCGAATCCAAGATCCGGGGAACTTGGGAAATATTCTGAGAACCGCAGAGTGTTTCGGAGTTACGAACATCATTCTCCCCGAAAGGGAATCGGCGGGAATCACTCCCGTAGTAGAGAAGGTTTCTTCGGGTGCACTTTCGTTCCTAAAAATTTTCACGGTCAAAAATCTTGCAAACACTCTGGAACTCTTAAAAGAAAACGGCTATTGGATTGTGTCCACAAGCGACCGAGGAACGGAAAACTGGTCCAAACTTCCGGAACTCAAAGAGCTCGCAATTCTCATGGGTAACGAAGGAGAAGGGGTCAAAAGAATCCTGTTGGAAAAATCGGACTTTGTCCTTCGAATTCCCATGCACGGAAATCTTTCTTCTTTAAACGTCACTGTTGCAACCGGAATCGTCTTGGACCGAATCGTAAATCGTAAATGAAATATTCGATTTTTTGAAACTTCGTTTCCCGTTCTGCTTTCGTAATCTTTTGCAATCATCGTTTAATTTTAAGAATTATCTCTTGCATTTTTCGATCTTTCGCCTTTACTTGAAAGGTATGAAATTATTTCTAATCCTCTCTAAATTTTTCGGACTCTTTCTTTGCTTCAGCTTATTCACTTCGTGCGCCGATTTATCCTGGAATAAGTTTAAGGACAAACTGAACCTAACTAAAAAGAAAAATATGGCGGAAGAAATCTTGCAAACTTTGACCTTCTTATTTTGGGGAGAATTCAATCATGAACTCTATAAGTTCGTTCCAATCCCTTTTTTCACTTTAAAAAGTCAATTCAATGCGGACCAATTCATATTAGTAAATCCCGGATTGAAAGAAAACAAACCCAAGATCATTTTGATCCACGGCTGGGATTTTAAGGAAAAGAATACCCAAGCCCCTACGGATAAATTCAGTAAGGTAACGAATTTGAGAGAAACCTGGGATGACGTTTTGGAAATGTATTCTCAGAATATTTCCGGCGTTCAATCCTCTTATGAACTTTATGCTTTTACGTATCGAACCTCGGATTACGTGGAAAACAACGGAAAAAGACTGATCGATAAATTAAACGCAGTGTTCACTTCGAACGACAAGGTAATTTTGCTCGCTCATTCCATGGGTGGACTTGTCGGTAGATCCGCCCTTTACCATTCAAACAACACGAATGACGTAATCGACTTGATCGTAACCCTGGGAACTCCTTATCTAGGTTCACCTTTTGCATCTTCTAGCTATCAAGGCAATTTCGGAAAGTTAGGCGACTTAATCGCATTTATGACCGGAAGTGAAGGTGGAAAAGATCTCGCCTACACAAACGCGTTAGGCACATCGTATCAGGTTCCGACTCCGAACGAGTACATAAACGGAGCTTTTAATCCGTATCTGGAACGGCTTCTCGCAGAATCTTCCAAAGATTCGAAAATAATCGCTTTTTACGGAGAAATGAGCGTTTGTAACAACCATCCAGGCTCGGATACGATCTATACCATCGGCTGCGGTTTTTTATCGGAGGGAAATCCAAGTTTTGCGAATAAAAGCGATGGAATCGTAAGTTCCACAAGCGCCAAGATGTCCTCCAAATTACCGGGAGCAAAACAATTCCCTAAGGATTTTGATCATGCACAACTTTCGTTCCGTAATCATGTGAATACGATTTCCAGGAATGCTTATTTTAACGAGGTTTTGTCCGTCATCAACACTCAGTAGGAATATCTACAAGGATGGTCTCATTCGTTCCACAGATTCAATTTTTATAATATTCTAAATTTCTTCGATTTCGTCCCGTTCGACGATCTTTAACAGGATTTTTTAAAGAATTTCACCAACTTCTTCTGTTTTTTCTATTTAAAGCCAGTTCGACATAACAAATGCAAAAGCAATTATTATGCTGGGATCCATAGATTAGTATGATTCTTGAATATAAGGCAGTTTCTAGTATGGCATTCTTGATTCGACAGAATTAAGAATGCCGGTGGGGGAAACGAAAGCATCTCGCTTTTACGGTCGCTCATAAAGGAAAGTCTCTCAGAAAAACAGAGAAGAAAATTGTCCCAATCACCCTAAAGAACTTGTCCCAAAATCATTCGATCTTATCGGAATCCTCGCGGATCGCCGCAATTGTTCCTACGTTTTGGGACAGACTCTAAAAGAAATCAGCACAATCATTTCATAAGTTCGTAATAGAACGTGGAAATTCACGCAGATCGGTGATTTATGGCTTTTCTAACGGATTTTATCGTTGGAACACTCTCGTAGGAGTTCTTACATCCGGGTTTTGGGACAAGTTCTAAAGAAGAAAACGACTAAAAAGAAAATTTCCAAGAAAAAAGGAAATATTTTTTTATCCAAAATTCCCTCTTATCCTCCCAAGAATCCTGAAGCTTGCAATTTCAACATAGGATCCTAAACGTTTTTCGAAGTCATCTACCCCAACAAAAATAAGCACCAAATTAAAAATAGAAAGAATATAATTCCACATAAATAGATAAGATGATTATGAAAGAGAATCCCGTTGGCTCATTTTTCTTCTTCAAATCAACACTTTCACAGGAAAAAATCAATCTACATTAAAAAAAAAAAGAATATAATAATTCGGCATTCAAGTTTGTTGAAAATAAATCGGACTCTAATAATCTTTTTTTTGTGAGGTTTGAGCGATACGGATACAATTTCTACAAATAACATTTACGAAGGATCCGAGCATCAAACATAAAAGAATCTCCCTTCGTCAAATTCAACCGAACACCCTTTCGAATTACCGCTCGGACGTATATTGCAATCAGATTTTTTCAAAAGTTAGAATAGTGCATTTTCTTAAAAAGCCAACAATACCGGCTCTAAGCCCGATTTTGCGAAGTCTTCTATATCCGTATAAAAATCGTCCGTAAATGTTCAAAGAGCCATGATCCGTGGGAACTCCTACGTTTTCGCTTTATTACGAACTTTTGGAGCCGATTTCTTTTCTCAGGTTTGGGGACAAGTTCTTAAGTAACATGTACTATAATCATAATATACTTAAGTATATTATCTTATATTCAAATTAAAATACAAAAAACAAGATTAATTTCTAAAATTTTCACTTGCATTTTCTCATTTCTCTTCGTTCTATCGTGAAAAGGATATGAAACCAACTCGACTTTTTTATAGACTTTTTTTGATTCTTCTTTGTTTCGGCCAGTTCTTCTTCTGTAAAAATCACTCCGAAGACAAAAAAGCAACAAATGAATTGTTGAAAAATTTTGGAATCGTGTTTTGGGACGAATTAAATCACGAACTCTACAAATTCATTTCGATCTCTTCCATTGTTTCGAGAAGCAGTTTCACGTTGGATCAGTTCGTGACTGCCGCTCCACATTTAAAAATAGACAAACCTAAAATCATTTTGATTCACGGCTGGGACTTCGAGGAAAGAGATTTTCAACCTCCAACGAGCAAAGCTAAGAAAGTTGAAAATATCAGAAAAA
Organism: Leptospira borgpetersenii serovar Javanica; assembly: GCF_003046425.1. Taxonomy (GTDB): domain Bacteria; phylum Spirochaetota; class Leptospiria; order Leptospirales; family Leptospiraceae; genus Leptospira; species Leptospira borgpetersenii. The sequence goes on from NZ_QAJG01000028.1 coordinate 16,473, forward strand.
TTTGGGACGACGCCTTGGAAATGTATTCTCAGAATATTTCCGGAGTTCAATCCTCTTACGAACTTTACGTTTTCACATATCGCACCTCGGACTACGTAGAAAACAACGCAAGAAGACTTCTCGAAAAATTAAACGCAGTGTTCACTTCCGACGACAAGGTGATTCTGCTCGCCCATTCCATGGGTGGACTCGTAGGTAGGTCGGCCCTTTATCATCCCAAAAATACGAATGACGTGATCGACTTCATGGTCAGTTTGGGTGCCCCATATTTTGGCTCCCCCTTTGCCTCTTCCAGTTATCGGGGAGAACTTGGAACATTAGGGGAACTGATTGGTTTTGTGACCGGAACCTCTGGCGGAAGAGATCTCGCTTACACAAACGCGTTAGGCACATCGTATCAGGTCCCGGATAACGAAATTATAGTCGGTGCTTCGAACCCATATTTAGAGCGGCTTCTTGCAGAATCTTCCAAAGATTCGCGAATCACCGCATTTTACGGAGAAATGAGTGTTTGTCAGGGACATCCGGGGTCGGGATCAGTTTTCATCATAGGTTGCGATCTTTTGAAAAATGGAAATCCTAGTTTTGCTGGTAAAAACGACGGAATGGTGACTAGCACAAGCGCCAAGATGTCTTCAAAATTACCGGCCGAGAAACAATTCGTTAAGGATTTAGATCACTACCAACTATCGTTTAGCAGTCACCCAAACACAGCTTCCAGAAACTCATACTTCGAAGAGGTGCTAGCAGTCATTAACGCTTTATAACAAACAAAACAAAATGGGCCTCCATTTTCACAAGGCCCTACCAATCCTAAAAGTGTGAAAGTTTTCGCTTTACTTGAAGATTACGAAACATTCGAATTTCCTAAAATTCGGTGAATTCATTTGTTTTCGAGTAGGATTGGATTCGGAAAAAAGTAACGCGATAAAATTCCCATAAAAGGAGTTACAAAAGACAAACAACGTATCCGACTCTCCCCTGTTAGGTCCAATTTATTCGGACACAATTCAAAATCCATTCAGCATTAATCATAAGTTGTAAATTAGTAAAAAGTAACACAACTGAAAAGTTACTTTCAGCGTATAACTTTTAGAGATAAATGTTCATTTCTTCAATCCAGTCGAACGGAAATTCCCATTTCCTGCATGGCTCTTTTCGTTTCGCGGATGGAATATTCTCCGAAATGAAATATGGAAGCCGCAAGAACTGCATCCGCCTTTCCTCTTAAGATCGCTTCCACCATGTGTTCCGGATTGCCCGCCCCACCCGAAGCGATAATCGGTATTTCAAGGGACGAAGAAAAACTTTTTAGAAGGTTGATATCGAATCCGTTTCTAGTTCCGTCCCGATCCATAGACGTAAGTAAAATTTCACCAGCTCCTCTTCCGACAGCTTCCCGAGCCCAATCAAGCGCCTCTCTCCCGGTTTCCGTTCGTCCTCCGTGTAAAAAGATCTCATATCGATCTCTTTCTTTCTGAAACTTCACATCGATCGCGCAAACGATACATTGGGACCCGTATATTTCGGACGAATGCGTTAAAAGCTCCGGATTCTGAAAAGCAGCGGTGTTGATCGAAATCTTATCCGCTCCTTTTTCCAAAACAGCTTTGACATCGGCTACAGTTCGGATTCCACCTCCTACCGTAAAAGGAATGAAAATTTTCTCGGCGATTCTTTCCACAAGATGCAGCAGAATCTCCCTTCGGTCGGAAGACGCGGTGATATCCAAAAAGCAGAGTTCGTCCGCTAAGTTTTCCTCGTAGATCCCAGCGGATTCCACAGGATCTCCCGCATCCACAAGGTCGACAAAGTTAACCCCCTTTACTACCCGTCCATCCTTGATGTCCAGGCAGGGGATGACTCTTGCCGTTAAATTACTCATCCAATATTTTCCGGAAATTTAATATTCAAATCTTCTAATGCACCAATGGCTTGAGCCGCTCCGAAAAGTTTTCCTTCTTGGAAATGAGGAGCGGTGATTTGTAGTCCGATCGGAAGTCCCTTCTCGTCCGTTCCCATCGGAACACTGATTGCGGGAATTCCCGCCAGATTCACGCTCGTGGTCCAGATATCCGCCTTATACATCTGAATCGGGTCTTTCGTTTTTTCTCCGACTTTAAAAGCGGTCGTCGGAGAAGTAGGCTGCAAGATAAAATCGACTTTGGAGAAAAACGAGTCGTATTCTTTACGAATGAGTACCCTTGCCTTCTGTGCGGTTCCGTAATACGCGTCGTAGTAGCCCGCGGAAAGGGAAAAAGTACCGAGTAAAATTCTTCGTTTTACTTCGGAACCAAATCCTGTCGTTCTAGAATCGACAAAAAGGTCTTCGAGTTTTCCGGTTTTGTCCTTTCTAGATCCGAAACGAATCCCGTCAAAACGAGAAAGATTGGAAGAACATTCCGCCGTGGCAATGATGTAATAGATCGGGATCGCAAAATCGAATTTGGAAAAATCAAGTTCAATTAATGTAGCCCCTTTTTCCTTCAACTGATTGAGGACTTTTTCATATGCCTTTACGACTTCGGGTTGTATCTCCGAAGTCATTTTGATTGTACCGATTTTCAATCCCTTAAAATCGGGAGCCCAAGGGGCGGAAAAACCGGGATGATTGAGAGACGTAGAATCCCTTTCGTCCTTTCCGGAAATCACCGAATACAGATCGATACAACCTTGTAATTCTTTCGAAAAAGGCCCGATCTGATCGAGACTGGAAGCATAGGCTACCAATCCGTAACGGGAAACCGTTCCATAAGTAGGTTTGAGTCCGTATAGCCCACAAAGAGAAGCGGGTTGACGAACCGATCCTCCCGTGTCGGAACCGAGAGCCAATGGAACCATCGAAGCTGCAACTGCCGCCGCCGAGCCACCGCTCGAACCGCCCGGAATTCTCTCCAAGTCAAATGGATTTCGAGTCGTCTGAAACGCGGAATTTTCCGTGGAACTTCCCATCGCAAACTCGTCCATATTCGCTCTCGGAATCAGTACGAATCCCTTTGCGATCAGTTTTTCGATCACGGTCGCATGAAACGGAGATTTATAATTTTCTAATATTTTTGAGGCGCAGGAAGTGATCGAGTCCCGGACACAAATATTGTCTTTGATTGCAATCGGCATTCCGTCAAATTCGGAAAGAGGGTTCCCCGACTTTCTGCGCGCGTCGCTTTCCGAAGCGGCATCCAAAATTCTTTTTTCATCTAAAGAAAGGAAAGCTTTCACAGATCCATCCACTTCCTTAATTCTTTCGATACAAGCCGTTGCAAGTTCGGTCGCAGAAATTTTTCCCAAGTTTAAGGAGGATTTAAGCTCAGCATAAGATTTTCTTAATATTTCGTTCATGTTTCGATTACCTTAGGGACGACGAAATATCCGTTTTGAAAGGAAGGCGCAAACTTTTCGATTTCTTCCCGAGAAAGATGTTGACCCACAAGATCCGGACGAATCGAATTCTCATGCCGAAAGTAAATCTCGTCGTCTCCAATCGAACTTACGTCCAGACCTTTTACTTGATCCACGTATTCCAAAATCTTGTTAAAGTCCCGAAGAGTTGCTTCCTTTTCCTCAGGACGGATGTTCAAACGCGAGAGTTCGGCGATTTTTCGCAAAGAATCTTCGTTCAGGTTCATGATTCTCCCCTTGCGTCCAAAGTTGTTTTAGTATGCGTTTTTGTCCATGATTCCTTTAAAAGGAGTCAGTAGAATAATCTTGAGATCGAGCCAAAGAGACCAGTTTTCGATGTAATAGATGTCGGCAGCAATCCGATCGTCGATCGAAGTATCTCCCCGAAGTCCTTTTATCTGAGCAAGTCCCGTGATTCCGGCTTTAACGGCATGTCTTCTCATATAATGTCTGTGATCATTCTTGAACTTTTCCACAAAATGAGGACGTTCCGGTCTCGGCCCCACAACCGACATATCTCCGAAAAGGACGTTGAAAAACTGGGGAGTTTCGTCTAAGGAAAGTTTTCGGAGAATTTTTCCAACGCTCGTGACTCTCGGATCGTTTTGAACCGTCCAAGTTGTTTCGGATTGACTCCTAGTCTGAACGACCATGGTTCGAAATTTGATCATCTTAAACTTTCTATTGTCCAATCCCACTCTTTCTTGATAGTAAAACACGGGACCTCGTGAAGTCAATTTTACGAGTAAAGCCATCACAAGATAAAAGGGAGAAAAAAATAATATGAAAAGAACAGAAAAGATAAGATCGAAAATCCTTTTGATAAATTTATTATAACCCAATCGGATCGGAATGTTCCGGATCGAAATTACGGGAAGTCCTTCCATCTCCTCTACTCTTCCCCGAGCCTTGATGAATTCCTGGAATCCGGGAACGATCTTGAGATCGATTCCTTCGTGATCGCATGCGTCCAAAACTTCCTTGAGATAATCGCCCTCGGAAGGTTCGAGAGTATATACGACCAAGTCCGGTCTTTCTTTTTCCAGAATCCGGCAGATATTTTCGACCTTACCGATCACTTTCATATCTTTTCGTACCGGTTTTACGGCTTTGGTTTGGACGAATCCTAAAACTTTGTAACCGTAAATTCCGTGTTTGATGACCGCATCGTTAAAACGTTTGGCCGTTTCAAAAACCCCTATTACCAAAACACTTCTTAAATTGTATCCTTTTTTACGAAGAACCCGCAACACGATCCTAGCCGTATAATGGAGAGTACCCGAAGTCAGAATGTTGATGATCGCAAACGCAAGAACCACGTATCTGGAAAATCGTTCGCTTCCTAAATCTCCCCGAAAGAAAAATAAAACCGCAAGAACCAATACAAGATTAAGAAACACTCCGCTTACGATCGTCAAAAATTCGTCGATAAAAGAAAGACCTCTTCTCGGATGATAAAGATCGATCGCGATGAACACAATGACCTGAAAAAACGCCAACATAAAAAAAAGAAAAATATAACTTTCCACGTCCACGTAACGGCGATCCGTTCCGTTTTCGTCCAAAAAATAAAATCGGAATACGAACGCCAGCATCCCGCTAAATAGAGCATTCGCAAAATCTAAACCTGTGAAGATCAGTTTGAATGTTTGATTTCTTTCCTTCAACATATCAAGGGTTCTCCGAAGAAATTCCTGCGCTGTCACCCGCTTGGAAAGGGCGTTTTCGGAATCTAAACAAACGAACTCTTGTCAGTTCCGAAGAATCCTGTTGACCCAAAGTAAAGTCGGTGATCGAAATCGAGAAAAATACGGATTGATCATAAAAGGAAACAAGCCCGTCCGTTCTTCCCCCCGGAACCGAACGAAGATCCATACTGTATCCTAATCTGAAGTTTGCGGTATGAAGATTGTATTTGATCGTTCCCATAAAACGATTGATATTCAAAGCGGTGTTTTGTCCGGCTCTGTTCCCGTTGACTCCGGTTCCATCGAGTAAATCCTTTTGAAGAGTCGTTCTCTCCAAATTGATCGAAGAAACCGAAGCGGTCGGGTCATTTCCAGAATAAAACGTATCGTACGTATTTCCAACCTGATTCGTGTATCTCCAAGGTTGACTTACCCTGGAATCCAATTCCGCTTCGATTCCCAAATATCTCGTAAAATCCACATTTGCCTTTACGAACACTCTATAACCGTCTAGAATAGGACTATTATAAACGTGATACCAGGTTCCTCCTAACTCCAACTCTCGGATCAGACGAACCAGCGGAAGAGTAAAACCTCCCATCTTGTAGGAAGCGGTCAAACTGTTGTAAAGAGGTTTTGCCTTGGGAGTATGATGTACGTAATCATTGTTTAGGAATAAACCGGAATAGAAACTTCTTTTTTTTTCGAGTAAGGACACACGCTTCGGTCGAAAACCGTCCAAAAAGTCAAAGTATCCGGAAAATCTCGCGATCGTAAAGTACCATCTCTCCGAATCGGTGGGTTGCGGCTTGTAATCCGAAGAAAAGTTTCTCAAGTCCCTTATGGTGCGAACGGAAATTTCAAAATTCTCCAGAGCGTAACTTTCCAAAGAAAGTTCGAGTTCGTGCTGCCTCGTTCTGGCAAGAATTGGATCTTGCAAC
>NZ_QAJG01000028.1:30000-40866 GCF_003046425.1 Leptospira borgpetersenii serovar Javanica
AATCCTTTATCGGAACGAATCGTTTCACAGCCAATAACTTCGACCGGAAACGCGAGAATTTTACAAAACTCTTTGACGAGAAGATATTGTTGATAATCTTTTTTACCAAAAAACGCAAAATCAGGCTTCACAAAGTGAAACAGCCTAGAGATCACAAGAAGCACACCTTCGAAATGGCCCGGCCTGGAAACCGCACAAAGATTTCTCATTAAATGAGGAACTTGTAATACGACATTCGGAATTCCTTCTGGATATATCGTTTCCTTTTCGGGCAAAAAAACAAGATCCACTTTACCGGATTCGCAGATTTTCAGATCCCCGTCCGTATTGATCGGATACTTCGCATAATCTTCTGGATCGTTGAACTGAGCGGGATTCACGAAAATCGAAACTACGGTTTTATCCGCCTTGGACAGGCATTCCCTGAACAAACTTGCGTGGCCTTCGTGAAGATAACCCATTGTGGGAACAAAACCCACCTTTTTATCCTCCGCCTTCCACCTACGGACCTGAACCGAAATCTCTTCTGGAGTTCTACAAATAATCATAAGATTCAAATTCTAATTTTTACCGAGGTTCCGTGTTCTTCGTCGAGGCCTTCGAATTCGGAAAGGGCCTTGACGTGAGGATAAAGATCTTCGAGCGATTCCTTCGAAACTTCCTGCCATGTCACTTTTTTTAAGAATGTGGAAACTCCGAGAGAAGAATAAATTCTCGCGGCACCCGCGGTAGGGAGGATATGGTTAGTCCCGCTGATATAATCACCCATGGCAACGGGAGAATAATTTCCCAAAAATACGGAACCCGCGTGACGAACCCTTTTCAGGTCTTCCTTAAAATTCCTCGTTTGGATTTCCAAATGTTCTGGCGCGAATAAATTCGAAAATGAAAAACATTCTTCTAAATTAGGAAAAACGAATATTCTTCCGTGGTCTTCGATGGATTTTCGTTTCATCTCACCTCGTTTAGGCCTTTCCTGAAGAGCCCTCTCCACTTCCACACGGACCTTTTCAGCAAAGGACAAGGAATCCGTACAAAGGATCGCAACCGAATCCTCCCCATGTTCCGCTTGGGATAAAAGATCCGACGCCACCCAAATAGGATTTGCGGAATCGTCCGCAATTACTAAAACTTCACTCGGACCGGCGGGGCTGTCGATACCGATCACACCTTGACCGCTCAAAAAAACTTTCGCAGCGGTCACGAATTTACTGCCGGGGCCGATTACAAATTCGGAGGCGGGAATCGTTTCAGTTCCATAAGAAGCCGCCGCAATTCCTTGCGCACCTCCGGCAAGAATGACACGATCCGCACCGGCAATCTTTGCGGCTGCGATAAGGCCATCCGGCAAAAAACCTTGTTGTGGAGGAGTAACGATTTGAATATTTTTTACTCCCGCAAGTTTAGCGGGAATGACACCCATCAAAATTGTGGAAGGATATAACGCCTTTCCGCCGGGGGCATAAACGGAAACCGATTCGACAGGAGTATGGCGAATTCCGAGGCGATTTCCGTGAACTATGATTTCTTTATCTTCTGGAATTTGAATCTGATGGAAAGTTTTGATATTCTCCGCTGCTTTCTTCAGGGCCTGCTCCAATTTCGAATCGATCTTAGGATTGAATCGGGAAAGGTCTAAAACAAAAGAATCCGGAGCGACATTGTCGAACTTACGGGTGTATTCCCGAAGAGCCATGTCCCCTCGATTTTTCACGTCTTCAATAATCGGTTTAACGAGGTTCAAAGTAGAACTCAAATCCTCTCTGGCACGTTCTAAAATCGGGTTCAAAACCGACCGATTTTCCAAACCAACTTGTAGAATCTGTATTGCCATCAAAAAACCAGAATTTCCGAAAGAACTGTTCCTGCATCTGAAATTTACCCAAAAAACAATTGCCCTGGAGGAGAATTCATCCAATTTACACCTTGCCTATGAAACTCATCTCTCTCAACTGCAACGGAATCAGATCCTCTCTCGGAAAAGGACTTTCCGATTATATCCGGGATAGAAAACCGGACTTCATTTGCTTTCAAGAAACAAAGGCGACTCAGGAACAGATTTCACCTTCTCTCTGGGAAGAAGGTGGATATACTCCTGTGTTTCACAGCGCGGAAAAGAAAGGATACAGTGGAGTCGCCGTTCTTTATAAGAAACCCCCGCAGAAAATTACAATCGGCCTCGGAGATCCATTCTTTGATAAAGAAGGAAGAAGTATCTATTTGGAGTATCCGGACTTTGCACTTTGGAACTCTTACTTCCCTTCTGGAACAACAGGAGAAGTACGCCAGGCTGCAAAGATGAAATTTCTAGATCTTTTTCAGAAAGAGGCAGCCAAAAGAAGAAAAAAACAGCCCAACATCCTTCTCTGTGGAGACATAAACATCGCACATACTCCCCAAGATATTCACGACCCGAAAGGGAACGCAAAAAGCAGCGGCTTTTTACCGGAAGAAAGAGAATGGTTGACTCAATTTTTAGAAAAGGGTTGGGTAGATACCTTTCGTTATCTTTATCCCGAAAAACAGGAGTATTCCTGGTGGACGTTTCGAGCGGGAGCCAGAGCTAAAAACAAAGGATGGAGAATCGACTACTTCTTTGTAACGGAAGAATTGAAAAAAAATGTAAAAAGCCAATCGATTTATAGAGACAAACCGCTTTCCGATCACGCTCCATTGGAATTGGAAATCAAATTATAGACGTTCAAGAGTAAATTCTTTCTTAAGATCTCAAAAATTGTAGTAGTTCCTACATTTTGAGGTTTTGGGACGAGTTCGATTTCTCTTCAGGTTTTGGACTTCAATTTAACTTTTAGCATCAATTGACAGCAAATCGGGACAAACATTCAATCAAGAAAGCGCATTGAAAAGCAGTTCCTAGTCGATCGGGTACATCACCGACAAGCTAAAACTTATCGATTCGACTGGATCAAAACGCCTTTTTTGAAAATTCTAAAAGTTTCCAGTTTTTGAGATCCACCGGAAATTTAGGTAGGAATTTTTTAACCAACCCGATCGCATCAGATTCAAACAGGAGGACATGATCCGTCATTCTCTCTAAGGATTTAGAACGAACGATTTTCTTTTCGGTGATCGTTCCATGGAGCAAAATCGGATCTTTCCAAAACGGAATACGAACTTCCAAAGTTGCAGACTCACCGACAGAATCCGAATTAAAACGTTCTAGATTGAGACTCATAGACGTACCTTCCCAACCCCCGATTTCTGCAGAATAATTTCCCGTCTTACTATGAACTTCCAAAGGAATACGAACGGATTCCTTGACGGAATCTTTAAAATCTTCGATCATTTTTTCAAACATGCACACCTCCTTCTTCTAAAGAGAAAAGAAGATTATTCAATGTGTTTTTCCTATGTTTTGTTGTGCAGCGCAACAAAAAAACAATTTCTTTTTTTTAGGTTTAACAACTCAAACACTTCGCAAAATAGCCAAATTCTTTCCTTTTTTATCTTATCGGCCATTTTCTCATTTTTCCAGGAAATTCAAAAACCAAATCAAATTTCAATAGTTTCAATCCCTTTTTTACATTTATCATTCTATTTGAGATAAAAGAAACCCGCTTTTTCTAATTATGTCGAGCGACCATAGAAGCGAAAAACTTTCAAACAAACTGCTCTTCTTTACAATCAAGTTCGACTTTATCGGCACATATGACTTTTAATGTCTGACTTTGTCCATCAAACATCATGACATATGTCAATCTAATTTTAGGGCTTTACAGTTTTTAATTTTTCCTTTCATCGAAATAATTCGAACGGATCAATCTTTCCAAACAGAACCAAAGTAAGTTTACCGAATCCATTGCTATCAAAAACGCTTCTTTTTTTCGGAACGAAATCGTCTTTGGAAACCGATGCCTAGGCTCTCCTTTTTGCAAAGCGGAAATATAGATGTCCATTCACCTCAATCGATCCTATTCCATTTGGGAGGAATGGCGATTCGAAAATCTTTGCCCGGTGCAGCCGTTCGTAAATTTCTTTTAGAACATAAACCTTCTGGGAGAATCCTTCTCCTTTCCGTCGGAAAAGCAGCGGAAGAAATGGCCCAAGCGGCGTATGAAGTCTTACGACCTCAGATTTTCGCAGGAATCATTCTCACTAAGTACGGACACAGTTCCGGAAAAAAATTTCCACCTTTAGAAATCTTGGAAGCGGGCCATCCCATCCCCGATGTAAACAGCGTTTTAGGCGGAATGAAAATCTTGGAATTCTGCTCTCACTTGCAACCGGAAGATACCGCCCTAGTCCTTCTTTCAGGAGGAGGCTCCGCCTTGATGGAAGTTCCGGCTCCCGGTTTGGATCTGGAGGATTTAATCGTATGGAATTCAAAGCTCCTCGCAAGCGGCGCCAACATTCAAGACATCAACACGATCCGAATTCTTTTGTCTTCGATCAAAGGAGGGGGACTACTTTCAAAAATTCTTCCTTCAAAATCGATCACCTTAATTCTTTCGGATGTACTCGGAAATGATCTTTCCAAAGTGGCATCGGGACCCACAATCAATTCCATAATCGAAAAAAAATCTATTTTAAGAATATTCAAACAATATAATTTATCTATTGAACCCAAGATTAAAGCCGTCTTACGAAAAAAAACGAAACTCGCCCCAGAATCCTTAAAACGTGAAAACGATTCCGAATCACTGGGGAAGATCGACAACACAAAAGGTTTCATCAAAATCGATTCTCAAAGAAACATAGTTTATTGTATCGGAAACATAACTCAGGCGATCGAGTCCGTCCAGGAAGAATGCAGAAATTTGAATATACCTGTCTTGTTTTTGACCTCCTCCTTAAGCTGCGAGGCAAAAGAAGCAGGTTTCTTTTTAGGATCGATCGCCAGGGAAAACATAAAAACAACGACTTCTCCTTTACTCATTCTATGTGGGGGAGAAACGACGGTAACACACGACGGTTCCGGAAAAGGCGGAAGGAACCAGGAACTTGCCCTCGCCTTTTCTCAACAAATCTCGGACTGTAAGGGAATTACGTTACTTTCTCTTGCAACGGACGGAACCGACGGACCGACCGATGCCGCGGGGGCGATCGTAGACGGAACTACTTGGAAAAAAATTTCTAAAACGAACGACGCACGTATCTCTCTCAAAACCCACAACTCCTACGAAGTCTTAAAGCGGGCCGATTCCTTGGTTTTTACGGGAGCGACCGGAACGAACGTGAATGATATTCAACTTTTATGGATGAATCCGAATTGATCTTTTGGAGTTTTTTTCGCGTCGAAATTCGTTCTCAATCAATTTTGAATTCAGTCCTAAATTATTTTTGAAACCGATTCGAAAAAATATTTCAATCGCTCTGAGGGTAAAATCGAAGACAATTTCTTCCTTCTTCTTTAGCTAAATAAAGCGCCTTGTCCGCTCTTTCAATCAGTTCGGTGATGGAGTTTTCCGGACTCGGACTTAAAGTAGCCATACCGATACTGACCGTTACAATCGAATTCGTTTTCGAAGCCGAATGTGGAATCGCCATCTTTTCCACGTTTTCCAAAATATTCCGACTTACAACGACCGCATTCGATTCGTTTGTCTCCGGAAGAATAACCGCAAATTCCTCTCCTCCGTATCTTGCAGCCACGTCCCCCGCCCTTCTAGCACAGTCTCTAATTGCACGTGCAACTTGTTTCAAACATTGATCTCCACCTTGATGTCCGTAGGTATCGTTATAAAGTTTAAAATGATCGATATCCAACATGATGAGAGCAATACCGGCGCCGGTTCTCCAGCATCGTTTCCATTCCGTCGTCAAAATCTCGTCGAAGTATCGCCGATTATAAAGTCCCGTAAGGGAATCCGTCCTCGAAATCGCAACGAGATAGGAATTCACTTCTTGAAGCTGATCGGTAAGTTTTTCCAACTCTTTTTCCCTTTCTTTTCTTCGAGTCATTTCCTCGAAAAGTCGAAGGGCGGAACGAACCCGCGCCAAAAGTTCGGTCGCATCGAACGGTTTTATGACGTAATCGATGGCACCCGAATCAAACGCTTTTTGCAAGACATTCGACTCTTTCAATGCGGTAATCATAATAACCGGGATATCCTTTAACTCCTTCTTCTCGCGGATCAATTCGAGAATCTCAAATCCCGTAACTCCGGGGAGAAGAATGTCCAAAAGTATCAAAGAACATTCTTTTTGAGGAGGATCCTGATTTTTTAAATTCAACCAGTCGATAACTTCCTCCGGAGATTGACTCGTATACGTATTCTTGTATCCCGACTTCCTCAAGATACCTTGCATCAACATACAATTCTCTTGTGCGTCGTCTAAAATAAGAATGGAATTCATCACGAATGTTCTCCCCAGTTTTCAAAGCAACGAATCAACCTAGGAAAGAAATACAAAACTTTACCTAGTTGCCAATGAAATCAAACGATTTTTAAAAACTTCTTGCCTGATTTTTTGATTTTCGGAGTCTAAAAAACAAGATGAGCAAAAAAATAAAACGTTGTACAACTTTTTTAGCAATGTTCGGCCTGAGCGTTATTCTTTTTTGCTCTACGGTGATGCTTTCTGGAAATTATTGTCCTGCATTCGGTGTTTCTAATCAAACAGTGGAACAAAACTGTCATCGATCTGAAAGGACAAACGATTCTACAGACAATGCCTGCTCAGCCTGTAACTTATTCGTATCATCCGAATCCATTCATCCTAAAACTTCCGAACTAGGCAAAAATTATTCTTCGGTTCTTACCGCGGTTCAAAATTTTTTCCATTTTACACTCGGGATTTTTTTCTTTCAAAGAAGTTCGTACGATCAAAATCCGAATTACAACGCTCGAAAATTCATCATTCAGTTAGTCTCCACCGTAAGACTTTTGATTTGATTCAATTTTCCCCTCCTACCATCTTTATAAAAATTGTTTTTTTAAACTTTAGAATTAAGGAATATTATATGTTAACTAGAAAAGAACTAATCACTCAATCTGCAGCCCTGCTGGCGTTCGCATCCGCAGGTTCGCTTTTAGCGAAAGGATCCGATCATAAACATCCAGAATTAAAAAAATCCGAGAAAAACCTCTCTAAAAAACTGGACAGAAAAGTTCTCGAAGCGGCGTCCAAGTGCGCTTTAAGCTCGGAAATTTGTCTCACACACTGTGACGAAAGCCTTTCCTCAGGAGATACGATGCTTGCGGACTGCTTAAAAGCGGTAAAAGATACCTTGGTGCTTTGCAAAGCCTTCGTAAGTTTGGGTTCCTCTCATTCCCCATTCGCAAAGGAAATTGCCGCAACCTGTATCAAGGCCTGCGAAGTCTGTGAAAAGGAATGTAGAGTTCACGAATCCCACCATGAAATCTGCAAAAATTGTGCGGACAGTTGTAGGGAATGTATTATGGAATTAAAAAAAGTTGTATAAACGGAGAAATAAAATGAAGCAGAAAATCATAATATTCTCTTTTTTTGCTTTTATACTGGCAGGCTTTTTGGAAGCGAAGTCGATCCTCCCCACAAGACCTACTATCTTGTCCGAATTGGATCGAATCCATAATTCCTTTTTAAACGGAAAAGAAGTATTCGTGGATCCGTTGATCGCCTCTCTACAACAGGAAGCAGCCAGAGATTCCTCAATCGTACCGGCCTTAAAAGCGGCGGAGAAACTCAAAAACTCTGCCGGTGAAAAAGCGAAACTGGAAGCCTATGCGGAACTTTCGGAGGCTTTAAAGGATTACATTCAAAAAGACGAATCTTCGGGGGTTCACGTTTTTTATTGTCCCATGGTAAAAAAGAAATGGATCGCATCCGGAGATAAGGTTCAAAATCCTTATGATTCTTCCATGAAAAGTTGCGGAAAAAAAATATAAACAAACCGTTTCATTTTTGCTCCGGGAATCGGACTTCAAATCTGGTTCCCGGATTTAAGGTCTCCAATTTCAATTTTCCTTGAATTTGTTTGGTAAGAATACTGACAAGCTGTAACCCGAGAGTGTCGTGATCCATATTTACGAATTCTTTCGGAATCCCCTTCCCATTGTCTTCAATCGTTACGATCACAGTTCCCGATTCGGAAAATGCAACGATACGCAACATACCCTGATATCTTTCCGAAAAAGCGTGTTTAATCGCATTTGTGACGAGCTCGCATACGATGAGGCCGAGCGAAATCGCGATGTTCATACTTAAGATCAAACCGCGAGCTTCGACCGAATGTTTAATATTCGGATCCACACCGTATAAATTCCAAAGATTTTCCAAAAGCATATTCAGGTAACTATGGAAGTCTACGTTTGAGAGATTACTGGACTTATAAAGCTCGTTGTGAACCAAAGACATCGAAAACACTCTACTTTCTGTATCCTTTAACAAATTGTAAAGTTCCTTCGAGGTCAGATTTCTAGACATAGCATTGTCCGCTTGAAGATTCAAAAGAGAAACCATGATCTGCATATTGTTTTTGACCCTATGATGAATCTCCTGAATCAAAGTGTCTTTTTCCGCCAATGTAGCAAGAATTGATTCCCGATTACGAACCATTTCAGTAATGTCGGTGACTACAGCCAAATCCAAAACCTGATTTCGATAACGGAACTTGTAAACGGTGGTATCTACAATCAATTCCTCCCCTTCCCTTTTTTTGTGAACGAAAGAAGACGCTCGATTGACTCCGAACTTAAAGGAAATGATTTCCTGCCTTACTCTTTCGAAATCGGAAGGCTCGAAAATCTCCATAATAGTTTTTCCGATTAAGTCTTTTTCTTTGTATCCGTATTTTTCGAGAACAGCCTGATTTATTTCCAAAATCTCGAAAGAATCATGTTCAAACAAGAAAGCTGGATGAGGATTGTATTGAAAAAACAAACGATATCTTTCATCGTTCTCTTGTTCGAAGACGTTTTTCTTTTCGAGTTCCAAAGCGAGACGATTTCTTTCATAAGCGAAAACGAGGGAACGACTTAAAGAGTAAGAATCAAACCTACCTTTATGAACATAATCCTGCGCTCCAATTTGAAGAGCGTTCACGGTAATCTCCTCATCTTCGGCACCGCTACAAATGATCACCGGAATTTGAGGAAACTTTCTTTTGATTTCGGATAACGCATCTAGACCGGTCCGATCGGGAAGAGAAAGATCCAGCACCACTAAATCGGGACTTTCATTGGAGATGATACTCAACCCTGCAGAGAAATCAGCGCTACGGCTGATTCGAAAGGAAGGGCTCCGAGATTCACCCAGATACTCCTGAATCAACCTATAATCCGCATTCGAATCTTCGATTAAAAGGACTGAAAAAGTGTCTTTAAACATAAAAAGGAAACTCTCTATCTATAATTGTTCCAACTTAAACTCCCGAGGAAAACGGACGATCACTCCAAAACCAGAAGTCCGATCAGTTTCTATCTCTATGTTTCCTCCGTGAAGTTCCGCGATCCTTTTACAAAAAAACAATCCGGTTCCGGGCCCGGACAACAACTCCTCCGAGAAATGATATTTCTTGAATAAATCTATGAAATAATTTTTTTCCAATCTATCAACACCGATCCCGTTGTCTCTAACGCAAATGATGTGAAACCGAGCTCCTTCGGAATAAGAAATGAAAAGTCGACAAGAGACGTTCGTATTTCTAAATCGGATCGAATTCGACAAGAGGTTCGAAAAAAGCTCCTTTAAAAGAAAGAAATTTCCTACAATCTTAGGAAAATTCCCTTCGATATTCACCTCAGCCCCGATCTTCAGGAAGTTTTCTTCGAACGATGTAAGAGCTTCTTCTATAACTTCTTTCAGAGAAAGCGTTTGAAAAACGTTCTTTTCTTTTTCAATTCTTAAAAATGAAAGTAAACCGTTAATTCGACTCCAGAGACGTTGTGCGGAATCTATGCTGATCTGCAAAAATTCCTTTCCCTTCTCGTTTAGGCCGTTCGAATATTTATCGGACAACAACCTCAAAAACGTAGTCTGATTTCGAATCGGCTCCTCTAAATCGTGATAGACTTTAGAGACAATCACCGCAATTTCTTTCTCTTTTGTTTTTAAATTGAAATCCGAAGACGAATCTAAAATCTCTAAAAAGAAAAGTTCCTTTTTTCCCGACTTTTGCCGAGTCAAGGCTCCTTTGAGATCGATTTCTTTCCGGAGAGAATTTAGAAACCGCTCTCTGAAAAAGATCGTTTCCTCTAATTTACAATTTTTAAATTTTTCCAAAAGAGAAGAATTTTGAAATGCGAGTATCCGCCCCAATTCTTGGTTCTTAAACTCCCCCTTATGAAAACAAGAGCAGAGTTTTACAAAAGAAGAATTGCATATTATAATACGCAAATCATCATCCAAAATGCCGACCGGCACCTGTAAATGAGACAGAATCTGAAATTCGGATCCAGCCATCCAAATAATGCCTCAAATTCTCCCTGTGCGGTGACTAAATCCTTGCATGTTCGAAAATGAATCCTTAATTATAATAAAATTTATCGAAAAAAAATTGCATATCCCAATCTTTTCCCATTGAAGTTAAAAAGCGGATATCTCAATAAAATGTCAATCCTGGTTTTTACGTTTTCCCTTTTTTTACGAATTTTAGAATATTCTTCTTTTTGAATTCATAACTTTCCTAAATCCTTCCCGCAGAAAATACCTTAATTCTGTAGGATTTATCAGCATAATAACCTCAAAATGAACGACTCACACTTTATAAAGCCACTTAGGCCTATCCTGGTAGAAAAGTTTGAATTTGGGTCCGTCTCAAAAACCCCGCAATGTAGTAACTTGACAGGCTTTGGTAGCCGTAAGAATTCATAACGTTACCCACAAGTTAAGAAGGCTTTTGGGATCATAAGGATCAAAAACTGATATTTTTCAAGTGTTCCGACAAGAATGAGGCTTTTTACTTGCAAGAAGTATGATTTT
>NZ_QAJG01000029.1 GCF_003046425.1 Leptospira borgpetersenii serovar Javanica
CGCAATCTACAGCTAAGAGGAAAAACTCCTCAAGTGATGATAACGGCAGTTTCAAGAGAGTTATCCGGATTTCTTTGGGCAGCAATGAATCTTGTAGCCTAAAGTTAGAGTAATGTTCATCCAATGATTGAATTCGTTAGAGAAGATGTACGATAAAGGAGGAATACTTGTTGGCTCAGTGTTGAAGCAAATTTGAATTTCAAATTTGACCTTCGTTTTTAGACTAAGAACAGCTCCCGATGTATAGATTATCCTGCGGTATCCAACCCGCGAATATCAGTCTGATCAATCGTCGCGAATGCTTTTCTCTAACGAGTTAAATTATTGGGTGATTAAAAAAAATGCGAAAAAATATTTACTGCTCCGGATGGGGGCGCCATATCAGAGCCGGTCTCAAAACCTTAGGAATGTAAGAACTATTACAATTTTAAACGACGGGAGAAAACCGCCAATGCGATGGTTTCTGTGGGAATTCCGACGTTTTTTAAAAACTTGCCGGATCGTTTAGAGATATTTTTCTTCAGGTTTTAAGACCGGCTCTTAGTCTACTTTAATTTTAGAAGCCAAAAGAATCGCACGTTTACGAAGGGAGGAAATTCCTTCTCCTTTTGTGGAATAGGAAAGGGCGATTCCCATCCTACGATAAGGTCTTGTAATCGGTTTTCCGAAAATTCTAAAATCTGATTCGGGCATTTCCGATGCGATATCTAATCCTCTTACTTCCGGAATTTTACCGTCCGTACTCGCAAGAATTACTGCGCTTGCACCCTTTCTTTCTTGAGTGATTTCGGGAATCGGAATTCCTAAAATCGCACGAATATGAAGTTCAAACTCGTTGAAGTTTTGCGTTCCGGATAACGTGACCATACCGGTATCGTGTGGTCTCGGAGAAAGTTCTGAAAAATAAACTTGATCTTCAGTTAAAAAAAATTCCACGCCCCAAATACCGAAACCTGTTAGTTCTTTTGTTACTGCTTCCGCCATTCTTTGTGCTCCCTTCAATTGAACTTCGGAAATTTCTGCCGGTTGCCAACTTTCTTGATAATCTCCTCTTTCCTGCCTATGACCGATCGGCGGACAGAAAAGCGTTTTGCCATTTTTCTGCGTAACTGTTAGAAGTGTAATCTCCGATTTGAAAGAAATAAATTCTTCCACGATAATTTCCGTAGCGCTCGTACGGCCTTTAGTTTGAGAAGCTTTCCATGCTTTGGAAATATCTTTCGGGGATTTGATGATTGACTGCCCTTTTCCGGAAGAAGACATGAGAGGTTTAACTACACAAGGAAAACCTAATATTTTGGTTGCTTTTACTAGTTCTTCTTCCGAAGAAGCATATAAATATTTTGCAGTGAGAAGTTTTAAATCTTTTGCTGCCAAATCACGGATCGATTTCCGGTTCATTGTGAAATTAGCGGCTTTAGCAGAGGGAACTATCTGGTAACCTTGTTTTTCATATTCGTAGAAACGTTCGGTTCTAATCGCTTCGATTTCGGGAACGATTAGATCCGGTTTATGTTTTTTTACGACTTGATCCAGAAGGTTCCCATCTAGCATGTTGATGATTTCTTTTTCATGAGCAACCTGCATGGCAGGCGCGCCGTCATAAGAATCAACGGCAATTACGTATTGCCCTAGTCTTTGTGCCGCGATGACGAATTCTTTGCCGAGTTCCCCGGATCCTAAAAGGAGAATTTTCTTTTTCATAGGTTTTATCGGCAGACTGAAAGAAATATTCGAAAGATCAAAAAGAAAATCTTAATCTGTCTCAAAAATTGCAATTACATCATAGGATAACTTTCCGAGGGGAAAAAGGGAAATGCAACTGAACGCTTAATAGATTAATAGCCCAATTGAAAAAACTCCGATGTATAGTATGTTGGATCTGACAGAAATTTTTAAGTTCATCATTTACCGATTCAATCATAGTTCTTTTTCCTGAAGGAATTTTATCAACTAAGGGCATTAATTTAACGTGAATTCGATATGAGAAAGTTTGGGCGAATGATTCGCGAGCTGAAATTAAAGTGTTGGTCTCTAAGAATTGCAGCATAATAATCGCTTTCGCATTTGTTATGCTTAACTCATGTTATTATAGTATTCCTACATCTTAGGTTTTAAGGCAAATTCTAAATTTCTGTGGTGGCGTATAAAAATAACATTAAAAATCAAAAGTGAATTCTTGTACAAATGCTGGAATTCTCACAAATCACTATTCGCCTACTTTAATTTTATTTCCTAAAGGTCGTTCAGTATATTAGAATTATTATGAACGATGATTTCGAACCTTCAAAAAGGATCTTCGTTTTTATTTGTTTCTACAAACGAACACCTCATTATCCGATTCTATAAGTTTTAAAATACATTATGATTTTCTAAATATTTTTGTTGAAAGCAGCTTCGCTTTTGAGTTTTTTTCTACGGTATGCATTCGGATTAGTTCCGGTGAACTTTTTAAATTCCATATAAAACGTGGATTTGGAGCTGAACCCAGCGCGGCTCCCGATTTCCGAAGTTGTTTTTTCTGGATGATCTAAGAGAAGTTTTTTGGCTTCTTCGATCCTGTATTGATTGATTAGAGAGGGAAAATTATTTCCAAATTCTACGTTGACGATTTCTGAAAGTTGGTGAAGATTTAAGCCGAGTTCTTTAGCTATATTTTCTTCTTTTAAGGATTTTTGAAGAAAAACTTTCTTCTTTTCCAAAAGGTCCTTAATGTTCTGAACGACTTCGTTCACGTTTAAAGAACTTGTAATAGATTTTCTAGCCTGTGCGGATTCTTTTTCCACTATTTCTTGGTTTTTTCTTCGATTAAAAAATTCGTTTAATGAAAAACTTACTAAAATCGAATGAAAAGGAAAAAAGAGTACGACTCCGAACACCGAAAAATAATTAAACGGATAAAAATCAAAATGGAAAATCGTTTTATATGTATCCAAAACCAAAAATATGGCCCAAGATGTTGTGTAAAGTAATCCGATTGAAGAATTGGAACTGAAGAATTGATAATGAACTCGAATAAAATAGAAAAAAGAAAGACCGACAGTCGCGACTAACAGAAGAATTCTATGGTCATACCAAGATTGCAAGAGAGGAATTAAAGAATATAAAATTCCAAATGCTCCTGCAATCCAAAAGAACACCGAGCGGTAAACTTTCTTCTGATTGGCCTTGTCGATCGCGAACAGATATAAAAATAAAAACACGTAAGAGGTTCCGAGAAATAAGAAATAGCTGTGTCGAAATAGATTATTTGTGTTGCCGAAAACTTCCGCAAAAGTACGTCCATGAAGGAAGTAGAAAGTGAGGATGACTGAAAATACGTATAACGGGAAAAAAATGAAAGTCGAATTCTTGAATCGATAATAACCGAAAAAAGAATAAAGAACTGCAAACCCAATAATTCCGACGATCGAATAGGAAGTGATGAATTTAAGCCTTTTGTGAAGTTCGAATTCTTCTAAACCCATAATCCGAATTCGGTAATTGATATCCTCGTTTGATAACACAAAAAGATAAAAAATTCTATTTTCGTTTGGCTGCAAATCTATCTTAAAATGTGGTAAAGTTGTGAGAATCTTTTCATCCGTTGTAGGATTTGAATAACCCGATTTTACGGAGACGAATTTTCCGTTTTTATCAAAAAAACAAAGTTGAGTATCGGGAACATTCAACCATCCGAGTAGAAGAATTCTATTCTGAATTGTAGGTTCAGAATTTTGAACGCTGAAGCGTAACCAATTTCCGAAAGAAGTTCTTTTTACTCTGAGAACGTCGGCTGAAATCGAATGCCATTCTAAATCTTCTAACCCATCGATATGATTTGGGGAACAACCTGCAAATTTCTGATCTCTATATCGATATTCGATAAGAGAACTGATATTTTTTGAAGAAGTATCTTGATCGAGTAATACTACAGGTTCGGTATGTGCAAAAATTGAAGAAAAAGAAATGCCAAATATCAAAATGAAAGTTTTAAAATTTGAATTCTTATACATCCGTTCAACGACCTTTAGTATCGTATATGACCAAGAGAGTAATTAACGTGAATTCGATATAAGAAAGTTTGGGCGAATGGCTCGCGAGCTGAAACGAAAGTGCTTCTCTTTATGGATGCAGCATGATAATTGCTTTCGCATTTGTTATGTCGAATTCACGTTAATTATTCTTTTTAAAAATACTTCCGAAATAAATTATTTTTTTTACAAAAGCTCGGATTTTCTATATTCTAGAATGGATCAGATTTTTTCGGAAAATCTCATGCGTACCAGCACTTTTTTAAAATCTATTTCTAAAAAAGAATCCTCTTGTTTTTAAATCTAAGTTTTTTCTATCCTGTGACAATAATTTCCGGTTTTATAATGTTCAACAGTTTCTTGATTTAAATTTTTTCCTTTCCATTTTTTAGAATAGGAAATTTCAATTCAGAGTTTACCCCAAAAAATTTAGAGCTGGTCTCAGAATCTGTCTCGGGACCCATAGAAGTCGCCGTGGCACTAAGTTTCTTCGAAAACTAGTGGAAGCGAGACGACTTGAGTTTAACAAAAGTGTAGGAACTATTACAATCTTAAATAACAGGAAAAAATGTCAATACGGCATAATCCGTAGGAAACCCCCACATTCAGAAGACTGATGACAGTGTCGTGGCTGTGCCGCTCCCACAGAAGACAGTTTTGGGAAAACTCTTAGTTCCTTCTGTTGGTTTTGTGGTTAATGCTTATTTCAGGCCAAAGAAGGGCGCCATTTTGTCTAAGGAAACTTAAAGTCAGCCTCAAAAACCGAAAACTCCCACAAAAATTAACAACAATAAAATTTATTTAAAAATCATAAAATCCCCCAAGAGACGTAATTTGTGGGAACTACCACATTTCATTACAAACTTACTGAATGATTGCAGTCAATTTATCATTTTAGAAAAGACTTTAAATTCCGAAACAACAGTCGGTGGAGTATTGCCGGACTTATAATTTAATATATGGAAGTTGCATATAGGTAAAAACCTATTCAAAAATTCTATAATTCAATCCTCAAAAACTGTTTTGTAATACGATAGATGATTTATTTGATTACCCAAGCTGTTATGAAATGGTGAAAAACGACTTTACTTTTAAACCTTTTAGAGGAAATCCCCGGTCTCGATTTAGGCTTTTTATTTGTCGTTAAAAAATTATAAGAGATCATCAAAAATTTGTAAAAACTCAATTTTTTAAAAAGTGATTGTCCAATTTTATAATCTTGGAAAGTCTATTCTGAACAGGGGTTTAGAAAGTAGGCTTTTATTTCTTTCCCTTTAAATCCATAGATTATTGCTATTTCGTTTGAGGTTTTAATCGAAGTCACGATATTCTTAAATCACGAAGTTGGCTATTATGGACACGCGCGCAATTTTAGAAAATGTACTAAATCCACCGGTATTATTTTTCTTTCTCGGTATGGGTGTGGTTTTTTTCAAATCAGACTTGGTTATCCCCGAATCACTATCCAAGTTCTTTTCAATGTATCTTCTTTTTGCCATTGGTTTTAAGGGGGGACACGAGTTGTCCAGAACCATCTTTACCCAAGAACATTTTTTCACTTTAATTGCTTGTTCGATTATGGCCATTTTGGTTCCGATATATGCATACTTCATTTTGAAAATTAAACTTGATAAACATAATGCTGCCGCTTTGGCCGGTTCTTTCGGGTCTATCAGTGCGGTCACTTTCGTAACCGCGGGCGCATTCTTACACAATCTCAAAGTCGAATACGGTGGCTTTATCGTTGCGGGAATGGCTTTGATGGAATCTCCTGCAATCGTAATTGCAGTGGTCTTGGATCGTTTGAATAAAAATAAAATGAATGGCGGAGGTGGTATCAACTGGAAAGCATTATTGCATGAGGCTCTTTTTGGTTCTTCGATTTATCTTTTAGTTGGAGCATTGATTGTAGGTTATATCACGGGTGATTCCGGTTGGAAAGCCGAGAAGGTGTTTGCTGACGACTTATTCAAAGGTATTCTTACGTTCTTTCTTTTGGATATGGGAATTTCCGCAGCTCGTAGATTCAAAGAACTTGCTCATGTCGGATTCTTTTTGATCGCAACTGCTATTGTTTTGATGGTTGTAAATGCAACGGTGGGTTTAGTTCTTACTAAAGTCATCGGAATGCCTGTTGGAGATGCTCTTATGTTTGTTGTTCTTTGTGCTTCCGCTTCTTATATTGCGGTGCCTGCCGCTATGAAAGATATGATTCCCGAAGCGAACCCGAGTATTTATCTTACAGTTGCACTTTCTATCGTATTTCCGATCAACATAATTGTCGGTATTCCGCTCTATTATTATTTCGTGACTTTAACTTAAGGAGAGGAAATCCAGATATTTTCTCGGCGATTGTTTTGAAGTTTGTTTTGAAAACTCGAATTTTCTACTACCAAGGAGATTCAAAATTTTTTGTATTTAGGCATCCTTTTTGTGTGCTGAAAAACTCAATATCACGGTTCTTTGAGCTCGTAATTTTTTCTGCCGAGCACACATAGGGGCGAGTTGCTTGAGAGTTCTGTACTATAGATAGATTTTCTGAGTTATTGATTTTCATAGCAGTCGTCAAGAGGGAGTTCATATTTGATGCTCGGATTCTTGTGTAGATTCTTTCTTGAAAAGGTTTAGAATCTGTCCCAAAACTAGAACAGAACTTTGCAGTTTGATCTTTCTGACGCGCTGTTAATATAAAATTTTGCGATATTCATTCTCTAAATAAAAATGAAGAGGTAAATCAGATGATTTCGAATCAAAAAAAGCACACTACAAAGATAATGTTTATTCTATTTTTTCTTTCTTTCCTTTTTGAAAGTGAGATTTTGTTTTCTCAAGCTACCCCAACAAATTCAGAGTCCGTTATTACAATGGAACCGAAATCTACGACGGAGGAGAAATCGGATAATTTTGATTTTGTTTCTCCGATGAAAAAGAACGGAATTAGTGCGGAGTACAATCGACACATGTTTATCGATCCGGATCTCTCTAAGACGGTAAACAAATATTCAAATAAACTTTGGATCAATGACTGGATTAAATTAGGTTTTTATTTAAGACCTAGATACGAATCCAAAAATAATCTCAATTTTGATAAATCCAACCACGCTTACACGGATCGAATCATGCAGACTTCTGCGCTTTATTTTCTCATCGATCCAAATCCTTATGTGACTTTTAAAATTACCATTCAAGATACCAGAGTTTGGGGTGGCGCATCTCCCGCGAATGTCGGGGACATTCGTTCGGGATTTTTCAGCAATACTCCAACTCTTAGTTCGGATCCGAGTATTCCGGGTAAACCGAATAATTCAATCGCTCCTAACAGTACAAGTATTAGAGAGGCCTTTGTAATGATTCAAAAACTTCCTTTAGAAGCTAAAATGCAGGTTGGTCGGCAGATTTGGGCTTACGGTGATCAAAGGATGATTGCTGGAGGAAATTGGACGATTAACGGTTTGTCCTACGACGGTGCCCGAATTATGTTCGATTACGAGCATTTCAGTTCTCACTTTTTTGCCGCGAGACCTTATTGGACTCAAAGTGGTGTGAACGGGGTTCTTTCTTCCAACGATCCAAAGGTCAATTCCACTTCGGGAAACACAAACCCTTCCGCTTCTCAATCGGATACAACTATTTTTGGTACGTACAATACGTTCAAAATCTTGAATGAGATAGTTTTAGATGTTTATAATATAGACGTAGTCAAGAAGTGGATTCCTCAGACGACTCCTGCTTCCACCGTGGATGACGTTCTTGCAATCAATCGTAAAAGGCAAAATGATCAACTTTATACCACCGGTTTTAGGTTCACTAATAGAACCAATAAAAACAACCTTCGTGAAGGAAAGGCTTGGGATTGGACCATTGAAAGCGCATGGCAGAACGGTTACAACGGTCAGAGAATTCATAAACGATTTTTAGGTTATGATCTCCCGGGTACGGTTGAAGGTGTAAATCTTGCCGATATGAGAACCGAAAGGATTAAGTATTCCGGTCATTTTCATGTCGTTCAAAGTGGTTATACCTTTCTGGAAAAGTTAAGGCTGGGATTACAATATATGTATGCCTCCGGCGATAATAACCGAGCGGATGGAAGTTTTTCCACTTTCCAAACTCTCGTGAACTCTCGTTTCGGAGTAATTCCTTATTGGAACAACGTAGCTGGTCTTTCTGAAAATATTGATATGAAGAATTTAAGCTCCTGGAATATGAACCTTACTTACAAAAGCAACAAGTGGGGAATGTTTCAAATAGCGTATATCATCAACGACAAGGTTCAGAAAAACGACGCTTGGTATGCGATCAACGGAAGTGCGAACTCAATCGCAGGTTCTGTAATTTCTTCTCCGGTAGCAATGTCAACTAACGCGTCTGGAAGTATTTCTTCTGCGGGTTCGACGGAAAATTATACGGGAAACGCTTTCACACAATCGTATTCTATGGGTAGAAACATTTATAACGAATTGGATCTAACTTGGATATTTCAGGGGAACGATAATATATCTATTTGGGCAGGTGCGGGTTTTTTGATCGCGGGAAATTCGATTCGAAATTATAGGAACAGTCCCTTGTTTTACAATAGAACAACGAACCAGTTTGAATTGAATACTGCGGCGTTGATGAAGCAGCATACCTCCGAAAAATACGCGAGTGTATTCTTCTTTCAGATGAACGCTGCGCTTTAGCAAAAAGGAGGCTTAATCAGCCAATGATCATTCTATCTTATTTGATAGTTGTAATGTCTCTTGCTGTACCCTTTTTAGCGGCAAAAGTGCTCGGTAAGGATTTTTTCGGACAGGATACGGCTATATTTATCGGCCTTACTCTTCAGACGGTGTTGGGAATGATAATCTCCGTTTATGTTCACGGTTATGAGCATCGTAAAAGAACAACCATTCTTTTGGGCTACGCTATATTCTTTCTCAGTACTGGACTATGCTATTTAGTTGGTAAAACTTTATGGCTGATTCTCTTTTGGGAATTGTCCACGGTCAGCGCTTTCCTTCTTTATCAGGGAGGCAAATGGACTCCGAATTCCATCAAAAGTTTTATTGCGTTAGTCGTTGCGGGTGGGGTCGGAGCTTTTTGTTTTACGTATTGGATTTATTCTCCTGAAGGCCAGTTCGGAAATATTTTTTTGGTTGCCGGTCTTTTAGTGAAAGCGGCATTTTTTGGATTTCATTTCTGGCTTCCGGAAGCTCACTCCGGATCTCCGGCTCATGCGTCTGCCGCTTACTCGGGAATTTTGGTAAATCTTCCTTTGATCCTTTTTCATCAGCTTGTGGCTCCTTGGCTTGGTAATACTGTTTATATCAAAATTTTGATTCCTTTAGCAGGTTTCGGAGTACTTTGGGCGGGTTTATCTTCTTTATTTTCAAAAGATGCTAAGAAGGCGCGATTGCTTATAGTACTGTAGAGAATATGAATTTTCTATTTCTCTGTATTCTTCTTTCCGCGTTGTGGAAGGACAGCGAAGTGGAAAATTTAAAAGTACTCAGCAGATCTTTTTCGTTTCTTTTCATTCTTTCTTTGATCCATCATAGTATCAGTAAGACGTTTCAGTTTCTTTCAATCGGGTACCTTACCAAAATATCAGGTTTTTCGAATGTAGATCAAAACACCGGTGTCGGAAGAGTTTCCGGGTTACCGTCTTCGTTGTTGAGTTTAGGGACGATCAGTTTTCTCGCGATTCCGGGAACGACCGGGTTTCTTTCTGAAGCGACGTTCGTAAAGTTGGTCGCGGGAGTTTTGGAAATTCCAGGGCAAAGCGCGATTCTTGTTCTTCCACTTCTGATTTTAGTTTCTTCCGGTTTAGTTTTAGGAGCGGCGGGACACTTGAGAATTTTTTTGGGAATGGTTTTGTCCAGACCGAGAACCGGATGGTCTGAAAACAAACCTTTTCGCTCCGTATTCTATTCTATTTTTCTGAGCGGTGCTTTGATCTTAGTCGTCTCCTTTGGAATCTCCGCCTATGCGCTGTATTATTCGCCAACTACAGAATGGTTGGACGAACAGTGGTATAGAAGTCTTGCAATCGTCAATTTTGTTGGACTTGGAATGATCGTTTTTGTGGGAATTATAGGTTTCAGAACAAAAATTGCCAAAAGGAAACTTTGGGATTGTGGCGGTAATTACGGCGGCGCGGACGTTGCGGTTCCTTCCGACGGAATCTCGGATCCTCTTTTCCCTTCCCTGGGAAGATATTTTACCAATGAAGAAGGGAACTCTCGTTTAGACGAAGGGATACTTCAGGGAATTATAAAATTCTTAAATACTTTTAAGACGAGAGTGAACGAGGCAGATGAAGAATCGATTTCGATCAACCTTGCATTTTCGTCCGTAACTGTGGTGGTCCTTCTGTTTGTGATTATCGGTCTGAAATTAACCGAGGGGGATTTATGGAAATTATTCTTAAATACTTTGATCCGATAATTCGAATAGTATCGTTTTTTGCTCTCCCATTTTTATGTGGAGGACTTGTTCAAAAGATACGTTCTTATTCGCAAGGAAGAAAGGGCGCTCCTGTTCTTCAAATATTCTACGATACTTGGAGAATGATTCGTAAAAAACCGGTGGATGGACCCTTTTCCGGGTTCTTTACGGAAGCGTCCCCCCTCATAGCTTTTTTGGCGGGGCTTGTAGTTTGGAGTTTGGCGAGTTTCGAATGGGGGTCGTTTCTTCTTATTCCATTCCTAATCGGCGTTATGCGATTTGTGTTACTCGCCTATTCTGTAGAAAACGGCACTTCGTTTGCGGGAATGGGGGCGGCCAGAGAAATAATTCTCTATGTGTTTTGTGAACCGATCATGATCCTCGTTCTCGTGGTGTTCGAATCTCATCTCGTGTTCAACGCGAATTTTGCAAGTCTTGCGTTCGGCGGTCTTTTTTTGTTGGGGACCTCTTTGGTAATTTTAGCTGAACTTGCAAAACCGCCGTTTGACGATCCGAGAACTCACTTGGAACTTACGATGGTTCACGAAGCGATGTTACTTGAAGCGTCCGGAAGCAGAAGGGCCCTTTTCGAATTGGCGCAGCAATTTAAAACAAGTTCCTTGTTTCTTTTTGTCGCAAAGATGGGCGTTTATCACGGGGAATTCTTTTTAAGTAGATCGGTGCCTTCGTTTTGGCTCGATGTGGTTGCGACCTTGGGTGCACTTTTTGTTTCCATTTGTGTCGGTTACATCGAAGCGAATAGTACTCGAAGAAAATGGCTTTGGATTCCCGAGTTACTCGGCTTGAATTTTATCTTTATGCTCTTTTTGGGTATCCTTCTCAAATTAGGTTGATCCTAGGGAAAGTTTTATGGGAACAGAATTCAGTTATTTAATTCTCCTTTTACTGGGGGTAGTGATTTTACTTGAAAACCGTTTGAAACGACTCGTGTTATTGCTTGCGTTTCAGAGCGTGTTTCTTTTGGTTCCGCTTTTTGAAGATGGTGGATACGGAACTCACAGTTTATTTCTAGCCGGAATGATCATACTTTTCAAAGTAATTCTTACTCCTTGGATTCTTTATTGGACGGCGAGAAGAACCAATTCCGTAGAATCAACGTTTCCGAAAGTGGGGTATATTCCAACATTTGCGCTTTTAATGGTGGGGGCAGTCGTCGGATTTTTTATATTAGGTTTTACTAAATTTCGATTCGGTGAAGTGAATCAGATGTCTTTTCTTTATACTTTTCTTTTGTTGTATGTGGGAATGGTTGGGTTTGTGGTTCGGCGCCATTGGGTTGGGGTGATCGCTTCCTTTGCGGTTTTTGAAAATGGAACTTTCCTTTTGACTCAAATTTTGAGGACGGAACTTCCCTTGGGAATCGAATTCGGTTCTTTCTTAGATGCGGTTTTTATCATCGGCGCGGCCGCGACTCTTAGAATTAGTATGGAAAGTTCTTCGGAGAACGAAAAAGAAGAGGCACCGGTATGAATCTTCTCGTTTTGAACGGGATCGGAGTGATGGTTTTATTTCTGATTCTCCTTGCCTATATTTTAGCGCCTACCAGAGGTCAAAAACAAATTGCAATGTGGTCCCTTTTGATGATTCTCTGTGTCGGATTAACGTTTGCGGCATGGAATTTGGAAGGGTTTGCTCTTCAATGGGTATTGATCGAAGCCACAACTTTTACGGGAGCGTTGCTCGTATCTTCGAGTCGAACTTCCAAATCCTTTCCGATCGCTTGGAAATTTCTTTTAATCAACTCTTTCGGATTGGGAATCGCATTTTTAGGAATCATCATAGTCGTCGCCACGTTACGCGGCATCGATCATCCGGTTGAAGTTTTGGCGGGCAAGTTATCCGAACACCCGGAAAATCTCTGGATTGAAATCGGGCTTTGGCTGGCGATTTTCGGTTACTCCGCAAAACTCGGACTCTTTCCTAATCACGTTTGGGTCGTGGATACCTACGGCGAAAGTCCGAGTCAAATCTCCGCACTGATCGCGGCGTTTGTACCGGTTGCGGTAAGTTACGCCTTACGCCCGTTCATTCACATGGATCATCAATTGTATCCGACCACTTTCAGCGCGGCGGATGGATTGTTGATTCTAGGAATTATAACAATGTTACAGAGTATCGTCGCGCTCTATCAGAGGAACGATTTGAGAATGATGACGGCGAAGGTAGCTTTGTTTCACAGTGGTGCGATCGGAATTTTTCTTTGGATGGATCTTACAGATTCAGTGTTTAATTTTGTGATGGCCGGAAATATCGTAATGAAATCTGTCCTATTTTTAACGATGGGGATTGTGAGAATGGATGCCGGGAAAAGGGAGTTGAGCAAAATTTTTCTTTCCGAAAAAATCAATAAAAAAGCGTTGTCGCTTTATACAGCTTCTTTGTTCGTCGCCTTTATACTTCCGGGTTCTCCGATTTTCGTAAATGATCTTTTACTTTTAAAAGTAGGCTGGGCCCAAGGTCAATGGTTTGTGATTACGGTGCCGTTTTTAGGATTGATCTTTTTCGGAGTACTACTCTACAAAACGGTTCCTCTTTTTAATTTGGAAGATCGTCCGTTTGTAAAGGAATTTGCCGGAACATTACAGATCCGAATGACCATTCGCTTTTGCTTTTTATCATGGTACTGGGTCTCGGTATTTGGGGTTTCTATCATCTACTGCAAGGAGAATTTTGAATGCGTAGCGTGACTGGTTTATACCCGAGAAAAGGCAAAAAGGGTTACAACCGCTTTTGGCTTACAAGTGACGGAATAGAACATGAAATCGTAGAATATTCCGAAAAGGAAGCCTTTGAGGACACCGCGAATCCGATTTGGATTCTCAGACATTCTCTTGGAACCGACCAGGGAGAAGAGGATTATTCTTCTTATGATTTCGAAAGATATATTACGGCGGACCGCAAAACCGATCTGGAAAAATTCGTAACTAAAAAAGGTATTAAGGATTTAGTATATAAGGGATTAAAGGTGCCGATTCCCGCGAGTCATTATTCTCACGCGGTTGGACCGATTCATGCGGGAGTGATCGAGCCTGGGCATTTTCGTTTTATCGTAAAAGGAGAAGAGATTCGAAATTTAGACATTCGACTCGGTTTTCAAAAACGGGGTTTAATCGATTTAATCAAGGGAAAAGGATCGAAGGATTCTTTTCCCTATGCGGAAGCCATTTCGGGAGATAGTACAATTGCTTATGCGATTGCGTTTTCCAGAATTTTCGAGGAAGCACAGAAAATCTCCGTTCCTCAAGAATTGGATTTTGCAAGGCTCGTTCTTTTGGAACTTGAAAGAATTGCGACTCATATCGGAGATATGGGTGCGATTGCAGGTGACGTAGGTTATTATCCTTTACAAGGTGTTTGTTCCTTGCAAAGAGGAGTTCCTCTTGGAGTGATGGAGGCTTTGACCGGGAATCGTTTCGGAAGAGGAGCGTTATCTCCAGGTAAGATCGTTCTTAGAAAGGGACTCAACCGTGAAAAATTAAACGAACTCGCAGAAAGGATTCGCTCGGTTACTGCGGATGTGGTCGCACATTTTGAACGTGCTGCGAACGTTTCTACGAACCGGGAGAGGTTGCAGTCCTGCGGGATAATCCGGCAAAAGCAAGTTAGGCATCTTGGTTTTATAGGAATGGTGGAGAAGTGCACGGGGCTCAGCAGGGATCTTCGTAGTTTAGAAAAATCGTATATGTTTAGCTCTCCGATTTCTCTTGAGTTGAATCGAGATCATATGAAAGGGGACGCATGGGCAAGGTTTTATTTACGTTGTGAAGAATTGAAAAACAGCGGTAAATGGCTCATAGATGCGATTCCTAAATTAGAAGCCGCTTTTTCCCTGAAATTTGAAAAAGTTCCGTCAAAATCCTCTGTCAAAAAAGGAA
This sequence comes from Leptospira borgpetersenii serovar Javanica, assembly GCF_003046425.1. Taxonomy (GTDB): domain Bacteria; phylum Spirochaetota; class Leptospiria; order Leptospirales; family Leptospiraceae; genus Leptospira; species Leptospira borgpetersenii. The sequence continues at coordinate 14,339 of NZ_QAJG01000029.1, forward strand.
CCTATTATTCCGCAGTGGAAGGATGGAGAGGACCGGTGCTAGTATCCTTGGATTTGGACGCAACCGGCTCTATTGAAAACGCTTACATCAGGGAAGTTTCCGTTCCTAATTGGCATGCACTTGAGTTAGCGGTAAGGGGAGAATATATCGGAGACTTCCCGTTGAATAATAAGTCCTTCAATCTGAGCTATGTAGGAGTGGATCTATGAAAATTATATTCGAGATAATGAATATAATTCGTCCTGCAAAAACGATGAATTATAAAAAGGTTTTACCCTTCAACCCGAACGCGAGGGGAATTCCGATTCCTGTGTTGTCTTCCAATGAGTCTTGTCTTTCCTGCAAGTCTTGCGAACAGGTATGTCCAACTCATTCACTCAAGATTCATTCTAAGGATAAAATGAGTTTTGATTACGGAGCTTGTCTTCAGTGCGGAAGATGTTCCGAGTTTTGCTCCGATAAAAAGATCATCGATTCCGGTTTTGTTCACGTATATTCCACCGATCGGGAAGCGTTAAAAGTAACGTATACCAATGGAATGCCGGATGAAAAACCGGAAATGGAAACCGAGGAAGTAAAACGATTTAGAAAAACTACAAAAAAAACCGGATTTCAGTTTAGGGAGGTCGCTGCTAGCGGAAATAATACGACCGAAGCGGAAATCAACGCAAGTTTTAACGCCCTTTTTGATAGTGAGGCGAGTAAGATTCGAGTCGTCGCTTCCCCAAAGCATGCTGATGCACTTGTCTATTCAGGGCCTGTGGGACCGAACATGGAAGAGCCGCTTAATACGGCTTGGGAAACGATGCCTTCTCCAAAAGCTCTTGTGGCTTGCGGTTCGGAAGCGGTTTCAGGTGGGCTTTTCAAACTTGGTAAACTTCCGAAAGAACCTGACTTGTTCATTGGAGGAGATCCTCCTCGTCCGGATGTGATTATTTCCGCGTTTCGGTATTTGATGGGAACCAGAGAATTCTCTTTCACAGCGGAATTGGTAAAGTTCGTTCAAAATTTAAAGAAAACCAAGTAATTTAAAATATTCTAATATGCTCGAAAACTGAGCCGGATTTAAAATTCGTATAGAATCGGAGCATATTAGAAAAATCCAAACAAAACCGTTATGAATTTAGAAATTTAAATTTGTTTTCGATTTCTTATCCGCCGAATATGGAAAATCCGATCAAAGCGATTGCGATCAAAGGCGGCAATCCTTGGATAATCGCTGCACGCGCCATGGAAGGTTTAGAGGCGAAGAGAACTAGACCGGCGCCGAAAACCGACAAACAGGAAAAAATCATAATCGCCGGAGCATAATTTGTATGAAGCTCGAAAAAGACGGCGCCGTAAAGTGCACCGATCGCTAAGAAGAGGTTGTAAAAACCTTGGTTTAAAAAAACTCCTTTCATCGCTTCCGCTAACTTTTTATCTGTCACTCCGAAACGTCTGTGAATTGTCGGCCGCATCCAAAGAACGCTCTCCATGAGAAAAATCCAGACGTGAAGCGCTCCTACGATACCGGCTAAAATCCTTGCGGCTAAAATCATTCTGATAACTCCTAAAATTTGTTTCGGTAGTTTAACAGCTGGGCTTTACTTTGTAAAGGCGTATCCGAGCCAGTTTTCGATGTGATTTTGGCTCTTCTCTTTTTTGCTAAATCGAAGTTTTATTGCGATTTTACCAAAATGCCCTATTTGTAGCAATTGGATCTGATTTAATTTCACGCAGGAATGTTCAAATCAAACCCGGTTCGTTTATCGGGAACGATTTTCATCATCCGACTGTGATCGTGTTTTGATATTTGATTGGAGTTGGGGAGTTTCCTTCCGAATTGAGCTGTTCAAATTCGTTCAGAATCCGGAGGGGATCAAAAAACATAATAGTTTTCTAAAATTCTAAAAATTAAATGGATCTCGAACGCCGAAACCTAAGACCACTTCGGCATAAGTTTTAGTGAGCGGCTCCGTAAGCCGAGTGTCAAAGGGAATATCTATATTTGCGGAAATGTAATATCCTTTGTTTCATAAATCTCTACTCGGAATAAACATTACACATAACGTATCTTAAATGAATTTTCCCATTCTTTCGGTTGCGTAAAGAGCCTCGCGCGATTTTAGACTCATACTAGAAAATAATGTTTCCGAATTCATTCCACTTAAGATATCTACGGGGTATGTAATTCGTTTATCTTTTTTTGTATGAATCGGATAAAAACGTTTTTGATCTCTATAGGAATAAGTCGTTAAAATAACCGTCTCAACGTCGTGAAAAACCTGTTCTAAATTTCGAAGTAGGGTGTTTGTTTTAGAAGCGATATTTTCGTTGATATCTTCCCAAGCGGAAAGCTCTCCCGAAATTTCTATGTTGAGATGAACAAGAATGGGACCTTTTTCGGATTGTTTCGCTCGATTTTTTTCTAGGACTTTTCGAGCTACGTTTAAGGCGTCCGTATCGTTTCCTCTTCCTGTCTTGACAAGAATCGCTTTATTTCTCTGTAATAGTTCGAAACCGTCTCCATAACAGATCAGCTCCTCCGCATGATCTAAAATCTTCCACTTTTCAGTCTCGTTTAGATTGGATAACTTTCGCTTGTGATAAAGAGAGTATGCAATATTCCAAATGGATTGATATAAAAGAGCGGGAATCAAAAGAGGGGGAAGATCTTTGACTGAAAAAAGTTTCTGAGCTAGTACATTGAATAAATCGGGTTGAATCAATTTTTGAGAAGCAAAATCGTCCGATACGACGATTCCGATTATTTCCCGAATGAGGTACGACTTCATACAAAGTGCGGTTTGAAAATCGTTGAAAAAAGCAAGTTCCGGTTCGGCAAATAATTCTTCTGGAGTTTTGAAACCCACGTATCTGGCTGTTGAGGTATCTTTGAGAGGAAATTTTAGGAACGCCTTATGAAAAATATCAGAACAACCTTGAAAGTCGAAATTACGAATGAATTCGGTCGTATCCAACGCGCTCCCATTTTCAAAGATCAATGTCTCCGCCATAGAATCTGTGTTGGTAATTCCTTCCATCACATAGAGTCTGTCTTTTCTAAAGATCTTACGGACCGCTTGAGTTTGTTCTTGGATCGCTTTTCTGGCCGCGTGATCGTCGTGATTATGAGCGGCGCAACCGAGTCCTGGTAGATCAGATCTATGCATATACGCGATAAATAAAGCGGGAGTGTTCGGTGTGTTGCAGGTTGCGTCATTGATCAAACGATCGATCCGGTTCCAGAACCAAAAGTTGTTTAGGTTCGTGGAAACGATATTGCCGTCCGTTCTACCGAAACGAATTGTAGTCACCGGATAACCTTTTAGTTTACTTCCGTGAACGCGACCGTCGATACATTTTGTGACGAGAACTTTTGGTGCCCGGATGCTGAATTCTCGAATGACGTGTTTCATTCTGTGAATGGTTTCCGATTGAAGAATATTCTCTTCCAAATATTGACTCAGGTACTGATGAACTTCTTGCACAATCAGCCTCTTTTTATTGAGTTATTCGAAAATAATGTTGTTTTTGATCAAAGGGAACAAAAACATTTTTCGAGTTACTTCGAAATTTAAAGTTCATCATCCTGTCGAGCGCCAATAGAAGCGAGACGCTTTAATGGATGGGAATTAGGAATCGCGCATAGGTGGGAAAAAGAGCAACGTTTTCTAGGCGATCTACAATTGACTAACTCTTAACATCTAAAAAAGTCTCTATATTCTAGGTTTTGAGATAAACTTTTATATTCTAATAGTATCAGTTAGAAAATAATTGTAAAATTCATTTTTTAGTAAAATCACAAATTTTAAAATAAACGTTTCTATTTTATTGTAATTGGTAATCTACTGATACATTTTGTCAACAGCGCTTTTAAAAACTTTAAGAATAAATATTGTAGTAAAAGATTTATCATCGAGAAATTAAAATTTGTCTCATAAAAATTCGATTTTTATAATTTAGGAAACTAGAAATCTTCTCTAAAAAACATCTAGCGAAAATGTAAATACTTTTTTGGAATTGATTGCGAAATTTTACTACTCTACTTAAAAAATCATTGTATATATAGTATTATAAATTGTTTTTGAAGTAGATTCTAATAAGATAAAAATCAATTATAGTCTTATTTCAGAAAGAATTTCTGTTTTTTTAACTAGATAGTTTATTGGGACAAAAAATGTAAGAATTCCTGCGGTTCATAAATAATAGACAAGATGTAAGTTCTACTGTTGAATTTGGATAAAATGGTTATTATAGGTAAAGACTTTAAATTTAAATCCTACCCTAAAACCCTGATATCTAAAAAGTTCTACGTTTTAAAGATTTGGGTAAGCTTTTAGTATAAAAATTTTTTATTCCATTTTGAGGCCCTTTTCTACGGCATTATAATGATCTGTCCCAAAAGAAACTAAAGTGGCATTGCTCTCTAAAGTCGCTTCCACAGGTTTTGGGACGCGCTGTAAGTTATTTCTAAGACTTGGAAACTTCTTTAAGAATGAATCAATCTGACGAGATGATCAATCCCTTCCTCAAATAACGCGGGACCAGGTTGGAGAATGATTGAAGAATCTAGTTCGTAAATTTTTTGATTTCGAATTGCGTTTACATTTTGCCAGTCCGGGTGTTTCTGCACCCATTCAAAATTCACCGGTTTTCCGCACCAAGAACCTATGTATACATCCGGGTTTGCTTTTGCCACATCCGATGCAGAGATAATTCTATCCTTCGCTAGGGATTTTTTTTTGAGATATTCAAAACAATCTTTTCCGCCCGCCAATTCGATCAATTCCGAAACCCAGGAAATTCCACTAATAATCGGTTCGTCCCATTCTTGAAAAAAAACGGAAATGCGACTCTGGGAAATGTATCTTTGCTGAATTTCGTCTAACTTTCTCTTCCAGCCTTCTATTAGTTTTTGTGTTTCGTTCCTTTTGCCTACTATGGACCCCAAAAGCAGCAGCGTATCAAAAATCTCGAAAATCGTTCTTTGGTTAGTTATGAGAACGTTAAGTCCTTTTGATATTAAATCTTTCGCTAAGTTGGCTTGAATGTCCGAAAAGCCGATGATAAGATCCGGCTTCAACTCCTGAATACGTTTAATATTTCCATTGATAAACGCAGAAACTTTGGGCTTTTGTTTTTTAGCTTTAAGAGGTCGAACCGTATACGCGGAGATTCCTACGATACGTTCTTCCTCTCCGAGTAAATAAAATAACTCGGTCGTTTCTTCGGTGAGACAGACGATTCTCTTCGGACCTAACCGAGCGACCATAGGAGCGAGGTTTGAGTTTTCCGTAGCGACCATAGGAGTAAATAACTCATGTAACGCTTCCTAAGGGTCGCGTTACAGGTTTGAGCCATAAAACCGTTCATCGAGTTCAAACAAAGTTTATTTGAATTTGGCATAATGATTCACTCACTTTTTACTTTTGTTTCGAAGGTTCTTGCAAGGAATCCGATCCTTAACTGTGGAATTTTCTTTTATCTTCGATCAACTTTTGAACCACCGACGGATCCGCGAGAGTCGAAGTATCACCGAGGCCTTCGAATTCTCCCGAAGCAATCTTTCTTAAAATTCTTCTCATAATTTTTCCGGAACGAGTTTTTGGAAGACTCGGCGCCCAATGAATCACGTCCGGTCTCGCAATTTTGCCGATTACCTTTTCAACAATTGCAACGAGTTCTTTTTTCAAGGTATCATTAGTCGCAATACCTTCCTTTACGGTTACATAAGCATATATCCCCTGTCCTTTGATGTCGTGAGGGAATCCGACTACAGCGGCCTCGGCAACGGATCTATTTTCAACGAGCGCACTTTCGACTTCTGCACTTCCGATTCTATGACCGGAAACGTTAATTACGTCATCTACACGCCCGGTAATCCAATAGTAACCGTCTTTATCTCTGCGCGCTCCATCTCCTGTAAAATAATATCCTTTGAATTGAGAGAAATATGTATCAAAAAATCGTTTCGAATCCCCGTAAACTCCACGCATCATCGACGGCCAAGGACTTTTGATACACAAATTTCCGGAAACTTCTCCTTTGTCGTTTATTTCTTTTCCGTCGTTGTCCACTAATACGGGCTGAACTCCGAAAAACGGTAAAGTAGCCGAACCCGGTTTTTGTGGGATGGCTCCGGGTAACGCAGTGATCATAATGGATCCGGTTTCGGTTTGCCACCAGGTATCCACGATTGGACATTTTTCTTTTCCGATAATTTTAAAATACCATTCCCAAGCTTCGGGGTTGATCGGTTCTCCGACGGAACCTAGAAGACGTAAAGAACTCAAATTTCTTTTTTGAACGTGAGTCAACCCTTCTCTCATCAAAGCACGAATCGCGGTTGGAGCCGTATAAAAGATATTCACTCCGTACTTATCGATAACGTCCCAAAATCTTCCTGCGTCCGGATACGAAGGCACTCCTTCAAACATCACAGAAGAGGCTCCGTTGGACAAGGGACCATAAACTAAGTAAGAATGACCCGTCACCCAACCTATGTCCGCAGTGCACCAATATGTGTCTTCCGGTTTTATATCAAATACATAATGAAATGTTAAATTAACTCCGAGAAGATAACCGCCCGTAGTATGTAAAACTCCTTTCGGTTTTCCCGTTGAACCGGAAGTATAAAGAATAAAAAGAGGATCTTCCGCATCCATGGACTCCGGTTTACAATAAGAGGGCAAATCGGGGTCGCCGATCAAAAAATGATACCAATAATCCCGGCCGTCTTTCCAAACTAGACCGGATTCGTTTCCTGTACGACGAACAACAATTACCGTTTTAACATCCTCTTTGGACTTTTCGAGAGCAATGTCGACGTTTCTTTTGAGTTCGATGGGTTTACCGCCTCGGAAACCTCCGTCGGCGGTGACGATCAACTTCGGTTTACAATCGTCGATTCTACTTTGAAGCGCTTCCGGAGAAAAACCTCCGAAAACAACGGAATGAATTGCGCCAATTCGAGTACATGCAAGAATCGTAATTGCTAATTCCGGGATCATAGGGAGATAAACAAGAACCCGATCTCCTTTTTTTACTCCATATTTTTTGAGAACGTTCGCAAAACGATTTACCTCTCTGTAAACGTCGTAATACGTAAGGACTTTGGATTCCGAAGGATTATCTCCTTCCCAGATCAAAGCGGCTTTGTTTTTCAAAGGAGTACTGATGTGACGATCTAGACAATTGTAAGAAACGTTGAGTTTTCCGCCTTTGAACCATTCCACTTTTGCATTTTTAAAATCGTGATTTAAAACCTTGGTCCATTTTTTAAACCAGGTCAGTCGATTCGCTTCTTTTGCCCAAAATCTGTTCGGGTTTTCGATGGATTCTTTATAAAGAGATTTATAATCCTTAAGGGTAATGTTTGAATTCTTTTTAAATTCCGCGGATGGTAAAACTACTCGTTCTTTTGCCATAACTTCCTCCGAATTCAGCAAAGAATGTTCTTTTTTTTCTCTCTGTCTACCAAATTGCAGAAAAGGAAATCCGAACCTTTCTCTTAGGAAAATCGCCCGAAGAAGGTTGGATTACTCAAGTAGATCCGGTGCGAATGAGATCCAAAAACTCGGAACGGGTTACCATATTTTCTTTAAAAGCCCCTAACAGGCAGGAGGTGAAAAGTTCCGAATTTTGTTTTTCGACTCCCCTCATCATCATACAAAGATGTTTCGCCTTAATGACCACTGCGACTCCTTGGGGATCGAGAACTTCTTGGACGGCGTAGGCGATTTGTTCCGTGAGACGTTCCTGAACTTGGAGTCTTCTGGCAAATACATCGACGATTCGAGGAATTTTGCTGATTCCGATGATCTTTTTATTAGGAAGATAAGCGACATGAGCTCTTCCGTAAAAAGGAAGAAGATGATGTTCACAGAGAGAATACACTTCGATGTCTCGAACGAGGATCATTCCTTCCGTAGGTTCTTCAAAGATCGCTCCATTGACAACTTTTGTAATGTCGACGTGGTAGCCGGATGTCAGAAAGTCGTAGGCTTTTTTCACTCGTTTCGGAGTGTTGAGAAGACCTTCTCTAGTCGGATCTTCTCCGATCGATTTTAGAATGTTTACGATATTTTCTTCCAAATTAAACTCTTCATTCGATTATCCCGATTGAATCGGGAGACTTTTTGTTAGATTCTTTTCGGAGAATTCCGGATCGCTTCTTTAAATCTAACTTCTCATTCCCATTCTCGAAAGTACCTACTGAATCTTCCATCTGATTTTCATTTTCTTGCAGATTTCCGACAGCGGGTAATTCTGTCTGATCATGAGAACCCAAAGGAAGAAAGAACGAAGGAACCAAACTTTAGCGATCGGATTAGATGCACGTATGATTGCTCATTCAGGGATTGGAATGAGAATCCGTGGTCTTTTGAAGTATCTCGGTCCGATTGCGATGAAAGAGAATTTTCGGATCTATCTTTTTGGAAATGCAACGACGATTTTGAACGAAGGAATTTTGTGTTATGAATTTTCCGGTTTTGGGAAAAACCGAAGTGAAATTGAAACTTCGAATAATTCTTTTAAAAAAAAATCTGAAAAAGAAAAGGATTTTTCTTATCCTGTAATTCGCTACCATTCTCCGATCTATTCTCTTTCCGAGTTTTTAGGTCATCCTTTGATGGGAAGAATGGACCTTTTGGATATTCCCCATTTCAATGCACCTTTGCGCTATCTCGGAAAATCGATCGTGACAATCCACGATATCATTCCTTTTCAAGTTCATTCGAGTTTTCTGAAACGAATTTATATGCGGATTGTATTTCGTTTGCTTCGACGATTTTCAAAAAAGATCGTATCCGTTTCCGAATATACGGCAAAAGATTTGAAGTCCATTTTCGGTTTCTCTAAAAAGGAAATGGAAGTGATCCACAACGGAATCGACCAATCTGTTTTTTATCCTGCGACGGCTGCGGAGAAAAAAAAATTTCTGAAAAAGTACAAACTCAAAGAAGGTTACTTATTGAGCGTAGGGATCGGAAAAAGCCATAAGAATTTAAACTTTGTTCTCAATGCTTTAAAACCTCTTTGGGATTCTAAGATTCTAAAAACAAAATGGGTATTAGGTGGCGTTTCGGGAAAGATTCCCGGCTATTTGCAAGCGGACATTAGAGGTTATGAAGATCGGATTTTTCCTATGGAAAGACTGTCCTTGAACGAACTTCGTTGCCTTTATTCTTGTGCGGGGCTTTTCATTTTTCCTTCAAAGTATGAGGGTTTCGGATTTCCTCCTTTAGAAGCCCAAGCCTGCGGCCTTCCGGTGATATCTTCGAATGCAACTGTTATGCCGGAAATTCTTAAAGATAGTGTGTACTATTTTTCTCCGAATAAACCGGAAGAGTTGCAAAGTCTTTTGAGAGATTTTTCAAAAGATCGGAACATCGTAAAAAACTTGATCATAAAAGGCAAAAAAAATTCCGCCGGATTTTCTTGGGAAAAGGCGGCTTTAGAAATATTAGAGGTTTATAAAAGTGTAACGCCCTGAAATCAGGTTTACAAAAATCAAACTGCTTGACGAACGAAATGAGGAGTAAAAAGTCCTAACGTTTAATTCCTAATTCGCGTTAGCTTAGGAGCCTCTATAAAATCAAAAACAACGGAAACGTAATAAAGAGTTCTTATGAGAAACCGCTGTTTTATGACATTCGAAAATCCTAAAATCTATTTTATAGAGGTTTTCATAAGAACCTTGCAGCTTGATCGTTCTGATAAAGTAAACTAGGTTTTGGGACGCGCTGTAAATTACTTTTACGGTAGCCCTTTGGAGAAAAATTCTTCTTTACGAACCTTCAATTTCAAGAATAGATCCTCTCTTTCGGAATCGGAATAGCGAGACCAGTTTCCGATTTCATCGATGGTTCTAAAACATCCCTGACAATAACCGGACTTAAAGTCCATTACACAGATTTTATTGCATGGTGAACGAATCAATTTGTTTACTTCATTCTAACTTTGGATTTGGAGGGAGCTTTTTTTCCTATCGATTTTTTCTTCTTTGTCTCAAGGGAAAGATGTGCGGGCTCGGTTTTTACGCGACTTTTGTCGGAATGATCCACGATTGTCTTCATTTCTTTAAAAAGAGACATTCCACTGATCCTTCCCGGTACGATTACGTGAGCGGCACCACTTTCGATAAGAACTTTTGCTTCTTGTACATCGTCGGTGGTAAGAATGATGGAAGGTTGTGTATGATGACAAATTCCTTTGATTGACTCCAAAAGTCTACGATTGGTTGTTCCTTTGAGAATCATATCAGAGATAGTACAAATTACATATCTTGCATCTTCAATTCCAAGATGATGCAAAGTTTCCAGATTTGCGAGATCTCCGTAAGCCCAACGAATCCCTTTCGCTTCTAGAAAGTGGCGAAAGACAGGATTAAAATCCACGATCAAAATTCGATTGAACCATTCCGGTTTTTCACGTTCTATTTCCTCTAAAAGACTTTGTGCAATTCTAAAATAACCGAGAATAACGATGTCTCTTTTCGATCGACCGTTAGTATCGGATTCGGTTCTTTTTTCTTCTTTTAGACCGATCATTCCCAATAGCTTTAAAACGAATCTTGAAATTGGATCATTGAAAAAAATGATATAAGTGGAAACTACCGATGCAAGAATCATCGAAGTCAAAACTGTGGATTCCAATTCTTTACTGATATGGCCGTAACCCATTCCCAATGAGAGGATTACAAGAGAAAACTCGCTGATTTGAGCCAAGTTCAAACCGGTCACGATTCCAGCCCTAAGTCCTCTACCGGAAAAATAAACCGGAGTTGCAACAGTGAGGACTCTACTAAAAATTACGAACACTACTGCTATTAAAGAAACGCTGATAATCTGAATCGAAGGAATCGGAATTTTCATTCCAAGCGCAACGAAAAAAAGAGTGATGAAAAAATCTCTAATCCCCGAAAGTTTTGCGATAACATCGGCTCCGTAAGGAAATGCGGCGATACTAATTCCCGCAATCAAAGCTCCCATCTCTTTGGATAGACCGGCCTTTTCCGCAAAACCGCAAAGTAAAAAACACCAAGCAATTGAAGTAATCAAGATAAGTTCTGGTTTGGAAGCCGCCGCTTGAAACAATCTGGATAAAAAGAATCTACTGATTAAAAATGAAACGCAGACTAATACCGAACCGACTCCAAGCGAACTCACGATCTTTAAAATCTGCGGATCCTGAAGACTCGGCTGGATACCCATGAAGATGATCGCCCAAATGTCCTGTAGAACCAATACTCCGATTGTAAGACGACCTGCAATCGTACTCACTTCGAATTTATCGTGCAGAAGTTTGACAACGATCATCGTGGAACTGATGGCCAATGCGATAGCGAAATATAAAAGATCGAACTTACCGCTGAAGTTAGCAAGAATTTCCCTGAAAAATAAAAGCCCGAACAGCACGCAGAACACGAATTGGACAATCCCAAGAATGAACATCGACTTTCCCATACGTGCTAGTTCTTTTAAATCAATTTCAAGACCGATGATGAACAAGAGAAGAATCAATCCGATCTCGGAAATTAACTCGATACTTTCCTCGTTAACCACAAGACTTAAACCTAAATTGGGTCCAAGTAAAAGCCCTCCCGCTACATAACCCAAAATTAAAGGTTGTTTCGTAATCCTGGCTATGTGAGCAAAAAACGTAGCAAAAATGATACTCAAAGCTATATCGTTTAAAAGGGAGAGAGAATGATGCTCCATTTACGGTTTGTCCTAAATTTTACCGCGCTTTAATTTTCACGACAAGCGTTCGGTAGTCTTCTATAAATCGTTCTGCATGCTAAGGTATGAAAGATTCTTAAAGTAAAAAACATTTTTTTTATCGATCTGATAAAAACCGGCGCATAAAAAACGGAAGGGATAATTCGAAATTTTAAAACGACATCGTTCATAAAGAAACACTTCTTAAAAAGATGAATTGTTTCCTTCAAACTCAAGGTAATCAGGAAGTCTTAAACGGAAAGTTATCCCGTTTCCAAAACGTGAATGTCCGGCAGGTTTCTGTATTTTCCGTCGAAATCCATACCATAACCCACAACGAACTCGTCTGAAATTCTCCAACCCACATACTTTACAGGGAATTCTAAGATACTCTTTCTTTTCTTTAAAAGAAGGGTTACGATTTCCAAACTTGCAGGATTACGGGCAAAGATATGTCGTATGAGATATTGAAGGGTAAAACCCGTATCTAAAATGTCTTCTACAAGAATCACGTGACGATTGGAAAGATCTGTATCGATATCTTTTAATAAATCGATATTTCCGGTTGAGGAAGTTCCGGAATAAGACCTTGCTTGAATGAAATCGATTTCTACCGAAAAAGGAATTGCTCTTGTTAAATCCGCGAAAAAATACATTCCACCTTTTAATACACAGATAAGAATCGGATTTAACTTTTTATAATCCTTTGTTATCTCGGAAGCTAGAAATTTTACTTTTTGAGAGATCTCTTCTCGATTAAAACAAGGGCGTAAAGTATTTGAATCGATCTCGTTCGTCCGGGTATCCAAAATCGAATTATTTTTCCGGGAACTTTGCCTAATTCTTTCCAAGATTCCGTTTCAATTCGTATACTGAGAAAACCTGACGTAGGAAATTTAAAAAACATCGATTCAGAAAATGATAGGTCTTCGTTACCTCGAATGAGCCGATTTGCAATTTCTTCGATTCCAGGATTATGGCCCAATAAAGCCACATCCTTGAATTTTAAATTTAATCCTCTGATCATTGTTAAAATATCTTCGCTATCCGATTCATATAATTTTTCTGTAATTTTCGTTTCAGAAGATAAAGCCCCACTTTTAGTTATAATTTTATAAGTATCCACAGTTCTTTTGGAATTTGAAACTAAAAAGAGATCAATTTTGAATTCTATCTTTTCTAAATATTTTCGAAGAGATTGAGCGTTTTTCTTCCCTTTTTTGGAAAGAACCCTTCCGTGATCGGACTTGAACCCAGTTTCCCAATCCGATTTAGAGTGCCTGAATAAATGGATTTGTTTCAATGGATTTTGTCTCTCGTTTTACTGTTCTGCGGTCAACTTTAAATTCATTGACAAGATATAAAAGAGAAGGTTAATAATGAGACTATGAAAGGTGTCTTCGCGTTAGCAAGAATTACTTTACTCATTTTAATACCGACATTGCTAGACGCACAATTGGTAGGTCCCCCGGACGAGGAAAAAGCAAAAAGAGACGTTCAAACTCATTGGCTTAAAAAAAACACTGGTGATAAAATTCAATCCATCGAAAGTAACGGAGAGCCCGTTCTTATCGAAAATTCCAAATCCAACGCAGATATTTTATACAAATTTCCGTTTTTAGTCACCGTAAAACACAAAGATGGTAGCATAACGCGTACCGAAGTCGGGGCAAACTATGTTTTTATTCGTACAAAAGGTTGGTTATTTTCGGAGTTAGGTTTCGGCAAGAATATAATTCTTTCCGATCCGGGTAGGGAATCTCCGGACAAAGAAACCGTTCTTAAATTGATCGAAGAAAGTTTACTCCAGGATCGATGGAAAGGAAAAACGATCGAAAATCTAAAAATTGGCGAGCCGACAGCTGGAAGTGATTTGGAAGTTCATTGGTATCGTTATTCGGGAGAATACGAAGTTTCAGATCTTAATATCCGTTATATTTGTTCGAACCTGATTGTAAAACTATTCAAAGAGGATTCATCCACAACAGACTGGAAGCTAGATTGGAAAGAAAAAGGAATCTGTAGACAAATCGCCGGAAATTTGAACGAAACTTCCCCTTGAACATATGACATTCTTAGTTTTTATTCCATGACTAAAATTTCTACTGAGATGTTTCGATTTGTTTGACTGCTTTCGTTCCTGTGATTTGGAAATTAAGAACCTGTCCCGAAGCGTAGAAGTTCCGAATTACTTTACGGATTTCTAATCGATGGATCCGGCATTCTCAAATTCCCATTTTTAATCCGATCCATGTTTTCTTTTTTTAATTTTTCCGAAAATCGAATCGAACTGATTTTTCCCATTCGCAATTCTTTCAAAGTGTTTTGTACGAAGGTTCCGATTCGATCGTGAGAAGAAAAGCGCTTTAGAAAGTTTTCTGCATGATTTCTATCCGAAAAGTAGAACGTTTTTCCATAAGAGAAAACGGCTGAGTTTCGAATGGAAGGATGTGTGCTCTCGTTGGAGATGGTGGATTCCAAATAATTCCTTGCGGAATTTCCTCCAAAATCCGCAATCAATTCGTTAAGTTGGGAAATTGCATATACTCTCAACTCCGGGTCTTTTGCTATAGCGACCAAATATTCCTGAGGATTAGGGTTGATTGCGTAAATTTCTCGCATCAAGGTTTCTTTTTCAATGTGACCCGTTTGTGTAACTACGGCTTTGATTTTTTGATATTGGCTCTGATCTAAAACTTGAGCTTGGATTCCAAAGGGAATCCCGAATAAAAATGCGACGATTATACTGTGGAAACTTATTTTTACTTTCATCATAGATTTATTTAATTCCATTTTTTTAATATACAAGAGGATGTGAGCGAAGCACCCAACCTTGTTCTCCCGTCAATTGAGTTTGATTTATCTTAGGATTTCCGGCCCAAAACATCAGATTAAGTCCCCCGCTATCATAAAACCCTTCGCCCAGACATTCTCCTAAACCTACAATGTTATTTCCGTTTTGGTCTTTACATTCCGGAGTTTCGGGAAGTGGGTCCAAAGAATAACGCCCTTTGACGACGTCTTTTTCTACTAAATGATAAAGACCTAAATAATGACCGGCCTCATGAGCGATTGTCTTAGCAAGAAAAACCTGATCCGACTCACAGATTAAATCTTGCCCTTGCACTCCGCATCCGGAAGACGTTCTATGATTTTCGATGAATACGACCATACCTGATTTTGGAGTTCCATTAACCGGAATTCCGGGTATACCGGATGAAATCCCTAAAATCCCAGCAGGCGCACTACTCGAAATCTGATAATCTCTTGTGACGTAAATATTCAAGGAATTTGAATCTTGTACATTAGATGGGTTATTCCTATAAAGAGATCCTAAAGAACCTACCACATCCCCATAATCGTCTGAAATATTTGCGACTGTCAGGTAAGGGGCTCCAGCAGCAGCGGGCACCAAGGAAGCTGTGACCGTTACGTCGATTTTAACCGTATCTTGCGCGTAAATATCCTTTAAAGTCTGTATCATCGTCGCCATCCCGGCTGTGGTTGGGGTTGCTACGGCATTTTGAATAAAAATCAAATTGATATTCAATT
Organism: Leptospira borgpetersenii serovar Javanica; assembly: GCF_003046425.1. Taxonomy (GTDB): domain Bacteria; phylum Spirochaetota; class Leptospiria; order Leptospirales; family Leptospiraceae; genus Leptospira; species Leptospira borgpetersenii. Next base: position 29,599 of record NZ_QAJG01000029.1, read on the forward strand.
TTTTTCTAGACTGCCAGACCTTTTTCAAACCCGAAGAGGAACTTCCCAATAGTCCATTCTGGTCCGCACGAAATTTGTATTCTTCACAAGTTTGAACCGTGTTATTCGTGATTTTTCGTGTAGCGACTAACGGACCCGGCGCGGTCGGCACGATAAAATTCGCTCCTAAGAGATTATTGTTGAAATTATTATAATTCGAACTAGGTGCATAATATCCCGGAGTGGCGCCTATAGGAAAAGCTGTCGTAACGGATCTATAACCCAATGATTCGCTTTTTCCGCTATCTTGAATCAAGTCTCCCGAAGCGTTTGTCCAAAGCGGATAAATAAAACGATTTAAGTTGGAAGAAAACTGATGATTCTGTTCGGCATAAACGATTCCCATTGGATTATTTCTTCCAATTCCGGAGAACTTTACTGTTCCGACAAGATAAGCCGTTCCTCCATCTTGATACACTCCACTTTCGGTTAAAAGAACCTGGCTTAGACTGGAATTCGAAACGCTGAAATTCGGTGCGTTTCCGCTGGTTCGAGCGTTTTCTTCCGGTTCACAATAATAATTCACCTCGTTGAGCAAATACAATCCCAAAAGAAGTTCCAAATTTTTTGAGTTTTTATCTTTTCCCCGATTTATGGGACATCCCCATACAAAAAAACAAAGAATCAAAATCAGAATCAATGACCTTTTCAACATAGTTGTCAATTCCTAATATATATTTTATATTATCTTAATATTCTAAAATATCCTGTTTTTATTAAACACTTTTTGTTTTTAACCTGTGCGATCTAAATTCGCTTTTCTAAAAAAGATTACAAACTATTTCGGATCGTATTGAATTTCCTTTTCCTTTCCCACCAAATCAGACACGGTTTTTAGATCTTGTTCTTTTAAGAACCGATCCAAAAACTCCAAAATCTTCAGAGGTAAAAAAGGTCCTTGATAAATATAACCAGTGTAAATTTGAATTAAATCAGCCCCCGCAAGAATTTTTTCTAGGGCCGCTTTTTCGGAATCGATTCCACCGACTCCGATAATCGGAATTCTTCGTTTTAAAATTCGATAAGCGACTCGAACAAACTCAGTGGAACGATTTTTCAAAGGTACTCCGGAAAGTCCTCCTTCCTTTTCCACGTTCGGATATGCTTTCAAAGAAGATTTATCGATCGTAGTATTGGTTAGAACGACGCCGTCGATTTTTAAGCTCAAAGAGGATTCAAGTAAGGCTTCAAGATCTTTTGTCTCCATATCGGGAGCGAATTTTACGAATAGCGGAATTATAAAATTCTTTCCAAGTCCGTTTTTAATTCCTTGAATCAGAGACACGAAATTTTTCTGTTTTTGAAAATCCCTCAATCCCGGAGTATTCGGAGAGCTTATATTGATAACCGCATAGTCCGCATAAGGTGAAAGTTTTTTGAGAGTATAAATGTAATCTTCGACAGCTTTTTCTTCGGAAATGATTTTTGTTTTACCTGCGTTGATCCCGCGAATCTTTCTTTTTTTTTGGGGAGCAATGATTCTTTCCGCTGAATCGGCGCCTGGATTATTAAAACCCATACGATTGATTAAAGCTTGATCTTCAGGGTAACGAAACACTCTAGGTTTGAGATTTCCCGGTTGCGACTTTCCTGTGATCGTTCCTATTTCGATATGGCCGAAACCCATTCGAGAAAGAAAGGGATAAAGTTCTCCCGTTTTATCAAAGCCCGCGCCCATCCCTAAAGGATTTTCGAATTCGATTCCCGCAACTCTCGTTTTCAAACGATCGCTTCGATAAGATGTCATCGATTCCACCAAAGTTAAGATTCCAGGGAATTTTGCACTGATGCTAAGTAAGTTTTTTGCAAGTTCATGCGATGTCTCCGGGTCCAAAGAGAGGAAAAACGGTTTCAAAAAAGTGGAATATGCAGCGTGCTTCAAAGTAGAAGAAAACATCTCTAAAACTATTGAATCCGTGTCGATCAAGACCAGCGAAAAATTTTATTTCCTGCAAAAAGAAATACGATTCCATATATAAATAACGTAATCACGGCGGGAATCACCGAAATGAAACCCGCCCCTTCGATAAAAACCGCCCTTAAGGAATCCGCCATCAAAGTCAAAGGAAGATTTTTGATTATCGGAAGTACGATTTCGGGAAAATTTTGATAAGAGAAGAAGACTCCGGAAAGAGTCATCATAGGAAATGTAACCGCATTTATGAGCCCATTGCCGACTTGAGAATTTGATGCCCTTGATCCGACGAATATACCAATACAGGAAAATGCGAAATTTCCGGAAAGGAAAATCATAATTATGGTCCCGAAGGAGCCTTCCAACGCGTTTTCAAACGTAAACAAAGTAAATCCGAGCAAGATTATCGATTCGATCGTTGTTACGATCAATCTTGTAAAAAAAAGGAAAGGAAAAAAGACAATTTACTCATCGGGGTTGCGGACATTCTCCGTAAAAGTTTTTTCATTCTCATTTCGATCAGATTCCAACCGACTCCCCAGAGGCAGGAATTCATCACACCCATCGCAAGCATTCCGGGAACTAAATAGTCGATGTACCTCATCCCCTTCGAATCTAAACGATCCACCTGCAATTCAAAGTCCGTATAACTCGAACGAATTTTTGCTAAAATCAAAAGATAATCTCTCTGACCGTTCGGATTATCCGTGTCGAAGAAAAAACGAATTTTTCCACCTTGTGTCTTTTCGACGATTATGTTGAGTTTTCCTCTCTTAAGATCTCGAATCGCTTCGTTTTTAGAAAGAACCAAAAACTTCAAGGAAGGAAGTTTATCGGAATCGGGAGTGAAGGTTTTTTCTTTCGATTTTTCGTTTTTATTATGGGTGGAATCTAAGACTTTTTTAAGTTCTTCAAGCTGATAAGAGTTTTCTAATATTGCAATTTTGACTTCTTCCGATCCTCGATTTTTAAACGCGATTCCAAGGACTCCTGCCATCGCGATCGGAAATACGAAAGCCCAAAAAAGAATCGCAGGCTCCCTGTAAAATTCTTTAAGTTGTATATTTATCAGTTGGAATACCTGTTTCATTCTCCTAATCCTCTTCCAGTCATGCTAAGGAAAAGATCGTCTAAGGTTTTTTTATGGCATTCTAATGTACTTAGTTTTTTTCCGGAAATGGAAATCGTTCGTATCAATTTTGGAAGATAATCCGTAATCGCGGAAACGTGAATTTTTGCTTCGGACTTCGCAGGATCCCAAAAGAACTTATACATTCCCTCTGATGGAACTAAATTTTCGGGATTGGATCCATCCTCCATAGAAAATCGAATGATTTCGCCACTACCGGTTCTTCCGAGGAGATCTGTCAGAGTTCCTTGATCTAGGATTTTTCCATGGTCCATGATGATGATTTTTTCACAGAGAATTTCGGCTTCTTCCATATAATGTGTGGTGAGAATCATTGTGGTTTTATCCTGTCTAAGACGATTCAAAATTTTCCAAACGTCTCTTCTGGCTCCGGGATCCAATCCCGTCGTAGGTTCGTCCAAAAAAAGAATTTCAGGATAATTTAATATAGAAACTCCTAGGGCCAATCTCTGTCTTTGACCTCCGGAGAGGTTACTTACGTAAGTGTTTTGTTTTTCTTCCAGATTGATCAACTCGAGAATTTCGCTCAACCTCTGTTTTTTACTTTTATAAAAAGTCCCGAAAAGGTTCAAAGTTTCTCGAACTGTGATCCGATCCATAAATCGGGTTTCTTGAAGAGCTAACCCGACTTTAGATCTAAGAAAAGTTTCGTTTTCCTTCCAAGTAGTTCCAAGAATCGAAATAAATCCCACGTCTGGTTTTTGAATTCCTTCCAACATTTCGATCAAAGTGGTTTTACCGGCTCCGTTCGGTCCGAGTAAAGCGACAAATTCCCCCTTTTGAATTTGGAGGCTAAGATTGTTCACGGCAATTGTATCCTTAAAACGTTTTACGACGTTTCGAACATCTATCAAACTATCTTTCGATTTTGTATTTCCGTTCAAGTAAGGTCCTTTTTATATTTTAGTTTACCGACATTGTAACGTTCGGAATTCGTTTTCCGAGTTCTGAACGATACATTTTCTAGTAATTTAGAGCGTTGGAATTCGAAGTAAGGATTTATTCGAAATCTCAAAGGAATCATGATTGCTAAATCGTCTATAACAAAAGGTAGTTCCAAGACGGAATTAACTTTTACCGTAATAACGTAAGATTTGTCGAAGTGAAGATAGATAAGAAGATCCGAAGAGGTTAATATGAACCAAAACGGGATATATCTGCCAAAATGGAATTCTATCTTTGAAATACTCCGGGTTTTCAATTCCGCAAAAAGCAAGAATTTGTTGCATCTCTTCTAAATTTAAAGAACTACCGAATAAATTTAACATAGAGAGATCTTGTTCGGGATGTGAAAATGAAATGGAAGGGTCGATCAAATAAGAATGTCCATTTTTTCCAGTGAGAATGTTCCCAGACCAAAGATCTCCGTGTATTAATCTTGGACTACTTCGATTGAGAGACCATTCTTCCGTAAATTTTTGAAAGACGTATTTTACGTTTTCTACGTCCTTGCCCGCAATCAGTTTGCGTGAAAAAGCTAAATCCAATTGGATTGATAAGCGACTTTCCCAGAAGAATTTCTCAAAAGTAGAATACCATTGATTCTTTTGGGAAAGAGTTCCGATAAAATTATTTCGTTTCCATCCCCAAGAATTCGAATCCTTACGATAAAGCAATTTTAGATTTCGAATTAAATCTTCTCGAACTGTCGAGGCCGATCCGGATTCAATGTAATCCATTACTAAAAGCCAGGAATTTTCGGTTTGTACAATTCCATAACATTCGGGAACGCGGACTCCGATTCTAAACAGTTCTTCTAAAGATTCTTTTTCAGTTTCAGCCATCTCCTTATTTGTGATGACTTTTACTCCAAAGGAATGATGGGGAACAGTAGCGAGATAAATTTCGTTAAGACTGGAAGAATGAAAGGTTACTTTAGGTTTGTGCCCGGGATTTAAAATCCCAAGTCTGTGCAAACCGTCGCAGATTGCTTCTTCTAAACTCGTTTTAATAACCAAAAATTCACTTCCTCCTGAATGATTCCGGTTCTTTTCATGTAAGTAAAAAATCGGTCTGAAAGGTTCCCGGATTGATTGAAATTTATAAATTGATTTTATAATTCATAAGACGTGAGCATCTTAAAATTTTTTATCGTATTGTCATTGATCGTTGGAAATCCGCTCTGGGGAACTGATCGATTTTTATATTGGAATTACGCATCCATTGAGAGGTATTCAACATCGGATTGGGTAGGTATTTTTTCAAAATCACACACGATCTGTTATACAGGGTCCATCATTTTATCAAATGGTGATTTTAAGCCTTCACCGCTCCCGAAGAATTTCGTCGATCTCAGTAGAAATTATCAAATCAGACTGATTCCGTTGATCAGTGCCATCTCTAAGAATAATTCTAGTTTTCTGAAATCAAACATAACAATCAAAATTGGGATTCAAAACTTAATTCATTTTTTGGAACAAAACCCGGAAATTGCCGGTTTGCATTTGGACATAGAATTTCTCTCAAAATCTGAGATTCCGAGTTATAGGAAGTTCATACAAATGCTAAAACAAAAACTGCCCAAAGAAAAAGTTCTTACAATCGCAATTTTCCCACAATTAGAATTCCCGAATCGAAATTTGGTTATCCATTCCGATTTGTTTCAAGAAAAATCCATCGATGAATTTGTTTTGATGAGTTATGATTTTCATTCTCCTAAAACGAATCCTGGGCCCGTCACTTCTATTTCACTGACAAAGAAAAATTTGGAATTTTTATTAAAACGAATTCCAAGTTCTAAACTCTGGCTTGGGCTTCCTCTCTACGGATATTTTTGGAGTCAAAGTGGTAAAGTAAAAATCCTTACACAAAATGACTATCGAAAGTTTAAGGAAAATTCGGAAATTATCCCAAACGAAGACGGTTTTACCGTTCTTAAAAACGAAAATGGAATCGGCTATATTTCCGATTTAAATACATTAGAAAAATATAAAAAACTGACTCAATCGTATAGACTTAAAGGAAATGCTTTTTGGAGAATCGGCTTTTAACAAAGCTTGGAAAAAATTCCTTATTGATAAGTTCTATAAAAACTTAAAGATAAACATATTAAAATGACTACTCGACGCATAAAAATGATACCAAAATTAACAGGTAATTTTTGCAAAGATATGCAAGTCTCTCGCAAGATTACGCTGAATCTAGAATTGCTGGCTTTTTGAGGAGATCTAACATTCTAACTTTTGAAACAAACTTAGAACTTGTCCAAAAACCTCAGATGTAGGAATTCCTACAAGAGTGTCCCAACGATAAAATCCGTTAGAAAATCCATAAATCACCAATCTGCGTGAATTTCACGCTCTATTACGAACTTATGAAACGATTGTGCCGATTTCTTTTAAGGTTTGGGACAGTTCTTATTATAGTATTTTGTTCATACGTCTGAGTAGTAAGAGTTTATCTCAAGTTTTCAGAATGTAGGAACTTTTTAATGTTAGTGGATAGGCGTTCGGACTTACATACTCCTGATTTCATTCATCAAGCAGTCTGATTTCTGTAAACCTAATTTTAGGACTGTCTTCTGTAGGAACAGCGTTGCTGCGACATTGTCATCAGTTTTCTGAATGTGGGAACTCATACAAGGAAATTTAAGAACGACAAAGACAAAGTTAAAAAACAAATTGGGAAATTCCAAAATATCCTAAAAGTAGCAAGGATCGGATTTTAAAAATTTGATTTTCGGATAACATTCTAAATATGGGACATTATAAAAAAATCGCAGAAGCAATACAGTTCATACAAAAACACGCCGTTTCTCAGCCTGAATTAGATGAAATTGCAAAGTCAGTGGGCTTGAGTCCGTTTCATTTTCAAAGACTTTTTACCGAATGGGCCGGTGTCAGTCCGAAACAATTTCTGCAATACCTTACGTTGCAGAATGCAAAATCCATACTTTCTAAACCCCAAACGACTCTGTTCGATGCCGCATTTGAAGTTGGTTTGTCCGGAACGAGTCGATTGCACGATTTATTCGTGAAAATCGAAGGAATGACTCCCGGAGAATTTAAAAACGGCGGAGAAAAACTCAAGATCCGATACAGTTTTCAGAAAAATGTTTTTGGTGATTACGTAATCGCCTCTACGGAAAAAGGGATTTGTAATTTATACTTTTATGATGTTTCTAAAGAACAGGTGGTTTCCGAATTGAAAGAACAATGGAGTAAAGCGAATCTAATTCAGAAAACGGATGAGAATCAAAATCGAGTCATTCGTTTTTTTGATAAAACATTCGACGGAAAAGAAAAAATCAAACTTCATCTTAAAGGAACGGATTTTCAAATCAAGGTTTGGGAAGCCCTTCTTAAAATTCCGGAGGGCCAATTATCTTCTTACATGGATATTGCGAATTCCATTGGCCAGGAAAATGCTTCGAGAGCTGTTGGGACTGCGATCGGAAAAAATCCAATCGGATATCTTATTCCTTGTCATCGTGTGATCAAAAGTACAGGTAGCATTGGAGAATATCGCTGGGGCCCCGAGAGAAAAATGGCCATGATAGGTTGGGAAATGAGCAGAGCAGATCATTTAGTTTCGAGCATATCCTAAAATGGTGCAAAACTTGATTATGAGCATTGATTCCTTTACTTTTCTGAAAGTTTTTTCTTCCAATTATTTTCTGGCTGAAATAACCTAAAATTCTAACAAATATTAAGAATGAATGTGAACCCGTCGAGCGCCAATAGAAGCGAGACGTTGAGTTTCCAGCTTGATCTTTCTGATAAAGCAGAAACTAAAGTGCCGCTTTCTAAGGATCGCTTCCGCAGGCTTTGGGACGCGCTGTAAGGATTTCATCGTTCTAAGTGGTAATTTGTCCTTTTATAATATGGTCATCGGATTTCCAAAAAGGTTCCTACTTTTCATTTACTTAAATTAAATTTTATAAAGGTTTGGCATATGTCCAAACAATCTATAGAATCCATTCGCAAGAAAGGAGAAACGCTTACTTATTACGCCAGGATGGGAATCATGATTATGATGTTGCTTTCCTTGGCATCGAGTTTTAAAGCTCTTCAGACTCAGATAAGAGTGATTCATACTTGCGGCGCGCTAATTATGTTTATTTACTCGATTTTGGGTTTTATACTATATAAAAAGTACGAGATTAAACATTGGGTTCATAATTTATTCGTAATATTAGATTCTCTTACACTAAGTGTGACGATTTTCTTGGATAGTATGGTTTCTGCGGAAATCATCGCACCCGTTCTCAAAAATGCGATTCTCTATTCCGTTTATTATTTTATTATCGCTTATTCCGGTTTGTTAGGAAGGCCCAAGTTTGTGCTGATTACAGGTTTGATTTCTTCTATAGGATATGCGATTGCGTTGACGAACGCCGTATTTCATGGTCTCCAATTTTCTGAAGACAACGTGATTAATATGAAACCAGGCTATATTAAACTCAGTGCGGAAATCACGAAGGTTGTTTTTATGATGGGAGTGAGTTTTATTCTTTATCGTTTGATGAAATTGTTTGACGACTTATATCAGGAAGCAACTTCCTATTTCCAGGAAAATAAACAATTCTTAAATAAGTTGGAGGACAATAGAAAGATAATTCATTCTTCTGCGGAGACATTGGAGATTTCGGTGACGGATTTTTCGGAATTTACGAGTTTAACCAGTGCAAAAATGGAATCTCAAGCAGCTTCT
>NZ_QAJG01000030.1:0-25000 GCF_003046425.1 Leptospira borgpetersenii serovar Javanica
TTGTTAAAGATCTTCCGCGTTTCCCAAGGTCGAATCTTTTAACCCGGTCTGTCAAATTCAACAAACGAAGAAAAGAAGCAACTTAGTTGTTCGCTAAAAACGCCACCCGAACGGGTAAACGTATAAAAGCCAGGCTACAAAATCGGAATGCTCCGGCAAGTAATTATTATAAAAATTATCTTGAATCGTCGAAGATTTTTGAAAGACAATTCTCAAAAATCGCTTCCGTCAAAAAGAGAATTTTTATTTCTTTAAAGTTACTTTCCGCAAAGTATTACACCTTCCAATAGTCGAGTTTTTAAATCGAATTCTAAACTTCCGAATACTACCTTAAAAACTCCTCCATAACTTTTGCGTCAAAAATACCTCTTAATACATTATTTTTTATGAATATACAAAACATAATTTTACACACAAATCCGCCCAAACCTTAAAACAATCAACAAGGACGCTCAAGAGCTTGCCAAAAACCTTAAGCTAACTCGAGTTCGACGATTGAAAACGAGGTAGAATTTTCTAAAAGTAGGAGTTCCCATTCAGAGGCCTGACGACAGACGAATTTGTTTCGTAAATTCTAGACAGAGGATAGAAGACGGTTTTGGAACGGGCCCTTACCTTAAAAGCGCAAAATATCCATCGATAGATTTACATCCAAATCATATAACGATGTATGATATGCTTTTAATTAGATGGGATCAAGTCCAACGTATCATTCGGAATCTCTTGTATGGCATCCAATAAAAGATCGCTCGAATAATCGCAGTACATTCTTTCCGTGACAACTCTTCTAAAACTACGAGCACCTTTCTGGCCGTGGAATAAGCCCAACATATGCCTAAGTGCATGATGCGGTTTACCATTCTTCTCTTTCAAAACAACTTCTTCGATATAATCTCTCATTCGAAGCAAAACCTCTCTCCTACTTAAGGAAGGAGAATTATCGTGGAAAAACAAGGAATCCACTTCCGAAAAAAGATAGGGAGTTTCATATGCAGCCCTTCCGATCATCACCCCGTCGTTCGTCTTGAGTCTATCTTGCATTTCGGCAAGAGTTCGAATTCCTCCGTTGATCTCGATCAAAAGATCCGGAAATTCTTTCTTTAAGGATTCAACATACGCATAACGTAAAGGGGGAATTTGACGATTCTGAGCCGGAGAAAGTCCGCCTAAGATCGCGATTCTTGCATGAACGATAAATCGCCTAACGCCTGCTTGTCGAACACATTCTATGAACCGGCACAAGTCTTCCAAGGTTTCTTTGCCGGAAATTCCGATCCTACATTTTACGGTTACAGGAATAGAAACATTACCGTCCATTGCGCAGACTAGTTCGGCGACTCTCTCCGGAGTTTCCATCAAACAAGCGCCGAAGTTCCCCTCTCTTACCCGATCGCTCGGACAACCCACATTCAGATTGATCTCAGAGTATCCATAGTCTTCACCGATTTTGGAAGATTCCGCGAGGGCTTTCGGATTATCTCCTCCCAACTGAATCGCAAGTGGTAATTCCTCCGGACTGTACGACAAAAATCGACGACGATCCCCGTGGAGAATAGCGCCGGTATGAATCATCTCCGTGTATAGAAACGTATGTTTGGAAATGAGTCTTAAAAAATACCGAAAATGCCGATCGGTCCGATCCATCATCGGAGCAAGAGAAACCGGATACCGTTTCGGAATTTTAATACCTTTCTCTGACATAAGAGGATTACTGCCAGAATTCTCCTCCAAACTCCTTCGGTCAAGAATCCTCTTTTTCAATTACGACTTGGAACTCAGAATGAACCATAAAAAAATGTCAGGAAAAGATGAGACTTTCAGATGTTCAGGAATCGAGAGCATTGATATCGAAAAGAATTATCGTTTTATCGATATGGATCTGTTGTACAGTTCATTTCTCTTGTAGAACCCTCGAATCTTTTTTTGAAACCGTGATTCTTACCGGAGGAGTGGACTCCACCGAATTGAACTTTTTTACGAAATACACTCCCTTGGAAAACCTCATTCGAACGAATGCCGGTTTTAAAACGCCGAAAAATAATGATCTCCCGGTCAATCATGATCCTCCAAAATCAGTACCTTTCTATACGGTTGATTCCATTCCTAGAAGACTACCCGGCTTTCCTTTTACGGGCTACTTTAAATTTTTGAACTACATCGCTTATGGCTTTACGATCACGTCTCCTAGAAGCTTTCGAGGAAATCTTCTCAACTTTCCGGATGACGGAAGAATCTATTCCAATCCGATAGAACAAGCCTTATACGGATTATATCCCCTTTCCGACCCTTTTGCCAGAAAAGCGGAATACTTATACATAGATTATCAATTCTATGGAACTCTCTATTTAGGATTTTTGGAATTTCAAAATTGGAATATAGGAATCGGAATCAACCTCGGTTATAGTATCTACGATTTTGATATTTTGGAAAGGGGTTTCAGAGTTTCCACCACACGAAACCAGACAAGAGCGATTGCAGGATTTAAAATGTTATACGAATATAATATTGGTCGGTTTTTTGAAGACACCATTTTCTATAATTTGTATCTGTATATGGAATTATCAAGTATTGGGAATAGGGAATACAGCGATAGAGACATATTCACCGTCGGAAACTTCGGCAAAACTCCGATCACTCAGACGATGCCCACTTCCAACGGGGAAGGTTATCACGATCTTTACTTAACAATGAACACTTTTAGAATCGGAATTCGAAAAGAAATCCAATTATCCAGATTGACATCGGATGATTTACTACGTAAAGAGAGTGGTCCCGGTATAGAGTCCGCTCCTCCAAAACCAACAGAACCCGTACCCCCGAAAATCTAATGCTCTCCTGGAAAAACGATCTCACTCCCGTATCGGATCGATTCGACGACATTTACTTTTCCCCCGAAAACGGCTTAGAAGAAACCAGACACGTTTTTATCGGAGGAAACGACCTTCCCGACCGTTGGAGAAATTTGAATATTCAAAATTCATTTTGTATCTTGGAACTAGGCTTCGGAACCGGGCTTAATTTTTTTACGACTTGGAAAGAATATCTAAAACAAGACAACCGGTTTAGACTTCATTTTATATCGGTTGAAAAATTCCCTCTCAGTCGGAAAGAAATCTCAAAAGCCGTTTCCGCGTTTCCCGAATTGGAGGAAATCAAAGAGGAATTTTTATCCTCTTATCAAGATCTTATCCCGGGAATGAACTACTTCCGATTTTTAGAAGGGAAAATCCACCTAACCCTCTTCTTAGGAGACGTCTCTGACGCGTTATGTGAAATTTCCGGAAAAGCGGACGCTATTTTTTTGGACGGTTTCGCCCCTTCTAAAAATCCGGAGATGTGGGAAGAATCGGTTCTGGGAAACTTAAAAAACGTCTCCAAGTTCGGAACTACGTTTTCCACTTTTACCGTCGCACGAACAGTCCGGAATTCTTTATCCTACGCCGGTTTTACGCTGGAAAAACGTCCCGGTTTCGGAAGGAAAAGGGAAATGTTGACCGGAAAATATTCCAATTATCCTTCCGAAACGAAAGAATCGCTTCCGAAAGAAAAACCTTGGTGCAAACGTTCCGATCCCGAATCACAAATCAAAACCGCGACGATCATCGGAGCAGGGATCGCAGGTTCGACGCTTGCTTATTCCTTGTCAAAACGAGGAATTCAAGTTTTCCTAATTGACCCGTCCGGAATCGCAAACGAAACCTCCGGAATTCCGAGAGCAATTTCCCATCCTCATCTCACGAAAATTCCAGGACCGATCAGTTTATTCACGTTACGCGCATTTCGATATGCGCTTTCCTTTCTTTCCTCATTTGCCGACAAAGATCAATTTGGAAAAGTCGGATCGTTTCACGGTGTAACGACAGAGATGAATCCCGAAAGATTCCGAAAGAGTATAGAAAATCATAAACTTACCGAAGAAATCGCCTCCTGGAAACCGAACGGCTCTGATTTCCACAAAAACGACCCATTCAACAAAGAATTAGAAGAAGGAGTCTTGTTCCGAAACGGTTTCTGGACCCGACCCGGATCTATCGCAAGAAAATGCGTCGATCAGCCTGGAATCGAATTGATACAAGCTACGGTAAACTCCTTCGAACAGATCGGATCTTCCTGGAAACTCGACTTAAAAGAATCGGACCAAAAAATACTTGCAGACTCTATTATATTCTGTAATTCTTATTTGATTGGAAAATTAGCCTCGTCTCTGTTTGAAGGAGAAGAGATATTTCCGATAAACAAAGTCCGGGGACAACTTATATCCTTGAAAGAAACGGAAAATTCCTCTCGTGTTCCGAACATTCTTTGTGCGGAACACTATTTAACGCCTTCCGTTCAAGGAGAACACGTTTTAGGTTCCACGTTCGATGAATTCGACTTAAACCCGAAGCCCCGAAAAAAGGATACGGATTTACTTTTGCAATACGTTCAAACCAAATATCCTACTCTAAGATTCGATTCGAACTGCGTTCTTTCCGAAAAAACCGGATTCCGAGCTCAAACTCCGGATCGGTTCCCAATCATTGGTCCGATCTTTGATCCGAAAATATTTCAGGAAACTTATAAAGAAATCGATTTACCTCGAAATCGGAACAAAAAGTTTCCAAACCTCAAGGTGATTCCGGGCCTATACGTTTTCGGAGGTTTGGGTTCGAGGGGGATTTTGAGTTCTTTTTTAGGTGCGGAGATTCTTGCGTCTTTAATACTGGGAGAACCCGCTCCCGTCGAATTCTCTCTCTTGGAATCGTTGCATCCGGCTCGATTTCTCTATCGAAGAATCCGTAAGTAGGATGAGTTCAATATAAAAGACGGGAAAGCGATCGTAGTTCAAATGTTTGAATCGATTTTCGTCTCTTCTTAACTCTAAAAAAATTCAACACGGAGCTTGTTATGGATCCTATTACAAAACGAACTTTAGACCTTTCGACGAAGCGAACTACATACAAGAAAGATTTTTCGGCTGGAACTGAATGAATTCGGAACAAAACAATCATATTCAAAATTTAGAATCCTCTCTTAAGGAAATCTGGGGAATGTCCCGATTTCGGATCGGTCAAAAGGAGTCGATCGAATCCGTTTTGGGTGGAAAGGATACGTTAGTTATTCTTCCTACCGGAGGTGGAAAATCGCTCATCTATCAGCTTCCTGCGGTTTTAGACCGATCTTCTTTGACGCTTGTAATTTCTCCTTTAATCGCACTGATGAAAGATCAAGTAGATTCTCTCAAAGCGAAGGGAATCGCCGCGGAATACTGCAATTCCACTCAGGACGATCTGGAACAACTGAGAATCTTAAGTAGAGCAAGCACGGGTAAAATTCGAATTTTATATCTATCACCGGAAAAAGCTTTGAGCAGACAGATATTCGAAATTCTCCCGAAACTTCCTCTGTGTAGAATCGCCGTCGACGAAGCACACTGCGTATCCCAATGGGGACACGATTTTAGACCGGAATATCGAAAACTCTACGAACTCAGGGATAAATATCATCATCAGATACCTATCGTCGCGTTAACCGCTACTGCGACTCCCAGAGTCATCCAAGACATATCTAACTCTCTCGGGCTTAAAAACCCTACCTTGATCAAAGGTAGTTTTTACAGAGAGAATCTTAACTTCTGCGTACGATTCCCTCAAAATGAGACTTCTAAGGAAAACGAACTTTTAAAACTTTTAATCCGAGGAAATTTTCAAAAAACCGAAAGCGGGAAGGCGATTATTTACTGCGCAACCCGACAAAAAGTGGAGTCAATTTACAATTTTTTAAAGAAGAACGGATTTAAAGTCGGTAAATATCACGCGGGCAGAACCGACTCAAGCCGGGAAAAAACTCAAAACGGGTATAATATCGGAAAAACGAACGTACTTGTAGCGACTAATGCGTTCGGTATGGGTTTGGACAACCCGGACGTTCGTTTGATCGTTCATTATCAAATCCCCGCGTCTTTGGAAAGTTATTACCAAGAAGCTGGAAGAGCCGGAAGAGACGGAAAGTCTTCGAACTGTATCCTTTTCTACCATCCCTCCGATCTGGTAACTCAGAATTTCATCATCGGAAAAGAAAATAATCGGAAAGGAGGAGAAACATTACTCTCCTTTGTAAAAGAATATGCGATCTCCAACCGATGCAGGCAACAAATTCTTTGTTCTTACTTCGGCGAAGAAATAGAACCTTGCAAAACCTGCGACGTCTGCTCGGAAAAAGAACCTTCGAACTCCAGCGGAAGAAATCAATTCCTCGAAAGAGAAAAGATCAAAAAACAAAAACAAGAAGAAAGGGAAAAATACGATTTTTCCAAAAATGAATTGGGAGTAATAGAACAGGTTTTAGAACAGGTCCCCGGTAAATTCGGTAAAAGGATGATCGTCGGTGTTTTACGAGGTTCCAGATCAAATGAAATCTTAAGAAAAAAATTAGATCGTTTAATCGGATACGGTTCTTTGCACTCGATCCCGGAGGAAGCGATTTTAAAAACTTTGGACGAATGGATTGCGGAAAAAAAAGTAAAAATCGTAGGAAACAAATATCCGAAACTTATTCTTTCATCAACCGTAATCGTTAAAACTCCGAGAAAGAAAAAAGAATCGGATATCGACCAAGAAAAGAAAACCCTTTCCGCAAAAAACGTTATCCAAGAATTGAAAAACTTTCGCGATAGAGAAGCGAGAAGAAGGAAATGGAAGAAATTTATGGTGCTTCAAAATCCAGTGATCGTTCAAATCGCAAAAATGATGCCCACAACTCCGGAAGAGTTATCTCTCGTTAAAGGGATGGGCTCCGCTAAAGTCGAGAAATTCGGGAATGATATTTTGAAAATCCTAGAAAAATGGAAATGATTTATAAATCGTTTCCGAGAGATCCGTCGATTTAAAGTTTTTATCAGTAAAAGCATGTCTTAAAATTCTTCCGGGACGACCCAGGAAACTCAGCGAATGCTTCTCTAAGGATCGGTATTCAGGGAGTTTCGTGACAGTTTGAGTTTTTTCCGCTTGTACAGAAATGTTTTGCCGCCGTTCAAAAATAAGCGCTGCGTTTGAGTTCCCGCACGGGTAACCGTAAATTTAAGAACTTGTTCCAAAACTGTCTTTTGTAGGGCGGCATTGCAGTGACACTGTCATCAGCCCTTTAAATGTAGGAACTCCTACATTTGATTCAAAATTTTTAAAGAACGATCACACAAATTTTTGAAGGTTTTGGGACAAGTTCCAAATAAAATGCGGGTTCTCGCAGATTACGTTTCGTGAAGCGTATATTAACTTTTAATAATTCTTCGCCGTTAAATCCTACATACGATCTTGAGGCAAACTTTAAATTCAAGATCCTATCAATTTAAACCATCAAATTGATAGGATCTATTTGTAAAAAGTCGCCTCACGTTCATTTTTTTTGGAAATCTTGCTCTTTAAACCAAAGTGAGTTGAAAGCGTAAGAATTTGTATTACAAACCCAAATTCACGGGTATTTTCTGATTCTATTCATTGTACAATTTTAATTCGAACAGACTTCGAAATGAAAATTTCTATCAAACCCTTTCACTTTTTTTCCCAACCTGGCACATTCTAATATTTCCTTCGTTGTTATTCTAAAGGGGTTCAGCATCTCATGAAGAAGCATAAATTCGAATTAAAAATCAACGCATTGTTTTCATCGATCTTATTTTTGTTCATAAGTTGCAATAAAGATAAGGATAATCAGAATGACTTGTTGCTGGCGGCAATTTTACTCCATACCGGTATCAACGCCGAATTTCGCATCTCCGACACAAACGCACTTGCAACAACATATACGACAGAAAATTCATCCCGATTTAAAGTAAGATCAACCGCTTCTAAATTTCTAACCGATCTAGGTGGAGATAATCCTCAAAACTACAGAGATGGAGTAGGAGACGGTTTTAACGATCATTTTATCACACCCTCTGCGGTTTCCATCGGCGTATATCAAGTTCTTGCATACAAATCTGTTGAAAAAGGCGGACCTGCAAAAGAAACTGAAATGTTAGAAAATGCAAATTTTATAATGTTTCAGGCACCTGGAAGACCCATTCCGGGTTCTAAAGTGTGTGCAACCGGTTTCATGTCCATCGGATTGGAAACCGGAAATAGCTCTTTAAGCTCGGCTTTTCTACCGATTTCACCCATTCCCGATAACGAGCAACAAGATTATGATCGAGTCGGAATCATAGCCTGTGATTTTACTTATTACTTTGATCCGAAGGACGTACCTGAAAATTCATATCGTTATGTGGATCTAGTTTTAAACAATCCTATCGGCTCTTTTTCTTCCGATTTAAGCATTACCAGAGGCGATGTAAGTCCAAAACTTTTTAATAAGAATTGCCCGTCTTCTTTTACTAATTCCTCAAGTTTCATCCACTCCGACCTGTTAAAATCGGAAAACGTCGGAAAAGATTGTAACATGGGCCAATTAGCGATCGACTCGAGTTCAGGCCGTATCTTGAAAGCTGAAGTTTCAGACGAATACAATCCTTTCACAAATCCGGAACGGACTCTCAATCCTCCTTCCGTTGCGGCGACCGATTATACTTCCGCGGTGCAAAAACTTAAATTTAAGACACCAGCTATCATCGACAATTTAGATAAAAAAGATCCGTATATATTGGTGATAGATTTGGATTTCTCGAAAAAAAACAAAAGTATCTTATTCAACGTTTCTAGAGACAAAGTATTCTTCTGGGATTCGAACGCAACGGATAACGTATTTTCTCTCCAGCTCGATACAAACGATAGACCCAATGCAACAAGTGGAAACGATAACTTAACGACAACTTCCAGGCGAAACATGGTCTTTCATTTACCTACAATCCTAAGTAAACTGAAATAATCTCGATAAAATTCGAAAAAATTAATTCTTCAGCTCGATCAAAAAAATAAAAGGAGCTTACAAGCTCCTTTTCGTATCAGAAGCCGATTCAAAGGCGTTCCAAAATTATCAGATCCAGTTTTTTGTAAAAGACGACTTGAGCTTTTGTTTTGGAACAAATTATCAATTTCCACAAAACCGAGTAGAAGCCATCTCAAAAATACTTTATCTTTACTTAAAACGCCAATTCTAATCACTTTCGATATTTTTGAGATAGATTATAGCTAGAACGCGCTAAAATAACGCGAGCTCGGTGTAACAAACGCGAAAGTGTTATTATGCTACAACCTGTAGAAAGTGTATTTTAGTTTGAAAAATTCAGGAAAGCCATTCCTTTCAGGTTCAAACTATAAAAAATTTTACAAAATCTGTCTCACTTACATTGAACCCTAGCTATATTTTTTTCGTGATTTTATTGAAGGTTCAATACGATGAAACAAATAAATCCTCGAAAAGAATGTTGCCAATTGCGACTTTCGCTTTAACGATATTATTTCTTATCACGAGTTGTAAAAAAGACAAAAAGGATAATACCGAATTATTATTGATGACCCGGCTTCTTGTAGGACCAAACGGAATCGCTGAGTTCAATTTTTCGAACATTAATCAGCTGCTCGCGGCAAGAACGAAAAATTCTTCCCGTTTTTTGACGCTTCCGGATTCGATCGGTTCGGTATTTTTAACGGATTTGGCGGGTGACAATCCACAAAATTACGGAAACAGATTTGCCGGTAAGTTTTTAGCCCCTAACACCATCGGAATCGAAGTTTGTCAAATCGTCACCTACAAACCACCCACAAAAGGTGGTCCTGTAAAAGGAAGAGAAACATTAGAAAACACTAATTTTCTCGCATTCACAGGCGCGCTTGCAATCCTACTCCCAACGAATGCCAGTGCCTTCATATCCGTAGAACTTACAAAAATAGATAACGTAGATTCAAAAGCACTTTCGATCAAACAAATTCCGGAAAACGAAAGGGCGGATTACGATCGAATCGGAATCGCCGCCAGAGCGTTTACGTATTACTTTAAATCTGCGGACGTACCGGAAAACGCGTATCGATATAATGACTTCCGAAATCCTCCCGTCAATGCAGAAACGGTAACGAGTGATAAATCGAAGAAATTGAAATACAAAGTACCGGCTACCGCAAGAAAAAATCTGATCTTTCATTTGTCGACCATCGTGAGTTCGCTAAAATGAAAAGGATTATAGTTCATAGACGATCAGGATTAATTCGATAAAGGCCCCAATCGGATTCTTTCTCAAATTAATCCGAAGTTAAGGAGGTAACCATTAATTTATATTCTATCGAATTCGGAGAAATGGATTATTACGGAATTATAGTTTGATCCTTTGTGTTTTGAAAATTTTCTATTCGGAGAATCGTTTTTAATTTCAATAGTCGAAATCGAACTGAAATTTTCTTAAGAGAAAAATCCATCCAGTTTGAATTCTTACACGTAGAATATAAATTATGAAATTAAATCAAGATCACGATTTTTCTCTATTTTATCGAAACTACAAAGACTCGATTTACAAGATAATCCGTTTTCTTTCCTCCGATCCCGAAGAAGTGGAAGATATCGCTCAGGAAGTTTTTTTGAACATATATAAAGCATTTCCGAATTTTTCACCGGAAAAAGGAAGTTTTTACGCATGGGCAGCTACGATTGCAAAAAATACTTACTATACTTATCGAAAAAAAAGAAAGAAGGATTTGTTAATAGAGGGAGGCGGTGTTTTTGTAGAATCGTTTTCGGTAAAAGATGATTTTATTCGGACAATAGAAACACAAATCGTGGAGAATGAATTGAGAGAAATTATTGCCTCCTTACCAGAACCGGAAAAAAGCATCATCTTATTGAAAGAAATCAACAATTATACTTTAGAAAAAACGTCACAAGCGTTGAACATATCTTCGAGAACCGTAAGTAGGAAACTATTAAAGGCATTGGATCTACTTAGAGTAGAATTAGAAAGAAAAAAAGTGGTATTATAATTATGGAAAATAAAGATCTACAAGAAGAATTTGAAGAGCTAATGTCCTTGTTTCTTTTTGGAGAAACCGAGTTAAAAGAAAACAAAAGATTAAACGAAATTATAACTCTTCATCCGGAATTTGAAAAGAGATACGACAATTATGTGAAAATGCAAACGGGTTTAAAACAACACAAACTCGTCCTTGAGCAGATTCTTTCAGAATCGTCAAAACCCTCTCCTAAAATACGTCTATTGCAAAGAAGTTTTAGGAATCAATTTATAGCTATCGCTGCAGTTATTTCCTTAATCGTTTCCTTATCCGTAATCTTTAAGATGGGAATGTTCCATAAAACGGAGATGATCCCTATGGAAGTTACCGGGGCTTGCAATCCGAAAACTTTACGCCACAATTGGATTCGCATCGATCAAAATTCTTTTTGCGAAGTAAAAATCCACGGAGAACAAGGTCTCGTTCATTTTAGAATTTTTCCGAATTCGGAAGTTCGTATCTTAAAACTGGCCGAAACCGTTCAAGAAGTGGCTACGTCAGGCTACGGTTTGTCCATTTTCTTACAAAAAGGAAATCTATTGTTAAACGAAACGTTAACGAATACGACATCTCAAACTAAGATTTATCTCAACGGAACCGCAATTCAACTGAATGGTACCAAAGTATGGATCGAAAGTGCGGAGAATCGTTATAAAGTGAATGTGTGGAACGGCTCCGTACGGATCCGCTCCGGAATCAAATATCTACTTCCGTTCTTATTGGATCCCCAAAAGGAAGAGTTGATAGAACATTCTTTGAATAAACAAACGAGTTCAAACTTCGGGCAAAAGACCGAATTGGAAAAAGTATGGGTGGACACTTCTTCGGAAGATATCTCTAATTCTTATTTTGAAATAAAACCTCTAAATCTATCGGGAAGTCGGGAAAAAAGTTTATTTAAGACTTTGAAAGAAGATCGACTTGATGCAAAAAGCGCACAAGAAAATTTGAATATTCTAAAAGAGATTCAACAACAAATCATAAAGAACGTCTCGCAAAAAAAACAAGCTCCGTTGAATGAGTTGTATCTCAAAGATCTAGAAAATATTTCAAATCAACTTGGAAATTCTGAACCTATAAAACTCTCGGAGATAGAGAAAAAACAGGAACCGATCGAAAGAAAAACTTCGACCACCACAAATACCGAAAGTAACCAAGAAAAACCTTTGCGTTTAGGAAATAAAACGATTCAACTCAAAGACGGAACGATACTCAAAGGAAATGTAATACAATACGGAAGCCAATATATCTTGGAAGAAAACGGAAAAAAAAGAATCATCGAATCCACAAATATAGAGTCGATTTCATTTTGAAGATCCTAAACTCAAATCACTTTTTCAAAAAGTTTCCGGGAGTTTCACTCATGGAAATTTTTTGTATATGCCTCCTATTAGATCCGATCTGGATTTTTGGAGATACTTTGATTCTAAAAGACGGAAGAAAAATGGGAAACGTTAGAACTTCACTGCGGGAGGATCACGTCTTAGTCGAGGACGAAACGGGAAAAGTCGAAAAAATCGATTTAACTCTGGTTGAAAAAATTCTTGTTTCGGAAATCAAAAAGCCGGAAGGCGAAGAGAAACAAAAAGAACATAATAATATTAAAAAATTCTATTTTTCTTGGAATTTGTCAAGTTGGAGCACCAAAGTGACGGAAAAGAGGAATTTCAACCGCGGATACAACATCACGGACCTTATCACGGGCGTAATCTATATAGACCCTTATATTGAGAAAAGATATACTGTAAATACCAAAACAACTTCCTTTAATGGCGAATATCGTTACAATTTGAATCTCAGCTTTTTATTCGGAATCGAATTAAACTCTTATTCTTTTCCGGATCGCAAGATTTCTCCTCTTGTTGGAATTCTTATGAACTCTAATTTTAACTCTACCCCGGAATACCAAACGTTATCCAGCATTTCCATAAATTTATTTTTGTTTGAAGGAAATTTTAATTTTGATAAACAAGGGAACGATAAATTCGGTATAGAAACTCTTTCATTTTTGCCGGGAATGAAATATTATTTTCCTCTTTCCGAGTCCATTTTTTGGTTCACTCAAGTAGGCTTGGGAGTCGGGAAAAGTATTGAAAGTGGAGTACATTCCAAAGTACAAACGGTCCTTTTTGTGGGAACGGGCATTCAATGGGAACTAGAATCTTACTTTTTTAATATAGCTCTACAATACCGAAAAACAGATTTAATTGGGGCGACACAATCTTATCATTTTAACGAACCGATCTTTATGATCGGCGGAGGGTTGAAGCTGTAAGATCAAACCGAAGGCTTCTTTTAGCACTAATTCCTGTATGGAATTTTTTCATGCGTCCGAGTAATAAAATTAGAATTAGAGCCTCATTATATTTATCGCAAAGTCCTGGATCGATATAAAAATTCTATGTACGCGAAAAGAGGCAGGGACATCCCTGCCGTCTTTCATTTGATTTTTAAGGCTCAACGATAAATTAATTTCTTACTCCAATTTATTTCGGGAGAGGAATCCAGCTTGAGATAAAAAATTTCCCTTAGACCGATATGGCTTCTCCAAAGATAGAGATATTTATCCCAGTTTCCACCTTCCCAAACAGTGAGAAAATATTGTCTTCTTGAAATAGTATCATAATCTTTGAATGCGACCCGACTCCCGTCTTGCAAACACCCTCCGTCTAAGTTTATGATTTGGATTCGATTCGACCCGTCGTTGAATTTGGGATAGTACGCGTAGTTACCTTTACCTCCTCCGAGCCACCAATTCCAAAAGTAATTTAAAGAATGAGAAGATTCGATCCGGACATGCCCGCTTTTCATACAGGAGGGATTCGAATCGGGATCATTCGTTTGCACCAAATTGAATTTTGTTAAATCGGTTTCCGTCGTAGCATTCACCTTCAACCATGCATTCGATTTTTCAGAATTAGCTTGAATCTTTTTTCCAGTGGCTACAGATACGAAGGAAACTCGATCGTATTTCCTTTTACGTCCGGACTTCGTCGGAGTGGATGAATCCGCATAGATAAAACCGTAAACGGGATAGTGATCGGAAAATTCATCACTCGTATATCCCCTTGCAGTCCAAGTTTTTGCAGAGATTGGATCGTAAGCTAAATTCTGCCAAATCGGAGGTTGAAAGTGGGACTTTGAAACGAATATGTAATCCAAGTATGCGGGCTTCACTTTTTTATAATAAAAAGCGGCAATTTCGTTGGTTTTTGTATCCCACGTAAAAGGAACTCCCACATATTTAGGATTGTTTACGTTCAATATACAAAGCATCTGATGATATTCTCTACTACCTTTGATTACGTTCAAATCTCCCGCGATCAGAACCATTTCGTTTTTCGGGATTTTTTTGGAATCGATAAAATCCCTGATCTCGTTGAATTGATTCACTCTTGAAACGACTCCTAAGTTCGCACATCCGGAATCTTGTGCCTGTACATGAGTTCCAATGATATGAAACTTTTTTCCGTTTTTATCGATCCTCACATAAGCAAATCCTTTGTTGGAAAAAACGTCCGCACCACAACCCTTTTCTTTGAAGACATGTTGTATTTTCTCTTCGATGGGCCATTTACTTACGATAACAACTCCTCCGTTCGTAAACGCATCCTTTCTGTACAAGCCAAGAGTAGCATCCCAACCTTTTTTAGTTCTTCCGATCACATCGGTTTGATACGGATATTCTGAACGAACTCCGTCCAAGAGAATTTTTCTTGCATCTGTATCAAAAGCTTCATCGAACACAATGACGTCTTGGTTTTGGATATAATTCGAACTTACGATGCGTTGTGCTCTTTCGTTTTGTCCCCAATTTCCCCAACCTGGAAGCGTTTTCGGCAATAGGAAAACGTTGTGAGTTAGAATTTTAATTCCCATGTTCTCAGGAATAAAATTCTCAGGGATGGAATTCTCAGGAACAGAATTCGCAAGGATGGAATTCTCAGGAATAAAATTCGCAAGGATGGAATTCTCAGAAGCGGCATCTGCGGGACTAGAACTTACAGAGCCAGAACCCGTTAAATCAGAATTTGTAGAACCAATGTTTTTATTATCTGAAATGTAAATCAGAGACGCAAGTAAATCTTTATACAAAGATCGTCTATCGGCTCCACAACCTATTAGAAAAAATAATAAGAGACAACAATTTACAAGAAGTCTCACTTTTGTATATTTTTTTATTCTCATACACTATCTCCATTCTTTTTAAATCAATGCCCATACTATAACATAGAATTTAACAAGAAGAAGAGTATTTTATAAAAACGAATCAATTTCACATAATGCTCAAGTAATTGAAATTAAAAATGCCAATTCCTAAAATAATCTCCAATATTTTAAATGTATAAAAATAAACAAATTAAAAGCGAACAAAGTCTTTGTTTACTTTTTGATCATATTTCAAGATTAAATGAAGAAATTTGATAATCGTATGTCATATGAAAACGGTTTCTAATCTTTTTATGATTTTTGAAATCCTACACCAGGCAGATTAGATGGCTTTTATAAGCTATATTATATTAAAAATATAATATATATTTCATTATTTCAAAAATCGTTCCACAAGAAATTAGAAATCGACTTCAAGCATATATGGTGTTTTATGGACTTGTATGTAATGTAAAAAGTTCTCAAATCAGATTTACAAAGATCAAGCTACTTGATGAATAAAATTAGGAGCAAAAAAGTTCTATCCACGAACATCTAAAACTTAGAAGTTTCCACGTCCTTGGAACAAGTTCTTAGTAAAAATAACGAAAAAAGGATCCGCCGAACAATCTTTCAAATCCGTTTAAGGCTCTTCTATTTCAACGTTTTCTAATGTATCAAAAAAACCGGTTTGAAGTAAAGGTGCAAAATCGACCATGTCTTCCGCGTTCAGTTTGAGGCCATTTTCCATGGAATATGCCTGTAATAAGGATGCACAGGCTAGATGACTTTCACCGAGCTGAGCGTGAGCTCGTGCTTTGATAATTAGAATGTCTGAATCGGACTCTCCAAAATACTGAACATATAAATCGATGAACTTAAGGGCATTTTTGTGATCAGACACTTTCAGATAACACTGAGCAATCATATCGTAATGAAGAAAATTCTCGTCGCTATCCATACGCATCGACGTTTTGAGGGAAACCAGTGCAGAGTTGTAATTTCCTCTTTGATAATAAAGGTGTCCTAGTTCCGCCCAGATATCTTTACGAAGAATTCCTCTTCCTCTTGAAAGTTTTTCTTGCGCCAAGGCCTGCTTTAGAACCGCAATCGCCTCATTAGATCGATCTGTATCTTTCAAAAGGGAAGCCAAAGTCAAATAAAGTTCCAATTGATCTGGATAAAGATCGATTCCCTTTGTAAGGATCTTTTTAGCCTGTTTGAAATTGCTGATTTTGATGAGATAATTGGAGTAATATAAGTAACTTCCAGGCTCGTTCGGATACTTGGTGATAATTTCCTGAAATAGATTTAAGGTCTCCCGAGTGTTTCCAATATGATACTGACACCAAGCTTGACGATTTCGTATTTTAAGAATCGTTTTAGGATTATCCGTAAATGAAAGAGCTTCTTTGTAGAGATCAAAAGCTTTGGTGAATTCTCTTTGATTCTCCCTCTGAATCGCAGATCTGATCAGTGCAGGGAAGCTCACAGTTTAGGCAGATTAAAAATTTTCAAAAAATAATCAAGTTTTCTATTTATCCTCCGAAAATAGAATTGGGGGAAAAAGAGAGAAAAACCCAAAATTCTCGGAAGAGGGAATTTATGAATATCAACGGAAACACAAACCAGAGTTTACTTTTAGAAAGAGTCGCAAATCTACCTAGAGAAATCTTCCAGGTACAGAGCGATCTGAACCGAAAAATTTTGAATCTCGCCGTGGAAGCGGGAATCCAAAATTCAAAAGAAGAAGGACAAAGAAAAATTCTAGATCTTTACGCTTAATTCCTGGATCACAGATCAGTCTTGATTGTAAACGGGACGTTTGCGTTCCCGGAAAGATTGTACCGCCTTTCTAAAATCCACGGAATCGAGGAAACTCGAATTCCAAAGTGCAACATAATTCAAACCGGCTTCCAGCGGTTTTCCTTCAGAATATCTCATTACATCCTTCACGCCAGACACGACGATTTTAGGATTTTCGGCGATTTCTTTTGCAGTTGCAAGGGCAACTTCCATCATTTCTTCTTGGGTCTGAAAAACCTTGGTTACGAGTCCGATTCGCTCCGCCTCCGTTCCGTCGATATCTTTCCCAGTTAAAGCCAATTCTCGTGTATTGCCTTGTCCAATGATAGAAGGGAGTCTGTTGATCGAACCCATATCGGCAACAATCGCAACTTTTGCCTCCCGGAGGGAAATTGATGCGTCTTTCGTAGCGTAACGAATATCACAGGCGGAAATCAGATCCAATCCCCCACCGATACAATGTTTTTGAACAGCGGCAATGGACGGTTTTGGTGAATCGTAAACGGCGTTGATACCCTTTTGCATTTTAAGAATGAGATCGAAGAATTTTCTACGGTCACTACCTAAGGGAGCTTGGATCAAACTGCCAAACTGTTGGATAAAGGAATCCAGATCTAAACCGATGGAAAAGGATTTTCCCTTTGCAGCGATCACAAACGCGTGAATATCAGGATTCGCATTGATCTCTTCAATTACATCCGGTAGATCCCTCCAGAAAGGCCAATCCATTGCGTTTCTTTTCTCAGGGCGGTTGAGATAAAGAACGGCGGTTTTATCTTCAGGTCTTACGACAATTTCGAAAAATTCAAAATGGGCTTTCATCTCAGTCACTCTGGAAATAAAAAAAAATCTTACAAGCCATTCCTAGTCCTAAGAAATAGTGGACAATTTTTATATTATGAGAATGATTCTCATAATCTTTAGGAGGGTCCGAGTGATCATCAGTTGGGAAAAAATCCGCCATCCACATCCAAAGGAAGAATGGAAAAAGCTTTTAGAAAAGGTAAATCCTTTTGTTATACAGGAAAAACGAGGGAGTTCTCACATGCTTTCCAAGAAACATCTATGTATTGAGAAGAAAATAAAAAAAGGAACCCCATTCTTTGTTTGGCACTACACAAAACCAATTGAAAAGGATTCGAGTTCAAACTAGGAACTCATTTTTCAGATTTTTAGGAAATTCCATTCCCTGAAAATCATTCGAGTTTTGAAAAAAATCAAAGAACCAAGTTCCTCATCAATTTGATCGGAAAACCGAGAGGAGCTTTCTTTTTCAAACAGAAACAGGGAAGCTCAGTTGAATACAGGCGCCTTCTTGATTGAGAAAATCGACTTTCCCATCGATTTGTTTTGCAAGGGATTCCACAAGAGATAAACCGAGCGAATTTGGACTTCTATTTCGAATCGACTTTTCGGGCAGCCCCTTTCCGCTATCCGAAATCTCAAGAGTCAACATTTCGTTCTTTCTCGTAAAATTGACCCGAATCAAACCGGATTCAGAACCCACCAATCCGTGTTTTAAAGAATTCGTAATGAGTTCGTTGATGATCAAAGCAAGATTCATTCCAATTTCGGCTTTCACTTTTGCCTCTTGGATATTCAAATCCAACCGAATCTTTTCCCGATCCACCTGGTAAATTTCAAAAAGTGCATCCGTAAGTTTTTTCACATAGAGTTCGAAGCTGATTGAGGAAAGATCCTTACTTTCGTAAAGAATTTCATGAAGAAGCGCGACTGCACGCAAACGATTCTGACTTTCCCGAAGGATATCATTGGATTCTTCGTCGGCTTGGCCGGACCTAAGACTAAAAATAGAAGAAATGATCGTGAGGTTATTCTTAATTCTATGATGAATTTCTTTGAGATAAGTATCTTTTTCAGTCGTATTCGTATGCTGTTCTTTGGTTCTGAGAATATTAAAAGTCCCCGTTAACCTATCTTCCGCTCCTAAAATCGGAGAACTTTGGAGCTGAATTTCTTGGTTATTTCCGTTTTTCGAAATTAAGATTATATTTTCATTTTCTATAGGAAGTCCAGATTTAAGAACTTCTTCCACTACGTTTCCGATCGTATCTCCGGTTTTATTTTCGAAAAAAAGAATTTCTCGAATCGGTTTCCCAAGATGATCCTTATATTTACAACCGGTTAGTTTTTCCGCAGCCGGATTCATAAAAAGTAGAAAACCATTTTCATCTGTAGTTACGATTCCCGCCCCAAGTTGGTCCAATACTCCTTTTAATTTTTCTTCAGTTTGTTTGGATCTCTGCTCAATTTCGTTTTTATAAAGAGCGACTTCAATCGAAGAACGAAGTTGATCGGATTCAAAAGGTTTTACGATATATCCAAGAGGCTGAGTCTTTTTAGCTCTATCTAAGGTGTTTTCGTCGGCATATGCGGTAAGATAAATCACAGGAGTATGAAAACGATTTCGAAGTACTTCGGCAGTTTCAATTCCATCTAGATTCCCCTCTATGTTTATATCCATGAGAACAAGATCCGGATGGTTTTCCTCGGCTTTCTAAATCGCTTCCTCCCCTGAAGAAGTAATGCCTACGAGCTCGTAACCCAATTTTTTCAGTTTTTGGCCTAAATTGACGGCGACGATGATCTCATCCTCGACCACCAATATTTTGGGTTTTTGAAGCATATTCATTAGTTACTAAAAATAACTCCGAATTCAACAAGATATTTGTCAAAACGTACAAAAGTCATAGTAAAATTATGTTTTCCCATTTTGGGAATTTCAAACTCTTTCCAGTTTTCTCCGACTCCTAGGGAGAACGGAGAGAAATGATTTTATCCTATTACAAATCTTTATTTCAGATTCTTTTTTGGGAGAACCTTATAGCCCAATTCTAAATTTATTCCCATGCTTGGACGAGCCTCTGTGCAAGAAACCGCCTGCTCTTTAAAGAGTTTCTCTAAATATTTAGAAGAACTTGAGTCTTTTTTTGCGGATTTTCCTTTTTTATCATTCATTGAGAGTGTATGTATATCAATCTGAAGTTTTTCTCCACACCTGATTTTATTTTAGAAAGAATCGATTTTTGCAAACGCAGATCGTTTGTTCTTCATTCAGGAAGAATGTAAGGTTTCTCTAAAAACGTAATTTCGACGTATCGAAAAGATCGAGCAACAAGGTCCGGTTTCGCACCCGATTTAATCTTTTTTTCCAATTCGGAGTTGACCGTTATCACAATTAGTTGTATTATGCATCTAATTATGAGCGAATTTCAGATCGAAAATACTCTCGGCTATCGAATTAATCGCAGCGCGATCATAATGAAAATCGAGCTTCAGAACCGTTTTAAAAACGCAGGTTTTTCAATCACTCCCGAAGAATGGGTTATTCTGAATCGGCTTTGGGAATCGGACGGAATGAATCAAAACGAAATCTCACAAAAGACTCTTAAGGACAAGACAACCGTGACCCGCTTTTTGAATGGAATGGAAAAGGATGGCCTGATCCGAAGGGTAGTGGCCGAGGAAGACCGACGCAGCAGGCTGATCTTCCTTACCGATAAGGGGAAACTTTTGAAAGAAAAACTAATACCGATCGCCAAGTCATTGTTAGTTGATTCAAGCACGGAGATAAACAAGGAACATCTGACCGTTACGATGAATGTTTTGGCACAGATTGAGAGGAACATTTCAAATCTGAAAGCGAAGTAGAATAATTTAAATTTAATAAAAGAAGGAATGTTGGAATGGAAACTACAACTTTGAAAAAAAATCTAAGCGCGATCGTGGCCATGATCTTTATAGTCACGGTAAGTTCGATCGGTTATATCAAAATCGGCTGGCCGCCTGTAATCATCGTGGGAGGGTCCGGATTGATCGGATGGATCTTCTGGTATTTCACGTATTTAAAAAGATCCGTGGATCCTAAAGTAATTCTTCCTTTATTCGTATTTACCGTAGTCAGTTTGCAGATCCACATGATTGAGGAGTATCTGACGGGTTTCGGTCCCGCTGTGAGTCGTTTATTTGAAATTCCTTGGACGGAGAAAGGATTTGTAGTCGTGTTTACATTGATCGGTCCGATGATGTATATGTTGACCGCGTTGGGTCTTTTCTTTCGATTCCCGCTCGCGGGTTTTATTGCGTGGTTCATTTTTATCGGTCCCGGTTTTGCGGAATTCACACATTTTATCTTCCCACTTTTGGAGCCGAGCATTCAGCCTAACAATCCGGAAAGGGTTTCTCAGATCATCAACGGAGTGATGCTTTCGGATATGCCGAACTATTATTTGAAAACCACAGGAGAATACTATTTTTCTGGACTTTACACGGCTGTGCTTCCGATGCTTCCGGGAGGTTACGCGATTTTTAAATTAGTAAAACATCATATAAAAAATCGTTCTTAAAAAATAAAATCGTGTTCGCGTGTTTTCGACCTGAAACGCTTTCGTAAAAAGCGTTTCACCTGAATTTTTCAAACTAAAGTGTCGTTTGCTTGAATTGCAGCATAAGCATAATAGTCATTTTCGCATTTGTTACGCCGAACTCACGTTAAATTAGTAAAATATCATATAGAAAATCATTCTTAAAAAATAAAATCGTGTTCGCGTGTTTTCGACCTGATCGTTTTTCGGGACAGTGTTTGTTTATTAGAGTCGTTGAAAAATTCCATGATTCAGATTAACAAAATCGCTTCAAACGTCCATTTCAATGCAGTAGAAACGGATAGAGAATTAATTTTTCAACAACTCTATCCTTAGAATCCGTTGACTCGGCCGTTTTCGGACTCGTTTTTTACGTTCGACTATTTTGCGCTTTATCAATTTATGAATTTAAAGTTCTTTGATAAAGCCGGATAGATTTCTCCCTTTCTTTTAGTTTCTTAATATGTAATTTTTGTTTCCGGAAAATTGACGAATTTAGAGTCTGTCCCAAAACCTCAGAATACGGTAACTTTTTAGATGTTAGTGAATAAGTTCTGACCTTGCTCTTTTTTCCCCCACATACGTAGGGTTAATATAAAGTCATATATTTCTTTTAAAGAAACGACGGGATTTTTGCAAAGAAAAGTTCCCGCACTTCATGCAATAGACAGAAATAAACCAGTTGTGTGATTTACGGAAAATGCGGTAGTTTCTACATCTTTTCGGGATGGTACTCAGCATTTCGTCAAGAAATTCTAACTTTGCTTTTTACAGATCGCTTAGTTACTTACGTTTTCCGAGAATACAACCTCTCGTTTTAGGAACAACTCACGACGGCCTTTGTCAGTGCGTAGGTCCACCCTTTCTAAACGTAAGCCCTTTTAAATATTTGGAAGGGTTAACAGGCTTTCCGTTTTTAATGACTTCGAAATGTAAATGAGGCCCAAACGAATAACCGGTGGAACCGGATCTTGCAATCTTTTTCCCTGCCAGCACATAATCCCCACGTTGAACAAAAAGCTTGGAGTTATGCGCATAAAGAGTTTTAAAATCGTCCGTATGTTCAATGACGACCACATTTCCGTAACCACCCATCCAGCCGGCGTAAATTACCTTACCATTTCTCGCAGCGGCAATCGGCTCGTAAAAGGCCTTTAGGTCGAGCCCCTCGTGAAACTTTCTTCTGGGAAAAGTTCTAAACCCGAAATTGGAAGTTACGACTCTGGACGCAACAGGGATCACCCACTTCGGAGCCGGATCCGGAATCACTGCGCCCGGTAAGAATAGTTTTTGGCCAGGTCTCAAAATATCCAGATCCTCTAATTTGTTTTCCAACAAAATTTCATCCAAATTAACCTTATAAAGACTGGCAACTTTAGCGACAGTGTCCCCCGTTTTCATTTTGTAAAGAAGGCCTTGTTTATTTGGAATATTTAATATTTGACCAGGATAAAGCGTATCTTCGATTTTGATGTTGGAAGAGCCTGCGATAGATTCCATCGAAACCTTAAAGCGGGTAGCAATTTCAGCTAACGTTTCATTTCGCTTCACCCGATACGCCGTAACTTTGAATTGTTTCTTCTTTTCGGAAGGATTCTTGAGTTCCTTCGCCATCAAAATCGTAAGTTTTGCCTTTTCGGATTCCTCCAAAAACTTTTCATCCCCGGATTTTGCTTTTAAGTCCTCGGAATCGTTTTCGGTGATTTCATGCCCAGCAGAATCCATCATCGCACTACTTGGGTTCATCCCGAATCCCAAGAATGTGAGAACAAGCGCGATAGATGCGAATATAGGAATAAATCGGAACTTTTTTCTCCGAAAGTCCAGATTCCCGTGATAGAGATTTCCTCTAAAATAAAACGAATAGTGAAAATGAAATGCGCCCAGGTAGATCAAAGTAAAATTTTCCGTCCGAAGGAGTTCTTTTCCCGCGGTCAGTTGTCTGGGCTTTTTGAAGATCATACAGGGAAAATATCGGCCGCTTTGTAGTTCTTTCTATAGGAAGAAAAGAACTTATTCGTCCTTTCCGTTATCCAAAGTCCGGGTTCCGCCGAAAGATTCTTCAACGATTTTTTTTACGTCTTTCTTTTGTCCGCCTGTGATCGTTATATTCCCTTTCGCAACCACTCCTTTAGCAAGGTGAAGGGCAGGTGCAACGATATCTCCGAGAAGCCTTCCGGTTTCTTCCAAACGAACCTCACTTTCAGCCTTGATGTTTCCGATCATAGTCCCGGAAACGGTTACTTCTTTGGCCGCGATATTCGTTCTTACCTTTCCAGTCTCTCCAATGTAAAGAGTATCGTCCGTTTTGATTTCTCCTTCGAATTTACCGTCGATACGAAGAGAACCCGCAATATAAAATTTTCCTTCGAAAATAGATCCTGGACCGATTACACTGTTATTATTTTCCCTGCCGATGGCCATCTAAAACTCCTGCTAACAATCAAAACCTATCCCCTAACCGGAGACACGCCGTAAATCTATTTGTGTATTTAATCCCAAAACGACAAGTATTTTTGTTTGGAATTATCGAATCAAATCATCGTCACCCTGGAAAATATTGGTTTTCTGCTTCTTTTTCACTTGGGTTTGATGAGGTGGATCGGGTTCCGACATAAAACCAGCTCCACGGTGATCGTCGCAAACTTCTTTGGGCACCGTTTCTTTGGTAAAATATTCTTCTTCGGTTTGATTGCAGTGAGAGCCGGGAAGTTTCCCGGAAATGGAACAGATTTGTTTTCGAACGATTCCAGTTTCCCCGAAGTGAAAGGGCTTCGATTTTTCCCGAGAAAGGGCATTCGACATAAACCGTCCCCAGATGGGAGCGGCAACCACCCCTCCCGACATTCCTTTGCCCATCGAAAGTGTTCCAGTATCATAACCAAGCCAAACTACGCTTACTAATTCGGCGGAATAACCCGCGAACCAAGCATCTCGAAAGTTATTCGTCGTTCCTGTTTTTCCCGCGGCCGGTCGATTGAGGCCGTAAGAAGCGGCGCCCGTTCCCGTTCCCTTTTTGATTACGTCTTCCATCATCGAGGTGAGGATAAAACAAATTTCAGGAGAAAGAATCCGTTCCTGTTTACCCACTTCCTCTCTAAAATCCTTGATTATATTTCCGGAATCGTCTTCGACATAAAGAACGCTCAGTGGAAACACTTGTTTTCCTCCGGAAGCGATCACGGCATATGCACGGGCCAATTCGTAGGGAGAAACTTCGAAAGTTCCCAAAGAGATAGAATAGTTTTTAGGAACGGATCGATTTTCAATTTGAAGAATTTTTTCCAAAACCGGTACAAGGTTGCTGATCCCAGTGTGATCCAAAACCCGAACTGCGACACTATTTCTAGAAAGCTCAAGGGCCTCGCGCAGTTTTATAAATCCAGAATATTCTCCCGTATAATTGGAAGGTGTCCATTCATCACCATCTTCTAATACGTATTGGAGAGGAGAATCGGAAAAAAGAGACGCCGCAGTTACGTTCTTCTTCGGATCCGGATGTTGATTGTAATACTCCATAGCGGCCGCGTATATCAAAGGCTTAAACGCCGAACCGGGCTGGCGATAAGCTTGGAAAGCGCGAATCTGTTGATTATCCGACCGGAAACCGGAACCTCCCACCATCGACGTGATATATCCCGTATCAGGGCGCATCGAAATCAAGGCGCCTTCGACGGGAAGCAGAAAGTCCTCGGTTTGTTGATTTCTATAACTCCAATCGATTGCTTCGCCCAAAGATTCGGTTCC
>NZ_QAJG01000030.1:30000-37167 GCF_003046425.1 Leptospira borgpetersenii serovar Javanica
TAAGTCCATTCATTTTTTAGCAATCGGCAAATCGTAAACCGTGTCATTTCTTCCATCCTTGTCGCAGTTTTATCCGCACCTACGATTTAAATATTATATATTTTAATAGGTTATATATGCAGAATTCTTGATATTTATCACCAAACTCCAAAACAAAACCGCAAATCAAAACATTGAGTAACTTGGATTGAAAGCGTATTACCTTTATATTTATAAACGGTAGAAGTTTCTACATTCAATAAAAAGCAAAATTAAAAACGCAATTGTGCAGGAGGTCCGACATTCTTTTTACAAGACAAAGTGGTAATTTCTTATCTATATGTCAAACAACGATAATCTTTTTTGGAACCAGTTGAAAAATTCTCTATACGGAATTCAGGGCCATGTTTGAAATAGAATCTGTTTACTTTCGAACTATACATAAAAAATCGTGTTTACCATCCGGTAGGAATGTGGGAGTTCCCACAAAAAGCCGAGAATTCTTTATTTGCAAAAAGTACGACCTTAATGTTAGCGAAAACCCCCGTTTTATCGTTTTTTCTTTACTGGGATGGGTATCCCTTAAGAAACTTAAAATCGGCTCAATGCATCGTTCCTGGCATGTGATCTAAAAAATTATGCCGAGGATTTTCCGAGTCATTGTGTAGATCGAAACAAAACCTAAAAGAAACTTTTTCGGAGTGACTGCTTTTTAATGAAAAAGGAAGTGAAAATAAATCTATTTCTCGTATTAAGATCGGACAAAATAAAAACTCACACGAACGGTATTGAATGGAATTCGAATTCGGCACTCTCATCTTATCCGGGCTAATCATACTCAGCATCGGACTTTTAAGAATCTCTACCAAGTTCGGGGTCCCTTCACTATTATTGTTCCTTGTCATCGGCATGGCGGCAGGTTCGGACGGACTTGGAGGAATCGAGTTCGACAATCCCGTACTAGCAAAACAAGTGGGCTCTATTGCATTAGCGTATATCCTATTTTCGGGAGGACTGGAAACCGAGTGGTTAAAGATCAAACCGGTTCTTTGGAAAGGAATCGTCCTCGGAAACTTAGGAGTATTGATTACCGGGGCCGTTATGGGATTGTTTTCTGTCTACGTTTTAGGTTTTTCGCCGATTATCGGATTTTTACTGGGGGCAGTCGTATCTTCAACGGATGCGGCCGCCGTTTTTAACGTACTGAGAACCAGAAATACGGGAATGAAAAAAGGATTAACCTCTTTACTCGAACTCGAGTCGGGAAGTAATGATCCATTAGCCGTTCTTTTAACTGTAAGTATATTAAGCCTTTTAGGACCCCATCCGCCGCAAATCGAAGAATTGGCACTTCATATCTTTATGCAATTCTCCATTGGAACGGTAGCGGGAGTTATATTCGGATATGCGATCTACAAAGGATTAAACCGAATCAAACTCGAATATGAAGGATTGTACCCGGTTTTGATTTCCGCATCGGTTTTATTCGTATATTCAGCGACGGAATTAATCCAAGGAAATCCGTTTCTATCGGTTTATATCGCAGGACTCGTATTAGGAAATCAATCTTTCGTTCACAAGCGAAGTAATCTCCGATTTTTAGACGGAATCGCATGGTTGATGCAAATCATCATGTTCTTAACGTTAGGCTTACTTGTTTATCCGAGTAGAATCCCTCCACTTTTCGGAACGGGTATAGTGTTCTCCCTTTTTCTTGTATTTATTGCAAGGCCGATCGCGGTATTTGTTTCTCTTTTCCGATCCGGCTATAATATTAGAGAAAAATTATTGGTTTCTTGGATTGGACTCAGAGGTGCGGCTCCGATTATACTCGCGACATTTCCGTTCGCTCAAGGTTTAGCGGGTTCGGACAAGATTTTTCATCTAGTATTTTTTACGGTACTTGTCTCTCTGCTCTTACAAGGAACCAGCGTTCCTCAAGTCGTTCGATGGCTCGGATTAGACGCCCCTTTAGAACAAAGAGCTTCTTATCCATTCGAATTTGAAAATCGAGAACAAAGCGATTCAAATCTTTTGGAGTTTATCGTACCTTACGGATCAAATTCCGCCGGAAAATTCGTATATTCTTTGAATTTTCCCGAGAATTCACTGATCACTCTGATCTACAGAGGAGATAGACATATCGTACCAACAGGAAAAACTACATTAGAAGAAGGCGATGTTCTTTTGATTCTAACACCGAAAGGGAGCGAAGACAAAATCCGAGACATCTTATCACAGATGGAAACTACGATTTAAACTGCATCGTATGTATCTCTACCCGCACAAATTATCTAACATAAGTTCGGTGTAACAAATGCAAAAATGATTGAAGCGTAAGGGAACTAAAGCCAAACACTCTCAAACTCAAGCCGTCTCGCTTCTATTGATCTATATTTTGAAATGAAATAAAAGGATCGGACATCTCGGATCACTTTTCCAAAAAATCCTTCAATATTTTCAAAGCATAGTCCCAACCGTTAGCGGAATGTTCATAGGAAGTTTGAGTAGGAAAATTCTCCTGAGTTAAGGAAAGAGAAGTAAAAGTCCCTTCCGATTTCAATTCGAAAGTAATGATAGAATAATTTTCGGGGATGTCCGGAACACCTGAAAAATTGCTC
This sequence comes from Leptospira borgpetersenii serovar Javanica, assembly GCF_003046425.1. Classification (GTDB taxonomy): domain Bacteria; phylum Spirochaetota; class Leptospiria; order Leptospirales; family Leptospiraceae; genus Leptospira; species Leptospira borgpetersenii. Next base: position 32,601 of record NZ_QAJG01000030.1, read on the forward strand.
CAATAGCTGTAACGAAATGTTCTTTCCTTCTCTAGTTTGAGAATCTTCCCGTGGTCCTTATATTCTTTTCCCTCCCAGACGCCGGTAAAAAGAATAGAACTTCCTTCTTTCCAATCGGAGATTGTTTGAGTGCCATAAAGATAAATTTTGATAACTTCTGGATCGATCAGTCCGTTCCAAACCTTCGCAATCGAAGCTTGAATGGAAATGTTTTTTTTGAGAATTAAATTTTGACTCATTCTAAAAATCTCTTCTGCTCTATTCTTGGGTTTGCGCTGTTTTATCCTTGTTTTTTATCAGATTAACAAGTCATTTACCCAAATCAGAAACACAATCTTCCGATCATACCCCGATTTCCACAACTGGAAAGTCTGAGTATTCTAAAAATAACATGAGTTCGGTGTAAGGAGATTCATTTTTCTAAAAAAAGTTGAAATCTGAACTTTACAGACCGATTCCTAAAGTGCGGAAACTACTACGATTCACCGTTTTCAAAGCGATCGTCCTATGAAAAATTCATTTTATATGAACGTGAACTCAATGTAAGAAAGTCTCAGCATAATAATCGCTTTCGCATTTGTTACATCGAATTTAGGTTATATTAGAAAATTCTTTCTCATTTTTTATACCAAACTCACGTTAAAAATACGACTCAAAACTTCGGAAAATGCGAAAGCTACTCAGAAAAATACAACAAGTTTTTAGGTAGTGAAACATCTCAAAGTTCTCTCCAAAGCGAATCTCCTCAAAGAAAGAAAAGTTTAGAAACATTCATAGAAACCGGAATTCTGGGAATATATACTTCGATCGTTCTTCTTTTGATCGAAGCTATTCATATTCAAAGAACCGCATACGTACGAGGTTCATTCGAAATATAATTTCTATTTTTACGTTTTCGGTTTCGGATCATTGAATTTTTCAGAATTCATTTTTTCAACCCTACCATTTTATAGAATAAAAAAATCGTTCAAACTTTTTTCGACTTGATCCATCTTACATTTTAATATAATAAATTTCCTATAGAATCGATTCGTTTTTTAGAATTATGAATTGACTTTTTCGAAAATACACCCAAAATTTTCTAACTCTTCAAGGAGAAAATATAAATGTTTCGACTCATTTCAAAACTGTTTTTAGTTCTTATGGTGTTCGGTTTCATTTCGACCGCATACGCGCAGACTAGCAGCCCAACAACCAACACTCCCTCCTCTATCAGCGGCAAGTATAAAGTTGCCGGAACCAATCCGAACGGCTCGTCTTATAGTGGGAGCGTTACGGTCACAGAATCGAACGGAGAATACCTCTTTACCTGGAACGTTGCCGGAAAGACTTTTACCGGAACCGGAACACTGGAAGGGTCTAAATTAAAGGTAAATTGGGGAGAATCAGAATCCGTTATTTACGAAGTGAAAAACGGTGGTAAACTTTTAGAAGGAACTTGGGCAAATGGAAGTGCAACCGAGACCTTAAGAAAATAGGAATATACGAATGTATGTGGTTGTGGAACGATCGGGACTCCCGATTGGTTCTACAACGATTTCAAATTCATTCGTCCTTTCAAAAACCTTCCCTTATATCCGAGACTCTAATTTCTCACTCATTCCCTGGTAAATTTTTCGTCAAAACCTGGTTTCCATTTCGATGATATTTCATCCTATCTGTTCCGAAAAATATTATCGTAAAAATTTTTCAAACGAAAACAAAAGGTCGATTCGATACTCCGAAATCCGATTTGAGAAGACATAAAACAATCGAGAATTCGTCCAAGATCATTTGGTAAGTTTGTAATAAAATACGTTTGTAGATTGTTTCTAGAATGAAATTTTAGATTGACCCACTTACCTATCGATAGGTAAGTGGGTTCATGAGATCCGGGGGAGATACAAAGGAAAAAATTGTAACTATTGCTAGAGATTATTTTCAAAGTGTCGGTTTCCAATCGTTCAGCTTCCAAGATATAGCCAACGATTTAGGAATTAAAAAGGCAAGTATCCACTATTATTACCCTTCCAAAGAGAAATTAGGCCTTGAAATACTGGAAGCATACGATAAGGACTTCAAAAAATATATAGAAAACATAAGAGAAAGATCTCCCCGCGTTAGACTGTTCGGACTTTTTAAACTTTATGTGAGTTACGCCGGTGAAAATGGAAATATTTGCCCGTTCGGCGTCGTGGGCACAGAATACCATGTCCTTTCTCAAACGATCCGAGACAAAACCTTGATTCTTCAAAATCAACATCGCGATTTTTTAATACAAACTTTGTACGACGGGGTAAAGGACGGGTCCTTTGTACTAACTCTCAGTATTCGCGACACCGCCGATTTATTCATCTCCGCAATTCAAGGGGCAATGCAAATTTCAAGAATCCGAAAGGATAAGGAATATTTTCCGAAAATGATTCAAAGTCTTAAATCGATGATACAAATGAAGGAGCATAAAAATGCAGGTTTCTGAATCCACTACAAAAGCATGGGAAGTGATGAACAACTTGTCCGACAAAATGGCCAAAGAGTATAATCTCAGTCTCGAACTTCCACCAAAATCTTTTAAGGAAATGAGGGCCGAATTCGTAGAATTCGAAGGAGCCAAAAGGATTGTAGTTCGATTTCCTTACGATGATCGTTTTGCAAATCCGATGGGAATTTTTCAAGGAGGAATGTTGTGCACCGCGCTGGATAATACTTTCGGACCTCTTTCTTATCTTGCCGCTAAAAAACCTTGCGTTACCACGGATTTATCTACGCAGTTTTTTAGAACGTTCTTTCCAAAGGACGAATACATTTTGATCGAAGCGAAAGTAATTTCTAAATCTCTCGCTATGCTAACTATGCAGGCGGAAGTCAGAAATCCGAAAAACAAACTCATTGCGATCGCCACTTCGAGTGTTTTGATTTTACAGGAATCTATGCTCAAAAGAATGACGAACAAGCAGGAACAGGAAGAATAAATCTTTATCAAACAAAAAATGATTTCATTGCGATCAATTGCAATCGACTTGTCCGCAGTTTTCCCGCTCTTCTTCGGTTTCCAGAGTAACGTGGGCAATGTTTAAACCCTTTAGAATTTCCCTTGCCTTATACTTGATAATTCTCTGATGATCGGAAGAAAGACCGTTTCTTAAAACGAGATGCGCAGTCAGGGCGTTTTCCGTAGTACTTAAAGACCAAATATGAATATGATGAATATTCAATACGCCTTCTATGGATTTAAGCTCACTTTCCACGATTTCCGATTGAATCGTATCCGGAGTGGAATCTAAACTCAATCGGAGACTTTGTTTAAAAAGCGGAATATTTCCATACAGAATCACAAGTCCCACTAAAAGACCAACCACCGGGTCGATCCATAAAAACCCAAGCCACTGAATCAATAAACCGGAAACAATCACCGCTAAAGATACCAATCCGTCCGCGAGAAGATGCAGATATGCACCTTTCATATTCACATCCTCGTCTTTACTTTTGCGAAATAAAAAGGATGAGGAAAAATTCACTAAAACCCCCACAAAAGCTACGACAGCTACCATTCCTCCAGGAACAGAAGTTGGTCTGGATAATTTCTCAACCGATTCGTAAATGATAAAACCTACAGTACCGAAAATTAGAATAGAATTAAGAAGACTGACTAAGATCGAAGATTTTTTCCAACCATAAGTAAAACCCGGAGAAGGTCCTCTTTCTTGAAGTTTAATCGCAATCCATGCAAGAAACAAAGAACTCACATCCATCAAATTATGACCCGCATCCGAAAGCAAAGCAAGCGATCCGGACCAAAGGCCTACTCCCGCTTCGATACCCGCATAAACGATATTGAAAAACATCGCAATCATAAGAGTTTTGCTCGCATTCCCAGAATAGTCGTGGGGATGAATATGATCGTGAGAATGGTTATGCGAGTGATGCCCCATGAGTCCTTTCCGTGTTTAAAATGATATCTTTCTCAAAATAGCGGAGCTATGAACCTGTAAACGGAAAAAACACGTTTATTTCTGAAAATCGACTTTTTTTAGAGCCTGCTTCAAAATTCGAAGAGAATTCAATTTTAATCATTCAATAAGTTTGTAAGAAAATGAAATCGTTCCACAGATTACGTCTCTCGCACTTTGGTGTTTTATAGACTTACATGTATGTAAAATCCTAACACCTCACTCCTATCTACTGATCCCCAAAAAACCTAACATCTAATCTCTAAAACAGTTCCCGCATCCTAAGGTTTTGGGATAGATTCTTTAAAAAATCCCTCGTTTTACAAATCGTAAACAAACCACTCCATTAGATTTTTCTAAAACTCTGGGTTTGTAAAGTCGGTTTGAACGTCTTTTTTCCAGTTTAAAGAATGGCGTATTTTTCAAAATTTTCAACCGATTTTGCCGACCTGTTTTTATGTTCTACTTTGATAAGAAACCTATCCAGTTTGATCTTTCTAATAAAGCAGAAAACTAAAGTGTCGCGCTCGAAGAAACGAAAGCATCTCGCTCCCTACCATAACCTTACCCACAAATACTTGGATCTGAAGATAAATCTGTCGGAATTACTACAAATCCTCTGTGAAACTTACGCCCCA
>NZ_QAJG01000031.1 GCF_003046425.1 Leptospira borgpetersenii serovar Javanica
AAAATCAGGGTGGGGCGTAAGTTTCACAGAGGATTTGTAGTAATTCCGACAGATTTATCTTCAGATCCAAGTATTTGTGGGTAAGGTTATGTTAGAGAGCGAGCCGCTGAGTTCAAGCAATGAACCAGTTTTCGATTCTTTTCGGAGATCGATTGAAATTAGATTCATTTTAAAATATGTCATTTACACAGTTTTGCTGATACCCTCCGACTAATTAGATTCTTTTTAGAGAACGTCATTTACACTCAATTACCGATACTGCCATTGGTGCTGATAATTCAACTGCTCATCTTCATCTCTACATAATAGAGTGCCCAAAATTCTGCGTCTAAACGCGGGATTTATGCTCAAATTAACGGTATTCTATTATAGGATCAGTAATGGATGCTAAGTAATACGATTTCGATACTTAACATCCATTGTAGTTTTTAAACTAGGTCACTTACTGCAATATGCACCTGCCTCCTGAACACTGATTCACTAACGAGCTGATTGGAAATCTTCCGGAACCTCTTCTGTCGTCTCCTTCTCCAGTGCAATCCCTGGTAGAAACCATGAGATCAAAAGCATTTTCGTAAGCTCCCACCGGCTGTATCGTTGTAAATGTTAGCATAGTCCTGCCTGGTCCTTCCAGATTAGCAAGTATCTCGTCCGGATTCGTTCTAGATATTAAAGATGACCTGTAGTCGTTAAACGATGTCGTAGGTGTGTTTGTTCTAATTACCACTAACCCTTGAGATGTCCTCAGAATTGGAACGGCGTGTCCTGAAATAGTTCCGTCCGTACGTTGTCTCCTCATTAACACCAACCAAATACTTCCAGTAGGGGAATTTATCATTGATCTAATATGAGATAACATCTCGGACCGGATGGTGATCGGAGGAGAGCTTTCCCATTCGTACTGAGGCATCATAATCGCAGTAGATGCGTATGCCAGAACTCTGCCTCTGTTAGCGTATGTCGCAGGCACGTTTGTCAGTAACCTGTACAATTCCCGATAACGTCGACTGAACGAGATAAAAGGGTCCCTATCAATAGCCGTATCGAAGAAGTAGCCTCCACTCTGAAGAGGTCTTTGAGAATGATACTCATGGAGTTCTGCTAACATTTGAAAGCTATGAAGTAGGCAAGTACCGCATACCCCGGCTTGCTGGGGTCTGTAACCAGGCCTAGCAGATTCATATGTGGCTGATCTTGCTATATCGTAAAGTCTCCTAATCCAATCATCAGTTAATTCAAAGTCGGATGGTAGGTTTCTTTTTACTCTTTTATATGTATGGTTTTTCTTATTGCCTGCCGGACAATACTGTTCCGTATTTCCAAGATTACCGGTTGTGTAACGTACCCAATTCAATAAATCTTTATCAACAATAAATAGAGACGTAGGACTATGGGTGGTATCTGCTTGCAAATAAGAGGGTCTAACTGTATAAGCAACACCCCAATTCGGTCCGGCCTTGGTAACTCTAAGTATATTGCCTTGATAATCTGTGATCATCCCTCCTTCCGCTGTCTCAAAATATACGTTCCAATAAGCGGAATTTTCCTTACTACTGACGGGTGCATCACTACAAGGTGCCCACTGAACCCAATTCCAATTATATTTACCTACCTTGGAATACATACAAGAGAGAAGTCCATTCTCAGGATCGTATTGAGCAAGATGTCCATTTTCAGGATTGTAGTAGATAGGTGTGGTATTTCTATTTGAACCTCCTGAACGAATAAAATAGCGACCGGCTATATTATTCCAAAGTCCATCGCCCCAATTTGAATCCCAAGCTATGGAAGTCTCAACACTGACGTTTCCAGGAGTAGCCACTGTCTTGACCCAATCATTCATCGTAGTGTCTAAGGTATGGTTGTAGTTATCCGAAGAGGTTCTTGAAATATAGGCAAGCCAATGCACATCCTTCAACTGATAACGCCCATCCGCAGTCCAAAATGCGTTATTTTTTACTATCCATCGTTGCCCAGGATCATTGATAGTGCAAGGTCTAAGATTCACGTAATCCCAGTTTGTTTCTCCTTTAATTACTTTCTCCGGAGTGGTAATACATAGCCATGTGTTATTAATGTAATAAGAAATTCTTTGGAATACGTCGTATCTTGCTTTAAGAGTCTTATCTCCACACTGTTCAAGCCGTATATAACTTTCATTACGGCCAAACATAGGAGAGTAGCAATAATTTTTCCCATTGTGCGCAACGATCTTGATCGGTTGATCATTTGGTTTATCGGTAGGCTTTTGAGCGACCGAACCTGGGATACCACTTGATGAAATAGAACTCCCTCCATAAGTAAAACTGACCCCGATTGAAATCAACAAAATTACCGTTAGAACTATCCAACGACCCATTCTTATCTCCTTTTTTAAAAATTAAGACGTAATGTTGCACCTAAGGATATGAGACAAACATACATTCCTCGCAAATTTTGTCAGAATCGATTTTGACAAGTCAGACTATCCGATTGAGCGGAAAACATAATACGTCATTTTAACATGCTGTCATTTTTTCTAGATAAAAGAAAAGATTTAATTATTTATTATATTCTAATAAAATTAAATATAAACATGTTGATATGAACACATTGTGGATCTATCATAAAATATCAAATAAAAATTAATTTTATATAAATATGATAATAAATTGTGGCTTTAGTGATATTTTATGTTCTGCGGCCGGTTACTCAAGTAAAGTGCCTGAAAAATGTTAATACGAAAACAAAAAAATAATTAAATGCGATTTTGCATAACTTAACTCTGAGGAAATATATAAAAGTAAACGAATGTATATTTGAGTATTATAAAGTACTGCTTATGTATCAATCTAAGGATTTTTTTAAAATGTCCGACTATCGCACCGCTTTTAATTATAATGTCACGCGCCATGCCTTAAAATGGACATTTTGATTCAAATTTTGTTTTGCACGACTTTATTGCAGTCTTAAAGTTTTCTATAGTTTTAAAAACGTCTGGATCTGCGTATTTGGATTTAGAATCGTTGACGATTGGATACACGTTATCCGGAACGTTGTCTGACTTACTGCGCGTCCCTAAATCCCGTCGAGCGCCAATAGAAGCGAGACGGTTTTGGTTTCTTCGAGCGATCCTTAGATTCGTATGATTCTTAAGAACTTGTCCCAAAACTTCGGATGTAGGAGACTTCTACGGGAGTGTTCCAACAATAGGTCCATTTGAAAACCGATAAACTGTCCAAGGAACATGATCTGCGGGAATTGCCACGCTCTATTACGAACTTATGAAATGATTGTGCTGATTTCTTTTCAGGTTTTGGGACAAGTTTTAAATATAAGGCAGTCCGGGTATGATATTCTTGATTCGACAGAGTCAAGAAGGCCGGATTTAGGAAACAAAAGCATCTCGCTCCCTACCATAACCAATCCCACAATTACTTGGATCTGAAGAAATCCGTCGGAACTCCGACAATCCTCCGTGCAACCGGCTCAGCCACACCTGCAGAGCGACCCGTAGGAAGCGATGCATTGAGTTCTTCAGAGCGGCCCTAGGAGGTAACACACTTTAGTTTCTTTGGGTGGAGAAATGAAAGTCGTATTGTTCCCTAGGGGTAGCAAAGTGAGGAGGCGGGAAGACTCGGGAGATTTTTCTTTATCATAAAATCATACTTTTTGCAGGTAAAAAGCCTCATTCTTGTCGGAACATTTGAAAAATGTGTTTTTTGATTCTTACTATTTCAACTCAATTTGTGAGTGCTCTGTCGACCGCTTTTTAGATACAATTCCTCTTTTCGGTTTCAAAGAAAAGTTCTTACTCTCGTTTTCTAAGCCGATTAAAAACATCAAAAAAATTGAATGTTCTCTCTTCTAAATTTGGAATCCGGAACCGTATTTGTAAGAGGAGAAAAAATGAAAAAGGAAGTTCAATACAGCCCGGCTCAAAAAGCCGTGATCGAAGAGAAGGCAAGATTCGTACAAGTTGTAGCTGCGGCGGGTTCCGGGAAAACGAGCACGATGGTAGGGATCATTGAACGGACTATGGTTGAAAACCTATTGCCCGAGGAATCTATCTTAGTTTTAACGTTTTCGAGAAAAGCAGCCGAAGAAATTTCGGATAGGATTCAAAAGTCCACCAAGAAAAACTCCATACGAGTCCAGACGTTTCACGCGTATTGTTTGTATGTAATAGGCCGTTGGCATCCTAGATTTATGGTGCAGAAACCGAAGATCCTTCCGTTGGAAGATAAAGTTCAATTCTATCGCGAATTCTTAAAAAGAAAACGAAACGAAATCGGAGGGATTCTCTACGAACTTTTTTGGGCGGAGAATGTCACCTATATCCGCGAGAATTTTGCCGAACTCAAAAAGAATCTCGAATTCGCTTATCAAAAATACAAAAAGGAAAACGGCTTTTTAGACTTTGACGATCTCGTAGGAATATTTTTGGACGGTCTTCGAAACGAGGAAGAATGGACTCATGAATCCAGAAATATACTTCGAAAAATCATTGTAGATGAATTTCAAGATACGGATTTGGAACAACTCGAGTTTCTTCAGTTGTTATCTCGGAACGCGTCAATTGTCGTTGTAGGAGACGACAGCCAAGCGATTTATGGTTTTCGGGGAACCGCTCCCGGGGCGTTTTTAAGTTTTCAAAAACTTTTCCAACCTTGCAAACTTCATTTCTTAAATACAAATTATCGGTCCTTACCGGAGATCATTCAAACGTCTTCGATTCCGATCCAAAAAAATCGGGAAAAAATCGAAAAAGAGGTTTGTCCTTCGCGTCAAGGGAAAGCTTGTGTTGGTAAAATCCTCATGGAGGAAGTCGTCGATCTGATTCCGTTTTTAATTCGAGCGATTCCTTCGTCCGAAACGGACTTGAAAATCTTATGTCGATCGAATTTTAGAATTAGCGAATATGTCAGAGTCGGAATTCCGAAAGACTACCTTATGACGATTCATTCTAGTAAAGGTTTGGAATTTCATACCGTTTTTGTGGACGTCGCAGACGGCTGGAATGTGAGACCCGATTCTTCTTTGGAAACGATCGAAGAGGAAAGAAGGATTCTTTACGTCGGTTTATCGAGGGCAAGAGATCGTTTGTTGATCTTGGGGGCGGCTAAAAATTCGAGAAGGGAAACGATTGAAAACGAGTTCTTCCGTTATTTTAAAGGTTTGAAAAAGATGGAACCCGAAGATTTATCAAAGTAGATAACGCGATTTCGATATAACAAATGCGAAGGGGATCGATGTGGTTGGGTGAAATTCCGGAACATTTTTCTAAACAAGAGTTTGATAGAAACGAATCTATGACGGTTAACGTATTAGGCATCGGTTCGACAAAACGATTGTAATTTACAGCTTTTGGAAATTCGGATTTCAGATTCTTTTTTATTTCTATCAAATAATAATTTTTAAATTCTCTATAATGAGAAAGATGAAAATAAATTGCAAGTTGCTACTTTACTCAGGCTAAGAACCCGTTTCAAAACCTTAGAATGTAGGAGCTATTACAATCTTAAACGACGGGAGAAAACCTTCAATACGACGGTTTCTGTGGGAACTCTCACGTTTTTTAAAAACTTGCCGGATCGTTGAGAGATATTCTTCTTCAGGTTTTGAGACCAGCTCTAGCTGAAATTTACGGTTTCTTTTGCGAACAACGGGACGAAAGTATTTTCCGTTCCAGTTTATTTTTTGTTGTCTACAACAATCGTCTATTGCACAAAATATCGATGTTAGATCTATATTTTACCCCTTTTTGCTGAAAGTTTGGTTCAATAGAGTTGTTGAAAAATTCCATGATTCAGATTAATAAAATCGCTTCGAACGTCCATTTCAATGCAGCAGAAGGATAAAGAATTAATTTTTCAACAACTCTAATATGTGATCTGGCGTTTTTCAGTACAAGATTTTTCTCTTTTTTCCTCCAACCACCGAACTCACGTTACTTTACCAATCGATCGGAAAGTAATCTTTTAAAAATTTACCGCACCAATGTTTTCCGGTAAGAATTCCGTCAAAGAACGGATCGCAGACTCTCGCCGCACCGTCGACGATATCCAACGGAGGTTGGAAGTCGTGAAGATCCCGTTTTTTTTGGGACAATTCGATCGGATCTTCGTCGGTTACCCAGCCCGTGTCGACGGCGTTCATATAAATCCCGTCTTTTGCAAAATCACTCGCGGAAGTGTGCGTAAGCATGTTTAATGCGGCTTTCGCCATATTGGTATGAGGATGTCTGTCCTCTTTTTTGAAACGATGAAATTTCCCTTCCATCGCGGAAACGTTTACGATATGTTTTTGTCCCGTGTTTTTTCTTCGCATAACGGAAACAAGGCGATTGCAAAGAACGAAGGGGGCGATTGCGTTTACAAGTTGGACTTCCAGCATCTCCGAGGTCTGAATTTCGCCTAATTTAAGTCTCCAACTGTTCGTTTTTCTAAGATCGATCTGTTGGAGATCTGCATCTGTATGACCTTCGGGAAAAACCGTCTCCAATTCGAAGGAATTATCGTGGGAATATGGGATTTGAGAAAGTTGTGCCGAGGAACGGATTCCCACTCCGGGTATTTTTCCGTTCCAACTTACCGGGAGTGCAGATTCGTCGGCAAGATTCATTTCTCCGAAAGATTCAAGTTTTTGTTTGCAATCTCTATGCAGTTTTAGAAGTTGTCCCGCTTCTTTTTGTATATCATGAAAATCTAATGATTCGAATTTCATCAGATGAGCGTAGAATCCGGGAGGTCTACGAACCGTCTGTGCTGCGTTGTTGATAAGAATGTCCAAACGATCCACGGTTTGTTCTATGTAACTCGCAAAAAGTTCCACACTCGGAGTATGTCTTAGGTCCAAACCGAAAATCTGCAGGCGATCAGACCATGTGGAAAAATCGCGCTCTTTAGAAAATCGTAATGCGGCATCGACTGGAAAACGAGTGGTCGCGATCACGGTCGCACCGGCCCTTAAAAGCATTAGGGTCGCTTGATAACCGATCTTCAGTCTAGAACCTGTGATCAATGCGACTTGCCCGTGTAAAGACGCGGTTTGAAATCTTTTCTTATAATTCAGCTCTCCACATTCGAAACACATGGCGTCGTAGAAGAAATGAAGTCGAGTATATTCCTTTTTGCAAATGTAACAATTGCGAGGCGAAAAAAGTTCCGGTGCGTTCTCGCTTTTCCAGATGTCGGTTCGATCCATGATTTGTAGAGGCGCCTTAAATACCGGGGCCGTTCGCGCGGTTCGAATTCCAGTCGCCGCCCTCGCTTCTCTTTCCTGAGCGACGATCTTTTTTCTTCTGGAATGTTTGACCGTTTTGTTTCGAATCCGAATTTCGTTCCGATCAGGTCGGGAAATCCTACCCGCAACGGTCATCAATGCGATTCGTTCTTTTTCGGGAATAGACGTTAGCAGTTCGGGATTTTCCGTTAATGATTCAAGAAGCCGGATACATTCTTGAATTTCATGAATGGCCGGTTTATTTTTGCCGTTTGTTTGAGAATCGCTCATACTGATACGCCTGTTTTTTGAGGAGAGTTCTCTTTCCGACTATACCTCAAAAAACAAACTCTTGAGCAACTCTATTTCCTAACTACTGCATATTGTATTCGATTGTTTCTAGTCCGGAGTCGGGCCTAGAGAGGACTTTTACATCTCTGCAAAAAATGTCCGTTAATTTCGGGTACCATCCTCTTGTGTCCAAGCAGTAAAGTGGAGTTTCAAAACTACTCTTGCTAGGGTTGGAGAGTCTCGACGATTTTTTCCTGAAAGGGTTTTTGTTTCTTCACAAACAGGCTTAAAACAAACGGGTCAAAAGTAAAAAGAAGGATTAGAACTATAATTCGGATAACGATGTCCATGAAACCAACAAGAACGGAAATATCCTAAGGAACGATCGATAGAAGATGAGATTTGTAATCGTAAAAGAATAGGAGTTTGCTTATATTGTTTTGGAATTGTTCCGAGAACGAACCGTTGATTGTGAAACCATGACAAAGATTTTTGAATATGAAAACTATTCTCTTTACATTTTGTGTGATTCTTTTTTTGATCGAAAATACAATTTAAACAAAGTGCAAATAACGGGTCGTTTTCCGAATGGAAAGATTCAATGCCAGCGTCTTTTTCGAAATTCCGATTCCTACAGAGGTGGATATTGTGGATTTTAAAGCTAATTCCTATTTAGGGAGGAATTTTAGACATTTACCATGTGGTTCTTTGGATAAAATCGAAATCAAAAGGTCAATCGTCTAAATCAAAAATATAAAACCGTATGAACAATCTGAAACAAAACATAACGTTTGCAGACGATGAAGGAATGAAAAATATCCTGAATTGGTTAACTAGTCCGGAATCCAGAGCCCTGGAAGCAAAGGAACTGATAGAGACGCTGAATCGAAATATTATAGAGGCGGGAGTTCCGGTTTGGAGATTCTTTACGAGTATCCCCACTATGCATCCCGAAGTGATGGTGCGTTCTCTCATCTGGACGAGAGGAGAGGAGACACAAGTGTTATTCATTCCGCATGAGGGACTCAAACAACAACAATACAAGGACAGTCCTATCTATCTCATCCGGGAAGAACAAAAGGATTTCATTCGTTGCAAACTGACCGGTCCGGACGCGGATCTTTCATACCCGATTTGTGTCGATTTGTACGAAAAGGGCGGAACGGATTATTGTATTTTCGCTTCCGTATTCGGAATAAACGTTCGAAGCGCTATGTCCTGGAGTACAGATGCTCCCGGAGGGTTTTCGGACCGGCAAATCGAATTTCTGAATTCGATTCGAAACGTTCTCTGTTTACGTTTGGACTTGGAATCCAGAAAATTCGCCATTAACGAACTCTTAGAAGTATATCTGGGTTCTAATGCATCCAAAAGAGTTTTGTCGGGAGAATTTAGAAGAGGGACCGGGGAAACGATGTACGCCGCGATTCTTTGCGCGGATTTAAGGGACTTTTCCTATTTGAGCGAAAACAATTCCCCGAAAAAAATCGTGGAAATTTTAGACAATTACTTCGAACTTACCGCGCAGCCGATTCAAGAAGAAAAAGGGGAAATTTTAAAATTTATCGGAGATGCAATTCTTGCCGTTTTTCCCGCGGAAGCCGACCCGAATCAAGCCTGTTTAGCGGCTTTGAATGCTGCTCAGAAAATTAAGAATTCCGTAATACGATGGAATACGGAACATCCGGATTCCCAAATTCATCTGGGCATGGCTCTGAATGTGGGAGACGTAGTTTACGGAAATGTGGGCGCAAAAGACAGACTCGATTTTACCGTGATCGGAAACGCAGTCAATCAGGCCTTTCGGGTAGAGTCTTTGTGTAAGGATTTAGGAAAGAATATCCTTACCACCGAAGAATTTACGATCAAAGCCGGAAAAGAAAATTTCGAATTTGTAGGGGCAAAACGTCTTAAAGGAATTAGCGGAGAAAGGAATATTTATTCTCCTAAGTAAAATGAGACTAACCACTGACATCTAAAAAAGCTCCCAGTTTTTTAGAACTAAGATTTTTAAACCTTGATCGAAGAAACAAAGAATCGATATTAAAATCCAAAAACGAAACAAGACATTCCCCGTTTCTGTCCTCTGTCTAGAACGAGCGAAGCGAGTTCGTCAGTCTTCTGAATGGAATTGACCGAGCAAAACGATATCCCAAAGATAACGGATGAGCGAAGTGAACAACCCTCACGATCGACTGATCCGAGAAACCTTTCAGGACAAAAAAGAGGCGGCTACTTTTTTTAAAAACACGTTACCGCCGGAAGTGGTCCAACTACTCGACTTGGAAAACTTGGAATTGACCGAATCGAGTTTTGTATCCGAGGAACTAAAACAAGAGCAAACAGATCTGTTGTTTCAAATCCCACTCCAGTCCGGAAACAAGTCGAATGTCTATTTACTTTTCGAACACAAAAGTTATTTAGAAAACACCGTCTATATTCAATTATTAGGATATTTAACGGAAATTTATCGAAACCAACAAAGAAACGGAGAGCCACTTTCCGTAGTCATTCCGTTCGTGTTCTATCACGGAGAAAAGGAATGGAAATTGGGAGATCGATTTTCGGATCAGTTCGTATTAACAAAACAAGAAACGAACGTGTTTCAGGATTTCATTCCCGATTTTAAAATAGATTTATTCGATTTGAAAGAGGTGGAACTGAAGAAGAAGTTGGAAAGTATCACGTTTCAAGTCACTCTGGGAGTGGTTCAAAAAATCCGGGAAGGGGATTTGGAATTCGTTTCTCACTTACCGGGGTTATTTTCCCTATTACTTGGAATCGAGGAAGAATCGAAAAGGGTTGCAATCCTGCGGAAACTGTTGTTGTATATTTATTGGGCCCGTGATTTAAAACCTACGGAACTCAAAAGAGTTTTGGCAATATCAAAATTGGAACAATACGAGGAGTTAACGATGACTACAGCGGAGAGACTCATTTCAGAAGGCATACAACAAGGTATCGAGCAAGGTATTGAGAAAGGTATTGAAAAGGGTATTGAGAAAGGTAAATTGGAAGATGCCGGTAAAATGCTAAAGAAGGGGATTGATCTAAAGACCGTTTTAGAAATTACAGGATTCTCCGAAAAAACCCTGAAAGAAAATGGAATTCTCTAACGTGGCATTGTCAGCAGGTGGTGCCAACGGTTTTGTGTAAATGACGTTTCTCAAAACCAATCGAAATTCACTCGACCCCAGAAAATGATGGAAAACTGATTCATTGTTTTCCTCCAATTTTAAATCGACATGATCCATAACGCTGTAAACTCAATACGCTCTTGAACAAGCCGTTTTTCTTTACAACAATGTTCAGTTAACTTCATCGGCATTTAGCCCTTTTTATTCCTCATTTCGTTCATCCGCAGTTTGATTTCTGTAAACTTAATTTTAGGACTTTACACGTTTGGCTTTCGCTTCCCTACGTTGTAATCGCTTTCGCATTTGTTACACTGAACTCATGTTTGTTAAATTCTCGCAGTAGTCCTCCGAAAAAACGGCCATTCCGACGTAATTGGCGGCTTGATTCTTTTTAGCTGCCATAAACTTTTGCCCATTTTCTCTTAAATAGGAAGGACACCGGTCAAAAAGAAAACTCAAGTTACGTTGCTCCCGATATGGGTCGCCAACATGGTAAGGTTTCCTAAGTAGGTCACCTAACGCCTAAAAAAACATCGCTACGGAACAAAAATTTCTTGAATTGTGAAGTATATTTCCTCATATATCACCGCGGGGCAAAAGATGCGGTTACAAACGAAAGAATTCCGGATATTAGTTTTGATTTTAGCCCTTGTATTGATCATTCCTTTTATTTTCTTTTTTGATTCCAAACCCAAGGAGTCCCTTTCGTTTAGGGCGGAATCTCGGGTCATTCGTGCGAACTTCGAGTTTGAAAAAAACGTTCCCTCGATTTTCTTAGATGGGAACGAAGTTTCCGTTTGGAATACGGAAGAACCGAGTCGAAGCGGTGATTCTGTTTTGAATCGGGGAGTTCACACAAGTAAATTAGAAGATTTGAATCTAGAGTTTTTGAATTCGAGCGTATTGGATTCAAAGTCCCTACCGAAAGAGGGATTTCCACTTAGAAAAACTTCGGAGAAAAAAGAGAAGTTCTTCGCAGAGATTTCGGATAGGATCCTGGATCCTCTGGACCCCGTTTTTGTATATTTGTCGGAAGATAAGTTTTTAACACTTCAATTTGATTTTTTTCTAAATGTGACTTTGAGCTCCGCGCAGCAATTGAATCAACTTTTGACACCGCCCGTTGCATTTTCAAACATTCGCAAAATGGAGAATGACCTGTTCGGTTCGAACTTGTTCGATTTGGCCGTTATTCTTGGCGGCGAGGGGAATCGCAAACTCAAGTCCTACCAGTCTTTTGTTTCGTTATTTCGAATGAACCGAATCGATTTTAATTTCACTTTGGTAAATCTAAAACGATTGGAACGATCTTTGGTATCTTTTAAGTTTCACCGCTATTTCGCATTACTCTTTTCTTTTCCCCCGAATTCACCCGAAGGACAAAACGAATCATGTTAAACACCGACCCGTCATCCCGCACTTCTCAATCCCCAAAGTCCGCTTCTTTTCTGAATTCCTTTCGAGAGAAATTATTCACTCCAAAAAAAACTGTATTAGAAATCGATCTCGATTCATCCGTTTGTGAGGAATTCCCGCAAAAGGAAGAAGGGTCGAAATCCGATTCGAATTTTTCTTCTCATACATTTAGAAAACGGAATGAACTAACGGCAAGTTCCATTCTGTTTTTACGACTTGAGTCTCTGGCCCAAAAACTCAAACGACAAACCACGGAAACAGAACGATTGGTTCGAATGGATTTGCGTTTGGAGATGAGGAATTTGAAAGAGAAGGACTCAAGGGGAACGATCGTAAATAAAATTCCACAAAAAAATTGCGAGAACTCTTCGTTCCAATTCGGTTCGGATTCGAAGGTGTTCCCAGATCAAAGAATCCGTCAAAAGATCGGAAGAAAAACCGAAACGACGAACTTCCGAGCGCAAGACGGAAGAGACAATCATCCTCGTGACAAAAGAAGGGTGGAAAAAAGACCTTCGATATGGGAGACGATGACACTTTTGGACGGATTGGAATTGCTGCGAGGCAGAATTCATGTGTCGTATAACGTGTCAGAGGGCGAAGGACTGAAAACGGACGAACTTCGCTTCACGTCGAAAAGATGGACGAAGATAGTGGCTCTTCCTCTGATATTTGTATTTTTGTTCGAGTTTGCGTTTTTGCCCGTTTTTGAATCGGAAAGTTTATTTGCGGATCCTTTCGATCAGAATTTCGAGAACAAAAATAAAGCAAAGGGAAGACTGGAATCGTATTACAACGCAGCGGAAAAAACTTCGGATGTTTTGGAATGGCAGTCGATTATCGAAAGCGGGAAACGAATTCTAAAGGCTCAGTGGGAAGCGAATGCGAGTCTTGAGATCGAAAAGGAACTGAAAGGTTTTTCGGGAACGTCTTCCGCAAAAGAAGAATTTAGGATTCAACTGGAAAATCAAAAACAAACGATCGCGGTCGATTGGGAAGCGGAACTTTCGGAGGAAATTTTAGAAAAGAGAGGAGCTTGGAAGGCGAACTTCAACAAACAGAATTTCGAATCGTATTTTACGGTTGATAAAAAGAAAGAAATTCGCGAGGCGCTTGAGAATTTAGTGAAGGCGGCGGACGCCGCTAAAAACGCAGCCACAGGAGACGGAACCGCTCGTTTGGCGGCCTGGGACGGTGCGATCAATTCGGGGATTGCGGGAGTCCGCGCTCTTTGGGAAAACAATATCGTTTCGATCAAAAACGGCATATTGACTTCTTCGACTTCGACCGCTCTTACCGGGGTGGAAAAGGTGGAATTCGAGAAGAAGTTAGACGAAATCGAATCCTATTACAAAAACTACTTTCACTTGGAAGAAAACGGAGTTAAACTTCCCGCAAGACAAGGTCTCATTCAGTCGCTCAACCGGGATATGGATATAGCGATCGCTCAGGAAGAAGATCCGACCCGACTTACCGAATTACTCATCGAAAAAACAAAACAACAATTGGATCCCGCAACGGGCCAGCTTTTGAATTCTTTGGACGATCTAGGAACGATCCCTACGAGCTACGACGACGTTTCGGGTTCGAACGCGCAGGAAAAAATCCTACAGGCTTTACAGGATGGCCAGGCTCTTTGGGATCAAGCGATTGAAAGGTTGGTCGTGAAGAAACTGGAATACGACCGAGTCGCGGAGGACAAACGGGTTCGCAACGAAGACAAATGGTCTAAGGCATACTATGTTCTTTTGGATGCGAAAGCGAAGTGGAACGAGGAAATCAACAAACAGATCGAAGAGGGATTAAAAAAATGGGACGAGTCCGAGGTTAGACTCAAAGAGAACAAACAAAAAGCATTACAAGAATTGAATCAATACCTTTCGATCAGTCAGGAACAATACGTCTCCCACTTAAACGGCCTGCAGGGAACGATTCTTTCCAGCGCGGATACGATCGGCTCGATCGTATCAAACATCGCCTGGTACCAGGATCAGATCGACAAAGAGAACAGAAAGTCCTCTCCGAATACGGGTCTCATCGGTACGTATCAACAGGAAATCAACAAATGGACCACTCTTAGAAATCAGTTCCGTCAATACGTGGCTGCGGTTCAGAACAAAATCCACGACGAGGATATACTCGGAAACAACGGAGGTTCCGGGGTTTTGGACGACAACGGAAATTCTTCGGATCCGTATCTCTACAGCTCGGCCGAATTTGAATACCGCCTCGCAAAAGCGGAACTTGACGAACTTGAAAAGAAAAAAAACAGGGCACAGGCGGTCTGGGACTACGCGGAAGCAAATGTAAACGTGACCGATATGCCCGCTCTTCAAACGGAACTAAACGCCGCTAAAACCGCTTACGAAACGCAACAATCCGCATATTTGGCCCTTCTTCAACAATTGAACGGCACAAGTCCCGTCGGGGGAGGCACGCAAGGAACGGATTCGAATTCGAGCAGCGGTTCCGGAAGCTCGACTCCACCGGCTAACACCTCTTTGTCGGAGCTGGAAGCCGCTAAAAAATTAGCGGAGGAAAAAAGTATCGCTCTGACTACGGCTCAGGCGGAGCTAGAGCTGGCTCGAAAACGTTTCGACCAGGCGAAACAACTTCAAATTTTAGTAATGAACTCTTCTCCCGAGTTTTTGGGGGACATCGGTTCCGTGAATATGGGGACATACGATCCGAATGCGCCTAACGGAGGCATCAAATACGAAATCTACCAGGCGGATCTTCAGATTGCGGAAGCGAGGGAAAAACTCAAAGACAACGAAAAGGTGTATTTTTCCAAAAACTACGATCAAGCGAACGCAAAGCGCACGGAGGATTTTTTCGGCGATCTTTGGAATCGGATTCAATCTTTCGAATCGAGTAAGGAAAAACTCAAACTATTAGAAGACGCGGTTTCCAATCCCGGTCAGACTCTCGTCCAAAAAGTGAATTCGCTTTTGAATCCCGCAAATTTAGTTTTGATTTCGGTTTTCGGAAACCAGGGCGCAGCCCAAGTGAAATCCCAGTTGCAGGGACTTGTGGACGCCCTTTCTAAAACCGTAAAAGACAACGAAAACGGAAACGTGGAAAAACAAAAACTCCCTTTTGCAGTGGAAAAATTCTCTTCGAGTTTAGATCCGATCCTCACCCATTCCGACGGATTGCTCTCTCAGTTTGACAATACGGATAAGGGCAACTTGAGCGAGTTTACGACCCGTATGGGAAACATTTCCTCTTTCTTAAATTCGTTTGCGACAAACTACAACTTCAATCCCGGTTATTTAGAGATCGGGGACTTCAACGTTTGGAACACCGCTCTTTCGAATTCTTTATCTAAGTGGAACGAAAACGTAACCGCGTTTCAAACCGCCAAGACGGATTTTTCGGCCGCACTTTCGGCTTACAAAGCGTATGCGACCTCCCACGTCGGAAGCGAGGACAGCCTCGAATACCAATCGGAAGTCCAAAAAGTTACGGCCGCTTTCGGTATATACCGGGAAAAAACTTCTTCCCTGGAAGAATACTGGGACGACCTTTCCACTCGGACCGGACACTTAAGATTAGAGGCCTTGGATCGGCTTCAAAAAGCGAAGACGATGGTGGACATGTCCACTTTGGATTTGGCTACCAGAAAAACTCTCAAAGCGCAAATCGATTCTTTCAAATCCACCTTTAGTAAAAAAGATTCTTCCGGAAACGATCTGCCCGACGACGTTAGCGTTCTTTTGACCGGTACCGATTCCAAGTTTTTATCGGTGGCCGATTCTTTTTCGACCTATTCTTCCCGGTATTCGTATTACAGAAATACGATCGATGAAAGAAGCGCGATCTTGGGTGGAATGAGCGGTATTTTGATCCAGGCTTTGGAAGGCCAAAGGGCGTCGGTCACCGCACAGAAGGCCCAACTCGGGTTTTTGTTGGACGAAGATGCCGGGATCGAGGAACTTCAAGACACGGTAAACGGAGTGGAAGAAACCGCCAAAACGGAGGCCGCGAAGCTCGACGCGAGAGTGGCTGAAATTCTTTTGTCGAAGTTAGGAAATTTAGGTTCGGATTCTTCTACGAGAAAATTTGATCCTATCTATTTAGGACTCACGAACGAAATCAATTCTCTCTATTCTAATTTTTCCGGTTCTTCGGATGAGATACTTGAGATCCGCGCGAGAAAAATCGCCCTGGACTACATTAAGAACACAGGTCAATCTTTGACCCGGGTTTTTGCAGACGATGGCGAATATGCAAAATTTCAAATAGACTTGAATCGGATGAAGGATCGTTCCCAGGCCACTCTTTCCTTTTACGAAGACGATCACGGTTACTTGAACGAAGCCGACAGGATTTCTCTCAGGATGTCCGAGGACGAAAACGACCGAAGAAAGGTGAGTGAATATTTCAGTTTCGGAAGTACCTTTCTTTTCGGGAACGCAGTGATGCAAGGGACTTCCGCTTGGTTGAACTTGGCGGGAGGAATGAAGAGTTTTTCGGAAGCGGTGAAATCAGGTACGATTTTAAGCGGACTTAGAGACGACTACTTTTCCGATCAGGAGCAGGAAGCGAACGGTCTTTTCGGGGAGTTGATCGAGGCCGCAGGGATCGGTAGTTATTCCTCGGTTGATTTTTACAAGGATTCGATCCGTAGTCAAGCGGGTGTGGATCAGTTGGATACTGCTAAAATCAATCAGAAAAAAGCGGAACTGGCGGCTTTGATTGCGGGGATGTCGGATCCACAGGTTCAGTTGTCTCAACTGATTCAGTCCGGGAATTTAACTTCGGTGTTCGGGTTACTGACGGGAACGGGCGTCAAACAGGACTTAGTCGCTTGGCAGAAGGAGATAGACGACGCTAAGATATTGTTTCAGAATTTGGACGGAAATATCCAAGCTCCGATGACGAACCTTGCGTCTCAATTCGATTCTCTTCTGAATTTTTTCAACACTCCCGCCTTTGCCCAAATGCAATCGTATGCCGACAGTGTGTTGAATTCCGTGGAGGCTCTGAAGAGTTTGGAGGATTCGAATCTTCCGATTTACGATCCGGTAGACGACATAGACGGTAATTCTCCGTATGAAAAAGCCCCGGACCAGGACGGAGATCCGGTCGGTTCCGCCAATTGGACTCCTACATACAGGGACGTGAACGGGAAACTTCCTTGGCAGTCCGGATACGACTCCGCACACTTAAAAATTTCGATCTCCTGGACTCCCACATACAGGGACGCAAACGGGAAGGTTCCGGGTCAATCTGGTTACAATGCAAATAACTTAAAAATATTAGGATATACAAAACCGCTCGAGAATTTGGATACGGAAGATCTGAAAACGATGAGGGATTCTTTAAAGTCCATACTTGCGGATTGGAACGGAGTCAAATCGGACGCACAAACCAAACTGAACGTTTACAAAACGAGCGTGAACGAACTTCTGGCCTTTAGGACTTTACACCCGATCGATTTTGCGGACGCGGAAGGCGGCAAGTATCTGACTTTGGTCGAGAAAGTCAGGACGGACGGACTGGCGTTAACCGGCGTTCATTCGGATACGATCGCGTACTTGAACGGAGTTTCTTTGAAGTTTCAGGATTTAAAATCGGAACAGGAATTTTTGACTCGAACGGCCAAACAGATTTTAGGTCTGCCTGTGAACAAAATCCTAGTGCCCGCAAAGGCGGTGCAGTTCACTTTTCCCCCCGTGGAACCGCTGGAACTTCCTCTTACTAGCGCGTTACGATTTGATATTACGAGTGCAAATCCCGGAAATTATTTCACTGTGGCTTCTTCTCAGAGAGATATCGTACAGCAGATTGCATTATTAGAATATTCAAAATACAAGGAAATCGGACCGTTTAGCGATTACGGAACAAACGGGGTTTCGTTCTTTTTGGGAAATTTGGGGAATGCGAACAATCAACTGCGGGTATCCGCTCAAGCATTTGCGCAAAACGCAGACGTGTGGACGAGTTCTCTTCAAAACAAGAATGTTCCCTTGAATGGACTTGCGAACAGATTGGATTCCTTAAACGACCGGATCGTTTATTATACCGCGGGTTCCGGCCCGAACCAGATCGGTCAGAACGATCTGATCCAGGTCGTCTCAAATTTGAGAACTTTCCTTCTTCAAAAAAGTTTGGACGGAGTGGAGTTTAATCCCGCTTTAAAGGCTATGGTGGAAGCGGCGGGTGCGTTTACGGACGAAATGGAGAATATCCAGTATCTGCAATCGTATCCGAGTACGGACAAAAACACGGCAAAAGCCAATTTAACGGCGGTGCAGGAAGCGCAAAAAACTCTCACTGAAATTTCCCAATTGGCGGTAGAGCTGGGTTCTTTTTTAAGTTCGGGCGCCGTGTATTCCAACTTGGGTATGGTTCAGGCTCTATTAGAAAAGTATGATATTTTAAAGAATAAGCCTATGGACCAGGCAAAGTTCGAAACTCAGTTTAAATCCACATTGGGGAACGCATACTGGCAGGGAGCTTTTGAAGTTTACCGGGACAAACTGTCCGAGGCGGAGGCTTTTTTTTCCTCGCAGACTCAGGAAAAAATCGACCGACTGAGAGAGAACAGTTGGGAGGCGTTTAAACGGAATTTAGCGAACGCGTATTTGTCGCAACGCGTCGGAAATCCGATCTTGTCCGAATTTTTAACGGAACTCAAAGCGGGTAAGTTCAGCGTCCTTGGTCAAAATCAAGGTGTGGTGGAGATCGATTCCAAATTTTTGGGAAAGGCTATGACCGACTCCGAAATTTTGGAAGTAGGGGAATATCTGAAACCCTTCGACGATATGGCGATGATTCAAAGACAGGGTCTCGTTTCCGATTTGAACACTTTTTTGAAAGACTATGATCCGGATCTGAAAGAGGAGATGAAAACCTTTTCTCTTGTGAATCAATATTCTTTGATCAAAAACGCTATCGCACAAGGAAACGTTTATCCGGATCGGGAACTTCCGCCCGAGTTGAAGAACTTTACGCTTATTAGTACATTTGAATATTATCTTTCCAACACGAAAGAGGAAATTACGGTAACGGAAGGCGGACAGTCCGTTAAAAAGACGATCAAAAAATACGATCCATCCAGCGCGGATTCCAGAAGAGCGGCGATGAGCGATTTTTTACTGAAACTTGGTCCCGTTCACAAAAAGGACACAAACGGGACACTCGTTTTAGATCCGGATAGGCAGGCACAGATCGAGGCTTTGACGAACGAGTATTTGGCGAACTACGGTAGTAAAAATCCGTCCAGCTATTTGGATTCTCAAATATTAAAGGACTTCGAGGCTAGAGCCGCTTATTACAAAGAAAAAGAACTTAGGATTTCCCAAAATGCGAACCTTCCTGCGGATCAGAAAAAAGAAGAGCTGAGTTACGACGATCTGGAAGCTCTTACGACTTGGCTTGTGGAAGCGAAATTTGATCCGAGTACACAAACAGCAATTACAGAAACAGCCCGGATGGATTTTCTATTGTCGCATTATTACGGCGAGGATACGGAGGATTTGAGCGCCGAGGACCTGCAAAAAAATCCGGAGCTTGCCGCATTTTACGGCGAAGGCGGTAAGGGATATTTTTCGGAGATGGACGCACTTTTTTCAAGCCAAGGCAAAACGGTCCTAACGACCGAAGAGAAGGATCGGTTTAGACTTTTGAGCAGCGGTGTGACGGACGCTTGGGGGCTTTGGCAGTATGATCCTTCGAGCCTTATCCAGAGACAAGTCGCTTTACAAAACTTCGGTTACGAGAACGATTACGAGGACTTAGTCGAGTCCCTAAATTTGGAAGCGAAACGACTGAAAATCGAATTAACAAAAGCGAACCAAAATATCCGAAAGGAGAAATACGTAAACGATTACAGAAACGGACTCATCCATTTTGACAGTTATCTTTCGTATTTAGGAGTACCCACGGACGATATCGCCACGGACGTAACCACAAACGAAACTTTGGCGATCCAGGGAAGATTGAGAGAGCTTGAGATTAACGCAGAACAAAAATTAGGCGGTCTGTTCAACTTACTGGAAAATCACAAAAGTGCGGTGTTCGACCAGACTCCTTTGGAAGACGCAGTTCCGGGGGATACGATTCAAACCAAAGCCGACCTGAATCCGGGCCTTAGAACCGCGGCGAAGGTGATGAGTTCCGCATATACTTTAAGCGACGGCGTCCTTCCAAAAGATGCGAACGGTAATTATTCTTTTGACGGGGACTTTACCAATTTGAAAGGAAGACTAGACCAGGCCTTGAACGTAGTCAGTGCGGGCTCGGTGGACTACGACAAATATGCCGGAGCGATTACGAACCAAAGCGGGCTTATCTCCACTCTCAAAAATACGATAGAGACTGCGGGACAGAGTTATGTACTTTTAAAAGCACAACTTGCGAGCGGAGTAAATCCTGCGGCGGAGCTGACGGCAGCGACGAACGCGTTTAACGCAGCCAATGCGAGTATAGAAGGGCCGACCGGACTTAAAAAACAATACGAAGACGCTCAAGCTTTGGTGACACAAAAACAAAACGAATACATCGCCAAGGAAACCCAGGTAAGCAACGCCTACAACTCGATGCTTGATGCGCAGGATACGTTTAACGAAAAAGCGGCCCTCTACGACTATGCAACGTTATTGGAATATTCCAAACATAACGTATATCAGGCGGAAAACGACAACTCACCCGAAGCGGAGAACGATCTACCCGCGGGTTATATCGACACACCCAAGAAGATGGCGGAAGCGAGATACAAAGCGGCCAAAGAAGAGTACGACGCCAAAGCCAAGGAAGTGGAACTTCTCCAGAAAAAAATGGCCTCTCAAATCGGAGTCGGTGATTTGGCTACCTACGTCCAGAACGAAAGGGCGGAAACCGAGAAGTGGGCGCTGCTTGCGGTCAAATACAATACTGCGGAATCTTTACTGAGACAAAAGGTGGCGGATTTAAAAAGACAAATCGGCGTTCAACAAGCCAACTTAGAAGGACAACTGGACAGGTTGTACGGAATTTCTCCGCCTAACAACAAACAGTCGGTTGGAATGATGGACACTCTCGAAGGATCTTTGGACTTCGGGGGTTCCAGATATTTAAAAACCGAACAATGGACGAGGGACAGAGACAGAATTGCCGAAGGGATTATCAGCGGCAGAATTACGACGATGGACGTAATGACTGCGTATCAATGGGATTACGGTCAGGGAATCACTTCCGATATGCAGCCTTACAACTTGGCAAACTTTTTAGGCAAATGGGGAGGCACACTGGGCAACGATAGCTTTCAGTCTCTTCCACAAAGAACGAATTCTCATATGAATTCAATTTTGTTTCCGGCGCCGGAGACAAGAGGATACCGGTACGGATCTGGAAGTTCGGGAGCCACGTATGAACAGGCGTACGGACAAGCGCTTGTGAACCAAACGATGGTGCAGGTGTTTTTCCTGAACCAATTGGATTTGGTATGTATGGGTTTTTGTATGCTCACGATGGCGTATGTGAACGAAATCAACACATACAATTCGAATCGTAGTCAAGTCAACGACGCGGTAAGCGCCATCGGCGCCCAAGGAGCCGCACTTAAGAACTTGTACGGCCAACTGCAAGAACTTACGGATGTGGACGATACCAACCAACTCTTAAGCATACTAGGAAGACCTGAGTTCGGATTAAATTCCCAAGACTTAGAAATGATCCAGAAAACAAACCCGGGAAGTAACAGTTTAAAAGATATCGTTTGGAAGGCGAATCCCACAACTCCCAATCCATTGTCGTTTAACGATTTGGTAGGTAGCGACGGGCTAAGACTGGCCGGGCAAAAAGCGATCCACGACCAGTACGGAAACTATGTAAGAAACGGAGAATATACGGCGGGAGGCACAACGGCCACCGCGGAAAAAACGGATCAATACGGGAGACAAACGGCGCTGATGGTGGGAGCGGATGAATTTTTAGACGCGATGGGAGTACTTGCCGAAGCGCAATACCAAGTAGCCAGAGACGCGTATTACACCAAGGCAGAAAACTATACCAAACAAATCGGAGTAGGAAACGAAGACAAGATCGCGGTGAAAGTGGATGCGAAAGTGGTCCTGCAAGAAAGAGAACAATTCACTTCGGACTTGCTAAAAAAAATCACTCGAACAACAAACGGAGAGACGATCGCATACAACGTGGAAACGAACATCTACCGAACGGTCCTCAACGATTACATGGGAGAAAGCGGAGTAGTCTCGCAAATTTTTAACGCGGAACTACAACAAAGAGCCCAAGAACAAAAACAACAGTGGAATTTAAAAGAACAGGAATTCTACGATTTAAAAAGCGATTGGATCCAGAACGTAAGCTATTTGAAACAAACGGGTACGAAGAGATGGGAAAACATGGTGCAGGAGTTCCAAGGGAAATGGAAAGACTGGCGAGCCGACTTTAAAGCCCAACACGAAGCGAACCAAAAGATCTATTTGGATCGAATCGAAAACACATTAGAAAAGAAAGAAGCTTGGACGACGAGCTTTTTACAAAAGAGCAGCGAACAAGCGGATGAGTTGACGATGAAAGAGATGTATGATTCGATTTCTGGAATTGTAACGTCGATGCAGGAGAATCTGCCGTCGGGAGTGAGTATGAACGTGAATGTAAACGAAATTCTCTCCAGTATCCTGAGTAAAAAACCGGGAAGTATATCAACAAGCCTCATCGATCGTGCGTCTTCGATTGATACCAATTTCTTTTTAAACGAAGTGAAGAAATACAACTTCAATGACATCGGCTTCAAAGAACAATTCAAAGGATTGTTAAACGAAACGAACAAACTGAGTCAAAACCTAATCATATTACAAACCCTGGAATCATTGAGGAGTTTACCGGAAGTGTTTGCAAAGACGATTCAAGAGCAGAACCAATCGGTAGAGGATCAACTGAACCAAACGATGGCGTATGGAGGCTTTGCAAGATTGGGAGGAGCGTATGTAAGGACGATCAAAACGGCGAGCGGAGGAGACGAGGTCCAAACGTTAGGCACATATCAGTATTACAATTACAATCCCCCGACTGTATTTCCGGAAGTCAAAGATTCGAACGGAAAGAACTGGGATCTTGGCAAACCGGAGCTTTTGATCGATCGTGACAATGTTCCGAGTGCGAATGACCTAACGGTGATGGTACGACTTGCGAAGAACAAGATGGGATCGGAGTTCAAAAAAGTATTTAATCCTGAGAAACGACACAACTACGAAGCGGAGAGAGGATTGTTTGATCCGAGCGAGGTAGAAGCTTCTTTCAACGACTATTTGGAAGGAGTGAGGAACGGCGACAGTGTATCTTGTATGGGGAAGTCAGCGGAACAATGCGCGCAGTCAGCGATGAATTCCGGATTTCTTGTAGGAGAAGTAGCGGACGGAAGTTTTGGAGAAGCGCAGTTTTCCCAATTTTATGTAATCCTCAAGACGAAGAAGGAAATGGACAAAAGAAAGGGTAAGATGGATGCAGCCCGGCACAGAAAGTCTGGAGGAATGGGAAGATTTTACAATCAGCTGGGAGCGATTGCAGAAGGGTCCGTGGAGTTAGCGAAAGGAATAGGAAATACAGTGATCTCCGGGGTGAAAGCGTATATGAAAGCCTACAGTGGAGATATGAAGGGCGCGAATAAAGATTTAAAAGAAGCGGGCAAACAAAGTGAAAGAGCGTTCCAAGGAGCGTTGTATGCAGTATCGGGAGCAGTGGACTTTGCACTGTTTGCAGCCGAGACTGTGACGGAACCGTTTGTAACTCTACTAACCCTCGGCATGGGAAACGAAACGATGAATGGTACGTTTGCGGAAGGGAACTACGAGTTAGCAAAGTTCAGAGATTCGAACAAAGCACAACGACATGTGAATGAGTTAGGAATGCGAACCGGAGCGGAGAT
Source organism: Leptospira borgpetersenii serovar Javanica (assembly GCF_003046425.1). Taxonomy (GTDB): domain Bacteria; phylum Spirochaetota; class Leptospiria; order Leptospirales; family Leptospiraceae; genus Leptospira; species Leptospira borgpetersenii. Next base: position 23,926 of record NZ_QAJG01000031.1, read on the forward strand.
GTATGCGAACGACGCTGTCCTAGACAAAGTAGTGACTACGACGTTAGCCGTAACTGGAATCGTGGGTGCGATCCTTTCTTTTACTCCGTTTGCTCCGATCGGAGCTGGCCTGATGGCAATCTCTGCAATTGGAACTACGGGTTGGAAATCGTTTCGAGGAGCGTATGAAGGCGGAGCAGCGGGTATGGCAGCGGGAGTGGTATCCGGAATAGCCAACTCGGCGTTAGACTACGCCACGGAAGGAGTAGTAGGAGTGAACCTGAGCTACAGCTATGCGAACGGATTTGGAGCGGGAGTGAGTATCGGTACGGACAACAAGACGCAGTTAGGCGGTAGTATCGGATTAAACTACAACGCAAAGAGCGGATCTTGGGGAGCGACAGCCGGTTTAAAAGTGGGCCTTGGTGGAACGGACAGTCAAGGTAACTATTCGAACTGGGTAGATGCTGGTGTCCATGTGAATAACATAGGTCGAGAGAGTCAATCGCAAGGAGTGAGCGCGAATATCCGAGGTCAATACAACGAAAAGAAAGGTCTGAACGGCAGCTTGGGTCTTAGCTACGACACCGCCTCGGGTTACGGTGCAACAATTGGTCTTACGTCTTCGTTCGGTCCTGTGAGTGTAACTCCTTCTTGGACGGTTTCGGAATACGGTGGTCTAAGCAGCGATGTTCAATACGGCTTTAACAAAAATCTTTTCAACAGGACGAATAACCCGGATCATTCCGCTGCGAATCGGAATTTGTTAAGCGACATCTTTGACGGTTTGAGCGGTTTGGTGAGCGGGGTCGGTCGTGGTGCACAGTCTGCTTGGGACGGTATGGCCGGTGCAGTGGGTGGTCTCAATGGTGAGAACCTCTCGAACGGCTGGAATGCGATCAAGAATGCGTTGTTTGGCGGTGGTGATGATCTTTTTGCGAGAACTGCTACGAATGGCAATATTTACAGGCAACCAGACGGATCGCTGACGGATAGCAATGGAAATCGATTTGTGTTGGATGGAAATGGAAATCTAATACCAGAAGATGAAAATCTTATTCTTGTGGGTAAAACTGGTAAGAAAAATGGTAAGTATGATTCAAACTCAAAAACAAGATATCTTGATCGTCAATCTAATATAGCGGGACAATTGGAAAACGAATCACAAGGATATATTAAACAAGCGTTAACTAAGTTTTTTGGGGAACTTTCTAATGAAGTAACGAATGCGGAATCAATCAAATATCAGAAGAAAATTTCGGATATGATTAAGAGTGGAGAATTTGATAAGGCAATTCTAAGTCCAATCGACGATTCTGAAGACTTTGATGGTCAGATGAGTGATCTAAATGAAGCTAAAAATCAAGTTAGAGATCAATATAATCAGCGGTATAACAATCTCAACTTACCGTTAGGAGACAAAGGTGCTTTTTCAGATATAACGAACTTTATTTATAATCTTTTGGGTAAGTCTTCCGGTAACAAAAGAGAGCTAACAATGAATGGACTTGAATCTGGTATGGAAACGAGTATGGATGCGAAAACTAGACGTGAGCGGCGAAAAGATTTAGAAACACTTGCAGCTTCTACGGCTGAAGGTGCTTTTAGTGGTGATATTGGAGCGGCTATGAAAAGCTATGATTGGAAGAATAAAGATGGTGCATGGATGAACGGTAGCGGTCAATGGGATCCTACAAATCAACAATCGAGAGCTCTTACGTCCCCGCTTTCAAATTATGAAAAACTCTTTGTATTACAAATGTATGTTTTACGAAAACAAGAGTTGAATAGAATGTATTAAACATTGGAGTAATCCTTTATGAGAAAAATAATTATCTGTGTTCTCGTATTATTTTTGTTTGCCTGTAGGGATCGAATTATGTTTTCAACAGAGCAGTCGATTTTATACAGATTTATAGGAAACGGAACTGTTAAAGAATTAGGTAAAATCTATCCAGGATTTCCCTTAATGGTAAAGTCGGATTGGCTTCCGACTTCTTACGAAATAGTGGATCGTTTTTTGGATATAGAAACCTATGGTGAGCGTTATTTTACGTTTGCGAGGGGACTGACCAAAAATGAAACAAAAGTGCATTCGTATGGGTTGTTTTATAACCGAGGTGAAAAAACTTTATTTAATAACGTTCCGTATATGTGGATATTGGTATATGCCGATAAGGCAGCTTTAATAGAAGTAGGAGTTATTTACGGTAAATTAAATGAAGAATCATTCAACGGAGTTAGATACTGGATTTGTAAACCCTCGTTATCTGATGAGGGTGAGATAAGATTTACCAATTGTGAGAGAGGAGAAAAAAGGACTTCTTTAGATACTTCCTTTGTTCCGATGCTTAAAGAAGTTCAAGTATCTGAAGATGTTGACACTGTTTGTACTAGTATTACGGAAGATAAAATCACCTGTAATTCAGAAGGATCTAATTATATTGGAATTAAAAGTGATAAGTTTTATATTCGTTAACAATAATGTAGCGCAGTGCAGAATCCACAGCAAAAGATTAGAAATCCGAACACAAAGCTGTAATCCTGATTTTTAAGAATCTACGTCTTTGAAAGAATCCGATTGTGTCTTTGACTTTTGTGGAATCGTAAGACTTGAACTTTCGTTTAAAAAAATTTCCTTTTTGAGCCGTCGAGGAGATTTACCAGTAAATTTAATACAAGCTCTGTGAAACGAAGAAGCGGAATTAAAACCGCATTCGAGAGCGATATTTAAAAGATTATAATTCGCGTTTATACGAATCATATTTTTCACTTCGTTGATTCTATGGAATTGCAGAAAATCAGTAAAACTCATATTCAAATATCGATTCAAATAGTAGGAAGCCTGATGCGTAGTGAGACCTACATCAGTGGCAAAATCAGGGAGTCGAAGTTCTTCGTCTATAAAACCCTTGGAATCTAAAAAATGATTCAGTTTAGTTTTAACTTTTTCTAAATCGATCCCTTCTAACAAATCTCTAGACGGATATTTATATTTTTTTGTTTCTTTAGCTTCTGGAATTGTTTCTAATTCAATTTCTTTGTCTTTATTTATGTCAGGAATAGTAACCTTGCTAAATAAAGAAGGAAAAAAGCGCTCTAAAAGAATCGTGTAGCAAATTGCGGAACCAGGAATTATTTCTGTAATAAAAAAGAAATCTTTCTTATCAAACATCGTACCTAAGAAATCAAAAACAAAACAGATAGAAATAAGAAGAGATAGAAAGGGAAGGTTGAAATATAAAATAGATTTGTTGGATTTTAAAACCTTTCTCAAAGACCAGACAAAAGTAAAAATAGAAATCCCAAATCCTAGAATGTCTATAAAAGATATAAAGTGAAGATTTGGAATAAAATAAGAAAATAACACGGTAACGGGAATGATCCCTAAAAGTCGTTTGCAATAAATCCAAGGATTATCTAAAGATTCTAATACATACTGGAAACAAACGAATACAGCCAAGCTGGAATAAAGAACTAGGCCATAATAAGAACCGAATGTGATTTTATATTCGTTTCGTAAAGTTCCTTGATCGATCAGGATACCGTTATTTAAAATCAGAAAAAACGCAGCGGATTGTAAAACGGAACCGTAGGATTTACTAAAGCCGTCACTTGAAAAAAATTTAGAAAATCCTAATAAAAATCCGATCACTACCCCAAAAGCATGAAAATAGAACATTCCCAATTTTAAAAAACTCTCATAATCTAAAATTCCGATAGTATTTATATCAAATATTGAATGGAATTCGGTCATAATATTGATTTTATTCGTTATTTAATAAATCGTTAGAAAGAAAATACTCTACAGTTTTAATTTCTTTCTGATTGTTAAAACCCTACGAAAGCCTGTGAATTTCAATATTACTTCTCTGTCCTCGTCGTTTAATGATTTGCCTAGGTATTTCTCATACTCGTCTAAATCGGAATTGGAAATTTCTAAGGGCATTATTTGATAATAATTAAATACCATGGTTTGTTCCTTTTTGGTTAAGATTAGTTTTGCGCTCAATTGAGCTAGGAAGTTGAAAATATTTTGATTATTGAAAATGAAATATTTCTGTACGAAATTCTTATATATTTTAATTAAGTTCGTGATGATAAGCACGTGTGTGAATATTAGAAACCGGCCTTGGATTTTTTTACTTTTCGGTTGCATAATTCCCACTTGCCAATTTTAATTATCAAAAATTGAAACCGGAGCGATTGATTAGTAGAATGATAATATACATAAATGTATATTTCAAGCAAAAAATATGCAGATATGAAATTTTATGAATTTTAGCATAATTCTGAAAGATTTAATGAGTAGGAAAGGTTGGAATCAAGAGGACCTTGCTAAAGCAGGTGAGGTCAAACAACCGACAGTAAGTCGTTATTTGAGTGGGCATACGATTCCGACGCTAACTTTTGTAGTAAATCTTTATAAAAATGAAAAAATTGATCCTATAATTTTTGTTCGTGATTTCGAATTAGATCCGATTGATTTAGGATTAAGAAAATCACGGGAAGAGAAGGAAAGTTTGACCAAAGAAGTAACGGTGTTTCTACGATTTTTAAAAAATTCTCCAGACGCCTTGGAAATATTCTGGAAGATTTATAAAATGGATCAATCGGGTAGGAAATCCATGAACGCCTTGGCAGAAAGAATTATAGAGGAGTGATAGCCTTTTCCTTTGTTGCCAAATAGGAGTAAATTTCTTCCACAGTAAGTTCCGAATTGATTTGAAGGTCTACAAAATTCTGAATGATTCTTTCGATCGCGTTCTTTCTATAACTTATCAATGCGTTTTTGTAAAATTGCGAGTCAACTTTTCTTAGTATTAGAATGTTTGTATGGGCGACGATCGAATTTCTCCTTTCTAAGATTGCATCTTCAGAAATTTCGAACAAATTGATTTTGATGATTCCAATTGACCAAATGGCTGTAGCTAAACTACAACTAATAGGAGCCACAAAATTGTATTCCGGTAAGCCAAGGTGTCGAAGAAGCAATGTAAACGTTCCTATTGACAATAGCCAAAGTAATATTCCGGTCGCGATATAGACGAATCGGACTCGGTTTAGTCCTCTTCTTTTTTTGAATCCCAAAGCAAGAACTATTATTGAAGAAATTATACTTAGAACTCCACCAATTACGAAATAATCATAGAGTATTCCGGCTGTAAAATGCAGTTTTGCATCTTGAATCCATGCACTCGTAATGTAAAAATCCGAATAGCTAAAAACATAAATAGGAATAACATAAACTATTAATATTAGCAGGTTACCGGTTATTGGAATCTCTTTGTCAAAAACGTAGGAGTGAATGAATCGAATTAGAAACAAAGGAGCAATGATCATGGGTAATGTTAGCGTTCGTGTCCAGAAAGTTGTTTCCGTTCCTTCGAAAAACGGCACTGCAAAAAGCGCACTCCATATTCCAAAAAGAATGCAAAGGGTCCCGAAATCAAAAAACCGTTTCCGTTGCCGTATGACAAATAAAACGTAGAAGCCTAGGCAAAGATTGCATATTGACGCTAAGAGTAGAGCTGAAATCGCTTCCAAAGTATAAACCTCTGAAAACATAACGTCATGAATGACTTTTTTTTGCAATAATTTTAGCTTTATCTGACACTTGTACTTTCCATAAAGTTGGTCTAACGTTTCCTTGAACCAACTTTCCATAGTTTGGAAAGTAAATTAAATATGGGTGTAAAGAAGATTCTATAGCTCCGATCCGGTTATAGAGCTTTCCCATTGCACTTCGATTTATATCGAATAATCCATATGTGGAAGTAAAATCATGTTTAAGTAAAAAATCAGTACTTAAAGATAAAACTTTCGAACCAGCGTTCATCTTAGTGGCAGCAAATGAATTCATTTCAGCAACATTTCCATCTTCGATAACTGTTCGTTTTCCAGTATCGCTTCGATAGGAATATTCAATCGGTAGGCCAAACGGACCTCTAGAAACGATTCGGGAAGTCGCAATAATTTCATCATTTTCGTCCAGAGCAATAAAATACTGACTAAAACCATTCAGGTCGAATTGACGATCGAAGTCAGGGTCGTATCCGGCGTACTCTAATTTAGAATACTGAAATTGAACAAATTTCCGTGCGCGTTCAACCAAGTTTGGATTTGATTCGTAATTACAGTTTAAGTATTGAATTAAATTATTTTTTTCAATTTTGGTACAAACTTTATTAGGAGAATTAAATAATAAGTTATATGACATAATAAATATTATGTCATATTATAATAAAAATACAATTCTTAAATCTTTTTTCGTTCATTAATGTGTGAATTTTGGAAAAGGTTATTTTAAAAGTGGATTCAAATTAATATCTAGGGCAGAGCATTTTGATTAGCTCTAAATGCCGTGCAGAAAGCACGCCAAAGGTAGCAAACGGGCTCCGGAAAAAAGACCAAAGCTTTGCCTTGTAAAGTAATTGAATATTAACACCAAATATCCTAGGTCACAAGTTTGCGGATGTTAAGAATAAAATCAGATTGAACTTGAAGGCTTAATATTTGTTAGTTGCCGTGCATCTACTCTGTGAAAGCTAAAGAGGAAAAAAAGAGATAAAGACTTAGGATATTATTTTCAATGAATCGGGAGAAAATCAATCAAGCGTTAAACGGAATCTTAAAGGTATATGAAGAAATCCGATCTCAGAGTTCTTTGAATAAAAACACTGTAGTTTTAGAAGCAAATCGAGAAATCGGGAGAATTTTAAAAGACACCGAGAAAGATGCGACAAATGAAGAACGAACGAGTGGCAGCTGGATGAAAGCAATTTCTTTTCAATTGCAGAAACATTTAAAAAAAGGATTTTCGGAAAGGAACCTTTTTTACGCTCAAAAGTTCTACGAAGTTTACGGAAAATCGGAATTGGATCATAGACTAAGCTGGAGCCATTATCGAAAATTGGCATCCATTGTTGATGAGAAACTGAGAGAGAAGCTTACACAAGCAGCCATACAAAAGGGATGGAGCGAAAAGGATCTATCTATTAAAGTCAAAGAAAGCGGACAACAAAGAAGATCTCCGGAATTAAGATGGAAACGCCCTGAGGGTTTGCTTTGGCATTACAAAATCAAAGAAAGCTTAACTACGAACGAAAGTTTCCTACTTGATTTAGGTTTTTACTGTTACTACGAAATACCGCAAACTCAAGCCGGTAACAAATACAAAACCGACGATATTTTAGAGATCCACAAACAAGGTAAATCCTGGAATATTAAGAAAACAAAGATCCCCAAATCATCGGATCTTTATTTCTACTTTGGGGAAATCGAACGGATCATTGACGGAGATACAATTCTTGTAAAGTTGCAGTTAGGATTTAACGTAATTGCAAGACAGAGAATTCGATTACACAACGTGTGGTCGGGGGAGTTGGATACGGATGAAGGCGCAAGCAGTTTTGAGTTGTTGAAAAAGAAATTACCTTCTAAAACAAAGATAATTGTAAGGAGCAGATCGAAAGACATCTACGGACGTTATGTAGGCGATGTTTTGTATTTACCCAAAAAGGCAATTAAACCGGAAGAGATCTTAAAGGATGGAATTTATTTAAACGAGGAACTTTCAAAGATTGGAGGCTTTTAGATTTTAAAAAAATGAGTAAAATTCGATCTTTCCTTGACAAAAAACCGCCTAACGGGCAACTCTTTGATATATCAAAGAGTTGGTTCTAAACTCTTAAAGTTTCCTTCCGTTTTTTTCTTTCAAAGTGCCAAAACAAACCCGAACTGCACAGGCTGTGCGAAGCAGTGCGGAATCCATGTGACCTAACATGTATTAGGTGATTTTGACTCTTGACGCAAATCACAGGATTTTGTAGTTTTACCGTTGCGGCTTGTGGTTTACAAAACCGGCATATTCCAGTTTCTTGAACTTCAGGAGATTTTTCCAAGCTCCGCTTGGAAGCTATTTGTAGCTTGACATCGATCCACAGCCGCGAAAGCGATCGAAGTGTAAATCCTGCAATGCAACATGGTTGGAATGAAGAAATCGGAATATACGAAAAGATTGAAATGTTGCGTTGCAGATTGAAACGGAGAGCGCGGTTTTTCTTCGCGGAAGCGAAGAAAAATTCGCCCTTCTGTCCTCCGTCTTCAGTCATCTGTCGTCTGCCCTCTGAACACGGAACCGTTTGTAACTCTACTAACCCTCGGCATGGGAAACGAAACGATGAATGGCACGTTTGCGGAAGGGAACTACGAGTTAGCAAAGTTCAGAGATTCGAACAAAGCACAACGACATGTCAACGAGTTAGGAATGCGAACCGGAGCGGAGATGTATGCGAACGACGCTGTCCTAGACAAAGTAGTGACTACGACGTTAGCCGTAACTGGAATCGTGGGTGCGATCCTTTCTTTTACTCCGTTTGCTCCGATTGGAGTTGGCCTGATGGCAATCTCTGCAATTGGAACTACGGGTTGGAAATCGTTTCGAGGAGCGTATGAAGGCGGAGCAGCGGGTATGGCAGCGGGAGTGGTATCTGGAATAGCCAACTCTGCGTTAGACTACGCCACGGAAGGAGTGGTAGGAGTGAACTTGAGCTACAGCTATGCGAACGGATTTGGAGCGGGAGTGAGTATCGGTACGGACAACAAGACGCAGTTAGGCGGTAGTATCGGATTAAACTACAACGCAAAGAGCGGATCTTGGGGAGCGACAGCCGGTTTAAAAGTGGGCCTTGGTGGAACGGACAGTCAAGGTAACTATTCGAACTGGGTAGATGCTGGTGTCCATGTGAATAACATAGGTCGAGAGAGTCAATCGCAAGGAGTGAGCGCCAATATCCGAGGTCAATACAACGAAAAGAAAGGTCTGAACGGCAGCTTGGGTCTTAGCTACGACACCGCCTCGGGTTACGGTGCAACAATTGGTCTTACGTCTTCGTTGGGTCCTGTGAGTGTAACTCCTTCTTGGACGGTTTCGGAATACGGTGGTCTAAGTAGCGATGTTCAATACGGCTTTAACAAAAATCTTTTCAACAGGACGAATAACCCGGATCATTCCGCCGCGAATCGGAATTTGTTAAGCGACATCTTTGACGGTTTGAGCGGTTTGGTGAGCGGGGTCGGTCGTGGTGTTAAGTCTGCTTGGGACGGTATGGCCGGTGCAGTGGGTGGTCTCAATGGTGAGAACCTCTCGAACGGCTGGAATGCGATCAAGAATGCGTTGTTTGGCGGTGATGATGCATTGACGTTAAAACCAGGTCCGCGTCCCGGAACATACGTTGATGAAGACGGAACGGTCTTGGTTCGGGATCCGAAGACAGGGAATCTCGCACCGGAATGGTTGGTGCCGAATTTACAAAATGCTGGTTCATTGTCGCCCAACTATCCAAGTCATGAAAATGTAACAGAGCACGCTGGTCGCAATGCCGGTTTCAGCGAAGCCGAGATTAAAATATTGAAGCAAGGAGTGAGATCGGTAGATATGCCAGATGGATATTTAGGTTTAGGGATAATGTGGATTAAAGAAAAACTTGGAATAGATCCAATGACCTCGAATGATCCAAGTTTGAGAACACATTATGGTCCTGAATCTTTCTATCATAATCAAGAGCCGGAACCTGGAGTTGCACCGCAAGTTACCAAAGAGAAGATCCTGAGTCGGATTGAAGAATTGATCACCCTTGCAAGAGAATATGAATCGAATAAAAGCAGATTACCGATTGATGAGAGTCGAAAGATATCTGTGGGGTTATTAGGTATGGCTTTGCACACCATCCAAGATTCTTTTTCGGAAGCTCACGTAGTGAGGGATAGATCACAAGGAGGTTATGGGGAGATCGTTCAGTTTCAAATTTATACAGGACAGGATCATCACGCTCACAGTATGTCCGATGTTTATACTCCTAATACGTTTTCCTACAACGCATCAGTATTAGCTTCACAGGCGGTGTTGGAAATGTATGCATTGGGTAAATCAGTATCCGATATTATGAAATACGTAGATAATAATTTCTATAAGATTTCAGATCGAGCCGTTTCTTCCGGTGTAGCAGATGATTACAAAATATATTAGAAATTGGTTGATAGCAGGAGCGGTTGTGTTGGCCGCTTTTTATTATATACCTAGAATCAATTTTAGTTGTATTGAAGGGGATTGTTATTCCGGGGAAGGTGTTTATACTTATAATAATACCTATTATTATGGTAGTTTCCAAAAGGGGTATAGACATGGATATGGGATGGAGAAATATCCAGGCGGATGTACATATTATGGTTTTTTTGAAGGCGGTCACAAACAACATTACGGATCTTATGTATGTGAAAAGGATAACTATTCTTTTACAACGTTTTGGAATAACGGAGGATATCATTCTACGGTTATCTATACTTGTGGCGACAAAACATACTATGGGAAGTGGATAAAAACGATCATTTGTATTTCTGGTGAATGTGAAAATGGGATTGGGAAAGCTATATTTCCATTCAAAAAGACAATTAGATCCGGGCTATTTAAAGATATAGCTTTATACGGTTATGGAGAAGAGATTGATGCTTGTACTGGTAAGATTTTGTATAAGGGAAAATTTATACATTCGCATAAAGAAAAAGATTATGATGCAGAAGCGCATAAGCCGGTTAAGGGATTGGATTATTAAGTGGAGTGCAGAAAGCACACCCAAGGTAGCAAGCGGAGTCCGGAAAACCGGAGTTTCGTATAAAAAAGTAAAATGATAAGATGACAACTTCACGGATTGCTGATTTTAATAATAAATAAGAAGCCGTTCTTCGTTATTAGGCTGTTACCGTGCAGAATCCACACCCAAGGTAGCAAGTGGAGTCCGGAAAACCGGAATGCTGCTTGAAAAGGTGAAATGATAAGATGACAACTTCACTGAGATCGAATAAAAAAAAGAATCACCGACTAACTAAAATTAACCGGTGTTTGAATGTGAAAAACTACTTTCTCTTTATTGGAATAGTAGAAGGATTTGCACAAGGATCACAGAGACCTTGTTTGTTGATCTTAGGCCGTATTACGGCGGCCTCTTTGATTTGCTCGACAAAACGATGTTTGTCTGGAACTTCCCCGTTTAAGACTTGTAGCGGCGAGAAACCGAACAAGACACCGCTTGGACGGGAGTTGTATCCTGGAACCGCGTCTTTGAGAGTATTGATCACTTCCTCAAATGAAATTGGATTTTTAGGAAATAGAAATTCATATTTCATTTTCTTGTTCACGGCTTCGATCATACTGTTTGAGTAGAAAATGTCGACCTGAGCGATTAGTTTTTTGATGAATAAATTGGGCTGGTCTAAGAAACCGTTGACCGCACCTTGATTTTCGGAACCGTCATCGCAAAGCAGACGGATAGGTTTGTGAAAGAGATTGAATTTTT
>NZ_QAJG01000032.1:0-30000 GCF_003046425.1 Leptospira borgpetersenii serovar Javanica
TCCAATGTTTAGCATCCATTATACGTCCCTTTACTATTTTGGAGAAGTTCATTTAAAAATCTAATTCTTTCCGATATTTGTGGGTAACGTTATGGCTCCCTACGGGTCGCTCGATAGATTGATCGCTCTCTGAACTCGAAGCATAACACTCTCTATCTCCTACAATTACTTGGATCTGAAGAAATCCGTCGGAACTCCGACAATCCTCCGTGAAACAGGGCCCTGCAGAGCGACCCATAGGAAAGCCCTGCATTGTGTTTCTTTCATGCAATTGATTGACTGGAGCCGGCCTTTGTTTGCAAAGGCTGAACCGAGCTTTCTTATATAGAATTCACGTTAAGTAATATCGAAAGTAAAGATCAAACTGGCGAAATCAAATCCTCTCGGCCTACAACAAGAACCAGTAGTATGAAAATGCAATTATCACGGAAAGGTAGCCGATTATATAAATCCAGAGTCTGTGTTTGTACACGAATTGGAATAGCATCGTATCATAGGCATGATTGGAATTTGGAAAAATATCCTGGTTGTTTGGGAAATCGTCTGAAAGGCCGATTTTCCATGAGGTTATCACTTTTGTGAAATCTTTTCCGAATGAGCTTTTTGGAATGAGATTTTCAAAATGAAACATTTTCACTTTCTCCTGGCAGCGATCGCAATCCCTAATATGATTTCTGAGAAAGATTGGAATTCTTTTTCCAGAATATAAATTCTCCCTAATGTATTCGTCTTCAAAACATATATTCGTGGGTCCCATCGTTTTTGGATCTCCTTTATATTTTCTTCGAACGTTTTTTGATTTTATTTTGCAGAGGAATACTTTTATGATCTTCCAGAAGATAAGGAACCGCGATTTTAAAAAATGCGGGAAATAAAAATATCGTAAGAGCCGTAGAAATGGACAATCCTGCGACTACCGTAACGGCAAGGGGTCTCCACAGTTGACTTCCTTCTCCTGAATCTAAGACGGATGGAAGTAGTCCCAGGACCGTGGTTATGGTTGTGATCAGAATCGGACGAATTCGCTCTCGGATTCCTTCGGTTAATAATTCGTCGATTTCGTAATATTGATTTGATTTTAATTTTTCTAAAAAAGTTTCCACAATTAATATCGAATTGTTTACGGTAATTCCGGCTAACATAACGAAACCGATATATACGGATATATTTAAGGACATGTGACACACAAATAAAATTAAAATTACCCCCGCTGCCGAGAATGGAATGGTGAGTATGATTAGAAACGGAAGTAAAAAGGACTCGAATAAAGATGATAAAATGCAAACGATTATGATGAAGGCCAGGATGATTAGATTGAACATTTCGGTTTTACTTTCTTTCAGTTTTTTGTAATTTCCGGTCATTTCGTAATGATAATTTTCCGGGAAAGAAATTTTCTTTAAAGCGGTTTCAATTTTGATAACGGCTGAACCGGTATCGATATCGCCTAACTTAGCCGTGAGTCCATAAGTTCTTCGTTTGTTTTTTCTATAAATCCTGGATTCTGCTTTTTCCTTTTTGATCGAACTAAGTTCAATCAAGGGTGTTTTCGCGATTTTTTCCGATTGAGAGGAGGAAATTGCAACTCCAAAAACCGACTCCGGACCTTTTCTGTCTTCTTCGGAAAATCGGACTCGAATGTCGATCTCCTTATCTTTATCGTAAAATTTAGTGGGAATAGAGCCCGTATATGCAGTTTTCATAAAGTTTGCGATTTGATTAGGTAATAATCCGGATTGTGAGGCCTTCACTTTATCGATCGAAAAAGTGATTTGATCTTTTCCTTCCTTGAAGCGAAGGGCAACCTGCTGAATTCCGGGTATCCCTCCTACTTCTTTTGCAGACTCTCTGGCCAACTCTTTGATCGTTTCGGCTTCGTCTCCTATAATTTCAATATCGATTTCCTTTGATCCTTCTCCGGCACCGGATTCGGTATAAAATACAAATGCGTTCTTTAACTCGTCTGTTTCCTTTTTTAACTCGGTTATAACGTCATTGGCTGATTTGCCTTTCCGGGAAGAGGCGGGTTTTAACTTTATCATCAGATCCGAATGCCATTTTTCAACTTTGGAGGATACTTTTTCCACGTTTGGATTATTTTCGATTACTCTTTCCACGCTCTTGGTGATCAAATCAGTCGCATCAAGGTGGGTTCCCGTTTCTACTTCCAACGAAGCGCTGATTTCGTTGGAATCGGTCGGATCAATGTATTCCTGCTTCAAAAAATAAGAGAGGCAAAAACAAACTACGATGATCGCCGTGGAGTATAGAGCGGTTTTTTTATAGTGTTTGAGTAGAAACTTCAAAGATTTTATTAAATCAAATTGGAGAAGCTCATGTGGATCCGGAGATTCAGGATTTAAGTTCGTTTGATGGCGCCGCAAAATTTTATTCCGGAGCCAAGATAAGATCTTATAGTACGTTCCGACTTCAATATAAGATTTCATTTTCGAAATATACCTAAGAACATACTGCGGTGGAACGAGGGTTTGAAATCGACTCTCTTTCGTTAAAATAAATTTGGCAAGAGTAGGCAAAAAAGTCAGGGATACGATTAGAGAGGTGACCAAAGACGCAGAAACGGTAATCGCCAGGCCTCCGTAGAGATCCCGTAACTCCCGGGAACTGAAAAAGATCGGAAAAAAAACGGCAATGCTCGTCAAAACGGACGCGAACAATTCCTTCGATAATCTGGAAGAGGCTTTTAAAATACCATCCTCTACGAATCCGTTTTCCTGGTGTACAAAAAATATACGGTCGATAACCACTACCGAACAATCCACAAGCATTCCTACGCCTAAAGCCAATCCGCAAAGGGAGATAACGTTGATTCCTACGTTGAAAAAGTACATCAACCCGAATGTTGAAATGATCGAAAGCGGGATTGATACGGATACGAGAATTGTAGCGTAGAAGTTCCGTAAAAAAAGAAACAAAACGACGACTGCGATTATACCTCCCGAAATAGCGGAATCCGCAACTTTTGCGATGGCCGTTTTGATTGTCTGAGATTGATCATAGTTGATACTTTGCTGAATTCCTTCTATATGAATCGAGGAAAGTTCCTTTCGGAGCTCTTCACATAACGCTAGTGAATTTGCATCACCGGCTTTTTGAACGTAAATGGATACGACTTCTTTACCTGCGTCTCTTGCTATATCTTCCTTTTCTTTGAATCCGTCCTTCACATTCGATATATCTGATAAGTAAACAATTTGTTCCGATTTGCCGACCGTAATCGGTATTTTTCCGATCTCTTTAATTTGAATCAACTTACCGATCACCCGAATGTTGATATAGTTGTCTCCGATCAATAAATTTCCGGCGGGAACGTCTACGTTTGCAGTTCTGATCTTGGATAAGACTTCTTCTAACCCGACTCCGGTCTGCAGTAACTTACCTTTGTCTATATCTATGTTTATCTCTCTTTGAAATCCACCTCCGACGTGAATTTCACTTACCCCATCGATTCTTTCGAACTTCTTTTTATATTTGTTTTCGCCGAATTCTCTCAGTTCCTTCAATTTGTATCTTTCGGATTCGAGTTTTACGATGAAAATCGGTTTGTTGGTAGGATCGTATCTAAGAATGGCGGGTTCTTCCACTTCTCTTGGAAAGTTACCCCGTATGAGATCGATTTTAGAACGTACTTCGAGGGAACGATACGAGATTTTAGTGCCGGGTTTGAATATGACGTTGATTCTTGATTCCCCTTCTTCGGAAGAAGATAGTATATCTTCGATTCCGCCTACGCCGGAAATTTGTTCTTCTATCGGTTTCGTTATGATTTCTTCGATTTTACTGGGTGAAATTCCGGGATATCGAGTCAGTATGGTAATAGCCGGCGAATTGGATGGAGGCATTAACGAAATAGGCAGCCTTGGAATGGAAATCAATCCGAAAATCCCGACCGCTACAAACAGCATAAACGTCGTTATATGTCTTCTGTATAATAGACCGATTAAAGAATCCATTTATACCTATTTCCGTTTTACGATCGAAAAATAAGCCGCCGGTATGATGACTACGGTAAAAATAGTGGAAGCCGTTAAGCCACCTAACACTGCTAAGGCCATCGGTTCTTGAGGAGATTCTCCGCCGATTGCAAGCGCTGCCGGCAAAAGTCCTAAAACCGTAGTCAGAGTAGTGTTAAGGATGGTGTCGATTCTCCGGTAGATAGTGTCATATACCGTTTCTTCAACATTTTTCCCCTTGTCGGCTAAGGTGAAAAACTCTATTAGAATGATCGCATTGTTGACTACTAGCCCGCTTAACATGACCATTCCCATTCCTGAAACTATATTCAATGAATTGCCCGAGGATATTAAGAACATCAGGGAACCGGATCCCACCATCACGATTGATACCATCACGACTAACGGTAAAATTAAATTTTCAAACTGAGACGCTAAGGTCATGTAGACTAAAATTAATGCGAAAACACCTGCCCAGGCCAAGGCTTCGAAGGATTTGTTCGTTTCCTTCGTAATTTCGCCTGGAAGAACGGAGATGTCCTTATCTTTTTCAAAACGTGTAATGATCTCAGAAATCTTTTGTTCTATGATTTCCGCCGATTCCTTAGGAACAGCGGATACGATCGCGATTCTTTTTCCCTCTAACCGCATAATTTTACGTAGGGTTTTTGTTTGTGATACTTCCGCTACTGCGTCTAGGAAGACGTTTTTTCCGCTCGGTAAACGAATCGGAATTTCGCGTAATGAATCGAATCCAAGTCTATCCGCCGATCGAAATCGAACTAATACGTCGTATTCGAAATCGTTTTCTCTAAATCTTGTGGCGATATCCCCTTTGATGGATGTTTTAAGTGTGGTCGCTATATCCTCCACGCTTAAGTCAAAGTAGGCCATCTTTTCTCGGTCCAATTCCACTTTTAATTGGGGAGTTTCTTCCCGAGCCGACGAGGAAACGGAAATTGTTTCGTTCGTGGAGACCAATTCGTTTTCGACTTCGCTCGCGATTTTACGGATGAGATTTAAGTCTTGCCCCGAAATTTCAACGGAGATTCCTCCACCGCCGGAACCGAAAATACCGCCTAACACGCTACCGGCCATTCGAGTCCCGATTTTAGAATGAAAATTTTTTTCTATCTCGGGTAGTTCCCTCGAAAATCCGATTAAAAACTTCTCGGCTTTGTTTTTACCGGAGAGTTTGACGAAGATTGAGGCTCGATTTAAACCGAAGTCCCCTTTTGGATTCAATATGATATCCTTTTCCTCGTATCCGATTCTTGAAAATGCGATTTCAACTGTTTTATCTTGAGTGAGTTTTTTCGTGATCGTATCTACGACTTTTTTTGTATAATTTAGATTGGATCCTTCCGGTGAAACGATATCGATGTAGAATTCTCCCTGATCGATCTCGGTCAACATTTCTTTCGGAATCACGATGAAAAACAAACCTGCTACAAGTACGGCACCTAACCCTACGTATACGGCGAAAGTTTTCCTTCGGATGAAAAAGACCGCTATAGACGCGAAAGAGTTCCTGATTGTGGAAAGGATTTTTTCTCTGCGAATTTCGATTATTTTTGGAAACGTTCCTATTTCCTTCGAAAAGAAATCGTATTGAGTTAAAACGGGTACAAGCGTTGCCGAGGTAAAAAGCGAGGAGATCAGCGAAAACGAAATCGTTAATGCGAACTCTCCGAAAATTTCGGCGGCGATACCTTCAACGAATAGGATTGGCAGAAATACGACGACGCTCGTGATCGTTGATCCTAGGATGGATCCGAATACCTCTTTTGTTCCCTCGATACTCGCTTGAATCGGATCCGAGATCGTTTTCTTTTTAGAAGCTACCGATTCTAAAACGACCGTTGCGGAATCGACGACCATTCCAACGCCGATAGCTAATCCGCCTAGCGACATCGTATTGATCGTAAGACCGAACCCGAACATCATCAAAAAAGTTGCCATGACGGAAATGGGCACCGCGCTGATGACGACGATCGGTTCTCGGATGTTTCCTAAAAAAAACTCAATACACAATAACAGATGATCACCGCGAGGATCCCGGCCCAGGCAACGGAAGCGATGGAGTCTTCGATCAATATGGATTGATCCGATATGATCTGAAAACGGATCTTGTCCCCGAATTTTTCGTTCAGCTCTCCGATTAAATCCCTCAAGTCGGACGCAACCGATACCGTATTTTTTCCGGATTCCTTTTTTAGAATCATAGAAATACATTCCTCGTCCATTAAGCCGCTTATGCTGGTTCTTTCTTTGAAAGTGTCTTTTACATCACCTACGGTTCCGAGATAAATGGGAACTCCGGCCTTTGTAACCCCGACTACCGTATCCTCAATGGAGTTGACCGAAGGGAAAAGTCCATCGGTTCGCACTAATATTTCCTTATCTCCTTCCCTTACGTTACCGGCAGGAAATCCGAAATTGCTGGAATCGATTTGATTGACCAAATCTTGAATTCGTATATTATGAGCTTCTAATCTTCCTTTGTCTACGTTGACCTGAATTTGCCTTTCAAATCCTCCGGATAATGAGATGGCTGCTACACTGTCTACGCGCTCGAAATACGGAATTACGTTCTTGCGTAAAAATAGTCGAACGTCCTTCAAATCAATGCCGTTTGTTTTGACTGCAATCTGCATGATGGGAGCGCTATTCGGATCGAAACGAATTACGATGGATTTTTTTACGTCCTGAGGCAGTGAACCTTTGACCAAATCCAATTTTTCCCTGACTTGAATCAATGCTTGGTCTATTTCGGTTCCCCATCGAAATCTTACCGTTACGATGGATATTCCCTCGATCGATTCGGATAAAATTCTGTCGACACCTCCTACGGAAGAAAGGATTTCCTCAATGGGTTTGGTCACTAGAGATTCGATTTCCGTCGGAGCCACGTTGTTGTAAACCGTTACGATCGTGAGAGATGGAAAACTCACATCCGGAAGGAGTTCCATCTTTAATTTTGTCAGTCCTACGTATCCGAACAGAACGAGTAAGAAGAATACGACTAATGTCGTTACCTTTCTTCTTAGGAAAAATTCAATCACGGACAAAATCTCATTTTGAAATCAACTTTAAGGGGAAACGGAAAATCTGACGGAATAATCCTGTTCCAGATAATTTCCGTACAAATCTTTAGCTCCGTCCGGTCCGCCTTTTATCGTAAAAATGTAAGAGTTCGGAGATTCCGTGAGTCCGAAGATGGAAGTTTTATAGATGTTAGGCGCTGCTCCTACCTGAGGTAGAAGCAGATAAGGATTTCCAGAATTGGGTCCGAAGTCGAAGTTCACCGAAAATTGTACAGAAGACAATACCATATTCAAATCGACTTCGGAACAAGTGTTCGACCGAAAATCGTCCCTGCAAAAGGCTACGTAAAACGCTTTCGTGCCTCCCGCAGAATAATTATACGTAGGACCTATACCACCGTCGTGCTGAAGCGAATTGATTACACCGTCTAACAATCGATTTGCGAGAGAATGCGTGTTGCTCAGATAGATATTCTGTACGAAAAGATACTTACTTCTAGGACCGTTCACTTGAGTATTATAAGTGAACGTTTTATTCAGACTATTTCCTTGAACGTCTTTGACGGAATTGGTCACCTGTATCTGGTATATTTGATTGATCGATAAATTCGAATTCGGACGTATAATAAAACTGGTATTAGCTCCTCCCGAATTTTCGATGATGGTAAACGTTATCGAAGGGCTGAATGTGATTCCCGTCAATAAGCTGGAAGGTAATACGGGTTCCGAAAAATCGATCATAAAATCGTCGGTCTTTTCGAAACCTCCGATGATTGCGAATTCATTCAATACAAAGTTTCCGGTATTCGTAGTGGATCTAATGTTCGTCAGAGTGGGTTGTACAAAATCGGAACCGACGGTAAATCCGATTCGATACGTCTGCAAAAGCGGATTTCCTATACTGTCTTTGATGGTATTGGGGATTGTGACGTTGTAAGTGGTACCGAAAGTCAAAGGTTGAATCGGTATGAATTCAAACGTTGTTCTATCCGGAGATATGATAGTCGCGGGAAGATTGAAGGTTAAGGAAGGATTTGCGGTAATTTCGGTAAGAACCAGATTTACGTTCATTGGCTTGGAAAATCTGAGAAGTAAATGAGTGTCTGAAGTAATTCCGATGGCTCCGTTCGAAGGAGAACTATCGACTAACGTTGGTTCGATCGTGTCCGCGTTATAATTGAATTTCAGTATAAAATCTTGTTCTAAGTTTTTGCCTTGTTTATCTTCCGCCTGGGATTTGGAAACGGTGAGAGTATAAATTCCAGGATCCGTAAGAGAGACGGTGGGTTGAAAATGCAGCGTTGAACCCAACCAGGAATAACTTCCCGCGATGGTATTTTGCGAACTTTTTAGGGAAAGAGCGGATTCCGTAAACGTCTGATTCATCTCTTTAGAAAAGGAGATGGAAAGAGCCGCTTTTGGATCGGCGATTGTTTGGTCGTTCAATGGCCAGCTTCCGATCACTCTCGGAGATTCTCCGTCTGAAAATACGGATAAACCGGGAATTAAACTCAAAGGCCCTTTTCCGTTGTCTATTAACTGACTACATCCGATAAAAAAACATAGGACACAAATCGCGGATATCCGATATGAAATTTCAACGAACGTTGAAGAGGTGTGTTTCGAATCCTTTGATTTTTTACGACTCATGTTTGACTTGTGTGTTTTCATTGCCTTTCAAAGAGGAATATAATATCGTTTGTGAGATAGTTGTCGTTGATATCCCTGACTCCCCCCGAACCGCCTTTCAATCGGAATTTATATTGGGTTCCCGTCGGTACGTTTTTAACGCCGAATTCGAATGATCCCGCGATGGAACAGGATGGACCACAATTGTAGTTTTTATAATAAATACTCGGAGACCCCACACCCGGGCCGCCCGAAAAATACGAAACGGAAACCTGGTTATAAATATCATTGTCCCCCAAACTTTGAAGAGGAACGTTACCTGCCGTTGCGAAATTCAGTCTAAATACGTAATCTTCCAAAGTGCATGCGGTCGATATTACTGATATCTTATATACTGTGGAAAGGTTTGCGGGAATTACGGGGGCGTTCGCATTCCCATCCGCAATCGGTGCACACAATGCAGTGACAGAAAAATTGTTGATTCCGGTTATCGTTACAGGAAGACTATCGGCTACATTATCCACTTTAAAATCCACAATATAGGAATTTTCCAGCGGCATATTTCCCGTATCCGTAGCGGTCGAGTTGATCGCCAGTCTATAAGTCGCTCCTTGGGTCAATTTATCGGTCGGGGTAAATTGAAGCAAACTTTGGGATATCCAAGTGAATTGGCCTGTTATGGGAGGAGTGAACTGAATGGCATTTTGAGTTTTTGATTGATCCATCGGCTTTGAAAAAGTGATCGTCAAAAAACTATTTTTTGAAACTCCGTTGATCAACGGATTGGTGGAAGGAACGGGTTGTAAGACCGGCCAAGGTGTACTCGGAACACTCATTCCGATGTCTTGAATATAAGGATTTAAGGATGCGATTCCGGTATAAAATAAAATGGAGTAGTCCTTATCTAGGACGTTTCCGGAAGCGTTCTCGGCGGATTTTAATATTTTGAGAGTATATGTTGTGGAAAGGTCCAGGCTTTTTGTCAGAGATAGAGTGAGACGAGTCGAATCCTCATTCCACTCTTTTACGTAAATCGCAGGGCCGCCGGTAACCGAAACGGCTTCCGCCGTTTTGATTCGATCCATCGGTTCGGAAAATTGTACATAGGGATTGGAATTCACGCCGAATCCATATACGATCTGGTTGGCGACTGGAGGGTTCGATTCCGTAATAAACGGCTGAGGCCCGAATCCGGTTGTATAAAAAATGGAAAGAAAATTTTTAGCTAAAAAATTTCCACGCAAGTCCTTAACGACATTACGGTTGAGTCTGATTTCATATCTTCTGCCGGCGGTAAAATGCGACTTAGGAATGATTTTAAGAAGTATATCGGAGGTCCAAATGTATCGAACCGAGCTGTCTCCGGAAACGGCTCCAATTGTAATTCCGGTTTCGACCGAATTTTTATCCATTGGTTGAGAAAAAAGAACGGATACCTCTTCGTTAACGGAAACTCTTTTGGCTTCGGAGATTGGTGTAATCAGAAGGACGGTCGGTGCCTCGAACTCTCCGCTATTTGCAAGACCGAGATATTTCAGTTTATCCCCCAATTGGTCGATATCGGCGTTGCAGTAGAAACATAATAATATTATAAAATACTGTATTGATTTTTTCATTCTGCTTTTTCGAAAAGTAGGCCTTTTTCTAAAGCCGCTTTTTCGTGTAAACCTGCAGCATCGTATAGTTTACCCAGATCTCTATGGATTTTATCAAAACCGATTTTGATCATCTTGGCGCGGTTGTATTCAATCAAAGCCTCCTTCAACATCCCTTCTTTTTCATATATTTTCGCCAAATAATAGTGTGCATCGAAAAAAGTTTCTTCCGTTTCTAAAATGTATTCAAGTTCCTGCTTCGCTTCTTTCGTCTTGCCTTCCTGCAACATGTGGATCCTTGCTATCCAAAATCGAATCGTCGAGTTTCCCGGGAAGCGAGTTAATCCTTTTTGAAATATTTCCTCCGATTCCTCCATTTTTCCCAAGAAAAAGAGACTCTTACCTAACATAATTTGAGCCGGTAAAAATTCTTTATCCTCCGAAGCGACTTGTCGAAAAAAGTCGGCGGCCTTCTCTAAATTTCGGGAAGTGTATTCCTTTTTTCCTTTTTGAAAGGTTTCCAATTTGGATTGTTCATCCTTGTTACACGTGTTTAAAGCGACGATAAGAGAAATGGAAGCTATAAAGAATAAAATCGAGTCGTGATGCGCTTGTTTTTTAAGTCGCATTATCGATTTGATTTTCAGATCCTTGGTGATTCCTTCAAAATTATTTTTCATATAAATCTTTCGTAAATACTTCTTTTTGAATGATGCGGACTTTGTTGTTCTGTCTCATCTTTCCTAATATGATTTTCTTTTTTTCTTGGGACAGTGTTAACCTTTCTTGAATCTTAATTAGAATGGCGGTGTTTCTGAGTTTCTTTTTGAGTTCCGTAGGATTTTTCTCTTTTAGAAGTTCCTTATTTTGAGAGTAGTATCGCTCAATCAATTCGTCGGAAACTTCCACTTCGTTCGAGTTTTCGGCGATTTCGAATTCTCCGGATTCTTTGGATAGATAATAGGAAATGATCGCTTTACGGATAAAAGGCCATAGATACTTTTGAGTTTCGGCTGAATTGAGATCGGCTTTGGCGATCGCTTCGTTTAAAATGATCGTCTCTTCGATGTATCTTTGAAGTTCCGCTTCTATTTCCGAGGGCGTAACTGGTTCGAATTTCCCGGCAATATGTTTTCTTTCGAAAAAAAATTCTTTCCTGAAATTTTTTGCGGAAAATTCGGATTCGTTTAAATAAAACAGTGCTGGAGTTCCCTTTCTTTCAGCGGTTTGTGCCGATGCGAATTTTTCCAAATCGATCGAACCTTTGCAGGATAGTAGGATGGAACAGAATGATATCCAAATGATCTTTTTCATTTTCAAACACCCAATTCTTTGATTTTTAGATATGCGTCTTTGATTTGCTGCCCGAATTGAGGAGGCGCTTTCCGGATGAAGATCTCGTAATTTTTTTTTGCTTCCGCCTTTCTATTCAATCGAGTATTGATAATACCTAAATTAAAATAAATCTCGGGCATAGTTGCCGGAATTGCGGCTGCCTTTTCGTAATAATGCAACGCTTCCGTATTTTTTTGGAGATTTTGATAAGCGACACCCAGGTTAAAATAACCCCTTTGGAAATTGGGATCGATTTCAACCGATTTTGAAAAATAGATTATCGCTTGTTCGAATCGATCTCGTGGAATCAGTGCTACACCTACGTTGTTCGCGTAATTCGGGTCTTTAGGATTCAAACGATGCGCTTCCTTGAAATGTTTTTCCGCTTTTTCGAGATCATTCAATTGTAAGGCGCCGATTCCAAGCGCGTTTTGTTTTTCTGCGTCATTCAATAGTTCTTTCTCCTTCCGCTTGGAACAATCGTTTAGAATCGATATGGAAAATAAAAAAAAACAAAAAAAGACCGCATAACTTTTATTTTTCACTTTTCTATGTACTTCCTAAATAAAACAGGTAACCGATTTAATGGAAAAAATGTCAATCTTTTAGATTCTAATATAACATTTTATTCTTATTGATTTCTATTTCTTGCATTTTAACGCCACATGTGAAGTATTGGTTTTTTTTAGATCACCAATTGTGGATTTTCTCATTCGAAAAAATTGAATATTTATTGAAAAGTTATGTTAAATGATCATTTTAAAATTTTGTTTAGAACTTTTACGGTTCTTTATTTTCTTTGTTTTGCGACATGTAGATCTTCTTTACGTTATTATCATGATATAACGTATAATATATCGTTTTCTGAAATGGACAAAACCGCTTTGAAGGGCGGAAATCGAATCAGTATCGTTCGTTTTCTTTCCAAATCTTCTAATCAAGCGGACATAATTTCTTCCGTCTTTTCCGATAATTTGTTATTTTTTTTCCACACAAACGGTATCAAGGGAACGATTTCAAATCCTTCCGCTAAAATCGAAGAACCGCAGCCGAACTCTAATGTTTCCATTGTTACGGCCACACAAAAAATGAATTCTGCATATCTTTTGAATTCGGAACAGGTAAAAGAAATCTGTTCCGAGACGAATTCGGATTATGTTATCACCGGATTTGTTCATGAAACGAAGGCGGGAAATTTTTTAAATCCCGATCAGAGCTCAGGTATTATGGCGTATCTCTATAATAAAAACGGATCCCAAGTGGTTCAAATACAGTATATAGGGGGCGAGTCGTTGGAATTATACGATAACAGTTCGGAAGTCGCGAGAGTTTTTGCGAATAAGATCGTGGAACTGTTACGAAGTAAATAACGGTGGATTCTCTTATTTTAAATTTTGGGTGTGACCCGTGCTCTCTTTTTTGTTCGTAAAATCGCTTCAATTTCGATGGATTCCGGTTTTTGTGTGTTTTGGAATATTCCATTATATGAATCTTTTAGAAGCAAAGGAAAAAATTATTCTAGATATCGGTTCCGCAGAAAGACTAGGAGTCGAGAATAGTCCCGAAATTCGTTTGATCAGTTCCCAACAACAGATCAAACGATTGTTGTTGAATGAAAATTGGAGAGCTTATTTTCCCACCGCAACGGTTCGTTGGGATCGCTCTCACAATATCGTATCGAATACCGATGACAGCAGAAATCAACGTTTGAGTTTGAATGTAGACCAGGTGGTATTTGACGGAGGGAGACGTTCTCTCGCTTTAGATGCCGCAATGAGTGATTTAGCGTTGGCAAAATATGATCTTCGTCTCGCTTTGAACGAACTTAGATTTAAAATTAGATCTAAATTTTATGAAGTTCTGAGTCGAAAGTCGGCAATCGAAGTCTATGAACGATCCATCGATCGTCAAAAACAACAATTGGAATTAGGCAAGAAGGAGCTGGAACTTGGAGAAAGTACCGTAATCCGAATTCTGGAGGTCGAAAATCGTTTGAATGAAATCAAAATGCAGCACGAAAACGCCCGGATGGAATATAATAATCTTCTTGAGGATTTTAAAATTCTCCTACGTCTTCAAGCAAACAGCGAATTGGAATTAAAGGGAGATCTCTTAAATTCCGTAAAATACAACTTTATCCAGTTCGAAGAAATAAACCTAATTTCCTTGGCAAGAAAATATAGAGTGGACTTCGATCGGGCTAAGGCGAAGGAATTGCAGACAGAGTCCCAGCATCGTTATGCGAAATCTTTTTACATTCCTACCGTTTCTTTAGGCGGTTTTTACGGTTATTCGGGAGCCGATTATCCGCCCAGACAGCCGGAATGGGGTTTGAATTTTCGCATTTCCATGTTAATGGGTCCGAACCAAATTACTGATTCCTCGAACTTCGTTTCACGCAGGGACGATACGGATCGTTCCCTTTCTTCTTCTACTACCGTTTCGATTTACGATCAATTGAGTTATAAAAAACAAATAGTTTCAACGGGAGTGGATGCGTATCAGGCTAAAATCGCCAGTAAACAATTGGGGGATATCATCGAAACTGAAATCAGAAAGTCTCTTAGAGGGCTGAACATCAGCTGGCAATCCATGAGGCAGGCAGATGAAAATATTATAATATTCGAAAAAAGACTCAATATACAGGAGCTGCAAGTAAAACTAGGGGAAGCTACTCGGCCTCAATTGGCCGAAACGGAAATACGTTTTTTAGAGGCGAAAAACGCTCAAATAGGAGCCAGGTTGAAATATTTGAACTCGATCGCTCAGATGGAGCTATCGACCGGCTTAAATTTAGACGATTTACACTTATTTGAATTACAATAAGAGGATATAGACATGAAAGATAAAAATCGTTTCGCAAAAACGGAATCAAATCGAGTAAAACGATTCGTAAATAACGACCTACGGATGTCTTATTCGTTATGTTTGATCCCATGAAATTAAGATCATATTCTTATTGTAGGGTTTTTCGAAAGTGTATCTGGATTGTAATATTACTATTTCTTTTTACGGATTGCAAAAAAAGCGAGAAAAAGGAGGAAATATTACCTCTTGAAGACCGGATTAAACTCGCCAAGATTGATCCGGGCGAATCAAGTTCCGGCCTTAAAGTTTTAGGTTCCGTTTCTTTTTTCAAGAAGGCGGAGGTTACTTCCAAAATTTTAGGGAGAATTCAACAATATTTTAAAGAAGAGGGAGATTCCGTTCTTGCCGGAGATGTTCTTGCAAAAATGGAAACGTTGAATTTAGAAATTCAATTATCTAAAGATCAATCCAGTGTGGAAGTACAAACCCGTCAAAGGGACCTGGCGTCCGCCAAACTACTCATCGCTAAACAAAGGGTGGATCGGGAATTGGCGAATATCGAAAAGGCGGAGGCAGACGTGAGGGACTCGAGAGAGATTCGGAATAATCTTCTGCGCAGCGCAGAAAACAAAAAGAAACTGAACGAAGCCGGAGCGGTTTCTGAAACGGAATTGAAATCTGCGGAAACATCTTTGAACTCCGCCGAAATTTCCCTTTTTAAAGCGGAAAAAAATCTCGCTAGTCTAAAAATGGGTTATAGACCGGAAGATTTAAATAAAGCGAATATTCAAATTCCTAAAACTAAGTCAGAATTAAAGGAGGCTTATATAAAATTAAATACTATGATTGAAAGTGCCGAATTGGACATGGCCGAGGCAAACTTTAAATCGACGCTTAAAAATATGGAATCCACACAACTTCTATTAAAGGAATCGAATATTAAAAGTCCGTTGTCTGGAACGGTTGCTTCCAGAATTAAGGAACAGGGAGAAGCCGTCAAAGAGGGAGAGGCTTTGTATATCGTTGTCGACACCTCTAAAGTAATCTTAAAGTTTAATATCGGTGAATCGGAGCTGTGGAAACTGAAAAAAGATCAAAAAGTGAATTTTATCGTTGATGCTTATCCGGGACAAAACTTTGAAGGAAAGGTTTATATCATCAGCCCGATTGTAGATCCGCAGAGTAGGACGGTGGAAGTAAAGGTTCTCGCTCAAAATGAAAAAAAACTTTTAAAACCGG
Source organism: Leptospira borgpetersenii serovar Javanica (assembly GCF_003046425.1). Lineage (GTDB taxonomy): Bacteria > Spirochaetota > Leptospiria > Leptospirales > Leptospiraceae > Leptospira > Leptospira borgpetersenii. The sequence continues at coordinate 15,628 of NZ_QAJG01000032.1, forward strand.
GTATGTTCACACGTGGTTACATCCTTTTAGAAGAGGCTCGAAAAAAAACCTTTTTAATTCCGCTCAAAGCTCTCATTAAGAATAAGGAAGATAAAAGCGGAACCGTCTTTGTTGCAAACGAAGAAAATCGGTTGTTTAGCGTGGAGGTGGAAACCATTAAAGAGGAAAGCGGTTTTGTGGAAGTATTAGGAAATCTTGAATTAGGACGATATATTGCGATTTCCGATTTGAATGAACTCAAGGAAGGTCAAAAAGTTAAAATTCCAAAGGAACAAACTCCCGGTTTGATCGAAGAGAAATCTTATTGACAAGTGATGAGTATGCTGAGCACGCTCGTTCCGGAAATGCTTCCCACACCGTTTGGGATCGTGCAGATTTTAGCGTTTGGTTGCGTTAACACTGTAACCGAATAGGAGTCTCCGTTTTTATAGGCCTTTGCAAATCGAAATACGCCGTTTAAATTGATCGTCAGTAAATCGGAATTGTTGTTCTGAATGATGACGCTACTGGACAAAGTTAGGCCGGTGATGGTTCCTCCAACATAGTAGGAATCGTTGTTTGGATTTTGATTTTTTCCGTTCTCTGCGGCGGTAACGATGGAAAGTAATCTCGATTTAAAATCTTTTTCCCTCTGATCCTCATGATTCGTTTTTCCGCATCCTGAAACCGATAGATAGATGAACAGATAAAAAGTTTTTAAAAAGCGGTTCATTTTTCAATCAAGATGTGTTTGGGTGAGAATTCTTTCGAACATTTTTCGAAATTCATTTGGAAAATATTAACTAGTGGATTTTTCTGATTACGAGAGTGTCGCTTGATTGTGTAAATTATTTGTAAATGAACCGAAAGTAACAAGGATAAAAAACAATATGAGCAAATTCAAAAATTGAGCGAACTACTTGGTGAACGAATCAAAGGTAAGATTGACCTCGGAAGAGCTGATCAAAAACGAAGGATTCTTAAAGCAGCTAACGAAATCGTCGGTAGAACGGATGGTGATAATTCAAGCGGAAGCCTCTCTATGAATCGGCGCTCAGGAGAGCTAACACATCATCTGGATTGCGAGAGGAACTCCTCGTCTGGAAATAATTCGGGCAATTCTCGAAATGGAAAAAGTGGCAAAAGTTCAAAGGATACTTTGAAACAATCGGTTTGGAAGTTCCTCCGGAGCTTCTCTGTGAAAGATAAATCCGGATATCCGGGAATTCCAAAAGCCTCAATAAGAAGCTGTGCTCTGGTTCTATTTGCCGTCCTCTATTTCCTGGGTTACTTTCCTCTTGGACGATTCGCAGTAACGTTTGATCCTTGTTATGGCGTCTTCCTCTTTCTGACAACTTTTTCTAGGACGTTACATAAAACCTTGACCACTGACATTTAAAATCTAAAAAATCTTCGGTTTAGAAACCGCATTTAGCTTTCTCTGAGCGAGTCTTCTAAGTTCGATCATTTCTTCCAGATAAGAGGCGAGAACCTTGTCCACGTTGATGTTTTTTTCCATTTTTAAAAGGCTGTCTCGGATCAAACGGAGATTCACTTCATCGGCGACTTTTCCCGAGGTGATCAATTTACGGACCGTTTCAAACTCGCATTTTCTGAGGTGTACTCTGAGTAAGAACTCGATTGAAAATTTAGAGGCCATTCTTCCCCAAGGGCTGTTCGGGTTGAGATTGGCCTCTTGAGCTGCCATACGATCTGTGGCTCTTTGAGAAAGAGCCGGTCCGAAAGAACTCGATAAAGACGTAGATTTAGAGGACTCATCGAAGATACTTTTTTCTTTTGTAGGGTTATCACCTTTGGCTACGAGAATGTCTTCCATAGCCTGAGAGCGTGATCCTTCTTCGAAATCGTTGGGATTGTTGTTCATCATTCGGACGAACTCTTCGATCATCACGAGGATATTGACCATTCTTCCGATCGGAGTATTATTCAATTCTCGGATTTTCGGAAAAAGTTCTCTTGTGATTAAGGAAGGGGATTTCTTTTTGTAGTAAGTTGCTTCATAAAGACGTTCTAATTTTTTTTCCGAATAGTATTTCAAGTCGTTAAGAATTTTGAGATCCGCATAGACGTATGCATCGACGCCCGGATCGTTTATCTTACTCATCTTTTCTTCCGGCAAAACGATTTTAATGATGAATATGATTTTGGCTGCTCGAAGAGCTTCGAGTATGTTTCGAAGATCGTCCGGTTCCCGTGAATAAAGCGACATCATTTCCTTAATGAAAGCATCCGAGGTCGGGATTCTTTGGTCTTCTCGAAGATTCACTTTTCGGATTTCGGAAGCGATTTGTAACGCTACTTCACTTAATGCGCTCATAAGAATTAAGGCATCCTATTGGAAAGAAGGTTTCGAATCAAGTTGGTTTTCATTCTAAAAAGCGAAAGAAAGCGTCTTTATTCTTGGCTGATTCGAAAACTCAATTTTTGTAAAGTATATAACGGGACCGAACAGGATAGAATCCCTAGAACTGGCGATAGGATTAGAAAAAAGATCGGCACTTCCGGAGAAATTGTGAATTTTAAGGTCCATCCGAATGCGTTCTTATTGACGACATATAAAACTATGGGGGAAAGAAAAGACGCAAGAAGGATCCCGAAACAAATGGAGAGGATTGTGATGAATACACTTTCGGTCAGCAAAATTTTTCCGAGTTGCCCAAGGTCGGCCCCTAAATATTTGAGAATTCCCAACGTATTTTTTTTCGAAATGAGATTATGAAACAAGGAAGAAATCAAAGAAAGTATGGCGATGATAAAAGCGGTCGTTTTTAGGGTTTTTAAGACTCCGAAGACTTTATCCACTCCTTTCGTATAAAGCTCTCGCAATTCTTCTACGTTTAACAATTTTAGGGAGGTGTTTGGCGCTAAAATTTCAGAGATCGATGCTTCCGATCGTTTTCGGTCTGCGTCTTTCTTTAAAAAGATCTTAATCGAATTGTATCCGTGAAGTCCGAAGAACTTTTCGTAGTTTCGAATATCCATCATGATCGTTCCGCGCTCCGAAAAAAAATGTTCCTTAATGCCTCGAACCTTGAATTCTTTTTTTCCGAATTTCGTTTCGATCAGGATCGAGTCTCCTACGTCGAAGTTTTGCAGATAGGCCATATTGGAGGAGATTAGAATTTCGTTTTCCGTTTCTATGAGGCGTTCCGGAGAATCCTCCCGGTCGTGTGTTGCGAACGTATATGCGTGAATCGTAAAGTTTCCTCGGTCTGTTTCTACTTTCGTATTCACACAAAAACCGTCGAGGGATTTCACTTCCGGAATTTTAGAGAGTTCGTTTAACAAACGGATGGGAACTCCTCCTTGGATTCCCGCCGCTAAGTTTGCCGTATTGATGATCGTAAACTCGGCGGGGAATTCCGCTTCGACCCAATCATTCAAGGATCTTCGATAACTGTCCGCTAAAATCGAAAGGCAGACTACAAGGGAAGTGGCGAGCATCAGAGTTGCGGATGTGAGCGTATTTCGCAGGGTTTGGTTTTTCATTTCTTCCAAACCTACTTTCATAAAAACAAAAGACCGATCCGATCTTTCTACGAGTTTAAAAAAGAATATCACGAAAATTTTAAAGACATAAGGAAAACAAAGAGTGAAACCGACTACAATTCCGCCGATTCCCAGAAGTCCGAAGATCGGAAATTTCCAGCGAAAAGGAAAGAACGCAATACAAGTAAAGATGAAAAGAAGTGAAAGCCCGATCGATAACAAACGGAATTCGTTCATTTTGTATGTTTCTGAAGAGGATTCTCTCAAAATGGAGACCGGAGAAATTTTTCCCGCTCTAAAAGACGGAACCGCGGCGGATAAAAAGGATCCGATGATTCCGATTCCTAATCCTAGTAACCAAGTGGAAATAGGAACGGAGTTGTAGGTTCTAAGATCCACAGAAACCGCTTCCGGGCTGAAAAAGTCGAGTTTCGAAAAAAGAAAACCAAGCCCCAGTCCTAGAAAACTTCCCGAGATCCCCAAAAACAAAGCCTGGGATATAAATAGGAAAAAGGTGTGGCCCGCACTCAGTCCCATCGTTTTTAAGATTCCTAATTCTTTTTCACGGCTGACGTATAAACCGGACATCGTGTTGGAAACCATAAAGAGTGCGATTATGAGGGAAATGAAAGAGATCACCAAAAGATTAAGCTGAAAAGAGCGTAACGCGTTTCTGGATTTTTCCCGGATGTCTTCTACCGTTTCGATCCTGTAGTCCGGACCTAGTTTCCGTTCAAGAATCCGTTTTTGTTCCGGTCGGAATCTGTCCGGTTGGATTAAAAGGAAACTAACGTGTCCCGCGGTCCCGAATCTTTCCATTGCGGATTCTATGTCTTCTATAAGAATATTCCCGCCTTCCGCATCAAATGCCGTCAATTCCGTGATGGAGAAGTTCTTAGAGTTTATGCGTATATCGACTTTGGAAGTTCCGATCCTTTGGGAAAAGGAACGGCTGATAAAGACGGAAGAAAGTTTGTCTCTTGTGTTTTGTGTGTCGGAATTTTTGGTTTCCGGTTTGTAAAGAAACTCGCCGGATTCTTTTAAAAAATCCAAGCCGATGAATACGCCTCGAATCGAATCGTTTAAAATGACTTCCTTTTGAAATCGAGGAGCGATTTTTACGATCCAGGTTAACGAAGAGTCTTTCGATAAATTGTGGATAAGCGAGATTGGAAGGTTTTGATCTCCTAAAGAAGAGGAAATTTTGATCTTATATTCTCCTTGAAAATATCCCATAGCGAAGTCGGTTAGGCTTTTTTCCGCTTTCATTCCGTTTGCACTGGTCGAGATGAAAAGTCCTACGCCCAATGATATTCCGGATAACGCGAAAAATGCACCCAGTTTATGGCTTCGAAAGTATTCGAATAAAAATAACGTATAAATTCGAAAAGACACGAGGTTTTAATCCTCCAAAGTTCCGTCCGTCATCTTCAAACGAAATTCCCCTAAAGAACCGAGTTTTTGATCGTGGGTTACGATAAAAAGTGTGAACCCGTGTTGTTTTTGTAGGTCTATGAGAAGTTGTATTACATTTTCCGCATTTTTAGTGTCTAAATTTCCGGTGGGTTCGTCCGCAAGAATGAGAGACGGTCGTTTGCAGAGGGCTCTTGCAATTGCTACTCTTTGTTGTTCTCCACCGGAAAGTTCGTCCGGTTTATGAAATTTTCTCGAAGAAAGTCCTACTTTTTCGAGAGCTTCTTCCGCCGCATTTCGGGCCTGTGTTTTACTGATTCCGGAAATATAAAGAGGGACGGCCACATTTTCAAGTGCGTTTAAGTACGAAAGTAAATGAAAAAATTGAAATACGATTCCCGTTTCTTCTCTTCTGTATTTTGTCAGTTCTTTTTCGTTCATTAAATGTAGAGATTTTCCGTTTACAAAAACCTCTCCGAAGTCCGGCTTGTCTATGCCGGAAAGTATATTCAAAAAAGTTGATTTACCGGAGCCGGAAGGTCCCATTAGAGTGATGACGGAAGAACTTGGAATATCCAACTCCAATCCTTTGAGAACTTCCGTTTGAAGTTTTCCGCTTTGATACGATTTACGGAGGTTTGAAATTCGTATTCTTTTGGGATCCGTTGTGTCGGGGCTTGTCATTTCTTTGAGAGAACAGTAGAATTCGAAATGAAATTTATGGAAAGTGAAAAAATGCGAAATCGATATAATTTGATAGAGAATTATGATTTGTCGGAATTTCGAAAAAGATCGAAAAAGGAGTCGATGAAATCCTAATCGTTACTACAAAGATAAATCCATCAAATTACAACTCGAACGCATGAAAAAAATACCACAATAAGTTTGTTTCAAAAGTTAGAATATTAGAGTTTTTGAAAAATTAATTCTCTGTCCGTTTCTGCTTCGTTGAAATGGATGTTTGAAGCGGTTTTGTTAATCCGAATCATGGAATTTTCAACAACTCTATTGATCTTTTTCAAAAAAGCCGAATCTATATTAATCAATAGGAATATTAGAAACAGCTTTCAAAAAGCCGTTCTATAACGTCGGTATCCGTTTTTGATATGGCTTAACGTGAGTTCTGCATAACAAATGCGAAAACGATTATTATGCTGTGACCCGTTTTTACTATAAAATTTGCGAGTGATCCGCCCAAACTTCCTTATATCGAAATTCAAGTTAACTAACGCGTAATTCTTGCGAGATCGGTTCCGGGATAGTAGTGTCTCAAAATTTCTACATAGTTGTAATTTTCTTTCGCCATCCCGAAACTTCCCCATTGACTTAAACCTACACCATGACCGGATCCCATCCCTTTGATAAGGAAACCGTTCCCTTCTTTTTGAATTCCGAAACGTAAAGAGCGAACGGGTGTGCCGAGAGTTTGTCTAAAATCTTTGCCCCGGATTCTGGAAGAACCGTCCGTTCCGCTGATCTCTATAAGATCAACTCTTCCGGATGCCGTTCTGGATAAAACTTGGATCGATTGAATTTCGCCCAGTTTTAAGTTCGAGAATTTGGAATTGATGAGTTCTTGAGAGATTGTTTCTTTCCAATAGAAATTGTCTCCGGCGCTGTCGAACTCGGAAGCCACAATGGAAAGGTAGGGGACTTTTTTACCTCCCCAAATGTTTTCGGGGGTTTCCGTTTTTCCGCCGCTATTCGAATGAAAGAAGGCTTGGATCGGGTTCTCTTCAAAGACGGCCATTACGCCGGTTGTATCTTGAACCGCTTTTGTAGTCAATGGATGTTCCTTTTCAAGGCCTCCGTATACTTGGGAATTTGTCGTGGCTTCTACGTCGTAAAAAGCATTCTTTTTATTTAATATTTCACGAACGGCATAAGTTCTTGCACAGATTGCCTGGGCCTTTAACGCTTCCATCGGCCAGCTATAAGGAACTTCGGAGGGAACAACCGCCAAGAGATACTCTTCCAAAGGAAGTACGTTAACCACGAGAGCAGAACCTTGGTTTTGGGGGATTAGATGAATTGTCCCTCGCACTTTGAGAGATTTATATTCAAGGTTCTTGTTTTGACTTACAAAACGAATCGGAGCTTTTAAACGGGAAGCGTCTAAAGAAATGATGTCGATTCCTTTTTTAATCAGAAGATCGTTTGCGTCATAGACGGAAATGATCCCTTCTCCTCGAATTTGAAGATCACCTTCGGCTTTGCCAAGAAGTACTCTAATTTCGTGAACCGGACGGCTTTTATAGGGAGGTGTCCAAGGACGGATGATGACGGTGCTACAGCCCGCTTGTAAAAGAATGGCTGTGAGAATGAAAAACAAAATTCGATTTTTGATCATAAAAAGTATCTCTCTTCTTGAATATCGATGAAAAACCGGAATCTCTATAGGAATTTTTGAACTTTACGGGAAGTGGAAAAAGGCTTTTGACTTTGTAAAACGTAAGGCCGGACTTTTTTGGAAATGGACGTATACGATCATAATTGAAGAAAGGGCAAAAGAGGAAACTGAAAGCGTAATTGTAATCGTTTGTGTTCATTTGGGTCAAGGCTGAAAGTTTTGAGTGGGATCCGTAAACTCTGAAAATTTCAACGGATCATTCCCTAAAAAACGGAGAAATCCCGACTGTCTTGGAAGTCGAAATTCAGTGCTTTTGAACGCAAAAAAGTTTGCGGTAAGAACTCACTCTTATCGCGGGAAGGGGATTTGAATATAAAATTACGTTTTGATCTGGATTATAGAGCGATATAAATACGTATTTAATAATTAAAGAATATAATAAAAATATAATAATATAAACATTCGTGAAGGACGAACTTCGAAAGAGGAAATAGGAATCTTATGTCGATAGGTTTACCGGATCAAACGGGTGGACTTTTGGAACTCAAGAGCGCAACGGATTCTAGGTGAGGAGTTTGAGGATACGGATCCGTGATGAGAATTTTTTGTATCTGAAAGAAGTCCTTCAATTTCCAGAGATCTTCTTTTTGGGAGGTTGGATTGCAGGAAACGTAAAAAAAGGAGGAAATTTTTGAATTCTTCAGTGCTTCCGTAACGAATTCACCGAGCCCAGCACGTGGAGGATCGGCGATTAAAATATTCTTTTCCCGAGATTGAAGCAGTATGTTCAGTTGAGAAAAGGACTTTTTCGAAAAAAGATCTTCTCTCAGATAAGAGAATTCGATTTCCGGAAAATCGAAAGACATTTGTTTGTGGGCGATTTCTAAAGAGCTTTCGATGGAGTCGATTCCCGTAATTTTCCTGAATTTATGGGCGAAAATTCTACTGAAAAAACCGGAACCGCAAAATAGATCGATGAGATGGTCGGATGGTTTGGGAATTTCTTTTTCGATGAAATCCAAAATCGGTTGAAACCCTTCCGGATTGGGTTGAAAAAAAGAGTCGAAGGGAACTCGAAATTCTTTTCCGGAAACGAATTCCAGATAAGATTCTCTTCCTTTCAGAACTTTTACTTCTCCGACCGCTGAAATTTCCCCTTTTTTTCGATTGAAACAAAATAGGATATGGTCCGCTTTCAGATATTTTAAACAGGCTTTCGCGAGTTTTTCCTCTTGATCCGAGTTTTTAAATTCTTCTATAAAAGTTAGAATGGTCATCAATTCGGACGAGTTTGTCGCTTTTCGAAGAGTCAGATACTTTAGAAATCCTGAATCCGATTTTCGGTTATAGGGAAGATCCGGAAATTCGGAGATTAGACTTCGAAATCTTTTCAATTCCGCATTTGACTCTTCGCTTTGAATAAAACAGAACTCCAAATCCACGACATGCCTAAAGGAACCAGATTTCCTTTGTCCGATAACCGGCCCCGGAAATACGGCAAAGTCCATTCGATTTCTATAATGAAGTTTTTTTAGGGCCGGATGTAAGATAGGTTCTATTCCGAAATCCTTTTTATAACTTTCCAAAAGAGCTGAGGTTTTGTAATGGAATTGCTCTTCATAGGGAATGTGTTGCGCGGAACAACCTCCGCATCTCGTAAATGCGGGACAAGGAGGCAATACGGTTCTTTGGGTCTGAAAAATTAATTCCGGTTTGGCGAAAGGCTTACGGCGTTTCTTTTTAAAAAAAGTGACGTGATAAATGTCCCCGGGTAGGGAATAAGGGATCTCAATCGGAGTGTTATTTACAATACTAACTCCACGAAGTTTGGAATTCACAAATTCAATCGTACCTTTATGAGTGAAATTTATGTCTTTATCGGGCATTATAACCAGTCTATCAACTTGGCGTGTGTGGTAAACTTTAGTTCGTCTTAAAAGTGGATTCTTTAATAAAAAACTTTCCGGTAAAACCTGGTCTTACTATAAACTATCTCAAAAATATCTTAGAATAATTGAAATTGGAATTTTAAGCAAAGATGAAATATTTTTAAGATAGCTTCGTCTATTGAGAAAATTGAATATAAGATTTATGATTGCTAAGACTCTATGGGGGAAAACCCTGACCAAAATCAAGGAGAATCATTCGATGAGAAAAATTCTATTTTTAAGCTTCGTTGTTGGTTTTATTGCCAATTGTTATAGTATCGACAAAACTAAAGTTGGCGGCAAGGACGTAATTACTGCAACTCAAATAAACCCGGTAATTTTTACCGCTTGGGGAGCACCCGTAACGGCTTGTTTGAACGATCTGAACAAAGAAGGTGTAACACAGGTTGTTGACGCTAGAGGAGCTGCAACCGGCGGTATGTTTTCTACTTCCAGAATTTCCGGAACGGAAGCTTGTCAGGCAACTGGCGTTAAATAGTTTTATTCAGCCGCTCGTTCATTGGGCGGCTGTTTTTCTTTTTTAAAGGCATCTTTGAGCAGATCTCTTTCTGGCATTCTAATCGTTTATCTATTTGTTATTCCTCTTTTTTCAGAAAACAGAACTTCAAGGGAACTTTTTATAGAGGATAAAATCGGAAGTATCCAAAAAGAAGGGATTTATAAAGAAAGAAGCTGGCTGACCTTATTGCATTATGAGGAAGTCTCTGAAAACAAATATCGAAGTTATGCAGACAGTGATTCCTTTTTTTTCTCTCCGTCTGGTAAAACGAATCCATCTTTAGAATTGGAAACGAGTCTTAGGGTCTTCTCAAAAGACGAAGCTCTAACCGATCTGTCGGTGGAATGTTTATTTCCGGCCCGTTTTTATTGGATACGGGAACGATTTTCCATAGATCCGAATGTATTTCCGATACCGTCTTGTCCTAAATTTGAAGAGTTTCATAATCAGATGAAAGCACATTCGCTTTCCGTCGTTTTTGCCGCCTTTCATCCCGAACATCCGGCTTCCTTATTCGGACATACGATGTTTAAGTTTAATTCTAGTACGAAAGAAGTGGAAGAGTTGGAAGACGTAGTTGTCACTTACGCCGCGATAATTCCGAGAATCATAGATCCTTTTTCCTATGTTTTCAACGGTTTAAGCGGAAACTTTCCGGGATCTTTTGAGATTCAAAAATATAAATATAAAATATACGAATATAACGAATACGAAAATCGAAGTCTCTGGGAATATAAGTTGAATATTGATGAAAAAGGCATTGAAAGAATCATTCGTCATTTATGGGAAATGCAGAAAAATCATTTTGATTATTATTTTTTTGATGAAAATTGCTCTTTTAGAATTCTCACTTTGCTTGATGTAGGGGATCCGGAACTTCGATTATCCGATCGAAAAAAATTTTTAGTGCAACCTGCCGATACGATCAAGTTAATGGCGGCTCGAAAGAACTTATTTCTGGAAGTAAAGTTCAGACCTTCCATCGTAGAAAGATATAGACAAAAATACGGTTTTCTCACTGAGTCGGAGAGAGAACTTTTAAGAAAAGTTATCAAGGACGATGAGGATGTGAGTCAGCAGTTATCCGAAAATCGCAGAGCGATTCTTTATGACGCTGCGATCGATTATCTTCTGATTAAAAAATCTATGGAAAAAGGAACCCTAGATGAAAAGGATAAGGAAAGGTATTATAGATATAATTCACTGAGGGGGGATATGGGAAATTTATTAAAACTGAATGATTATTATTATCCTCCGACGGCGTCTAATCCGCTTCTTGGGCATGATCCTTCTCAAATTACGGTATCCGCGGGAAATTCTTCCAACGGAGCATTCGGAGAATTCACTTTTAGGCCGGTCCTAAGGGACTTTACGGATTCGTATCCGGGTTATTCTCCCTACAATCAATTATTTTTTTTGAATACGAATATACGCGTTTATGAGAATATGAAATCGCCTAAACTTCAAGAGATACATTTTATTCAGATGACTTCTCTGCATCCGATCGGTCAATTTTTGAATAAGGCATCTTGGCGTTTCGACGTAGGCGTTAAATCTCTTTTGACGGAAAAAGTTTTTAAGGAAGATCCGGGTATTTTATTCGGCTTTTCCAGCTTCGGATTTGGAGTCGCTTCGGAACCGTTCTATTATTTCTCGCGTTATAGTTTGATTTTTTATTCATTTTTGGACGTGAGAGGGGATATATCCGATTCTTTTCGGAGAGGGTATCGCTTGGGATCGATCGCAACTATCGGGATGTTATGTAGAATTACCGAACGATTTTCGTTTCATTTAATAGGAGACTATCGTTCTTATTCTTTCGGAGATAAGCAGTATTTTCCCGAGTTTTCCGTACAAGGAAATTATTTGCTAACGGAACGTATCGCTTTAGAGTTTCAGTATAGAAAAAACTATTTTACTTCTTTGGAAGAAACCAAGTTCGGTGCCAAACTTTATTTTTAACTTAGAGCCGGTCTCAAAACCTTAGGAATGTAGGGGTATTACAATTTTAAACGACGAGAGAAAACCGCCAATGCGACGGTTTCTGTGGAAACTCTCACGTTTTTTAAAAACTTGCTGGATCGTCTAGAGATATTTTTCTTCAGGTTTTGAGACCGGCTCTTACATCCCGCCTAAGAGTTTGTTCTGAAACTTTATTTAGAACTTGTCCCAAAACCGTCTTCTGTAAGAGCGGCTTGCCGCGACACTGTCATCACCTCTGAATGTGGGAATTCCAGCAGATCTGTGATTTATGGATTTTCTAACGGATTTTATCGCTGGAACACTTTCGTAGGAATTCCTACATCTGAGGTTTGGGGACAAGTTCTTAACGTGAATTCGATATAAGAAGCTCGACCCGCTCTTTGCTTGCAAAGGCCGGACTTAAGTAGATAAATTGCATGAAAGAAACGTAATGCAATATTTCGTCTTTGGTTATAATATTAGTGATCTGACATGAAGGAGTACCATCAACTTTAACGTAAATCCACGTTTTAAAGGCAGAATTCTATATACTCTATTATATAGTCCTAAGTAATGGCATATAAACCGTTGGGAATTAATTTTTCAATAATTCTAATGTTTATAAAACTACTTTCGTAAAAATTCAAAATGATATCCATTTTATCGATTCTTTCGAAGAATAAACTTTCAGAAAGTTTATCGTCTTTTTTGAATACGTCTTTTGTTCCTACAAATATTCTTACTGAAACTTCTCGATCAATTTTATATGTTTAAGACTTTATAAACGACTCACCGCTTTCTTACATTCGAAAGCGGTGAGATGGATTTTACCATAACCTTACCCACAAATACTTGGATCTGAAGATAAATCTGTCGGAATTACTACAAATCCTCTGTGAAACTTACGCCCCACCCTGATTTTGGGTGGAGGGGAGAGGCGGTGGGAAGACTCGGGAGGTTTTCTTTACCACAAAATCATACTTCTTGCAAGTAAAAAGCCTCATTCTTGTCGGAACACTTGAAAAATATCAGTTTTTGATCCTTATGATCCCAAAAGCCTTCTTAACTTGTGGGTAACGTTATGGGATTTTACGGGTTACAAGGCGCAGCCGCGAGGCTCATGCCAGAAGTTAAAATGGAAGAATTGGAAGGATTCAATATATCCACATCTCCGCCTGTCATTGCTACAGTGGGCGGAATGTGGTCCCAATGATTGTTCTTAGCATACAAAGTGACCGTATTCGAAACTGATGCGTATAGATCATGAAACGTATTGCAGGAAATGGTATTGTTTCCTACACTTCCAGTGCTTCCTCCTCCCAAATCCACGTTGATACCGAAGTCGGTATGAGTCATGAGAAGAATTCCCGACTTGTTCCGAGAAATCAAATTATTTTCTACTTTGATCACTGCGTTTGAGAAAGAATTATAGATCCCGAAATAATTTGAGACGATAGTATTACCGGAAATGATATTTCCAGTTCCGCCCTGATTGGAAGTTCGGATAAAAACCCCCGCACCTCCGATACTTTCGGTCAATGTGTTGTTTCGAATTGTGATTCCGGAAATAATGCCGGAAATTGATCCAGGAACTTGCACAGCCGAAGTGTTCGGTCCAGAGTAAGGTTTAGGATTGGTAATCGTAAATCCGGCAACTGTGCTGTCGTTTTCTAAAATCAAAGTAGTATACTCAAATCCAGTGAAAACCACTCCCATTCCCAAAATCAAAGTAGGCCCTTCATTACGAATGATCCCAGTGCCGGTATAACCGGAATTTCCTCCTTTTACTTTACTTTCTATGCCTTTTCCGGATTCATTTCCGATTAAATTTATACCTGCAGGTATCTTTATGGGAAACATTTCTCCCAGCGCTTCGTTGTAGGTTCCAGGTGCTACATAGATCGTATTTCCAGGTTGCGAAACTGCATACGTAATGGTTTTGTAAGGAGCGAGTGATGTTCCAGGGTTGGAATTATTTCCAGAAAGAGCATCCACGTAATGAACGCTAGGCGCCGGTACTGAATTTACTAAGGATCTCTGAGGATTTGCTGCAATATCTAACAACGATTTGTCGGAGATTCCCAAAAGAAGGAGCGAAGAATTTTCGTTTCCATCGTTTGTTCCCGCACATCCCGCAAATAACAGAAAAGCTGCCAGGCACATTGAAAAAATTTGTTTCATTTTATTTTCCTTAAGATCCCTATTCTTTATAAAATATGAATCTTTGCCCTCAATGCAACAGGCGGATGTTTTCATTTTGAACGGAAAATAAAATTTATAAAAAATTATCGTAACCCCTTATAAATCGAAGACGTAAAAATAGGAATTTCGCAGGAATGAGAGCCTGATGTTCTCAGGTAACGTTAGAATCATTCTCAATACGATAGAAATACGACACAACCTCAATGAAATCTAAAATTAAAGATCGCATTATAATCCAAAAGGGTTAATTAGAAGTCGAATTAAAATGTCTTTAAGTAGATTGTGAATGGAGTTGTTGAAAACTTCTATCGTTCATTTGGATGAAATAGAAATCGATCCAAGATGAATTTCGATGTCTATCGTGGAAAAATTTCTAAAAGCTCTTGATGTTTTCTAAAATAGAGTTGTTAAAAAATTACTAATTAATACATTTAACAATAAATAGGCGAAAATCCCAAAGTCCCGCGGCTAAAACGAAATGTTTAAAATCTTTTCTAAAACTTTTAATA
>NZ_QAJG01000033.1:0-25000 GCF_003046425.1 Leptospira borgpetersenii serovar Javanica
ACTTTAGTTTGAAAAATTCAGGCGAAACGCTTTTTATAAAAACGTTTCAGCTCGCGAATGATTCGCCCAAACTTTCTTATATCGAATTCACGTTAGTATAGTTTCTTTTGTTTGCTTTTTTGTCTCCGTAAACTGCATTCTAAATTTGTGATGCAATAACTCCTCCGCTTCTGTCCTCAGTCCTCTGAACGCGAAAAGTAGTTTGTTTTTCTAATACAGTTTGCTTTTCTGTCTCCGCAAACTGCATTTTAAATCCGTGATGCAATAACTCCCCCGTTTCTGTCATCAGTCCTCTGAATGGAATTGACCGAGCAAAACGATATCCCAAAGATAACGGATGACCGAAGTGAACAATCCTCACGATCGACTGATCCGAGAAACCTTTCAGGACAAAAAAGAGGCGGCTACTTTTTTCAAAAATACGTTACCGCCGGAAGTGGTCCAACTACTCGACTTGGAAAACTTAGAATTGACCGAATCGAGTTTTGTAAGCGAGGAACTAAAACAAGAACAAACAGATCTGTTGTTTCAAATCCCACTCCAGTCCGGAAACAAGTCGAATGTCTATTTACTTTTCGAACACAAAAGTTATTTAGAAAACACCATCTATATTCAATTATTAGGATATTTAACGGAAATCTATCGAAACCAACAAAGAAACGGAGAGCCACTTTCCGTAGTCATTCCGTTCGTGTTCTATCACGGAGAAAAGGAATGGAAATTGGGAGATCGATTTTCGGATCAGTTCGTATTAACAAAACAAGAAACGGATGTGTTTCAGGACTTTATTCCCGATTTTAAAATAGACTTATTCGATTTGAAAAAGGTGGAACTGAAGAAGAAGTTGGAAAGTATCACGTTTCAAGTCACTCTGGGAGTGGTTCAAAAAATCCGGGAAGGGGATTTTGAATTCGTTTCTCACCTGCCGGGGTTATTTTCCCTATTACTTGGAATCGAGGAAGAATCGAAAAGGGTTGCAATCCTGCGGAAACTGTTGTTGTATATTTATTGGGCCCGTGATTTAAAACCTACGGAACTCAAAAGAGTTTTGGCAATATCAAAATTGGAACAATACGAGGAGTTAACGATGACTACAGCGGAGAGACTCATTTCAGAAGGCATACAACAAGGTATTGAAAAGGGTAAATTGGAAGCTGCCGGTGAAATGCTAAAGAAAGGGATTGATCTAAAGACCGTTTTAGAAATCACAGGATTCTCCGAAAAAACCTTGAGAGAAAATGGAATTATCTAACGTGACATTGTCACCAGGTGTTGCCAACGATTTTGTGTAAATGAAGTTTCTCAAAGCGAATCGAAATTCACTCGATCCCCAAAAAATGATGGAAAACTGATTCATTGTTTTCCTCCAATCTTGATGGATCTGATCCATTTAGGTTGCCCTCTTTGAAGTTGTGTGTCTTGAATTTTGGGGAGTAACTACTCGGACGCGTGAAGATGGTACTAATCTCTATGGATCGCAGCATAATGATCCAATTCCTTCGGAAAATTTCCGCTGCAATCGCTTTCGCAGTTGTTAACTCATGTTATTTACCGTATAAGAGAGGATTTTTCGATCTTCTAAAGTAAGCTCATGGGTTTATTAGGTGTTAGGTGCGGCAAACCCGGATTTTACGACGATAAAATTGAAAATTTTTTGTGAAATTCTAAATCTTACTATATAAATAGATTATTATAAACTTTGAAACGAATCCCGTAATAAAAGCGGGATTTTGAGTATTCTATTTAACGTGGGCTCGGCGTAAGTCCATGATTCATTTTTCTAAAAACAAGAAGGTGATTCAAAATCTAAAGAAAAAATGATCCAAAACGTTTTATAATTACGATTGTTAACCGAACCAAATTTGGATCAGAAATTTCATAGAAAACGCGTTCATAAATAATAAACCGGGTGTGAGCCAAATTAAAATAGCTCTTCCGTTATTCTGATCATATTGTTCCGTAAAAGCGTGGTAACACAATCTCCCTTCCCAAATCCAAGCCAGTAATAGAATCGACAAACCGATCGAAAAAAACGATTTTAAGGAGTCGACGTTTCCCATGGTGTAATTGGGTGAAATTAAATCGTATCCGACTGAAATGACAAAACTCGAAAATAAAAGAGGAAGGGAAGTTGCGAGAGTAGTAAAAAAGAGCTGTTTAAATTCGACTTTGTGTTCTCCAATGAAATAAAGAATAGGAAGTCGAATTAACGCAAGTAGGATCGGAATTAAAATCCAGATCAAAACGTAGATTGCTTTAGAAAACAAGGTAAAGATAAATCCTCGATCCTGTGCATAATTTTTTCGATTTTCTTCCACCTTAGCGGAGGCTTCCTGGGCGACCTTGATTTTTATCGGAGCAAATAATGATTCATGTAAAACTCTTGTAGACGTTAGAATGACCGCGAGACAAAATAAAACGATAAGGAAATCCCTAATTGAGTGGTTCGATTTGGATCGGTCCGATTGTAACGGATAGGTTTTGAAATAATATTCCGGTCTAAATAAGACGTCCTTTAAATAATTCCATACGGTCATTGTATCTTTCTCCTAAGTTCTTTGATTCTGAAATTTGTCCAATCCATACTATTTCGATAAGTGCGAATAATCGTATTTACGATCGTGATAGGATATAAATACAATGTGATAAAAACAATCGGAGTAAAAAAACAAATTCCCATTAATCCGAGGATTAATGTGATGGAAACCGTTTTAAGCATCGCCGAGCCGGTTCCGAAGCTGAAAGCTGAAGGTAAATAGAATAGAGCGACTAAAAACCAAAGTTGGACGAACTTTGTTAGCAAAGTTCTTATTTTCTCCATTAAGTCGTACGGTATCGCGCCCGATTCGAATTTTTCTCCTTTATTTTTCCAAGGGGCCAATTCTTTTCTGAGTATAAACGCTTCCAAAATTGCGAATGCGCTTATGATAATCATCCCTATATAAACTGGAATGGTCAAAGGGACGTCGATTAGATAAATGAATATTATAATAAAGAACAACGGTAAAGGAAGTACGGATAACAATAAGAACGGTTCTTTCAAAGATTCCAAATAAGACGCCAATATCATGAACAAAATCAATGTGGCGAAACTCAGAACGAAATTCATTTTTTTCTGATGTTCTAAAACCTTCTTTAGACTATCGCTGAATTCGATCCTGTATTGTTTGGGAAGTTCGATTTGTTTTAATTTTTCGAGTTTAGGAATAATTTCGGTTAAACTCATATTGGCAATTCGAAGGCTAAACGACAAAACTCTTCTTTTATTTTTTCTATAAATCCTTACAGGTGTGGTACTTCGAACCAAAGAGGCTATTTCCAAAAGTGGCACGGACTTTCCGTCTTCTATGTCGATTTTATATTCTTTCAGATCCGAAAACTGATCACGATAATTCGAATCGTACCGGATACGAACGTCTACTTCCCTCTCTTCCTCTATAAACTTTGTCGCGACCCCTCCCTGGATTCCGTAACGTATAAGTCTTCCGATATCTTGGGAACTGATTCCCAAGGACTCGCTTTTTTCCTTGTCTATAACAATTCGAACCTCTTCCCTGGGAGGTTTATACCTTAATAAAACGTGCCTAACGTTTGGAAGTAACCCCTGCGCGGTTGAGGAAACCTCTCTCGTAATACGATCGATCGTATTCAGATCGTCTCCGATTATGTCGATCGTTATCTCCTTCAATAAGGCTTCGTCGTTACTTCCCGAAAAATATATAAAAGCGGGTTTGATGTCTCCGACGATTTCCTCTAATTCCTTTCCGATTTCATCCACGTCGGAAACGCTTTCGTTAAACTTTACTACGATCGTGGATTTTCCGTTTTCCACTCTCGAGTTGACTTCCTTGATATTATATAATTCCGAAAGGTTTTTTTCGATTCGTTCGGTTACATTATTGATCTTTGAAAAGCTGGTTCCGGAAGGAAATTCCACGTTTCCTATCAATTGTTTTTCTTCGACTTTGTTGATGAATTCGTGCTTAGATATTAGATAAAAATAAATTCCGATTAAAATAAATAAAATATAAAACGACAAAAATATACGAGGATTATTCCTCGAGAGATCTACGAGCGATAATGTTCTTTGTATGACGTCGTCTTTAATCCGGTGAACATAAAAAGATAATATACTTGCTTTAGCGATTGCTATTCTTAGGATTTTCGGAACGGAGAGATTTCCGATTTTAAAACTCGATTCGGTTTTAATACTCGGTAGTATAGTGATTGAAATTAAAAAACTTATAAAAAAATTACCCGATAAAACAAAACCGAGTCCACCGTAGATACTTTTCAATTCTTTTGTGGCAAATAGTATCGGTAGGAACACTCCCGAAACTAAAAGAATCGTAGTAAATATTTCTCCTGTGATCGAGATGGATTTATCGTTTTTCTCGTGATCGGAAAACAATCGGTTTGCGATAAAAACGCTTAGACAACATCCACAACCCAAAATTAACCCGACGATTGTAACGAGATTATAATCAATTTTTAGGAAATACATCAAAATCGAACCGATAAAAAATTGACATATTAGTAAAAATGCAAATAAACAAGAAGATTTAAGTTCTTGAAATATTATGGAAGCTGCAACTACGAAAAGTAGGAAACCTATGGACGAGGCGAGAAAGAAGTTTCTAATCGCATTGGTGACCGTTTCGGCTTGATCGTACAATATTTCAAAATTTAGGTTTTCACTTTCCGTTTTTTCGAGTTCTTTTCTGAGTTCGTCGGAAACTGCAAGAAGATTGGCGGTTCCGGCTCGGTAAACGTAGATACTGACGGTATTCTCTCCGTTTACTCTTGCGGCCGAATGTTCCTCCCGATAGGAAAAACTTACTTTTGCTACGTCTTTTACACGTACGAATCTGCCGGAATTGTCTTTTCTAAGAGATAAGAATTCTATTTCTTTGAGACTTCTCATTCTTCCTTTTACGTAAACCGGAATTTGAACGTTTCCTTCCGTAACTTCTCCGGGATTCTCGTTATAATTCGCCTCCTGAAGTACGGATAAAAGCAGGTTCATATCGACGTCGTGTCCGAGCATCTTCTGAGCGTCGCAGGAAACCAAAATTTCCCTCGGCTTTCCTCCGGCGACTACGACTTCGCTGACTCCGGGGATTCCTTCGATGATTTTTTTGATTTCACGATCCGATATTTCTCGTATTTGCATAATGTTTAAGGACGTGCTCTTTGGAACGATTATGAACGACGGTTTTTGAGTGGGATCGTATTGAAGGACGACCGGCTTTTGTGTTTCTCGCGGGAATTTATAGGAAACTTGTTCTACCTTGTCCCTTATTTCCAAGGATTTAATTTCTAGATCCGCGTTCTGATCGAATTGGATATGCACTTTCGATTTTCCCTCTTCGGAGACGGAAAAAAGATGCTCTATACCGCCTAACGTAGATACGGATTCTTCGATCGGTTTTGTGATGATCTCTTCTATCTTTTCAGGACCGACTCCGAAATATTCCGTTTCAACAGTCAGACCCGGATACGGCGCTTCCGGAAAAAGGGATATGGGAATAAAACGAAATGCGATTATTCCCAATAATATCAGACTCAGGAAAATCATTGCGGTTCCCGTTTTATGATTCTCTACCCAAAGAGTAGGAGTAAGTCGTTTCCGACCGAATTCCGGGACGGTTGTATATTCCCTCAGGTCGTTTTTTTTCTTGTTCTTTGCCATTTTAGAATATAATAAAAAGCGATTGGAATTAGAAAGAGCGATAAAACGACCGAAGCGGCTAAACCGCTGATTACCGTTACCGCCATCGGGGACTGAAATTCGGTTCCTTCCCCTAATTCAAGCGCGACCGGAAGTAGGCCTAAAAGTGTGGTTCCGTTATTCATGATGATAGGACGAAGTACAATTTGTCCGCTTCCTATAATTGCTTCTTTAAGAGATACCTGATCGTGTTCTAGAATTTCCACGTATTCGTAAAACAAGGCGGCATTATCCACCACAATTCCCACGAGAAGAATGATTCCTGTAAACGAGCTGATATTGAAACTGTTGCCCGTTAATAGTAACGCAGGTATAATTCCGATCAGAATCAGAGGGATCGTGCACAACATGACTAAAGGAATCAAAAGGGATTCGAATTGACCGGCGAGCAACATGTAAATCAGAACGACCGCCAAGATAAATGCGAACAGAAGTTCACGCATAGACGCGTCTATATTTTCTTTTTCCCCTCCGAAGTGGACTTTGTATCCGATTGGTAATTTCAATTTTTCTATATAGTCCTCTATTTCCGAAAGAACGACCGATTGTTTTACGTTTTCTACATTAGCCGTAATACGATTAACCCTACTTTGGCCGATTCTGAGGATGGATGCGTATCCTTTCCCTTCCCGAATTTCGGCGGCTTGATCCAGAGATATAGCGTCCCCCGAAGAAGTTCGGATTAGGATTCTGGAAATATCCTCTTTGTGTTTTCGATCGGGTTGTTTATAACGGAGTCTAACGTCGAATTCCTCGTCGTTGATTCTCAAACGTGTAGCGATCGTGCCCTTAAGGGCGGTTTTTAAAATTCCGGCGAGATATTGATGCGACAATCC
The DNA here is from genome assembly GCF_003046425.1 of Leptospira borgpetersenii serovar Javanica. GTDB lineage: Bacteria > Spirochaetota > Leptospiria > Leptospirales > Leptospiraceae > Leptospira > Leptospira borgpetersenii. The sequence goes on from NZ_QAJG01000033.1 coordinate 6,568, forward strand.
GTAAACGGACATTTTATCCTCGTCGAATCGGATTTGAAATTCTCGATTTTCGGATTCTAGACTACTTTTGGAATCTGTAATACCTTGAATTTTAGTGATTTCGTTTTTGATATTCTCTCCGATAAAAGCCAAAGTGGCGAGATCGTTTCCCTCCACCTCTAAAGTGATCGCTTTAGAATCGGGAGAAAGTATTTTGGAAAGCATATCCTCTTCGGGATAAAAGTGAATCCCTATAGTCGATCCATATCGGACTTTTTCCCTAAATCTACGAATGAAATCCTTTGTTTTCTCGGACCTTTCCGTAGAAAGAACGACGCGTATCTGAGCTTGATGGGTTCCGACTTCTCCTCCTGAACGAGATAAAATCTGTTCTTCGTCGTAGCCGACATTTGAAATGACGTGTTTTACTTCTTTTTCTTTGAGTAATTTCGTTTCCAATTCTTCGACGAGTTTCGACGTAGAGGAAAGCGAAGAACCCTTTACATTGAGAATTTCGATCTTAAATTCCCCAGTATCTACTTTGGGAATGAATTCCTTATCCACAAACGAAATCAAAATCAGAACTCCTGCAAAGCAGATCGCGATTCCGATAAAAAAACGCTTCGGTTTTCCGAGCCAGTTCGTTAATCCTTTCACAAATCGAACGTCTATTTCGTTTTCCCAAATCGCTATTTTTTTGAAAAAAGACCACTGATCGAATTTCCGGGACCAAACCTTATTTCCGCGAAGTGCGGATAACATAGGTATTAAAGTCAAAGAAACCGCCAGGCTCACTAACAACGAAAAGGTGATCGTCAAAGCCATTTCGCCGAATACAACTCCGATGATTCCTTTTAAAAAAACGATCGGTAAAAAAATAATGACTGTGGTTAAAACGGCGGAAGTGATCGATCCGGCGACCTCGTTGGCTCCGGTTAAGGAGGCCTCTTTTACGGAAAGTCCATTTCTAACGTGTCTTTCGATTGCGGCTAAAACGACGTTACCGGAGTCGAACAACATTCCGATTCCCAACGAAAGACCGCCTAATGTCATAACGTTCAGGGTAAGGTCTTTCAGATACATCAGTAAAAACGTGGTTATTACCGATATGGGAAGTACGGTCAAAAGGATAAGCGGACTTTCCATATTACGAAGTATGAATATAAGAGAAAGAAACGCCAATATCCCGCCCGAGATTAGTTCGCCCGTGATGTTGTCTACGGATTGTTTTACGAATCTGGCTTCTTCGTATACGATGTCCGCTTTAATTACGTTTTTATATTGTTCCTTAAGACGTTCTAATTCCGATCGAACGGATTCTGAAACTGTTACTGTGTTTTTTCCGGATTCCTTGAAGATGGATACGGTTACACATTCCTCGCCGTTGTATCTTGCAAGCCCCTTTCTCTCTTTATATCCTTCGTTGATCCGGGCGATATTTCCCAATCGAACTGGAATGTTTTTGTCGTTTTTGGATACGTTGGTTTTTTCGATTTCGTGAAAATCTTGGTATTCTCCTATAGTTCGGATCAATACGTCTTTGGAGCCTTCTTCTATATGACCCGCCGGATAATTTATGTTCGAACTTTCGACGGAGCTCTGGATATCTTTGATCGATATTTGATGTGCATACATGGAAGACGGATCCACTTCGATCAGAATTTCTTTTTTAAAACCTCCGGAAATTTGCGCGAGCGCAACGCCGTCCACACGATCCAAGTAACTTTTAATTTCCCTTTTGATAAAACCTCTGAGTTCGTGTGTTCTGGATTTATCCACCGGAAAAAAAACAATTTCTTGAATTGGTGATTGACTCGGATCGAATTTTGCGACGATCGGTTTGCCCGCGTCTTCGGGAAGAACTCCTCGAATCAGATCTATTTTTTCCCGCACTTCCATCGCGGAGTAATCGATTTTGGTTCCCCAACCGAATTGTAAAGTGACGAAAGAAACGCCCTCCATCGATTCGGACGAAATCTTTTCGATTCCTTTCACGGTGCCTACGGCTTCGGTTAAAGGTTTTGTAATCAGATTTTCCACTTCTTCGGGTGCCGCATTTTGGAAATTTGTAATTACTGTTAGGCGAGGAAATTCCATATCCGGAAGTAGGTTCACCTCCAGATCCTTCAGGGAGATTAGGCCGAGCAGAATTAGAAGCAGATAAAACATGGCCGTCGTTACCGGCCTGTCGATTGCTATCTTTTGAAGATATTTCACTTTTATTTAAGGCCGTTTTCTATCTCGGGACGAACCTTCATTCCGTCTTTAAGTTGAGTGAGTTTTTCCACGGCGACGATACTTCCCGGATTTAAACCTTCCAATATTTCGACCTTGTCTTCGTACTGACTTCCAGTTTTCACTTTAGCTCTTAAGGCAATCCCGTCGTTAAGCACATAAATCCAGGCGACATCGTTATCTTTGGCGAACAGCGCCTCCGAAGGAACCAGGAGGGACATTTTTGTTTCTCCCGTAAAAATGGAACCTCTTACAAACATTCCGGGAGTTAAAGATCGATCTTCGTTTCTGATTAATGCCTTTACTTCCATAGTATGGGTTTTCGGATCTATGATCGGGTTGATGATTCCCACTTTTCCGCGGAATTTCCTATCGGGATACACGTCCGCCGTAAATTCCAGGTCCATATTTTTACGGACTGAAATCATATCTGATTCTCTAATATTCAATTTTGCGAATACCTTGTGGATATTTACGAGAACCAAAATCGCCTGATCGGGACTATTTACCGCACCCGGATTCACGTATTCTCCGACGTGTTTGTTTACGTAAGCGACCACACCGTCTATCGGAGAGCGAATCGTAGCGGCACGAATCAATTCCTCCGTGGACGTCAGAGCCGCCTTAGCCGATTCCACTTGGGATTTTGCAACATCCACTTCCGCTTTGTCGATACGAGTATTGATATCTACGAACAGTTTTACTTTTTCCTTAACATCGTCGGGGACTTTCATGTTTTTCGAAATAATATCCTCGTTTCTAAAACCGACCATCCCCATTTCTAAATCCTTAATACTCATCCGATATTTGGCTTCCGCCGTTACTAGAGCCGTTTGAGCGTGTTCCATCTCTTCCTTACTAATTCCACCTTCTTTATAGAGGGTTTCCTTACCGGCAAACGTCATTTTCATTTTGGCCAATTCGGCTTTGGCTTCTTTGGTTTGTGTTCTCCGTTTTTCGATGTCCAACATTCTGATTTCAATATTCTCTCTGGCTTTTGCATACTTTTCCTCGCTAAGGCTCAAAGAAGAGAAGGCGCTTTGTAATGCGGATTGGTTTTTTTTTCTTTCTAACTCCAATTGAAGAGTGTCTATGTGAAGCAGTACGTCTCCTTTTTTGACTTTTTCTCCCTCTTTGGCTTTGATTTCCACGATGTTTCCTGCGGTTTTAGAAACGATATCCACCTTATCCAAAAAATCGACGGAACCTAAAGCATAAATCGCAGGATTTATTTTTTCCGGATAAACACTTATCCCTTTTACGATTACCGAATCCATATCCGTAATATAATCTTTATTCTTTTTTTTGAAAAAATTCAGGATGAATTCGAATTTCCCTTCCTTTTTTTTATCCTTTATGGATAATTTTGGGTCATGGTATATAAATATTTTGTAAAATATGAATATACTAATGATTAATAAGGCTGATTTGACGATTTTCGATTTTAAGACATTTCTAAAAGTCTGCAATTTGGAGTCGGGCATATGTATTTTTGATTTATTGTTCCTTGTCTATTTCGGATTCGATCATTTTGATGGAATTCGGATCCTCTTCGGAAATGAGTATAGCTCTCTCAAAATAACGGTTCGCCATTTCCTTTCTTTGAGCTTTATGATAAATTTTTCCCAGCCTCAGATATAGAAGAGAGAGTTTCGCGGATTCTGCTTTCGCTTGATTGTATAAGGAGATGGCTTCCTGTATTTTTCCTTCCGATTCCAATACCGCACCGAGAGTGTATTCGACTTCCCACCTGTTGGGAATATGATTGATGATGGATTCAAGACGTTCTTTCGCTTCCGATCTAGTATCGCTACGTAAACTTTCGATTTTAGAAAGCCAGTATGCGGCGCTAGCGTCGCATTTATCCTTGTTAACCGCGTCTTGAAACAGCTCCTCCGCCTTTTCAAAATCTTTCTTATAATAATGAATTTTACCCAACATAATTATCGTTCTGATCGAATCTGAATTCATTTCCAACGCTTGTGTATAAAGTGAAAGCGCGCCGTTGAAATCCTGTTTTACGTAGGCGATATCCGCATCTCTTTGTAACGAGTCGAATTTTTCCGAATCTTTTTTGCAGGAATAAGTCGTAGCGGTAATCAATACCAGAGCCGGAACGAAAAGATTCTTACAGCGCGTCCCAAAACCTGAGGAAGCGATCCTTAGAGAGCGACGCATTGAGTTTTCTGCTTTATCAGAAAGATTAAGTTGGAAACTCAACGTCTCACTCCTATGGTCGCTCGGGAAACTCAACGTCTCGCTTCTATGGTCGCTCGACGGGTTCTTATGTGAAATTGTGTTTTGTGTATTCATCGTTTTACGAGAGCATTCATCCTATTGGAAATGTTTCGGCAGACTTCTTTTAATAGATTGGCTTCGTTTAAGGTCCTTCCGTTCACGACGTAGGTGATCCCACCTTTCAAAACTCCGTTCGAATCGTAGACTTTAAGAAAAACCAAAGAGTTGAAATCCTCTTCCAATAAATTTCCGGAATCGTTATTACCCACCGCCCCTTGAATGAAATAGCGGATTCCTATTTGTTCGGATAAAAATTTTATCTCGTTGCTCGAAAGAAAATCGCCGGATTGTGTTTCCTTGGATACATTAGAAAATCCTACTACTGTTCCTTTATCCAAAACCTGGCGGAGATTTTCAGGAAGTAAGTCCTTCAAGTTCGAGGTATTTTCAGTGATATCGATTTCGCTAGAGATAGGTTTCGTTTCTTTTTTCTCGGTTAATTCGAGAGGTTCTGCCGTTTCGGAATTTGAATTCGCTTTAGAAAGAGATTTTCTCAGGGATTTTTCCTCCGGCATTTCCTTAATGGAATATCCTTCCGCCATTAAATGGAGTTGAAGCATATCTTTGAAATTTTCCATAAGATACGGAGAAAATCTAGCGTCTCTACTGACAATTTTTCCTATCGCCAAAGAGGAATTTTCTTCGGACTTCATCACATAAACTTGATAACTTCCGGATGAGCGGAATAGTTTTGCAATTGTCGTACAACCGCAAAAAAACGTTGAAAGTAAAAGTAATACGATCGATTGGAGAAATCTTTTCATAATATCATATCCTCTTTTAATTGCTTTCGAAGAAAAAGCTGAATTGGGAAGATAAGGCAGTCCCATTTGCATTCGTGGCCGATTGATCGATTTGAATCAAATAAAGCGGATAGTTCGCTCCACCGATTCCTGTATTGAATAGAATATCGAACCCGCACGTTAGACCCACGTCCGTCATCGAAATCGTTAAAACCCGATCGCTATCGCTCCATGTCCATTTCCCTTTATAAATGGAGGAAGCGCTGTTCGGAACTTGAGAGACGGCGGTTATGTTAACCGCATTGACCGTACTCACCGTGTTCATCGGTTGATTAAAGACGATCACGATATTATCCGAAGTGGAATCCGCGGGACAAGCCTGCAATCCGGGAGTGAAAGAATAAGAGGATGCCGGAAGAAAAGGAGTTCCCGTCTGCCACCAACATCCTGTCGTAACCGCCGAACTATTACAATTGGCTTGATTTCCTCTGCCGATCGCCATTATTTGCGGTGAATTATTCTCTGTTTTGAATATTAAAGAAAATGAATTTTGTAGAAAATTTCCGGCTAAATCCTTCGCAGAAGCGGAAATTGTCAAAGTGTAATTTTGTCTGCCGCTTAAAGCGATCAAAGGGGTTAAAGTCATATCGTTCCCCGCAAAAGTGATCGCAAAATTCGCCGAAGGTGAAATGGACAACGCGTTTTGTGTGGAAGCCGGGTCCATCGGTTCGTTGAAATGGATCACAATCGGAACTCCGATACATACGTTATTCGTAATAGTACCGTTTTGGGAGTTCAGTACATCGTTAGGAACTGCGTTGCAATTGTCACCGTCCCCATCGACTTCAAAATCGATTCCGGTCACAACCGGCTGGCTCGAATCCAGTGCGCCCACGACAAAAGTCGCATTCACCGGATTCCTAAGCCCTTTGCCCGAAGTATTTGTTATGGAAGTTGCAAGAGAAATATTGTATCTTTTCCCGTACTGAAAGGCGGTATCCGGGGTAAATACCATCTGATTTGCGGTCGGAAATGAAAACTGTCCCGTTATCGAAGGAGAAATCGAAAATCCGGATCTCAAGGAAGACGAATTCATCGGTTCGGAAAAAGTGACCACGATCGGATTGACTGCCGAATTTCCGGTACATGCATTGTTGACAGTTGCCGCTAAAACGTTCGTAACGATACCTAAACCCGCTTGGCAATTTGCTGGGATTCCGGAAAAGACGTCTATGGAATTAACTGCAGGAAAACCACCGACTGGAGAACTTAAAAAATAAAGAACATATCCGTTTTGAATCTGAATTCCCCCCGAATCCGTGGCGTTCTGACTAACAGAAATTACGTACTGAGTGTTTGGATTGAGGGACTGAGCGGCGATAAATCGAAGTGTAGTCGGAGATGTCCAAGAGATAAGACCGGAAACGTTCGGACTGATTGAAAACGCTTGAGAAGTTATGTTTTGGTCCATGTTTTTACTAAAAATAATTTCAAAGGAAGCGCCTTGACCGGTTCCCACATTGTCCGTACAAACATTGGTGACAAAAGACGCGGACAAGGAATCGTCCATACCGCCATCGCAACCTCCGGGTCCCGTTGCAACGTCGGATAACACATTCAGCACGGTAGGAGGAGTATTGTTTACCGGACCTCCGTTTCCTGTAGTAAAAAAACTGATGAACTCGGAAACCATTGTGTTGCCCGCAAGATCTTTGGCCGCCGTGCTGATCGTAAGTTTATACTGTGCAAACAAATTCAAATTTTGAGATGGGGTAAATAGCAATTCGGTGGGAGAAGGCCAAGTAATGAGACCGGTAACGGACGGAGACAATGAAAAAGCGTTCGTAGTGGCGGCTTGGTCCATCGGTTCGTTGAATCGCACCCTGAACTTGGTTCCGTTCGTTTGATTGCAGATATTGGTGGTAAGATTCGGAATCGATGTAAGACCTAAATTCCCGCAAGCGGGGGCCAAGTCGCTTAACAATGGTCCGGTCGTAAAATCCATTCTAGGAGGGAGCAGATCGATTCCAAACGTGAAAGAAAACGAATAAGAGGAACTTAATGTATTTCCGTCCAAATCCATCGCGGAGCCCGGAATAGAAATTGTATAAGTGGTATTTTGCCAGTCTTGGCTTGGAGTAAAAACTAAAAGGCTACCGTTTCCACAAGGCCCGGTAGAACCGCATAACGCATTTCCGCTTGTAAGCCAGGTTTTTGTTCCAAGGATGCTCGGGGAAATACTCAACGCATTTTCGATTGTGGATTGGATCATAGATTCGCTAAAATGAATGAATATAGGAGTGTTCGTAGAAGCGGGTGAAAGACCGGAACAAGCTCCCGTTTTATCTCGGATTCCATTGATCGGATCAAACAAAGAGGCAAGGGTTCCGGGAGCACAACCTGCTCCCGTGTTTATAAAACCGTCTTGAAAGATCACTCTAGGAATTTGAAAATCCTGACCCACCGTAAATGAGAATGAATAATTTTGGCCGACCAGATTGCCCGCAATGTCCGTGGAATTACCGGAAACAGTTACAGTGTACGTGACGGAATGCTGCCAGGGAGTAACAGGTGTAAACGTGAATCTACTCGTCGTTCCGCAAGGCCCGGTAGAACCGCAGGCACCGTTCGGACTTACGGACCAGGTTTTGATACCGTTGATATTCGGAGATATGTTGATGTTCGAGTCCGTCGTCGTTAAATTCATCGCTTCCGAAAAATCAATGATAATTGGAGACGATTGAAAACCAGGAACAATGCCGGTACATAAACCGACTGCATTAAAAAGTCCACCAGGGAACAATGTGGAAGCTAACGCACCAGGAGAACAACCCGCCGCGTTTTGTATATATCCGTCCTGCATTAAGATTTGGGGTTTAACGATTTCCGTCCCAACGGTAAAACTTGCGGAGACGTTTTTACCTAAAGGATTTTCCGACGTATCTTGAGCGGTTTGAGAAATAGTCAAAACGTAAGTAAGTCCGGTCGTAAGAGCTTCTCTAGGAGAAAAAGTTAGAACAGTGTTGTTATTACTCCAGACGAACGATCCCACCATCTGAGGAACGGTGAGGAAATTTGACTCCACGGTTCCCCTGTCCATCGGTTTTGTGAAATTGACGACTATCGGAGTATTTATACAAACGTCGGTTGTACTATAAAAGTTATTTCGAAAATTAACAAAGTCTAATATGGGATCCGTATTGAGACAACCGGTCGCATTTTTTCTACCGCCGATCGAAATTACGTCGGGAGGAAGAACGTCGGTACTCACTGAAAAACTGATACTGTATGGTTTTTCCAGATCCCGACCTTCTTGGTCTTCACATCGATTGGAAAGATTTACTAAATACGTTATACCACCTTGCCATCGTTTATTTGGTGTGAACGTCAGAGTGCTGCCGTTAATTTCGAAGAGTCCCGTCACTCCGGGTTGAACCGAAAACGCTCCGATACAACTTTGTTCGTCGATCGGTTTGTTAAAGGTCATCACAATTTTTTGATCTCTTAAAACCCCTGTTTGTCCGGGAGAAGGAATGGAATACAATACTTTCGGCGAAGCAGGATTATTATCTAAAGGGATCCAATTTTTGAACTTATTTTCAAGTTTGCTGCAATCCATCAGAAAGGAGCTTACAAAAAATATTAATATTAAAAAAAATAAATATTTAAATTGTTCATTGGGTTTCATGGGTTACTTCTTTTTAATAGGATTATGTGTATCCAATAAACCCCTGTCCTCTTCGGTATCCGGGGAATTAAAATACTCTTCGATATCTTTAACTTTAAAGTTCTCGGTCACTTGCGATTTAGGAATAGGTCGATTTTGTAGAATCAGCGGAAGAATTGTATTTCCGTGATTTGGTTTATATTTGAACAACTTCAGCGAATCGGGTTGTAAACCCGAGACCCATTCCAGCTCGTAAACGGAGGTGCAATATTTTCCGATCGCATCCACCAGTTTTTCTTGAGCGCCTACGAGTTCGGTTTCAGCGAAGAGTATGTCCGATCTTTTCGCTTCTCCAACCTGGATTTTAGTGTTCATCAAACGCATGCTTTCGTAGCGGAAATAAACCATTCCGCTTCCGATCGTGATTAAGTCATAGGATTCCTTAACGACATCGCTAGCTTTTTCTACTTCGATTGCAATGGATTGTTCCAAACGTTTTTTTTCCGCTATGGAATCACCCAGTTTAATCTTACTTTCCATTACTTTTCTCGAATAACTCATGTTATCTAGAACTTGTAGATTATTGGATGTCGCCGCATTGAAGTTAGGATTAACGGTACCGGCAAATCCGCTACTCGCTTGGTTGTTATAACGCATACCTAGGTTTTCGGTCGTTGTATTCGTGGAACCTCCCAAAGGAAATACAACTTTAACATTCACATTCCAGGTATCATTTTGTAACGGATAAGTTATACCGGTTCTTCCATAAGAACCACCGACAGAAATCTGAGGGATCCAAGCGTTTTCGGCTAGTTCGCGTTCCTTAGCTAATTTTTTATTATTAATTTTGATTCTAACAACTTCCGATCTTTGGTTCTGAGCATTCTCAATTAATGTTTCCCTTTTCAAATCGGGATAGGAGAGGTAAAAGTCCGTAAGTAAATTTCCTTCGATTACGAGATCGGACTGGTGATCCAAACTCATGACTAACTTCAAGTCGTTTTTTGCCTTTAGATATTCGTTTATGGATTTCACCAAAGCGAACTCGATTTCTTGAAGGCGGGAGGCTACGCTCAAGACTTGAATTTGTGTAGTAAAGCCGAGTTTGGCCTCCAGTTTTGCAAGTCTGAGTTGTTCTTTGGCACGTTCTACCGACTTCTTGTTAAGAGCCACCTTTGCAAGCGCAACCAATGTGTTTATGAAAGTTTTTTCAACTTCCAGCCTCACTTTAGAAGAAGTAATTTTAAAGTCTTCCCTACTTAATATTTCCTCTAATTGAGCTATATCAAGATCCAGCTTCTTTTTGCCTCCGTCGTAAATGATTTGGTCTACGTTTAACAAAATCGCATTGTATATGTAATCGTTCGAGTCTTGAATAATGTATCTTTGCCTGGTCATATTAACTCCGAGAGTGGGCAATAAATCTCTCCATCGTTCAGAAATGAGTTCTTTGATAGCGGTGTTTTTGTTTTTAATGGATAATAATAAATAGTAGTTCGTTAAAGCTATTTGAGTGGCGGTTTCTAAATTAATTCGTAAGGTTTTTTTGTCAGAAGCTCTTATTTCAATTCCTGAGCACATGCAAAAGATGAGAAAGATAAAACCAGGGAATAAGGTTGAATCGGGTAGAATGCCCTTTAGAATTTTTCTTATATGAATCGTGTGTATCTTCTGTTTGCTTTTGAGAAAAAAAACGCACTCAAAATGGAGTGCGAAATGTAAGGATGTCCAGAAAAATCGAAACCATATCCTAAATCGTTTTTGGGGCTTGTTAAAATAATCTCCTTGAGGCCACAAATTGTGATTGTGTTTTTTATAAAATATCACGAAATCCCTTCGGGCCAAATGTTATCGGTGCGATATTTCAGTCAATACAAATTCAATTGTGGTGGAAATTTATTTTAGAAATCTCTATAAAATGAATTTTTCATTGAATGATCGTTCGAACGGCGATTTGGTTTTAGGATCGTTATTTTCGGATTTTATAGTACCCGTTTCCCATAGCTTTGTCCTAAAATCTTAGAATTGCGGGAATAACTGCTAGCGGGTAACGCTATTTAAAAATCTATAGTCCCCCAAAAAGACGGTTTCTGTGGGGTTCCTACGTTTTACTACTGGTGACTTAGAGATCATGATTTTTTAAGACTTGTTGGATAGATTCTTAGAACCGTCCCAAAACTTAGATAGAAATATAATTGTGAATTTTTCATAAAATTCAGGGATTCCCATAGATCGTATCCTTTTGGTGTTTATCGACTTTTGAACGGACCAATGTTTGTCAAACTCCCTTTCCTAGGTTCTGGGGTGTTGAGACAAGTTCTGAGTTTCTTCTGTTGGTTTTCTTGTTTTGTGGTTCATGCTTGTTTCAAGCCCAGAGGGCGCCATTTTTGTCTTATAAGCTATCTCAAAAATATTTTATTTTTCCTTAAAACGCCGATTCCAATCGTTCTAAGATATTTTTGAGATAGCTTATAGTATTATTCACAAACACCTGAGAACATTTAGAGACTGTACTAATATAACGTGAGTTCGGTGTGATATTGAATGTTACGGGAAGCGAGCTGTCTGAGACGGGCGTTCTAAAATAAAGGAAAGAACTTTTAATTATTTTCGACTTCTTTCTTTGCTAAGCTAAAAATCAATTTTTGGACAATCTCAAATTCTTTTTTGGGTAAAATTGCTAATATTTCGATCATTTTTGGTAAACCTTCTTTCGAGGTTATTTTTTTCAATAAGGTCGTTTCGAATTCTACTTTCATTTTGGTTCGAAGTGCCCGTGGTAACGTCACTTTTTCCGGTAGTTTACCTTCAAGGAGCCATTCTCTTCGATATCCATGGACCATCTCTATCGTAATTGCCGCGTCTTCCGGTATCGGAAATCTTCCACTCAGCCAACCACTGATCGTTTGTTTTGATTTTCCAATCGTGCCCCCGAACTCTCTTTGGTTCCCTTTAAAACTTAAGAGTATGGTTTGTAATCTTTTCTTTTGTTCGTCCAAAACATGTCCTAGAATAATACTTTTTTGTTGACATCGGTATTAAAATAATACCAATATGTCTTTAGAGACCTATTAGTAGCACAACTTTCAAAAAATCAATTCAAATGTCGGTATAACAATTATTGATGGGTCATAATTTGTAAAAAGAAATATAGTGGCGTCTTTTGCCTCGTTTTAGGTTATGGAAAAAAGATTGATGAATAAAGAAATGTTTTTGTCGCCAAAGAATAGGATTTTGGTGGAAAAGTCCTTATTTTTTTGATCTTTTTTTCTTCAAAAGATGATTTTCCTTCTTAAAAAAATTTTTCCCATGTGAATTCAGATTTAGTTTTATATCAAATTGAAAAGAAAACAAGGGGTAACTCAAAGTTCCCACCGGTCTCGAAAAAATCGAACTACGAAATAGAAGCGAATAGAAACAATTAAATTTTAACGAAGATTAGTATTATGAACCTTAACCATTTTATCCCAATTTTAACAGGATTGCTCCATTTATCCTTCGGAATCTATGTCTTTAGCTTAAAACCAAGACAAAAATTACAGACTTTATTTCTGCTTTTGAATCTATGTATCGCACTCTGGCTGTGCATTCAAGGTCTTAGGGGGTTGTTCCCTCTCGAATATCGTAATTTAGGTTTGAACATAACCTTTCTTCCAATGTCCGTTGGAACATTTATTTCATATCTTATTTGTAAAAAAATGGAGAACGTAGGGCAGAAAATTCCGGTTTATACATCAATTTTAGGTATTATAGGATTTTCCTATTTTACCTGGGCTTGTTTCAGCGAAAGAATGGTGGTTTTAGAAAATCCTGATACGTTTACTTTTAACTTCAGTTTGAATTATCATTTGATTATTTATTTTTCTATTTTTTGGGTTTTATTATCAGGTTGGATCATTTTTAAAAAAATGCTGCTCAAAAGAGGAAATGATAGAGTAAGACTCTTTTTTATTCTACTTGGTTCCACAATCGGATTATCGATCACTCTAACATTCATTTACTTTCTCCCATTTTTAGGAGTTTACAAAGCATATTTGTCATCTTTGGGTCTTTCCGTTTGTTCGGTCTGCTGGGCGGTGGCAATTCTGCACTACGACGCTTTTGAAATCAAAGCCGGGCTGATCCAGGGACAGAAAACTTCTTTTATCAATCGGGTTGCTTCTAAGCCTTTTTTAAAACTTATGGGGAAGTTGGATCCGATGAGATTCGTTCAAAAAAGTTCGAAGGCAAAAGAGGAAATCACGAGACAAATTCTCATTCAAGACTTTCATCTTGCCGAAAATACCGGTGAAATATCGGTTGATGAAAGGGCCAAAATTCTTTCGAGAAGATTCGGAAAGTATTTTAAATAGTTTTATTCTTATGAGCCTGTCCTAAAGCCTGAAAAGAGATTCACTCCAATCAATTTCATAAGTTCTTAATAGAACGTAGGAATTCCTGCAAATTGGGTGATCTATGGGCTTTCTAACAGACTTTATCGTTGAAACACTCTCGTAAGTAGTTTCTGGATTTTTGTTAAACTCAAGCCGTCTCACTCCCTGAACTCAGCGCAGAGCTTTCCTATGGGTCGCTCTGCCTGTCGTTCGACAGGTTTTGGACGAATTTTATGTAGAATTCAAAAATTTTGCATTTGAGATAATATATGTTGACATTTATCACAATAGCGGGAATCCTGTCGTATGTGCGACTTTGTTCGAGCCTGTATCAGAATTAACTTTTTGTAATGGAATCAGAACTTGTTCCGGATAAACGAACTCGATTTGAGTTTATACAACCAATTCCCGGATACTAAAAGTCGTCGATGTCACTCGCACAAACGGAGGCGGCTATGTTGAAGTGGTATGATTCTTCAAGACTAGAAGATTATTTAGGATCGTTACCGAAGCTTCGGAACCGACTCAGCCTAATGATCCAATATAAAGATCGCCGAGAAAAAGCACCAAGAGAACTGAGATTCGTCATTCTGATTCAAAGATTGTATCTACAAAAGAGAATTCTCTTAAGACGAAATGAATGGCTGACAAAGGAATTAAGAAGTATTTTTTCGGAAAAAATACAATTGGAAAGCGAATTAGAATCTCTAGGAAAACTACCGAAGCAAAATAAAAATACAGACTTGGTTAGTAGTTCTACATCGGATTAATTGATCCATCGGTTTTAGATTTTATGTTGTTTTTAAAATTTATTCCAAAACGATTTCGGATTCTCTAACTCTTAGAATTTTTGATAGAACCGACTGTATGATTCTAAGAAATCATTTTGCATTTACTAACGATTATACTGCTTCATGAATTCGTTTTCGAGATAATTATTTGCCATTCGGACGCATAAAAAATATTTATGCCGAATTTGTTTCAAATATACATATCTTTGGTAAAATTGATCATTAACTTCTGGTATTATTTTCATATGCCGAGTAGTAAATTCTACTCAACTAAAAAAATTGAATTTTTGAAATCACATTAAAGTTTTAAGACCCACAACTACGTCCACCAATTCGGGAAGATCCAAAATGTTATCGACATAGTTCATGATTTATGAATATGTGAAGCGTTAAAGTTATGAAACATTACCTTACTTACAAAGACGACAAGTCTGACAAATTCTGGAATATTGAAGTATCTGGGAAGTCCTTTACCGTGACCTATGGCAAAACAGGAACAGCCGGAAATCCTCAAACCAAAACTTTCAATACAGAAGAGAAATGTTTGAAAGAAGCTGAGAAATTACTGAATGAAAAGTTAAAAAAAGGGTATGTTGAGAGTACAACCACTGATAGAAAAAACGAAAGCAAAAACAGTAATTCTGGTTATTTCAACGAGTGGGAAGCGATTGTGAACGCTAAAGACCTACACAAGGCTTTGATTAATCATTTTTCTTACTTAGCTGACAGCTCCGGTTTTGAAAAAATCCCGGAAATATTTTTTAAAGAAGCAAAAAGCGCTTTATGTAACAAGGAACAACTTACTATAAAATTCAAATCGGGAGAGATATTAAAAGCATATCCCCCGGAAGCAAAAATTCCGGCTAAATATCCAGAAAGCTATAGAAAACTTTTATCAACGCACAGGTTATTGGAATTGGAGAAAGCACAACTCAAATTGGGCGAACACGGACAATTTGAGGAGGACTGGCTGGAAGAGATTGATTCAGAATTATTGGAAATAACAAACGCTAAAAATGTAATTTGCCCCTTATGGGATTATAGCGACTGCTGGTTGTATCATCCTAAAATGAAAAACCCGTTGGGCGAGCCCAGTATTCATTTCTTAAACCACGAAGGAGGGGACATTGAGGATGCAATTCAATATAACGCGGGTGCACTCTTTTTAAAACGTTGCTGCGAGAGTATGAAAATAAAATTCACTGTTACAGAACTAAAGAAGTCTGAATCCTCTAATGAGAAAATATCCGTAAAATGGGAAAATGAAAAATCTCTGAAACTTGACATACTGGCAGCGACGCCTATTGAAGGAACAGTCTCCACTTTGATTTTTTATGAGCGAGACGGTAAAGCCTGTTTAAGTACTGTTGATTTGAAAACTGGCTCTTTACTCAAGACAACCCATCTTAAAGGTTTCAAGTTCGAGCGCTTTACAAAGTATTATCTACAAGGCTTTGAGACATCAGTTTACCTTACTGATGATAGTAAGGCATCCACACATCAGTATTTGATCAACATAACTGAAAATCTTGAGGTAGAAAAACTTCCACCGGCCAAGAGGAGATATTTTTATGGTAACTACGTCATTGAACAGACAGAAAGTGATTCAATGGAAAGAAATCTTCAAACTGGAAAAAACCGGCCAGCGCCTAAATTCATCGTATATGGTAATGGTCAAAATTTTATCAGTGCCTTTTTTGATGAAGTAATTTTATACGATAGTGATTTTAAACAACTCGTTAAGATTAAACACAAAGACATTGATTATGGACGTTTTGCAAATTATTTGTCCGATGAAAAATTAATGATCAGCATTGCTAACATAGGTTACGGTGATTGCACGATTACAGTAGCTGATTGTTCTCAGAAAAAACCTAATCTTCAGAAATTGAAAGCGTCCATCGATGTATCGGAGGATAGTAAATACCTTACGATAGGAAATCAAATATGGCAAATATGCATGTTAACAAAAAACGAAAAAATAAGTCTGATGCAGTTAACTGTTGACAAACAAGAATCAAAAATACGTTTTTATTCTCTTGAAAATTACGCCAAAAAGGAAGAAACCAACAGTCTTGATGAAATGGCATGCTTTCAAATAGTCGATGATCGACTTTATGTAATTATGAAGGATGGAACGATAAAGAATTATTTAATAAGGTAGACTGGATCAACCAAACCAGTGGTCTATTTGTGGGTAATCATTTTTACAGGATGAGTAATAGAATATATTTTTGCATAACCTCGCTAAATTTGCGGGTTAAGGTTCCAATTGTATAACTCGTCGGCAATAACCCAATATCCGTATAACTTGATTTGAAAGTATTATCTTTCCTAGTTCAGATTCAAAGAATAGATTTTGAGGAACTTCTATTGATAATAAAATTGCAATAATACCGGTTAGTAAATACCCAATAGAGTTGTTGAAAAATTCCATAGTTCAGTTTTACAAAATTGTTTCAATCGGTCGTTTTTATGAAACAGAAACGGATAGAGAATTAATTTTTCAACAACTATAATAAATTCATATCTGTTAAGTTTATCTAATGTTTTTTCCATAAAGTTTTAGAGCCCGTTTCAAAGAAGCTATTACAATCTTAAGCGACAGGGAAAAACCGCCAATACAAACGTAATCTGTGGGAATTCCCGTATTCAAAAGACTGATGACAGAGGCTTTTCTTCGAAAAGCAGTTCGTTTTGCTAATGCAGTTTCTTTTTTGTCTCCGCAAACTGCATTCTAAATTCGTAATATACTATCTCCATTCAGAGGACTTTGTGTGAAGGGACAGCTCTTTGTTCCTTCTGTTGTTTTTTATTTATGGTAAATGCTTGTATCTAACCCTCGTCTTTCAAGCCCAGAAGGGTGCTATTTTACTAAGAACCTGTCCCAAAACCTGAGAAAAGAAATCGGCTCCGAAAGCTCGTAATAAAGCGAAAACGTATGAGTTCCCACGGATCATGGCTCTTTGATAATTTACGGGCTTTCGAACAGATTTTATTGTTCTTGGCACTCTCTTGCCGGAGTTCTTACGATTCCAAGGTTTTGAGACGGGCTCTTAATTCAAAACATGAAAATTTCCGACATTGATTCTTGCGTATGTTTGCGAGTTTTTTTAAGTTTTGGGAAAAACAAAAATGTTTTCTTATGAGGTGGTATCGTTGCGGTTTTGGTGTTTGATAAGCGTTTGCGGAAATTGTAAGATGATTAGTTTACGATAATATTTTTACTTTAATGAATTTAAAGTTGAAGAAATGTTTAACTTCCTGAATATTATAAATTTGGAAATAACATCGGTTCTTCGTCTCTTGAATTCGGGTGAGAAAGATTGATCCCTAAAAGCCGAATTGCTTTAACCGAAACTTGTTTTTCATTTTTAAACTCAAAAAATTCCTCAAAAAGCTCCGCCGCTACGGAATAAATTTCGTCCACAGCAAAAATAGGCTCCGATAAAGTTCTCGACCTTGTTCTTAGACTGAAATCTTGAAATTTAATTTTGAGAGTGAGCGTTTTACCGGCAAAATTTCTTTTTTTTAATCTTCTTTCCACTTCGATCGCGACTTCTCTTAGTTGTTGCAGTAGGTCCTCTCGATCTATTTTATCCTGATCGAACGTATTTTCTGCACCCAAGGATTTTCGTTCCCGGCAAGAGTTTACTTCCCTCTCGTCTTCTCCTCTGGAAATTTTATAATAGTAGATCCCCATTTTTCCAAAATGTTGAACGAGCTCGTCTATATTTTTTGCTCTAAGATCTTTTCCGATATGAATTCCAAGTTCCTTCATCTTTTGAGCCGTGACCTTGCCCACGCCGTGAAAGCTATTTACCGGTAGAGGATCGATAAAAGCAATCACATCGTCGGGTAGAACTATGGTGAGTCCGTTTGGTTTGTTTTTTTCAGAAGCGAGTTTGGCGATAAATTTGGAGTTACCGACGCCAGCGGAAGCGGTCAGCTCTGTGCGTTTAAAAATTTCAGAGCGGATCTCTTTGGCAATCGTTACGGCAAACGGAATATTCCTTTTATTGAATGTGACATCCAAGTATCCTTCGTCCAAGGAGAGCATTTCAACACGATCCGTGTATTCCAAAAAGATTTCACGAATTCGATCGGAAACTTCCTTATATACTTCAAAACGAGGAAATACAAAAATCGCTTGAGGCGCAAGCTGAGCCGCTTTAGAACAAGGCATTGCGGAACGAATCCCGAATTTACGAGCTTCGTAAGAAGCGGCAGCGACAACGGATCTGCTATTAGGAGGACCACCCACAATTAATGGTTTTCCTTTGTACTCTGGAAAGTCCCTTTGCTCGACGGATGCATAGAATGCGTCCATATCTATATGAATGATTT
>NZ_QAJG01000033.1:30000-33419 GCF_003046425.1 Leptospira borgpetersenii serovar Javanica
ATCGAAATTTAAAACAAGTGCGCTTAACAAACGAATCAGAATGGAATTGTTCTTTTTTTCTCCGAAAATTCTTTCGATTTCATTTACATTTTTCTGATAGAGCAGCGTGGAAAGGATTTCGATTTCACTCGGGCTCAACTTAAATTCCCGAACGATGGAGTGAAACAGATTCACGTTTCCTAAAACGAGGGTTAGCTTGTCTTCGATAGGAAGAATGCTGATAATTTCGTTTAATTCTTCCAAAATTTTAAATGTGTTTTCTTTTCCGGAAACTCCAATCGACTCGGCTCCGATTTGAAGAACTTCTTTTCGAGATACGCTCCCTTTTGCGCTTTCTCTGAAAATTCTTCCTATATAAAAGATATTTTGATTTTCCCTTTGATGAGAAAAACCGGCCATCCCCTTAACCGCTTGAACGGTCAGATCGATACTAGGTGAAATTTCATTTCCGGAAAGATCTCGGATTCGAAACAAAGACGAAGAATTTGGAGTGGAAATCGTCTGTAGAAACGTTGAACTATAATCAAATGCAGGTAAGAATACTTCCGAATAGCCTTTTTTTTTAAGAATCCCGGATACAGTTTCTAATATAATTCTTCTATCCTTGCTGTCTTCGGGACCGAGAAAGTGAAAACCATCTGGGATCCACTTTTTCTGACTAGGTTCTGGAAGATTTTGATTCATGTTTTGGAATACTTCAGTTTCAAAATACAGTTCAAAACTGAGACGTCAGATTTCAAACCTTTTTAAAAAAATAGAATGACAATTCCAATGTAAACGAATGATTATCAACCGATCAAGAGATTCTTTCCGTCGTAAGATTTTTATCCAATGACATGGCGAACACTTTCAAAGGGTTTGCCCGGAAATTCCGGGAATGTTGAGAAATTTTCTTTCGCGGAGATTTTCGAAAACGATCTTAAATTCCGAATCTGTTTATAGAATCTATCGGAATACGAATAGTTCGGATTCTAGACGGTTATAAAGAATTTATTTTGGACGGACCAGGAAGGTAATACGATGGCTGAAAAAGAATCCAGCGTAGGCAAATGGCAAAAGGAATTTTTTGAAAACATTCATTTGTTCCAACGTTCCGGAATGACGGAAGAAGAAGCCAAAAAGATTCTTCAAAAATTTTTACATCTCTCTTCGATAACTCCGATGCCTCCGGTTATGGAAGTATTCAAAGAACCGAATCTTTTGGAAACCGTGGGAGTTTATACCTCTCCCGAACAACGTTCCCGAGAATTCATGATGGAATTTCTTTCTCCGATCATGAAACAGTTCACCGTGGAAGGTGTGGACAACCTTAAAGCGATTAAACCTTTAATCGGTAAGTATCCGATCACTCTTATTTCCAATCATTTGTCTCATTTGGATGCGCCTGCAATTTTTCATCAACTTTACAATTGTTCGCCCGAAGGAAAATCGATCGCGGAACAACTCGTTTTTATAGCGGGAAGATTGGCCTACGAACCTGATTTTACGAGACTCGGTTTGTATATGTTTGGGACTCTTTTAGTCTGCTCCAAAAGGGATATGGCGGATAATCCGAGTTTGTCCGACGTGATGACAAAGATCAATATGAGAGCCTTTCGTCATTCCCAAAAACTTCAGTCGGAAGGTAAAATCGTCGCCATTTTCCCGGAAGGGACCCGTTCCAGGGACGGAAGACTAATGCCTTTCGTGGAAACCGTTTATCATTATGTTGCCAATAAGGTTATTATCCCCATTTCTCTCGAAAAGACCGATAAGATTCTCCCGACGACAAGTCTTCTTTTCAATCAGGTGAACGGAAAGCTTGTGATCGGTAAACCTGTGTTAGTCGGGGAGCTTTCCCGTAAACAAATGGAATCTTTTCCTAAGGAAGTGGAACAACTTCAGTTTCCGGAACACGGAGATAAAAAGCAATTCTTGATCGACAATCTTGCTCTTCTTGTGGGCTCTAATTTGAATAAGCACCAACACGGAACTTATAGAAATCTCTACAAGGGAAACGTTTCCGGTAAAAATATTCTCATCAAAGTTCCAAACGAGCCGGAAGAAAAAATCGTCGTGATCGGCGCAAGTAGTATGTCGATCGCCGTCGCCACTCTTCTTGCAAACAAGGATATTCTGGTTTATCTCTATCATCCAGATCAGGCATACACGGAACAATGTAATACGGAAAGAAGAGAACTGAAATACTACCCTCTTTATAAACTTCCTCCGAATTTGGTTTTTACTTCCGATCCGGATGTTTTAAAGACCGCTACCTTATTCATTCAAGGAACTAATCCTTGGGAACTCATCAACGTTTATCCGGAAATTCAACCTTATTTAAATAGAAACAAGGCGCCTTTCTTTAACGTGATCAAAGGTTTTACAAGTACTGGTTTGATTCTCGACGAAGTACAAAACGCATTCGGTTTGGAAGACGATCGCCTCGGTGTAATTGCGGGAGCTTGTTATCCGGATCAAATCATGGAAAGAAAAATCTCCGGTTTCGAGATAGCCGCGTCGAATGAGACACTCATTTCAAGAGTTCAAAAACTTTTTACCAACGGTTATATCTTTCCAAGACCAGCGAGAATCCCAACCGACGTCAAAGGTGTCCAATTGGGAGGCGCTCTGAAAACGATCTATGCGCTTGCAATGGGAATTGTGGAGGGGTATTTCACACAGACTTTCGGCGGTAATGTGGATAATTCTCTCTTTCATTTATCCAATCGTTTTTTTGCGGAGATGACTGCGATCGGCACCAAGATGGGCGGACAATCAGAGACTTTTTTAGGTCTTTCCGGTTTAACCGACTTTATGCTTTCTTGTTTCGGAATGGATGCAAAAGATAGAAAGACGGGATACGATATCGCTTACGGTTCTCCATCGGAAAGAATGTCGAACGGATTCTATGGCCTTAAGGTAATGCCGAATTTGATGAAAATAACCGCGGAAAACACGCCGGTTCTTGCGGCTGCTTACGAAGTCGTGATCAATAAAAAGAACGTGAATCAAATCATTGAAATGCTGGAAAGCAGATTAGCAAGGGTTTGAAATCGTATTTTTTTAAGTTTCGTTTCCATCTGTAGAGATTTCGAGTTCTTTCGTCCATCTATATTCGTTTTTTCATCGAAGATTGTTTGCCTGCTGATTTTAAAATTTACGAAAGGTCTAAGAACCGGTCTTAAAACCTCTACAGAAATATTCATTTTGAATTTTTAATAAAATGAAAAGTTCTCTCCCCTTTGACGATCATCGGCCTTCGAATAGGTTTTATTATTGTCAAGCTTTCGTGGGAGTTCCCACATTTTGGAGGTTTTGAGACCGGCTCTGATATGGCGCCCCATCCGGAGCAGTAAATATTTTTTCGCATTTTTTTTAATCACCCAATAATTTAACTCGTTAGAGAAAAGCATTCGCGACGATTGATCAGACTGATA
>NZ_QAJG01000034.1 GCF_003046425.1 Leptospira borgpetersenii serovar Javanica
CTTAAAAGAGTGCTGATTTTTGATTAGGTTTCGTGTAGGTTTTTAGTTGAGGAAACGTTCAGTGTTTCAAGTATATTTTTAAATGAGGAAATAAGCAACTTCCCATAATGTGACATAATTTACATTATGGGAAGTTGTTCATTGTATGTTCTGGCACATCAGTAACACTTTAGACCGGACACATGGGTTACACGGATTCGTTGTAGTTGTACCAAATACCCGCCTGGTGCTTTCTCCATCCGTTTTCTTCAGGATTTGACATCCTAATAGAAAGCGGCTATGCTCATCTGTGATTGTCAATGGATCACAACGTTTTCCGTTCCTAACAGTAAAGTGACCTTTGAAGTCTGCACACCAAACGTCATTGGGAGACTTTACATCGGAAAATGGAAAAAGACTTTCAGGAGTTTTTTTCCTACGACGTATTTTACGAACTAATCCTTTTCTTTTTAGAATATCGCCAATCGTACTTGGTGCCGGCCAGGATTTAGCTCTTGGATACTTTCCTTTTACTGATTCCTATAAAACAGAGTACCGTTAATTTGAGCATAAATCCCGCGTTTGATGAAGAATTTTAGACACTCTATTATGTAGAGATGAGTAATGCCCACAAAAGTTTCCGTGCTCCCCAAGTGGGATGCTTCTCCCGCATCTGCATAATGAGCAAGACAACATTCTCGGGAGTTTCATTCGGATGCTTTTTGGGCTTCTTAGATCGATCTTTTAAACCGTCGATTTTTTCCCGATTCGTATCTTTCTAAATACTTGTAACCTGTCTTTCGACTGATTCCAAATTCGTTACAAAGATCTGAAAACTGCAACCGCCGGTTTTTGACTTTTTTCTTTTTTTCCCGAAAATATTAGAATTAAATTTAAAGTCTCTGGTATATTAAGAGCCGGTCTCAAAACCTTAGGAATGTAAGAACTATTACAATTTTAAACGACGGGAGAAAACCGCCAATGCGATGGTTTCTGTGGGAATTCCGACGTTTTTTAAAAACTTGCCGGATCGTTTAGAGATATTTTTCTTCAGGTTTTAAGACCGGCTCTAAGTTTTTATATTATTTTTGTTTGTTAGAACTTGAAAATATTTTAGCAAGATGTTGTGATAATCTGACTCCTGCGCTTGCTAACTGATGTTTCACTACTGGTATAGCATTCTGGATGTATGCATTTGAAATCCTTACAACAGAAGCATAATCGATGGGAATTCCATCATAAGCAACATTACGAGCAAATTGAAAACCTTGGAGAACCCAGGTTTCCGGAGTAGTTTGTGCTTCAGTTTGCGCGAAGGCTACATCTGATTTTAGAAGGATTGTCGTTGAGATAGGATTTGTACTGATGTAATTTACTAAATTTGTGTCCCAGAAACTGTGTAAGTTGGTTTTATATCTTCCGATTCTCACTTTTACTTTATTGCCGCCAAGATCATGATTCCGTTCCGCAACGTGCAAAGGTTGGTGTATATCTCCAATAAAATGCACAACAAATGAAAGAGCTTGTAATCTTTTTGCATTGGTCTGAGTAGTATCTGCTAATACATTGCTCCATCTATCTATCTCCGTGAGTACACAAGAGGATTTGCAAGCCTTTACTATATCTTCATGTGTAGGATTAAACTGTGAAATGGGAGTGTCTATAAAATGCCATGAACCAGTATTTGTAGGGGGTTCGGGATTAGTAAAGATTTGATTACAAACTGAGCTCATCGGCTTCTTTTCGGATTGGAATACTCTAAGTTCATCAGGGCATGTTGATATTTCTTCTAAAGTTAAACCTCCTAGAATGTTATTAATTTCTTCAAATGCCTTGGAATTAACCAATAGATGTTGCGCAATAATTCCAATTGTTTTGTGCCCCTGATGTCCCCAGGCATAAATATTTGAATTTCCTAATAAAATGATTATAGCCAAAGTTGCGAATTTTATATGATTGATTGTTTTCATAGGATTCATTTTTCCTTGTGAGATTTTTGAAAATTTAAAATTTATTGCAAGTAAAATTTAAAAACAGATTACATATCCGTTATACTTCTTGAGTAATGCAGCATTAAAATAATAAAATGTATTTTAACGTGAATTCGATATAGGAAAGTTTAGGCAAATCGTTCGCAAATTTCATAATTGAAACGCTTTTTACGAAAGCGTTTCGCCTGAGTTTCTCTGAAACTTAAGGCTGCTCTCTACGATCACAGCATAATAATCGCTTTTACATTAGTTGCACCGAACTTATGTTATTGCATTGGTGGAGCGTGAGAAATACTCATCTTCAAATGAACTTCTTCCAATTGGAAGAGCTATGTATGGTAATGGAAGATTCGATAGAAATATGGATTCGATGTTCCAAGATGGACTTGATATATATTGCCGTTAGTAAAATTTGTTTTAACGTAAGGATCTTATCTTTTTTAGAATATTCTTTTGATAGATCGGGGTTTTGCCTGGGTGAATGGAATAAAAAAGTCCTATATCCGGAAACATGTTGGATAATTCCACTCCGCTCACCAGATCCGTAAGCCAAGAATAAATCAAATCCAAAGCCGTTTCATAACCGTAAGGATGAATTTCTTCTATTCTAAAATTCGGATCTTGATCCTTTTTTTTGGATATATCAATAATTTTTGAATATAACAATTGCTGAATGTCTATGATTTTTCCGGCGATTCTTGGATCCACGTCTTTTTTCTCTTTCAAAAGAGTTTTTAGGATAAAATCAACATAACCGCAAAAAAGTGCAGAAGCGGATAACATTTCCGAAAGATGGATTTCGGGCGCAAAGCTTTGGTAGTTAAAAAAGAATAAATTTTTCAAAGGAAGGGACAAATCATTCCCTTTCAGTCTACAGTGAGTTGCTTCTTTGGCATATTCTAGATCGAATACTTCCAATTCAAGACCGTAAGAATCACGGGCTATATAAATCACGTCGAATGTTTCGGAAGGTGATTTTGCTACGATTAAAAATCCACTGCAGTTTGCACCATTCGTTAAAAAAGACTTGGATAGACTTAGGATGATTCGATTATTTTCAATCCGATATTTAGTGACGATATTAGAAATTCTTCCTTTCCATCCTGGTTCACTAACTCCCATGGAAATAATATCTTTTCCGGAACTTATATCCTTTAAGAGTCTGGCCCCAATTGCGATCGTTTCTTCTCTTTGAAAAATTTGTGACGTTCTATTTTCATTTAAAAAACCGTCCGAGACGAATTTTAAAATCCTTCCCGCAACATTGGTCTGCGCCATCATCGCGATTCCGAGTCCAATTCCTCTCGGATAAGAGCCTAATTGATGGATTTTTTTGTGAAACGTTTCAAAGGAACCTCCAGTGATTGCTTCAAAGTATCCTTCTTCCACTAAATATGGAAGTGCGTCCCTGAAAACGGTTTTATATTCATTGGATGGAATAGAAGATAAGAATTCTTTTAGATTCATAATGCCTCGTTGGATATTTTAACGATTCACTTTTTGTTTTGTTTCCCGAGTGGATTTTTTTTCTGCATTCCGTTTTTATTCGAAGAATCGTTCGATACAGTGGACTTACCGTTTTCGGATGCAAAGACTTTCTTAAGATATTGACCTGTATAGGAATTTTTTACTTTTGCCACGTCTTTGGGGACTCCTTCCGCTATAACAAGTCCTCCCCCATCCCCTCCTTCGGGTCCCATGTCCACAATCCAGTCCGCTTGTTTAATCACGTCTAGATTGTGTTCTATTACAATCATGGAATTTCCTCGATCTACGAGAGTGTGAAGAACTTCTGAAAGATGTCTAACGTCTTCAAAGTGAAGCCCTGTCGTCGGTTCGTCCAAAATGTACAAGGTTTTTCCTGTAGGTCTTTTGGAAAGTTCCGTGGCAAGTTTGATTCTCTGGGCTTCTCCTCCTGAAAACGTAGTCGCAGGTTGTCCGAGTCGGATGTAACCTAGTCCTACTTCTAAAAGGGTTTCTAATTTTCTTTTTACGATGGGAATGTTTTCGAAAAACTCGTTTGCGTCCTCTACGGTCATTTCAAGGACGTCGAATATATTCTTCCCTTTATAACGAACTTCTAATGTTTCTTGATTGTATCGTTTCCCTTTACAAACCTCGCAGGTCACATATACGTCCGGTAAAAAGTGCATTTCAATTTTCAGAATCCCATCGCCTTCGCAAGTTTCACAGCGCCCCCCACTTACATTGAAGCTGAATCTTCCGGGCCCGTATCCTCTCAGTTTTGCTTCTTCAAGTCCTGCGAACATTTCCCGAATCGGCGTAAAAAGCCCGGTATATGTCGCGGGATTGGAACGGGGAGTTCTTCCGATGGGGGATTGGTCTATGTTTATGATCTTGTCGATATTTTCGAAACCCTTGATCGTCTTGTGTTTTCCCGCCAAGGTTTTCATCTTCATCACCTTATGAGCGGCGGCGTTGTAAAGAATATCGTTGATGAGAGTCGACTTTCCGGATCCGGAAACACCAGTAATGACGACTAACTTTCCTAGAGGAATATTTACGTCTATATTTTTGAGATTATTTTCTTTGGCTCCTATAATTTGAAGTTGGTTTCCGTTTCCTTCCCGGAGTTTTGCCGGAATCGGAATGTTTCTTCTACCCGAAAGATACTTTCCGGTTAAAGAATCCTTGTGTTTAGCTACGTTTGCAGGGGTTCCCGCACAAACGATGGAACCGCCATGAACCCCTGCCCCCGGCCCCATATCAATCAACCAATCCGATTCTTCCATTGTTTCGTGATCGTGTTCGACCACAAGAACGGTGTTTCCTAAATCTCTTAAATTTTTGAGAGTGGAGATGAGTTTTGTATTGTCCCTTTGATGCAGACCGATGGAAGGTTCGTCTAGAATATAAAGAACACCCATCAATCTTGAACCGATCTGAGTCGCAAGTCGGATACGTTGTGCTTCTCCTCCCGACAAGGATCCTGCGCTTCTTTCCAGGGTTAAATAACCTACTCCAACGTCATTTAAGAAGGAAAGTCTCTGATGAATTTCCTTCAAAATCGGTTTTGCGATCACTTCTTCGGCTCCTGTAACTTTTAAACCTTCGACGAAGTGTAAAGCTTTTTCGATGGAATATGAAGTGAATTCATCCACAGGAACGTTATGCACTTTTACGGAAAGACTTTCCCGTTTTAGACGTTTCCCTTTGCAGGAAGGGCAAGGATGGTTTGTCATGTAGGATTCGAACCATTGACGCATCGAATCCGATTTTGTATCCTTGTATCTCCTCTGCAAATTGGGAATCACACCTTCGTATTCTTTCGTGAATTCATAATGAGAATTGGCTCCTCGAAAATCGTATTCGATTTTGATCTTCTTATCTCCGTAGAGAATGGTTTGTCTCGTTTTTTCGGGAAGATCCTTCCACGGAGTGTTCATTTTAAATTTTAAAGAATCGGATAAGGACTTGAGGGTCGCCATAAACCAAAAGCCGTTGCTTTTGGAACCGGCCCAGGCCTCGATGCAACCGTCAACCAAGGAAAGTTCCGGATCGTTGACCAAAAGGTCCTCGTCAAATTCCAATAAACTTCCTAAACCGTCGCAGGTTTCGCAAGC
Organism: Leptospira borgpetersenii serovar Javanica; assembly: GCF_003046425.1. GTDB lineage: Bacteria > Spirochaetota > Leptospiria > Leptospirales > Leptospiraceae > Leptospira > Leptospira borgpetersenii. The sequence continues at coordinate 5,555 of NZ_QAJG01000034.1, forward strand.
TCCATAAGGAGAATTGAAGGAAAACATTCGAGGAGAAAGTTCGGTAAAACCGATATCATGTCCGTTCGGACAAGCCATCTTCTGAGAAAGGATGTGATCCTTGGAACCGTCATCCAAGATCACGAGTCCTTCGGATTGTTTGAGAGCGGTTTCCACCGAATCGGCCAGACGACTTCGGATTCCGTCTTTCATCACGATTCGGTCGACTACAATTTCGATGGAAGTTTTAAAATTTTTCTTAAGTAAAATTTCCTCGTCGAGAGTTCGTATTTCTCCGTTGATTCTTACCCGGTTAAAGCCGTCTTTGCGGATCTTTTCTAGGACGTCCTTGTGTTCTCCTTTTTTACCCGCAATGATAGGGGCGAGAATTTGTAGTTTACTTCCCTGTGGAAATGCAAGAACCCGTGCAGTGATCTGATCGATGGACATGGATTGAATCGGAGTTCCACATTCCGGACAATGAGGTTTTCCCACTCTTGCGTATAAAAGTCTGAGATAATCGTAGATTTCCGTAACTGTTCCGACAGTGGATCTTGGATTTCTGTGAGTGGTTTTTTGTTCGATGGAGATTGCGGGAGAAAGGCCTTCGATCAGATCTAAATCCGGTTTTTCCATTTGGCCCAGGAATTGTCTGGCATATGCAGACAAACTTTCTACGTATCTTCTCTGACCTTCCGCATAGATCGTGTCAAAAGCGAGAGAAGATTTTCCGGAACCGGATAAACCAGTAATAACTACGAGCTTATCTCTGGGAATATCCACGTTAATATTTTTAAGGTTGTGTTCTCTTGCTCCGCGAATCCGAATTTCCTGCAATGAAATACCCTCTCTCTTTTTAGGATTTATGGCGTACTAAAATCTGAAAACTCCTTTCCTAAAAGAAATTCTTCTTTTTCAGTAGGAATCTAATTTTCAAACTGGCGTCATGTTTCTAAATTTTCTCCAAATCGTGCTGATTCCGTTTCGACTCATTTTTCAACTGATCCGTTGGATTCGATTTCGATTCATATCGAATCGTCACTACTTTTTGGAAATTCCATCCGAATTTACGAACTATCGTAAGTCTTTTTTAATGAGATTACTTTCCTCCAAAGAGGAAAATGCTTTTTTCACGGATTTTCTGTTGGAACTCAAACTACTCTCTCAAGTCCCCGGGTTGAAAAAAGTTTCGGTTTTGATTCAACAACCGGAATACGGGTTCAGTGAAGTCTTAAGCATAGCGGAAAGGTTACGAATTCTGAAAGAATCCGGAATCACTCTGGAGGGATTTGCACTTACTGGTGGACTCAAATCTTTGTTCCTTTTAGGAATCTGTAATGAAAGATTCAGTTCGGAATCGTCGGAATTTTTTCCCGTTTTACCCTCTACAGAGTCGTTTTTTTTCGGAAATGCCGGCAAAAAATGGGGAATAAAAGTGGAGACTTTCCAAAGTGGGCCGTATAAATCCTTCGGAGAATCCTTTCAAAGGGATAAATTCTCACCAAAAGCGCGCGAAAATCTGAACTCTCTTTTAAGACAGATGACGGACGATTTGGATTCACTTTTTAAACGTTATACCGGCTTTGTACTCGAAACTTTTTCCGAACCTTTTCTATCCGCAAAAACGCTCCAGAAAAGAGAATTCATTACCGGATTTCTAAACGAAGAGGATTTTAAGGAAAATTTTCTTTATTTAAACTACGAAAAAGAAAATCAAAAGCCGCTCGCAAAAGAATTAACCCTTTCTTATTTATATCGTTTTTCTAAATTAGTAAATTTTAAACTTCTTCCCAAGAGGCCTCCCGTTGTCGCGGTTCTTCCGCTCAAAGGGACGATTCATCACGATACGATCGGCAAGGGGGAAGGTAAAACGGAAGGTATTTCGTATTATTCGGTTCGAAATGCACTCAAAGAACTGAGAGACGAATCTTCCGTAAAAGCGGTCGTTCTAGAAGTGGATTCTCCCGGAGGTTCAGCCTTTGTTTCTGAACTTCTCTATCAAGAAATTCTAAAATTACAAAAAAAGAAACCGGTCTATGCATATGTACAAAACGTTTCGGCAAGTGGGGGTTATTATCTTTCCTGCGGTGCTTCAAAAATTTATGCCTCTCCATACGGAATCGTCGGAAGTATTGGTAGTCTTTCTCTTCGTTTGGATCTGAAAAATTTTTACTCTAAATTGGGGGTGACAAAGGACAGAGTCGGCTTTTACAAATACAGAGATCTTCTTTCCGAGTATGGACCGATACATCCGGAATCCAGAAAACTAATGAGGCAGGAAATCAAAGAATCGGAAGGGCTTTTTTATAAGCGAGTCGCCGACGCGAGAAAAATTCCAATCTCGACTTTGGATAAACGATTCGGTCAGGGAAGAGTTTTCACATCTAGCCGATTTTTAAAGGAAAAGATGATCGATTCCATCACTGACTTTTTGGGTTTATTAGAAGATATTAAACAAGAATTGAAAACACAACGGTTGGAGATTCGATACTTACCTACCCTTTTCACATTTCAAAATTTTCTTAGATCTTTAAAGCCAGGGTTTTTAATAAATCGATTGGATGGAAATTTCGCTTCTTCATTCCCGGAAGTTTTACAATCCACTTCCATCAAGATGATCGATCCCTTGAGAAGAAAATTTCAATGCACGGAAGTGGAATTCTTGTTACAATCCGCGTTTTGGAACCAAAAATAATTTTAGGTTTTTCGTTTGATTCGCTAAGATTTTCAACTGTCGAATTCACGTTATTTAGGAGAAGTCGATGTGTGCCTACTGTATTATTTCGAAGCGGCTTTTGAAATTCGATTGATTAACGCTTCTTTTCCGTTTCCATCTTTGGGAATTTCACACCATGCTTCCTTAATCCCCTTACGATCGCATTCCACGAAAAAGGAGTAAATGGATTTCATATATTCTTCATTGGAAGAAACCAAAACCTGAAACATTGATTCCGATTCGAAGTGAAAACCGATTTGTGCAAAATTTCCGGAAATTCCCTTTAATGAATCCTTTAATACGACTTTGCAAGCGGGGGCATAATGTCTATATTTGAGACCCGGACTTCTGGGTATTTTGTTCAGTTCGTTAAACGATTCGATTCCTTTAAGATCGGGCAATATTTTCAGGAGATCGTTTCGATCCACAAAACCGGGACGAAGGAGAACCGGAGGTTCGGAGCTGAAATCGATTACGGTCGATTCGATTCCTATCTTTGGTTCTTCTCCTTTTAAAATACAGTCCACTCTACCGGAAAACTCTTCTAAAATATATTCAATTTTTGTTAAGGATGGTTTTCCGGAAAGGTTCGCGGATGGGGCGGCGACCGGAACGCCACAAAGATTCAAAAATAGTTGAGTTGTTGGGTTGGATGGAATTCTTAAGGCAACCGTATTCAAACCGGCGGTAAAAAGATCTTGATTTTTCTTTGTAAAAATACCGGTAATAGGCCCGGGAGAAAAATTTTGAAATACAAGACCAGCTTTTTCACTGATATTTCCGTAAGTTTTTAAGGAGGAAAGGTTTTCTACGTGAAGGATGAGAGGATTATCAAAAGGCCTGTTTTTAACTTCATAGATTTTCTTACAAGCTTTGAAGTCAAACGCGGATGCTCCGATTCCATAAACCGTTTCCGTAGGAAAAACGACGTTCCCTCCTTCAAGCAGGATTTTCGCCGCTTCAAAAGGAGAGTCCGTAATAAGAGTATCAACCTTGTTTTCTGGCAAGTTTCTCCGAATGATGTTGACGATCCATTTTTGCTTCTTCCGGAACGGCTTGTTCTGTAGCGGGTGCAGTCGGATTTTGTACTGGATCTTTTACTTTTTCCACAGAAGGAAGTTTGTTGGAAACCAATAATTCTAAGTAATCGTTGATTCCTGGATCATTATCGCTGATCAATTGCCAAAAAGAAAATCCACCCAAATCGTATTGTCTTAAAAGATTCATCTTATCTTCGAACGCTTTACGATTCATGTAAAACGCAACACGATCACAACCTTCCGATTTATACCAGATACTTGGATCCTCATAAGTTTTTCCGGTATGAACCCAGGAAAATTTGGAGAGATTCGTCCAGGAACCGGAATTCTTAGTGTTTGCAAGAATCTCATCGATGTTAGTCGGTTGTCTGTGGATTCCTAATTCTTTTTTGCGAACAGCATCCTGATAGTAAACCGATTTGATCCTCGAGTTGCAATTTAAAGCCCAATCGTATCCATAAGTAGGAATAGCCATATACAACTGACGAGATGGAACTCTTGCTTTCGCATATTCGATAATACTTTTAATCCAGGTGTTTGGTGCTTGTGGACCGGGCCCCGGGTTTCTGTATTTTCTAGGATGGAGTTCGTATGCCATAATCTTAATACGATCTGCATGTTTAGCAAGAAAGGCGTAATCGTGAGTCATAGGTCCTCTCCAATTTTCTGCGTAATCCATTTTAATTTTATTTTTCAGACCCTTGCAGACTTTCATGGATTCTTTTTTGGCAGGGGTTTTTGGATGAACCGCAACAGAGAGAATTTTTCCACGTTTATGGATTTCTTTGGAAAGAATGACGATAAACTCTTCAAATTTTTCTTTTTTCTCGCAACTCATTCCTTCGTAATCGATATCAATCCCGTCGTAACCATATGTATCCAACTCGTAAAGGATATTGGCGAGGTGTTTGTCACGAATATCATTTCGACCTTTCATTCCGATGTTTTCGGAAATTTTTTCGTACTTATTCTCCCAGCGAAAGATCGTAGGAATGATCTTGACGTTCGGATTGAGTTTACGTAATTCTGCGACACGTTCGTGCTTTTGAGACCTTCCCCAACTGGAATAAAGATCTCCGTTGTTTGTTTCACGGCCTTTCATTCCGTAGATAAACGGGTGGATTTCGTTGTAAAGATGTACGGTCTTTCTCATCGCTTCATAATCCGAAAACCAAGTGGAAGCGCGGAAATTCGTATTTTCATCCGCTTTTGACAATAGAGTTCCTTCAGTCCCGGATACATCATCGTCTTCTTCCAATGAGAAAAAGCCCGAATTGGATTCCGATTTTGAAGGCGCCCCTTCCCTTTCGGAAGAATCCGTTATTTTATGAATCGAGAAAAAATTTCGGATTTCGTCTATGACTCCGACAGAACTCACACGAATGTTTTCCCCTGGAAAAGAGGAATCACCCTTTTTGAGAAGATGAATCCCCAAGGAAAAGGAAAGTAAGGATAATAAAAACCAAGTAAGGGAGTAAAGTAAGATTTTATGTTTGGGTTCTGAATCTTTTGGAAAGGAAACCGGTTTTATCGAATCTACGGAAATATCGTATTTGTCTTCTTGTTCGTGTGCCATTGGTGTTATAATTTCATTATCGAATCAAAATCTGAGAAAATAAAGAAGTTTCCTAAGTTGAAGTAATTTGAAATTCATTTCCAGAAATTTATTGGGTTAAGGGTTGTCAATACAAGTTGACGAATATGTGAGATCAAGGGAAAAAACCGCTTATGCCTCTTTCTAAATCCCAGAAATTATTCATCATTCTAAATGCTTTCTTTTTGACGTTCTTGATCCTTGCGGAAGTGACAGGCTCCAAACTTTTTGTTTCTTTCGGTTTTACGCTTACGATGGGCGTAATACCATTTCCGGTTACATTCATTGTGACCGATCTTCTGAACGAATACTATGGAAGAAAGGGAGTTCGTTTTACTACACTTTTGGGAATGGTGATGATTTTCCTGGCTTACTTCCTTTTGATGTTGGACATGCTGATTCCGGCAGCCCCGAATTCTCCGGTGGACAACCATTCTTTCAATGTAGTTTTCTCGAATTCGGGAAAGGTCATTGTTGGTTCGATTGTGGCATATTTGATCGGACAATTGATCGATATTCAGATCTTTCACTTTCTCAGAATAAAAACCGAGAACAAATATATTTGGTTACGAGCCACCGGTTCCACAATCGTTTCGCAGCTCGTTGACTCTTTCGTAGTGATTTATATTGCGCTTAGCGGAGGAAAACTCAGTTTTCAGGAACTAAATCAGATTTCCACAAACAACTTCATTTACAAATGCGGAGTTGCAATTGCGATTACTCCGTTGATTTACGGGGCGCATCGTTGTATCAATTGGTATTTAGGTAAAGAAGCGGAAGAAATGATTGAATTCGCGATGAAAGAAGGACGATCCGATATCAAACCGGATTGAAATTCAAACGAATCTCCCTCAAGTGAATTTAAGGTTTCTAAAGGAGAAGTATATGCCTAAGGTTTTGGTCCCATTCGCAGAAGGAATGGAAGAAATGGAAGCGGTTATCATCGTAGATGTTCTCCGCAGAGCCGGGGTGGAAGTTACGAGTGCTTCCCTAAAGGAAGGACCGGTAAAGGCTTCCAGAGGAATTTACCTTTTAGCTGATACAACTTTAGACGCGGTAAACTTAAAAGACTTCGATATGATCGTGCTTCCGGGTGGAGCCGGAGGCACCAAGGTTCTAGGAGCAGACCCCAAAATAGCCGATTTTCTCCAAGAAGCGAAAAAAGAGAACAAATGGATCGGTGCCATTTGTGCCGCACCTAGTATTTTAGTACATCAAAATATACTAACTTCTGAGGATCGTTTTACCGCTTTTCCTGGAATCGTATCCGATACATCGGGTTATACCGGTTCCCGGTTGGAAATTTCCGGAAAGATCGTTACAAGTATCGGTCCCGGTTCTGCCTTCGAATTTTCTTTAGAGCTCGTAAGAATCCTATGTGGGAAAGAATCTATGTTGAAAGTGAAATCCGCTCTTCAACTTGCTTTATGAAAGAATTCATATCGAAGCATAAGGGTAAATTTCAGAGAATCACTGCAATTTCCGGAGCCGGAATTTCCGCCGAAAGTGGGATTCCCACGTTTCGGGGAAGCGGCGGCCTTTGGAAAAATTTTCGAGCCGAAGATTTAGCAACTCCACAAGCCTTTCAAAAGGATCCCAAGCTAGTTTGGGAATGGTATCTTTGGAGAAGGAACATTATCGACACCAAACAACCGAATCGTGGGCATCTGGCGCTTGCAGAATTGGAGAAAATACATCCTGATTTTTTTCTAGTCACTCAGAATGTGGACGGGCTTCATATTCGTGCAGGCTCTAGGAAGTTACTCGAAATGCACGGAAATATTTTTATTAATCGTTGTACATCCTGCAGTCAAGAATCCAATGAGAAAATCCTCAATGGGGAAGGTTTACTTCCCCCAAAGTGTAAATTCTGTGGAAATTTTTTAAGACCGGGGATAGTTTGGTTCGGCGAAAGTTACGACCAAGAGAAACTGAATTTTTCCATTCAAAGAATGGAAAATACAAATCTATTATTGGTTCTCGGAACCTCCGGTCTTGTTAGCATGCCGGTGTATCTAACTCAGGTTGCAAAACGTTCAGGTGCCATTCTTATTGAAGTCAATCCGGAACGTTCTTCCTTCTCCTCTTCCGTGGATCTTTTTATTCAAGGAAAAACGGGGGAAATTCTTCCTGAGTTGGTTTCGGAAATCGTAGCGTGATTTATCCGGAAGAGGTCGATTTATTTTTTCATTAGAGTTGTTGAAAATTCATTTTCCATCCATTTCTGTTTCATGAAAACGGTCAATTGAAGCAGTTTTGTTAGTCTGGACTATGGAATTTTTAACAACTCTTTTCAACCAAAGATTACATTTTATAAATTTTTAAAAGTCTTCTGAAAGATTATGAACCTTCTGTGAATACATTTCACCTATAGTTTGAAATTTCAGAAATCCCAACGGTTCTCAATTCAAATGGAATGGAGAATGAAAATAAGCTTGTTCTAAAACCTCAGAATATTCCTACGAGGATTTAATAACAATAAAGTCAATAGAGACGTAATCTGCGGGAACTTCTACGTCTTTGTGAAACTTAAAACGTCTCGCTTCCATTATCAGTGTACGATTTTTAATTTTGAAAATCACCGGCTGTATGAAATCGTCCCGAATTCATTTTGGAAGCCTTTGAAAGATAAAATCTGCATAATCGTTAAAACAACTCGGAGACATGTGGCCCGGATCGCTGAAGTCGTCGCAGCGATATTTCGAATCTTCATTCATATTCCAGAATTCTGTTTCCGTAGATTTATGCAATTTTTTTAATATAGGAACCATAATCTCATATGGGGTTTTTTCATCTTTCTCGCTCGTGAGAACTTTTCTGGTTTTATAAAGTTCGAAATAAGGGCGTGCAACTCTTACCCAAATGGCCGCATAGGCAACTCCGATTTCTTTTATGATTCGAATTGCGTCTTCTTGATTGGCGAGCATCTTTGGATTGAACGTAAACGGAGTCAGGTACGATTTAAAATCCGTATTTGATCTTTTTTTCAAAAGTTCCGCCGGTAAAACGACTCTTGGACTTGCATCCGAAGTTGCACTTCCCCTTTGTTTTTTGAGATTTTCCCAAATTGTTGAACGCAGTTTGCTGTAGCCCGCAGCAAGAAGCCCACCATCTTTTGCTCTTGCCCGGATTACATTGAATCTCGGTCGATTCTTATGTGTATGAAATAATTTTTTTGCGATGTATCCGGTAAGATCCGAAGAAGAATAACGATCCGCGTGTCTGAACACGAAGGATGGGCTGAGTCCGTAAAAGAGTACTTCATCTAGGGTCAATACGGAAGAAGAATTAAAAATTTCTATCGATTCATCCAACAAGATAAAATCCGGTTTTACGGAATCGGATCGAAATTTTTCTAACCAATAAAGATAATAATCGGGAGAACCACCAGGCACAGAAAAATTGAATAAAACCCAGTTCGGGTATTTTTTTTCAATATAATCGTTTCTAAAAAGAAGTGCTCTTGAATTTCCGAAATAGACCAAAACTTTTTTACGGTTTTCTTTTTTCAGATAATCTTTTAACTCTTCGAAAAGGAATTCTTTATGCCTAAAATTTAGATCGGAAAGAGTCAAAGAATAATACGGTTCGAGCACCGTAGAGCTGATCAGTTTATCGATGCCGAATGCGATGATGAATATTACAAAAGGAACGAAGAGAAATCGGTTTCGAAACATTCTATTTTCCTAAAATTTGTAATAGATAAAAGCGCCCGAGTCTTCCGAAAATAAAGCGAGTAAAAAAATGGAAATGACTCCCGCACATATAAGAAGCCAAGGATCGTATTTTCTAAATCGTTTCCAAAAGTCGGGAACGTATTGGATCCAATTGAAAAGAACTAGAGCTAAAAAAAGATAAAGGAACTTTTCCACGTTTCCCATTTGATTGAGTAAGAAGAAAGAACCCCCGTCGACCAAATTTCCCGCATCTCCGAGCCAAAAAAGAGAGGATGAAGCAAGTTCGGTTTCGATCTTATTTGGAGAGTTTGTAAAGATTCCGGCTACGTGCTGAATCATAGTATTTGCATTGTTTGCTCTAAAAAGAACAGCACCAAAAGAAAAGAATAAAAATACGATACAGGCCTTGAGAACTTTCAAAACGATATTTTTTTCCGGAACCAGTTTCCATCCAAGGGATGTTTCTAAATATCTTTCTCCTGCAAGTAGAATCCCCCAATAAAAGCCCCACGCGATAAACGTATAATCCGCTCCGTGCCAAAAACCTCCGATAGTCATGGTAAGGATTAAGTTTAAATGTGTTCTCCATTGTGCAATCCTACTTCCACCCAGAGAAAAGTATATATAATCCCGAAGCCAGAAGGATAACGTTATGTGCCATCTTTGCCAAAGTTCCCTTCCGCTTAAGGAGAAAAAAGGAGCTTTAAAATTTTCCGGCAGATAAAATCCAAGAAGTGCCCCTACTCCCCGTGCCATATCAGTAAGGCCCGAAAAATCGCAAAAAACCTGAATCGAATATCCGATTCCAGCAAAAATCAAAGAAGTCGAATCATACACTTCTGGATTCGAAAAAATCGGCGAAATAATACCTGCCGCAGGATCCGCAATCAGTACCTTTTTGAGTAAGCCGCCCATTATCAAGTAACAGCCGTTATAGATCTTATTCTGGTCCGGTTTGAGGTTATCTAAGTTCGGAAAAAAATCTCCGGTTCTCATAATCGGTCCGGCGATCAAAACAGGAAAAAATAGAACAAATAGAAAGTATCCTTTGAGAGAAATGGTTTCTATATTTGGATTTCTTGCTGCGTCCACTGCCGCTGCAATCATCTGAAAACTGTAAAAGCTGATCGCGAGAGGGAGAACGATATGAATGACTCCCTGAATTTCCTGGAAGAAAGGATAGCCAGTAAGATCGGCGAGAACTCTGGAAAAGAAATAAAAGTATTTGAAAAATCCGAGATTGATGCAGTTAAAAAGGATCGAGACAATCATCCATCGTTTCGGATTTTTTTGAGATGTTTTGATACGAAGGTAAAAGAAATAATTGAATAAAATTACAAGTAGGAAGTGAAGAAAAAAAATCCAAGAAAACCAGATGTAGAAGAACATACTGGAAAAAATCAAAAGATTAGGACGGTTTTTTTTGGGGACCGACCAGTAGATCACATAAACGATCGCAAAAAAAATCGCAAAAGTCACCGAATTGAACAACACTGTTATTCGTCTTCCCTAAATAAGTTTTTCCAATGTTCCACTTCTTCGGAATTCAATATCCTATCTTCGAATTTTTCGGGATCGGGTTTGGAAGGAAAAATTTTCGCGATAACAATTGTGGCGAAATCTTCGGAAGTGATTGGATTGGCACCCCATTTTTTTGCATGAAAAAAAATCTCTTTATCCGAACTGACCACTTCGATTTCAGAAGGGCGGACATTTGTTCGAACAAATTCCTTAATCACATCGTCCGCCTTTCTACCATGGCTAAAATACACATTTAGTTTTCCGAAAGTTTCCTGAAAGATTGCGTTACCGATTTCTTTTTTTCCGTCGAAAAAAATGTGAAAAGTTTGTTCCTTCTTTTTTTGGGAATATGACTCGATTCGTTTTAAAAGTCCTTGTCTGGCTTCTAAAAGCCTGTTTCGAACCATATATTCTTCCAAATCGGGGAATTTATAGATCAGATTGAAACCGTCAATCACCACTTGAGAAGACATGGAATTGTAGTGACCAGAATTCTATTCTCGTAAATACTGTAAACCAACCTTTCCAAGGAGGTTATGAGTAAAATGGCTGATTCCGAACATTTTCCGGTCCGGGTCAACAAATTTAACATTTGGCATTTCTATCTTTGGTTTCGAGCGTTGCCGGGTTCGGGAAGAGATTTATTCCTTCTACCTATCGCGGCTTTGGATGTTTTTCTACTTTTGACCTATAATTCGTATAATGAAATTCTTCCCAAAGAATTGTATATCTATGTGATCGGATTTGATTTTTTTGTCTTAGTCGTTTGGGTAATGGAGCTCATCTCTAAGTTCAGAAAATCTAAAGAGCCAGGAACATTTTTCTCGATGAATTGGTATGAAATTGTAGGAGTGATTCCGTTTTATTTCCTTCGTCCTTTTCTACTTTTGAGAGGAATGAAAATTCTAATCGCATTTTATAAGTTAGGTCAGTCCGGGCAAAACCTAAGCGACATTGTTACGAGGGAAATTACATTCCGATTTAGAGATGTGATCGTGGACACGATCGCAGACGCCGTATTTCTGCATTCTTTAGAAAGAGTGAAAGAGGTGATGATTCGTCTGGATTATAGCCAACTGGCTAAAACGGCTTTTGAACTTCATCAAGACCAATTCAATATAAAAGTGAATGAAGCACTTAAATCTAAGTTTTTGTTAGGCGAACTCTCTAAAATTCCCTTTATGGGAGAAATTTCCAAACGACTTGGAGAAGATATCAGTTCGATGATTACCGAAATTTTGGAAAACCAAATTACCGGAGAAATCATGAAGCAGATTACGGAAGCTATTTTGAAAGAAATGGCAAATCATGTAAAAAAATTACCGATCGAAAGAATCACAAGGCCATTGGAATCTACTTCGACCGAAGTCGAACCACAATCGGAGAATGGATTCAAAGAAGAAGAGACCCTTTCTGAAGAAAGACCTTTTCAGAATTAATTTTAAAGCATAGTCGAAAAGTTTGATTTTCAGATACAATTCAATTCGACTTATTTGAAGTAGACTCAAAATGGTTTTGAACGAATCCAAATAAAACATCTAATTTTAGATTTTTTACTCATAGGGTTTTATAAAAAACACTTGCGATTCTATTTCGAACATTTAGAATTTTTTAGTAGAAAGGAGTTGTTATGAAATCCGTAGAAACCTGGTTTAGCGAATACTCAGAAAGCCATCAAAATCCTGTCAATAAAAACATACACTGGATCTGTGTTCCGTTGATTTACTTTACTGTCATCGGTCTTTTTTGGTCGATCCCGGTACCTTCTTTGTTTCAGTCTGTCCCTTACTTAAATTTTGCGACGATTGCGCTTGTTCTATCACTTGCGTTTTACCTACGGCTTTCGCCTATGTTAGCTCTAGGAATGTTGATTTTAAGCTCTTTGATGATTTATCTGATCGTTCTTCTTCAAGGAACTGTTTTCCCGATAGTATTCGGAGTTTATTCCTATGGCATTTTGGAACTTTCGATTACGGTTTTTATTTTAGCTTGGATCGGGCAATTTATCGGCCATAAAATCGAAGGTAAAAAACCTTCTTTCTTGAAAGACCTTCAGTTTTTACTGATCGGCCCGATTTGGTTGCTTGGATTTATTTATCAAAAATTAAAAATCGCTTATTGATTTTTTTCTTCTTTGTTCGAGACCCGACCGTAGAAAGCCGATTTTTCGGATCGACTGCAAATGTGGTCTCAACATCGAAGAATTTGGAGTTACCAAAAAGAAATGCCCAAGGAAATCTAATGCCAAAAATAGTGAATCATGAAAAATACAAAACGGAAATTCTATCTAAGTGTGTGGATATTCTCGCGAGAAGAGGATATTCTGCGGTTTCAATGAGAGAAATTGCGACCGAGCTAGACGTTTCAACAGGGACTTTATATCATTACTTTGCGACAAAAGAGGACATATTCAAAGAATTGGTAAAATTTCTTCTCAACAAGGATGTCGAGGAAATACAACTCTACTCCAAAGGAAATCTGGGACAAGCTCTTGAATCCAAAGTTGAATCTCTTTTCCAAATGATTCAAGATCGAGAAACTTACTTCCAAAATCTTCTTTATATCATCTGTGACGCTTCTCGGTTGAAAAATCACGAAGAAGAAAAGTCACTGATCGCGGACGCGATGAAAGAATACGTAAATATCATTTCGAAACATTTCGGTATTACAAATCCCGGTTTGAGTCGGATTCTAATCAGTGTAATTTTAGGAACCGTAATTCAAAGAATCGTGGACGAAGACGGGGTTAACCTTTCCGACAGTTCCGAAATCATGAAAGACTTCCTATCGATTCTTCTTTCCAACTCATTCACATTTTGACGTCTTTTAGTAGATTCTATAACGTTCTTTCACCGCTTTGATCTCTTTGGAGATTCGGTTTTGATTCCAACGTAAGTACTTTGCCAAGGAACGAACGAGTTTAGTCGTTTCTTTCTCTTCCGGCAAACCCGGAACACCCACACCGGACCTACGAAAGAAAAAATCCGTCGCAAAACGGATATCTTCTCTATTCGCAATGAATCGAACTTCGCTTTCAAAGAACTTTTCCCCGTTTTGGAGTGTATAAAATTCCTCTCTAGAAGAGCTCTTCTCGAGAATTTGATACGCCTGCAAACCGTAGCGAAACGCTATCGTCTCGATTGATTCTCCGCTCAATTTGGGAAACTTTTTTGCGAGTTCCTTTGTAAAAGAAAGCAGATCTAAATAATTCCCCGTGGAAGGAGGAGTCACTGAAGTTTCGCAAGCGCTAAAATTTCCAGGGAGATAATCGGCGACTTTGTTCACTACCGCTTCCCCCACGCTGCGGCTTGTCGTGTATTTACCTCCCATCGCCGTAAAAAATCCCGGAAAACCGGATTCCTTATGATCGAAAATTTCCGTCTTTCTGGACGTATTATAAGTGGACTTCGGCTCTCCCGGGTCTTCTACAAGCGGTCTTAAACCGCCGTAATAAAAATCCACGTCGTTTAAAGTCAGATTCGTGTACCCGAAAGAATAGTTGATTTCGCTTAATAATTCTTCGATATCTTTTTTTGTAACTCGAAACCTGTCCGGACTATTTATGTATTCCGTGTCGGTGGTTCCGATGATCGTTTTGTTTCTCCACGGGATGATAAAGAGATGTGTACCGTCTTTTTTTTTCGTCACCAGAGTTTTATCCCCGCAGATTTTTCTCGTAACTATGTGAATTCCTTTGGATCTCACAAGATGTTTTTCGATCTCGACACCGGCAAGGGATTCAACAAGATCCGCCCAAGGTCCGGTAGCGTTTACGACGGACTTGGTCTGAAACGAGATTTCTTTTCCGGAAATTTTGTCTCTTGCGACTACCGTATATAAGGAATCGGTGGAACGGGTAATGGAAGTTACTTCGGTATAATTTTTTGCTTCGGCTCCTCTTTCCCTCGCAGAAAAAATAAACTCGCAGGTATGCCTTTCGGGATTGATATTCAGATAATCGTAATATAAATAAGAACCCTTCAATTTGTCGCGCTCAATCGTGGGAGATTCCATGGTAGTCTGTTCTTTGGAAAGAAAGCTGTATTTTGGAATCGATCGATCTTGGGATATGTTCGCGTTTCGGTCGTAGGAAAGTGCGTTATACATCTCCATTCCAACTTTCAAAACGAGTCTTTCGATATTAGAATAAATCGGAACCAGAAAGCCCATTGTTTGAACTGCTTGCGGAGTAATTCTTGCAAGGATTGCCCTTTCACGAAGAGATTCCCTCACAAGCCCCAACTCGAAATTCTTTAAATACCGCAAACCTCCGTGAATCATTTTCGATGTAGCCTGACTTGTTCCCGAGGCGTAGTCGTTTTTTTCCAAAAGAATAGATTTCATTCCTCTCAAAGTAGAATCCCAAAGCACGTGTGCTCCCGTGATCCCTCCTCCGATCACTAACAAATCATATACGAACGAGCCTTGAGATTTGGCTGATCGAGTGTTGGAAGGAGATTTTTTATTCTTGGACATAAAGATATGGATTTCTAAAAAATAGTTCGGGTCAATCGCTTTTAGATGAATGTGTTAGATTCATGATTTTATGATTTGGAATCTTATTTTTTTAATCTACGAGAGACGATTTCAATCTATTCGATATTTTCGTCTGAATCGTGTTAGACATCGATGGAATTTCGAAGCTTGGGAGAGAACAGCATCGTTTTTTCGAATTTCATCAAATTTCAGTTTTTAAGAACGGATCTTAGATATTCTGTTGCGAAATCGGATCGAATTCGCATTCTGTGCATCGGAAGACTTTCTATTCATGTATATCCGGAGACTTTAGAACTATGTTTTATACGGAACTCAATTCTAAAATTGATTATTCAAGAGATGGACTCAGATGGAACGCCTGGGGTGCTTATGGTCAGGATTTTTTCAGAGTGGGACAGATGCAGGAAATTCTTGCGTTTCTCGCAGATGAACTTCACATCTCTGAAATTCGAAAAACTCCTTCGACATCTCTGGAAGAAGTTACACTTCCGAAATCCTCCTTCACTCAAACTCAGATTCGAGAATTGAGTAAGATTAGCGGAGCTAAATATTTTTCCGTAGAAAGAAGAGAAAGAATTTTCCATTCCGCAGGAAGAAGTTATTACGACGTTTTAAGGCTTTCGTTCAACACTCTCAAAAACTTCGTAGACGGAGTCATCTATCCAAGTAGGGAGTCCGAAGTTTTTAAAATTTTAGAATATTGTTCTAAAAATAATATCACCGTAATTCCATACGGAGGCGGTTCCTCCGTCGTGGGAGGGTTGGAAGTCGTCAAAGGTAAGGGACAAAAAAGCGCACTTTCCTTGGATACGACCCGAATGAATTCTTTTTTATCCCTCGACGAAGAAAGTCATCTTGCTACGTTCCAAGCAGGAATTTATGGACCAAAACTCGAGGAGTCTTTAAACGACAAAGGATTTACTCTCGGTCATTTTCCCCAATCTTTCGAATATTCTACGTTAGGCGGTTGGATCGCCGCACGAAGCGCCGGACAACAATCCAATCGTTATGGAAAGATCGAAGAAATTCTCACAAGTTTAAAGTTGATTACTCCTACGGGTACTGTAGAAACACTGAGAGAGCCGGCTTCTTCTACTGGTCCGGAGTTGAATCGGATCTTTGCGGGAAGCGAAGGTTTGTTTGGAATCATCACCGAAGCTACGATCAAGGTTCACAGACTTCCGGAAACGAGAAAATATTTTGGAATCGTATTCCCAAGTTTTTCGATTGGAGTCGATTTTATTCGGGAAGTCAATCACAGAGAAATCCCTACTTCCATGATTCGTCTTTCCGATAAAAATGAAACCCGTCTTTATCAAACGTTAGGTAGTCTTGGTAAAAAGGAAACTCCGGTCCGTTGGGTCAAAAACCAAATTCAAAATCGGATTTTACAATGGAAATCTTTAGGGGATAACAAGTGTGTGATTCTTCTTGGTCTAGACGGAACCAAGGAAGACGTTTCTCAAAATTTCTCCAAAATCAAGCCGATCATTCGTAAACATCAAGGTCTTTACGCGGGAACCCGTTTGGGAGAACAATGGATTCATTCCAGATATAATATGCCGTTCTTACGCAATCACTTGATAGAAAACGGAATCGGGGTAGATACGATGGAAACTTCCACGACTTATGATCGGGTTCTTCGTCTTCATCAGGAAGGAATCGCTTCTCTAGAAAAATCGATTCCGGGTTCAATCGCGATGTGTCATATCTCTCACAGCTATCACGAAGGCGCTTGTCTCTACTACACGATCATCTTTCCGATGGATGAGAAAAAGCCTGCAGACCAGTGGTTCAAAATGAAACGAATCATTTCGGAAACATTCTTTCAAAATGGGGCGCCGATTTCGCACCACCATGGAGTCGGTTTCGATCATAAGACTTGGTATGAAAAGGCGACTTCCAAACCGGCTTTATTTGGACTGAGAGCCTTCAAGAAGGAAATCGATAAAAAGGAAATTTTGAATCCTGGAAAGGTGTTTTATTGAAGAGATTCTTTTCTTACACAACGCCCAAAATGAAAAAACTGATAAAAATGGAGAAAGGAATCCAATGGCAAAAAAATCCGAAACGTTTTGGGACAAACTCATAGTCATTCTCGCAGTGGTACTGCTCACTTGGGAACTGAGAGCGGACGACTTTATGAGCTTTACTGGAGAACACGCGGAATTGTTCGAAGCTGTGAGAAAAGGAGAACTCCAAGAACTCGAATCTCTTATAGCTCGAGGGAAAAATATCTTTGCTACAAAGCAGTCTTATCCGTCTGGGCTGAGGTCTCATCGACAAACTCTGTTGCACGAAGCTTGCAAATGGAATCGGTTGGAAATAATCGAATATCTTATATCGAGGCTCGACGTCAATATTAAAGATGAACTTGGAATTACTCCTCTTATGGTAGCGACTGTAAGTGCGAAGAGCTGGAGCGACGACCGACACGAAGATTTTAATTCTTTAACAGCTTCGATCTCCTCGCAGAAGATTCGGTATTTGTTATCGAAGGGAGCCAACCCTTTCGATAAGAGTGAATCAGGGATGACTCTACTACACTATGCTGCAATGGAAGGACTCAATTGGTTCGTAGAAGATTTGATCGACGCAAAAATAGACCCAAATACGAGCGATTCAAGGGGATGGACACCGTTACACTTTGCGGTGACAAGCGGTCACAAACATGTCGTCGAAATTCTGATCCGCAAAGGAGCAAACCTCAAAGCCAAAACTGAAGAAGGATTTACTCTAATTCATCTTGCCGTCGGGTATCGTCATGCCGATTTAGTTCAGTTCCTGATTCAAAATGGAGCGGATGTAAATGCCAAGCTGTTCGACGGTGGCGAAACTCCACTTCATATCGCAGTGAATAAAAGCGATGATCCGCAAATCGTACGACTCCTACTTGCCAATGGCGCGTTGCCTAATATTTACGATTTCGGACGGGGAAAAAATACTCCTTTGTACATTGCGGTGAAACACAACTTTGTCGAATCTGCAAAAATTCTTCTGGAATATGGGGCCGATCCGAATATCAAAAATGGCCGTGGGGAAAGCCCTTCTGAACTGGCAAAGAAGAACGGAGTATCTGCCGATCTTTTCAAAAATAATAAACCGAAATTTACGAAAAAGAAATCGAAATGATCAAAGCCTTAATTTTTAAAAAACTCGATTCGAAAAAATTGATTTTTTAAAATAGGCATCAACAAAAAAAGCCGATTGAAAACCGGCCTTGCTCCATTCTTCTTTTCTAAATTAAAATCTACAGGAATATAGGTCGTCGTCTTTCCAAGATGGATGTCATACCTTCTTGACCGTTTTTGGAAAATACCGCTTCCGAAATAAGTTTGACGTCTCTTCCCGAATTGTGTTCCGCAAAAAATCGAATCGGATCGCGCAAGGACACTTTAAGCCCAATCACAGAACCCATCGCCATATCCTTAAACTGATCACAGTATTTGCGAGCGCGCGCCATCAAGTCTTCCGAGGATGAAGAAATTTCGTCGATGAGACCAATTTCTAATGCTTCCTCCGCTTTTAACCCTTTTCCTGAATATAAAAGATCCCGAGCTTTTGTGATCCCTACGATTTCTTTGAGCATAAAACCCGGAACCGCGGGAAAGTTGATTCCGATCTGAGATTCGGGAAAACCGATCCTTCCTTTTTTTTCGATCATAATTCTATAATCAGAAAAAATCGCAAGTACCGCTCCCAATCCCATAGCATGCCCGTTCATAGCACAAATCACAGGTCTTTCTAAGAAAAGATATTTGGAAGCTGTATCCAAGGCGAGATGCATAACGTCTCGAATTTGTTCCGAGGTCTTTCCGACAAAAATTTCCGGATTAAAACCGTTCGAGAAAAATTTTTCGTTTTTAGAAGTTAATATGACGGCTTTGACTGTCGGATCGTTGTTAATTGCGTCTAACTTTGCGGAAATCGTTTTGAAAAAATCTCCGTTTAAGGAATTTACTTCGTCGGTTTCTATGTATAGTTCAAGAATATGTTTGTTTCTAATTTCGGAAAGCATCTTCGCTCCTATTGTTTTCAATTGAATTCGAATTTTTTCCCGAGTTCCGAAAAAAAGAATTCAGTGGTTCTATCTTGGATTCTTCCAAATTGATGAAGGAAAGAATATTGTAAACCTTGATCTTTGTCATTTAAAACTGAAATTTAGAATCCGGAATTGTTTCGAAAAGAGCGATCTTTTTCATTTTGATTTCTATCTTATTCTGATCCAGATTTGTTTTCGGTTCTACGATTCTTGTGACCGTGATTTTCGGCGGAAAAGAAACTGTTCCTTGAATTTTCGTGATCGCCTTGAGATTGCTCTTTTGGGAGAGAAGTTCCACGGAGCTGATTCCGGAATCCGTCATCCAGAATGTGATATCTTCTCCCGGTTTTTTAACGAGGATCGCCCTTTCGGAAAGATTCACAAAAGTTGGATCGTTTCCCGCAAGGCCGGAACTGTTGTTGGATAAAAGAGAATATAAAACAGGAAATGGAATCGTGGATTGTTTTTTACCGCTTGGATCTTTAAAAAGGATGTCCCCCATCGGAAGAATCTGAGTCCCGCTGTTTGCAGTTTTGATACGAATCGAGTTCCCATCCGTATATACTTTGGAAACGATCATTCCGAAGAAAGGATCAGAAAGTTCGATGTACATTTTTCCGGAAGGTTTATCATAAAGAATTTTTCCGTTTGCGGAAAAACTTTCTTTTTTCGGAATAAAGTTTTCGATCCGCATCGAAAATTCACCCGAGTAAGAGGAATTTTTCGTTTCTAAATCTCGGACGGATTTTAAAACGCGGGCGGCTTCTGGATTTTTAGAAGAAAGGAATTTCAGATTTCCTTTATCCGGAAAGGAAATCTCTTCGATTTGAGTTGTGGTACATTTACCGAAAATCAGAACAAACATTAGAATATTGGAATATAATTTGAATTTCATGACCGATCGAATCTTCTTTTCTTATTTATTATTTCGATTTTTCCGAATTTTCGGGGGAGCCAGTTTGTAGTTTTTTTTGGATTCTGGAAATGTCTTCCTTCTTTTTGAAAAGTTTGAGACTTTTTTCCCAATAAGCAACGGCGTTTCCTAATTGGCTCTTTTCCTTATAAACGTCGCCGATATGTTCTAAAATGACTGGGTCTTCTTCCCCCTTATCTTTTAGAATCTGATATGCAAGCTGTAGGTGCAGGAGCGCTTCGTCATGATTTCCCAATTTGAAAAAAATCCAACCCAGACTATCCTGATATGCTTCGTTATCTGGTGCAAGTTCAACAGCTCTCTGAACGAGTAAAAGGGATTCGTTTAAACGGATCCCTTTTTCGGAAAGATAATACCCCAGATAATTATAAGCGATCGGATTTCCAGGATCGATCTCGATGAACTTTTTCAAATCCTTCTCCATAAATTCCTGTTGTTCTAGTTTTTCGTGAACGGAAGCCCTGTAGAAGTAATAGGCGCCGTTTCCGGAATCAGTCTCGATTGCTGCATTCAATTCTTCTAATGCTTCTTTATACTTTTCCTGGGAAGCCAAAACGATTCCGAGCAAGTATCTTGCATAGGCCATTTCTGGATGAACTTGAAGAACGTTCCGAATGATAGCCTCAGCTTCCTCTTGCTTTCCGGGAGGATTTGCCCTGAGTAGATACGCAAGATGCAACTGAAATTTGAGTTTTTCTTCCTCTTTATGGGCGTTTTCAACCGCCTTTCTAGACATCAAGATTGCACGATATACGTAACCGGATTGTTCGTGACAGGAAGAGAGAAAATCATAAATTTCTGCATCGCTCCATTCGGAAGTTTTGTCCGGAATCGCTAACGCTCTTTGTGCAGTTCTTTCTGCAAGTTCGAACTGTTGCATTCCGAACACGAGTTCCGAGACTTCTCTAAGTTCTCTTAGATACAAGGAAGGATTTTTCTCTTTTTCATACACATCCAACATCGCCAAACGAACCGCCAGGCGACCCGGAAATTTTTCTTTTATAGGAAGAAGCGACTTCTTCGCTTCCGAGTATTTTCCAAGAAAAACGAGATAAAGGCCTTCCAAAATGCTTCCTTTCGGAATTTTGGAATTTTGATTGAGAATATTAAAATATTCAAATGCTGTCACCCTACTCTCAATGAAATACATTTCCGCCAGTAGATGTTCCACCGAGGAAAGGTTTTTTTTCGTTTTTAGAATTTTGTTCAGTTCCTTTCTTGCAGAGGAGAATTTACCGAGCTGATTCCAGATTTTAGCGAGAGTCAGCCTTGCGGCAATGTCGCTTGGATTTCGATGAATGTAAGAGCTTAAAAAGTAGAGCGCTTTTTTAAATTGTCCGTTCGCGAAATACATCTCACCCAAAGACTTATCCACAAACGATCTGTATTTCGGATTTCCTTCCCGATTGCGAATCGAATCGCTGAGGGATGTTAAATACAAAATCGCCCTTGGATAGTTTTTAAGTTCTTGATTGAGAGAGCCCAAGAGATAAAGAAAATCGGAATCGTCCGAAAAACGACTTAGATTCGCTTCCAGGTAGTCGCTCGCTTTTTGGAATTCTCCCGAACGAATGAGGATTCTGACCTTTAAAAGATAACCGTCCCTAAAATTGGGATCGGAAAAAATGACTGCATCCGCTTCCTTTTCAGCTTTTTCGAATTGTCCCAGAAAAAAGTGAACGTTTGCCTTGGCCGCTCTGGACACGGGAGAAACTTGTCTTTTGAGAGCTACCGAACAATGAATGTATCGATCGTAATATTGCACGGATTCTTCGTAAACCTTTCTAGATTTTTCTTGAGAAGGAATTTTTGCGGCTTCCGCTTGTCGTTCAAACGCAAGAGAAAGAAAAAATTCCGGAGCGACTAACGATTCAGAATACTCGCATTCGGATTGAGAAAAAATCGAAATCGGAAAAAATAAGAATAAGAAAGTCAAATACCAAGGGAAAACGGAATGGAAACAGGGAAGTCGACTCTGTATGATTTTATTATTTGCTTGATTCATTCAGGTAACGGGACAGATTTGAAAAGAATGTTTCGTTTGTTAGGAACATCCGTCCAGAATTTCATTTTGTAGCCAATCCATTCAGGAGTCGAATCAATTTTCCAATGCCGGAGAGTTCGAAATTTTGTTAACTTACATTCGAGAAAATCGGAGGTACGTCCTGTTCCTACTTTTTGTTTGGGTGATAGCGGCTGTATGGATTCTTCCCAATCGATACAAACTATTGAGTAAACTTGCCCTGATGATTCAACCTCCCGGTTATGATCCTAAAATCGCGGGAGAATTTATCGAAAAGGGAGACTCGATTTTACGACAAAAAGTCGCTTATCAAGATTTAGGAGAAAGAGTCCCTGATTTGGAAATAATGCGGGAAGCCTGTCTTTATTATTATTCTTTGAGTGAACGGGATGACGTTTTATACAGGCCCGCTTGGACAGACTCCATGTCGATTTGGAGATTCAAAGATGCCGGAATGGATGAAGAATCCGATAGGAAAAAACCTTCTTCCAAAACTAAATCCAGAAATCCGATTACGGGAAGTTTTAATCCGGGAGAGTATTGGAAGACTGTTTCTCCGAACGTACTCGAAGCGTTGGACTACTATAAAAGGGCCTTGAATTTTTCAGGACCGGACTTAAGCGTTCCCCAAAAAATAGAAAAAGTCGCCTTAGCCGTTTGTCGTTCTGAAGAAGTTCTCCTTGCGTATGCAGACTACATTCGAAATACGGAAGAGACGGTTCGGCTTAGGATGGAAAATACGAAAAAATCAAAATCGTTTTTCTCCTGCAATCAAGTCGAAAATCAACCCAACGTACTCACTGAAAAACAAAATCAGATGAGAGTTTGGTCTCAGATCAAATCCAATTCTTTTGTGATCGATCCGGAAAAAAATTTCAAAGTCAACGCAAATGATTTTAAAAAGGCTCTCAATCTTCTCGCATTCGGGATCTACAAAACGGGACTTAATTCGATCTCTCCTTTGGAAGCGGACGGGGTTTTAGAAAAGTTGCTCTTTTTTTCCGATCCCGGCACGGTAGAATATGAAGAATTACTAATGAAGAGAGGAATGCTCAATTATCAACTCGGAAAAAGAGATCCTTCTTTTTTGAACAAAGCGATCTTTTATTTTAGCGAGATTTCCAAATCGAACCTCTTGGAAAAAGGTTCCGTTTTTGAATCCAGACTGATGATTGCACGCGCAGAGATTCGTAGAGGGCAACTCGACAGTGCGTTGTCGGAATTACAACAACTTGAAACGACACTTTATACGATTGATAAGGCCTATCGAGTCACGGGCAGTGGAAGAAATGATCTTGTAGAAGATCGTAAAAAACTTCTCAGGTACGTTCTCAGAAAAAAAGGAAGGTACGAAGAGGCGGACGAGCTTTATGTCGAAGAAGATTCGTTATTTTGATTACAATGCGACTCATCCTCCGTTTTCCGACGTGCTTGTAGAAATTCAAAAAGATTATTTCGAAGACTTCTACAATCCTTCCGGAGCGACTCGGTTTTCCTTGGCTAGACAAGGCAAGATAGAAACGGCTCGAAAGACCCTGGAGAGATACACGGGTAAACCCGCAAAAGAATTCGTTTTTTCTTCCACAGGAACCGAAGCGAATCACTTGCTTGCATACGCAATTCGAGGAAAATTTTCCAATTCCGCAATCGTTTCTTCTGTGGAGCATTCTTCCGTGTATTCTGCTCTTGAGTTCGCGGGTTTTGATTTTAGAAAAATTCATTCCTTAAAAAACGGTGAGATCGATCTAAATCATCTAGAGGTTCTTTTAAAAGAACAACCCGCTCCCGTTTTTATACTTCACGTCGCAAACGAATCGGGTGTGATTCAGCCCATCGAAAAAATTTCTGTGCTTACTCGCAAGTTTTCGGTTCCGCTCTTTTCGGATCTGATGCAGTCCTTCTGTAAATTGGAAATTCCTTTTCCGCTCCTCGATGGTTTTACTTTTTCCGGTCATAAAATCGGAGCGGGAATGGGAGCCTCCGGAACCTGGGTTCGTTCCGATCTCGTTTCGGAAAAGGAATTTGCGATCTTTCACGGCGGTAATCAGGAAAACAACCACAGAGCCGGGACCGAAAACTCGCCTTCTATATTAGCACTTTCTGAAGTAATAAATCATAGGCTTCCTGAGCAGAAATTCAAATCCGAAATTTCAATAACTTTCCGCACGCAAATCGAAACCGTTTTGGAAAGTTGCGGTTGTGAGATCATCGGAAAAGAAGCATCTCGAATTCCTACGACCTCCTTTTGTATTCTTCCAACCCAAGACGTGGATTTTTTTATGATGGGAATGGAGGAAGCGGGTTTCATTGTTTCCACCGGGTCTTCCTGTAAGTCCAGATCCAGAGAACCTGCGCCTTCCCTTCTTTCCATGGGTTTTACTGAAGAGGAAGCGTTACGTGCTATTCGAATTTCCACGGGTTGGTTTACAACCCAGGAAGAGGTGGACGAACTTTGTATTCAAATCCAAAAAGTTTTGAAAGCTTTACTGGACGATTTGTAAATCGAACTGTCTAAGAAAAAATTGCAAAACTCTTTTCATTTTCCGCTAAAAACAAGATTCAGGTAAACTATGATACGAACTTTCATACATTCTGTTTTTATAATACTCTTTTGCCCAATAATTTTTGATTGCGGAGCCGCCCTAACTCCCAAGGCAACAGTAAAACTTTCTCCACAAACAAAAACGGAAATCCTTCGAGTCAACCTGCTCTACGGAGAAAGAAACCATCTTTATGGATTGAATCTTGGACTCGTAAATTTAGAGTCTGTCTCAGAACCTTAGGAATGTAGGAGCTATTACAATTTTAAACGACAGGAATTCAAATCGGTATTATCAACAATTTAACACCGTAGTTAAGTCTTTTGAAAGTCGACGTTTTCAATTTTAACTTCTTTTTAGATTCGGGTAGGCCTCGTCCGAACGATACACTGGAAAGTACTGAACAAAGAATAAAAGGAGATATCGGATTCTCAATTGGTGTCTCCATATTGTAGAACGACTCCTACCGAAAATTCCTCTACAAACGAGAAAATATCCGATCTATAAACAAAATAAATTCTTTCCACTCGAAAATTAAAGAGACATCCGATGTCCGAACGCAATAATTTTTTCTTTGTGGCTTGTCAACTTCCACTCAGAAATTACTTTTTTACAAACCTCCCCTGTTTTTCCTTTCGAAATAATATTGACAATCGGTTAGATCAAAGTTTGACTTACTCTTTATCGGAAACCATGAAAAACAAATTCACACTTACCCCTTTTGTATTGCTTTTTTCGAGTTGGATCTTTGCGTCTAACTGCGGTTTCGCGCTCACTCCTCGGATAACAGTAAAAATTCCGCCTCAGACGCAGACCGAGATTTTCAGACTGAATCTTTTACTTGGAGAAGTAGGGAAGCTGTATGGCATCAATCTAGGCGGGATGAATTACGCGCACCGTCTGATCGGAACTCAAGTAGGAATCGTAAACATCTCCGAAGAATCTATTGGAATTCTATTCGGACTCTTGAATAATTCAGGATCCTATGGCACTTTAAAAATCGGTTTTCTCAACACGAACTTTTTTCTAGATCGTGGAATGCCGCAACCCCATCGCTCTTATGAAAACGAAGAGAAGGAGAAAATCGTAGACGATCTGGCTCTTTCCATCGGAGCCGTTAATCTAATGAGCGGCAGATTCAATTTAGGCTTATTCAACTGGGGAGAGGGCTTGAATGTGGGAATCGTAAACACGAATGAAGGACGTTCCGTCAATTTTGGAATCGTGAATATAGGAACCAAGTTAGAAGTTCGTCCCAAAGAAAAATCGGCGATCAGTTTCGGAATCGTCAATACGAGTACGAATCGAAACGAACTTCAAATCGGAGTTCTCAATTTTTGTGAAAAAGGATTATTGCCCTTTATGATTGGAATCAATTATTGCCTCAAAACCGTATCTCAAACAACGGAAGTAAAAACAGAAACGATCGAACCGAAACCTGTTGAAACAAAAGCGGAAGCAAAGGTCGCGCCCGGGGAAAATTCTTCAAAATAAAAATAATTATTTTTTAGAATATTCGGAAATAATAATTTTACCGAGACACTCGCATAATCTACTGTTCGGACACATGAAAAGAATACTATGATGAGCTTAGAGCCGGTCTCAGAACCTTAGGAAGTAGGAGCTATTACAATTTTAAACGACGGGAGAAAACCGCCAATGCGACGGTTTCTGTGGAAACTCTCACATTCAGAGGACTGAGGACAGAGTCGCGGCAATGCCGCTCCCACAGAAGACAGTTTTGAGACAGGCCTTTATTTCAAAAATTAGAATATTCAATCTTCTTCAAAAAGGCAAGTAATTCCAAACTAGACGTGATTTTATGAGGACTTACGCATTTTTACAAAAATCCCCTCTTAACTTTCGGCACTATTTTTATGCGTCCGAGTAGTAATATAAAAATAAAAACATTCACGCATCGATTCTACCATTTATCGAATATCATACTTGACAATCATTCGATTAAAAACACAATCAAAGAACGACATGAAAGAATCTGTTCTTTATAACCTCTTTCTTTTCATCGTGTCCATATCGCTCTTCAACTGTGGCTTCGCCTTGACCCCTAGATTGACCGCAAAATTTCCACTGGAAACAAAGACGGAAGTCTTTCGACTCAATCTTCTACACGGTGAAACGGAAAATCTCTATGGACTAAATGTAGGAATCTTTAACTTTGTTTACTACAACATGATCGGAGCTCAGGTCGGAATCGTAAATTCATCCTCTAATAAAACATCTGGATG
>NZ_QAJG01000035.1 GCF_003046425.1 Leptospira borgpetersenii serovar Javanica
ACTTTAGTTTGAAAAATTCAGGCGAAACGCTTTTTATAAAAACGTTTCAGCTCGCGAATGATTCGCCCAAACTTTCTTATATCGAATTCACGTTAGTATAGTTTCTTTTGTTTGCTTTTTTGTCTCCGTAAACTGCATTCTAAATTTGTGATGCAATAACTCCTCCGCTTCTGTCCTCAGTCCTCTGAACGCGAAAAGTAGTTTGTTTTTCTAATACAGCTTGCTTTTCTGTCTCCGCAAACTGCATTTTAAATCCGTGATGCAATAACTCCCCCGTTTCTGTCATCAGTCCTCTGAACGTGGAGATGTTTGTGAATCAATGGAATCGGAGTTACAAAAATGGACGCTAATTTTTGGCACCAAAAATGGGAAAAGAATGAGATCGCTTTTCATGAAAGCGAGGTCAATCCGCTGTTAGTGGAAAACATCGATAAATTGTCTTTGGCTGAAAACGGTAGAATCTTTTTACCGCTTTGCGGAAAAACGCTGGATATTGCTTGGTTGCTTTCAAGAGGCTTTCGTGTCGCCGGAGCAGAGTTGAGTAAAATTGCAATCGAACAATTATTTCAAGAGTTGGGAGTTGAACCGAAGATATCGAAAGCAGCGGAACTTGAACGTTATAGCGCGCATCATATCGATATCTTTGTAGGCGATATTTTTCATTTAACTGCTGCGTCGCTCGGTTTTGTAGATGCAATTTATGACAGAGCGTCCTTGGTTGCGCTGCCGGAAGACACGAGGAAACGTTATGTGAAACATTTGATGGAAATCACAAATACGGCTCCGCAGTTACTGATCTGTTACGAATACGATCAAAGTAAAATGGCGGGACCTCCTTTTTCGATTCGTAGTGGAGAAGTGCAGAAACACTACCGGAATCATTATCATTTCAATTTGATTGTTAGTAAAAACGTGGTCGGCGGTTTGAAAGGAAAATGCGAGGCTACGGAAAATGTATGGTTATTGTTGAAACAATCGACCGATTGAGGAACATGGGTTCAAGAACGAATTCGTTGGGATTTTGTTGATCTCAAAAATATCTGAGAATGATTGGAATCGGTGTTTTGAGAAAGTTAAAGAACTTGTACTAAATCTCGTCGGGCACCAATAGAAGCAAGACACTTGGAGTTTCACAAAAATTTAGAAACTCCGACGGAATTTAACAACAGAGTCGATTTGAAAGATAGTAAATAACGTGAGTCGATGTAAGAAGATTTATTTTTTTAAAAACAAGTTGGGATCTAAACTTTGTAAATCTATTCTTAAAATGTGGGAATTGCCGCAAATCACGATTTTACGAACAAATTCGAAAGAGTTTGTCCCAAAACTGTCTTCTGTAGGGAGCGGTATTACCACAACACTGTCATCAATACTCCGAATACGGGAACTCCGTCAACTTGTTGCCGCCTTCGGAGAAATTGGATCGATTTGTGGTTTCTGCATTTCTATTTCGCATAACGTACCGGATTGAAAAATCGGGGTTCTCGGGGACAAGATTTTCCAAGAGATGTCATATCTTCGAGCAGAAAAGAATCGGCCGGTTGAAACTTTAAGTTTCATGTCGCCCTTGTCCCGGGCCAAAATAGCAAAGTAGGAGAAGCGGAATTTCGTTTTTTCTTCCGATAGATTGCGGCTTTTGTAGCATTGGCGGTTCGGGTTTTGTTCGCAGGTTAGGAATGCGTTTCCGGAAAAATTTTCAAAGACTCAAGCTTTGTTTTCTAAATTATGAACCGCCGATCGATTTACTTCAGATATTTTGGGATTTTGGAAGAGTAGGGAGCACTTTTTGAATTCTACGTTTTAGGAATTTGTTTTCCTCATCAATCTTTTCAAATGGAAATATCGTGTTGAAATTTGAGATTCTCGGGTTAAAAATCCTACGCCTTTAGGGATTCTGATCTAAAGAAGCGGTGCAAAAGAAGGGAAAGTGGGCGAAAAAAGAGATCTTTTTCAATAGCGTAAATTTGCCCTTTTAAGATTGTAAAAACTCTCCTGAAACGTTTTCATGGGAAAGGTTTGTATTTTTGGAACCTCGAATCTAAAAAATTTGGATATTGAAAAGTTTTGATATTCGAAGCTTCGGATTTTTTTTAGATTTTTAAAAAATTCATTTCCAGTTTATGAAACTTTTCTAATTGATATTAATTCTCAAATAGATTTCAAAATAAGTGTAAAGGAAAAAGTCTTTCATTTTCGTTTACTTGCAATTTTTCACAGAGGCAAAAATCCTGTTTCCAATACCAATATTGTAGGGACTTCATACGAATGAATAACAGAGCACTGAAACTTTCGGTACCGCTCATTGCCATTGCGGCCGTAGCGTATCTGGTTTTCTCTCCCTCCAAGTATGTTGGGTACGCGCCCGATCAGCCCATACCCTTTAATCATAAGATACATGCCGGAGACAATAAGATAGACTGTAAATACTGTCACACCGGCGTAGAAACCTCAGCGCACGCCACAGTCCCATCCACTTCCACTTGCATGAACTGTCACTCAATGGTAGCAAAAGATACACCTTTGATCAAAAAACTTGCTAAGTCGTATAACGATAATAAGCCGATCGAGTGGATTAAAGTTCATGATATGCCGGATCATGTTCAGTTTAATCATTCTCGTCACATTTCGAGAGGTGTGGATTGTTCTCAATGCCACGGTAACGTGACGGAGATGGTAAAGGTAAAACAAGTGGCTTCCTTGAACATGGGATATTGCGTGGATTGTCACAGAGAGAACAATGCACCGACCGACTGTTCCACTTGCCACAGATAACCGGGAGTAATATTAAGATATGGATCAAAAAAATTTCCAAAAAGAAAAAAAAGCTCACTGGCTGTCTTACGATTTGAGAGACAAAAACGAAGAAGTCAAAGAGATGCAAAAAGCCGAATTTTTCACTTCTCCCGATCCTTTGATCGCGAGAATCAAATCCGGAGAATTCGATCGTAAATCCTTTTTGAAGTTGATGGGTGCGGGAGTTGCAATGACTTCCCTCAATTGTATTCGTAAGCCCGTTGAGAAGATTGTTCCTTACGTGGATCTCAACAAAACGGATGAAAACGCCCAATATGATTTTGTAAAACACGGACATTCTTATTACTATGCTTCCGTGGTTGCGGGAACCGGTGTTCTTATAAAGGCGAGAGATGGTCGTCCTTTAAAACTGGAAGGAAATCCGGATCACCCGGTTTCTCAAGGCGCGTTAAGCGCCGCGGGTCAAGCTTCCATCTTCGATCTTTACGATCCGGATCGTGCGCAAAACCCTGCGACCATCGAAGGTGGAATTCCAATGAACTCCGATTGGGCCACCGTGGACGCGAAAGTGAAAGCGGCTCTTACAGCTAACAAAGGCAAGACGGTTGTCGTTACAAAACCTTTGGATTCCCCTTCCACGAAGTCCATCATCGGGGATTTTCTTCGTACGGTTGG
Organism: Leptospira borgpetersenii serovar Javanica; assembly: GCF_003046425.1. Classification (GTDB taxonomy): domain Bacteria; phylum Spirochaetota; class Leptospiria; order Leptospirales; family Leptospiraceae; genus Leptospira; species Leptospira borgpetersenii. Next base: position 3,430 of record NZ_QAJG01000035.1, read on the forward strand.
TGGTGGGAAACACTACGAAATCTCCCTTACTTCCGCGGAAGAGGTCGTTTCGAAAGGACAAGCCGCTTCTTACGGAAAGGCGCTCATTCCGAACTATCATTTCGATCTCGCAAACGTGATCCTTTCCATCGATTGCGATTTCATGGGCAACTGGCTTTCTCCCGAAGAACATCAAAAAGATTTTTCCAAAAGAAGAAATCTGCGTAACGGTGCGAAAGACGTTAACTTCTTTGTCGCGGCGGAATCGATTCCGACTATGTCCGGTTCCAACGCGGATCTTCGTCTTCCGATTCGTCCCGGAGACCAAACCAAACTCGCTCTTGCGATCATTGCCGCTTTGCATGATCTCGGCGCGGATACAAAGGCTTCTCCTTATGGGGAAAGCGTTTCTGACCTCGCTAAACAATTAGGCGTGAGCGAAGAAAACATCCGCAAAACCGCAAAGGCTCTTTGGTCCAACAAAGGAAAATCCCTCGTGGTAGCGGGAAGCCTTGCGGCTTCCACAAAAGATGCAGTGGAGCTTCAAGTTCTTGTCAATTTTATTAACGATTTACTGGGTAACGACGGTAAGACGATCGATCATTCCAATCCTAAAAAAGAAGGCCTTGCGGATTATTCCAACAATCTGAATTCTCTTGCGGTCGAACTCAAAGCGGGCAAGGTGGGGGTTCTATTCGTAAACGACGTAAACCTTGTTTATCAGGCAGGAGAAGAATGGAAAAATCTTCTGCATCAATCCGCTCTGGTTGTCGCGTTAAACGATCGTGCGGACGAGACTGCGCTTGCGTCTAATGTACTTGCTACCACCACTCACTTCCTCGAATCTTGGGGTGACGCAGAAGTTACGAAGGGAATTTTCTCCATTCAACAACCTGCGATTCGTCCTCTTTTCAATTCGCGTTCTTTTGAAGACAGTTTGATCGCTTTTGCGGGCGGTTCACTCGGTGGCGAATCCAGCTTCTATGAATACGTAAAAAATTCTTGGACCAAAAAACTCGGTTCGAAACAAAGATGGGAAGACCTTTTGAGAGCGGGAACCACTGTCAAGGCTTCCGAGCGTAAGAAGTTCGCGAGTCCTTCCAGAAATTTCAACCGTTCTTCTTTGAAGAAGATCGAGTTCGCTTCTTCCGGTCTTAAACTCGCGTTGTATGAAACATCTGCGATCGGAGACGGTAGAGCGGCGAACAACGCTCAACTTCAGGAACTTCCGGATCCCGTAACGAAAGTTACTTGGGACAATTATATTCTAATTTCTCCGGCTCTTGCAAAAGAGAAGAAGATTTCTTCCAACGACGTCCTGGTTTTGAAAACGGCGACTCAGACAATCGAACTTCCGGCGCAGATCCAACCTGGTATGCACAAAGAAGCGATCGGAATCGCGGTCGGTTACGGTAGAACTGCAGCGGGTGCGGTTGGAACCGGGGTAGGTAAGAACGCTTACGGTCTTTCCGAAAAAGGTGTTTATTCCGGAATCGCTATCACTTCTCTCGAAAAAACCGGAAAAACCTACAAGTTGGCCTGCACGCAGCATCACCACATGTTGTCTCCGGGTTTCAGTTATCCGGATCGTCCGATTGTTCAATCGACTACCATCGAAGAATATCGCAAAAATCCTGCTTCCGGTAGGGCTCCTTCCGAAATTCCTAAGATCCTGAAAGACGGGAAACTTGTGAACGCTATGGGTGCAAATCCTACGTATCCTTACCCGGGTTACAAATGGGGAATGAGCATCGATCTTTCCTCCTGCACTGGTTGCGGTTCTTGTGTGATTGCTTGTCAAGTGGAGAACAACATTCCGGTCGTAGGCCGTGATGAAGTTCGCGTGGGTCGCGAGATGCATTGGCTCCGAATCGACCGCTATTACATCGGCGAACCCGATCAACCGGAAACCCTGCAAGTCGCTCACCAGCCTATGCTTTGTCAACAGTGCGACAACGCTCCTTGTGAAACCGTTTGTCCGGTTCTCGCAACCGTTCACAGTTCCGAAGGGATCAACGATATGGTTTACAACCGTTGTGTGGGAACTCGTTACTGCTCGAACAACTGTCCTTACAAAGTGAGACGTTTTAACTGGATGCAGCATTGGTATAACGGAGCGGAAGGCTCCAAAGCCCCTCGTTACTTGGGACTCAACCCTGAGGTTGCGGTTCGCGGTCGCGGGGTTATGGAAAAATGTAATTTCTGCTCTCATCGAATCGCGGAAGCGAAGATCGCGGCTAAAAACGAAGGCCGAGTTCTCAAAGACGGCGAAGTCAAAACCGCATGCCAGCAAAGTTGTGCGGCGGATGCAATCAGCTTTGGTAATACAAACGATAAGGATTCGGAGGTTGCGAAACTTTCTTCCAGTCCGAGATCCTTTCGTGTCCTCGAATATCTGAACGTCGGTCCTCAGGTCGCTTACCTGACCCGGGTCAGAAGCTCAATTTAATGGAGTAACGTAAAAAGCTATGTCAATGTCCAACGCAGTCAAAGAAGCCCTGGATATCCAGCCTCTCGTAACCGGCGGTAAGTCGGTTCGGGACGTTACCGAGGATATCTTAAAGCCCGTAGAAGCGTTCCCCACTTCTCTATGGTGGAAGGCTTTTCTTCTGGTTCTTACCATTACAGTTGTCGATTTAGCGATCATCGGATATCTGATGTGGGAAGGTCTTTATATCCTCGGGATCAACAATCCCGTGGCTTGGGGATTTTTCATCGTCAACTTCGTATTTTGGATCGGGATCGGTCACGCCGGAACCCTGATTTCAGCCGTACTTTATCTGTTCCGCCAAGAATGGAGAACCGGGATCAACCGTGCAGCGGAAGCGATGACCATCTTTGCGGTATTGACCGCGGCTTCCAACCTGATCATCCACATCGGAAGACCTTGGGTGGGATTTTGGTTGTTTCCGTATCCGAACGAAAGAGGACCTCTTTGGGTAAATTTCCGTTCTCCTTTGATTTGGGATACGTTCGCGGTTTCGACTTACTTAACGATCTCTCTCGTGTTCTGGTATATCGGTTTGATTCCGGATATCGCGGCCGTAAGAGACCGTTCCAAAGGAGAAATGAAACGTAAGATCTACGACATTCTTTCCTTAGGTTGGGTCGGTTCCAATAAGGCTTGGTCTCACCTCGAAATGGTAGCGATGATTCTCGCGGCCCTTTCCACTCCTCTGGTTCTTTCGGTGCACACGATCGTATCCTTCGACTTCGCGGTTTCCATCCTTCCCGGGTGGCATACTACGATCTTCCCTCCCTACTTCGTTGCAGGGGCGATCTTTTCGGGATTTGCGATGGTTGTGACTCTGATGGTGATTGCAAGAGAAGTATTCAACCTGAAAGATTACATCACGATGAAACACTTGGAGAACATGAACAAGGTCATCATGGTTACCGGTTTGATCGTGGGTCTCGCTTACTCCACCGAGTTTTTTATGGCTTGGTATTCCGGTAACGAATACGAAGGATTCACCTTCGTAAACAGAGCCTTCGGTCCATACGGCTGGGCATACTTCATCATGTTCAGCTGTAACGTGTTTTCTCCACAGGTATTTTGGTGGAAAAAGCTCAGAACCAATATCCCGATTATGTTTGTCATTTCCATCGTCGTAAATATCGGAATGTGGTTCGAAAGATACGTGATCGTTATGACGACTCACGCGGACTTCCTTCCTTCCAGCTGGGATATGTATATCCCGACCGTTTACGACTTCATGATGCTCATCGGAACGTTCGGAATCTTCTTCACGTTGTTCCTTTTGTTCTGTAGAATCATGCCTGTCATCGCGGTTGCGGAAGTGAAAACCGTTATGCCTCACAAAGACGGAGGACACCACTGATGTTAAAACCTCATAAAGAACAATTTCATACGTTCGAAGAGACAAGCGCCGGAGTATTCGGGCTTTTCGACACCCCTGCGGAAATCATCGCAGCGGCGGCAAAAACCAAAGAGAAGAATTACACGGGCTTCGATTGTTTTACTCCGTTTCCGGTTCACGGATTGGACGACGCGATGGGAGTTCCCCGTTCCGGTCTTCCTTGGGTGACTTTTTTCATGGGACTGTTCGGATGTGCTGTAGGTTTCGGAATGCAATATCTGACTCACAAGTTCGATTGGCCCATCAACATTTCCGGTAAAAATTTGAACGCTTGGTTTGCATACATCCCGATCACGTTCGAATTTACCGTGTTTATGGCCGGAATCGGAACCGCGGCTGCGATGTTTTTCCTAACCAAACTCCCAAAAGTGAATCGGAGAATTTTACATCCGGATATTACCACGGATAAGTTTGCACTCTGGATTCCTTCTTCTTCTAAAGGTTATAAGGAAGACGAAGTCGTAAATTTTATCAAGAGTCTCGGCGGAAAGAACGTCGAAGTTGTGAAATAGGAGCGGGGGCAAAATGAAATATGATAAGAACTTGTCCCTTATTGGACAGAACCTGGAGCGTAAAATGCGTGGCACTGAATTCCGATTTTTCCGCTTTTCAGTGATCGAAAACTTAAGCGTAAAGACACTCTGTAAATCGCTGATTTTCCTTTTCGCAGCTGTTCTTTTCTGGAACTGCGAATCTAAAACGCCTCCTCTGGAATATTTTCCGGACATGGCGGATTCTCCGGCAAGAGAAGCTCAGGAAGCGGATCCGATCGCACATAACGGAGCGGCTTCTAGAATTCCTCCGAAAGGAGCGGTTCCAGTTGGATACTATCCGTACGAATATCTCGGATTGGATGTAACACAATTACCAAACAAAGGACTTGCAAATCCTTTTAAAAGCGACTTGGCGAATCTCCAAAGAGGAGAGGCCAAGTACCAAACGTATTGTTCTCCTTGCCACGGTGTAAGAGGTGCGGGGAATGGAACCGTCGTAGGTCCAGCTCCGAGAATCGGTTTTCCGGTTCCTGCCGTAATCTCGCCTAAGATCCAAGGATATTCCGACGGACAAATCTATCATGTGATCACTGCCGGTTGGAGTAGAATGAAAAGTTATGCTTCTCAAATTTCCCCGGAAGATCGCTGGAAAATCGTTCTCTATATGAGAAAACTCCAGGAATACGATAACAGAACGAAAAAAGACGTGGTTAGGAACTAAGAATCATGGAAGTTAAAGTCGAACAAAATCTGATTCACTTCAAACTCGACTCCAAGACCCGCAGTGCCCTTTTCGGGATGATCGGGATTGGAGTTCTAAGTTTACTCATCGGGTATTTTACCCTTTCGCACACTCCTCCTCGGCACGAGGGTGGACATTCCAACCCTGCTTGGTCAGCGTTTTTAATCGGGACGTTCTTTATCACCGGAATCGCTCTCGCGGGAGTTTTCTTTACCGCGATCAGCAACATTACCGGCGCTCATTGGTCCATTACTGTAAGAAGACTTAGCGAGGGATACGGTTTGTTCCTTCCCGTCGTTGCTGTTCTGCTTCTAATTACTACAGTCGGAATTCACGATCTCTACGAATGGAGCCACGAAGAAGTGGTCGCGCACGATCATCTTCTTCAACACAAGAAACCTTTGTTGAACACTCCTTTTTTCGTGATTCGTATGATTCTTTTCGGAGCGGCTTGGTCCGTGTTCGGTTGGTTATTCCACAAACGTTCTACTCAACAAGACAGCGATAAGGACGTTTCTCATACTCAGTTCAACGCGAAACTGGCCGGAGGATTCATCGTATTCTTCGCTCTTTCTTTCTCCCTCGCTTCTTTTGATTTGATCATGTCTTTGACGCCACACTGGTTTTCAACCATGTTCGGAGTGTATTGTTTTGCCGGAGCGTATCAAGCTGGACTTTCCACTCTCATTATCATGATCTACTTTCTGAAAAAGAAAGGTTATCTCGGCAACCTTGTAAATGAAAATCACATCCACGATATCGGCAAGTTTATGCTCGGCTTCTGTGTATTCTGGGCTTACGTTGGGTTCTCTCAGTTTATGTTGATCTGGTATGCGAACATTCCGGAAGAAACTTTTTTCTACGAGCAGAGATTGACCGGCGGTTGGGAAGTGTTCACTTACGCTCTTCCTTTCATCAAGTTCGTAGTTCCTTTTTTGCTGCTCTTAAACAGACCGAACAAAAGAGACATCAACTTCCTCGTGAAAGTGGCGATCTGGATCGTATTTACACAAGTGATCGAAATCTATTGGCTGGTGTTTCCGGCTAATTTCGAAAACTTCCAACTTTCCGGACTGATCGTAACACTCGGAGCGGTGATCGGTTTTATCGGTCTTTTCGGTTTCGTAGTGTTGAAACGTTATGAGTCTGCCGCTCTAATCCCGGTAGGAGATCCAAGGTTGGATCAATCCTTGCACCATCATCAATAAGAGAGGAAGAAGAATGAAAAGGAATATTACACTTGTCGTTTTATTGATAGGGGGCGGGCTTTTTTTAGGAGCATGTTCCAAATTAGCACAGGTTACAAATCATAAGAATTGTGATCCGTCCCTACTGAATCCTTCTCTGGAACCTACGGTTCCCATCTTCTCGGAGGCGGATGCAACTTCGGTTATAAAGGAGAGGATCACGCCGGGTTCCGTGGTGAGAGTATATGATTACAGAAATCACGAAGCGAATCCGAAACCGTTTGTTCGTATTAAAACCGAAAAAACCGAAGGGTGGATCAATCCTCGCTGTTTGGTCATAGGGCAGGATCCGTCCAAATCCGTTTTTACTTGGGGGGCCCGCAAAGACTATGTTCATTTCTATAACCCTGAAGATCACGAGCATTATCCAAACGGATACGAATTCAAGGAATATGCTTCTCTTCCAAAGGATAAGGTTCCATTGGCGGAACTTGCGCCTGAACTAAAAAAATAAACTCACCCTTAGTCAATAAATATCAAGGAGTTCCATGTCGCTTCGGGAGAAGGACATGGATTTTTTTTTGCCTATTTGGTTTTTGAATAATTCAACAAGCGGGCGTTCGAAAGAAGAATCGTACATTTCGAATATTATAAATCTTTAAACAGCATTTTGCGCGACGATTTTGCAGAATCAACACCTTGTGCGGGTTGATTTGTGGATTAGTGATTAAATAAATTAATGAAAATCACTTGTCTTTTGGGCTGATTTTCGTTCTATGGATTACAAAAGATGAGCGCTTTTTATTCGGTTTTTAAGCGTAGAATTGATCAAGGGATAATTTTATAAAATGGATAAGCTGATAAGGAAAATTTTAACGGTTGTGTTGGTTCTTGCGATGGTCGGTTGCAGCAGGCATTATTACGTGAAGGAGTTTCCTGTTTCCGGGAAAGCTAAAGTGGAAAAGGCTCCTAAAATTGTATATCTCGGTTTTAGAACGTATCAATCCAGAATAACCGGGTCTGCGAGCAGAAGGACTACGTATACAGCCGAGTTAGTCTATGAGACTAGAACCATTCCGAAGTTGGAAAACGGTGTTTTTATTAATCAGCTGAAAAGCAGCGGGTTTAGAGGTGATATTCCTTCCGATAAGGTTCAAGCTTTTGCAATGGAATATCTGGGCGCAGTAAAATCAAGCGGCGCCTTGGAAATTTCCACATTGGTCGATGTGGAAAAAAAGGGCGGCGACGTAAAAATATTTAAACTCAGAAACTTTCCGGTGGATTACTATGTGATCGGAGTTCATGGGCCTGCGTTTCGGAAGAATACCAATTTTGGAATCTCTGTCGTTGAAGTTTTCTCCTCCTTATTTTCGATGGTTACTTTGGGATTGATCCCGGTGTATTCGTCGGATCTCGCAAAAACGGAAGTAAAAATTTATGATAAAAATCTAAAATTAGTAAACAGTTTAGAATATGATAATTCCTATTCTACGATCGATGCGATATGGGTATCGCCGAATCCGCCTCACTGTAAAATGTTAGAGTGTACGGAGCAAATTGGTTCTCCACCTAGTATTGTTTATTCCGAAATGGGTCCGAAAATCGAAGAGGACGTTTTGAATTCGATTCAAAAACCTGCCGCCCCTGCCAATTAAAAGACGGCCTTTGTCAAAATGCAGGAGCGGAATTTACCTGCTCCGCATCCGAATGGATTCCAAAAAAAATATACGTACCTTGTATCGGGAGCTCGTCAATTTAACATGTATAACAAAGGACAACAAGACTTGCAGGCCGATAAGAATAAAATTTCTTCTATCGGCTTGAACTAAGATTTTGATGTATGTTTCTTGGAAATACTAAAGGAGTGCATCGTTTTTTATTTTTTCTTTTCGAACGTGTTGGATTCTTCTTTTTGATTGCAAAGAAGAATCCTTTAGGAGAATTTAATATGAGAGGCGGATCAAACGAAATTTAGCTCCGCTGATTTCGGAAAATCTATGAGATACGATCAAAAATTTGGATTTCTTATTTTTGTCTTTTTGTTTCTTTTCGACTGCAATTATCGTTACTACGTGCAAAAAACCTCCATTGAAAGCGGATCGATTCCGAACCTGCCTAAGGTGAAAATCGCTTACATCGGCTTTCGTCCCTATTTTACGGAAATGACGACTTCTTCCTCGGAAACGAGGGTTTATACGGCCAATCTGATGTATCCCGATCGGACTGTATTCAAATTTCAGAATGGAGTTTATGCATCTGATTTGAAATCGACGGGATATCGAAAGGACGTTCCTTCTGATAAAGTTAAGAAATTCGTTCAGGATTATTTGAACGAGGTAAAGGACAGCGGCGTTCTTGAGCTGACCTACGTAACAAGCGTCGAAAAGAAAGGAGAAGAGCGAATTTTCAAATTGAAGGATATAGGTGCGGATTATTACGTAATTGGAATACATACTCCCGCGTTTCAGACTTCGAAACATTTCGGTAGTAGTATGCTTCAATTGTTCTCTTCTATTTTTTCCGTGATAAGCTTCGGGTTGATTCCGAGTTATGCGTCTTTGCAAGCGGGGACCGAAATTAAAATTTATGATAAAAATTTAAATCGACTTACTTCCATCAAATACGATCATGGATATTCGGTTTTGGGTGCGGTATGGGCATCCTCCGTGCCGGAAGAGTGTCATAGAATGGGGTGCAACGTTCTCAAACAGGTGACTTCTCCTCCTAAGTTCGTATATCAGGAATTAGGGGCTCAATTCGAGATGGATGTCGTAAATTTTATACAAGCTCGATCTGTATTCCGCAAATGAAATGCTTTCGTAAAAAGAGTTTTGCCTGGGTTTCTTTGGACTCAGTGCTACTCTTTTCTATGTTTCTTGTGTCAAGCCCTTCCGCAATTTTTATTAATAAGACCATAAAATTTAAGTTTATCGAGCGACCCATAAGGAGCGAGATAGTCGTAGCGAGCGGAGCGTTATGCGAAGACTCTTAGCGTAGCTGAGATAAGCGGGACCCATAGGGAGTTCTGCACTTTAGTTCAGGAAAGCTCTTGGTCTTCAATTCTTCAGATCATCCCACAAATTGAGTTGGAATAGTAAGAATCTAAAACGCATATTTTTTCAAGTGTTCCGACAAGAATGAGGCTTTTTACTTGCAAAAAGTATGATTTTCTGATAATGGAAAGTCCCCAAGCTTTTCTTTCCTCCACCCAAAATTAGGGAAAACTCATGCAACGCTCTCTATAAATCATTTGCAGGTGTAAGTTTTACAGTGGATTTGTCGTAATTCCGACAGATTTATATTGAGATCCAAATACTTGTGGGTAAGGATATGCAAAACGTGGGAGGGGCTGAGCCTGTTTCACAGAGGATTGTCGGAGTTCCGACGGATTTCTTCAGGTCGAAGTAATTGTGGGAGATGCTGAGTTCCCTCGAGTGACTCGTCGAACCAAGAATATCATATTCGGAAACTGTATTATGTTCAAGAACCATGCTAATCTATGGATCACAGCATAATAATCGTTTTCACATTGGTTACGCCAAACTCGTATAGATTCCTATCCGCTAACCTCTAATCGCACGGATTTTAATTTTCCCGAGAAAAAATGGAATTGAATTCCGCAGGAAGAGAAACTCGTGGGGACTCGTAGGATTCTGGAATTAAAATTTTTTTGTCGTAAAACCGGAGTTCTATTCCGTCTTTCGTTTCTTCCAAAAAAGGGCTCAGATCGGAAAGACAATTGCGATCTGGTCTGAATTTTAGTTTTTTATGATTTACGCTTCTTGCAAAAAGGCAACCGTTTACGTCTATGGCAAAAATCAGATCTTTTAGGGCGTATGAAATATCGGACTCTGCAAGGAAGCATAACGTTCCTTCTGATTCTTTGCATGCTATCAAGTGAATCGGATAACCTTCCAATTCCAAATAACCGTTTTCCGTCAATTCTCCGAAACGATTGTCGATATAGATTCCGAGTTCGTCTTCGCGAAGATTTTGGCGAAAGTAAGCGAGTATTTCTTTTTGATCGATTCGATTTCCTTGAAAGATCCAACGATCTTCCGAATCCACAAAAATTCCGCTGTTGAATCTGCGAGGAGGATGAGAATCGTTCCGGTCCCGGTAAATTTTCATCGTTCGTTGTCCTTATAACGGTAGGCCACACCTTCGATCATTCCCATTTCGTTGTTCACATAGCCGATTACGACTGTATTACCGTCTCCATTGCCGGATTGGATGAGAGTGGGAGGAACGTTCACGATTCCTTTACCCGTAAAAATAACACCATCCATGTGATTGGAATACAATTCTTTTTTGAGATTGATAATCAGGTAGTCAGGGATTCTTCCGTTTGCAAAGGAACGAATGATGATTTTTCCGTATATACGATATGGTTTGGGAGGAGAAGAAGTCCGGACTTCGATTTCGTTCCAGGAACTTTTATGAGAAAAACCGAATTCTTCCCTTAAAACCGTTTCCGGAATAAATTCTACGGATTCGCAAGAAAAAAGAGTGGAAAGTAGAATTGGTACCGAAAGAATCTTCGAAATCTGCAAAAGAATGCGAAATCGAAAAGAATCCGGGTACATGATTCCATTCGGAAAGACCGGAAATAAGGTGCAAGTGTTTTAATCTTGTTTCTCGCTTACCCGAGAAGCGAGTTGTTCGAAATAAATTCAATGTTATGATAAAACGGGATAAGGGAAAACACTTCGGATTTCGATCATTCGAGTCCCCTTAAAACTTCAAATGGAAGACACAGAGTTAGAGAAAAGGTCGAGGGAAAACGTACTAAAAATCGGTTACTGTTCTTTGGACGAGATCGAAGAAAAGGTTAAAGCGTTCCGAGTGATGAACCAGAATGCGGTTAAAAAGAGATATATCATTACGAGAGAGCCGATTCTTGATAGCGGGGGCGGAGCGATTCTTGCTAAGGCGGCTGAAATCGATATATCCGCCGCAAAACTTTTGAGAAGACATTTTAAAGGTTCTCAGATGTTCAAGACATTCCAGCCAGACGAAGGAATTGTAATCATTTCGGACATGACTTCCGCAGAGGGAGTTTCCTTTTCGATGGATATTGTGACTCAGATCATGAACCTTGGAGGCGGAGCTTACGAAGGATTTATTGATCGTGTGGACAACTTTGCGGAATTCATAAACTTATTGAAAAAGTCCCTTTTCCCGAAACTCATCATCATCGGTTATATCCAGCAAAGTCAAGTTCAGTCCGAATTGATGAATTTCGTTCGAGTGAAACGAGTGGATAATTATCTTCGAGCGGTTGAACTTTCGCACAGTCTTTATAAATCGAGCCCTTATTTCCCCAAAATCAAACAGGTTGAAATCTCACAGAACGATCCAAAAAGTTGGGGTCGTTTTGTCGTTGAAATCATTCGAGAATATACTCGTCCTTATCTCTTGGAAGAAATATAAAATCCGACAAAAAGTATTCCCATATTTTACTTTTCAAAGATTTTAAGTTCGTTTCGAATTTGGTCTTACAAAAACCTAGAGGAAACGTTTATCTATTATTTTCCCGTTATTGTTTTTAATTTTAGAGTTTGTCTGTGCAAATTATTAGTGCTTTTATTATTGCGAACTTGCCACAATTGGTGGGTTTTAAAAAAGAGTTTTCCCACAATCCATTCCGATTTCTAAAAGTTCTAACTCTTCCAACCGTTTTATAGAATGCGATCGCAGCGGGAAGAAAAAGTATATACATTTGGAATTATCTCATTTTATTAGTGCGACTTAGCAGATAACTCTGAGGTGAGTTATAGGAAACCTCTATAATTGGAAATTTGATTTTAAGATCGTTCTCTTTGAACTTATCCCAGATAGAAATAGAATCGTGAACTTTTCGCAAAACGAAGGAATGTCCGCAGTTTATCGACTTTCGAATGGGGGCCTATTCGTTAAATTCTCGTAAGAGCTCCTACATTCAGAGGAGTGAGGACAGTCGGCCTTATAACATCTCCCCCGTTTCTGTTCTCTGTCTAGAACGAAGCGAAGTCTGTCTTTCGTCTTCTGAATGAAGACAGTTTTGAGACCGGCTCTTAGCTCCTTTTCAAGGGGTGAAAAATAGGAATCGGCGTTCTTCCCTAAAAATTTATAAAAATTTCGACGTAAAAAGTACCATACGCGCGAATTTAAAACACTACGATATTGCATCGAAAAGATTGATTCTGCAAAAACCCTTGTTTCATTCTAGAATTCATCGTTTCGTAGCGGAACGCTGGCAATTGATCATTCTCGTGGATCAATCGGGAAGTATGTTGAGTAGCGTCATACATTCTTCCATTATGGCTTCCATATTCTGGGGAATTAAATCGATAGACACCCGTTTGATTCTTTTTGATACGAACGTAGTGGACGTGACCGATGATTGTTTAGATCCGGTGGAAACTCTCATGAAAGTCCAGTTAGGCGGAGGTACGGATATCGGTTTTGCGCTTTCGTATGCGGAAGAAAAAATCGTAAATCCGCGTAGAACGATGATCGTTCTAATCAGCGATTTTTACGAAGGAGGTCCGCTTTCCAAACTCATTTCCACTACGCTTCGTTTGGTGGAAAGCGGAGTTAAAGTATTGGGCTTGGCCGCATTAGACGAAACTGCAAATCCAACGTATGCAAATGATGTCGCGGAAAAACTCGTAAAAGTAGGCGCCGAAATCGCTGCGATGACTCCCGGAGAACTCGCGGATTGGGTGAGCGAAAAGATTAGGTAATAACGATGCGCCAAGACGTTCTCTCTTTATCCTTACAAGAATTGGAAATTTTAACGAGCAAAGGAACGGTAAATCGGGCCTTAAAAGATATAGAATCCGGAATCAAAGGCGAATGGAAAGAAACCGAAGACGGAAATATCGAAGTTGTTTGGGAAGATTCGGTTGTTTGCGTTTTACCCGGATCGCTTCCGATTCAAGAAGCGGATTGCACCTGTTTTTCGACGGGAGTTTGCAGGCATATCATTCGTACGGTCGTCGCTTATCAAAAACAAAGCGTCGATTACAAACCGGGCGTTGTTTGGAATCCGGGAAACGTAACGGATCAAAGTCTACGGTCTTTTGTATCGGCTTCTTCTTTTACCAAAGCTAAATCCATTTTCGATTCGGGTGTTGTTGTGGAATTGGATCGGACGGGCGTCCCGTTTGCTAAAATACACGGAATTGGAACGGTTCACTTTCCCGTGCCGAACGATATTCGATACGCTCGAGTGGATTGCAAAGGAGCCTTAGCGGATCAAGCGATCGCGATCTTTGCATTTCGGATAACGTATGAGGAAAAGAAACTCGTTTCTACAAACGTTCAAAAAACCGATATTTCCCCGCAAATAACGAATCGTGCGGATGAAATTTTCAAAGAAATTACCTTATTCGGATTCCAGGGAGTCGGAGAACATTTAAAAGATAGATTGTCCCGGTTGGAACGTTCTTGTATCGAAGAGGGACTGATATGGCCTGCGGATATTTTGTCCGAATTACAGGAAGAATATTCGAAGTATGTTTCACACGATTCTTTGTTCGACCCGGATCAAGTCGTTTATCTTTTAGGAGAATGGTTTGTTCGCACGGACGCGTTGAAATCCAATCAGAAAGAGATTCCTCCTCTGGCAATCAGCGGGGACACGAAAATATATTCTTCGAAATTACTCTCCCGAAGTTTGACTGGGTTGGGCTCGGGAATCCAAGTTTTGAAAAAGGGTTTTGTGATTCGCTCTTACTTTGCGGATCCTAAGTCCGAAGAAGTCTTGTTATACGAACGTTTTTTAGAAAACTCTTCCTAGGAGGTAATAGGGAATATTCCGGTTCTAAAAGGGTTTTCACTTTTAGATTTTGGAAAAAGCTCCATAATCGGGTCTTCGATCAAAAAAACGGCGGCAGGAAGATTACAATTTAGTAATAAAGCGACTTTGAATCCTCAAACGTTTTACTTTGATTCTTTAAGTGCGAAGATTTTTTCCGATGATTTTCATAAAACGATAAGGATCATTTCTGAAAAACCACCTCGATCTTTGGGGCCTCGTTGGGCGGCCGGAAATTTTTACGTTTTTAAAACCGAACAATTCGACGATTTTTACTTCGATACCGTTTTACAACGGTTTCATCTGGAAGTGACGGATAAGAACGGATCGACGGCGGACGTTTATCTTCCATATTTTGGGAAGGCGGCGGGTGGTTTGGAAAATATAAAGAACGCGTTAGACGATTCTTCCCTGCGCTACGTATGCGGAATAGCTGACGTTATTACGGGCCGACTTCGGATAAGACCGGTCTCGTTCGTGATCGAACAAGACGGAAGTCGTAAAATGTTACAACCTTACTTGGATCCAAAATCCGAATCAATCGGCTCTAACTTTCAAATTTTGGATCGACCTCCTCGAGAAATCGATCCTTTGAAAGAGTATATTGACGAATTGAAATGTATGATTTCCGAAGTGTATCTTGTCGGTTTAAAACGATCTCACAATATAAATCATTGGAGGCAGCTGATACAAAAATCCGAAACATTAGGATTAAAAAGAATTTCAACTCTTTTGGAATGCGCTATTGATTCGATACAAACTACGGACGTAAATCATGTTTCTCCCATTTTCGCTTTGACCGCTTTGATCTGTCTGTCTCGGGAAATAGAAATCGATGTGGAATATTGAGATCGGTTAAAATACCTTAAGTTAGGGACCTTCCTGCGCTCGAATATTGACGGTAAAAGAGTAACGCTACCAGCTTTAATGCCTGTCATCCTAGACTTAAACGCGATAGAATTCCAAGTTGTCGCGCAGAGGATCGGGAAGACTTCCCAAGGCGTTGAGATACTTTTTATAACGGTTTTCTATTTCGGTATATTTGCGATTTCTAATGTTGATGAATCGGTTGTGAATTTCGGCAAAAGCCGGAGTTTTTGCTACCTTATCCCGGACCTGTCTGCTGAAAGGAATGTGTCTGTAAAAAATTCCACGCACCACTTTGTTGAGTCTTTGAACCCCGTCGGCTTCGTATTTTATCCAGAGTTGATAGTCGTTTGCAAATATATCCCGATCATTTCGGAAACGCTTGAAATCGGAAGCCAGCTTTTCTTTGATCTCCATCGAAAGGTCTTTGTTCTTCTTAAAGAATTGAATGTAATCCGTATAATCCGCAGTAATCGAGGGGTTTCCCACGTTATTCCATTCCGCGCCGAGAATGGATTTAGTCAATTCCCAACGAAATGCGGCAAGAGCGTCGGCGACCATCGTCTTTAAATCCCCTTGTGCAAAAATAGGAAGTACGATTCTTCCCGGACTTTCTTTAGAGCCGGCTCCTCTGTGAATGGAAAGATCCTGCCACATCATTACTTTGGTTCCGATCGAAGGGACTAAGATAAAATCGGGAATCACACATTTTTGAATGAATTCTTTGGTGATTCCTAATTCGTTGTTATTGTATATGACTTCCCGATGGAAAACGGAATAATCGATCCCCATCAGTTCTTGGATCACTTCCCGTAGAATCTCTTTGGAAACGTACGATTTATCAATCGCCATCTGGCTGTGAAACTTGGTCAAAATCGGAAAGTGGGTCGCTGGACTACCCGAAGTGAGTCTAACGTTAGCCTCGTAAAGAGAAGCGAACTCGAACTTGAGTCTTGTATCCGGATTGTCCAATTCGGGCGGGATATCCGATTCTTTTTTGATAGGGAGGTTTCTATTTTCCAGCTTCACCTTTTCGAAAAAGTTCTGCCCCATCTCATCCAAGGAAGTTGGAACTTCTCTTTTATAGACTTTTTCCAACCATTCCGTTCCGAGTGAAATCGGAATATCCGATGCGGGATTTGCAGAATCCTTTTGAGTATACATGAAGGCGATCTGAGAGTCGTCCACCATCGTCTCGTCGAAATAACCGTATTTCAGCATCAGCTCGACTGCTTTGGGAACGTTTCGATTGGAATTCATGTACTTCACAAAACATTCCTGATACATATCCCAGTAATGTCTTCCAAGAGTTCTTCTGATTTTTCTATTATCGCCTTCCGGATCGAGAGGATTTTTCAGACTTTTCACTTTAACCATCAAGGCGGAAAATTCTTTTACCTTTTCTGCTTCTAAACCGGAGAATTGGATGATGACCGATGCGGAATTATCGAGTTCCTGACGGATCGCATTGATATCCACGCCTGCTGCGACTGAAGAAGGGGAGGGCGTTTGTACTTTCGGGGAGGTTTCTTCGAATTTCTTCATCAACGAACTCGCCTTGGATTGAAAGGCTTGTGTGTTCGGAGAAAGATTGGCGACCGGGATTCCAAAAAGTGCCTGGTGGCCATTTTTATACTTTTCGATTTTTCCCGCAATTGCACCTAACACGGGTACTACGTACTCCACGGGAGCAGTTCCGTATCCCGACATGGTGATGTCTAAGATGAGATAGAATTTTTCTACGAGGCTACTTTCTCCTACGAAGAATCTGCAGAATGCTTCGTCTAGATCGGTTAGACAGGTCTTGAGGATCCCGGAAATCTGATCCAATACGTTCGCTAGTTTGGAACAAACATAGAGGAGCATGGAAGAGTCAGCGGCGAATAACACGTTCAGGACTTTAGGATCCTGCACGATGAGCTTCCGAATAAAACCGAATTCTCCGTCCTGAAAATCGATTTCTTCCGGATACAATCTCGTAAGTTGAGATTCGTGTTCCTCTTCTAAAAACTGAGGACTCGGCCTGTCGGGTAAAAGGCCACCATTGTCAAAAAATAATTTCAAATTCTCCCGACAAAGACGCATAACTGGATCGACTACGTCATCCGAAACCTCAGGGATCGGAGAGCCGGGTTTGATGTCCGGAAATACGCTCGGATTAAATTGGTAGTAGAGAATGGAAAGGTTGTCGTTTACCTTTTCGATATCCGAAGTGATCTTTCGGATCTGGTTGGATTTTTTAAAAAGTTCCGTGATCTCTCGAAGAAGAGTTCGTGCGACCATCAGTCCTAAAGAAACGCGCGACCCCACACTTTTTCCAATCGTGTCCCGATTCATCGTGTAAGTGGAAATCACACAGGCTTCTTCCGCTTGAATGTGGAAAGGATATCTCCCGTTTGTAAAAAGAGCTACGGATCCGGGAGTCAGGTTGGCGCCGTTTAGTTTAAAAAGTTCGAGTTTTCTTCCTCCGGGGACTTCGGTCAGGTAACGAATCGTTCCACCGTGAAGCACGTTCAGAGTGTTTGCGGAAGAACCTTCCGCAAATAATAACGTTCCCGCAGGGACTTTGGTTTGTTGTTGTGGAACTGAAGGATCAAATGTCATATCAAGGTTTTAATGAAAAAGAAACTATTTCTTCTCCATAGAGAAAACAATTTTTTTGAGAAGACGTTAAAAAACCGGATTTTACTTTTTTAGTTTTTAGCGTGATTCTCGTTCAACTTGACTCCTTATGCCTCTTAAAGACCATATCGGAAGAATGAATCAAATAGAAAAGCTACTTCGTGGTTCCAGAATCGGAATGATCACAAATCAGAGTGCTTTCGGGCCGGATGGAGAATACCACTTTCAAATCATCCACAGACGTTACGATCTGAAAAAAATATTCCTCCCGGAACACGGGCTTTTTGCGGAACTTCAGGATCAGGTTTCCGGTTCAAGTTTGAGATACGATCTGGACGAAGTGGAGTTTATCAACCTTTACGGAGATCAAGAATCCAGCTTGGTACCCGATTCGGTTTCTTTGGACGGCTTGGATGTAGTCATCATAGACATAAGAGATACGGGCGCGCGTTATTATACCTTTCTAACGACTGCGTATTATTTTTTAGAAGAGATCAATAAGTGGAATTCTTCCGGAAAAACGGAAATTTCCGTAGTCGTTTTCGATTCGCCTAATCCGGCGGGAAAAAAAGTCGAAGGTTCTCCTTTGCAAAAAGAATTCGAATCCTTTGTCGGGGTCAGAAGCGTTTTACACCGTCATGGCTTGACTCCGGGAGGGCTGCTTTCTTATTATCAAAAAGAATTTTCCTTAAACCTAAAAATCCGGATCGTAAACAAGGGATGGTATGAAAAAAAAGATTCCGAATTTCTTTGGATTCCACCTTCCCCGAATATTCCGTTTTTCTCCACTTGTTATGTTTATTCTGGGCAATGTCTTTTGGAAGGTACTAATCTTTCCGAAGGGAGGGGAACTACGAGGCCTTTTGAAACGTTCGGAGCTCCTTACATCGACGAGCAGAAAGAACATATTCGAAAAGCATTGGAAAAATCTCAAAGGGGGAGCGTGATTTTAAGGCCTTTGAAATTTATTCCTACCTTCCATAAACATAAGGACGAAATCTGCGGCGGTTTTCAAATCTTGTTGAAAGAACCGGAGAAGTTTCACAGTCTATTTTTCACCTTAAAATTGATCCGAATGTTGAGGGAAGAATATCCGAACGACTTTGTTTACAGGTCGGGCGCATACGAATTTAGATCCGATCTTACCGCGATTGAATTGCTTGTAGGGGATCGTTTCTTGCTCGATTATCTAGGCGGAGAATATTCTGATTCTTTTATATTTGAATATCTGAATGAACAAGAGTTGCTATGGGTGAAAAAATGTAAGGCGATGAAGCTTATTTAAAATCGGAATTTATTTCAAAACTCGCTTATAAATCGTTTAAAAGTGGTTTCTAATATGATATGACGATCTTTCTATATAGCCGAACGTTTTTAAGATAGCTCTGGTTTTTTAGAACTTTCCCAAAACTTCGATAGAAATATCATCGTAGATTTTCACAAGACAAAGGATTTTGAAGATCGATTTAAAGTTAAGATTCGTTTTTGAAATTGATCGGCGAAAGTTAAGATAGGTTCCTATTCCGATTCTTTTTTGATAAGGATATAAAAAATTAAATCCATTTTTTTTTAAGAAAGATTTTTTCATTGAGAAAAATATCCGCATCAGAGATCAAAGTGACGTATGATCGAACGGGATCTGTGGAAAACGTTTCGTTGAATTAGTCGCAAGCGAATCACTTGCGCGGTTTGAGCTCTTTAAGAAACCGTAAACTATTCGGCGGAAGATGGATTCAACACATAAATCTAATGTACGAGTTAGACTTTCTATTTCTTTTTCCCGATTCTCTCGGCCAGATCTACCAATAATCGAACCCCGTATCCGGTCGGTCCGTTTCCGATCTGAGTTCCGGACGCCTTTTTTCTCCAGGCCGCTCCTGCGATGTCGATGTGTGCCCAAGCGATTTGGGGATCCACGAATCTTTCTAAGAATTTTGCGGCGGATAAAGAACCGCCCGCCCGTCCCGCAACGTTACGAATATCCGCGATATCGCTCTTTAGGTCTTCGGAATATTCTTCCCAAAGAGGCATTTCCCAGATTCTTTCATCCGAAGAAGCCGATGCTTCTTTGAGTAGATTTGTGAGAGGTTCCGAATTACTCATGACTCCGGCGGCTTCGTGTCCAAGGGAGATGATGATCGCTCCCGTTAGAGTGGCAAGATCCAACATGTAGTCCGGTTTGAATTTTTTTCCGACGTAGGAGAGGACATCTCCTAAAACCAGACGACCTTCCGCATCCGTATTTTGAACTTCTACCGTAATTCCGTTGTGAGCCGTGTAAACGTCCCCCGGTTTGATCGCGGCCGCATCCGGCATATTCTCCGCGACTCCGATTGCTGCGATAACCGGAACACCTAATCCTAATTCGGCGATTGCACCGATCGCGTGAATGGCCGCGGCTGCTCCGCACATATCGTATTTCATTTCGTGCATGTCTTGTGCGGGTTTGATACTGATTCCTCCAGAATCAAAGGTAAGACCTTTTCCGATGATCGCGAGTTTTTTCTTGGTGCTCGGTTTTGCGGGAGTATATTCCAAAAGAATCATCTTTGCCTTTTTATCCGAACCTTCGCAGACGGAGAGAATTCCTCCCATCTTTTCTTTTTTCAATTGAGGTTCGTCAAAGACGGTGATTTTAAGTCCGTTTTCCTTTGCGATTTCTTTCGATCTGGAAACGAAGTCTTCCGGTGTGAAATGATTTGCGGGAAGATGTGCGATAAAGCGGGCTCCGTTGACGTAACGGCTGACCACTTTTCCCCGTTTGAGCCCTTTTTCAGCCTCTTTTATTTTTGCCGCGTCTTGGAGAATAAAGGAAACATTTCCGATTTTTTTGGAGTTTTCTTTGAATTCCTTGGCGAGAACGTTGATCGCATAAGCTCCTTGCTCTAGAGAGTTTATGATTTGGTAGATGAGCAGATTTGCGGGAAGTGTGGTAGTAAGAATTTTCGGAAGATGAATTTCAAGGCCCACTCCGTTCCATTTTCTGAGTTTTTCTCCGAATTGAAAAAAGTGCTGTG
Source organism: Leptospira borgpetersenii serovar Javanica (assembly GCF_003046425.1). Taxonomy (GTDB): domain Bacteria; phylum Spirochaetota; class Leptospiria; order Leptospirales; family Leptospiraceae; genus Leptospira; species Leptospira borgpetersenii. The sequence continues at coordinate 24,023 of NZ_QAJG01000035.1, forward strand.
CGATCCCTCTCGTTTTTACTTTGGAAGAATCACCTAACCCTAAGTAGATGATTTTTTCGGTCTCGTCCGTGAATATTTGTCCGTTATCTCCCGTAAAAATTCCGGAGGAGGTTTGAAGCGGATATTTCGTTTTTAAATTCTCGGGAAAATGATCCTTCAAGAGAAGTTGTAATTTATAAAAGGTCTTAGAAGGATTTTTTCCGATCGAGGTTTGGATTTTATTCTTATCCAGTTTCATTTTTTCTCCAGTGCTTTGATGTCTGAAAGGATTTCATCAACGTGTCCTTTTACGCTTACCTTGGGATATACTTTAAGGATTTTTCCGTCGGTTCCGATAAGAAATGTGGAACGTACGATTCCCATGAATTCTTTTCCCATGAACTTCTTTAATTGCCAGACTCCATAGTCTTCGCAAATTTTTCCATCTTCATCGGAAATCAGAGTGAAGTTTAGCTCCTGTTTTTCAATGAATTTCTGATGAGATTTTACGCTGTCTTTCGAAACTCCGACCACGTTAAATCCTGTTTTTTTGATTCTAGAAAAATTGTCTCTAAAATCGCAGGCTTCGGTAGTGCAACCGGGTGTTTGATCTTTTGGATAAAAATAAAGTACGATTCCTTTCGGCCCGGTTAGTTCTGATAGTTTCACTTTTTCCCCTTTTTCGTTAATCCCCGCAAAATTCGGAGCCTTGGAACCTACTTTTAGTTCGTTCATGATTTCCTCTTTCTGATATCTTAACGAGAATTCGATATAAGTTTTGTCCAAAAACTGGGACAGAACCTTGCAGTTTGATCTTTCTGACAAAGCAGAAAACGAAAGCGCGTTTGCTCCCTAAGGGTCGCTCCGCGGGTTTTGGGACGCGCTTAAGAAAGTTTGGGCGAATCCAGCCTTTGCTTGCAAAGGCTGGACCGCGCTTTAACTCAATGTTACTGCCTAAGCTCAGTGAAACGGCTTCCTAAGGGGCGCCGTTTCAGGTCGCAACATAATGCTCCAATTCCTTCGGAATTTCTGCTGCAATCGCTTTCGCATTTATTCCACCGAACTCACGTTACTTAGAATTATTTTTTTAGAGGTCGGCCTTTGCAAGAGAGTTCTGAAAAAAGTATAAATTTTAGATATGGTCGGAACTCCGCCTGATTTTAGGGAAGTTCGTTTTACCGGCGTCATGGAGAAAGAAATCGTCTCTGTAAAAACGTAAACTTCACATTCATTTCTCTACTTTAAATCGTAGTTTTTCGTATTCTGAGATATGGTGCCGGTTCAAGTCGGAGAATGTTGGTAAATATATTCTCTCCATTTTTGACTTGCGAAAATCCGAAAAATGTCCGATGGTTTTAAATATGGGTTCCAGAGAAAGGGCGGAAATGATTCGAGAGGGCAATCGAGCTTTCAACGAGGGTGATATCCGAAAGGCTAGAGATCTTTTTATAAAAGCGGAATATAAAGATGGGCTGGTTCGTTTAGGGGATCATTTTATGTATGAAAAGAAAATGCCCTTACTTGCATACGGTTATTATAAAAAAGCCGGATATCAAAAACGGATTGATGAAATTTTCCAAAGAATGATCTGGGCCTTCAGTCAGTGGGTCGGAGCCGATAAATTTAAGTCAGAGCCGACAGATCCAACGGTATCTGGAGTTGCGACCGGTTCCGGTTTTCCGGAGGCTTCCGAGTTTCAGATCCATCCATTGTTGCGGCAAACCGCCCTAGATATCCTGAAAAAAAGAGGAATCCAAATCTAAAATCATTCGGATCTCTTTCAAAAGAATTTTTCCGATGTTATTTCGGTTAGGAAGCCGTTTCGTATAAGGGCGATAAATTCCATTCTATATTTCTGAAAAAATTGTACCCATATGATTTGCGACAAGGCGTATCGTTTACAAGTTCATTTGTAAAAAGAATTTCATTCAAGTTTTAAAAGCGGGCTTTAAGTTTATACTCCTTGGGTATACGCTTTTTCGAATTCTACTAAGACAAAATATATTTGAAAATAATTTCTTGAATCAAAAGGACGACGACCAATGTTGGAATCGGCTTTTGAGGGGAATTTTTTAATGGATTTCCTGTGAATAAAAGAAAATTGGAATTCACTTTTCAGTGTGTAATCCTCAAATTAGATTGGTTCAAAATTATAGTTCATTCCAAAAATCATCGCCTTGAAACTTAAACTTATTTTTATTTCGATCCTAAGTATTGCGATAGCGGCCATACTGTCGTTACGCCTCAACCAAAGACCTTTAAAAAAAGAGGTTCTGATTTCGGAGAATTATGGCTCCGAGCTTCAAAATTTAAAATACTTTGCGGGGGAAACTTGGGAGTTGATAAACGACCGATTTCATTTGCCTAAAGGTATCTTAGATATATTAATTTTTTTTAATATTTTCGAAGACGGAAATCAAAAAAAGGAATTTCTTGCTTCCACTTGGTCTTCGGATATCGTCGCGATGACACAAAACATACGATTATACGACGAGATACATCCTTTTCTTTATACCTTGGAAGGCGGTAGAAGCAATACGGGTAATATCAAATCAGTTTGGAATCCCCGGGCGCAAGAAGTTTACATTTGGGCTTTGAGAACGATCTCTCCTAAAACCAAAATTATACCTACCATATTTCGTTGGGAAAACGATTTTGAAAAAGTATCGGATGCGATCGGGTTCAAAGGAAATACGAAGGTCCGCGATTATCACATACAACAAATCATAAAAGAGATCGAAATTTACGGTTATGATGGAATCGATATCGACTACGAGGGAATGACCTGTGATAAGAGGGATAGTTTTGAGAATTTTTTATCCCTATTATCTGAGGAATTGAAAAAGAAGAAGAAAATTTTATCAGTTGCGATTCATCCGAAAACCTTTGCAGAAAAGACTTCCGAGTATTATTGCAAAGAAAACGGAAAGAAGATGCAGGTGGATTTTTATGAGACTTATCGAGGGCAACTTTCTCATGACTATGAATTTTTGGGAAAGGTCGCGGATAAGGTCAAAATTATGGCGTACGAATTGCATCCTAGGAAAAACGCATTTCCTGGGCCGGGACCTCAAGCTCCGACCTGGTGGATTGAAAGAATATTAGAATATTCTACACAAAGAATTCCTAATTCAAAATTATATATGGCCATTCCAACTTACGGGTATGATTGGTCTCTGAACTGTGATATCCCTTCCAAAGCGGTATTCTATTCCAGAGCGCAATATATTAAAATGAATTGGAATCCAAGATATGAAGAGCCGACCGATGTGTCTAAAATTTTCAAGGAAATTAAGAAATCCGGAGATTGGATTTATCTGCGACCCTATTTATACCGTCACGAAGGGCGGATTTATGACGATCCTTCTCTTTGGTATACTCTGGGAGGTTGCGATCGAGTTGCCTTTTATATGAACAAACGATCCTTCGAAACGAAGATGAATCTGTTAAAGAAGTATAAAATTCGAGGATTTTCTTTTTGGCAACTGATTCAGGATAACGATCCCGAAATTCATTCTTATCTAAAGGCAATGGCTGAAAATAAACGCGAGGATCGGAAAGCTTCCTTCTTTTGAAAAGGATCAATGTTTAGTGATAGTGAATTCTAACATGAGATCGGCGTAAAGGATTACAAGTTTCTGTTTGTAAAGAATATTCTGATTTTATTATGTATTCTTGGAAATTGAGTTTAGACAAATGGCGCCCTTTTGGGTTTAAAAACCGTGGGTTGGATGCGAACATGAACCACAAACAAGAAAATCAATAGAAGGAACTAAGGGCCTGTCCGTTCAGAGGACTGAGGATGGACGAACTTCGCTTCGCTCGTTCTAGGCAGAGGACAGAAGCGGGAGTGATGGTACATCACGAATTGAGAATACAGCTTACGAAGATAGAAAAGCAAACTGCTTTTCGAAGAAATTGTAAACTCCTAAAATCAAGTTGACAGAAATTATGCAGTTTGATGAACAAAATCAGGAGTGAGATAACAGAGATGCTGATGCAACCTGAATGAGTTGTAAAGGCTGGCGGCTTGATTGAGGGCGATTTGAGCTTCTTTAAAACAATTAAAAGTATTATGTAACCCGAATTCGAATTTAAGGGTTTTATTAATCCTTTCCGCGACAGGGTTTTCATAACAATGATTTTCCTCGGTCATGCTGATCCTGTGGCCTTCGTTGAAAAGAATATCTGTGTAATCCTTCGAACAAAATTGAATGCCTCGATCAGAATGATGGATAACTTTTTGTCCTTTGGTATTTGTGCAAGAGCCATCTTCAAAGCATGGATGCGTCCTTCCGTTTCAAGAGAGGGATACAGCTTGAAACTTACAATTTTTCTTGAATATAAATTCGTTATCAAAGAGAGATATGCAAATCCGTCTTTAACTCTGATGTAAGTAATATCGGAAACAAAGATCAGATCAGGTTTGCTTCTGCTGGAATTAAATTATTGATTAAATTGGGATATTTGAAAAAGGGTGATTTGAATTGATGGTTCTCGCATATTTTCTTTGTTTTTCCAAAAGACAATGATTCCTCTTTAGAAGACCAAAAACCTTATCCCTGCCCATTTTGATGCAAGATTCTCGCAGAACAGGTTTTAACATCTCATAAAGTTTTCTGCCTCCCGTTGCAGGCAAAAGATGTCGAATTCTCCTCACTTCATTAAGAAGCAGCCCTCTGTTGAAATGAATGCCTTACTCGTTTTAGGCATGAACTTTTGGTAAAATGCCTGCCGAGACTTTCCGAAATATCGACAAGCTTCCGAGATGTTTATCTTAATATTCAGTTTATCTAAAGTTATTCCGGCTTCTTGGATGCAAGATGTCCATGTTTTTTTAGATCTATCTTTTTCCGCAACCTTGACTATAAGCCGGTCTCAAAATCTTAGGAATGTAAAAGCTACTACAATTTTAAACGACGGGAGAAACCCGCCAATGCGACGGTTTCTGTGGAAATTCCCGCGTTTTTTATAAACTTGTCAGATTGTTTAGGGATATTTTCTTCAGGTTTTAAGACTGGTTCTGATATGAATCGCAACATAATAATCGCTTTCTCATTTGTTGACTCACGTTAAGTATTATTTTAGTTTACAATTTCTTAATGGACGACTTGGCAACGTTTTTGTGGAGTGTTATTTTTACGACGAATTTTTCTGCCGCAAATCCAGCCTGCGATAAGAAGAGGATATCCGAGCTTAGCTACTATGTTTGCATAAAAGTTGGAATGGTTTTCGGAAACACTGGGAATTTGCAAAATCAAACCTGCTAACAGAAGAATAATGTGAATTTCGGTATATTTTGAGTTTTGTACAAAGAGATAATTTCCAAGACCGCAACCCGAGATGAATGCAGATAGCCCGAAGAAGATCCCGATTTTTCCCAAGATCAGAAACAGATTTTGCGGTAAGAATGAAATCGGAGACAGAAGAGTAGGGAGAAAAATTTTACAACTCAAAAGGAAAATTGAAATGATTCCTAAAGCGGAATGAAGTTTAAGTTGATACTTTATCTTCAAAAAGGGAATTCGCTTGGATTACGATTTCCGCTGACGACGGGAACCGGTTCGTTTTCGGGGAGTAGGCTGGTTGTTAAGAGTTCCGAAGACTCCGAACCGAGGGGAATGGAAACTTTTGCCGCAGATACTTGTGTCGCTTTAAAGTAGTAGTACATAGGAACGGAAAGGAGGGTAAACCCGATTCCCCAAAATGCTTCGGTAGGTTTGTTCCAGAGTAAAGTTGCTATAATTCCGACGTTGGAAGCGATGTAAAGGTAAGTTGTATAAGGATATCCTGGAATTCTAAACTTTAATTTGTAGTGTTTTTTTTCAAAAAGAATAGGTGTGTAAGAAGTAATCGTTGCGAGTAGTAAAGTGGAACAAGTGATTAAATAAAGAAGACTTTCAATTTCTTTCACGAAACAGAATAAACAAGCGTACCCGCACTGAAAAAGAAGGGACATATAAGGACTTTTATGCTTGGGATGTAGTTTGGCCATATTTGAAAAAAAGAATCCGTCCCTCGCCATCGCAAAATAAATTCTCGAACCTCCTATGATGTAAGCGGAAATCGATCCGAGGAACGCCCAGCAAATAAATGCAGTAATAAAAATCGTAGCTTTTGGCCCGAATAAAAAGGAAGATGCGGTAATTCCGATTTTATCTCCCGATAATTCGGAAATAGGTGCGGAACTTAAAAAGAGGAAGTTGATGAAAATATAGAGAATGGTGACTAACGCGCAGGAATACAAAACGGCTTTGTAGATATTCCTATCCGGATTTTTGACTTCTTCGGCTACATAAGTGATCATATTCCAGCCCAGATACGAGTATGTCACAGGAATTACTCCTGCAAGTAAAAGTTCCATTCCACCTAAGCTCGATGGTAATAGAGAGAAGGGCCGAAAACGAGACGTATCGTAATTTCCGATGATGAACCCCAAAATTACAAAACTTACTAAGCCCAGAATTTTTACACTTGTGAATAAATTCTGAATTCTGGAAGCCGTAGAAATTCCAAAGAAGTTTATGATTGTAAAAAGAAGAATGGCGCACATTGCTAAGATTTGAGCGGTACCAATTGAGATAGTGAGCCCTAAGAACGGAAATTCAAAAAAATAAACATCCCAAGATAGATTGAACAAAGAAAAAAACGATTTAGAGAATGCTAATGCGGATAAGGATATTGAAGCGGAAAAATTAATCGAAAGAGAAAGCCATCCACTGGCAAATGCTACAATCGGTGAATATGCTTCCTTAAGATAGACGTAATCTCCTCCTGCATATGGAAAAAGAGAAGCGGATTTTGCATAAGACATTGCACCTGCAACTGCAAGAAAGCCTCCTAAAATCCAAGCGAGTAAAACGATGTTCGGATTTGGGACTTGATGGAGAATATAACCTGTAGTGATAAATATTCCCGGCCCTACCATGGAGCTGAACATGAGGGATATGGAATCAAATAGATTGAGGGATCTTTTGAGTTGCATCGTTTTCTGACAGCATGGTAGTCTCGTTTTCGCAAACAAGGATTTTTCCGTTTAAGGTTATTGGGGATTTTATTGTGTTAAGATCTATTCTTCCAAACGAAAACGGATAAGCATACTTTTCTAAAACTTTTCGCTAAAAATGGATGTGTTGTCCAATTTGCGATGTTTCATTTATTTATGGTTTGGGCAGGAAAGGAACGGGAGAGGTTCTTCGTTTTTCTGGATTCTTTTGTAGAGAATATTTAGAGTGTGTTCCAAAACGTAGGAACAATTGCAGTAATCCGCGAGGATTCCGATAAGATCGAATGGTTTTGGGACACACTCTTATTTTTTTCTATGGTCGGAACTCCGGCTGCGTACTATTTTCGGTAAAGAATTATGTCTTCTTTATTTAGAATCACAATTCACAAAAGGATAGTGGCCGATTCTTTTCTAAACAAAGCAAATCTATACTTTTCAAAAAATTATTTCATCCAATCATCAAAATGAATCCCTAAAAGATCCAAGAGAAAAGAAAATCCTAATTTTCTTCAAATTAAGAGCTGATCTTAAAATCTTAGAATGTAGGAACTACTACAATTTTAAACGACAGGAAAGCCGCCAGCGACGATTTCTATGGGAACTCCTATAATTTAATTACGAACTTATCAAATGATTGAAGCTGATTTTCTTAAGAATTTGGAGAGGTCGGAGTAATAAACAGAATAACAATTCAATTGTTTCTTTTCAATTTCAAAGAAAAGCGAAGAATTTTTGTAAAATCTATTTGACTAGGCAGATGCGATTTATATTTTGGTCCTTACCGCTATTTTAATGTGAGATAGCTGGAGCGAACAACTAAGTTGCTTCTTTTCTTCGTTTGTTGAATTTGACAGACCGGGTTAAAAGATTCGACCTTGGGAAACGCGGAAGATCTTTAACAA
>NZ_QAJG01000036.1 GCF_003046425.1 Leptospira borgpetersenii serovar Javanica
GGAAAGAAAATCTGAAAATTATCTTGCATCTCTTTATCTCGCAAGCTCGATCATTGCTTTTAACTTTTTTGATAGGTAGTTTTGAGACCGGCTCTTAGTATTATAATAAGCTCTTCTTCAATATTCATCCATGGAGTCATTTGTGCATCCTTCAAAAATTGCCTCGTTATTTATTTGCTACAGTTTTGATCAAATTGATTGGACCAGGGAAATTGGGAGTAAGATTAATACAATTTACGATGGCAAGATTAATGCATGGTGGGATGAAAGAAAGTCGACGGGAGATTATTGGGATAATATTATAAATCAAAAATTATCTGAGGCTGATGTCTTTTTATTAATTCTTTCGCCAGGTTTTTTTAAATCGGATTATATTCAAAATACAGAATTGCCTATTATCATTAGAAGACATGAATCTGAAAAAATCAGAGTCATTCCTATTATTGCATCAAAGATTAATTTTGAACAATTCAAAGAATCATGGTTAAATGAGATTGACGTCTTTCCGCATCGTGGATTGCAAACAATTAACCAATTACAACCCGATGAAATAGATAATTGGATTAGAAACCTCTCCATTGAACCAGTGTGGCGAAGAATGGAAATGGAATTTAGGCGAATTAGCATAAGAACTCTTAGTCGTCCATTTCAGTATGATCTGCAGCTACCGGATGGTTCTGGTTATATTATTGAGCGAAATGAAATTGAAGAATTAGAAAACTGGAACGTAAGAGAAAATGATCAAAAAATAGCGTTCTTGATTGGTGAAGCTGGCTCCGGTAAGAGTTCAATTCTTTATCAATATGCTTCAAGAAATGTCGAAACCGGAAGAATTTTGTATATAGATGTGAGAGAATATAGTAATACTAAGAATTATTCTGATTTTATTCAGGTACTTGAAATATCTTATGAAGAGGAAAATTTTTTCAAACAAATTGAAAAACTAGATTCTTTAACTATTTGTATAGATTCCTTAGACGTGGTTTGTTGGAATCCTAAAACTTTTAATTTTTTCCTACAATTAATCTACCGCCTATATTCGTTTTCGAATATTCGATTCGTTCTTGCCTGTAGAATTTTTGATTTAAAAAACAACGGAGATCTTTTAATTCTTAAAGATCAATCGAAGGTTTTTCATTTGGAGAAGTTGCCTCGCGAAATTACGGAGAGCATTTTACTCAAAGCTGGTTTTTTATTTACTAATAAAAAAGATGAAAAGAACGAGATTCTTGAATTTTTTAGTCTTCCTCTCTATCTAAAAATGCTGCTTATGCTTAATGTATCAGAGTCCTCTTCTCTACTAGATCTTTCCAAGGAGACGGCCTTATATGAAAGAATTTGGAATGATAAGGTAAACGGAAAAAATAAACACATAGACGAACGCTCATCACCACAGGAGAGAGCTATTCTTTGCTATCGACTTTCCGAACAATCACTAAATCGAAGGCAATTAGATATTCCTTTGTCAATTCTAAAAAATAGTGGAGGTTATACTGTAGATGCGGATGAAGTCTTAAAAAGCGAAGGTTTCATACAAGGGGAATTTGCAAGAGGTTTTTTTCATCAAACGGTTCTCGATCATGTAACAGTATGCAGAGTTCGTGAGAATGGAGAAGATCCTTATAAATTTGTTAAGAGTTATTTGAATGACTTTTTTTCGCAACCTATCTTGCGAGTCTATCTATCCTATCTACATCTTGAAATTAATCCAAGAATTCGAAAGGAATATATTCAAAGTATTGAAAAAATACTTATTGATAAAGGCATTTCAAGAATTTGGAAATTAAATGCAATTCGTTTTTTAGCTGAATTAAGTACGCCTGTTCAAGATGAAATAGATCTATTGGATAAACTACTCATACCAGATTCCATTTTTGAAATTTATTTTATTCAATATTTTCATCCGAATTGGTTGCCGATCCTTCTAAATCTTAAATATACGGATCGATTACCTTTATCAAAGAATGGTATGGCTCATTTTCGTTTGTTAAAAGCCTTAACTAAATTAGCCGAATCAAATAAAGAATTAAATTACTTTGTTTTATTTGCAAAAGAATTATTTAAACATTTTCAGTTAAATTCGGCTCGTGATATACACCAATTTCTTCTGCGGTTAAAAAGAGAAGATAGAATAAGTCTTTTTCCTCAATACGTAAATTATTTAATACATCCTGAAGCTGTTAAAGATAAATCCGTCCGCTTTTTAAGCAAAGATCACTGGGAGCTTTTTCAGTCGGTGTTAATAATATTTCCGGATTTAGTATTAAATTCAATTCTCAACGCGGAATTCAATTTTATTTCGTATGAGAATAATTTTGAAGTCTTAATTCAAGGTATACTTCAAGCTCATCCTAACTTAATAAAATCAATATTAACTCATTTTGTCAATCTTCTCGTAAAAAGAAAGAAAATTCATTATAATTTTATAAATTCTGAAGAAGAAAATACCCGAGATTCAAGTTTTGAAGGCAGAATGCGTGAAAACAACTTGGAGCTTACTTACGAATCTGATATAGTTTGCGTTTATTATTACGATCAAAATACATTTTATCCCGAAATTACCGATCAAAATCATTATTGGGCAAATGCAATTGAGACATCTTGCATTTTTCATGCAAGAAAAGGGTCATTGGAATATCCTGTACTATATCGAAAACTATTAAGCACTCCTTTCGAAACTCCAGTAAGGATCGCGTTACTTTCTGCATTGGAATATAAAAATGAAAAGTTATATTTAGATTTTTATTTAAATCCAAACTACTTTAAACTTTCAAGTATAGGACCGATGCTTATTCAAAATTTATCCTATATTCGAGATCGTCTATCTGATGCTGAATGGTCTTCAATTGAAAACTCAATTCATTTGGTCGCTGCCTATCGTTTAACTCAGTACGGTAAAGATTCTGCGTCAAATTTTTATATTGAGGTAAGGACTAGCTTAAGAGAAAGTTCTGTTTCGCAAAAGATGAAAAGAAAATTTATATGGGCCGAAGCGATATATAAAAAGAGAATCGATAATTGGAATAAAGAAAATATCCATGATCAAGTATTGATTCCTGAATTTATTGAATTGGAAGCGAGACCAGATGGTATAAGCGACGTTGTAATGGCAGGGGCCGCATTCTCTGAAGAGGACTATTTAACTAAACCGTTGCAAGAACGTTTGCAATTATTAATTGATCACGGGCCCGGAAGTAAGAGCGATCGTTCTTTGGGTTCTTGGTGGGTTGGGTGCGGTTTCGTTATAGAGGATATTTATCTTAAAAATCCGTTATTTATGCAGGAAGATCTCATTAGCATAGCGGAACGAACGGAGCTTCTTCCTTATAGATGTTTTTTAATTAGAGCAATTACTACCTATACTCAAAAAAAATTGGTAACGCCTTCTACTCCTGATGAAAGCTCAAAAAATGAAGCCGTGATGGGCGATCAGGCGATTGAAAATATTAGTAAAAACGTTCTTTTGCTAACTGAAAGAGATCGATCCGATTTAGGAAGGGACTATGCGACCCCAATCTCTGATTTTCTGGACTTTATTTGTGTTTCGTATAAGATTTTTTCACCGAAAATTCGGAGATTGATTCGAAACAAATTTCATGCTCATCTTCCAAATATCGTGGAAATAGAGGCGCACCTTAAATCTATTAAAGATGAAGATAGGGGATGGAGTGCTTTGAATACGAGCGTAAATACACAAATTGGTAAGGCTATCGAAGCCGCATCAATAATTCTTTATTATGAAAAAGAAGCTCCGATTGAATTAGACTTAATAGTAAGAATGTCAAAATCGAAAGAAATCTCAAATAGAGTCGGGGTAGCAGCTCGATTAATATATCTTAAAAATGAACACCGCGAAGTTGCCGAGCAAATTCTTAATGACTGGGATCAAGCTAAAGATTTAGTCGCGTTACAATTCGGAATAAGATATTTTCAACGGGGTTACCCTTCGGAAATTCCCAGCATATTAGATTATTTGAGTAAGTGGATTCAATACGTTGAAAACGAAATTGTAAACGATGATAATCGGAAAAGACTTCCGCACTATTCGCTAAGTGCAGAATCTGTTAAACTACTATTACATTTTGCATCATCAGAAGAAAGAGCCAGGGAATTATTAGAATATATTTTCAATCAAAATGTTCCTGACACTTATTTATTACGAATAACTGCAATTTATTATATTTTTGATCATTGCCTTGACCCCTTAACCGAATATTATTCGCAGCTTTTAGAGCGGATGTCAATAGATCCTGTACCAGCGGTCCGAGAAAGTTTAATTCCAAGTATTTGGCAAAGTAAAGATCATTTACAGAAGAGTGAGCGAAATAAAATCCATAATTATCCGGAGTTGGCTCGAAAGATATTCTTGAATGCAATAAAAAGAGGTAATCTAAGCGACGATTTTTTGCCACATCTCATCTCTGAACATGTTTCGCAGACATGGAAGGCTTCTCCTGAATGGGCCGTTGAGATTTTCGAATTGATAATTCTAGAAAATAAGGTTGTTTTTTATGAACATGATCTTTCAAATTTTGCACAAACGATTAAATCAATTTATTTATTCGAAAAGGAACTTCAGAATCGATGTTCCGAATTATTAAACTATTGTATAGATAAGGGGTGGGATGGATTGGATGATTTATTTGGCTTAGGCAGAGGCTGAAAGATATAAAGATATGTAAGATAACTTTTGCTTTCATTGTACAACATTTCTGCAAAAGTGCAGTTAGTTAAACATAGTGACGATTACTTACATCGAAATTGTTTTATGTGTAACTGATAATATTGGAACGACAGAGTGTTGGCTATCCCTTTGATCAATAGTATGAAAATTATTAAGATTATTGTTCTTGTAGCGCAGATTGATATAAGGAGAGTATCAGCAAAACTGTGTAAATGACATATTTTAAAAAGAATCCATTTTCAACCGATCGGGGAAAAGAATCGAAAACTGGTTCATCGCTTTCCTCCAATCTTGAATCGGCATTATCCATAACATCGTAAGCTCGATACGTTATTGATCAAGCAAGCCGTCTTTTTTACAATGATGTTCGGCTTCATCAGCATTGAGCCCTTTTTACTCCTTATTTCGTTCATCAAACAGCCTGATTTCTGTAAACTTGATTTTAGGTCTTTACACACTTTGCTGTAACGATTGATCGTTGTCATTTTTTTTCACCTCTTCCTGACAACTGTTCTAGGACGCTATCCACTACCTTTCTCCACGAATTCATGTTATTCAAAAAAAACTTTCATCTCCGGCCTCGAACGGCTTTCCTGTCCATATTGTCTTTTTTAGAGATTTGTCACACTCATGATTGATAAACTGATCCGAGCTTCGATTAAAAACAGGGCCTTGGTTCTGGTTCTGACATTCATGATTACCCTTGTGGGGATTTACAACGCGTATTATCTTTCGATCGACGCGATCCCGGACGTGACCAACGTTCAGGTTTCCGCGGTTACTTCCTCTCCCGCTCTTTCTCCTCTCGAAGTGGAACAGTTCATTACGTATCCGATCGAGATGGAATTTACTGGTCTTCCCAATGTCACTGAAATCCGTTCCATCTCTAGAGCCGGGGTGAGTTCAGTGACAGTCGTTTTCAAGGACGGTACGGATATCTACTTTGCGAGGCAACTCGTAAATGAGAGAATTAAACAAGCGGAAGCGATCATTCCTCCGGGTTATGGAAGGCCCGAACTCTCTCCGATTGCGACTGGTCTTGGTGATATTTACGAATTCGTTCTCACGTCGGATCGGCATTCTCCGGAGGAATTAAGAACCTATATGGATTGGGAACTTGCTCGTGAGGTTAAGTCCGTGGAGGGGATCATCGATGTGAATATCATCGGAGGCCAGGTTCGTCAGTACCAAGTTAAGATCGATCCGAAAAGACTCGCGGTTCATAACCTCACTCTTTCTCAAATTTACGGAAAATTGGAATCTGCGAACCAAAACACGGGGGGCGGTTACATCTCCAAAAACTCGGAACAGATCGTGATTCGAGGTGAAAGCCAGTACAAATCCATCGAAGATATAAAAAATACAGCGGTTACGACTGCTGGCGATGGAATTCCACTTTTGTTAGGTCAGATCGCGGAAGTGGAAATTGGTCCAGCTCTTCGCTTCGGTCTCGTGACCAAGGATTCCAAGGGAGAAGTGGTCGGTGCTACTGCCATGATGCTCATGGGTCAGAACTCCCTTGAAGTCGTAAAGAAGGTCAAAGTAAGAATCCAAGAAATCAAGGAAAGACTTCCTCCCGGAATGAGAATCGAAACCTTTTACGACCGTTCCGAGTTTATCGGAAGAACGTTAGGCACCATATTTACGAATCTCGCCGAAGCGGCGGTGCTCGTCGTAATCGTATTGATCCTCGCCCTCGGAACCGTGAAAGGCGCATTACTGGTCTCTTTGGCGATTCCGATTCCGATGCTTGTCGCCACGATTTTTATGAATGCATTCGGAATCGTGGGGAATCTAATGTCCCTCGGGGCTCTTGACTTTGGTCTTCTTGTGGACGGAACAATCGTGATGCTCGAATCGATTCTCCACGGTTTTATCTTAAAACGTTCTTTTTACGAGATGCAGACAAAGCTAGGAGATAGGGAACTTGCCGCGGAGGAAATCATCACCGACGCTTGCGTTCGTGTGGGCCGTGCGGCCACCTTTTCGGTCGCGATCATTCTGCTCGTTTATCTTCCACTGATGAGTTTGGAAGGAGTGGAAGGAAGGATGTTCAAACCGATGGCGATTACCGTAGCACTTGCGCTCGGCGCCGCTCTTTTATTTTCCCTGACCACCTTTCCCGCAGCGGCGAGTATTATCTTTAAGAACCCGATTTTTTTTCACAGTAAGTATTGGGACATCATCACGGAAAAATACAAACTTCTACTCAATTTCGGGATGTCCCATAAAAAAGAATTCTGTTATGCGGGTGTCGGAGTCGTCGTATTTGCGTTGCTCTTGGCTTCTACCTTGGGTTCTGAATTTTTACCTCGAATCGATGAGGGAGAAATCGCGATCGATATCAAACGTCTTCCTTCCACTTCTCTCAATTATTCCAGGGACACGAACTCCGATATGGAAGCAGTCTTAAAAAAGTTTCCGGAAATACTCGGAGTCGTTTCCAGAATGGGAAGGGGGGAGTCCGCCGCGGAACCGGTTGGCACTGACGAGGGTGAGGCGATGGTAAAGTTGAAACCTCGCAAGGAATGGACAACTGCAGAAGACAGAGAAGAACTCATGACTAAAATGAAGGACGAGATCTTAAGGTTTATCCCTTCCAGTACGATTAGTTTGTCTCAACCGATCGAAAACAGAGTCAACGCGCTTCTTTCCGGATCGAAGGCCGACGTAGTGATCAAAATCTACGGAGACGATCTCGTAAAACTCAAGGACATCGCAGGCCAATTCGCAAATAAACTCAAGAGTGTTCCGGGAGTTGCGGATCTGCGCGTGCAAAGAGTATTGGGACTTCCTCTTATAGAGATCAAGGTCGATCGGGAAAACATGGCGCGTTACGGAGTTCAGGCCGAAGAAATTCTTGCGACCGTGGAAGCGCTCCGATTAGGCAGACAAACCGGAAAGGTATTCGAAGGTTTTAAAAGATTTGATCTTGTGGTTCGTTTGAAAATCGATGCGACCGATTTGGAACAAGTGGAAAACATTCCCGTCTTTACTTCTTCCGGGTCCACGGTTCCTCTCGGTCAGGTTGCGGAAATCAAACTCGTGGAAGGTCCCGCCGCTATTTATAGGGAATCTCTCAAAAGAAGAATCATGGTGGAAACCAACATTCGAGGAAGAGATCTCGTGGGCTTTGTCAACGAGGCTCAAAAAGTTACCGGGGAAATCGAAAAGAATCTTCCTCCGGGTTACAGAACCGATTGGGGAGGGCAGTTTGAAAACTTCACTCGAGCAAAAGAAAGACTTGCTTTGGTCGTTCCAATCGCCCTTGCGATCATATTTTTTATGCTGATAGCGGCGTTCGGGAGCATCTATTACGCGTTAGGCGTTTTTATCGTAGTCCCTCTTGCCGTTTCAGGGGGAATTATCGGTCTTGTAATCCGAGGTCTTCCTTTTAGTATTCCCGCCGGAGTCGGGTTTATTGCGGTGAGCGGGATCGCCGTTTTGAACGGAGTCGTCTATGCATCTACTCTTCGGGAAGAGTTGGAAAAGGGAGCATCGATCACGGATGCGGTTTATCTCGCGGGGATTCATTCCCTTCGTCCTGTAATGACCACGGAAGTTATAGCCGCGATCGGTTTTATTCCGATGGCGATTTCCACGATGGCAGGCGCGGAAGTGCAAAGACCTCTTGCAACGGTAGTAATCTTCGGAGTCATCGTCGCCACGGTTTTTTCTCGCGTTCTTCTTCCGATCGTCATGGAGTATCTTTTAAATCTATACGAAAGTCAGGAAAGAAGAAAGTCCGCAAAACGCAGACTCTTGGAAAAACGCACTTTCGGAAACCAAGGCCATAGTTTCGCTCACGATAACAGCGAGTGGTTGGAAGTTCACTCGGAGGCTCAGGAAATCGTCACGGAAGAAGAATCTTGGGAAACAGCCTCGAAAAAGAAAAAAGTTTCCAAAACAAAAAAGGGAAAGAAGAATTAAGTCGGCTTGAAGTCGTTTCCAAAAATCTCGCTCAACGAATGGTTCTGTGGAGACGATTAAACGATCGGTGCTGATCTTCGTACTATAAAATGTCACTCGAATTGCACGTGAAATTCGGGCTGATTTAGGGTGCTCGAGAAAACTTAATCTCGCTCATCTTAGCTACGCTAAGAGTCTTCGCCTGGCGCTTTCGCTGGCTACGACTATCTCGCTCCCTACCATAACGTTACCCACAAATACTTGGATCTGAAGATAAATCTGTGGGAATTACTACAAATCCTCTGTGAAACTTACGCCCCACCCTGATTTTGGGTGGAGGGGAGAGGCGGTGGGAAGACTCGGGAGGTTTTCTTTACCACAAAATCATACTTCTTGCAAGTAAAAAGCCTCATTCTTGTCGGAACACTTGAAAAATATCAGTTTTTGATCCTTATGATCCCAAAAGCCTTCTTAACTTGTGGGTAAGGTTATGGCTCCCTACGGGTCGCTCGATAAGCAGAAATCCGCCGAAAAAAGAGTTTTCGATGAGCTTTCTCATCTTAGGATAGCCTATAGGGGACATAGTCCCGTTCGGAGATTCCCGATGTCAGCCCAAAAACCGATCGTTTCACTTTTGGATCATAGCAAGGATCCATTCAATCTTTCCATTGCTACGGCAAGGACCTGCTATTCTTCTAAAGGAATTCTTCTCCCTTCCGATATGGTTGCGTCGGAAAAATCCATTGAAATTCGGGATAAAGTAGCTAAGTCCACGAAAAAGGCCGGACACCTTACCACTCGTCAGCATCCACAATTTATCTTTACTTTGGATAAGGTTTCTAGACAATTCGTGTGGTCTTTTCTGCATTCTCATCCGTTTTATAATTCCGAACAAGTTTCCCAGAGATATGTGGAAGTCAAAAAGGAGAATTACTACGTTCCCCCCGAGTTAAACGGAAAACTTTTAGAACTTTATCTGGATGCGGTGGATTTTGCAAGTCAGGCTTACTTTTCCTACACGGAAATCCTACATCCTTTTATCCAGGAAGAATACTTTCGGATCTACAAAGCCCGTGCCAATTATCCTGATAAGTGGCAGATTCCGATCAAAAAAAAATGTCTGGAAGTAGCGCGTTATCTGCTACCGCTTGGAACCTACACGTATCTCTATCATTCCATCAACGGGCTTACTCTACATCGTTATTACAGACTGATGAATTCCTACGACGTTCCGCAGGAACAAAGAGCCGTGGTCACGGAAATGGTCGATCAGGTTCGAGCTGTTGATCCTTTGTATGCGGACGAGATGGATGATCCGATTCCTCTTGAAGAAACGACCGAGTATCGCTACTTCGATTCCGTATTCGGTTCCGGCAAGAGAGAATTTCATCCGAAAGTCTCGGCGAACTTCGTAAAAGAATTCGATCAAGAACTTGGAACGAGATATTCCAGACTCGTTTCTTATTCTTCCAACGGTCCCGAGATTTTGGCGCAATCCGTCCGTTCTATATTAGGAATTCCTAAATCTTCTCTCGGCGATCAGGATGCTATAGATCTGGTTTTAAATCCCGCAAAAAACGGACATCTAACCTCTACTCTCAATGAAAACTCTATGAGTCCGATTTCCAGAGCCTTATTTAACGTTCAATATTCCTTCCAAAAAAGAATCTCTCACACAGCCGATAGTCAGGATCAAAGACATAGAATGGTTCCCGGTGGAAGACCGGTTCTCATGTCTCAGTATGCGGGAGTTCCGGATTATATCACTCCTTTCGTGGTTCAAAAATAT
The DNA here is from genome assembly GCF_003046425.1 of Leptospira borgpetersenii serovar Javanica. Classification (GTDB taxonomy): domain Bacteria; phylum Spirochaetota; class Leptospiria; order Leptospirales; family Leptospiraceae; genus Leptospira; species Leptospira borgpetersenii. Next base: position 10,383 of record NZ_QAJG01000036.1, read on the forward strand.
CCTGAACTCAAAGAAAAATACGACGCGACTCATACTCGAGTTTTCGAGAAGTTGAATCGTTTTTTGGATGCGGGAGGTTCTCCGGAATACGGCACTTATCTTTTACCAAATAGTTTTCCGATTCGTTTTTACGAAAGCGGAGACCTTCTCAATCTACATCATAAATGGAGATCCAGAACCTGTTACAACGCTCAGGAAGAAATTTTCCAAGCCTCGGTGGAGGAGCTCACGGACGTGATGAAGGTTCATCCAGGGATCGCAAAGTGGATTAAGGCTCCTTGTTGGATTCGCCTTCAAGGAGAAGTAAAACCTTATTGCCCGGAAGGGGATCATTATTGCGGAACCCAGGTTTGGAAAAGGGAATTATCCGAATATTCGAGAGTGATTTAAGATCTTATTGTAAACCGAATTATCCAAAAGAGTACGGCGGCACATTTGCTTTGAACCTTAGAGCATACGAGAACAAAAGATCTTTTTTGCAAAGTTAAGGATATACTTTTGTAATTTGAGAGTTTTAAGCGAAATCTAAAATTCTTTCCTAAAACGGTTTAGGATAGTAAAATGGTTCGAATGAGACCTACAGTAACCACAGATCGAATCGAAGAACTCATACGTTATAGAAGGCAAATTCATAAACATCCGGAACTGAGATACGAGGAAAATCAAACCGCAGGTTATGTGATCGATCATTTGAAAAGTTTAGGTTTCCCTTTTCAGGATAAAATCGCGAAAACCGGAGTCGTATCCTTGATCGATTCCGGCAAACCCGGAAAAACGCTTCTCGTACGGGCGGATATGGATGCTTTACCTATCTTAGAGGAATCTCGCAAGGAATACAAATCTGTTCACGAAGGGATCATGCACGCCTGCGGTCACGATGCTCATACTTCCATTCTCATGGGACTTGCGACGGAAATCAAAGAGGACATCAGGTCCGTTATTCCCAAAGGAAAGGTTTTATTGGTATTCCAGCCTGCGGAAGAAGGCGGGCAGGGAGCAGATAGGATGATCGAAGAAGGCATATTAGAGAAGTATAACATAGATGCCGCCTTGGCTTTGCATGTGTGGAACCATATTCCCGTAGGAAAAGTAGGAGTCGTAGACGGACCGATGATGGCCGCCGTGGATGAATTCACGATTATCGTTTCCGGAATCAGCGGTCATGGGGCCATGCCTCAGCACACTGTGGATCCGATCGTAGTCGGGGCCCAGATCGTAAACGCGTTGCAGACTATCGTTTCTAGAAATACGGATCCTCTTGATTCTTGTGTGGTAACTGTCGGGAGTTTTCATGCAGGAAACGCGTTTAACGTGATTCCGGAAACCGCGGAATTAAAAGGAACCGTGAGAACGTATTCCAAAAGGATGTTCGAGGAAGTGCCTGAAAAATTGGAAAGAGTGGTTAGTGGAATTGCGTCTGCGCTTGGTGCGAAAGTTTCCATCCGCTACGAAAGAACCAATCAGCCCACTATCAACGATTCGGAAATAGCGAACATAGTCCGTAAAGCTTCGTTGAACGTTCTTGGCCCGGGAAGTGTAACGGAAGAAAACACGAAATCTATGGGAGGAGAAGATTTCTCCGCATTTCTTATGAAGGTTCCGGGTTGTTATTTTTTCGTAGGTTCTAGAAATGAAGAGAAAGGATTCGTTTATCCGCATCATAGTTCCAAGTTCGACATAGACGAGGATTCTCTGTCGATCGGTCTTAGCGTGCTCAAAGAGGCAATTAAAATCTATCACGAAGAAAACTGATTGAGATAACGTGAATTCGGCATAACAAATGTGAAAGCGATTATTATGCTGCGATCCATAGCGAGCCCATTTTGGTTTTAGTGCAGTCCGGCCTTTGTTTATAAAGGCCGAATCCGTCCGAACTTTCTTCTATAGAACTCACGTTAAGATAAGAAGTTCATTTCAATACGTTTTCTTCATTGAAAAATTATATTTCGGTTAGGAAGTCGTTCGTGGACCGAACTAGGAGAAGTCCTCCGCCTTTCGGAAGTTCGTTCACTCTGAATTCGGGATGATTTTCCCAGATGTCTAAATCACAAAGAATAAGATCGAATTCTTTCCAATCGAGTGAATCGCTTCCTGGAGTCAGGATTTTCACTTTTTCTTTTTTGAGATTTTGTTTAACCCGGGGCCGATCCACGGAGCCGTTCAAATCCACGATTGAAAGTTTAGAATTGTAATTGTCTACAAACCTTTTGGAGATGTGAAGAAGCCCGAGATCTTTTTCTTTGCCGAATAGAATACGAACGTTTTTCACATCCTCCAATTGGGAAGAAAATAGAATTCCTGTATTACAATTTGTTTCGTTCAGAATAGTTCGAATTTTTCCGCCGAGAATATCATCCGAAAAAAAGGAACGGGCCGCACCGATCAAGAGAAGTTTATAATTTCCTTCGTTTACGATTCGAATGATGTCCTTCGTAATGTTTGTGGAGGTTTTGTAGATCGTTTGGAGGTGTATATTCAAATCCTTGGAAAGTTCCTTGAGGGGGGTAAAACTCGAAGATTCGTATTTTTCGGCGTGAGATTCGGAAATATTGGAATCCGGAGATAAGTGAACGGCGGTTACCTCTCTCTCTTTTTTTTTCTCGGGAAAAAGTCCATAAGCGATCTTTAATAGTTCCAAACCTCTCGAATGTTGCGCAAAAGAAATAAGTATTCCGGTGTTGGCTTTGGTGAAGTTTTCTTTTGTAAAAAGGAATTCCACGAATTTGAGTCCGGGACCGGTCATAATCGTTGTGGCGAGAGCCATCAAAACCATCATCGAAAAAATTTCTTCGGATAAAACTCCTAAGTCGTAACCGATGTTCAAAACGATCAATTCCATCAGACCGCGGGTATTCATAAGAATACCGATTGAAAAGGAATCCTTCCAATTTTTACCGGACATACGGGATGCGATCGAACTTCCGCCTAACTTTCCTAAGACGGCTACAAAAAGGATTAGGAAAAAGACCGGCCAAAGACCTGAGCTTGACAGAAGACCGAATTTTGTCCTAAGTCCAGTAAATGCGAAAAAAAGAGGAAGCAAAACGGTAAGACTGAAGTCTTCAATTTTCTCCACCAGATTGTCTCTAAGTTCCTTTTTATCTGGCATCACGACTCCGGCTAGAAATGCGCCGAAGAGTGCATGAATTCCGATCGCTTCCGTGATCCAGGCCGAGAAGAAGATGAATAAAAAGAAGAACGCGGTGATCGTTTTTGTCATCGATTCTTTAGTAGTGTATAAGTTTCCGGCTCTTTTCATCAGAGGAAGGATTCCTTTCCACATTACCAACATATACGTTAGAGACATGACGATCATGAGAATTCCCGAGGAAAAGGAACCGGCGTTTACGATCGTGACGACGATCGCCAGGATACACCAAGCGGTCACGTCGTCGGCCGCGGCCGCGGTGAGTGCAAGACTTCCTAACGTAGTTTTGGTTAAACCTTTTTCCAGAATGATTCTCGCAAGTACCGGAAAGGCTGTAATACTCATGCCGATTCCCATAAAAAGACAGAATGCGATGAAATCGACTCCTTCCGGCGCCAAGGGAACGTAGATGAAATAGGCAAGACCTGCTCCTAAAAGAAACGGAAACATAATGCTCGAATGAGAGATGATTACTGCGGACTCGGCTTGGTTTTTTAGAATTTTAAGATCCAATTCCATGCCGATTACAAACATAAAAAGAAGAAGCCCGAGTTGACTTAAGATTTGAAGAGTGGATAAGGATTCTTTAGGAAATAAAAGTTGAAATCCTTCGGGAAATATCAGGCCGAGTAAAGAGGGGCCAAGAAGGATTCCGGCTAGAATTTCTCCTATCACGGAAGGTTGCCCTAAAAGTGTTGCGAGTTTACCGAAGAACCGGGCGGAAAGCATGATTATGATCAATTGAAGAAGAAGTCTTGAAATCGGCTGTCTCAGATGACCGGAAAAAATTTTGCCCATTGCTTCTACGTCTAGAAAATCCGGTCTTAAAGGAACGGTCTTTACGGGATAATTTTTTGCATTTGTGTTTTTTTCCGGCGAGATTTGGGAAGAGTGAAAGTTCTTCTTTTCCGGTTCCAGGTTTCGTCCGGTCTGAAGAATAAAGCCCAGAGACAAGACGAATAGGAAAATTAGAAAAATATAAAATAGCGATATTTTTTTCATCTGTTTGGAGGCATTTTAAGAACGAATTCCGGTTTCGTCATTCAGATTTTAGGAATCTCTCGATCTTTCAGGGATATCGATTAAGGAACGATGGATTCTTCCCGGAGGATTTGGGATGCAAGTGTCGCCGCTTCCAAGGGACTCGTCGGTTGTCCTAGAACTCGGACTCTCGTAAGAAGAAACCAGCGAACGTTCGTTTTTTGGAAAGAAACCCAAAACCAGGAATCGGTTTCGTCTTGGGTATAATAAAACGCAGAATCTGATCTATAATCTTCCACTCCGTTCCAATCTCCCGCAAGATCGTGACTCCCGCTTGCGTTCGAAAGAGTGCCGGGTATTCTTTTGAAAAGATCGAAAACGGTTTGAATCGTCTTTTTACGAAAAGGTGGAGAAGTTTCCTGAAGTCGGATTAAAAAGTCGGCGAATTCCGAAGGTGAGATCGTATAAGAGCCGTCCAACCAAAATGAATTTCGAGTGAACGGAACCTGAAACGTTCCGATTTTCTCCAGAAGCGGTTTTCCTTTTTCCGGTCCGATGTCGTTCCAAAGTTTTGCGAAATACCAGTGTACCGAATATTCCAAAGCGGATTTGAGATTCTGATCTTTCTGCCAACGAATGTAGGGATATCTTGTCTTATCCCAGAAAAAAAGAGACTGATCTGCTTTAAGATAACCGCTTTCCACGGACACAAGCGCTAAAACGGAATGAAATAGGGAAGAGGGGGGCGTTTTATAAGAACATTCGTTTTTTTGAAAGTAAATTTTGTCGTTCGCCGTTTGATTGATTAAGATTGCGCAGAGAAATTTACCTTTTCCGTTTAAACTCTTTTCGGAAAAAGATTTTGAGGAAGAGGTATTCTTACAGGAACAAAGCCAAAGAGCGTAGAGGATGGATATGACGATACTTTTCACTTGAAATCGAGTGAATCAAGTCCAAAGAGAGATGCCGATTAAAATGAATACGACCGGGATATAAACAAAAAAGAAATAGATTCTTCCTGCTTTTTTCCAAGGTTTTTGCATTTTGGGACGGATAATTTCCACGAGCTCTTCTTCGTTGGCTTGATAAAGGGAAGAGGAGTCATTCATCCCGAACAAATTAGCGGCGAGACGTTTGAGCACCTTTTCTCTGTGAGTCCGGATGTAGTCCCGACTCACAGAGACTAACGTTTTATTTTCGGAAAAAAGATTTCGAAATACGACCGGAATTTCGTAAAACTTTCCGATTAAAAGACTGGAAAGTCGAGTGAAAAGCCCCAGATAAAAAAGAGAAGCGTATTTTACGGCTTCCAACTTCAGGCCGAATACGATCACGAAACAAATTACATAGGCTCCGTAACCTACGATAAAACCGGCTCTTTCAAAAAATCGGTTCCAATAGATTTCTTTTTCAAATTCGAGATTCAGGGTTTCTAGGGAAGGGGTTAGGTAGTTTGTTCGGGTCATTGATGGATTCAAAAAAAAGAATATTCTCTTCTCGATCCATACAAAATTTCCTCTACGAAATGACAAATCAAATCGTGTTCGAATTTCTCATTAAAAAGACGAGTCAAAAAACTATGTCGTTTTAGACAGAATCAGATTTAGATTCTTTTTTTTGTGTATTCGTTTACGAGATTGTTTCCGTTTCCGAGCGATTCTTTTTTTCTCAGGGGAAAACTGCGAGAAGACCGAAAATCTTTTCATACGAGGTTTTTCGGATGTCGATCGCACTCAAAAGAAAAGAAAGAAAAATTCAAATCGGAGAATTTTGGACCTCTCGCCAGAGGCAATCTCATTCCATTCATTACGGTGTAAGTTATCGTGCCTCGTTTAAACCCGAACTCCCTGCATTTTTTTTGGATCGATACCTTTCTAAAAATAAGGGTGTCGTTTTGGATCCTTTCGGAGGTAGAGGTACTACTTCCATTCAAGCAAATTTGGAAGGCCACTTCGCAATTCACAATGATATCAGTCCGATGTCTTTGTTTCTTGCTAGGTCCAGACAAACAATTCCTTCTCTCGACAGTATGGAAAGAATTTTGGATCGACTCGATTTGAAAAAGAAAACCCAAGAAGAAAAAGAAGACAAGGATTTGCTCGCTTTTTATCATAAGGACACTCTAAACGAAATCAAAAATTTAAAACGAATTCTTTCTCGGGATCTTTCTCCGGAGATCCAATACATTGGGGTCACGGCTCTTTCCAGACTTCACGGACATAGTGATGGATTTTTTTCGGTTTACAGTTTTCCGCAGATTTCGATTCCTCCGACGGCTCAAAAACGAAACAATGAAAAAAGGGGAATCAAACCGGAATACAAGGAAATTAAATCTCGGATCTTGCAGAAAATGAAGCGGGATCTAAAGTCTCCACTTCCTCCGTTTTATCATGAATTTTCAGGCAGAAATCGTTATACGAATCATTCCTCTTTGTACCTGGAATCTATGGAGGATGGAATTGCGGATCTTGTCGTCACTTCTCCGCCTTTTCTTGATAAGGTGAACTATGAAGAGGATAATTGGCTTCGTTATTGGTTTTTGGATATAGAACTTCCGGATCATAAAAAGCCGAGTATTTTTTCCACTCTCGATGCTTGGATGGAATTTATCCGGGAAACTTTGAAAGAACTTTCCAGAGTTCTCAAGTCGAACGGGGTTTGTGTCATGGAAGTGGGGGATATCAAAAAGGGTTCCGCTGTTTTCAATTTGGACGAGTACGTGATTCAGGCCGCTTCCGCTTCCGGTTTAGAATGGGAAACGACTTTTATCAACGATCAAAAATTCACGAAACTTTCCAATTGCTGGAATGTATCGAATAACGAAAAAGGTACGAACTCAAATCGCTGCGTGGTCTTTCGGAATTTTAAGTAAATTTAGAGTTCCCGCTAAAACGTGGGAATTCATTTCTATAGAGATGTCTTATTCTTAAAAAATCCTTAAAATCGAACTGAAGTTTACTCGAATCAAGAATATCATACTCGGAACTGTCTTACGTTCAAGAAACATACTAATCTATGGGCGCTCGACCCCCACACATTTTTAGAATTCTGTCGCTTTTCCTAAAAATAGGGGCTTTGGACTTTATCAATTTCCGAAATCGACCGAACTAGAATGGAAGAAGAGGTTACCGGAATATGATGCGCTCACTCTGGACGGCTGCCACGGGAATGATTGCCCAGCAGTTTCATATCGATACGATTTCGAACAACTTAGCAAACGTGAATACGACCGGATTCAAAAAGAACCGCGCCGACTTTGAGGATTTGGTTTACCAACACCAAGTATTGGCCGGAACTCCGGCCACTTCGGTGAGCGAAATTCCCACCGGCGTTAACGTGGGTCATGGGGTGAGAGCTGCGGCTTCGCAAAAACTTTTTGAGATCGGTTCCTTTCAAGCGACCGGAAATAAATTGGATATGGCGATCACCGGAGAAATGGGTTTTTTTAAAATCCAAATGCCGGATGGGAGTTTTGCTTTCTCCAGAGACGGATCTTTTAAGATCGACTCGAACCAACAAGTAGTGACATCGAACGGATATCTTCTTGAACCGCCGCTTATTCTTCCCGAAGGAGCGATCTTGAACACACTGATGATTTCCGAACAGGGGGAAGTTACGGTAAAAGTTGGAGCGGATATCCGTCCGATCGTGATCGGTCAGGTGGAACTTTATCGTTTCGTAAACCCGGCGGGTCTTCAAGCGATCGGAAAAAACTTATTTCAAGAAACGGTGGCATCCGGGCCCGAAATTCCGGGAACTCCGGGTATGGAAGGGTTCGGAAACGTACTTCAGGGATTTTTGGAAATGAGTAACGTAAAAATCGTAGAAGAAATGGTGGCTATGATCGTTGCTCAGAGGGCTTACGAATCCAATTCGAAGGCTATCCAGACCTCGGACAATATGTTGTCCACTGCGATTTCCCTCAAGAGATAAGGACTTTATAAATTTCTTATGAACCTTATCCGGATTCTCATTCTTTTTGCCTTTGGCGCCGATTCGCTTTGGGGATCCGGGATTTATCTCAAAGGTAGAGTGATCGTAGAAGGGGAGGAAGTTCGTTTGTCTTCCGTCGCTCGGATTCCGGACGGATTCGAAAACCGTGTTCTCATCCAGGATTTAAAACGCCCCGTGTTTGTCGGACCCAAAGATATCTTGAAGATTTACGGAGATTTGAATCCGATCGTGGTGGGAAAAGAAACTTTGGTTCTTCCTTTGAATCATATCTTGAAACCCGAGGAAATCGAGGAATCGCTTACCAACGAAATCAAAAAAAAACACCCGAACGAGGAATTCAAACTTACGTTTTTATCTGGAGATATCAAGGTTCCCTCGGAAGGTGTCCAACTTCGTTGGGCGAATCTTTCTTCCCGTTTGCGCCCGGGACAACTTATAGCCTCTCTGGAAATATTTTTTCAAAATCAAAAAGTTCATACCTTGAGGATTCGTTTTCAGGTGGAACAAAAGATAAAAGTACTAAAGGCGAGTCGTCTTTTGAACAAAGGGGTCAAAATCGTAAAAGAAGATTTCAAAGAAGAAGAGGTCTTGACTTCTGAGGAAATTTTGGATTCTCCCGGAAATGAGTTACTGGGTTCTACTCTTTTAAAAGACATGAACGAAGGTGAGATCTTCCGTAAAAAACACGTTCGTAAAATTCAGGACGTTCAAAGAGGAGGAGAGATTCTAATGATCTATCACAAAGGAAGTCTTGTCCTCAAAGCGAAAGTCAAAGCTCTGAGTTCCGGAAATATCGGGGAAGAAGTACAGGTTACGGCTCATTCCAGAGAGGGGCAGTTGAGGGCGAAAGTCGTGGATAAGAATACGGTGATCGCGGAATGAAATTCGATTCGATTTTCGGTGCGGGCTCTGGAATTTTAGGTACGATCGTTCTTTGCGATTTCTTACTGTTTTTACGGCGTGTTTTAAAACTCGTTGTTTTCTGGAGTAGTTTTATCCACAAGTTATCGTTTCGTGAACAATCGAATTTTTGCGAGAGTTTCCGTAAGGCTTCTTATTTAGAAAAGTATAATTTTCTGATAAAGAAAAATTTACCGGGTTTACCCGACCATCGAACGATTTACAAAGGACGAGATGTTGAATTTTACTCCGGAAAGCTCGACGCAGAATTTGGATGGGCGCAAGTTTCACGGAAGATTGTCATACTACCGACATGTTTATCTTTAGGTCTAAACTTGTGGGACAGAGTCTTATCAAAAAGTTCAAGATCGAGTTTTTGGGGAATAGGTGTTTTTCTTCTTCTATTCTGCGTTTTCGCGGGAAACCGATCCGGTTTGAATGCTCAAGAATCCTCTCTTTGGGCGGATAAAAATCCTTATTCTATGCGTCAAAACATCAAGGTCGGATCTCCTCTCTACGTTAAAATCAAAAACGGTCTACAAGCGGAATTCGAGCTCGAATCCAATGCGGACGAAACCCTGACCTTGAAAGTTATGCCCGATAAAAAGATTATTCCCGATATGCCCTCGTATAACAGCGATCGTACGATTACTCGAAAAAATAAAGGAAAGATCAAGTCTTTGGGGAAAATAAAAGGGAATTTGACGGTTCTCGTGACCGCAGTGGATCCGAATACGGGACTTTTGAGCATCCGGGGACAAAAAATGAACGTGATCAACGGAGAGGAAAATAGCCTTTTTTTATCGGGAACGGTTTCTCCGGAATTTGTGGAAAAAGATTCCTCTATCGATGCGGATAAGATCGCTGATCTTCAGGTGAACTTTAACGGAAAAATCAAACGCCAAGAAGTGATTCCTCCGATCGCTTTAAAAACCGTCACAAATCCCGACGGTTCTACAACAACCAAGGCTGAACTTTCGGAAGAAGAAAAACAAAGACTGATTCTGAACCAGTTGAACCGGCTTTTGGGAGAATCACAATGAAATTTGAATATTTAATTTTTTGCATTCTTTTTTCTTCTTTAGTCGTTTTCCGCGGATTCATATCGTGCATTTTCTCCTTTCTTGGATCCTCGTTTTACGCGTGTTTTGCGGTATTTTTGATTTTAATCGGGGTGTTTGGGATTTTCCCTTTTCCTTTGGGCGCGGCCGAGCTTAAGCTGAAAGATATTGCAAGAATCGAAGGCATTCGGGAAAATCAGATCACGGGATATGGAATCGTAGTTGGTCTGCCTGGAACCGGAGATAGCAAAACTCCTTTTACTTCCGAGAGTATGAAAAATTATCTGAAAAATCTCGGAGTGGAAGCCAACCTCAAACCGGATCAAACTCGAAACATCGCATCCGTTTTGATCACCGCTACGATACCAACTTATTCTCGCAAAGGGGATAAGTTGAACGTAATCGTGTCTTCCATTGGAGACGCTAAGTCTTTGGAAGGAGGAGTTCTTCTGCAATCTCCTTTGAAAACCGCCGGGGATAAAACGTTCGCGGTGGCTTCGGGCGTGATCTCTTTCGGTGGAAGACAGGAACAGGAAAGAGGGGGCGGCGCGAGGGGAAATAAAAAGACGGTCGGGATCATTCATGGAGGAGCGATCGTCGAACAGGAGTTGAATCAGAATTTTTACGCTTCCGAAAGAATTCAAATTCAGCTTGAAAATCAGGATTTTACGGCTTTAAACACGATCGTCTCTCGGATTCGTTCCATACTTCCCGGAAAACACGGGATCGGACCGGAATCGGTTGTTCCCGTTTCTCCTTCCGAGATCGATATCGTTCTTGGAAAAACTTTCGAAAATAAGTCCGACGCATTCTTAACTTTATTAAGCGACATTGAAAATCTTACCGTCGAAACCCAAGTCAGGCCGAAGGTGATCATCAACGAAAGAACCGGGGTCATCGTAATGGGAGGCAACATCACGATCGAAGAAGTTGCGGTTTCCCGTTCCGGCTTGAATCTTTCCGTCACGGATAAAAACAAGAGACGCAGCTGGTTTGGAAAAGAACAAGAACCGGTTAAAAACTCTTTTTTGATCGAGGAATCCACAAGTGTGGGTGACGTGGTCGAAGCCTTGAACAAAGTCGGGGCCTCCACCAGGGACATTATCGCAATTTTAGAAGCATTGAAAAAATCAGGCGCGTTACACGCGGAATTGGAGATACAATGAGAATCGATTCCATTCAAGATTACACGAATAAGCTGAATCTGTTGGAAAAGCCGGAGGTCAGGAGTCTTATCCATATCGAAAATTCTAATAAAGAAAAACGGAATGTTTCTTTTTCCGAACGGCTCAGGGAAGAATTCAACGAAAAACTTTCCGGCAAAATCAGCTCTTCTGAAATCCGCATGCCGCATAACATCAAGGAAGAAACGGCGACTGATCCATATCGTAAAAAACTTTATTCCGCTTCCGTTGAATTCGAATCTATCTTTGTGAAGATGATGCTGACGGAAATGAAAAAGACTGTGGAGAAATCGGGTCTCATCGACGGAGGTCACGCGGAAGCGATCTTTGAAGATATGCTCTACGATGAATATTCCAAGAATCTTTCAGCGAATTCTTCTTTGGGTCTTGCGGAACAGATCTATCAGTCCTTATCTTCCAATCTTGCTCCGATCGACGCCGGGACCAGAACCGATCGTAGGGCTTAAAATGGAACACGTTCCATGAAAAGCTCTTAGAGCCTTCTGTTGGTTTTCTTGTTTGTGGTTATTGCTTACATCTAACTCTCGTTTTTCAAATCCAGAAGGGGCGCCATTTTGTCTGAGTTCTATTCTTAAATAACGTGAGTTTGACGGTTGAAAATCAGAAAGAATTTTCTAAAAGTAAGAGTTCCTACAATTTTAGAATTTGTTCGTAAAATTGTGATTTTTGGTATTTCCCATATTTTAAAAGTAGATTTACAAAGTTCAGGTTCCAACTTGTTTTTAGAAAAATGAATCACGGATTTGTACCCGAACTCATGTTAAATACGAAAAACCTTTGTTAGTCGATTAAATCTCCAAACTTGATTCCGTCCAAATCGTTTTGTAGTTTTTCTTCCGTTTTTTCGATTCTGGAATTGATGTTTCCGGGAAATAATTTCAGTTCCTTATCTCCGGTTAAAAGAGGTTCCGGAATTTTTCGATAAACGTCTCCAATACTCAAATCCGCCGGAGCGATAATCGGAATAAATTCGTTTTTCCTCGTTTCGGAGAGGAACCCCAACTCGCAAAGTTTTTTCGTTAGAACCGGGATTTCCTCCTCTTTCAACTTGGAAACCGAAGAAAGTTCGATGGAGGTGGAAGGTATTTTTTTTTCTCTTTGAATCCGATACGCGGACTTTAAAATCGAAATTAATTTTCGAAACTCGTTGCTCGATGAGGTATGAATTTCATCCAGAGAGTGAAGAGGAGCGAGATATCTTTCTTTGAATTGAAGAGATGCGGTGATTTCTGCACCAAACAAAACAATTAGAGAAAGTGAATATACTCCCAAAAGAAAAATTGGAATCGCTGCTAAAGCTTTGTAGATAATCATTGTGGTCTCGCTGAACGAGGAAAGATACACATGAAATCCCCAAAGAAAAACGAGAAAGATGATACCCGTAACCGCCGCTCCTGCGGAGGAGGCTTTTAGGGGAACCTTCGTATTCGGGATCAAAGAATAAAGACTTAGAAAAAAGAGCCAAATTCCGGAGAGCGGAAATAAAATTCTCAGAAAAGAATAAATCGTAAAAACGCTGTCTCCTCCGGTGATTAGAACGGTTGTAAACTTCTGATCTTTGGATTCCGTGATACTGATGGTACGATATTCGCCTACATTGAGCATTTTGATCTTTCCGTTCTCTTTTCTTTCCAAAAGAAGATTGGCCCATAACTTGCCGTTCATCGGGGTATAAAATTGATTCCAGTGATCTCCCAAATCCGTGGAGATGAGTATATTCCCCAGGCTATCCATGAGGAATAATTCCGTTATATCGGGTCCGGTAAAAGACCAGATACGGATGAAGTTATAACGTTTGTGACGCAGTTCGATCCAACTATTTCCTCCGTCTTGGGAACGATATAAAATCCCCCTTTCCCCCGTCAAAAATATATCTCCGTTTGTAGTTTGATGAATATCATGGAATGCTAAATGAGTCAGTCGATTCGGATAAAAGTTGAATCCTCCGTCGTTGCTCGTCCATACGGTTCCGGATTCGTCCACGATGTAACCTTTTAATGTCTCCGGAAAATAGACTTTGGAAGCGTTCATCTTCAACCTATCTTTGAAGATTGGTTTGAAGGAAATTCCTTCGGGAATGTAGTGTAGAATTTCTCCATTTTTGAATATAATGAAAATGTTATTTTTATTGACGACTTCTATATCCTTGAGTTCGACTCCTTCGAACGAAGTCAGTGTCCAGACAGACGATTCGACGGGTTTGATTAAGAGAATCCCTTTTGTGGAAAGGACGTAGACGGTTTCTTCTCGGATTTTAATACGAATAAAATCGGAATCTCCTATATCCGGCTTTTTGCAGAAATCCAGTCTCCCTCCTAAGTTGTCTAAACATTTCATGTTTTCAAAATCGATTTCGTCTTCCCGGATCGAATATTCCTTTTTGAGGTTGGAATCCATTCTAAATAGGGTTCCATTTTCTCCGCTTACCCAAATTTTATCGGAAGGATCTTTTTCCATGGAAAAGTAGTGGGAAGGTCTGAAAAAATCGATGGTCTTTTTAGCGATTCCTTCTCCGATCACAAAAAGAAGAGGGCCTATCGCCAAGACGAAAAAATAAAACACGAATTTCTGAAAGAGGGATCTGTTGGAACGGATCTTCCAAATTCCGTTGAACGCGTTTTCCAAAGAACGTAAAACCGCTGTTGCCGAAAATACCAAGATCACAAATCCGATGGCTCCGATCTGAGTCGCAGTATCGATCAGTTCTCCGATCGTTTCGAGATACGTATTGATATCCACGCTGATATTACTTTGTAGAATGAAGGTGTTGATTGTGTCGAAAATTTCCTCTTTTCGATTTTCTAAGCCGGAAGTGATCGTGATCAAAGATAACGCAACCGTGAGCATCGGAATCAAAGATACGATCGTAGTATAGGAAATTCCGGAGGCTTGCATGAGGCAATCGTCTTTGATAAAGCGATATGAGGAACCTACGATAATCCGGATGAATAGAACGAAAATTCTTAGAAAACCTTTTCGGGGAATCTTATCGGAATCGGCCAACCAGCCCGGTTTAAATAGATGTAACATTGTTCATTCCACCTTGAAGCTGTACAGAACCATGGACGAAGTCAAAGGTCTGCCTTGATTTTTGAATTTACTTTTCCAGTGGTAAACACTGATACGGATCCATTTCCAATAATCTTTCCAGGAACGGAAACTTCCTCTTGACTTGAGTAATTTTGCGAGAAGTGAAAAATCAACTCCGAGATAAATGATGTGATCTTTAAAACCCGAGCGATCAAGAATTTTTTTCAGATTCGATTCCGAATAATAATAAAAATGTCCCGGAAGATAATAGTGGTAGCTTGTCCCCGCATCGATCGCTTGTTTACCTTCGAAATTTGCGGTTTGTAAAAGTAACAACCCTCCCGGTTTAAGGATTTGGTAGAGTTTTTGAAAAACTCGGTCCGGTTGCGGGAGATGTTCGATCACCTCTACTAGAGTGACTACGTCGAAAAAATTTTCGGGAAGATCCGCATCTAAGAATTCTTCCTGATATACTTTGAATCCCCTGGATTTTGCGGCTTCGGCGGAGTAAGAAGAGATTTCCACACCGGCGACTTCGAAACCGGCTTCTTTTGCACAATTTAGAAAGCCTCCGAAGGAACAACCGATATCTAAAAATTTTCCTTTTGGTTTGAATTTTTGGATGTTTTTAATCCGAGCTTTCCAAACGTATCGATCGAATTTTTCGGTTTGTCTCTCGTCTCGATAGGAAAAGTCCGCATCCCCGGAATAGTATTCCTCCGTGTAGAGTTCGGAGGGTTTTGGTCTTGGATGTTGGGTTCTGAGTCCGCAGGTAGAACAGATATAAATTGGAATATTATAATTTTTAAATGTGGAGTGATATAAGAATTTCCAGTCGTTTTTTTGACAGCAAGGACAAGTTTCGTTTAGAGTTTCGCCAGAAAAATCCAATGACAAATCCTTTCTTCCAATTTTCCCAAAGGAGTCCTTTCCGTATAACCGAAATCGGTATGGGAAAAATCCTTTAAATCTTCTTTCAATTCCTCTAATGTATAAAAACGAGAGTAAGCCCCTTTTAAGTCTGTGGCTCCGATCACAGTTCCCTGCGCCTGAAGATGAGTGTCTCCGACTGCTCGCACCGACCCGGCTAGATATCCTCCTTTCTTGAGAATTCTAATTTTTTCCTTTAGGATTTCTCGAGCGGATTTTATGGAATTGTAGTGTAATACTCCCCAACTTACGATCACGTCGAAAAAATTCTCCTCGAAAGGGAACGGAGGATTGTCACCTAATGAAGCTTTGACGAAAGGGTACGTCTCGTGGATCGTTTTTACGGAATTTTCCGTATAGTCCGTCGCATAAACTTGATAACCGAATTCGTTTAATAAAACACAGTGCCTTCCGGAACCGGCTCCGAAATCCAAGGCTTTCCGTTCCGTTTGTTTATTGGAATAACCGGTTCCGATTTTCGAAATCATTCTGACCAGATTTTCATCCGGATAGCCTAACCTGGATTTGGTTCTTGTATAATGTAGATTCCAGGCGGATCGGGAAGAAGGTTCAGACGGATTCAAATTTACCTTCCAGTCTTTGTAGAACGGACTTCTTCCAGTTTTCCAAAGTCTGATCGTTTTGATCGGGACCTAAGACCCCGACACTTCGAGTTCTTGCCGCATTTCCTTCCGACGTTCTTAAAATTTCTCCATTTTGTTTCAACTTACGATCGAACATAATTTTTTCTTTTCCTTTTATAACGAATTCGGAATGTTCGACAAGTTTGGATTTTCCTTCGGGAGGCGCGGAGAAAAATATTCCCGCGTATTTTTTAGGAATTTTCGAATAGTTCAAAAACGGTTCGATTTTTTCTCCCGTTAAAAGTTTCACTAAATTCTTGAAATAAGAAGAGCCGAAGTAATTCGGGATCAGAACGTCCGCTAAAAATTCTCCTCCAACTTCGGGGACCGCTTCGATCAGATAGATTTCTCCTTGTGGATTGATTCTGAATTCGGCAACGAACGGGCAGTCCTTCATCCTAGCCGCAGCGGCTAGAGCCCTGCAATTGAGAAGAATTTCTCCGATCAATTCGCAGCGTGAAAAAGGAAGAGTATGAGCGATTTCTAAATAAGGCGAGTACTCCGTCACATCCTTATGGGAGATGGATGCCGGAAAAAACGTTCCGTCCTGAATCAGCCCGCAGACGGTGATTTCAAAACCCGGAATGTATTCTTCTGCGATCCATTCTTCATTCGTCTTCTTTTTGGATAAGGAAGTCTTTGAGCGAGAATTTTTTTTCTTGGATTTAAGAAAGGATTCCCATTCTTTCGGATCGTGAAAGGTTCTGATTCCTTCTTTGCCGCTTCCCTGAGAAGGTTTATATACGAAGGGAAATTGATTTTTTAAGGTACTTATATCATAATTTTCCGGAGTTAAAATTCCTATCTTCTTTGCGGTTTCTTTGAGCAGATTCTTATCCGAACAGATCTCAACACTTTCAAGGCTAGCATAACGTAGTTTTAATTTGTCGGCTATGTAAGAAGCGGTATAAGTCGCTTTTCCATAGGAGCGAGTTCCGACTCCGACAATTTTTCCCTGAAGAGGGATTTCGGAAACCGTTTTTAGAATTTTACGATATTCGGTGACGGATTCCATGATCCTGAGAGAGGACATGCTCAAACCGGGTGCGTGGTTGTCTCTGTCCACGGCGATCACCGAGTAACCGAGCCCGATTGCAGCGGAGATTAAGGGGACTTGATTGGGTCCGGCCCCGATGGAAAGGAAATATCCCTTTTCTTTCATCATCCGTAGATTTCTTTTTACGCGTGAGAAAGTCAAAGGATTTTTACGAGCGCATGACTCGATCCCGTTCTTATCGAGATGCGGACCGGAAGTGTTCGTTCTCCTTTTTCCTCGTAGGAATCATCTTGGTTTTGTCGTGATGAACGTAAGTCTCTGCGAGACGAGCAGATTTTGGAACTGCATTAGCATTACTTCGATTCTTCAAAGAGATTAGAGTCGTTTAAAAAGTTCAGATTAACAAAACTGCTTCAATCGATCGTGAAGCAGAAACAGATTATATGTTTGACTGAGGGGAAACTGGATCGGTAGGTTTTGGGGAAGAATTCAATCTTCCCTTATATAGATGAAAAAGGATCGATTCCTTACGAAATGCGTTCGTATAAAATTCGAACTCCTCCGGCCTTTTCTCCGTTTGGTCGGAGGTTCTGAGAGAAGATGATCAATCTGTCATCGCCGTCTTTTTCCAAACTGGTTTTCCAACCCCAACTGGTTTCCGGAGTTTCACCACCGTAGTGTCCTGTGAACGACCATTCTTTCGCGCCGGGGCTTCCTTCGGAGAATAGAATTCCGGTTCCCATTCCGAAACTTTCGACCCAAGCGGACTCGTATCTTTGTTTGTCAATATGATATCCGTAGATTGCGATTCCTTCCAAAGGTTCTCCTCCGTAACTTCCCTTGTATTCGTGAAGAAGAAATCTTCCGCCTAATATGAGTTTTATGTTTCCGAAGATCGGAGATTCGTCGGTGACTTCCCCCTCTTTGAACATCATCTGGTTGACGCCTTTCCAATTGCCCGTATAAGATTCGAATTCTTTGTGAACACCCTCTCGTTTTGAGATTTCAAACTTTTCTTTACTCATGACTGGGAAGCTAAATTCAATCTACGAAAGAAATCAAGAAGAATTATTACCGGACTTCGAATTCTATCGAAACCGTAATTGTCGCGTTTATATATCTTTCTCCGATGGAAAAAGGGTTAAAACCTATAACAAAAGAAAAGATTTGTTCTTTAGAAATGACTGGAAAATTGATCTTTTTAAGAATGGGTTTGATTCTTTTTCTTTGACGAAGGAATGAACAACGGAAGACGAACCGGCTGAATATTTGCCTACAATGGCAAGTCGAGTGAATCCTACTTCTGTGACTTCCTTTCGTTTAAACGAAAATTTAGTTGTATCATGCAAAATTAAAACAGGACCATTGTCGAAATTGTATCTTTCTTGTGTTAACCAGAAAATGGCCTCCTGATTGCCTATACCGTCGTTAGAAAGAAAACGATCAGCAGCCTTAGTGCTCGACCAATCTTGGTTTACAAAGGGTATGCTACTCCCAAACCTTCTGGCGAATTTTTAAGAAATTTACTAAATCTTTTATGAAGCCGGATATCCCCGAAATCACAATCCGCTAATTCTTCTTCAATCCTAGTCTTTCTTTCCTTTATAACCATACTAAGACTTCTTCATCTTATCAAAGAACATTTGAGATTCGGTCTTTAAGCGGTACAAAAAATTCTTAATTGTGGGCAATTGTAAGATTTGTTAGGTGCTTACGAGCCGGTGGGAATGGTCGTTCTGATAGAAGACGGAAAAAAGACCATACTCTCAAACTCGGTACTTTACGAGTCGAAGGAAGATCGAGATGGTGTTCTTACGTCCGGCATGGAAAAAGGTTTAGAGATTAGCTACGACAGATTTGTTCGAAATGTTGGCTTCGATCTAAAAAAACAGAATTTTCTAATTCTTTTTAGAAATAAACAAATTATACGGAAGAATTCGATTTTAATTCGAAAAAATCCATTCGGATTGGTTTTGACATTCCAAAAAGAAATTTAGAAAACTGCAAATTTCTAGATACAAATGAGTAAACTAATTCACCTAAGTTTTATTAAGTGAATTAGTTCTCAATTGTGAAAATTCTATCCGATTATCTTACCTCATTGACAGTTCGGAAGAGCCCATGGATAACCGCAGATATTTGCGAGTTGGTCCATTCCCACGGCGCGATATAAGTTGTTTACTTCATCCTTCGAGATGAGTCCCTTTTGCACGAGTCTCCATCCGAGAGACTGAGGAGAAAACGGACTTTTAATGGAAAGATACGCATCCGTAAACCCGGGGCTGCCATTTTGTGGAAGCGGAGAGCCGTCGTGCATCTCGCCCAAAGTAACCAGCAAATCTTTCAAACTCACTCGAGAGTTTTTAGGATGAACCACGTCTCCGTAAGAAACCCACTTGAAATTAGCCGGTCCTCCGTCCAAAATTTCTCCCAGCAGCTTCATCTGGTCATAGCGATATTGGATTTGATTCAATTGAGGTGCGATTTCCGGATCGGTTGCGTGATAACTATCAATATGGAATGGGGGCGTTTGTAATAGATAGTGTACAAAACCGTCGTAGCGAGCTTCATTGTTCGAGTTCGTTATATGATCCGTAAAATTGGAATTGAGGTTTTGAATCGCCTGCAATCGAGACGTCCAGTCAGGCGAATTTTCCAGAATTCCTCTGACTGACATTTCCCGCCGAAACCTTTGAAAATCGGAATACTTCTGATCTACAATCGGATTCAGCTTCCAACCATCTTTATATGTGCCGATATAAAACGGAATACCTGGGCCTAATTTCCAAGCCCCTTGGTTGCCGCTGATCAAATATCTACCGATGGAATTCACAATACCTTCTCCGAATGCTGTCCCCATATCCTGGTATTGATTGGAATTGTGAATTTGGCCATAGTATATTTGATTTTGGTCTATATATTGTCCGCCCCAGTTTCTCATGACACCTTGTAACAACCAGGGAGCTACGGGGGATGTGACTGTATGTCCGAACTCATGACCTAACGGACTGTCAACCCGATAAATAGTTGGAAGGTTATCTCCATCCGGTGCATTGAAATATAAATTTCCAGCCGACCCTCCCGAACCGTATGTACTGATAAAGTTGACCGTGTAACAACGAACACAGTTTCGAGTCGGATCGTTGAGAAACATATCAAACTGGATCTTATCCACCGATTCGTTTTTCAATCGATTGTGCAATTCCACCAGACCTTGCCATTTCGAAAGAGTCAATCGCAGGCTGTTTGTCATATTCGCAGGAATGGAGTTCAAAATATTCACTATTCCCAAATCGAAAGTTCTCGTTGTAGCATTCCAGTATGGATTCAAAGGTAACACTACTTCAAAGTAAGGTTCCACCTTGTCTTTGTGTGTATTCGGATCCACAAAGAGAGTTTGGAAGAATTTACTCTGGTCATACGGCAAGTAATTGAGAGCAGAGATCGCCGTTTTCTCCCAAAGACTCCGAATCGTTCCGATCGAATTGTTATATGCAAGATTTGTTTTGTAATCCAGCACGAGAGTGATGCGGACTCTATCCGGAGCGGGGTTCGACTTAAGACAGTTGTTGATCTGCCCGCTTACATTCCCGTCCAAGTCGCTTTGCAAATTGGAGATATAACATCCCACAGGATTTGTCTGGGAACTGTTGAAAAAATTCAGATGGACCTGACCCGGAACCGGTCTGTAACTTCCGGGACTCGGAACATCACTGGAAATTGCAGCGCCGCTTACAGGATCAAAGTGGCGTTTGAATTCGTGGCATTGTTTCCAAGGAATTGTGAAATAAGAATTTGAATGGTGACATTGTTCGTCTTCCAAAAACCCGATTTTTCCCTTGAGTGTGATCGGTTTTTCCTGCACGCATAAAATTCCCATTTCCACACTGGCTTGTGGGTCTTCTGGATCTTCCGTTGAAGTCCATTGACAAGGAATCGAACCTGCGGAAATGGAAGATGCGTTTTTGTGATTCGCATATCCAAACTTACCTTGATTGGCTACACTTCCGCTTGTCCAAGGTTGGGATGCGGAGGAACAAAGTTGTGTGGAAGTAGCGGTTTTCCAATTGGATTGAAGTCCGGTCCAAATTCCGAAATCATAGATGGAAAAAACATCCGTAAACGAATA
>NZ_QAJG01000037.1:0-12500 GCF_003046425.1 Leptospira borgpetersenii serovar Javanica
AGTAAAAAGCCTCATTCTTGTCGGAACACTTGAAAAATATCAGTTTTTGATCCTTATGATCCCAAAAGCCTTCTTAATTTGTGGGTAACGTTATGGAAAGATCCTTGCCTCTGAAACCGGTTCAACCCCACGCATGTGGGGAAAAGGCAGAGATGCTCGTAAAGATACATTCAGACGACGGTTCAACCCCACGCATGTGGGGAAAAGGAAGTTATTGGTTCTTTTTGTGCCTTCGGTCTCGGTTCAACCCCACGCATGTGGGGAAAAGGCTAAAAACTTGTATAGGATAAATCCGGATTTTTTGCAATCTATTTTTGGGTTTTGTGTTCGAGTCAATCTATGATGGCAAATCTCTTACTAAAAACATATGCTTCTCAGGAAACTTATCCGTAATCAAGTCCCGCTGATATACGGCGCGGAACCCTGTGTTTGAAAATTGCCACTGTGTTAACATCTAAGGTACGCTTACTTTTTTCTGCTGAAAAAAGGGAAGTAACTAAAAACAAAATTAGAAAGAGTAAAAGTAAGGTGCCCATATTAAATACCGACTGAAAGTGTGAAAAACCTCTAAGAGGATTGTCTAAAATATTTCACCAGAGTTGTACTCCAAGGGAACTGTCGTTTTGAAATATAAAAAATTCTCCATTCTACGATAAACTATTGAGTGTCTTTCCTATCTATAAATCAATTTTCATTGAAAAATGCGGAACCGGGCTAAGAATCACATTGACACATCGAACGAACAAGAGGTCGCAATTATTCGGGATAGATTGCTCTAACGGATTTTGTAATTCCTTAAGATAATGAGAATAATGTATATTTCTGATTTTATTTTAAAATATACATTATTCATTATATATTTTGATGATTAATCCATTTCTAACGACATATGGTAAATCATGGTATGTTCAATGGTCTGTCTAATAAAGTCCTATCAAATCAATCGCTGACCATGCTATTCGGCTGCGGCTTCCGGAGGTGTTGGACTTAATATAGCAGTAAAAATTTCTCTTGGACCAGGATTAAGTGTCCTTACCCAAAGGAATAGATATTCATTCCAACTCCCTCCTTTCCAATTCGTGATATAATAATCATACCCATAACCTAAAGTATCATGATCCGCAAATGCGACTTTGCCCCCGGATTCTAAACATCCTCCGCTCATAACTAAGATACTAAGTCGATTGGAACCATCATTATATTTCGGATAGTATGCGTAATTACCTCCCCCTCCGCCGGCCCACCAATTCCAATAATATTTCGGATTTGCAGAGGTTTCGACTCGGATACGACCGCTTTCTATACAGTTGGGATCACTGCCGTCCTGATATAAATTGAATCTGGTAAAATAAGTGTCTCGTGAAGCATCTACTTTCAGCCATCCTTTCGGAGCTTTACTGTTGGCTTGAATTCTTTTTCCGGTTGCATAGGATACAAAAGTAACCCCGTCGTATTTTCGTTTTGGTCTGGGTCGAGGCTTTGCTTTTCTCATAGATCTATCTTGTTGCAATTCTAAACTTTGGTCATTTGGAAGGGAAAGTAAAGACAGAAGTAAATTATCTTCGTGCGATTGTTGATCCGGTAGACAGTTGAAAAAGAATAAAAGTAGGAGAACACAATAGCCTCCAAAGAACTTTGAGATTTTAAATTTATTTTGTTTTTTCTTTTTTTCCTTTCGGAATATTTTCTGTATCATTTTCATATGTATCTCCATTCAAATTTCTATATATAATAATGTATAATTTGAAAAATGGAAAATGTTCGAGATAGGCGAGAGCGCCCTATTCAAAATTGAATTTACATTCCAAAAATGATTTGTGATTTAAAGATTTATCTCAAGATAGGTTTCTTAAAAAAACGAACGGTTGTTATGCGGAGTTTTTAATTCGAAATTTGTGGACATGTTACTCTAATTTTAAGCGGGAGTTTTCTTTTTTTGTTATAAGATCTATCGATAGAGTCGAATATGAGAATTCTCGAAAGTTGGTTTGGGTGTATAAACGGATTTTTGTTCCCACAAACAACAAGAATAAAATGATAAGGCAAACCGCGAAATAGAGCTGAAAAGCTACTCGATGATTGAATCAAAGATAAAAACTAAAAAGACATTGCTGACTATTCAAAGTTTCTACTTCGCCAAATACCTGGAAAACCGATGATAGTCCGGGACCGAATCAATAATTAAATCAGATTGAAAATATTTGAAACAAACGGAAAGGATATTTACTTCCTAACTTCTACCCTGAATTATTTGAAGATTTAAACACCAAACGAAACGAACCTTAAAAAAATTAAAACGAAAGAAAATCCGATTTAAGCTTTCTGGCATCAGGCTATACCGTCGTTTTAATAGCGTTTTCAGAGTTTGACGTCGTTTAACAAAAATGCATCTTGAACTGTAATGTTCCCGGTTTCTATTATGAATTTTATATCTCTTTTTTATGATACATCGTAAGGTTTTGTTTTTGGATTAACCGTTCCGAAAAAAAACGATTAAAAGTCCTTTGGCTTCTCGAGTATATATTACCCGTAAAAAATTAAATCAGTCTTTATTTGGCGGATAAGATTTGATTCTGAGTATCTTTCAAATATGAAGATTCAATGAAATCACTGCGGAATTACTTAAGGGGTTATTTTTTGATTGCCAAGAGGTTTATTATTTGTTTGGTGGAATTTATGAATCCCCAACGTCCTGCCGCCTTAGGCTTTATTTTTGTAACTGTTCTCATTGACGTGATAGGTTTCGGAATTATCGTCCCCGTTTTGCCGAAGCTCATTCAGGAATTAACTCACGGATCTTTGAGCGACGTCGCTTGGTACGGCGGTCTCTTGATGTTCGCTTATTCATTCGTTCAGTTTATCAGTGCGCCATTTGTTGGAGGATTGAGCGACCGATATGGGAGAAGGCCTATTTTACTCGCGTCTCTGTTTGGTTTTACGTTGGATTATTTATTCTTAGCATTTGCCCCTTCCATTTTTTGGTTGTTTGTCGGAAGAGTTGTATCGGGTATAATGGGAGCAAGTTTTACGACAGGTTATGCCTACATTGCGGATATCAGCCCTCCCGAAAAGAGAGCACAGAATTTCGGGATTCTTGGAGCTGCGTTCGGACTGGGATTTATCATCGGGCCCGTGATTGGAGGTTCCCTTGGACAATTCGGTTCTAGGGCGCCCTTTTTAGCCGCGGCCGCTCTTACGTTGGTAAATTGGTTGTTCGGATTTTTTGTCCTTCCGGAGTCATTGACCGACGAAAACCGAAGGAAGTTCGAATGGAAAAAAGCGAATCCGATAGGTTCGCTTATCAATTTAAAACGTTATCCGATGATTGTCGGTTTAATAGTTGCATTTTTTCTAATAAATACTGCCGCGCATGCTGTTCAAGGAACCTGGAATTATTATACGATGGAAAAATTTCAATGGAACGAGGCGATGATAGGTTATTCGCTCGGGGTCGTTGGACTTGTTTATGCGGTTACGCAAGGAGGGCTGATTAGGATCATTCTTCCTGTGTTGGGACAGAATCGGAGTATCTATCTAGGTTTGGCTTTGAGCGCGCTCGGATACGCGTTATTCGCTCTTGCGACACAAAGTTGGATGATGTTCGTATTTTTAATACCTTATTGTTTGGGAGGGATCGCGATGCCTCCACTCCAGGGAATCATGTCCTCTCAGGTCCCCCCAAGAGAACAAGGGGAATTGCAAGGAGCACTCACGAGTTTAATGAGCGTTACTGCTATCGTTGGACCGATTTTGATGACGGGACTATTTTCTTATTTTACAGCCAGGGAAACTCCGATCTATTCTCCGGAAGCTCCACTTTGGATGGGAACGATATTGACTGCGGCGAGTCTCTGGATTTCCGTTGGTTCTTTAAGGAAACACCATTCTTAAATAATAAAAGAGGAATATTCGAGGATCTTGATGACTTTCTGCAAGTATTACTCGGACGTATGAAAAGAATACTGCAGTAAGAGCCGGTCTCAAAACCTGAAGAAAAATATCTCTAGACAATCCGGCAAGTTTTTAAAAAACGTGAGAGTTCCCACAGAAACCGTCGCATTGGCGGTTTTCTCCCGTCGTTTAAAATTGTAATAGCTCCTACATTCCTAAGGTTTTGAGACCGGCTCAAGTTTGTTTCAAAAATTAGAACGTAAATCTTCTTCAAAAAAGGCCGATAATTCGACGCGATTTTGTGAGAACTTCTGCATCTTTGCAAAAATCGTCCGTTAATTTCGGGTACTATTTTCGTGTGCCCGAGTAGCAAAAAACCGATAAATGGTTTCTATCGAATTCGAAAAATTCGTTTTTTTGAAATAATTTTAGGCACCTCTGTAAAAATGAAATTTTTTAGAATTCAGGGTGATCGGAGAATTCTATTTTAAACTTTGAAAAAATAGACAGTTATATTGTGCAAAAAATTAAGGGAAAAAAATTCAAAAAGCGATTATAAAAACAGTCAAAATCAATCACGAAAACATATGAGTTTGCGATTTTAGAAACGGAACGTATCAAAAAGACACGGAAAAAATCCGGGGTAACAGAGAATTTTCTCAAAGGAACGAGAGTTTTCTATTCAAAAATCTTGAAATCCAAAACAATCAAACTAAACTTTAAACTATGAAAATCATTTCAGCGGTTATAAAAGAACTCGGAGATAATTTCCGAGTCCGGAGAATTCTTCCGTCGATCGAAGCGCGTCACGTTGGCCCGTTCGTATTTGTGGATCATATGGGACCTGTTCCGATTCAAACCGGAAAAGAGCTGACGGTACGTTCTCATCCACATATCGGACTCGCTACAATCACGTATCTCTATGACGGAGTGATTCTACATAGAGACAGCATCGGATCGGAGATGCCCATTCGTCCTTATGAAGTGAATTGGATGACTGCGGGCTCGGGGATCGCACACAGCGAACGCTCTCAATTGGATTCTCAGTATTCTATTTTGGAAGGAATACAAACTTGGGTTGCACTTCCCAAAGAATCGGAAGAAGTGAGCGCGGAATTTTTTCATCTGGATCAAAAAGACATTCCGGTTATCAAGGGAGAGAGTTGGGAGCTTCGACTTATTGCGGGAGAATTCTTAGGAAAACGCTCGCCGGTAAAAGTGTATTCTTCTCTTTTTTATGCCGACTTGGATGTGGAGCCTGGAGCCAAGGGGGAATGGAATATCCCGGGCGATCAAGAATCTGCGTTGTATGTCGCACGCGGAAGTTTGGAGATACGAGATCAAAAGATTCAAGTCGGCCAAATGGCCGTATTTAATTCGGGGGAAACGATTTCTTTTTCTTCAACACAAGGAGGTCGTTCGATTCTTTTAGGAGGTATTCCGTTTCCGGAACGTCGTTATCTTTGGTGGAATTTCGTATCCACTTCGCCGGAAAGAATCGAAAAGGCGAAACTCGAATGGAAGGAGGAGCGTTTTCCTAAGGTCCCGGGTGAAACGGAAAGGATCCCTTTGCCCGAGGGATAAATTAGAAAAGGTAAGTTTCGTATAAAATCTTTGTTTGATAAATGCCATTAATTAGAAATTCATTTTATAAAGATTTCCTAAAACTAAAATTTACAGTAAAAAAATGAATCGAAAAATTCAATTTTTCAACCTATCCATTTTATAGAGTTCTTCAATCGCAATCCCGTTCCGCTTGAGCCATTCTGATTTTCCATTCTGTATTCTCGGCTCCCGGAAACGGCCAAAATTGTTTCCATCTAGAAACGGTTAAACGTACTTTTGCCGCAACGAACGGATCGGTCTGACAAGCTTGAACTAAAATATTGTAAGTGGCTGGCCAACCCATGATCAAAGCTCCAAATACAGCTCTATCCTCTACAAAATGTGACGCCCCATAACGCCCCATAATACCAGGCAAAGGGTGCCAAACAACTGGTATTTGAAGAAAATTCTCGGATCCATAATATTGAAATCCAGGAGCATTCAATTTTTCCCATTCTGGATCAAAATACAAGAGAAAATTAATAGCGGGGGTTAAAGATCGATCCACGGAATGTGTTAGTTCGTGATGGATTGCTGGTTGGTCATAACATTCAAAAGAGTTGAAATTTGGAATACCTCCGCATGTAGTCGTGCCATAACGCATAGTTGCCATTGGCTGTGTTACGCTAATAGCAAGAAGATTGATATCAGAAAATGCAAGTTTGATCCTCCCATCTGCCGTTGTCATCGATTTACAAAGCACAATTTTATCCACATCGGCTTTGATCCAATACCCTCTTGGATATCTGGCGATTTCTTTTTTCAGTTGTTCTACATAATAATCAATATCCTGCTGAGAGGAGTAGTTTAGATCGCAAGTAATCTCAACTTTTCCTGAATCTGTGAATGTGGAAAGATTTGTAATAATTTGTACATCCCGATCATAGTTCTCTGCCCGATCCGGGGTTGAGATTGCTAATAAAAGTAAAAGATCTGAATTGATCTTATTCTTGCTCTCATTACAAGCGATCAATGAAATTAGAATTAAGAAATAGAAAATGAAATGTAACATCGTATAAGTCCCTTTTTGATTCGGATGTATTTAGAAAACGATTTTGGAATCCATAAAGTGCCAAAATAGTAAAATTAATGTGAGTTCGGTATAACAAATGGGAAAGCGATTCTTATGCTGGGATTCTTAGAGCGCACTTTAGTTTGAAAAATTCCGAAGGAATTGGAATGAAAAAAATTCAGGTGAAACGCTTCTTACGAAAGTGTTTCAGGTCGCGAGCCATAGCTTAAACTAACGTTTGAGGACCAACGGCCAACGCTCCGTTGCCTTTTGGTTGAAACGCTTCCTATAGGGTGCGTTTCATTATGAAATTTACGAGCGGATTCGCCCGAACTTTTATACATCGAATTCATATAAAACCCGACAAAGCGCGCGACTGCGAGCCGCCAAGCGTCGCCAAAAATAACCGTTAAAAAATTCTTCCTTTAAAAAATTGACAAAAAAACCGGATTTACACCAGGGGGCTTCCGAAATTTTTGGTCTTAGAATGGAAATCCGCAACATAGCTATCATCGCCCACGTAGACCATGGAAAGACCACACTTCTGGACGGAATTCTCCGTCAGACCGGTGCCGTTACTGCCAAAGAAGACGGAGAAAGGATCATGGACTCCAATGATTTGGAAAAGGAAAAAGGAATCACGATCAAAGCAAAGAACACTGCAGTGGTTTACAAAGGAACCAGAATCAACGTCGTGGATACTCCTGGTCACGCGGATTTCGGCGGAGAAGTGGAACGAGTTCTCGCGACTGCGGATTCTTGTCTTCTCCTTGTGGATGCGTTTGATGGACCGATGCCACAGACTCGTTTCGTATTGGGAAAGTCCCTTCAACTCGGTCACAAACCGATTCTCGTAATCAATAAAATTGATCGACCAGGTGCAAGACCAGAAGCGGTCGTAGACATGGCGTTTGATTTATTCTCCGATTTAGGAGCGACCGACGAACAGCTTGATTTTCCGATCGTATATGCATCCGCGAAACAAGGCTGGGCGGTATATAACCTAAGTGATTCTCCGGGAACAAACTTAGACCCGCTTTTAGATACGGTTTTGAAACATGTTCCTCCCGTTCAAGCGGACACGGAAGCTCCTCTACAGTTCCAAGTGACTTCTTTGGATTATAACGACTATGTGGGAAGAATTGCGGTCGGGAAAATCTATGCGGGAAAGATGGCGCTCGGAATGAATGTGATCCAGCTTGCGGCGAAAAAATCGGATACAACCACACCTACCGACACGGCACTATTTAGAATTACTAAATTATACAATTTCGAAGGTCTGAAACGAAACGAAGTCAATAACGCGGAAGCGGGAGACATCGTAGCGATTGCGGGGCTTCCCGACGTGTTTATCGGAGATACGATCTGTGAACCGGGAAAGCCGGCTCCAAGACCGGCGATCGAAGTCGAAGAACCGACCGTTTCCATGTTCTTCATGGTAAACAATTCTCCGTTTGCAGGAAAAGAAGGAAAGTTCGTAACAACTCGAAATATCCGCGAACGTCTGGACCGCGAATTGGAGACCAACGTAGCGATGAGGCTTGAAGAAACCGAAGACAAGGATCGTTTTAAAGTTTTAGGACGTGGAGAACTTCACTTGTCGGTTCTGATCGAAACGATGAGAAGGGAGGGATTTGAAATCCAAGTTTCTCGTCCTGAAGTGATCTTAAAAACCAACGAACAAGGTCAGAAACTCGAACCGTATGAGTATTTGGTAATGGACATTCCGGATCAATTTACGGGGACGATCATCGCAGAATTGAACCGCAGAAAGGGAGAGCTTCAACTTATGGACGCGCATCCTTCCGGAATGACCCGTGTTGAATTTGTAATTCCGACACGTGGAATCATCGGGTTTAGGGGATTTTTTATCTCCGAAACACGAGGCGAGGGAGTGATGTCTTCCCGTTTTCTTAGATTTGACATCTACAAAGGTGAGATCCCAGGTCGTAAGAACGGCGCTTTGATCTCTATGGATTCGGGTGAAACTACCGCGTATGCACTTTGGAAAATTCAGGAGAGAGGGGAATTAGTGATCGGACCAAACACAGCGGTTTATCCTGGAATGATCATCGGAATTCATTCTCGTGAAAATGATCTCGAAGTGAATCCCGTAAAAGAGAAGAAGCTGAGTAACGTCCGTTCCTCCGGTGCGGACGAGGCGATTCGACTGGTTCCCCCTAGAAAATTCTCTCTGGAACAAAATATAGAATTTTTAGACGACGATGAACTTTTGGAAGTAACTCCCGCAAATCTACGTCTTCGTAAGAAATTTCTAGATGCAACTATGCGTAAACGCAATAAGTAGGATCAAATTTAGGAGTTTTAGAAATTTTTGAAATCTAAGGCTCCTTTTGTGATCGTGTTCCATTTTGTTTTATTAAATTTTTCCGTTTTAAGACGCCTTTTCTCTTGATTGTAAATTCGCTTTCTTTAATAGCTATCCACAAACCTCGTTATCATTGAAATGAAATTTGTTCTTACTACTTTTTCAACGAAAGACAGAACTGTGTGATGAAAAGGGTCATTGAATCGAGTTCATTTCGAACTATAACCAATCGGTGATACCTTTCGAATTTCATTCTGTATTTTTCTGATTTTTTGGAGTCTTCATTCAGTGAGTAAAAATTTAGAACTTGTCCCAAAACCTTGGAATCGTAAGAACTCCGACAAGAGTGCACGAACAATAAAATCTGTTCGAAAGCCCGTAAATGATCAAAGAGCCATATCCGCGGGAACTCCTACATTCAGAGGACTGAGGACAGTGTCGCGGCAATGCCGCTCCCACAGAAGACAGTTTTGGGACAAGTTCTTATATAGACTTTCGGATTACGAGCTACATTTATAAGAATAAAGAATTTGCAGAATGAAACAATTGTGCTTCTGCGGAGTTTGAATATGAGTAGATTATTCAATCATTTTATACGTCTTACGGCTTGATTTTTTGCCTCAAATTTTAATGACGAGGTTTACAAATAATAGAGACTCGTGAATTATATTGTTTATTAAAATGTTAAAAGATATTTAAATTTCATTTTAATGATCTCTTACTTTCGCTTGAAGCGGTATTACCAAGTATTTTTGGATTGGGTTCTGGTAAAAAGGGGATTTTACGGAACGGGAAATAAAAGAAACGCTCTAATTGGAAATTAAAAAAAGTAATGAAAACTTTCATTAAAGATCTTTGGTTTCATCGTGATAACGAGATTCAGTCTCTAAACGGTCTGAGAGCGTTTGCAATTATTCTCGTCATTTTAAATCATTATGCTCTTGCTTGGAAAAAAATCGGGACGCTTCAATCCGACTCCCTTTTTTGGTCGGGGGTGGATTTGTCTTTTGTTCTCAGCGGTTTTTTGATTTCAAAGGGACTTTTGAGTGATTGGACTAGAAACGGAGCGATCAATTTTCAAAAATTCTATCTGAAACGCACGTTCCGAATTTTTCCGGCTTACTATTTTTTTATCACGTTTAGTTTGGTTGCTTCCAGTTTTGTGCTCAAAATCGCGGAGAAGAAAGGACTCGAACAGGAAGCCTATGTGCTTTCATTTAAACTTTCCAATGCGTGGGGAGACTTCGTATTTTTAGGAAATTATTTTCCGGGAATGAACATTCACACTTGGTCTTTGTCCATAGAAGAGCAGTTCTATTTGGTTTTTCCACTTTTTTGTAACCTTTTACTGTTTAAGATGAATCCTAAACATAGACAACCTCTCCTATGGAGTTTGCTTTTGATTCCTACTACGTTTCGCGTGATCGTTTATATGACTACGGACATACCTTTGACTCCGGAATATTTTAATGAGATTTATTTTCCTTTTCACACTCGATTCGATTCCTTGGTGATGGGAGTGATCGCGATGGATCTTTATGTAGGTCATAAGAATTTGGTGAGTCGGTTGAAGGCGGATAATCGATTGTATTATCCGCTTTTATTTGTATTTTTTTCTTTCTTATTTGTGGCGCATTGGGTGAATCTGCGTACGGACAGTTTTTTTACTCATACTTTCAAATACAATCTTTTGAACATAGGTTTTGCGGGAATCCTATTGTTTGCGGTAGTTCGCTCGGAAGGTTTCTTGAGCCGTTTTCTAAGTCTAAAACTTTTTGTTCCCGTGGCGAGGTTGAGTTTCACGATTTATCTTTGGCATTTGATTCTAATCGGAATTTCTCTATCGATTTTAAAAATTCGAACAGAACCTAGTTCCACTTTGGTGCTCTTCTCCCAATTTATTTTCGTGTTGGTTTTGGTCGTTATTCTTTCGATTCCTTTTTACGCTTTGATCGAGTATCCGTTTCAATATTTGAAAACAAAAATTCTTCTTAAAAAAAGATCGAGCGAGAAGTCACTCCAAGTTCAATCGGAGTCTCCCATTTGATTTTTAAGAATTTGCTTTGATCGAAAAAAACAATAGGGTGATGATTGCGGAATTTTGAAAGAGAAATGATGGATGACAGACGACTGATAACAGAATGCTTTTCTTCGAAAAGCATTTCGATTTTGTTCTCTTTTTTGTCTCCACAAACTGCATTTTAAAACCGTGATGTATCATCTCCCCCGTTTCTTTCTGTCCTCTGTCTAGAACGAGCGAAGCGAAGTTCGTCTGTCCTCAGTCCTCTGAACGCGAAGTTTGTTTGTCTTCTGTACGGCAAATCCAGCCTTTGCAAGCAAAGGCTGGACCGCGCTTTAACTCAATGTTGCTGCCTACGGTCGCAACATAATGCTCCAATTCCTTCGGAACTTAACTCAATGTTTCTACTTAAACTCAGTGAAACGGTTTCCTAAGGGGCACCGTTTCAGATCGAAACATATAATCGATTTCGCATTTGTTAAGCCGAACTCACGTTAATCAGATTAACAAAACTGTTTAATCGACTATTTCCACAAAATAGAAACAGATGAAAAATTAATTTTGGGGTAACTCTTGTATTTGAAAAGGTGCGGTTACATGTAAACGAAGACAAATCTAGTTTTCATTGTAGATCGGGGCGTTATCGTACGTTCTTTAATTTTTCGATTTCCCGGATGAGCTCTTCTTTACTTACGTTCGGATCGGATTTGAGCTTACGAATGAGTTCGTCCGCGGTTGCTCTCTTGTTGATCGCTTTTGTATCGATGTCTCCTTTTAAAATTACCGGATCTCCTACGGATACGGAGAGAATTTTTCCATTTTCCACCGGTTCTAAGATGCCGGAGTGTTGGTGGATTTCTACGATCTTACACGGAACTTGGTCTTTTCCTACAAGAAAAATCATTCCGGGTTTGATGAGTTCCGACTTTGAAAAAACGGAAACAATTTGTTCTGCAGTATTTACGGCCGCTTTGTAAAATACGACTCCTGCAGTTTCATTGTCAATTGTTACGCTTTTTTGATTTACATGAGTCGTAATTCTTCCTTGAAACGAACCTCCGATTTTTGTAAATGTCATTTTGGAAAATCTTAAAGTTTTGTTGTCGGGGGAAATCTCTCCGAGCAGATTTCCGCTTAACGTTACATTACCTACTTCTCTAACCTTGGAAGCGGCTCCCATCTCGCTCAGTTTCCAACGTTTTGGATCGGATTCTCTTGTTCCCATATGAGGCTGGTGAAATTCTTGATAAAGAGATTCTTGTAAAAGGATTTCGTTTTCACTGGTTACGACTCCGCCGGTTCTGATTCTCCATTCCTCTCTGTTATCACTTGTGATAAAGCTGAGTCTTACGATGGTTTTTCTTTCGAAGGAAAGATCTCCGTTGGATTTCGGAAAGATGCTTAATACTTCGATTTTCATTTTGCCGTCTTTAGTCCATTCTGCCGTCTCGGAAGAAAGATAAAATCCGGCCAGATCCGGATTCGGAGGTGTCGGTTTTCCTCGAAGGTTTTTGCCGCAACCGATAAACAAAATGATATATAATAAAATAATAATGTATTCGATTTTTATTCTCATAAAAGTTCCGATTGTTAGAATTTATTTTTTTTTGTTCGGGTAAAGTATCTTTTTAAAATACCGTTTT
>NZ_QAJG01000037.1:17500-27148 GCF_003046425.1 Leptospira borgpetersenii serovar Javanica
AGGATCTTCCTCCGGATTTTAAAGTCCATACGGATAAGCGTAGGTTTTATATGGCGATTCCGATTTTAAATCGTTATATTTTAGGGGAGATCCTTTCTCCGTTTTTAGTGGCTCTTGCATTTTTTACTATGGTTTATATGGTTCTCGCTCTACAAAAAATGATCGGTCTTTTTGTGGGAAAGGGAGTGGACCCGCTTCGTCTTTTAGATTACTTCGGTTATCTTCTTGCCAATACTCTTCCGATGACGATTCCGATGGCCTGTTTGATGAGTGGAATCATGGCCGCTGGAAGACTTTCAGGGGATTCGGAAATCACGGCGATTCGTTCTGCTGGAGTTAGCTTCCCGAGAATTTATATTAACTTTCTTGCGTTCGGTTTCGTAATGGCTTTGGTTGTGGCTTATCTGAATTTCTATCTTTCTCCTGAAAATACGAGAAAGATGAACGAGTTCAACAAGTGGGTTCTTGCCTATAATCCTTTACTTGCAATCACTCCGGGGCAATTCAGCGGGGATAAAACGCAGGACCTATTCGAAAAACGCGCCCGTACGATGTACACGGACGGAATGAATTCCGACACGGGACAACTCAAAGGGGTTCAGATTCGAGAATGGGAAATTTTTCTAGAAGGAAACGAATATTTCAATCTCGGCGGAAAGATGATTCCTATGGGAGGATCTCGAATCATACAGATTATCAACGCGGGTAAAGGGAATCTCGTGGAAAAAATCGGACCCGACGGAGAATACGAAAAATCCATTCGTCTCAAAGACGGTTGGATTTTAGAATGGAGCGACGACCGAAAGAGTTTTTCCGTAACCGATTTTAGAAACGGAGAAATGGATTATAATATTCCTAAGGGGAAGGAAAAGAAAACTTTGGAGTTGAACGTAAAACCGGAAACTTTCTCTATGCCGGTCCTGTTTCAAATTCGAAATAACATAGAAAGCGAGGGTCTTGAAAAAATTCCGGGACTTGAAACCTTAAAAGAGATGGGGGTTGAGATAAAGGGTTTAATCGGACTAAAGCAAATGGTAGAGCAGATGAAGATCGATCTCGCCATGGGAGCGGCTAACGGAACTCTTACGCCGGACCAAATGACACAAAATTATTCCGTTCTGACCCAGTTGATGGCTTTAATGCAACAAGGGAAAAAAGTCTTAACGGATTTTAATGTGGAAATTCACAGAAGAATCGCAATGCCGATTTCTTGTTTGATTTTTTTCTTTATCTCATTCCCTTTGGGGCTCGTAGTCAAACGTTCCGGAAAAGGGATGAGTTTTACGCTTGCAGTCGTTTTCCTAATGATCTACTTTACATTTTTTACCCTGGGGAGTACGATTTCTTATAACGATAAGGTTCCTGATTGGATTGGTCCTTGGAGTGCCAATATTTTGATCGCACTTTTGAGTATCAACATTATGATCAAAAGAACCGACATGGATTTGCCGAAACCGATTCAAAAGGTTTTGGATAAAATTTCCGATCAAAAATCAAAATTGACAGAGAGATTGGAAAGTTTAAGTATATGGGGAAAAATAAAAAAGTTCACAAAAAGAGGTCTCTGACCCGGGGAATATAGTCGGTTAGTGTTAGAATGAATATGATGAGTCAGAAAAACGCGATCATTTGGCATCTTACTTCAGGGAAAGAGTTCCCAATTCAAATTTGGAAACATCCTCGCATTAATATCGAATTGAGTAAGGTTCCTCTCGACGGTCTTGGTGCGATTGATTTACTGAAATCCGATATTCATGTTTTTTTCCTTTCCGTAAATTTTGGGGAATGGAATGAGATTCGAGAATTTATCAGAAAATTTGAACTTCATCCTTATGCCAGTTTAATCTTGGTTTATTCCGACGATGCTGAAAAGATCAGTAGAGCTGTTCCTGAAAACAGTAAGATCGAAGTCCTCGAACATCCGGTTCATCCGAGAAATTTAAGACTTATCTTAGATAGGACAATTCAATCCGAATTTTATAAACTCGCTGCAAACGAAATCGGTAATAGTTGTTTGACGAACATCGGATTTTTTGAAGGGGTTTTCGAACTTGCTCAAAAAGAATACAAAGATGCGACTAAAGCGAACGAAGCCTTACAAGCTATTTTGGAATTCGAATCCAAAGTCAAGAAAAACAACGAGGAAATCAATAAGGCCTTGGAAAGAGTGAACGAACTGAAGAACAAGGAGTTACTTGCTCTTCACGAACGTCTCAAGGTTTCTGAGATTTTGGATTCCATGAAAACTCAGGAATTGAAAGATGCACTTGATTTTAAAAAAGCGACCGAACAAGCATTGGACTATTCTCATATAGAAGAGATCAAGATGGATAGAATCCTCGAAGCTCAGGATCGTCTTTTTGCATACACTGAAAAAGAGATCAAAGATCTGATCGAAGAGAATCAAAATCTGAAAAAACGTCTCGGAATTCAGTAGAAAAGTTTTCTTCGAAACTCAGGTTTAGTTTTTAAAACTAAGATTTTGCCGAGATAGGATCGAACTTAGGGACAAAACTTAAATTCTTTTTTTAGTCTTTAAAAAGTTCTTTGGAAAATTCCTGATAATCCGCAGAATTCTTTCCGAATTTAAATTCCGCATATAAGAGTCCGTGTTTTTTCCGGAGAATGTCGTATTTTTCCTGGGCTTGGTCGTCTCGGTTTTTTTTGGAAAGGCGGTAGGCTCTTTCATAACAATTTGCAAGAAAACCTTGGGCTTCCGAGTCTTCGTAGTATTTATTTCCGATTTGAATATATCTTTCCAAAAGATCCATGGCTTGCAGGAAATTTTTTAAGGCAAGTTGGTGTTTGATGTATTCTCTATAGACGTTTGCTTGTAGATCGCGATAAGTTTCAGTGTCCTTGACCTTTGGATTCTGGATTTTTTCCAAAGAATTCATCGAGGAAACTAAAAGATGGACGGAATCCGATCTGGATTTATTGAGATCTCTTGCAAGAGATCTTTCAAAATTTTCGCGGCGATTTTTTCTTTGCCATTCGTAACGATCCGCTTCGAAAATTTGTTGATCGAATTCTTTCCGTTTCGCATTTACGAGGTCGTTCGTTTTTTTAAAACGATCTACAGAGTTAAGGAAATTTTCTTTCGCTTTTTCGAAAAGATTTTTGGAATTTTCCTCGCTTGCGTCTCCCAATAAGTCCAGGTCTTCGAATTGAAGAGGATTTTTTCCCCAATTGGATTCTCCGTTGCTTCCATCCGGGATCAGAATTTCGATCTTCTTTTCATTTGGTGCTTGTTCGCTTTTAAGTGAAAAAGGAGAATGAAATAAAAGAAATAAAATCGTAAAAAATCTAAAGTAACATGAAGAATGCTTCATCTGAGACCGGAGTAAAGAAAAAACGCGAAAAGAATCACGGATTGACTTTGAAAAAAAATATTCTAGGTCAATTTAGGATTGGTCTGAAATTTGCGTCATCAAAAAATTAGATCGAAAATACACAAGAAAGAGTTATAAAAAATGAAAGAAGTTTCGGTACCAGCAACCAAGAGGATTGCACTCGTTGCACATGATAATCGCAAAGAGGATTTGGTATCCTGGGTCAAGGCCCACAGGGAAATCCTTTCTAAACATCGTTTATTCGGAACGGGAACGACGGGAAAATTGATAAGCGAAGAAACGGGACTTCCTGTTACCAGGTTTCTTTCCGGACCTTTGGGGGGAGATCAGCAGATTGGTGCTAAAATTGCGGAAGGGGATTTGGATATCGTTGTCTTCTTTTGGGATCCGCTTACCGCTCAACCTCATGATCCGGACGTAAAAGCCCTACTCAGGATCGCGGTACTTTATAATGTGCCCATGGCTTGTAATCGTTCCACGGCCGATTACATGATTAGTTCTCCTCAATTCACTATATCCTACGAAAAAGTTCTTCTGAATTTTGAACTGTTGTGTGAAAGTTAAAAAACGAAATTTGCGCTCGCCTTAATATTATTGATCTCTATCAGGTTGAGTACTGTAAATTTTTATTGCAAAGCTCGGTTTCGGCGCAAAATAACCGGGTGTTTTGTTTTGAACTTGTCTCAAAGCCTACTTGCGAGACATTTTAAATAAAATGATAGCGGGTACGAGTTGGAATAAAGCAACGTAATTATCGAGTTTGAATTCCCGCAAGTCTTTACGACTCTAAATGTGTTGAACTAAACAAAGTGCGTTCGACCTTTTATCTAAAAGGATTGAGGAAATCTCTGCACTTTAGTTTCACATTCGGGACTGTCTTATGTTCAAGAATCATACGAATTTAAGGATCGGTTTCGCATTAGTTATGCCAAATTCCCGTTAAAGTTCAAAAATTAGGCTGTTTGACGAACAAAATGAGGAAGAGTAAAAAAGCCTAACGCCTAATCATTGACATCTAAAACTCTAACCACTAAAATAACCGGTGCTTTGGAGTGGGTTTATAAACGGAATAAAAACAAAAGGAACTTTAGGACTTAGAAAACTTTTTTTTACGTTTCCCGCTAGCTGCCTTGAGAGTTTTGGATTTTTTCTCAAAACCTTCCGGTTTTTCGTCAAAATGAAAAAAAAAATCAAAGGATTTGCCAAGGATTTTATAGATTCTCCAGAATTCGATAACGTCAAGACGTCTTTCACCGGATTCAATTTTGGAAATATAAGATTGGGGTTGGCCCAAACGCATAGCAACCTCAAACTGAGTAAGGTCTGCATCTTTTCTGGCAGCGATTAAATTTTTGCAAAAAATTTTCGCTTCGCGTGAATGGATAGACTTAAACAAAACGGAGAAATTTTACATTCTGAAATAGAATATCCCAAAATAGGATATTTTTATAAAAAAATAAGAAACTTACGGATTCGAATTCACTTTTGAAAGTTTGAAAATTATAAATTACAGTCGGTTCGTTGACAAAAACAGCTTGCCAATTCGTTCCGTATGAGGAATTTCACGCATCATGTGTGATACGTTTGTTGCCACGCCGTCTTTTACCGGAACCGGTTCGATGATCTTTGGAAAAAATTCGGACAGGGAACCTAACGAGGCCCAGGCTCTACTGAGAGTTCTCCCTCGTTTACGGGAAGCCGAGACACTCTGTACTTACATTCAAATTCCCGGAATAAAACAAACTCAAGAAGTCATTCTTTCCAAACCCTTTCAGATGTGGGGGGCGGAGATGGGAGCGAACGCTTCCGGAGTTGTGATCGGAAACGAAGCGGTCTTTACGAAAATCCCTTTTGAAAAAAAGAATCAAGGACTCACTGGAATGGATCTATTGCGTCTCGCTTTGGAAAGAAGTAAAGATGCCGAGACTGCGAGAGATACGATCCTTCAACTTTTGGAACGATTCGGTCAGGATGCTTGTGGTGGTTATATGAATTCTTCTTTTTACTATCATAACAGTTTTTTGATCGCAGATTTTCGGAATGCGTTCGTGTTGGAAACCGCCGGAAAGTTTTGGGCTTGGAAAAGGATCGAAGGTTTCTATTCGATTTCCAATGGATTGACTTTGGAGGACGATTACGACGCAATTCATCCGAAAGCGATCGAATTCGCTTTCAAAAAAAATTGGATGAAAAAGGGAGAAACATTCTCTTTTCGTAAAGCGTTCTCGGATTCTTTTTTTACTTTTTTCAGCAAGTGTAGGACAAGAAGGGAGAAAATCAGGACAATGGGAGCATTCAAAAAAGGGAATTTAGACGTACATGCTGCGACGGAGATTCTCA
This sequence comes from Leptospira borgpetersenii serovar Javanica, assembly GCF_003046425.1. GTDB lineage: Bacteria > Spirochaetota > Leptospiria > Leptospirales > Leptospiraceae > Leptospira > Leptospira borgpetersenii. Next base: position 23,194 of record NZ_QAJG01000037.1, read on the forward strand.
GAATGGAAGGAGAACCGTTGCAAACGGCGGACTTTTATCCTTCTTCTTCGGATATGGGCTCGGTTTGCCTTCATGCCACCGGCCCGATTACGCCTAACGGAACTACTGCTTCTTTAGTTGCCGAGTTGAAACCGAATCTTTCTAAAAACCGTTTTTGGTTTACCGGCACTTCGATTCCTTCCATTTCTTTTTTTCTACCGGCGGGCTTTTCAGGAACGAGTTTTTTAGAAAAAAATTTTGAACAACCCGGTTCTAAATTGGATACTTCCCTTTGGTGGGTCCACGAAAAGTTCTACAGAAAGATCCAGCGTTTTTATCCCGATGCAAAAAGGCTCGTGCAACCTCGGATTGCCGTTTTGGAAAAAGAATGGTTCCGGGAATTGAAAAAGTTGGAAAAAAATTCAAATCCTTCGAAAGGTTTGGACTTTTTGAGTGAAAGAGCCGTAAAGACGGCTCTTCAAGAATATACGTTTTGGGATGAGAATTTGTTCATCGAACTGAGTAAAAATCGGCCTAGGAAAACATTCGCGCCCTTTTATAGTCTACAATGGTCTTACTGGAATCGAAAAGCGGGCATCATTGTCTCTTAGAGTTTGCCTTGCGAATTCTCATATTGATCAATTCCACGCCGAGAGAAAAGGCCATGGAAAAATACACGTACCCTTTCGGTATGTGAAAGTGAAGCCCGTCCGCAAATAACATCGCTCCGATCATGATCAGAAACGAAAGCGCCAAAACTTTCATCGTAGGATGTTCGTTGATAAAATCGCTGACCGTTCCGGAAAAGACGAGCATAACGATCATAGAAAGAACCACCGCCGCTACCATCACTTGAAACTGACCTGAAAGTCCAACCGCGGTCACGATCGAATCCACGGAAAAAATGATATCGAGAAGAATCAATTGAAGGATGACTCCCCAGAAAGAGATTTTTTCCTTTTTGGGCATTTCCTCTTCGATTCCTTCCACTTTGCCGTGGATTTCACTTGTACTCTTTGCGATTAAAAACAGACCTCCTCCCAGCATGATCAAGTCTCTGCCTGAAATTGCGAAATCGGCGATTGTGACAAGGGGCGCCGTCAAGGATGCGATCCAACTGACTGCGAATAACAAACCGATTCTAAACCCCAGAGCTAACATGAGACCGAGATTTCTTGCTTGATTTTGTTTATTTTTGGGAAGTTTACCGGAAACGATCGAAAGAAAAACAATATTGTCGATTCCAAGAACGATTTCCATCAGAGTAAGGGTCAGAATTGCGACGACTTTATCGAGTGTGAGTAGTTCCATGCAGATGCAATTAATTTTTCGAAAACGAAGAAATCAATCGATTTACAAAGGAATTTAAGGGGGCATACTTGTAGGTATGAAGTTTCTTCCGGAAAGTTTCGAAACGAGAGAAGCGGTCGGAATTCATCTGAGGAGTAAAGCAATTCTTCCTTGTTTGCCTCCTCGTCTCAGTCTTTTGGTATTTTTAAGGCATTCGGGATGTATTTTCAGCCGGGAGGCGATTGCCGACCTTAAGGAAATTTTTGAAACTTGTCTTTCTTTTCCGCCGATTCTGTTTTTTTTTCCGGGAAACTTAGGGGACTGTGAAAGATTCTTTGAAGGAGTTTGGAAAGACGCTTGTGTCGTTTCCGATCCCGAAACGGAATTCTATCAAGACTTGGAGTTGAAAACCGCCAACATAATTCAACTTGCGAGTCCCGAAGTATTGATTGGAACCGCGAGAGCTGCACTCAAGGGGCATTTTTACGGAATCCCGGGAAGCAACACATTGCAGATGCCCGGAGTGTTTCTTGTGGTTCGGGATCGTATCGTATGGGAACATAGATACAGACATATCGGAGACCATCCCGACTGGAAAAATCTTCCAGGAGTGACACTTTTACCGGGACCGGAATTCGATCCCGGTGTTTTACCTGCTTAGTTTTAGCGTACGACCGTAACGGAACAAGTCGCGTGATGGACGATTCGATCCGAAACCGAACCTACTAAAAATCTTCCCACTGCGGAAAGACCCCTCGAACCGATTACGATCATATCATAATTTCCTTTTGTGGCCGTTTCTACGATCGTATCCGCGGGGTAACCTTCCAGAACCAGACGATCCCATTTGAGATCGGGAGACTCGTCCAAAGGAGAATGGATCTTTTCAAATCTTTGTTCCGAAATCCATCTCACTCTGTCTTTACCTTCGGGAGCTTTTTCGTAATAACCGGGAAGGGGACCGAATTCTTCGATAACTTCCAGAACCGTAAGATTTGCGTTTGCCGCTTTTGCGATTGCGATTGCCACTTCCAATGCCTTTTTGGAACTTTCCGAACCGTCTACGGGGACTAAGATTTTTTTGATGAATCTTTGCATATTGTTTCTCTTCGCAAGGAGTGTATCTCCCCTAAGTCCGTTTTCCAATCAAAAAATTAGAAATTTTAGACTTGTAAGACTCGATTTTGATCAACCAGAGAATAAGGATTCCTATAAAAACTTGGACAAGTAAGACTTGATACGGATTTTTTTCAGCCATGCAACAAAAAACGGAATTGGATCGTATATTCATAAATTCTTATTTACAATACAAAAACTTCGGCGATTCGAAAGCTTTGATAGAACAAGCTTTCTTTTGGATTCGTAGAATCGCAGTTCGTAAATATTCTTTAAGCGAGGACGGACTGAACGAGGTGTTACTCAAGTTTATTCAAAAAATGGAATATTTTTCCGAACTTTACGAAACCAGAGGATTTGAGAATTTTTCCGCGTATGCTATCGTATTTTTAAAACATCTCATATGGAATCAGTGGAAAAAGGAAATTCAATCTTCAAAAACGGAACCGCTCTTTTTGGAACCGGACGGCTTACCCGGTTCGGCCGTTTACGAACCAGACTATAGTACAGAACTTTCTCAGGATAGAATTTTCCTGCGAGAAATTCTACGAAATCTTGATCCAAGAGGTGTTCTGATACTCAAACTCAAACACAATTTGTTTCTGGAAAGGAAGGAGATTCTACTTTTGAAAAGTATCCTTTCCGCATCCGGAAATTCGATTCAGGATTTTTTAAAGGAAAGAATGGAGAAAAGATTTACGGCTCGAAGTCAAGAATTGGCCCTTTTGGAAAGGTTGGAAATGTCTCATCAAATTCTTTTTTCCAAACGGGAGAACGCCGCCAGTTTTTCTTCCAAAGCAAAACAAAAACTTAAGAAAAAACTTTTGAGAGTCGAAATGATTTATACGTACGATGAAATTTCTTGTTGGTTCGGCTGGAAGCACTCCGTAATCAAAAGACTATATCTTCAAACTATGAATTCTTTGAAAAACTCTCGTAAAGATTTGAAGTTTGTTTCATTTCTAATTAAGAAAAAAGAGTCCGCGTGATGTCGATGGATAGATGTTAGAACTTTACATACAGCCCTTTTTTCTCCATACACATGGGTTTCCTAAAATCAAGTTTACAGGAATCAAACTGCGAATGAACGAAATGAGGAGTAAAAAACTTAAATGCCGATGAAGCCGAACATTGTTGTAAAGAAAAACGACTTGTTCAAGAGTGTATTGAGTTTACAGTGTTATGGATCATGTCGATTTAAAACTGGGGAAAACAATGAATCAGTTTTCCATTATTTTCGGGAATCGATTGAATTTCGATTCGTTTGAGAAACGTCATTTACACAAAATCGTTGGCAACACCTGGTTAACAATGTCACGTTAGAGAATTCCATTTTCTTTCAGGGTTTTTTCGGAGAATCCTGTAATTTCTAAAACGGTCTTTAGATCAATCCCCTCTTCAGCATTTTACCGGCATCTTCCAATTTTTCTTCGATCCTACCTTCAATCTTGCCCTGCTGCATGCCTTGTTCAATCCCTTGTTGTATTCCTTCTGAAATGAGTCTCTCCGCTGTAGTCATCGTTAACTCCTCGTATTGTTCCAATTTTGATATTGCCAAAACTCTTTTGAG
>NZ_QAJG01000038.1:0-7500 GCF_003046425.1 Leptospira borgpetersenii serovar Javanica
CTCTCCCCTCCACCCAAAATCAGGGTGGGGCGTAAGTTTCACAGAGGATTTGTAGTAATTCCGACAGATTTATCTTCAGATCCAAGTATTTGTGGGTAAGGTTATGGGATCTTTCGGGTAACTCACTTTTCCCCACATGCGTGGGGTGAATGTACGTAAGATCCATAAACACCAAAATGAGGTACGTAATTGTGGAACTCCCACGTTCAGAAGACCGACAACAGTGTTGCGGCGATTGATCAGACTGGCATTCGCGTGTTGTTGGTATACCGCAAATAGGAGTTGTTCTTAGTCTTAAAACAACTCAGCACAACACTTCCTATGAAGCGCGTTTTGTGGATCAAACCTGCAAAGCGGACTGCTTCAACACTGAACTAAAAAGTATTCCTTCTTTATCGTACATCTTCTCTAACGAATTAAATTATCTGATGAAATATTATTTTAACTTCGAGCACCAGATTCGTCACCGCCCAAAGAAATCCGGATCACTCTCTGGAAATTGCGGTGATCATTAACTGAGGAGTTTTTCCTCTTAGCTGTAGATTACGAAACTTCTTGTGTAACCTGAGAGAAGCTTTTTCCGCTAAAGAAACGACTAACGCAAGTCATCCCGATCTTCATGCAGTTACAATTTTACTTCCTGTTTCAGGGAAGCGATGTTGCCAAGCCGCTTCCGTCAAAATTCTTCGAAGTCTGGGACTTCCCATTTTTGTAAATCCAGCTTATTTTTGTTTTCTTTTGGAGCCGTTAGAATATTCTCTCGAAATAAGCCCAAAGAAACTCATGAACGAACCGGCTGTTTTAAATCTCTTAAAATCACAAACCTTCAGAGTAAAACATGGCCGTTAAATAAACCACTCCTCGAAAACATCTTAAGATTTCCACTTGTTCTCTAGACGTTCACTTTCCGCTATCCCTTGAATCTTTTGATCCATCGCGTTGAGATTCTCTTTTTGAATTCTTACTCGACTATAACAATCATCAAACGTTTCTTGAAGGATCTCATTGTAAAAGTGGAGATTATTCGACCATTTATAATAACTGACTGTCCAATACTAGGAACCCGTCTCAAAATCTGAAGAAAAATATCTTTAAACAATCCGGCAAGTTTTTAAAAAACGTGGGAGTTCCCGCAGAAACCGTCACATTGGCGATTTTCTCCTGTCATTTAAAATTGTAATAGCTTTTACATCCCTAAGGTTTTGATACGGGTTCTTAGAGCCGGTCTTAAAACCTCTACAGAAATATTCATTTTGAATTTTTCATAAAATGAAAAGTTCTCTCCCCTTTGACGATCATCGGCCTTCGAATAGGTTTTATTATTGTCAAGCTTTCGTGGGAGTTCCCACATTTTGGAGGTTTTGAGACCGGCTCTTAGTTGCCGAAGAAACATTCCCTTTTTTTAATAAAAACTTCATCAACCTTTGACGCTTTTTTCCTAAATCCAAACAAAGACTGTCACGTGATCTTAAATAATCGCTTACCGCTTCTTCCTCTCGCTGGGGATATAAATCGATTCTAAACCCCCACTTCGTAATAATCTCGCTAATTTGATCGCGCCTCTCTTATCCGTTTTAATCTTATCGAAACCTTGCCTTGGAATCTTACCAGGTGCTACAAATGTGCAGTGTACTCTCAAAGACTTTAAATATCTGTAAAATGGATAACCGATTACTTTTGCCTCGTAACAACAATATATTTCGTTCCATTCCGATTTTAGTTTTTTGATGAATTTCTTGACCAGCCCTCCTTCCTATTTTATTTGTTGCTCTTTCAATATTTCCTTAGAATTGCTCGTTAAATACGCGATTCTAATCGTTTCTTTGTATACATCCATTCCTACATTCAGAAGACGGATGATAGCAAGCTTTTCTTCGAAAAACATTTCGTTTTTCTAATGCAGCTCTCTTTTTTTGTATCTGTAAGATACATTCTAAATCTGTGATGTAACATCTCCCCCGTTTCTTTCTGTCCTCTGTCTAGAACGAGCGAAGCGAGTTCGTCTGTCCTCAGTCCTCTGAACGGACAACTCTTAATTCCTTCTGTTGGTTTTCTTGCTTTGTAGTAAATGCTTCGCATCCAATCCGCGTTTTTCAAGTCCCTAAAGGCGCATTTTTTCCAAAACAAACATAAGACGATTAACTCAAAAAAAACCTTTTCTTAAGTTAATCCCATATTCCAAATACGCTTTGAGACAACAACTCATATTCATCCAACCTTGACAGTTCATATAAGAACCGTCTAACGCAGATTGAGATACCTTCCAACCGGATTCGGTAATTTTCACAAGAGTATTATTTGGATCTAAGGATTCGAAAATCATTTCCGTTTTGGTTTTGTACCCGCCAACGGTTAAAAGCTCGTTTTCACCCTCATAACTTCCTTCGTGAGCATCCCATTCCAAAACAATCTTGGAATCGGGAACCACCTCCACTACGTTGACGACCACTCCCTCATTTTCCCCCTTCATCGAAGGGAAATCTGCAAACTTCCAAATCACTTTAGTCCCCTCCACCAAAGGACCACTTGCGCCTCCAGTTGTAAAGTATCCGCTTAAATGTTTCGGGTCGTAAACGGCTTGAAAAACCGCTTCTAAAGGCTTTTGAATCTTAGTTTGTACTGTGAATCTTAAATTCATATAAATTCCTCTTGAAATAATTATATTTTTAATATGTTATATTATAGCAACATGTATAAACTTGACAAGCAGGATCTAATTTTTAAGGCACTTGCAGATTCGAAGAGAAGGGAAATTTTAGATCTTCTTAGAAAAAAACCTAAAACAACGGGAGAAATCTGTTCTTATTTCGAACCATTAGATCGCTGTACCGTAATTCAGCACCTGAAAATTTTGGAAAATGCAGGTTTATTGATCGTAAAAAGAAAAGGACGGGTTCGATGGAATTATTTGGACAATGTACCTATTCAAGAAATCTACGATCGTTGGATCAGTAAATACGCAAAACCGACTTTGGAAAGATTGGCAGTGTTTAAAAAACAGATGGATCGGGATAACCGGACAAAATAAAAGAAAACGCAAAAGCAATTACATATTTATTGAGAGTTTGTACCAAAACCGGACAAAACCTACTTCCCGTTTATACGGCGGCAGGGATTTAAATATTCTATTTTCCTAATATTAATTTTGCTTTTTCAGGAACTCTGGATGCGACTTCCTCGAACTTCTCCTTGTATTTTTCATGATTGGTACCCATGATTCTATCCCAAAAGTTAAAATAGAGGGAATAGTTACAGTTGAAGTATTTATGATGCATGTTGTGGTGTGTAGTCGTGTTATGCCAGCTCGTGAACCTACTTTTTAAAAACCAGGAAGGAAAAAATTCATAAGAAAGATGACCCAACACGTTCAACGAAGTCATATAAACGAAAAATACGATCATCGCCCCTGGATGTAAAGGAAGTACAAACGACACAAGGGGGACGATTCCGGATTCTACGATCGCTTCCAAAGGATGAAATGAAAACGCCGCCCAAGGAGAAGGATTGATGGACTTATGATGCACGAGATGGAAATATTTAAAGAAAAGCTTATGGTGCATCATTCGATGTGTCCAATAAAAATAAGTATCATGCAAAAGAACCAACACAAACGAACTGAAGATAAGATACACAATTCCATAATCGCCGACATTGTTGTAGATCCGATTGAATCCGTTCACCTTCGCCCAAACGACGAATATTCCGGATAATCCGAAGATAAAGAAAGTCAACATAGAATATTTTATTTCATAAAAGATCTTTTCCTTCTCAGGTTTTTTACTTTGGATAAGTTTGTGTGAAAGTTTTTTACCACAAAAAACCCAAACAACCAAAAACGCAATCCCCGAGAAAACCAAATACCGAATCAAAAAGATTCCCCAAATAATTCCGAAAAAACCAGAGTAACCGAACCTTGAAAGTAATTCTCCCATATTCATTCTCCGTATCATAAATCACAGATTCGATTTAATTATGGACTTAAATTCTCATTTCAGCTTGCTCTTTTTAAAATCGTTTAGGATTTCTTTTCGAATTCACGTAGCTTTCCATACTCCGTCTCCGGATAAAAATTCGAACGTAAAAGTTCAAAATCAGATAGGAAAGTATTGTGGAAAATAAAACAGACCGTAATTTTCCCGCGGATATAAAACTAATCATGTACGAAGCAAAAAATCAAAAAGGAAACAAATCCGCCCATAGAAAAAAACGGGGAGCATTCGTAATTACGTCAATCACCGATTCCTTCCAAACCTTCCAATTCCATCCAAAAATTTTTGGTTTGTAAATCGGGCAGTAAGGATCGAATCAATCCGCTGTCGACAAAACTATCCTCTTTAGGTGATTCTTCAACCTGAGTTTTGGAAATCTTTTCATGCTCTTCTAAAAAGGAAAATATTTCTTTCCAAGTATGCCATTGGTTGTCCGACAGATTGAGAACGTTCGGAAGCGTATCCCAACCTGTCGTTCGAATTTTGCGAATCAAAAGAGAAATTGTAAGAGCCACATCGTCACCGTGAATCAGATTGAGTTGTTTTGAACACTTTTTCACGAGTCCTTTTCTTGCCCAATCCCCTGGATTTCGAAGAGGCCCGTAAATTCCGCAAAGCCTGAGAATTTTTCCGCTTCTCCCGATCCATTCGTTCTCGATCGCAAAACGATCGTGATCTTCGATGAGTGGGGTGGATTCGACGATATCCGGAACCCTCTTATAAATGCTTGTTGTTCCCAGAAGAATACATCTTTTCCCTACGGAAAACAAAAGATTGATAAACGAAATCGGATCAAAAAGTTTTTGTACAGGGAATGTAACCACGCATAAATCGAAATCTTCTCTCGAAAATTTTTCGCCAAATTCCTTCAAAGCGAAAGGGTTTGAAAAATCAAAAACTTCGGTTCCTTCCACTCTGGTTTTGGCAGAAAAAGTTTCGAGTCGGACCTCCGCTTGCAACTTCAATCGCTTCGCAATTCGGATCCCGGTATATCCTAAACCGAAGATTCCGACCCGCATCTATTCAAGACCCAAACGTCTGTAAATCAATCCCACTTTTTCAAGATACGGTTCGATTTTAAAAATATCTTCGAGATCTTTTCGGGTTAAAACCTGACTGACTCGATTGTCGTTTTCTAGTCTTGTTTTGAGAGTTTCAGATGGATTGGCCCAAACCGCCATCGCGTGTTCTTGTACGATTAGATAAGCTTCTTCTCTTGCGATCTTTCCTCTTTCGATCAAAGCCAGCAAAACTTTTTGAGAAAAAATCAATCCCCGTGTGACGCCTAACGTTCGCTCGATCGCATCTGGATACACATGAAGATTTTTAACCACAAATAACATCTTATCCAAAATGTATTCGAGTGCGATGGTGGAATCCGGTAGTACAACCCTTTCCGCCGAAGAATGAGAAATATCTCTTTCATGCCAAAGAGCTACATCCTGTAATCCCACGTTTACATTTGCGCGGATTACTCTGGAAAGTCCGGAAATCCTCTCACAGATCACAGGATTCCTTTTATGAGGCATCGCAGATGAACCCTTTTGTCCCGCGGAGAAAGGCTCTTCCACTTCTCTTCCCTCCGTCTTTTGTAATAGACGGATCTCCGTGGCCATACGATCCAAAGAAGAAGCCGTAACCCCGAGAACGGAAAGATAAAACGCGTGGCGATCCCTGGAAACGACTTGTGTGGAGATCGGATCAACTTTCAAACCCATCTTTTCGCAAACATAAGCTTCGATTTCCGGATCGACATTGGAATAAGTCCCGACAGCCCCTGAAAGTTTTCCGACCGCAATCTCGTTTCTCGCTTCAGACATCCTTTTTCGGTTTCGATTTAATTCTTCAAAAAATAATGCGAATTTGAGCCCAAGGGTCATCGGCTCCGCATGAATCCCATGGGAACGTCCGATACAAGGCAGATCCCTATATTGAATCGCCTTTTCTTTTACTACGGAAATGAGTGCGTCCGTTTTTTTCAAGATCAAGTCCATAGCCTGAACCATCTGCACGCAGAGCGCAGTATCTCCGATATCGGAGGAAGTCAGACCGTAATGAACGTGCCTTCCCGCCGGCCCGATGTATGAATTCATGTTCGTTAAAAACGCAATCACATCGTGATGAACCTTACTTTCGATTTCTAGAATTTCGCCTACATTGAACTTTGCCATCGTTTTGATTTCCTGAAATTCCTCCGGCGGAATTTCTCCCCGTTTCATTCGGATCTCACAAGCGAGTATTTCTATTTCCTTCCAAATTTCAAACTTGTTCTCTAATTCCCAAATTTTGGAAATTTCGGGATTGGAATAACGATCGATCATTTCTAAAAGTTCCTTTTTGAATTCTCATCCACTCTTCTACGGAAGTATATTCTGTAAAAAGAAAAACAAAGTCCGTAAAAAAAGCGTTTGAGACACGATCATTTGTTTTTTTGTACAATTTTTTAAAGGAGCCTTTATAAAGTAGATTTTAGAATTCCCGAATGTCGTAAAACAGCGGTTTCGCATAAGAATTCTTTACGACGCGTCTAAAAACCCCAATTTACTTTGTCAGAAAGATCAAGCTGCAAGGTTCCGTTGTTTTTCGACTTTATGAAAGCATTCTAAAAATATCCAATCCGGTAAAACATAGGAACGAATCGAATAGACCGGATTTGAATTCTTACCGAACTTCGTCCACGAAATCCAAAATTCGTTCGAATAGTGTTTGGGCTTTGAAAAATATACATTAGAGTTGTTGAAAAATTAATTCTTCATCTGTTTCCGTTTCATGAAAACGGTCGATTAAAGCAGTTTTGTTAATCTGAATTATGGAATTTTTCAACAACTCTATTAACGTAAATTCTACATAAGAAAGTTTGGTGAATAAAAAACTAAAATGCAACGATCAAACGCCGATCCGTAGAGAGCGTTTGGCTTTAGTTCCACCAACCCGTATCGATAGAAGCATAATGTCGGATCAATCGTTTTCTTTTCCTTAACTCACCCTTAAACATAAATTCAAAAAAAAGAATATTCTAACTCAATTATATTTTAGAAGGCAGGGTCCGGAGAGCGTGCGAAATAGCTTCCCGGAGAGGGGGTAGCGAAAGACGCGACGCGTCTGAAGCGAGGGGGAAACCTCCCCCTCCAATCTAGAAATCCACAGTTTTCTGAACCGGGATTTGCCTTCAGCCAAGCTCGAAAGACCGTACGAATTCGCGGATCGTATTGATATGATCAATTTCGGGAGAAGGATTCTCTTTACTTGGTTCGTAGAGGTGTTCGTCAAAAACGTGATAATCGAATATCTTCAAGGAAAAATCGGGAAACGTTATGATGATATTTTCGGAATGTATATCAAAGATCAGTTTCTCCTCTTCAGCCAAATGTTTGGTCACTTCGATCACACGATGAAAATCCAAAGCGATCTTTTTCAATCTGGACCGACTTACGACTCCGAACTTATGCGTATCGAAGTTCAACTTCCACTTCGGAAAGAACGCATCCTGCAACGGGTTCTGACGAATTTT
>NZ_QAJG01000038.1:12500-23492 GCF_003046425.1 Leptospira borgpetersenii serovar Javanica
TTTGCGAGTTTGCGATACCCCGGAAGGGTTTTACGCGTATCGAAAATCATCAGACCTTTTCGTCCGTATTTTTGGACGACTTCTCCAGTTCGAGTAGAGATTCCGGAAAGATACTGAAGAAAGTTCAATAAAATTCGTTCTATTCTGAGAATTTGAACGAGATTGCCCTGAATTCTCAAAAGGGTATCACCTTTTTGAAAACTCTCCGCATCTTGTTTCAAAAGTTCCGAATGGATTTGATTTTCCGAAAGAACATTTAGAACTTCTAATACACCAATTCCACAAAGGATTCCGGACTCTCGCGCGTTCAAACTCGCCGTAGCTTTCTGGTCAGGAGTAAAGAGAGAAACGGATGTGATATCTTCTTCCGGACAATCCTCTTCCCAAGCGAGTTTTACCAAGGTTTCATAGTCTTGGTAACTTACGGACGAAACCGGATCAGTATAGGCACGTTTCATTTGAATCCAAAAGAGAGTTTTACGATCGGAAAACCACAATCAAGTGAATTTCCGGTTATAATCTCAAAATAAACGGTCGTTATATATTTTCGCAAGAATATTACCGAAGCACAGATATAATCAAGCCCGCTTACTTTCTACTTTTTATCTTCATTCAATTTGAACTTGTCTCAAAACCCGTCGAGTGAGACGCTTTAGTTAAACAAAAATGTAGGAACTCCTTCGAGAATGTTCCAACAATAGGGCTAATTCGAAAACCGATAAACTGCCAATCTGTGGAAATTCCTTAATTTTGAGACTATTTCTTTAGTTCCTTCTGTTGGTTTTCTTGTCTTGCGGTTAATGCTTGCATCTAACCCACGTTTTTCAAGCCCAGAAGGGGCGCCATTTTGTCTGATAAAATCTAAAACTTTTTTCCATAAAACGAACAATTTCATCAAGAACGTTTTGCATATTTAAAAAGATGAATTCGATCATATCACGTTCTTCAAGCTGATTACTTTCCTGAGTTCGGTAAACGACATCTCTGAATTACCTTGAAAAAAAATCCTTATGTATAACGCCTTCCTGTTGAACCAATGTGATCTTTAAAACCACTTCAATTTCAAAACTTTCTCTTGTGGTTGGAGTAACGACCTTCTACGCACACGTGGAAAACATCGATTCAAAAATCCTATGCTTCTAACACCACAACAAACCGCGTTTCAGTTCCATAACTCCGGAAACCTTTACAATATAAAATCTGAGGTTTAAGACGGGCTCTTAGATATTTAGGAAAGAATTTCAGTTTCTCTTATAAGAAAGACAAATCTTCTTTCCAAAAGCAGAAAAAGGTCCTTTAAAACCCATTTCAGGAACAATTTCTTAAATGTAAGATAGATACGATATTTCGATATTACAGGTCGGAACTCCGCTCACAAATAAAAAAGGCCCGGTATTCAATAACCGAGCCTTTTTTCAAAAATGAATCTTCTAACTTCTTTTTATTGAAGGTTTTCCGGATTTTCTTCCTCTCCTCCATTTTCTTCTTCAGGAGTGACTTCATCATTTTCCGCAGACTCGTCTTCAGTCGCCGGAGGGGTCATTGTTTCAGCCTTTTTCTTATTATCCGCGTCCCCGGATTCGGACTCTTCTGCAGAAGACACAGGTTTCTGGTCGGCTTCAATCGCTTCTACTTCTTCTGCAACAGGTTTCTTTTTACGCGAATCCTGAGCCTTGTTAAGTTGAGTGGGGCCTTTTTTAGGTGGAATCAACAGCACTTGTTTCGGATAAATCAAATTCGGATTTCTGATCTTACTACGATTTGCCTCATAAATTCTTCTCCACAGTTTCGCAGTTCCATAATGTCTTTTATCCTTTGCAATTCTCCAAAGACAATCGGCCGGAACTTTTTTACGAACCACATAACGTTTCCAACCTTCCGGCAAACCATCTTTCCCTACTTTTGTAGAGGAATTTTTAGCATCCGTTGTTGTGGATTGATTTTTAGAATCCTTTTGGCCATCAGTTCCGGTTTTTGTATCACGGCCCGCAATACTATCACTAGCCATTTTTCTTTCTATTCTTTCAGCCAGTTCAATAACTTGATCTACTACAATTCTAGAAAGACGGATCGCTTCTTCGGAACGAGAAATCGAATCCTCGTATTTTTCAGAAGCAAACAAATCTTCCGCAGATACTCTGGACTCTTCCGCGGCCTTCAGGTTTTCCTCTGCTCTTTGGTAAGAAACCTGAAAATCTCTAGATGCATTGATCTTATTTCTATCAAAAGAGGCCAATTTTGTAGTGGCTGAGGCTACACTCTGCTTTGCAAGTTCCTTCTGCTTTTCAGCATAAACCTTTATATTCTTTGCAACAAGTTCTCCTGACTTTTTGCGGATATCATCGATCTCCGCATATCCATCCCTAATCTTTCCTTCTTCGATCTTGGCCTTGGCGGATTCCAAACGATTTCTCGTTTCAGCAACTTCCGGATCTTTTCCTTCTGCGTATTTATCCGCATCGTTTAAATTTTTTTCGATATCCGCAAGGGAATCGATTAATTGTTGTTTCTGAGAAAGTGCTAACACTTTCGATTCGTCTGCAGCTTTTCTAGAATCCACATATTTTTGGCGAGAAGCTTCGTATTGATCGAATGCCGCGAGTCTCATCCTCAGTTTTCCATCATCTCCGGATTCTTTAGGATAAGACTCTAAAGTACGATCCGCCGTTTCACGAAGCGCATCACCTTCTTTACGAAGTTGTACGGAAGTATTATAAGGTTCTGAAGCGAGTTGAGAAGCATAAGCCTCTTCAGCCGATTCGATCGCAACACCGGATTCTTTGCGAACCTCATCTACGGAAAACGGAAAAGATTTCTCAGAAGCATCCAGAGCTTTTGCTCTCGCATATAATGCGGATTTTTTTGTCTCTGCAAGGTTTTCTTCCGACGCCTTTTGATGTGCAGTCAGTAAGTTTTTACGTGCTTCTTCCAACTCTGCCGGGGCATATTTTTCAGCACCTGCGGACTTCGCTCTTGTGATGGAATTTTTCGCATCACTTAACTCCTGAATCGGAAGTTCAGCTCCACAGGAAATAAAAAATCCTGCAAGTAGGATTATAAAAGAAGAAAGTATTTTTCTTTGAGTTGATTTCATTGCAGCACCAGATTTCAGAAAAGGTAGGATAGAATTTGGATCCGATCTCATTTAAAGGCAGACACTGCCTCTGCCTCATTATCAAAAATCTCAAAGAAAGAAGTCAGCTTAGTCAGCTCGAACACCTTTCTTACGGATCCGGAGACATTGATAATTTTAAGTCCGCCCTGATATTTCTTCAGATTGGAAAGACTGGAAATGAGAGCGCCAATACCAGAAGAGTCAATGTAGGAAACTTTTTCCAAGTTGATGACTGTATAATATTTCTGTTCCTCGATGAGTTTAGCGATGACATCTTTAATTTCTGGGGCATTGTAGAGATCGATTTCTCCGTTTATGTCCAGAATGACAATGTTCCCGCTTTCTCTTCTGGTTATTTCCATAAATGCTCAGCAACTCCTTCCTATTTCTTTCCAGCCAGCTTACTAAGGGAAAGTCGATTCTTTAAATAGTCAACCGGAAAATTCAGGCTTTTCATACAAATTTTTCCACTTGGCATAGATCTTTAAAAATTCACCCGCTTGAATGGACTTCTGAATTTCTGAAAGAAAATTTTTCATAAAATACAAATTATGATATGTTGAGAGAGAAAATGCAGTAAGTTCCCCGACATGATGTAAGTGTCTGATATATCCGATACTGTATCTTTTGCACACCTTACAACCACAATGCGGATCTATAGGCACATCGGAATTCTTCCATTTTTCATTTCTAAGATTAATTTTTCCTAAAGATGTAAAAACTTGACCGTTCCTTGCATTTCGAGTCGGAAGCACGCAGTCGAACATATCAACTCCATTCTTTACTCCATCCAAAATATCTGGAACGGTTCCGACTCCCATCAAATAGAGAGGACGACTTCGATCCGTATAAGCGGAAACTCCTTCTAAAATTCGGATGAAATCCTTACGTGGTTCTCCGACCGAAAGCCCTCCGATTGCAATTCCATCGAATGGGAGAGAGACGATCTTTTGCAAACTTTCCAATCGAAGACCAAGATCAATTCCACCTTGAAAGATTCCGAAAAGATGGGAGGAATTCTTATTCTTTTCCCAATATTCCACCGACATTTCCGCCCATCGATGTGTTCGGTCCAAAGATTGTCTTAGTCTTTCCTGACTGGAATCAAAAGGAGCGCAATCGTCCAATACCATCATGATATCGGAGCCGATAGTCCTTTGTATGTCGATTACTGAATTAGGAGTAAAATAATGCCTACTTCCGTCGATGTGAGATTGAAAACGAACCCCATCTTGTTCGTACTTAAATAGAGAATTAAGACTGAAGACCTGATAACCTCCGCTGTCGGTAAGAAGCGCCCGTTTCCAGGTCGAAAATTTCTTAAGCCCCCCAAAACGTTCCAACACGGCAGTACCGGGTCTGAGATAAAGATGATAAGTATTTCCTAATATTAAAGAATACTCAAGTTCCTCCAGGTCGTCGGCAGAAATGGTCTTTACGACCCCCCTTGTCCCTACGGGCATGAACACCGGAGTTTCCAGCTTCACTCCGTTGAGATTTAGAATTCCGGTTCTGGCTCTAGTTCGAAGATCTTCGGAAGTGGTCTGAAAAATCATCTACCGGCAGTATGTTCGTTGCAAGTTCCATAGATGTTAAGACTATGACCCGTGATTTTAAAACCGTTTTCTCTTGCGGCCTGCTCTTGAAGTTGTTCGATTCTTTCATCCATAAATTCCACGATTTTTCCGCAGACCGTACAGATGATATGGTCGTGATGTTTGTGTCCTATGATATGTTCGTAATATTTATAATCCTTTCCGAAATTATGCTCTTGCAATAAGCCCGCAGAAACCATAATGGAAAGAATCCTATAAATTGTAGCTTTGGAAATTTGATCTCTTTGATCCTTGAATTCCTCTAAAAGCCCTTCCGCTGTGAAATGATTGTGAAGGGAAAAAATTCTCTCAGCAACCAGCATTCTCTGGTTAGTAATCTTTAGACCTTCTTTCTGCAGATATTCCGAAAAGGTCTGCATTTCCATACGGACCGCGGGTTCCGCTTTGTTTAGAATTGCTTCCTGTTTTTCTCGATTCATATTAGATTATCCAAGAACGGGTCAAGATTATCAGGGATCGATCTTTCCGGCAATAGAAAAATACCAAGCTCGTTCCACCTCTTCCGCAATTCGAATCGCCATAATTTTCAAAAGTCTGGCCTGAGCCTGAATTTCGCTCTCCCTAAATCCGACTTGATCAGAATATATGATTCTTACCGGGATTTCCTCTCTTTCTAATTGTATTTTTTGCCCTCCCACCTTTTGAAGTTCAAGTCGAACAATCACGAGCATCTCTCTAGAAATAGATTGTCCCCCTTGATCGAGTAAATTTCCAACAAGCTGATAGTGAACTACTTCTCCGTAAAGCCGATAACTTGCGATTGATTTTTCTCTAGTTTGAAGGAATCTTCCTCTGGTATCTATCTCCGCTCGAACGAGTTCGGTAAGTAAAGTTTGGATTCCCATTCCGTACGAATTGTTTCTGAAATTTTGGACATAAAGTCTTCGCTGATCATCCGGAATCGGAATTCCGTCGATTTTCGGAGGATTTCCGGGTTCTCTCATGAAATAAGTGCAGTGATACAGTTGTAATACGACTACAATCAGGACCGCCAGTCGGGCAATAAACATAGTTTGAAAGGTCTTTTGTGGTCGGACCTCCGTGCAAGGAGTTTTTTACGGTTCCTTTTCGGCTTTACAAATTCCGATTTTCGGCTCAGTTTTTTCGGAAGATGAAAAGATTCTTTGCTTTTTCGACTTATACTGTTCTTTTCTTTGCTTTCATCTTACTAGTGAACGGTTTGAAAGCGGAAGACCGACCGGAATCACTTCTTTTTCCCGAGTTACAAGGAAAACTTCAATTTCCAATGGAAATTCAAACTCCGGTCTCCGGTTCTTTTGCAGAATATAGAATACATCACCTCCACATGGGAGCCGATTTTAAAACCTTTCATCTCAACGGTTTTCCGGCTATCGCTCCTTTTGACGGGATTGTGGAATCCGTCTCCGAATCTCCTACAGGGTATGGACTCAACTTAATACTTCGTTCTTCTTCCGGATTACGGGCTAAATTCGCTCATCTATTCAATTTAGAAGGCGTCAAGAAAGAACTAGAAAATCTAAGACAAGCACTTCATCTTCTAAACGATGGAATCTTTTCCGTAAAATTTCTAGACCACCAATTCTCCATAAAACAAGGACAACCGATTGCAAGAATCGGAGAATCAGGAACAGGAGTTTCCCATTTACATTTTGAACTTCACGGAAACGGAAGCACGTTCAACCCGCTTGCATATCTTAAGATGAACGATCGAGACAAAACTCCGCCCGAATTACTAGTTCTATACATCGATTCTTCAGACGGCCAAAAATTTAGAATTCCTCTTAAAAAAAAAGATGATGGAATTTATGAATTGAATAATTCCGAACTTTTGAAACTCGGTGGGGAAGTGAGAATCAAACTCGGTGCATTCGACAGAATGAACTCTCACAACAAGAACAACCTTTACTCCGCAAAACTGATGTTTGACGGTAAAAATCTCTATGAAAGGAAATTCGAAAAGATGAGTTATGCTGAAGCAAAAGACCATCAATCAATTTATGATTCAAATCGTTCATCACTCAATCCCCCTGTTTATGTTTATAATCTTTTTCCTTCTTTTAAATCCAGCATTGACCTGAGAGGATTTTCGGAAAACCAAGAAATCCTTTTGGAAATTATAGCCGAAGACAAAGAAAATAATCGCTCTTCCTTAAAATTCAAAATTTTCAATTCCGGTTTCAAAGGACATGTAACGAAAACAACCCCGACGGAATATTCCTCTCAAGATAGTAGGTTCCTGCTCAAAACTCCAAAAGGTAATACATTCGGAAAAGGAAATATTCTTTTTGAAGTGGTCGGAACTCCTCGCGAAAACCTGTTACCCGAAGGTTTGATTTTAAAAAGCGAACTCATCGAAATCGAATCGACCGGAATTAGTTGGTCGGGGGATGCAAAATTTCTATGGAAAGGAAAAAAACTTGGTAAAGGGGAAAACCTCTATTTACTCGAAGAAGGCACCAAACACTGGATTATTCTAAAAACGACTTCTGAAAACGGAGGAACAAGCGCAGTCTTGAATAAGATCGGAATCATTGCCGTTTTAGAAGATCGTTCCAAACCCAGAATCGATCATCCATTTTTAATTTCCCGTCATAGATTTACGCCGGAGGTCCGACCATCTGCAGTGATAGAAAGAATGTATTCTATATCCGACATCGGTTCAGGTTATGCGGGTGGAGCCGAAATTTTTTTAGATGGTCAAATATTTCCGTACGAATTTGAACCTGATCGTAAAGTAATCCTTGTCAAAATTCCAAATTCTTTTGGAAAATTCAAAAGAAGACTTTTACTTCAAGCAAGAATTAAAGATAGAGCCGGTAACCTTTCTGACTGGTTAACCGACCTTATTGATTTGGAAAAAATACCGAGGAATGATCAAGGATAAATTTTAGTACTGCTCTTCGACAGCCCTTCGTCTATCGAATGATTCTTTCTTAAAGAGGTCGGTAAACCGACTTCTTTAAGAAACCTCTATAAAATCAAAAAACAACAGAACCTTGCAGCTTGATCTTTCTGACAAAGTAAATTGGAATTTTGGGACGCGCTGTAAAGAATTCCTATGTTGAAATCACTGTACTGTTTACGACATTCAAGAATTCTAAAATCTACTTTATAGAGGTCCCCTTAAAGAAATTCAGTTACTTCTTTGAATCCGTATATACCCCTCCGGCGGAAGAATTATAATTAATTTCAAAAATATCATAATCCGACTTTCTCCAACCGGTCGCAAAGGCAACGGAAACACCGATATAATATTTAGTTCCGAATTTCATCGTATTCCAAGCAAATGCGGCAACTTCCTCATTGGTTACAGAAAAAGGGTGGACCTTGCCTCGAACTTCATCCAGATACAAACCCTCATAAGTCCCAATTATAGTTCCTTGATATTCTAATTTAAGAATTCTTCCAGAAACAGAAAAATTTCTTCTTGATCCAGATTTATTCACGATAATTTTATCCGGCGCCTCTTTTGGAATCGTAGTAATTTGTTTTTGTGCTCCGATTACTTCAAAATCCGTAGAAAGAGCAATTGGCTCAATTTTATGAATCCTATACTGAACTAAAATCTCCTGGTTTACGTTATTATTTAAAAAATTTACGACTTCTCCATTTTCAGGGCGAACGGAAAATTCGATCTTTTCTTTCAAAGGAGTAAAACATTCATCTTTTGACGCTTCACACTTTTCAGATTTATCATAAGTGGTAAATTCTAAAAGACCTTCATGGGAATCGAAAATGATTCCGCGACTTTCAAACTGAATCAGTCTCACAACCGCCCAACCTTCCGAATAAGTTCCTAAAGCGAAAACCGAAGAAAAAGAAAAAAATAAAGATCCGATACAGAAAAACAAAACGCTATTTCTTTTTAAATTCCTGAACATTATACACTCCAAAATTTTCTTAAGTTTTTAAAATTGAAACAATGTAAGGATAACATTTCATTTTCAAGAAATATTTAATCGATTCAAAAAATTACCCTAAAAAACCGTATCACCTTAACAGCATTAGATGTTCGACCGATTTCCGGAAAAAACATTTATCAAAGTCCCCTACTTCTTACAAAGGTTGTAGTATTTAACAATTGATGACTACAACTTGTTTAGAACCCCAACGCTGAAGAATCCATCATAATTTATAACGTGATTCTTGGAAAACGTCATTTGAATTTTGAGAAGTAAATGCCCACCAAATTTTCCAAATCCTGAAGTCTCCTGCAATAAAAATCTGAGTTTTCGGGAAAGCTGTGATTACTTTTGAACAGTTCCTCGACTTTTTTAGAATAACAAACAGGCTTCTCGTTATTTAACGTGAGTCCGACATAACAAATGTGAAAGGATTATTATGCTACGATCCGTAGTAAAGCAGTACTTTAGTTTCAGCTCACGAGCCATTCGCCCAAACTTTCTCATATCGAATTCACATTATTTAAGTTCCTGTCTTTTGCTTTATTACTTGATTGGCATGTAAGCTCTGGAGTTCATCTTGAACCAGCTTTTCTGCATATTTGAGTTCCGGGTAAAGATCCGTTTCAAGTAGTTTGACAAACATTTTGCACATCGAAACCTTATGAAGAAAAGCAAGTCTCCTAAGTTCTATCCAATCATCTTCAAAAGGTCGAAAAGAAAATCGTTTCAATTCGAGCTTTTGTTTTTGATAACCAATCCTATCTCTTGGAATTTGCTTTGGAATCGATAACAAATACCATTTTTTATAAATACATTGATTCAAAAGTAGCCTCAAAGAACCCACGTCATGAATTTTTCTGTTTAAGTATGGAACCAATCCTTTAGGAATATTGAAATCTGCTGGAGAACCCAACTTTTTCAGATTCCTTTGAGAATCCAAAACTAAAATAGCTTCCCGATCAGATTGCGTCCTTCCAGAACGGCTTGGTTTCAATAAACGCAAGTGTCTAATTGGTTGTTTTGTTTTTTTTGTCTTCATACCGGTAACGGTTTTGAGAATCGTTCAATCGGCTCCGCTTTTTGAAAAAAAATCTCCTTTTAAATTTTTTTTGAATCCAACTTTTTTCTTTGATCAAATATTATAATATTCTGTTTTTATATATTTTTTCCTTAAAATCCTCACAATTTCAATCCGATGCTTGTTTTTAATTGTGATTTAGGTCGGAAGACCGTCCAAAGAAAAATTCCGAACAACTGTGTATAATTGCCGTTTTACACAGTTGACCTTTCTGGGGACTCTCGAGAATTATTAAAATCTATTGAAATTGAAAAAAAGATAGATTTCCTCTTTGAGAAAATTTGTTGAATAAAAAAAATTTCTGAATCCTCAACTTTTTGGTTGCTAAAATCTTTCCAGGAAGTTTCAATCTTTCCCACACTTTCATTTTCGTCAAACAAGGAGCATAACGAAAAAATTACAAATGGAAACACCGTAATAACGAGCTGCAAGTCTAAGTTCCGCCCAATCCGCAGAATCTGGTCGAAAGGAAAAGCGCACCAGTTCAAGTTCAGTTTTTTGATATAAAGTCTTTTCGTTTTCAGAATAAGCAAAAATAGAATGTAATCGATTTCGATTCCTCTTCAAAAGAAAATGTAGAGCAGTTTTCAAGCACCCGAATTTAGAAATTCGTTTCGTTAAGTTCGAGACTTGTTGCTTCGGAATCCATAAATCAGAAGGAGCGACTCTCTTTAATCGTAAATTAGGTTCCTCAGAAGATGATTTTACCTTATATGTATTGGTTAGCCAGCGGGTATGTTGAGAATGATTTTGATTTTTTGTATTTGCCATACCCCTTACGGTTGTCCTAGTAAATGTAATCATTCGAGATTTTATGAAAAAATTTTAATTTTTTAGATTTAGAACTTTCTCTTTTTCGAAGAATAGGCTGTAGTTCCGACCCATTATAAGATACTACTAAGAACTTGTCCAAAAACCTCAGATCTGCGGGAATTTTCACGCTCTATTACGGACTTATGAAACGATTGTGCTGATTTTTTGGGACAAGTTCTTAGATTTAATGCAATAAAATGAGAATGGACTTTTCTAAAATCATTCAAATCTTTTGGGTGGCTAAGTGAGGCGGTGTAAAATTAAAACCTTAGAACTCTATGAGAGTTAGCAACGATAAAATCGTTTACTGATCCCTATAAAAATGAGTACCCGTAAATAAGAAATAAAAAGAGATGGTAATGTGAGAAATGACAAAAACCAAAAGAGCCTCAAGGATTTAGAGAAAAGAAGACAGAATGGAATTCGTTTACTTGAGAAGGGTTATACATGTTATGGAGTAGCCAAAGAACTTGGGGTCAGTAA
>NZ_QAJG01000039.1 GCF_003046425.1 Leptospira borgpetersenii serovar Javanica
GAGTTGTTACTTGTTCTTGATTATCTTTTGTGTTGTTGTCATCTGTTTCTCCTTTTTTATTTCAAGGAGTATTAGATCAACTTCTAACTATTACAAATGAGCTTGCTATTCTCTTCCTCCAAAGCCTTCATCCGCTTTAGATCGCTCAATTCGAGGCCGCCATATTTGGAACGCTAACGGTAAAATGCATTTCCGTTGATTCCGTATTTACGACAAATTTCAGGAGTCGAGACCCCTGATTCCGATTCCTTGAGTACCTTATGGATTTGATCTTCACTGAAACGTTTCTTCATATTTTCCTCCAAAATTTTATGATCTTGAAAGGATTTCAAACATTCTTAATGGTTCTAAATTCGGGAGCTAGCTCACAATAGAAACAAATTTATAAAATCGCCTTATCCGAATTACAAATTACGGATAGGGGAAACTATGAAAAAGAAAATCTTATTCAAAAATGAATAGTACACTTTGGAAGAAGCTTTCCAATTCTTTTTAACTTCTTGGGTAAGATAGGATTTGCGTCCAAAAACAACCATCGCAAATTTTTCAATTGTCCGACTTCTTTAGGAAGAGTTTCGAGTTGGTTATTATCCAAAGATAAATCTCGCAAATTTTTCAATTGTCCGACTTCTTTAGGAAGAGTCTTGAGTTGGTTAGCACTCAAATACAACTCTCGCAAATTCTTTAATTGTCCGACTTCTTTAGGAAGAGTCTTGAGTTGGTTATTACGCAAATCCAATGTCACCAAATTTTGTAGTAGTCCTATTTCCTTCGGAAGAACTGTGAGTTGGTTATTATCCAAAGATAAATCTCGCAAATTTTTCAATTGTCCGACTTCTTTAGGAAGAGTCTTGAGTTGGTTATTACGCAAATCCAATGTCACCAAATTTTGTAGTAGTCCTATTTCCTTCGGAAGAACTGTGAGTTGGTTATTATCCAAAGATAAATCTCGCAAATTTTTCAATTGTCCGACTTCTTTAGGAAGAGTCTTGAGTTGGTTATTACGCAAATCCAATGTCACCAAATTTTGTAGTAGTCCTATTTCCTTCGGAAGAACTGTGAGTTGGTTATTATCCGAACTCAACGTTAGCAAATTCTTCAGCTGTTCAATTTCCTTAGGAAGAATTGTGAGTTGATTATTCCTCAAACTCAAATGTTGCAAATCCTTCAATTGTCCTATTTCCTTTGGAAGAGTTTTGAGTTGGCTATGCTCCAAAATTAACTCTCCCAAATTTTTCAATTGTCCAATTTCCTTAGGGAGGGTTTTGAGTTGGTTATGCCTCATGATCAACGATCCCAGATTCTGTAGTCGTCCAATTTCCTTAGGAAGAATTGTGAATGAATTACCACTCAAATCCAAATCTTCCAAATTCTTCAATTGCCAAATTTCCTTTGGAAGAACTGTGAGTTGGTTAGCATACAAATGCAATATTTTCAAATTCTGTAGTAGTCCGATTTCCTTAGGGAGAGTTGTGAGTTGATTATTATTCAAATCCAAATATTCCAAATTCTTCAATTGCCCAATTTCCTTAGGAAGAATTGTGAGTTGGTTAGCATACAAATGCAATATTTTCAAATTCTGTAGTAGTCCGATTTCCTTAGGGAGAGTTGTGAGTTGATTATTATCCAAACGCAACTCTCGCAAATTTTTCAATTGCCAAATTTCCTTAGGAAGAATTGTGAGTTTTTGTTCACGCAAATCCAAAACCCGAACATCCAAAGGATTTTGGAGCGCTTTTGTTAAAGCCTTATAATAAGTTCCCGATTGTTCTGCTTGCACAAAAGTAAAGGAACAAAAAAAAAGCAAAGAAAAGAGGAATATTTTTTGTAAATTGGTTTGTGTTAAATTCATCGTCCGTTTTTCCGAATTAATCGCTTTTAATCATTGAATCGATCAGAGTTAGTTTTTGAGTCTGTCCCAAAACCTATCTTCGTTCCATTCTAAATAAAATGGAAGCGAATGCAAGTTGGAATAAGGCAGTGTAATTTTCGAGTTTGAATTCCCAACAAGTCTTTATAGCCCTAAAAGCATTAAACCAAGCAAAAGTGCGTTCGACAGTCCATCTAAAAGGTTTTAGCGGAATAATTCGTTCCGGGTTTTCGGCATTCTTTTTATTTGGAATTCGATACCTAATTTTATTCTTTTTTAATTTAGAGTTTGTCCCAAAAACCTTGGAATGTAGGAACTCCAACAAGAACGTAACAATTATAAAATCTGCTCGAAAGCTCGTAAATTACCAAAGAGACTTAATCTGTGGAAACTCCTATATTCTATAACCGACTTACGAATGATTGTAGTTGATTTCTTTTAAGGTTTTGGGACAAACTCTTAACCTGAATCGCGTTACTAACATAAACTTTATCCAATGAAAGAATCTCCGGTTTCAGAACTTTAGAATTTCTTGAAATTCTAAATATTTTCAGTTAGGAAATAGAAGTTTAGAATCATGAGTTCCAGCCGAATCAATTACAAAAGCTACAGATGCCTACGCCGATCGACGAGAATATGCCTCTTTTGCCGCGATCCGTCGGGTTTGGACCCGCGAAATCCCCTGCCCTTGCGTAACTTCCATCTGCTGCCATTCTCTTAGTCCTAATTTTAACCGTGCGTTCATAGAGTTTTAAGGTTTCTTTTTCAATTTTATTAAAAACTCCTGCCGATGCCCATTTTTGAAATCTTCTATGCAATGTTGATTTTGAACCAAACATTGGAGGCATATATTTCCATTGGATTCCTGTTCTTACACGATAAAATATCACTGCCATGACCTACTCTATCCTCCAGTCGAGGAACGACCCGCCCTTGCGCGGATTGTGATTGCTCTTAGGCAACACGTTATACTCTGTTTTCATTTGCCAAGTCTGTCCGATTCATTAACTGTACAAGAAGGTTTTGGGACAAGTTCTTGCTGATATACCCGCTTTGCGGTCCCAAGAAGAAAAGATTCGGAAATTACTTCCCAAAACACGTATTATTTTTGACCAATTCGGAGACGCAGGGTAACGAACCACATCGAACTTCCTCCGAAAAACCGGCATGCTTTTTCTTTGTATGACCGTGCCCGATAATTCGGAGTGATTCATCTACACTTCCGAAAGACGCGGACAAAACAATACACAAGGAATGACAAAGCGGAAAAGATTTTTAAAATGACTCTGAAATCATGAAAGCCACGAACTTACAAAAAATAGGAATTTTAACTTTAATCCTTCTTTGTTTTTTGAGCCAACTTAAAGCTCAAGAGATAGGGACCCTATCACAATCTAACCGAGGCGCTTCAAAATCCGACAGATGTCCGAATTTTAGATTTAAGCAACAAGCGACTCACAACTCTTCCAAAGGAAATAGGGGAATTGCAAAACCTACGAATATTAAATTTATACAGGAATCAACTCACAACTCTTCCGAACGAAATCGGAGAATTACAAAACCTACGAGAATTAAATTTAACCAAGAATCAACTCAAAACTCTTCCAAAGGAAATTGGAAAACTACAAAACCTACGAGAATTACGTTTAGCCGAGAATCAACTCAAAACTCTCCCAAACGAAATCGGGGAATTGCAAAACCTAACAATATTAGATTTACGCAACAATGAACTCAAAACGATTCCAAAAGATATCGGGAAATTGAAAAACCTAACAGTATTAGATTTACACATCAATCAACTCACAACTCTTCCAAAGGAAATCGGGAAATTGAAAAATCTAACAAAATTAGATTTAAACTACAATGAACTCACAACTCTCCCAAAGGAAATCGGGGAATTGCAAAAGCTAACAATATTAGATTTACGCAACAATGAACTCAAAACGATTCCGAACGAAATCGGAAAGTTAAAAGAGCTACGAAAATTATATTTAGATGATATACCCACCTGGAGGTCCCAAGAAGAAAAGATTCGGAAATTACTTCCCAAAACGCGTATTATTTTTAACAAATTCGGAGATGCAGGCTAACGAATCACATTGTTAGGTTTTGGGACAAACTCCGCGTATTTTTCGATATTTAGAATAGAATGAAAGTCTTTCACATTCCACCGCCGACCCAACCGAATTGAATCAGATAATAGAATACGATAAAACGCGGAATCCGGAAAAGACATCCTTGAAAAAAGAGAGCATAACGCATCTTCATCGTTCCCGCAGCCAAGGAAACCCAAGAATACGGAAGCGGAGTCAAAGCCGCTAAAACGACAGCCCAAAATCCGTATCGATGCAGATAGTGTTCGAGTTTCTGTTCGTGTTTTTTCACAAAACTTGCAACACCTTGGATCTTAGGCAAAAGAATTCTTCCCGTAAGATAAGAGATGGTTCCTCCGATCAAACTTCCGATCGAAGCGGAGGCGATCACAAGAATCGGATTCAATTTCCCCGCGACCGCGATCATCAAAAACACATCCGGTGGAATAAAAACGTGAAGAGAATCAGCGAGAAGAATTCCGATCCCGACTCCGAACACTCCCGTAATCTCGATGAATTTTTGGGAAATTGCAAGTACCGGTTCGGGGAAAACTCGCGCGAGGAACACAACTCCTAAAACGAGAATCGCGATTCCGACTAATGTTTGACGGAATAATTTTCTTACGACTCGGTCCGGTTCCTTACCGGAAACTTCCTTATTTTCTGTGGAACATTCTTTCGAGGTCATCTCTGCTCAACTTCACCAGGGTAGGTCTTCCGTGCGGACAACGGGACGGATTTTCGCAATAACTCAGTCTGTTTAAAATTTCCGCCAGAATCGGATCGGAAAGATGATCCCCTTTTTTGATAGCGGATCTACAAGCCACACATTTTGCCATCAAATCGTATAACTCGGGTTCGGTGGTCTCCTTCCCTTCGGTTCGGTTTAAAAAATCGAGTATGATTTCCTTTTCCTCTCCCGGTTCCATGTAAGCGGGAATTTCCCGCAGAACTACACTATCCTCTCCGAGAGGATCCAAGAATATTCCAACTTCCTCATATTCTTTTTTTCGATTTAAGATGTCCTCTTGTTCCTGTTTGGAAACGTCGATTCGGATCGGAGTCAAAAGCGGCTGAATTCCGTAGTTTTTCTTTTCGAGTTTACGCAAAACCTCCTCGTAGCGAATTCTTTCGTGAGCGGTATGCTGATCGATGATATAAAAACCGTCTTCCGCTTCCGCGAGAATAAAGGTCTCGAACAAAACTCCGAAATGTTTTTTAGGAACAAAGGAAGAATGTTTTACAACGTTATCCGTAAGCGCGGAAAGGGACGCCCCCGGTCCCATCCGATCCAAATCGAATCCTTCCTGCCTCGGAACCTCGGTAAAAAGTTCACGGCTGAGCAGAGGACTTTCACCCGAACGAGAGGAAGAATGAGCTTGATAGAGCGAACTCGTTTTGAAAGTTTCCGGAGTCGGTCTCAAAAGACGTTTTTTGAGTTCCAAAAAACTAACCGGAGTGCTGGAGCGTAGTTCCTTTTGAATTAACGTTAAAAAAAATCCGTTGAACCCTTCTTCGTCCAAAAAGCGGATCTCTTTTTTAGCTGGATGAACGTTCACGTCCACCCTCGAAGGATCGATTTCAAAAAATAAAAAACAATACGGATGTCCGTTCGGAGGAAGCAATTCATCATAAGCTTTTTTTAATAGAGTGGAACCGTATTTGATTTCTACAGGCCTTCCGTTGACGAATACGAATTGTCCGGTTCGATTGGACTTATAAAAATCGGGATCGCTGATATAACCGGTCGCATTCAGTCCTCCGCGTTCGAGACTCACTTCGAGAAGATGATCCCGAAAATTCTCCCCGAATAAATCGATGATCCGATCCTTTTTATTTTCTCTGGAAGGAAGTACAAATACTTCCTTTCCGTCCTGAAAAAGACGAAAGCGTACATCATGTCTTGCGAGCGCCTGCGTCGTGACCCGGTCTCGGATTTTCTTATCTTCGGAACGGACCGATTTCAAAAACTTTCTACGGACAGGAGTGTTAAAAAATAATTCCTCCACAAGTATTTTTGTTCCGACAAATCCTGGAATTTCTTCTTTTTCGGAAATTTTTCCCCCGATCGAACAAATTTTCCAAGCAGTCTTTTGATTCCTGATTCCACTTTCCAACGTTAGGCGGGACACTGATGCGATGGAAGCCAAAGCTTCCCCTCGAAACCCGTAGCTGAGCACGTTTTCCAAATCCCCGTAATCCCGAATCTTACTCGTAGCATGTCTTTTCAAAGCGGGTTCTATATCTTCCGGATCGATTCCGGAACCGTTATCGGTGATGCGTAAAAGAGAGAGGCCTCCATCCTTGGACTCAATATCCATCTGAGTCGCACCCGCATCCATGGAATTTTCCATCAATTCTTTGACGACGGAATGAGCGGATTCAATGACTTCCCCCGCGGCAATTTGATTGATGAGTTCCGGACTGAGTTCCTGAATTTTTCCCATGAATGATTCCAATGTCGGAACTTTGACTAAGTCTGTCAAGGACGGGATCTATGAATTTTTTAAAATATCAGGGTTCAACTTATCTTATCAGGATACGATCGAAGTAGAATTTCGAACAAAATTTCTTATCTCTTCACCGGAAACGAATCCGCTACTAAACATTTCAAGAAACGTAAAGTTTCAAAATTAATTCTCATCTTATAACAGGATCGATTTTTAATTCGATCAGAACTTTGAATAAATTATTTGCATATAAAATCATTGAACCTTTTTTTTACAATCCATCACAAATTTATTTCCAAACCATGAAAATGATTCAGCGAAGCCTGTTCTTTAAACGTAAGCTCGTTCATTTCTTTTTTGTATTTGAATCGAATCCATTTCGAAAGTGAACGAACTCAAATTAAGGAGACAACATGTTTCAAAAATTTTTCCTCTCTCTGCTGATAGGATCCTTCGTTTTAACTCTTTGTTCGTGCGAGGATAAAAAAGAAGACAGTACAAAAACTCTTTTCTTTCTTCTATCCGCAAGCGGAGTATTAGGCTCTTCCAACACCTCCACTCCCCCCACCCCAACTTCTTGTAAGAACGAGGCATTTTGTAGAACTTTCATCGCTACTAATAACGGAGCGGGTTACAATGGAAATTTAGGCGGCATATCGGGAGCAGACGCGAAATGCACCGCCGCAAAACCTTCCACCCTTACAAGAACTTACAAAGCATTGTTAACGGATCAGCAGACAAGATTTGTCGTTTCGGCCGGAGATGGTTCGCCATCTTTGAAAGACTGGGTCCTCTACCCAAATAAACAATACCGCAGAAGTGATGGAACCACGGTTACGTTTACCACAAATGCGAATTCAATGGTAACGGGAAATTTAGAGAATGGAATCGACTCCGGTGCCAAAAAATATTTTTGGACGGGTCTTGCTCATCCAGACGATCCAGGATTCTTTTTATGGGAAGGGGGAAGAACTTGCAATCAATGGGGGGATGCAAATGGAGCTGCGACGGGAGCAGCAGGAAACACAACGTCCACAAACGCTCATTCAACTCCCGAAGGAGCCTTTACCGTAGACACTCACAATTGTAATTCGAACCTAAATCTTCTCTGCGTAGAGCAGTAACTTTTTCAACAGATCGCTCTCAATCCGTAGAGCGATCTTTTCCTTCCGGAAATAAATAAATTCTCTTACAGTTTGAAATCTTTCTTAAAATTCTCTTTGCACAAAAGATTCAGGATACGGGTCCCAACACAGCACACGAAGAAATCTAACGCACGAATTCGATTGCCGAAAACCATTATGCAGGGTTTGAAAAGAAAGACGATAGCTTACCGCGGCAAAATTTTATTCCGTTGACTTCCCCTTATCGATTCAAAAAATTGTAGGAACTCCGGCTCATTCCTTAAGAAACGAACTTCGGATCCTTACAATCTATAGGTAATTTTGTGAAAAAAATAATTTCCATTCTTTTCGTCTTATCTCTGGCATCGCCCTCCTTTCTAATCGCACAAAATCAGTCGGAAACACCCAATCCTTCTTCGACAGAAAACGAAAAAACAACCCCCTCTGATGAAGAACAAATCGTTTCTACGGTGAAAAAACTCATTGGTTTTATTCGTTATAAAAAAAACGATAAGGCGATCGTACTCATACACGTAAAACAATTCAGCAATCAGCTCTTAAAATCCTCCGGTAAAATCGGCGACTCCGATCGCAAAGAATTCGAAGAAGCAATCGGCGAATTCATCGTTCACCGTAGTTTTCCGATCGCATACAAATACTTCGACAAAATCGATATCAACTACGAAAAACCGATCATCAAAGGAGATAACGCGACCCTCGCCTCTTCCATCATTTGGAGCGGTTCGGAAAGAATCACCTTTTCTTGGATCCTTACGAAGATAGAAGGAGCTTGGTACGTCACCGACTTCTTAAACGAAGGAAAATACGCATCCGAAACCAACCGGGTAAAATCGGTGGATCCTTCCATCAAAAAGAACGGAATCAAACAAACCATCGCTTTGATCAGAAAAGAAGCTAAAAATTAAACATCAATGAGACAACTTCTTTCGAAGCTCACCGACTCCATTCTCTTAAACCCGATCCACTCCTGCAGTGTACTTATCGTTTTTCTTTTCCTCTCTTTCTGGCAAGCATCCAAACTTACGGTGAACAGCAATAACCTGGATTTGCTTCCGAAAAACAGTCCTTCCGTTGTCAAAACCCAGAAAGTGATCGAGATGATCGGAGGAAACGGATTCTATATTCTCAGCATCAAATTCAAAGACGAAAAGGGGATGACAGATCATCTAGTCAAAGCCTTTGCCGCAAGAAAAAAAGGGCAGTCCGAAATCGTGGAAAAGGAACTGAAAGAAGCCGAAAAGATTAAACAACAAAACGTAGCCTATTATAAAGAAAGAGAGAATGCGATCAAAAAAGCTTCGGATGTACTAAACGAAAGACTTCTGAAAGAAAAAAAATTCGTTCAATATATCTCCTACCGCTACAACGTAGCCTTCTTACAAGACAGACTTCCCCTATTTTTAAAAACCGAAGACTTGTTGGAAGTGCGCAAACGGGTCAAAAGAAAAATCGACGAGGAAGTGGAAAGAGCCAATCCGTTTTTTATCAAACTTTCCGACGAGGAATATAACCCGGACTTCAACGACATACTTTCTAAATATCAGAAACTTGCAAAAAGAGATATATTCGACGAATATAATATATCTCCGGACAAAGGGATGTTGATCTTTTTGATCAAACCCTCTGGGTCTTTCACTGACATAGAATTCAATATCGCTCTCGACAAAAAAATCAAAGAAATTGTGGCCGAACTCGCTCTCGACAAAAAGGGAATCCAAATCGGCTACACCGGCACCTACAGATTGCATCTGGACGACTATGAGACTCTGATGGCGGCTCTGAAGCCGATCGCAATCACTTCGTTTATCGGGATCGCGGTACTTTTACTTTTCTTTTTTAGAAATCCTCTTTTTATCCTGATTCTTCTCGTTTCTCTTCTTTCCGGAATTTTATTTTCTTTCGGTTTGACTACGATCGTAATCGGTCAACTCAACTCGGTGACCAGTATCATCGCATCCATTCTAATGGGACTCGGAATCGACTACGGAATTCAATTTTTATATCGTTTTCGGGAAGAATTCACCCGTGATCAGGATACCCTTCGTTCCATCAAGGACACGATCTATCATACCGGGATCGCATCCTTTATCTCGGCTCTGACCACCACTTCCGCCTTTGTCGTACTTGCGTTCTCCGAGTTTCGAGGTTTCAGCGAATTCGGAATCATCGCGACGTATGGAATTCTGATCATTGCGGTTTCGATGTACGGTGTGACCGCTCTTCAGATCACCCTTCTTTTTCGTTTGTTTCCTTCTCTCAAAAACAAATTTTTACTTTCGGCAAAAGAACAAACCACTTCCCCTCTTCTTTATCGCTTCTATAAAAAACCGGGCCTTTTGACGTTAGTTGTTCTTGTTATCGTTCTGGCGATTTCCTTTTTCAACTTTAATCCCGGAATCCGATTCAACTACAACGGACGGGATCTGATGGTGGACAATCTGGACTCGGTCAATCTCTATGACGAAATCGGAGATAGATTTGATATCAGTTCCGATCCTCAGGTAATCGTCGTGGATACTCTTGAAGAATCGGAAGCCGTTTTCGATTACATGACGCCTGTACCGGAAGAGATCGCAGGTTCCGTGGACCAGGTCGTTTCTCTTTGGAACTTCGTTCCTCCAAAAGGACAGCAAAGGGCAAACTTAAAAATTCTGAAACAACTTCGATCGGATATGAAACCGGTCAAAGCAGGTTTTCTAAAACCGGAACAGAGGAAATATCTTCCCGTAGTCAAAAAATATCTGAACGTAAAAGAATATTCTCTTTCCGAAGTTCCTATCTATTTCAGTTCCCAGTTTACAGAAGTAAAAGGTTCCAAAGAAAAAGGCCATCTCGTATTCATCTATCCGAAAGTCGCTCTCTGGCACGGACAAAAACTTCTCAAGTTCTTCGATGCCGTTGGAGAATTACATTATCCTAAACTATCCAGAAGAGTGTTGAACACTCTGCTTTACGATTCGAACGGACACATAGCCGTCGATCCGATCCGTGATCGATGGACTCAGGCGGAGGAACGTCTGATCGTAAAAACCCTGAATACGTATTCCGCTCTTCAATTCAAAAATTTAGGTCTTTTAGACGGAACGATCTCTTTTATCTTAAAAACGAGACCGTTTTCTAACTTGGAGCAGGCAAGATCTCACAAATACGTTTCCAACACCGCGGGAAGTTTGATTCTTTTTGCAAACCTCATCAAGATCGTTCAAAAAGAAGGAGTGACTGCATTTCTCGTCACTCTAATTCTCGTAGTCATCGTATTGATTCTCTTTTTCAGGGGAATCGTTCCCGCTTTGATTTCTTTGATTCCGCTCGTTCTCGGGATTTTCGTTACTCTCGGAATCATGGCGGTGTTTAGAGTTCAATTGAACTTTATGAACGTTCTGGTGTTTCCGGTCATTATAGGTTACGGAATTCAGAATGGAATTTATATCTATTATAGATTCAGAGAGGATCACGATGTGATCCGCGCCATGTCCATGGTCGGCCCTGCGATCATCGCATCCACGTTAACCACACTTGTGGGATGGAGTTCTCTTTTGATCGCGGATCAAAAAGGACTCAAATCGATCGGTATCGTAGCGAGTATCGGAATCGCCTCCTCCTTGATCATAGCCCTCACTCTCGTGCCGGCCATTCTTGAAATCGTCTATCGTTCCAGAAAAGAAGAGGAACAAGAATCAAAACCGGTCGGTTTTGGAGAAGAAGAACCGAATTCTTCCGACACAGTCGAACCCCCTCCCTCCAGGTTTAAAACGGCTGAAGTTTTTCGAACAACTTCTCCCAAAAAGAAAAGTGCCAAAAAAAAGACGACCACTTCCAATAAAACAGCCGCCAAAAAGAAATAAGGAGTATTTTAGAATGTTACGATATTCTTTACTATTTTTTTGTTTGATCGTCGCGACTACGAACTGTACCGTTAGATACGTAAAAACGGGTCCAATTTGGGAAAAAGAACTGGCTACATTCAAGAGATTAGCGGTACACGTTTCGGCAGAAAGTGAGGCTGGAAACTCCGAAAAACAGTTAGCGGCAAAAATCGCAGAGAATTACCTTTCTCATCATAAGGAATTTATCATATATCCGTTCCGTTCCGGAAGCGGAACCTGCGGAGGCTCCGGTAAAAAAGTTCAGGGAATTTTTCAACTAAAGATCCGCGAAAAAGAAACTTCCGATAAGGTGGAACTGAGCGCGCTTGGAAAAATGATTCACTGCACAAAAGGTGAAATTCTCTGGGAAGGTTTGGCTGAAAATTCCTATTTTAAAAATACGGAAGAGAATCAATCTCTTATCAACACATATACGCAGCTTTACGGAAAGGAAATCGCCGGAAAAGTGAATCCGTATTTCTTCTTACTTCAAAGTCTTTTGGATAAATTGGACAGTCCGATTTTGACGGAAGAGGAAAAAGATGAGAAGATCGAAGTGGAAGCCAGATAATTTTTTCAAACACCGTGAATTCTTCCTAAAGAGCGGGTTCTAAGTTCACTGCGACTCATAACCACGACAAGTTTGAATCTGAAAATAAGTCTATCGGAATTGCCACAATCCTCTGTGTTACATAGAAACTTCTCCCGCGTTTTGTGCGAAAACTCGGGAGATTTTTCTTTATCCGAAAATTATACTTTTTGCAAGTAGAAAACATCGCTTTTGTCGGAACACTTTAAAAAACAAAACATTTAAATATAATAGACGAAATTCTTTTGTACAGGATATTCTAAATACGGGAAATTTTATTAGAGTTGTTGAAAAATTCCATGATTCGGATTAACAAAACCGCTTCAACGAAGCAGAAACGGACAGAGAATTAATTTTTCAACAACTCTATTGTATAATTTAGATTTGTAGGAGTTCTCGCAATTTCAAAACCGAATTTACAAAAATTCCCCACAGAATATGTTTCTCTACACTTTATAGGCTTTGGCAGATTTCAAAATGCAGAGGAACTCTTACATTTGAAAAACTCAGCAGAACCTCTCCGAATTCAATAACACTGCTCCATAGCAATCACAGCATTCAATCCCAATCTAGATTCAAATCAGTGGAATTATAAAAATTGCATATATAATTGCAATACATAATAGAGTTAAGAGCGTGTCCCAAAATCATTCGATCTTATCGGAATCCTCGCGGATCGCTGCAATTGTTCCTGCGTTTTGGGACAAACTCTTATTGAAAAATTCCATAGTAGAGACGAGCAAAATTGTTCCAGTTGTCCATTTTAATGCAATGAAAACAGATGGAGAATTAATTTTTCAAAAACTCTAATAACTTGACTATAACCAAGAGTCCGATCGACCAACCGTGGTTCTACTAACTCATAGTATATTAGAAAAACGGCAAATTAAAAAATCATTTCAAAATCTCGTCCTGGCGCCCCATCAATTTTATACCTAGTCTCGGCCCAATTTCTTGGACAATCCTCGAAGCAACGTAATTTCCCCAACGGGTCGATTTTTCCAAACTAAAACCGTGGGTCAGTCCGTAGAGAACACCCGCCGCAAAACAATCACCTGCACCGGTCGTATCGATCGCTTTCGTAGGGAATCCACCAACGTGAGCAACCACTCCGTTCTCCGCAAAATAGGCCCCATTTGCGGAATCGGTCATAAAAACGAGAGGAGAAAGATTCGCGATAAATTTCAAAGCTTCGAGTTTATCTTCCCTTTGAGAAAGGGCTTTGGCTTCTTCCGCGTTGCAGAAAACGATATCGAAGTAATCTTTTGTTAAACGAACGAAGTCTTCTCTCGAACGATTCACACAAAACGGATCGCTGTATGTGTAAGCGACTTTTACCCCGTTTCTTTTGGATTCTTCCATCGTCAAAAGAGAAGCTTCTTTGGTTCCCTGACCATCCCAGAGATATCCTTCGATATAGGAAATGCCGGAGGACTTGAGTTTGTCCAAATCCACATCCGATTTTTGTAATGTGATGGAAATCCCCAAGTGGGTGAGCATCGTTCTTTCAGCATCGGGAGTGGTTAAAACGACGCAGGTTCCGGTATGTCCGTTGTCTTCCGGAACGACGTCGAAAAGGATTCCGGCGTTTTCCATGTCCTTCTTATAAAATTCTCCGTAAGTGTCTTTGGAAACCTTCCCGGTATAAGTTCCGGTTCCGCCCGAGTTCGCAAGTGCAATCATCGTATTTGCCGCACTTCCTCCGGAACGAAGTTCTTTTTTGCCTCCTTCCAGAGCGGTCAAAACCTCTCCTTGTTTTTCGGAATCGACCAAAGTCATGATTCCTTTCTCAAATCCTAAACGTTTGATAAAAACGTCCTCCGTAGGAACTAAAATATCCACGAGTGCGTTGCCGACTCCGAATACGTCGTAGTGTTTCATCGATTTATCCTTTTCTTTTCCATTCGATCAATTCCCAGCCCGTGTCTTCCTGAAAGAAAACTCCTTCGCCGCCCACCTCGTTTTTCAGAAGTTCCAAAAATTCCTCCAACCGTTCGGTGATGACTCCGCTGAACAGAAAATGATCGGTCTTAATAGATACAATTTTTTGAATATTCGCTTTTAATACGGCAAACGTGATATTGGCGATCAAAAGATCCCATGTTTGTCCTTGGATCTTTTCATGATCGAAACCGCCCTCTTCCACGGCTAAAACTTCCGAGGAAATATCGTTTTCATCCCGATTGAAAGAGGCGGATCTCACGCTGTTCGGATCCACATCCACCGCTAAAATCGGGGAAGCTCCCGACTTCGCCGCGGCAACGCTCAAAATCCCGGAACCGGTTCCAACGTCCACAACCTTTTTACCGGAAAGACTCAAGTTCCCCATTCTTCCCAAAACAAGACGGGTCGTCTCGTGATGTCCGGTTCCAAATGCAAGTCCAGGATTGATGAACAAAGGGAAAATCCCTTCGGGAGTTGTGCCTAACGCGGTGTCTTTTTCCCAAGTGGGAATCACTCGATAGGAACCCACGATAAAAGGTTTATAAAATTCTTTATAAGCTTCCTCGTATTCTTTGGTTTCGATCCATCTGGACTCCGAAAAGAAAACTTCACCCGCATTCGCTTTTAGATAGATGAGAATTTTAGTTTCGTTCTCGTTGTCTTCTTGCGCGAGATAAACACGGAACTTCGTATCGTCCGAAATGATTTCTTCGTGTGGAGCGCGCGGAACTTCTCGGTCAAACAGGATCTCGTAATATCCCGCAACTCCTATCTCATCTAAAAAAGTAGTGAAGTCCTCCGCGATTTCTTTAGGGATGTTTAAAATGATTTCTCTGTATTTCAAATCGTTTCTCAGGTCTCATCCAGAATTTCAGCATCAACCACGGTGTCACTTTGGTTTTCATCCTTTAGGACGAACGCCCGAAAGTCTTTTACGATCCAAACCCAGATTCCCACAAAAAGAGCCGTGGAAAGCCAGCCGCCGAACCTAGACTGAGGAAGAACGAAAAAATTGAAAAGTCCGTGCTGAGATACTGCGAGTAAAAAAGCCAAAAACAATGCAAGTGGTCGATCCTTCGGCTCTTTTTGATTGGATTTTACGAACGCTAAAGCAAAACATAGATTGATTAGAAAATGCGCGTTCGAAGACCGGATCGTTCTTCCCACAAACATCGCGATTCTATCTTCTTCCTTTGCGGAAAAGATGTAATTTGCGTTTTCAATTCCCGCAAATCCGAGTGCGACAAATCCTCCGATGAGAACCACCTCTTTCCGAAATTGATATTTCTTCCAATCAAACGCCAAAAGTAATCCGGATAAAAGAATCAAAATCCCTTTGCAGAATTCTTCCATCATCCCCGCTTGGATGAAGGCGATATGCGCAGTCTGAGTAAGAATATGTCCGTTGCGTTTAGGCGTCGCGATCTTTACCTCCGGCCAAAAAATCGGATGCAACTTTAAAACGATTTCCGTGGACAAGTAACCTAGAAAAAAAGCGAGAAAAATAAGTACGACCTTCCGTCTCGTAATCTTTCCCGGAAACAATAAGATCAAAAAAAATCCCCAAGGAAAAATGGAGAGAAACCCAAGAAGCGCTACTTCAAGGCTCATAACTCCTCCATATAACGCCCGTCATACATCGTAACAAGCTCTTTCTGAAGAGGAGTAGGCATCGCTTCTGGATCAATGCTTCCGTTCCAAAAAAGTTCCGTGACTCGAACATAACCCTTGGTTCCGGGCGGAGGCATAAGAGGGGAAAGACTTTCTATTAGTTCCAAAGTCATTTGATCCTGTTCAGGGTACCCGGACGCCTCCACAAGATCCACGTCCACAACCTCTCCATCGGGAGTCACCGTATAAGCGACCACGGAAGAATAATTTCTCGGAGCCCTTCTCCAATACTCCATAAAAGATTCCGGACCTCTCATCTTTGCGGAGATATAATTCGAATACGTGGAAGGTAATTTTTTTCCTCGGACCTGTTTGACTTCTCCCTTGACCCTTCCCTCTTCCGCGGGTTTATCTTCGGGGATTTTTTCCCCCTCTTTCTGAGTCGGAGTTTCCGTTCCAGATACGACCCCACCGTTTAGACCTTCCACTTCGCTCGGAAGATTAGGGTCGATAAAATAGAATTCCAAATTCTCCGGAGTAAAATGAGTCCTTTGTCTTTCCGATTCCTTTTGTTTATTTTTTCTCTGAAGAGTCACCGGTATGATTAAAACCAACGACATTAGAATTAAATGGAACAGAACACTATATGATAAATTACTAATAAACGTACTTCTTGGAGTTGCATCGTCTGGTTCCGAGTGAAAGGCCTTACCCAGTAGAAACTTGGAAATGAGTTGGATTCCTATCATTCCCCCGAGAAAAATCAAAATCGGAATTACGCTCGAAGTGATCTTAAAGAAAGTTTGATCCCGGATCCCCGGTTTTAATCCCATCGACATGAGAAAACGAATCCCATCGGCGGGCTCAAGCCAGGAAAAAAACGCAGTCGCAAAAAAGAGCAATAGAAGAAGATATAAAAATAAAATCGAAAAACCTTTCCAGAGATTTCCGATATAGATATGCCCCCATCCCGGAAAGATCCAATCTCTGAGTTTCGAATATTTCCGTTTTAGAAGCCCCCATTTTCCCCGAAAATCGGAGCGACGTGCGACCCGATTCTGCTTTTCAAAAAGTTTCCAAGGTCTTCTGAATAAAAAGAATTGTTTTCCTCTGCTTAAGAAAGTGTCCCCGGCGATCAAAACCGAAAAGAAATAGAGAAAACTATCTTCTAAAATTCCGAGTTGTCCGTATTCCAACCGATACGGATCTTGAAAGACAAGTCTCGAAGTCAGATATCCCGCGACAAGAAGAACGAGAATTTTATAGTGAATTCTTTCTATCTTTTCTTCCGGAACGAAAACTTTGGAGTGAGATTTCGACTTACGTTTCCTTCGTATTTTGAGATAAACGGAATGTGAGATTAGAACCAGAAGTCCGATCAAAACATAAAATCCGATCAACCACTCTCTCAAATCTAAAACGAGAGTTCGAACGAAGTTTTCCACAACCGGAAAAAGAATCGCCGAGACTTCCAAAGGATAAAGAACGATCCAGCAGGCAATCTGAAAGAGTAAAGAACCAAAGGCGGAAGAACGGACTTCTCTACCTTTGGGAAAGGCGAAGAGTACACCAAGAGGAAAAAAAATCCCCAGCCCCAAAAAGGGGGAACTCCAGGATAAGAAATTGACTCCGAAGATGACTAGTTTCTTTTTCAGGCAAGGTCTCCTTGGACGTTGCAAAACGGATTTCCATCAACCATTGGACCCGGATAAGGAGCACAGGCAAACAGAAATCCTTCGAAGAGAAGAATTAAAATACTTTATTCCGAAGTCCCAAACGAAATTCTGGATGTATGGAAAAGAAAGAAAGTCTCGATTCTTCATTGAAAGAAATCGTATCCGTCTGCAAACGTAGAGGATTTGTCTATCCCGGTTCTGAAATTTACGGAGGACTTTCCAACACTTTCGACTATGGTCCTTACGGCGTAGAACTTCTCCAAAATCTGAAACAGCTCTGGTGGAAATTTTTTGTACATCTCCGAGAAGACGTGGTAGGTCTCGATTCCTCCATTCTTCTCAATCCGAAAGTTTGGGAAGCATCCGGTCACGTTTCCAACTTCACCGATCCTTTGATTGATTGTAAAAATTGTAAGACCCGAATCCGTGCGGATAAGTTCCTAGAGGATCAAAAAGGGGAAGGATTCGCGACCGGTCTCACCCTCGAAAAGATGAATCAAGTCATCAAAGAAAATAATTTCTCCTGCCCAAACTGCGGTCAAAGAGGAACATTTACCGAAGCACGAGACTTCAATCTCATGTTCAAAACTTCCCACGGCGCGAGCGCGGAAGATTCCTTGGATATTTATCTCAGACCCGAAACCGCTCAAGGAATTTTTTTAAATTTTAAGAACGTAGTCTCCACCACCAGAAGAAAGATTCCGTTCGGAATCGCCCAGATCGGTAAATCCTTTCGGAACGAAATCATGGCGCGACAATTCGTTTTTAGAACGAGAGAATTCGAGCAGATGGAAATGGAATTCTTTTGCGAACCGGGAACCCAGAAAGAATGGTTTTCTCACTGGGTGAATTATTGTATGAATTGGCTGACCGAACAGGTTGGGGTCAAAAAGGAAAATTTAAGAATCAGAGAACACGAAAAAGAAGAATTATCTTTTTATAGCGAAGGCACTTCCGATATCGAATTCAAATACAACTTCGGCTGGGGAGAACTCTGGGGAATAGCTTCCAGAACCGACTACGATTTGAACCAACATCAAAAATTCTCCGGTGAAGACCTGAAATACCAGGATCAGGTTCAGAATAAAAAATACGTCCCTTTTGTCGTTGAACCCGCATTAGGTGTAAACAGACTTTTTCTTGCCGTCGTTACCGACGCTTACCAAGAGGAAAAACTTCCCGATGGAGAAATAAGAACCGTCCTTCGCTTTTCTCCCAAGATTGCCCCGGTTAAAGTGGCCGTTTTTCCTTTGATGAAAAAAGACGGATTGCCTGAAAAATCCAGAGAAATTTTCGCGGATCTTTCCAAACTCGGAAATATTGAATACGACGATAGCGGCGCGATCGGGAAACGTTATCGTAGACAGGACGAAATCGGAACCCCTTTTTGTATTACAGTAGATTATGATACTCTAAAGGACGACACGGTTACCGTTAGAGAAAGGGACAGCATGGCTCAGGAAAGAATTCCGGTGACCCGACTCAGAAACTGGCTCTTTGAGAGGTTATGAAACGGGGATCCGTGATCCATAAACCATATGATCGAATCCATGTTATAGTCGATTCTGAGCACCGTGAGACAAAGTATAGGAAGTTTGTGCCAAAATTCGATTAGAAGCAGCGAACGGCAAAACAGAGCTCGTTAAAATTGCAACATCCATTAGAACTTCATAATGTAAATTTTCAATTCCACCGATTTAAAAATTGTTATCGAAGTTCTGGAAAAATTATGGGGTTTTCTTTTTCTATCGAAATAAGAAAATCTCTTCGTTTTTAAAAGTAAGGAGAATCAATGAACATATGAAAATCCCAATTAAAAAATTAAGATCAAATGCCGAACTTCCGGTATTACAAACAAAACATGCAGCGGGTTATGACGTTCACGCTTGTTTGGATTCAAATCTAATCTTGGAACCGAACAAAGTGATTCTCGTTCCAACCGGACTTTCTTTTGAAATTCCTCAAGAATATCATTTTGAAATTAGGCCCAGATCGGGATTCTCGACGAAAAATCAGATCTTAATTCCAAATTCTCCCGGA
The DNA here is from genome assembly GCF_003046425.1 of Leptospira borgpetersenii serovar Javanica. Classification (GTDB taxonomy): domain Bacteria; phylum Spirochaetota; class Leptospiria; order Leptospirales; family Leptospiraceae; genus Leptospira; species Leptospira borgpetersenii. The sequence goes on from NZ_QAJG01000039.1 coordinate 19,285, forward strand.
ACAATCGACAGCGATTATCGAGGAGAATTGATGATTCCTCTTTTAAATTTAGGGAACATTCCCTTTGTAATCAAACATGGGATGAGAATCGCTCAACTGCTCATTCGTGAAACTCATTATACAAATTGGGAACTGGTTTCCGAATTTACGGATACGACAGAAAGAGGAACAGGCGGATTCGGCTCCACCGGTCATTAGAAACCGCCCCAATTGCCATATTTTTTAGAAAAAAATAATATACTAAAGTATCCATAATGCTCACTTCCATCAGGATTCGTTCCGGAAATGAACCAAAAACCTCAATGCAGGATACTCTATCTTAAATTTTCAAACAACCCTATTTGGACAGTTAAAAAACAAAAACCTTTTAAGTACTAAAAAAGCCCGCAATTGCTTGCAGGCTTTTCATGAGACATTGAGAACAGAAAAAGTAGCGTGACCTAACACCCCGGATCCTTTCTTACGAAAGGATCCGGTTTTTGTCGTGGCTTCAA
>NZ_QAJG01000040.1:0-15000 GCF_003046425.1 Leptospira borgpetersenii serovar Javanica
GAACAGGTAAAATAACATGCTCTCCGGACATTTCAGGGTTGGGTTTCAGGGTTTCGAAATGAAATATTTTGTTTTTTAACGTGGATTCGGCGTAAGGTGGAAAAAAGAAAATATCTTGTATTCAAAACGCCAGATCACGTGTTGAGTCGAATTCAGCAAAAAGGGTTTAAATATGGATTTGACATCAATATTTTGTGCAATAGACAATTATTGTACAAAACGAAAAATAAATTCGAACCCGAAAATACTTTCGAATTGTCTTCGAAAAAGAAATCGGAAATTTCAGTTCAACCTGAGTGAGGTTGCAACGATCGTAGCTTATTTTCTATCCAATACTTGTATGGGAAAATGTTCCGGAATATCGTTCATTGATTCTACGATTCTTTGGAGTATGCGACAACGGAAGAATTCATTCTCATAAGAACCTTGCAGCTTGACCCTTTGGTAAAATGAAGTTTTAGAACACGTTGTAAAATATTTAAAGACATTACACAAAGAGGGAACTCAATCGCAGGCTGGTTTTAAATTGCATTTAATCGTGAATAATCGTCGTGAAATAGTATGATTTATGGTACTTCTGGAAACGTCGACGACAGGAATTTGAAATTGATTTTTCCACTTGTTAAAAATATTTACGATAAACTTTTCGGCGAAAGAGGTTACATCAGTCAATCTCTGTTTGAAAGCCTTTATGAAAAGGGGATTCAGCTTGTTATAGAACTTAAAAAGAATATAAAGAATAAATTAATGCCTTTAGTGGACAAGATTCTTCTAAGAAAAAAGGGCTATCATTGAATCGGTGAATGATGAACTTGTAATAGTTAGAAGTTGATCCTAACACTCCTTAAAATAAAAAAGGAATGCTTTAAAGGAATCTGTAAAATCGAACTCTTCACTGGAGTTGCTTATCCGTTTTTTTAAAGTTTTGTCGAGAGATTTGCCATGTGGAGTTTTCTTCGGAAACAACGGACTCGCTTTTAAAACTATTTTTCCGTTTTATTGAATTTCAAATTCCACATTAACTTTCGTTTGAATCGTTCTTTCCCCGATAGAAATGGGTGAATGATCGGAGCTAACCTTTCCCATTAAGTAAACAACCTGAGGATTAAGCATCGAATCTGACTCGACTACTTTAAGTGCAATTACATTTGTTTTTCCGATTGACTTTGCAAGTACGAGCGCTTTGTTTTTCGCATCCTCGTACGCCGCTGTAAGGGCTTCCTTTTCCTGTTTTTTGGTGGAATCCGCTTTGAATTCGATGCCGCTTACGTTATTGACTCCAAGTTTTTGAACTTCCAACAATAAGTCCTTATAGAGTTTAAGATCCCTGAGTTTGAGAAGAATTCCTGAAGAGGCGAGATAAGGTCTTTGTTTTCCCTCTTGTAGATATTGTCTTTGCAGAGTGTAATCCGTACTATAAATGTCCTTGGTTGCAATCTTGAATCCTTTGGAAAGAGTTTTTATAACGTTAGTCGTTCTTTCCAGATTTTTTTCCTGAGCCGCTTTTGGGTCCGGGTCTTCCACTTCGACGGAGAAATTTATCTGCACGTAGTCGGTTTCCACAATCGCGGAACCGCTTCCGGATACGGTGATCGTTTGTTTTGTTTCGGATACGATTCCCAAAAACGGGATCGTTAAAAGTAGTAGGGCGAGAAGTTTTTTCATAATATTTCCTGAGTATTCTTAGTATGACGTAAATTTTGTGTAACAAATTTGAAAGCGATGGTTAGCCGCGTCCGTAGTGAGCAACACTTTAGTTTCGGCGTGGATTTGCCCGATCTTTTAGATCGAATTCGCGTTCTATATAAAATTTTATACAAAAAAGGCGGAAGAGTATAAACTCGACCGCCTTTTGCGATTTGGTAAAAATGGGTGTGGATGAATTACATCATTCCGCCCATTCCTCCCATACCGCCTCCGCCCATTCCTGCCATCGGGTTTGGAGCGTCTTTTTCCGGCTTATCGGTGATCGTGACTTCGGTGGTTAAAATCATGGAACCGATGGAAGCCGCGTTTTGTAACGCGGAACGAACTACTTTCGCAGGGTCTACGACACCCGCAGAAACCAGATCTTCCCAAACCATGGACAGAGCGTTAAAACCTTCGTTTCCTTTTTTAGTCTTTGCATGTTCTACGATCACGGATCCTTCCAGACCTGCGTTGTTTGTGATCATACGAATCGGTTCTTCCAAAGAACGGAAAATAATTTTAGCGCCCGTAGCTTCGTCGCCTTCCAGTTTCAGAGCGGCAACAGCTTCTTGAGCTTTGAGAAGTGTCAAACCGCCGCCGGGAACGATCCCTTCTTCCACTGCCGCGCGGGTCGCGGAAAGAGCGTCTTCCACACGGGCTTTTTTCTCTTTCATTTCCACTTCGGTAGCCGCTCCGACATGAATGACCGCAACTCCACCCGCGAGTTTTGCGAGTCTTTCTTGGAGTTTTTCTTTGTCATATTCGGAAGTGGTATCTTCGATTTGTTTTTTGATTTGACCGATTCTTCCTTGGATTTCCTTCGTTTGTCCTTTCCCTTCGATGATCGTAGTGTTCTCTTTATCTACGGTCACTTTGTTCGCACGGCCGAGCATTTGAAGGGTAGTGTTTTCGAGTTTCATACCAAGATCTTCGGAAATGACTTGTCCACCGGTCAAAATAGCGATATCTTCGAGCATTGCTTTTCTTCTGTCTCCGAAACCCGGAGCTTTAACCGCAACACAGGAGATAGTTTTCCTGAGAGTGTTGACGACGATGGTTGCCAGCGCTTCTCCTTCCACTTCTTCGGAGATGATCACAAGAGGTTTACCCGCTTGAGCTACTTTCTCGAGAATATGGATGAGATCTTTCATGGATGAGATCTTTTTGTCGTAGATCAGGATATAAGGATCACTTAAAGTAGCGACCATAGATTCCGCGTCGGTGACCATGTAGGGAGAAATATATCCTCTATCGAATTGCATTCCTTCCACCACGTCGAGAGTAGTCTCGATGGACTTCGCCTCTTCGACCGTGATCACTCCGTCTTTTCCAACTTTATCCATAGCGTCTGCGATTAGATTTCCGATCGTATCATCGTTGTTCGCCGAGATGCTGGCGACGTTTGCGATATCTTTTTTGTTTTCGATCTTAACCGCTCTTTTTCGAATGCTTTCCACTGCTGCAGTCACCGCTTTGTCGATCCCTCTTTTAAGAGACATGGGGTTAGCGCCAGCCGTTACGTTTTTCAGACCCTCGTTGATAATAGATTGGGCGAGAATGGTTGCAGTAGTAGTTCCGTCCCCTGCGACGTCGTTTGTCTTTGTGGAAACTTCTTTTACCATTTGTGCTCCCATGTTTTCGAGAGCGTCTTCAAGTTCGATTTCTTTCGCAACGGTCACACCATCTTTTGTGATGGTTGGCGCTCCGAATTTTTTATCGATTACTACGTTACGACCTTTGGGTCCGAGAGTAACTTTTACCGCATTGGCGAGTTTGTTCACCCCTTCTAGGAGTTTACGTCTTGCTGTTTCGTTGTATTCAATATCTTTAGCCATGATTTACTCCTGATTATTTTTTAACGACGGCCAGAATATCGCTCTCACGGATGATGAGATATTCTTTGCCTTCCGATTTGATTTCAGTTCCGGAATATTTTCCGTAAAGGACGGTATCGCCAACTTTTACTTCAAGAGGGACGAGTTTCCCGTCTTCATACTTACCGCTGCCTATTTCGACAACTTTTCCTTCTTGTGGTTTCTCTTTTGCCGTATCAGGAACGAAAATGCTACCGATCTTTTCCTCGGCTTCCTGTCTTGGTTCTACGAGGACTCTGTCACCCAGAGGTTTAATCGATGCCATAGACTAACTCCTTAAAATTATAAGATTAGCACTATATTTGTGAGAGTGCTTATTTAGGTTTCCATTAAAAAAAATCGCCTCAAAAAAGTCAAGCACTTTAGTGAAGAGAGTGCCAAATTTGCTGCTAAAGGAAAGAGGAAACTTTTTGAGGGAGAGCGTTTTGGAAATTCATCTACAAATGAAGATAAGTGTATATCGGAGAAAAAAACGCATTTTGAGTCAGATTTTGTGTAAGCAACCGTGAATTCGGTGTAATAAAGAATGCGAAGGCGATTATTATGCGACCCACAGTACTTTAGTTTTAGCGCGGTCCAAGTTTTTGTTTGCAAGGGCTGGATTCTCGTTCAGAGGACAGACGAACTCGCTTCGCTCGTTCTAGACAGAGGACAGAAGGAAACGGGGGAGTTATTACATCACGGATTTAGAATGCAGTTTGCGTTCAGAGGACAGAAGGAAACGGGGGAGTTATTACATCACGGATTTAGAATGCAGTTTGCGTTCAGAGGACAGAAGGAAACGGGGGAGTTATTACATCACGGATTTAGAATGCAGTTTGCGTTCAGAGGACAGAAGGAAACGGGGGAGTTATTACATCACGGATTTAGAATGCAGTTTGCGTTCAGAGGACAGAAGGAAACGGGGGAGTTATTGCATCGCGGATTTAGAATGCAGTTTGCGGAGATAAAAAAGCGAACTGCTTTTCTAAGAAAATGAGTTCTCCGGAAAGTTAGAACATAAGAAGTCCTCAAAAATACCGTGTTAGATGCAATTTTTGAGGACTTCTGCACCTTCACAAAATCGATCATTAATTTTGGGTATCCTTTCGTATGTCCGAGTAATAAAAAGGAAAACATGTTTCGAAAAGAAAATTTAATTCGTGTGCGCGAACTCGGTCAAAATCCGATTTTAGAAGAAAAACCTTATGTTCTTTATTGGATGTCCATGGCCAGAAGACTTGCTTGGAATCATTCTCTGGATTATTCGATTCATCTTTCCCAAAAATACAAAAAAGAACTGTTGATCTATGAGCCTCTCAAGATGGATTATCCCTGGAGTTCCCCTCGGTTGCATAAGTTTATTTTAGATGGAATGTCGTATAACGCAAGAGATGCAAAAAAGAACGGTTTGTATTACGCGGCTTTCGTGGAAACGCCGAACAACTCGATCGCAGATGTATTTGAAAAACTAACCGAAAATGCAGCATTAGTCGTAACCGATGATTATCCCGCATATATCGTTCCGGAATTATTGGAGAAAGTTTCTAAAAAAATCAGATGTAAATTTCTCGTGGTTGATTCCAATTCGATCATTCCGCTTTCTTTTTACGGAGAGTTTGCGTCCGCCGCCCGCATCCTTCGTCCTCGAGTTCATCGATTGTTTCCGGAAGCATGGAAATTTCGATCTTTTCACAAGCCGGAAAAGCCGTTTCGGGAAAAAGGGGACTCTTGGCTCGAAAAAAATCCGAATTCTCCCTTAAAAAGAATCGTTTGGTTCGAAGGTGACGCGGATCAAATTTCAGAAATATGCAAGAATTTTAATTTTCATTTTCAGAAAATCCCTCCTGTCCCTGGAAAAAAAGGAGGTAGAGAAGAGGGAATAAAACTTCTAAAAAAATTCTTAAAACGCGGGCTGTCCGGTTATGCGGAACTTAGGAGTCATCCCAAACCGCCGGAAGAAGCTTATTCTTCCTTTTTATCTCCGTATCTGCGTTTCGGACATATTTCTCAAGAAGAGATTGTAAGTGAAGTTTTAAATTGGAACTTGAATGGGCCCTGGACTCCTGGAGTTATTATTCCGGAAAATAAAAATAGAAAAGAAGGTTATTTTCATCCGGATTCGAACGTGAATTCTTTTTTAGATGAGCTCATAACGTGGAGAGACGTGGGTTTTTTGATGTTTTGGAAAAAACCTTCTTTTAGAAAGGACCTTTCTATTCTTCCGGATTGGATTCAAAAAAATTTGGATTTTCATAAAAACGACGTTCGCCCTTATATTTATTCAAAAGAGCAATTGGAAAGCTCAAGCACGCATGACGTTATTTGGAACGCTGCACAAAAGGAGTTGGTTTTATCAGGTTGTATGCAAAATTATCTGAGAATGCTCTGGGGAAAAAAGGTCATCGAGTGGTCTCCTGATTATCAGACCGCTTTTGAAATTTTAGAGGAATTTAATAATAAATACGCATACGACGGAAGGGACCCGAATTCGTATAACGGAATTTTATGGTGTTTCGGTTTATTTGATCGTCCTTGGTTTCCGGAAAGAAATGTTTTTGGGAACATCCGAACTATGTCTTCCGATTCGACAAAGAAAAAATTCAAACTTCAAGCGTATTTGGATTACGTTCAATCTTTGGAGGAAAGGAGACGATAAAGCTGATTCTCGACCATTCTTTCCTGCATAAGGGAACTTCTATAAAATAGATTTTAGAATTCTCGAATGTCGTAAAACGGCGGTTTCTCATAAGAATTCCTTATAATGTTCTGTAGTTTTTTGATTTTATAGAAATTCCTATGAAATATCTGAGTTTTATCGTAGAGACTATTCTATTCGTTTAAAATCGTTATTTATTAGAGTTGTTGAAAAATTCCATAATTCAGATTAACAAAACTGCTTTAATCGACCGTTTTCATGAAACGGAAACAGATGAAGAATTAATTTTTCAACAACTCTATTGTTTATTTTTTTTAATATACATTTGCGGTTTTAGTTCGGTACGAGAGTCTTATTTTATGAATACTCGCTCTAATCGGAGAAAATAAAAACGATCGAATTTCTTTGCTTTGTAAAGAGTCGTTGCTTCGCTTTGAGTAATTTGTTTCGATGTAATCGAATTTCTTTGCTTTGCAAAGAGTCGTCGCTTCGCTTTGACTAATTCACTCCCTATGGGTCGTGAATTAACCCCAAACAACTTCGTAGATTTGAAGTGGTTCTTCTTTTCCTTTGACTTTGACACGGGGCATGCGATTGAGAGTATATTTTCCACCTAACAGCTCCATGGTTTCTTTCGAAATAAGAAAAGGTTTTTTCAAAATCTTACAAAGAGATTCGATACGAGAAGCGGTGTTGACTGCGTCTCCGATGACCGAATATTCTCTGTGAAGATCGCTTCCTACGTTTCCTGCAAAAACTTCTCCCGTATGAATTCCTATACCGATAGAGATCGGGACTTTTCCTTCCGATTTTCGTAGTAAATTCCATTCGGAGAGACGTTTTTGCATAATGACTCCGCAGCCGACCGCATTTCTTGCATCTACTTCCGCCGAAGGAGAAGGGCGAGGTGTGCCGAATGTCGCCATCACGGCATCGCCGATATATTTATCCAAGGTTCCATTGTTTTCAAAGACACATTCCGTCATTATCTTCCGAAATTCCGATAGAAGTTCGCCGAGTTCTTTCGGATCCATGCTCTCAGACATGGAGGTAAAGTTGCGAATGTCTAAAAAAAGGATACTTACGATTTGTCGATTTCCGTTTTGAAAAGTTTCCGGATTTTCCACCATTTCGTTTACGATCTTAGGTGAAAAATATCTGGAGAGTTCGGTCTTTTGACCTTCTACAATTCCGATTCTTTTGACCATCGAGATTGTCCGGAAAATTCCCGTGGAAATCATCATCGCGAAACAAAAATACAAACCTGGTTTGCCCGCGACTATATCTTCGACCAAAATATTCGGACCACTGACATAACGTCCCCAGTCCTTCGTATATACGAGTTGATTTTGAGAAATCGCAATCCATAAAATCGAATAATAAATCAAATAAAATAGAAATAGTCCAATAAAGACGAAACGGATTTTAAATTGCAAAAGGGAATAGACAATCGGGAATAAAAAGAAGAGATTTATCGGATTCTTCAGAGCGAAACCTAAATCCACGTTTTCCGTAGTGAAGGTGTAAAAAAGTAAAACTCCGAGTATAAGGGCGTACTCGGCGAACAAAGTAACGTAATTGAAAACGCTTACTATGGAAAGGGGAGAAATTCGAATGATGATCGTATGCGCGAACGTTAAACCAAGATAGATCGAAAACGCGACGAGATTGAATTTGTAGTTTCCGCTGTTGACGTTGACGACGATCTGAACCAGAAAAAATAAGGCGATTAGATAACGGAAGTAATTTGTGATGATGATTCCGCTTCTTTCTTCTTTTTTGAGAACTTCCAAAACGGAATCCGGCATGGATTTTCTATCCAATGTATGAAGCGCTTTTTTGATCGATAGGAGTATATTCACAAAGTTCAAGATAGAAACTTCCGGGTTATAGATCAATTCTTTCCGGAAAGAGAAATCGATTTTAAAAAAAATTCTTTTATAAAAAAGGGAGAAATGCATTCTTTTTGCATTTTGTAGGAGAGAGTAATTATGGCTCAGAAATTAGCGTTAGTCGCAGGTGCGACGGGTTTGATCGGAAAATATCTTTTGGAGGAATTATCCACTTCCCCCGGATACCAAAAAGTATATGCACTCGTACGTAGACCGGTCGGCGTAGCCGGAGTTGAAGAAATTATTTCCGACTATGACGCGTTAGTTGCTTCGATTCTTCCTCAAGGAATTACCGACGTATTTTGCAGTTTGGGGACCACGATTTCCAAAGCAGGAAGCCGGGAAAATTTCAAAAAGGTGGATTATGAATATGTTTTGAAACTTGCTAAACTCGTAAAAGAAATAGGGGCAAAATCTTTTTTTGTAGTTAGTGCTTTAGGAGCTAATCCAGGATCATTAGTATTTTATAATAGATTAAAAGGAGAGATGGAAAGGGATCTGGAAAGTCTCGGCTTTTCTTTTCTTGGGGTTTTTAGACCTTCTTTATTAGAAGGAAAAAGGGAAGAAGTTCGTCCCGGTGAAACGGTGGGTCAATTTTTTGCGAAAATTGTAAGTCCATTTCTTTTGGGAGGAATTAGAAAGTATAGATTGATTCATGGGAGAACAGTCGCTAAAGCAATGATCCGTATCGCGGAAAAGGAGCCGACCGGAGTTCGTATTTTGGAGTCTGATCGAATTGCAGCTTTAGGAGAAAATTGACTTTGTTACTATAGCACGAACTGTGAACGTGTTTTACCACAAGGATGCGTTTTGTAGTATCGTAAGAATTCTCAAGTTGGGAGCTTGTTTCTCTTTATTGCATAACGTTACCTATTTTTGAGAGAGTTCCGATTGGAACGGATTGTCGATTGCATATAACTTAGAATTTACCACTGACCGTAAACAAAAATTGTCTTGGAGGGCCCGGGGTTGGATTTGGGATGGACGATATGAAATATCTCTTATTCGATACGTTGGTGCAGTTAATCTGAAAATAATAGTAACTGTATTTATAATAAACGGATACGTCGTACAATCCGTAAGGCGGGATGAAGAAGGAGTTTGCGTTATCTGCAGCTATAGAATCCACATAACGTCCTCCTAATCCAAATCCAAAACCGGAAGAGAACGTATAAGTAGTCCAAAAATTCGCCGTGTTTCTGGGAACATTGATCGGTCGATTTCCCTTATAATCCGTTTCATTGCCCTTTGAATCCGTAAGGCGAAAAGATTCCCATTCCGCAATTGTATGTGCATAACCGGATTTGAAACTCCATTCTTTGGTTAAGTGAAAATCTATATTGAACTCATAACCGTTGGTTCGTAGTTCTCCCGCTTGGTCGTAGAGAGGAGGACGAGAATTTATTAAAACGGCAACGTCGTATTTCTTTGCTGTAAAGAGCGCTCCCGTCAGTTGGACTCTTCCTTTTGCAAATTCAATTCTTTGACCAATCTCAATCTGTTCTCCCATTTCCGGTTTTAGCTGTTTGCCGCTCGTATTGATAAACGTCACCGGAATAAACGCGGTGGAATATCCTATGTATGTGGTATAATAATGGAGGGGCTGATAAATCAATCCGACTCGATAAGTGAAAACCTTGGCATCGGATCGAGTTCTCGTTCTGTTGAAAGAGGAAGCCGGTCTTGAAACGTAGTTGTCGTTTAGGTCATATAATTTTTCTGTTCTGTTTTCTCTAATCCAACTATCGTAGCGACCACCCAGAAGGAACTTTATGATTTCTGAAAATTCCATCAAGTCTTGAAAATACAAGGAATGCATTTGTTGATATAAAGTTTTTCGGTCGGTAAAATTCTCCGGTAGAGGTCCAACGGGCTCGATTTTAGGATATTGAATATTTATCGAAGTAGTGCCTTGAGGAAAGTATCTCCGTCTATGACGACTAACCATCCAATGGTATTCGTAACCCGATAGCAATTTATGCCTAAATCCGGTTCGGAAGGTCCAATTTAGTTCCACGGTTCCTTGTAAAGGGGATCTTTTGGTTTCGAAGTGAAGGTGGTCGCGTTCTATTATGTTCTTATCTATGGAAGAATGGCTCAAATCCTCTGCCGCAAAATAATAATAAGTTTGTGGTGAATAGGATATAAATGACTTCATGGAAAGAATATTAGAAAACTTGCTATCTAGTTGGATTTTGAAATTTCCACTGTTGCTCTTAAGGTAGTCGTCGTTCGTATTATAGTTATTGTTAAGTGAAATTCCAGGTTCGACCAAGTCGATCTTAGGATTCTTCGATTTCGGGAGACCCGCATCCGGTTTTGTAAAGTCGAAGGTTTTTCCGGAAAAAAGCGACAAAGTATGTTTTTGCGAAATGTCCCATTCTAAGGAGGAAGCTACATTGTTTAAAGCGTAAGAGTTTTGTCTAAAACCTTTGTACTGAGAAGTTGCCGCATCTATTCTATATCGGATGGATTCAGTGCCGATTGGTCCCGTAGCCCCGGCGGAGGCTCTATGTGTACCAAAACTTCCTTCAGTAAGAGAAAGTTCGTAACTTGCTTTTTTTTGGGGCTTTTTACTAATGATATTAATCACACCTGCCATTGCCCCTTGGCCATATAAAACGGAATTGGGTCCTTTCAAAATTTCAATTCTTTCGACGTTTGCAAAGTTGCTCATAGGAGAACTGTTTTGAATGAGAAAAGTATCGTCTCTAACTCCGTCTTTGAGTAAAAGAACGTTACGTGAATCTAATCCTCTGATAGTGAGCGTATTAAATCCGCCATAATTCCGGATTACGAAGATGCCGGGAGTATAAGATATAGCAGAGAGCCATTGGTCCGCAGAACGGGTCTTTAGCTCATGATCGTCGATTATATTAACTGTAGCCGGAATGTCTTTTAAACGGACATTTTGCTTCATACCCGTCAGGCCCCTTGTTCGATAACCTTTTACTAATATACCGTCGGACCTGTTCACATCTTCCGGACCTATGTCTTTATTTTCTTTATTGGCCGATTCTTTCTTAGGTTTTTTCTTATAGGGCGAAAGTTCCTGAGCGGTGACTTCAATAGGAAAAAGAAAATTTCCTAAAGACATAACGCTTAAGAGAAAGTGGAAAAAACATCGGACCACATCAATTGGATAAGAACGACGATAAGTCAATGGCCTAAATTTTTTCATAAGACAGTTGCCTCTAAAAATATGATATTGCTTAGAGGATGGCCCGAAACAAAATGCAATCACTCGAGTTGGACGAATCCGACAAACTGTTCTTATGAAGCGATTCAAAAGAAATGGATTAAAAGCAAAAACACGCCATATCCGCGAGAGTGTTTCTTAAAAGAGGAGTATCCGACTTAGAGAATTCTTATACAATCGAAGAATTCAAACATTACGGTTGCGGGCCAGCACTGGACTTTCACCAGTATTCCTCCAAATATAGATTGCACGTTAAAAAGAATCATGATAAATGCAAGATTTTTTATATGATTTTTATACTACCGGGTTTAAAACCGATTGGAATGCAGGAACGCTTTCGAATTGGCGATAAACTTGGAGGAAAAGCGAATGATGTTTCTTTAAAGAGTAAATTTGTAAGATACTTAAGGGGTTAGAATCAACAAAAACTCTATTGAAAATGCACAATTGTGAATCCGTATTACGGATTATGTTTTTATTGGTGGTTTCTAACGCTTTTTCCTGTCGTTTAAAATTGTGGAAGTTTCCGGATAATCCTAGTAGTTCTGGAAGATGGCTTTAAGTTTTGTACAGTAGATTTCTTCTAAACGGAGGATTTGTATCGAAATTCCGAGAAGTTATCTGTTATCTTGAAAACGCGTTTGAATGATCGGAATCGAGATTTTAAATAAAGATAAAAATTTTTTGAGACGATTTTTCTAGTAACGTTATTTGCAATTTGGAGAATCTACCAAAATAAAAGGCATCGATGTAAGAACTCCGTTTGATTTCAATTCCCGGTCTTTGAGATAGAAACCGCAAACGGAAACATAACTTCCTACTTGGACGCTCGAGATTAAAGAAGTTGAATCTGAATCTAAGGCAACCGGTTTGCCGGAAAAGTGGACTAAAAAACGAATCGAATTTCCTTTATACAATATCTCCGAAACCGTTCCGGAAATTTGGATTGTTTTTCCGAAAGCGGCGGAAGGATTGGAAACAAGTTCGTAACCGCTGACTTTGGGTGTGGGGGAGTTCGTTTTCTTTTTGGAATACAGGGAAGTCTCAACTAACACGAACAATGCGAAAAAAATAAAAAACGATCTTAATTTAAAATTCATAGTTCCTCCGAAATTATGGATTGGCTTCTATTGCGTCGTCGGGGATGCCGGGGGTTTTGATTCCACTCGATCGACTGAGCCATTTATTTGTAATCATTGCGCGTCTATCTGCGGGAAAAAGAGTTAAAAGATAAGTGGTAATTGTCGGTCTTCCATCGTCTTCCGCGTCTTTGTCCATCTGAATAAAAACATCGATAATGTCTCCGTCAGGCCAGTTTACGAGCATACCGACCGCGGATTCAGGGGGCATATTTCCTACTTTATCCGCGAGAACCTTTACGAGTTTTTGACGACTATTCTTTTCCGAGTCGGCCGATTTCATCTCTTTTTCTTTCGTGATGAGGCCTTGACGCATTTCCTCAAGCTTTTCCATTTCCACTTCGAGCTTTCCTTTTTCGGTCAGAAGTTCCGCCTTTCTTTTTTCTAACTCGTCTAATTCTTCCGCAAACCTTTCCTGGGCTTTAGCGAATTCCAATTTTTGGAGTTCGGTTGGAGATTCGTTATCCTGGTTTACGAGAGCGGGCTCCTTACGAAGAAAGGGAAGAAGTTCCGCAGCATTGATGATTTGGAAATAATCAAAAACAAAAAAGCCGATTCCTAGCAAGAATAGGATGAGAAGAACGAGATATGTAGCTCTTGCCTTATCGCTTAAAGATGCCATGCTAAACCTTTAGATCGATTCGATTTCCGTTGATCTTATTTTCCAATAGTTCCGCTTTCTTTTGAAAATCGGAGATTTTCTTTTGAAGACTGAGAATAGAATCCGTCGTTTGCGGGGAATTTTCGGTGGTGACGTTTCGTATTTTCTGGAACAAGGATTCACTTTTTGTATTTGTCGTAGAGTTTTTTGATTTCTGAAGCTCCTGAGCCGTCGTTTTCGGTTCTTGAGCCCGTATCGTAAGTAAAGATTCTCGGAGCCGGTTCAGGTTCAAAGGATGCATGGTTTTTTCTCCATTGGATGGATTTAAGCTGATTGTAATGTTCTTCGAGTTCGAACTTTTCTTTCTTGAAATATAACTTTTTGTAGGCTTTGTATTGGTTCTCTTTGAGGATTTCCAAAATCTTACGGTCTTTTTGAGCCAGAATCAACTCGGCCCTTTTTGCGTCGAGTTCCGGTTTTTTATCTTCGATATTGGATTCCAAGTTTTCGTTTCGGGTGATGAGAGAACGGATATAACCCTGATGAAGTTGGTAATCTCTTAAAGAAGCTCCACGGAGAGAGTCGGAATCTTCGGTTAGAAATTCTATTTGTTTTTCGTTTTCTCGAATGGAATTGCGGATCTGATTGATTTCTCCCGCGACGAGGGAGAAACTTTTAAGTTTCTCGTCTTCTTTTTTCTTACGAAGACTTAAAACGGGTTCCAGATTGAATTGAAATCGTTTCAAGAATTAGAACTCCTCTTTTTCCTGCTCATCTTCGAGTATCTCTTTCAATCCTTGTACCGCTTTGGAATAGGTGCTTCGCTCCTGAATTTTCTGCTTTAGATAGCGATCGATCTTATCTTTTTTACGAATCGCAAGATCAACTCTCGAATCTGAACCGGAAACATACGCGTTCAGGCGGATCAATTCTTCCGCAGAGTTATAAACGCTGATGAGTTCTCGGATCATCCCCGCTCTTAGGTTCTGATTTTCCGGAACGATCCTTGTCATCACTCTTGAAAGGGAGGCGGGAACGTCTATCGCGGGATAATGGTTTTTTTCCGCGAGTTTTCTGTTTAATACGATATGCCCGTCTATATAACCTCGAACCGCGTCCGCAATTGGATCTTCCATTTCGTCCGCTTCAGTGAGAACCGTATAAAATCCCGTGATTGTTCCGCCCGATTTAGAGGTTCCGGAACGTTCTACAAGTTTTGCTAATTTAGAAAAAACGGATGAACTAAAACCTCTCGTGATCGGAGGTTCATGGTTAGAAGCGGAGATTTCCCGGTTGGCTTGAGCAAATCTAGTCAAAGAATCCATCATTAGGTTTACATGTTTTCCTTGGTCGCGAAAGTATTCCGCGATAGAAGTAGCTAACAAAGCACAATTGACTTGTTCCATTTTGGGGGCATCCGAGGTGGCGGCGAGAACGACGGATTTTTGAAGACCTTCTTTTCCGAGGTCGATCTCTATAAATTCGTTTACTTCTCGACCCCTTTCCCCTACGAGAGCGATGACGTTTATGTCCGCGTTCGTATAACGTGCAATCATACCAAGGAGACTGGATTTACCGACACCGGAACCGGAAAAGATCCCGACACGTTGCCCCCTTCCTATGGTAAGAATTCCGTCGATTGCCCGAACCCCGGTCATAAGAATGTCCCGAATGATGGGGCGATCCAGAGGATTTGGAACATCGTTATCAGGTCCGCGTTCTTCTTTTGTGATGATATGACCTTTTTTATCGATCGGTCTTCCGACCCCGTTTAAAACTCTTCCAAGAAGTTCTTTACCGACGGGGATTGCGAGTTTTCTTCCGGACGAAAAAACGAATGCTTCCGGATAAATTCCTTCGATGGGACCGAGAGGCATAAGGGTATAAACATGACCTTCAAAGCCTACAATTTCACACTGTAGATAACCTTCTTTCCCGCTTTTTTGGACGTCCATCAGTTCTCCGATT
>NZ_QAJG01000041.1 GCF_003046425.1 Leptospira borgpetersenii serovar Javanica
AGTAAAAAGCCTCATTCTTGTCGGAACACTTGAAAAATATCAGTTTTTGATCCTTATGATCCCAAAAGCCTTCTTAATTTGTGGGTAACGTTATGGCAGCCTACGGCGTGGAATCTTTTTTTAAGAAGGCATCCGGCTACAAAGTCGTCGAACGCAAAGACGAGCCATCGGGTTCTTCCGTTTTAAGACGACTTCGGGTGGAACGAACTCCCGGCAAGGGAGAACAGAAAGTTTCGATTCTATTTCATGCTTATGCAGGAGACAAAATCGACGATGCGTTAAGCGACTTCTTAAACGCGAGCGCTGGAAACAGCGAATCGGATCTGATCATATGGGCGGGTCACGATCGACTGATGGATCGTTTACCTCCGAATTGGAAACGGTCTTCTCGTTCCCCGAAGCCCGCTGCGGTCTTAGCTTGCGAAAGCGAAAAATACTTCGGGCCAGTTTTGCGATCAATCGGTTCTACTTCCATCGTCTTAACGAGAACGTTTATGGCACCCGAAGCATATCTTATTCAAGCGTTAGTCGACACATCTGCAAAATCGGGAGTCAAAAACAAACGCGCGATTCGATCGGCCTTAGTCGATTCCTATGCAAAGTATCAACGCATTTCCAAACGCGCCGCAGAGACCGTATTTTCAAAATTGGATTGAACAAACGATCTTACGGCTTGGAACACAAGATACGCGAATCGAAAGAGATTTGCTTACTTAAAAATTTTCGGCGGGAATGTAGTAATACCGAATTCCGGCTTTTCGGAAATAATTCCGGATCCGATTGCCCTCTTCTCGAACTTCGCCACTGCCAAGAGGCTTCAGGCCTTTGCGGAAAGTTCCTTCGTTGATCTGAAATATTTCTCCTAACGTGTCATAACGATAGAATTCCAATCCGGCTTCCCTTTTGAGAACGAGAAGATTCATTGTGAGAAAGTTTTCGTTTCTGTATTCCTCTTCGGAAAGACCATAAACGAAAGAACTCGGAAAAATCCTATAAATCTCCCCTCTGTATTCGACGATGTTTTTCCTTCGATCCAAGTCCTTGAGAACGGTATAAGAAGATCGATCGGTGATAAAGTAAATCGTCCCACATCGAAAGGTAATATACTGATTTCCCTTTTGGGCCGTCGCGGACGGCAACACAATTCCGGAAGAAATCATATCTCCGGATGAATAATGATTTTCTGCGATCTTTCCGAGACGGTTTCTGAGGGACTCGTCCAAAAATTCTACGGAAT
The DNA here is from genome assembly GCF_003046425.1 of Leptospira borgpetersenii serovar Javanica. Taxonomy (GTDB): domain Bacteria; phylum Spirochaetota; class Leptospiria; order Leptospirales; family Leptospiraceae; genus Leptospira; species Leptospira borgpetersenii. Next base: position 1,238 of record NZ_QAJG01000041.1, read on the forward strand.
CTGTCCGTTTCATCTTGTCGAGCTGATGAAAGATTTTATCGAATTCGTTTTTTTCGTAGCCTTTATTTTTTACAAACGTATCGAGTTGTTTTTTGAGGGTTTTGAGACGGATTTGAAAATAGGGAGAATCATTTTTTCCTGCGAGATTGAACATTTCTTCCCAAAGGGTTTCCAATTCCCGAATTTCATCCTTTTGGTCGAAGGTCTTTTTTTCAACCTCTTCCAATATGACTTCGAATTTACGTTTTAAATCGAAAAAGAATCTGGAATCTCTGACAGGGTCCATAGGCGCATTTTTAATATCGGACAATCGCAGTTTTTTTTCGAGAGTGAGAAACGTTTAAATTCTTCAAATAACAACGACCTATTTCTTACAGATTTTAATAACTTCCGGAAAAATCTTGATTCTAAATGCAGTTCCAACATTTCTTTTAGCTTGGCCAGCACTTCCTTTTCTCGAATTCCACCCTAGTTTATAATATAAATCGTTTTATGCCTCGTATAGAAAGCGCAAGATCGTTCAATTTTTTTTGGAGAAATAGAAATTCAGTTCGCGTGTTTTCTACTTTTAATCGAAAGTATGATTCCTATCGCGGTCATGGACATGATCAAATGCGATCCTCCGTAACTCATAAACGACAAAGGAATCCCCGTCACGGGCATAAGCCCGATCACAATACCTATGTTAATCGCCATGTGATAAAAAAGTAACGCGACGATTCCGGATGCAAGTAAAGATCCGAATCTATCCTTACTCTCGTAACTGATCTGTAAACCTCTGAGCGGAATCGAAAATAAAAAGAATAATAAAAATACGGACCCTAAAAACCCGGTCTGCTCGGCCCAAGAAGCGAAAATAAAATCGGTGCTCGATTCGGGGACGTGCGGGATTCTTCCTTCCGTCATCTCTGCATTCATCAAACCTTTTCCGAAAAATCTACCGGATCCGACCGCGGGTTTCGAAGCCCTGAGTTGATACCCGGCTCCTTGTTTGAATTCTTCCGGATTTAAAAACGCGGTTAATCGAATCACCTGGTTCTCTCTAAAGGGCACGATTTTCATCACTACAACCGCGGAGATCAAACTGATTCCCAAAATCCCCAAAGGTATATAATATCGTCTTAATGCTCTGCTTCCTCTGGCAATTCGGATTCCCACCATAACAAGACAAGCGATCAAAAAGATCGCTCCAAAAGTCAAAAGCAGAGTTTGATTGGAGAAAATCTTAAAGAAAAATCCTCCCTCCACTTCCACAACCTGATCCACCGCTTCCCGCAATGAGTTTAACGTTTTGGGAGTAAGATTGGCCGTCTTTACGTCTTTTCCGTCGAGCGCGAGCCATATCTTTCCACCGAGTCGATTAACCACGGATAAAAGATCCGTTTTTCCGGTCCTTTGTAAAAAGTCGGCGATGTCGTTTATCAAAGTCAGTCTAGAATATTCCACGAACATGGGAACCATGAGAGTAATTCCTCCGAACGCCAATAAGGATCCGATGTGAAGGATATCCGCTCCTCCGAAAAAGAGCATCGTAAACAAAATCGGCAGAAAAGATACCGCAGTTCCGAAATCGGGCTGCAGTAGAATAAATACCATCGGAACGATCACGATTACAAACGGAATCGAAAGAACAATTAAGTTCTTCATATCCTTTTCCTTTAAGACCATGAATTGACCCAATAAAATCACCGAGGACAACTTTGCAAACTCAGAGGTTTGAATCCCGATAGGTCCAATTTTGATCCAAGAGCGGGCCCCTCTTCCCGAAGGCAAATATCCGATTCCGGGAATTAACGTGATTATCAGTAAGAAAATTGTGAACACATAAATCACAAGCGCATAAGCACCTAACAACTGATAGTTGATCCTCGACACGAAATACATGATTACAAGTCCGATGACGAAATAAAACAGCTGGCGATACCATTTTCCGGGACCATCTTCGAAATTGACTTCCTGACTGTATAGGGTCATCACGCTACAAAGAACGACAATCACGACCGAAATCACTAAAAAGTAATCGATTCTCTCTATGGACTTATCTGGCTTCAAACGTTCCCTCCTGCCCCGTAGAAGGAGAAGAGGGCGTTATATCCTGTGATTTTTTGAACGTTCCCGGAGGAAACGCGGCATGAAACATTTCTCTCGCCACAGGAGCAGCTCCCGCCGCCCCTCCAACTCCGTACTCCACAAACACTACGACTAATACCTGTTCACTGACAGGTGCATTTGCGGGAGCATATCCCACAAACCATGCATGGTTGGATCCGGAAGAGCCTCTTCTTCTCGTCTGAGCTGTTCCCGTTTTTCCTGCGATATCCGGTAAGAACGGCTTGTTCAAAACGTACGCCGCAGTCCCACTTTTGATCACGAGCTTTAATCCTTCTTTAATCGCTTCTGCAGAAGACTGATTGATCGGAATATCTCTGAGTATTTGGGGTGTAGTTCTATTGATGATAGAGTTATCCACAGGATCCCGAATTTCACTCACCACATACGGCTGATAGATTTGCCCACGATTGAGAAGTCCCATATAAAATAATGCCATTCCCATCGGTGTAGTTGAGATAAACCCCTGCCCGATTGATAAATTGATCGTATCCCCGTCAAACCACTTGGTCCCGTACGTTCTTTTTTTCCACGCAGAAGATGGGACAAAACCCGTAATTTCTCCTGGAAGGTCCACTTTGGATTTGTCTTCTAATCCGAAAAGCCTGGAGTAGTTTAAAATCGCGTCGGAACCGAGTTTGTATCCAAGATTGTAAAAATATACCGAACAGGATTTCTGCAAAGCATGTGCAAGATCATTTATTCCGTGACCTCCCTTTTCCCAACAATTAAAAACCTGATCGGGAACGCCTGCAAACGTGGATTTTAATACAAAACTTCCATTGCAAGAAAACGTCGTCTCCGGAGTATATCCGATCTTGTGTTGACTTTCCAATGCCGCAAGCGCGACTAATGTTTTATAAGTGGAAGCCGGAGGAAACTTGGATTGGATCGCAAGATTTAAAAATCCTCCATTACTATTGACTCGGTTGTAGTGTGCGGTTCGATCCGCCTTATTTTTCCCGGAAAGTATATTCGGATCGTAACTCGGGTTGGAAACCATCGCCAAAATTTCTCCAGTGGAGACCTTGATCGCGATCGCAGTTCCCCTACTACCCTTGAGCGCTTTGTGAGCGGCAATCTGAATGTCTTTGTCGATCGTTAAGATCAAATTATTTCCGGGTGAAGAATGTTCCACAACGCGCTCTTCTTCTATGTTTCCTTCGGAACTTCTTTTTTGAATCCTAAATCCGTCCACTCCTCGAAGTTCGGAATCGTATTCGAGTTCGAGTCCGCTTTTTCCGAGGTATTGATACGATTTTATCTCCCCGGAAAGAAGATCTTCCCGAGTCGGTTTCCCGATATAACCGGTTACGTGTGCGAGGGCCGGGCCCATTTTGTAAATTCGCCTAGGAGAAGGCAGGAGAATAATGTATTTAGATATATTATCAAACGCTGATATTCTTTCCTGTTGCGCATGTGTAATTCCCTCCAAAAGAACGATCGGCTTTTTAGCCTTTAGGTTTCTCGAAAAACGAGGCTCGATCAGTTCGTTCTCGTAATAAGAGATCGGAATCGAAAGTGTCCGTGCAAATTCCTGAATAAACGCTTTTACGGAAGCGGGATCGTACTTGAACAAGGACGTGTTTAAGATCGCATCTAGGGAAGAATAATTCGAAACGAGAGCCATGGAAGTTTCCGGAGTGAGAAAATTACGATCGAACATCTGTCCCCTCGCGGCCGGCATGGTCTCGCTCTTTCTCACGAACTTTTCCGCTTTGAGCGCATTGCTCGTCCCGTTGAGAATCTGTAGATTGAATAATTGAAAGATAAACGCGGCGAGCGTAAACACCACAAGTCCGGAAAAGATATATAAACGAAGACGAAAACTTTTTTCAAGTCGGTATTCCGACGCAGACTGCGCTCCGCCGAACAACTTACGCGTCCCCCATGTGATCCAATTGATAGATCCAAGTTAGGGCATAAAAGAAGGCCGGGGCGATGAGCGCATTAAAAAACGAAGTGAAGAATAAGGAATAACTCATATTCTCATGAAAAAATAAGGAGAACAAATAATACGTGGCAACCCTCGTGACAAAGGTGATTAGAAGAGAATAGATCGTAATCGAAAAATAATTCTCATGATATGCGGAACGAGCAAATTTTCCGACAAGATACCCGATCAGACAAAAAGTCAAGGAATGAAGTCCGATCTTATATGTAACCACGTTTCCGATCGCAATTTCACCGCCGAGTCCACTATCCGTCAAAAGGCCTCCGAAAAATCCGATCCAGAGTCCGTAGAGCGCCCCCCTTCTCAAAGCGAAAAAAAGCACAAGAAGAATCATAAAGTCCGGTTTGATCGCCGAACCGATTTCGAAAAGATTCGAGCCATTTAAAAAGTGCGCGATTAAGATGCCGACTGCGATAACGAGTTTTTCTAAGATCATTACAAATCTTCCTCGTTCGGAACAGAAGTCGAAGGGCTCTTCGGTGCATTCGTTTGCGGCTGATTCCCGTTAGGCGGCAGAGGATTTTTCGTTTGATTTTCTTTCGAACGATCTTCTCCCGGAAAATTGAGCTCTCCGAAATAAGGATTTTCGATCGTAATATTCTGTCCTTCCGGCCAAGTTTCCAGCCACTTCTCCGGAAGTTTCAAAATGACCGTTACACTCTCAAGCATCTCAAATCGAACAAAAGGTTTAAGATAGGCGCTTTTGAAACTTCCGTTTCGTTGTCCTTCTTCCGTAATGATTCCTACCGGAATCCCAGTGGGAAATACCCCGCCGCCTCCGGAAGTATATACCGACTTACCAATCTTACTCAAAGACTCCGTATACTGAATCATCTCACTCGGTCCCATCGGATATTCCCCGAACACTCTCGGATCGATAATGATTCCGCTATCGATATAATTCAAAAGCGCTTCGGTTCCCCTTCCGGAGTTTCCCGAAAGATTGGCCCAAAGATTGGTATCCGGCATCGATACTCCCATGTTGAAGTTCGAATTGATGAGAGGTTGGACTACGGCCGATCCCCCGGTCACAGCAATCACTTTACCGACAAGCGCTTCTATGATTGCACCCTTTTGATCCACAGTTCTTGCAGTCACCGGCATGTAAGGTTTGATTCCGGAATCGGAACCCTTGTCGATGATGATGGTTCTATAAATGGAATTTAAACGAACGGATAAAACCTCCGCCTTGAGACTCGCATATTTTTGTCTGCTTTGAAAGCGAAGCTCCTTTCGGAGAAAATCATTTTCCCGATTCGCTTTTTCCAAGTCCTGCGGAAGTAGTTTATAATCTTCCATAACCGCAACGCAAGAATCCCTTTCCTTACGTATGGTCTCAAAAGATTCCAGCTTATTGTAAGCGCCTTTGAAGAATCCACCAAAAGAATCAATGGAGCCGGACACTACGTCTCCGACTCGTTGAAAGCTTGCGATTCCCCTGACGATTACGTTGCTTCGAAAAGTTAAGGAAAATACGGAGAACAGAATACAGAAAAGAAGAGAAAGAGTCTCCTTACTTCGACTGAGTTGAAACCATAACATCGAATCTTCTTCTGCTCCCGAATTCGTCCGAACAAAAATCGCTCGGAACGTTAGCTATTTCAACTAACTTCTTAACGTATACCAGGTTTGATATATTTCAACTCGTCTAGATACTTTCCGGTTCCAAGAACCACACATGTAAGCGGGTTTTCCGCACGGAAAACGGGCACTCCCGTTTCCTTAGAAAGATACATTTCCAACCCTCGGAGGAGACATCCTCCTCCCGTAAGTACGATTCCTCTTTCAACGATATCCGATGCAAGTTCAGGAGGTGTTCTTTCTAGGACACGTTTGATTCCATCTAAAATTTCATCGGTCGGTTCTTTGAGAGCCTTACGGATTTCGTTGGATTCCAATTCAAGCGTTCTGGGAAGTCCGGAAATTGCGTCCCGCCCACGAACTTCCATCGTTTCCGCCTTCTTTTCAGGATAAGCATTTCCGATCGTAAGTTTGATGTCTTCCGCGGTTCTTTCCCCGACGACCAGGTTGTATTGATTTCGGAGATACTTAATGATCGCTTCATCAAATTCATCTCCCCCGGTGCGGATGGATTCCGCAATTACCATCCCGCCAAGAGATATCACCGCAATTTCAGTCGTACCACCACCAATATCCACGATCATATTTCCTGCGGGTTCGTTGATCGGGATATTGGCTCCGATCGCGGCGGCAAGAGCTTCTTCAATCAGAAAAATTTCTCTCGCCCCAGCCTGCTCTGCGGATTCACGAACGGCCCGTCTCTCCACCTCGGTAATTCCGGACGGAACTCCGATTACGATTCTAGGTTTTACGAAAGTGGTACGGTTATGCACCTTTGCGATAAAATAACGGATCATTTTTTCGACGGTTTCGAAGTCCGCGATTACTCCATCTTTCATCGGACGGATCGCCACAATTTCACCCGGTGTCCGACCCAACATCCGCTTTGCTTCCTGCCCTACCGCGAGAACTTTACCGGTAGCCGCATGAACCGCGACAACGGAAGGTTCGGATAAAACGATCCCCTGTCCTTTTACATGTACCAGTGTATTTGCCGTCCCTAGATCGATTCCCATATCGTTGGAAAACAGGGCGTAGAGGTTATCAAAGATCATTTCATGTACCTTTCAACCGCGGAGGTTTTTTATCTTTATTATCTGTTTAAAACGGAAAATTCTTCAGAACTTTCTTCATTGGACAGGTTTCAATAATTTCAACGCTTAGGTTCCCGGCAACCTCAAAACAAAAAAATCAGAAAACAAATTAGGCTGGATTCATTTCAGCGGAGAAACATTTTGTTCCATCATGGTTCAGGAAAAACCTCTCGCAGCCATAGATCTCGGCACCAATTCATTCCACATGATCATCGTTCGAGTTAGAACGAACGGAACCTTCGAAGCCATCGCAAGAGAAAAAGAATCGGTTCGCTTAGGTAACAGGTTACAAGAAAACGGTCCGATCGACTCGGATTCTTTTCGAAGAGGAATCGATTGCCTCAAACGATTTAAAATTCTCGCGGAAAACGCCGGTGCGGAAATCAGAGCCGTCGCCACAAGCGCGTTACGAGAAGCTTCCAATCGGGAAGAATTCTTAGAAGTTGTATACCAAGAAACGGGCATATCCATCGACGTAGTAAGCGGTTATGAAGAAGCCCGTTTGATCTATTTCGGAATCCTCCAAGGAATTCCCGTTTTCGATCGAAAGATCATGATGATCGACATCGGTGGAGGAAGTACGGAAATACTCGTCGGCCACAGAGGCAACATTCTATTCTCTAAAAGTTTTAAACTGGGAGCGATTCGACTCACAGAAAAATTCTTTCAGGAAGAACCTCTTTCCAACTCCGGTATCCGAAAGTGCAGACTCTTTATAGAAGAAATGCTTCTTCCCTTTCGAAAGATTCTCAGAGATTTAAAACCGGATTTGGTCGTGGGTTCGTCCGGCACCATCCAAGCGATTGCCGGAATGATTCTTGCGTCAAGAGGTGAAAGTGAAGAAATCTCATTGAATAACTTTTCCTTTCTGACCTCGGAATTTAAGAAAATCCGAAACCTAATTTTGGAAGCAGACACATATAGAAAAAGAACCAAGATTCCCGGACTCGATAGCAAACGAGCCGACATCATTATCGGAGGAACTCTTATCCTGGAAGAGATTTTCGATCTGGCAAACGTTCCCGCTTTGACGGTTTCCGAGTTCGCCCTCCGAGAAGGAATCGTTTACGATACCATTCGCAAATGGGAACATTTTGAAAGTAGGGAACACTCCAAACATCTGGACGCAATTCGACAAACCTCGGTGGATAACTTCATGCGAGCCTTTTCTAGAGACGAAGAATATTCCAAACATGTCGCCAATTTGAGTCTTCAGATCTTCGATCAACTGGCAAGTATGCATAAACTCGGTCAAGAACAGAGAGAACTTTTGGAAGCAGCTTCTCTTCTTCACGAAATCGGTCAATCCATCTCTCATTCCGCATATCACAAACACAGTTATTATATGATTCGAAATTCGGAAATGCTCTTAGGATTTACCTTTTTGGAGATCGAAATCATCGCTCTCACCGCTCGTTATCATAGAAAAAATACTCCGAAACTGAAACATCGGGAGTTCAACAAACTCGCGGAGAAAAATCGGAACCTGGTCTGTCAGCTTTCCGCGATCTTAAGAATCAGCTCGGCGCTGAATCGTAACCGAGGCGGACTGGTTCCTTCGGTAACTTGTAAGACGGAAAAAAATCAGATCCATTTTGTCTTACACACAAACAAGGGTTACGATCCTTCTTTGGAAATCTGGGCGGCGGAAGAACAAAAAATCGCGTTTGAAGAAACCTTTGGCTATTCGGTGGAATTTGTAACAGGAAATTAAAGACAAAATAAGTCGTTCCGCTTTTCTAATATTCGTTTTATTTAACGTGAATTCGGCGTAAGAATCCATGATTCATTTTTCTAAAAACAAGTTGGGTTTGAACTTTGTAAATCTATTCTTAAATGCGGAAAAATACCACAAATCACGATTTTACGAACAAATTCTAAAATTGTAGGAACTACTACTTTAGAAAATTCTTTCTCATTTTCAAACGTCGAACTCACGTTAATTTAAGATTTTTATTTAGAGTCTGTCCCAAAACGTAGGAACAATTGCAGCGATCCGCGAGGATTCCGATAAGATCGAATGGTTTTGGGACACGCTCTTAGAAATATGCAATTTTTATGATAAATAAAAACTTTTCTCACTCCTCTGAATCGCGCACCCTTACCGGAGGAAAAAGATTTTTTACTTAAGATTATTGGTAAAGATGATCCAAAATCGATCGGTCTCAAATCCTTTGATTCTATCTTGATTCAAGAACTTCGGACGGTTATATGGGTTCGATTCGATTTATATACGATCCGAATGAAGAAACAAATCGTCAATTTGGTCGAAAATGGAAAGAGGTTCAATTTTACGACGAAGATGGGATTTTAGTTCTTGCATCGATCCTTCTGGACAACAAAGGACTGGCTTTTGAATTGGAAATTTGGAAAACTGATTTTAATCCCTGCTACATTTTCCTAAAAAAGAGGACATCCCAATCGCTCAATCACAAAATAAACACAATAAAAATAGAATATTCTAAAATTTAAATGCCATCAGTAAAACATTCCAATTCTTTTAAGTCTTTTTTATTTACAAAGTATTTCAAAAATAGACTTTTTAAAAACTTTTCATCCATTCCAATCAAAACTCCCATAGATCAATCGTTTCGTCTTCGGCTATTTGGCGCGTGCGCAAGCGAACCGAAGTATCGATTCCTAATTTTTCGAAACTTTGCTTAAGAATGTTTTCGTCTCCAATTTTCCGGAAGAAGACAGCGCCGTAACCGAGTATCGAATAGAATCAAAATTTAAGGTTATCGTTTCAATAGGACGATCTCCTCCTCCCCCTACGCTTACACTCGTGACCATTGCATTGACCATCTGAACTTCCAAAGCTTTGTAAGTGAAGGATCCGTTCTTACTTCTTTGGTAGTAGGTTAGGACTACTTCCGGAATCATTCCTCCACGCGCACATTTTTCCAACAAATATGCTGAATATAAATCTAAATACTTCGTCACCGTATAGTCTTGATAGACAGGTCGGGCTAGGTCCTTCTGTCATAATCGGCATAGCTACTCCATGGTTATAAGAAAGGACTTCAAATTGCATCTTATCTCCTTCTTTTAAGATGGAAGAATCCGTAATTTTCAGAATGATCTTATTGACGAGGTCTATTTCTTCCGCATTTAAAGGAAGGATCAGCAAGGACGTAATTAAAAAACAAACAACCTTTAACATATCATATTCTCCAAAAAAATATCCATGAATTCTTATGGAATCCCTCGAACATTTTTGAGAATGTCCGTTTAGCAATCCGATTGAAACGGTAATTACCGCTATTGATCCGTTTTTTTTGCAATCAAAAGATATATTTTTCATCGGTAAAAATTCAATTCCTGAAACGAACTCAAAGTTATTCCAAGTTACTTAAAAGTAGTACTAAAATTAACGAACAATTTTGCAAAGAGGCAAAATCCTCAAAAACCGTTGTAATTCGGAATTGTTTTTTTTGAAGAAGAGCACACATTTTAACTTTTGAAACAAGTTCATCATAGTATTATCTTCATACGCTTCAATAGTAAGATCCGGGTATTTATGGACAAAGCATAATACTAAGCTCTGCGATTTAGTTCCTGTGCACTGAATTCACAAAGATAGTTACAATCTTCTAAAAGCAGGTTCTGATATTATGCTGCGTATAATTTACGGAAACAAATTTCTTACCAAAGACGGCCTGCCGTCATCGTAACAAAACGTTGGAGTTCAAACAAATCACTTGGTTTAAAAAATCTTCTTTAAAAAGAAAACCTAAATGAAATCTTGGTCGATTCAAGAATCGTCGATAACTACAACGGACATACATTTTTAAAACTATACTCCGGGAAACTATTCTCAATGGTTCGAGGAACCTTCAAACACGAAAGCAATATTTAAAAAGTAGGATTTTATAATATGGACTTAGAACAAATCATGAGAGAATTAAAAAAAATGGGAACACCGTCTGTCAAAAAGATATTCGTCAATCACGGAGCAAAAGAACCACTTTTTGGAGTCAAAGTAGGAGACTTAAAAAAGATCCAAAAGAAAATCAAAAAGAACAACGAACTTTCCCTGAAACTTTATAAAACGGGAAATGCGGACGCAATGTATCTTGCAGGACTCGTAGCCGACGAAAAACAAATCCAAAAAAAAGATCTGCAGTTTTGGGCCAATAATGCAACTTCTCCAATGATCAGCGAATGCACCGTAGCATGGATCGCGGCGGAAAGTAAATACGGTTGGGAACTCGCGAGAGAATGGATCGAATCCGAAAAGGAAAGCATCGCTTCCTCCGGATGGAGTACGTTTTCCAGTTTGTTGTCGATCGTTCCGAATGATCAAATCGAGTCGAAAGAAATTTCCAAGTTACTCAAAAGAGCAGAGTCCAAAATTCATAAATCCCAGAACCGAGTAAAATATTGTATGAACGGTTTTGTAATCGCGGTCGGAGGTTTCTATCCGGAACTTACCGAGGAAGCTTTGCAAACTGCAAAAAAGATCGGCATAGTAGAAGTGATAATGGGCAAAACGGCCTGCAAAGTCCCGAAAGCCCCCGAATATATCCTAAAGATGCGTAAAATGGGAAAAATCGGAAACAAAAAAAAGACGGCTCGTTGTTAAACGAAGAACTTTTTAAAATCGTCAAAGCCAATCGATGAACCTTGCAACTAGATCTTTCTGATAAAGCAGAAAAATCCAGCTGAAACGTTTTTTACAAAAGCGTTTCAGCTATGAAATTTACAAGTAATTCGATTCGCCCAAACTTCTTATATCGAATTCACATTATTTCGGATAATCAAAATAGAAACTTATGGACGATTTCAATCTATTGTCATGTCAAAGACTCGAAACAATCAATATCGCTAAAAAATGATATTCGATTTTCATCAAAGGAATTTAAAAATTCATCGTAGTGATTGAAAAGGAAAGCCCTCTACATCGGAAAAATCAATTTCAGAAGAAGTCAATCTGAACGGGAAAGATAGGCGATTCTTCCGCGATTTTGATTATGATCTTTTAAAAATCGTAAAAACAGAAATGAATACTTGAATGGAAAAAACTTCGATTCGGATAGTAAAAACACCAAATCCGTATATTTATTCCCTAGAAAAATAGATATCGGTCAGCCAAGAGTTATATACCATAACGTTACCCACAAATTAAGAAGGCTTTTGGGATCATAAGGATCAAAAACTGATATTTTTCAAGTGTTCCGACAAGAATGAGGCTTTTTAC
>NZ_QAJG01000042.1 GCF_003046425.1 Leptospira borgpetersenii serovar Javanica
GAACGAACACACCAAGGCAAGTATTGTTTTGGCAAAACTCCGATCCAGACTTTTCTTGACGCGAAGGAATTAGCTAAGAATAAGTATCTCGACAACTTACAATTTTCGTTATAGACAGGAACGGAGTGTTAGATCTTATCTTGGCTATTATATTTGAATTTCGATTCGTTTTGAGAAACGTCATTTACACAAAATCGTTGGCAACACCTGGTGACAATGTCACGTTAGAGAATTCCATTTTCTTTCAGGGTTTTTTCGGAGAATCCTGTAATTTCTAAAACGGTCTTTAGATCAATCCCTTTCTTTAGCATTTCACCGGCATCTTCCAATTTACCTTTCTCAACACCTTGTTTAATGCCTTTCTCGATGCCTCTTTCAATCCCTTGCTGTACTCCTTTCTCAATCCCTTCTGAAATGAGTCTCTCCGCTGTAGTCATCGTTAGTTCCTCGTATTGTTCCAATTTTGATATTGCCAAAACTCTTTTGAGTTCCGTAGGTTTTAAATCACGGGCCCAATAAATATACAACAACAGTTTCCGCAGGATTGCAACCCTTTTCGATTCTTCCTCGATTCCAAGTAATAGGGAAAATAACCCCGGCAGGTGAGAAACGAATTCCAAATCCCCTTCCCGGATTTTTTGAACCACTCCCAGAGTGACTTGAAACGTGATACTTTCCAACTTCTTTTTCAATTCCACCTCTTTCAAATCGAATCAGTCTATTTTAAAATCGGGAATGAAATCCTGAAACACGTCCGTTTCTTGTTTTGTTAATACGAACTGATCCGAAAATCGATCTCCCAATTTCCATTCCTTGTCTCCGTGATAGAACACGAACGGAATGACTACGGAAAGTGGCTCTCCGTTTCTTTGTTGGTTTCGATAGATTTCCGTTAAATATCCTAATAATTGAATATAGACGGTGTTTTCTAAATAACTTTTGTGTTCGAAAAGTAAATAGACATTCGACTTGTTTCCGGACTTAAGTGGGATTTGAAACAACAGATCCGTTTGTTCTTGTTTTAGTTCCTCGGATACAAAACTCGATTCGGTCAATTCTAAGTTTTCCAAGTCGAGTAGTTCGACCACTTCCGGCGGTAACGTGTTTTTAAAAAAAGTAGCCGCCTCTTTTTTGTCCTGAAAGGTTTCTCGGATCAGTCGATCGTGAGGATTGTTCACTTCGCTCATCCGTTATCTTGGGGTTATTGTTTTGCTCGGTCAATTCCATTCAGGAATCCAATGAATGTGAATTCGATATAAGAATCTTACAACTTGATCTTTCCAACAAAGTAAACTGGGGCATTGGGACAAACTGTAAGAAAGTTTGGGCGAATTCAGTCTTTGCAGGCAAAGAGTGGGACCACACTGAAACTAAAGCGCACGGCATCCGTAAAACTTTCAAAAAAAATCCATTTGAAACTGCAATAAAAGCGGAGACAGATTCACCTTTGAAATAAGGAAAGATCACAGCCTGAATTTACCGCAAAAAATATTCAAAAATCGAAAATGAATACCGAAAATTCACATCTAAAAACCTTTCCAGGAACAAACAAAAAATTCAAGAACGTTAAAGATTCGAAACCGCATTTTTCTCGTTTCTCTTTTTCGGTGAAGTCGGAATTTCCTTTTTCATCTTTAAGGAAGAATCCTCCACCTTTTCTCTCTGAATGGCTTCTAAAAACGTCTGGATATCGTTTAGCACCACATCTCTGTGTTCCGGAAATTCGTTCATCAATTCGTGATAAAGTCCGGGATAAATTTTGATTCTTTTATTTCTATAAATTAGATTTTTATAAAGTTCCGTAGAACCGTTCACATCCACAAGCCCGTCTTCTTGGCCGTGAAGAATCAAAACCGGGCATCGAAGCACATTCGCTTTTTTAATCAGTTTAGGCCCGATTTCCAAAAGCTCACTTCCCATCTTGAGGGAAATCTTTCCATGGACGAGAGGATCCTGTTTGTAGGCCTCGATCGCATCCGGATCATGGGAAAGATATTGAAAATCCAATTCCGCGTCCACGATGAAGGAAGGAGAAACTTTACTTAACAAACTGGCCGAAAAAATTTTAAGCCTCTTTTTAAAATCCATTTTTACCGAAAGCGCAGGAGAACCTAAAATCAGACCCAGAATATTATCCTGATTAATTCCCTCCTGAGAATATCGAAGCGCAACAGCTGCTCCAAGCGAATGTCCTAAAAGAAAAAAACGCTCCTTCCCCTCTCTTTTGAAAACCTCGGAAACGAAATTCGCCAGATCTCTCACATATAAATCGAAAGAATCCGCATGTCCTCTTTTTCCCTCTGAATTACCGTGACCTCTCATATCGAAAGAATAGAAATTGATATCGCTTCCTGCAAAATAACGGAGCAAGTTTGCATAACGCCCGCTATGTTCTCCAAAACCGTGGTGAAAGATTACCAATCGATTGGAGTTTGGCTTCGTCCAAGATTGGCAGTACAATTTTGATTTATCGGAACCAGATAAGATGTAAAATTCTTTGTGATGAAAGGTCATTTTTAATACCGATTTATTTGGGAGAAAAGAATCATTAAAACGATACGGGTCAACTAAATATTATAGAACTGATCAAAAATGGTTTTTTTTCATCATGACATCATTTTTTTTAAACGGATTCATAAATCGTACATGTCCCATTGCGCAGTTCGCAACAAGACATCTCAAAATCAAATTTAAAGTTTCCTTGAGTTTTACTTCACTTTTTTCATTGTTGGGATGCGCTTCCTAAATCAAACTTCATAGAAAACCGGAGAAAATATGAAAGAAAGACCCTTAGAGAAAAGTCCTCTTCGCTTTTTTGGATTGGAAGAATTGGCGAATCATGGATGGAACTCAATTTTAGCGTTCTGGATGATTATGGGAATGGCCTTCTTCCTTTTTGCGGATCAGAATCTAATCGCGCCTAACTTAAAAAACATCGGAGCTTCTTTCGGTCTCAATAACCAGAAAGATGTAGATTGGTATATCGGAGGGATTATCCCGATTCTATTCTTCATCTTAGGCGGAGCCGTTTCCGTAAGCATGGGCTATTTATCTCAGAAATATTCGCGAAAAACCCTTATCATCTTTTCCGTATTCTTAGGTGAAATTCCCTGCTTTCTTTCCGGATTTGCGACCAGCTATTCTGAATTTGTAATCTACAGAACTCTTACCGGATTCGGTCTTGGAGGAATATTTCCGCTTCTTTTCACGGTACTCGGAGATTATTTTTCGGACAAATCCAGATCCACAGCCGCCGCTTATGTTTCTCTTTCGATGGGAATCGGTCTCGGGGTTGGCCAACTTTTCGGAGGAGTTTTAGGAAACGCCGATCCGATCAATGGCTGGAGAATGAGTTTTATCTACCTTTCCATTCCTTCTTTCTTTTTTGCGGTCATTTATTGGATCTTCTGTAAGGAACCGATCCGAGGTGGAGGAGAATCGGAATGGCAAGGAATCGCGGAGAAATTTCCGGAAGAAAGTTTTCATCTTCTCTGGAGTGACGTTAGACTCCTTTTTAGAAACAAAACGAATATAGGAATCTTTCTTCAGGGAATTCCGGGTTGCGTTCCTTGGGGGGTTTTTTTCGTATTCTTAGTGGATTATTACGAGACTTCCTATCATCTAGATAAAACGACAGCTACGATGCTTCTCACTTATGCGGCGATAGGAGTGTTTGCCGGAACATTTTTAGGAGGGGTCATCGGCCAAAAAATCTACAACTATAACAAACGATATCTTCCTATTTTTTGTATGTCCAGCATATTGATTGGAGTTCTACCTTGTATTTATCTTTTAAAGGCGGAAGATATCGCAAATTCAGGACTTTTTATCGTAACCAACATCGCCGCCGGTTTTATCATATCCGTCACCGGACCGAACGTGAGAGCTATATTAATGAACGTGAATATTCCAAAAAACAGGAGCAGCATGTTCGCTCTCTATAATCTCACCGACGACCTAGGAAAAGGACTCGGACCGGCGATGAGCGCGGTGATTTTGGGTCTGACTCCGGGGGACCGTTCTTTAGGGCTTTCTATCTCTGTTCTTTTTTGGATTCCTTGTGCCTTATTCTGGTTGATTGTATTGAAAAATTTTGAAAAGGACGAAAAAAACGTGCATGATTATCTGACTTCCGAAGCCGAAAAAATCAAAGGAGCGATCTAATTGGATTTCGAAATCTATCTATTCGACATCGAGGGGACCACAACTCCTATCGAATTCGTTCATAAAATTCTCTTTCCATATTCTGTCGGGAAGTTCGAAACTTTTTTTCGATCGAACTCTCTTGAGAGAAAATGGATCGAAAAATTACTCGAAGAAGGAAAACGTGATTCCACGTATTCGAGACAACTAACGGATTCTCCTCAGAATTTGAGCGATTATTGCAAATATCTCGTTTCCGTGGATCGCAAGAGCGGACCTCTGAAAGAAATTCAGGGAAGAATTTGGAAACACGGTTACGAAAATGGAGAACTGAAAAGCTCCTTATTCGCGGATGTCCCTTCTTTTTTAAAAAGAATTCAATCCGCCAAAAAGAAATCGGCCGTATATTCCTCCGGAAGTATTGAGGCTCAGAAATTAATTTTTAAATATTCGGATTTTGGAGATTTGACCGAATATTTTTCCGCTTACTTCGATACGGGAGTGGGAGGGAAAAGGGAATCTGCGAGTTATTCAAGGATCGCGGAGCAACTGGGAATCGCACCGGAAAAAATCTTATTCTTCACCGATATCAAGGAAGAGGCCGACGCCGCAAGAAATGCCGAATTCAAAACAACCTTATTAGAACGCCCCGGAAATGCTCCACAACCGAAACATTCCCACCCTAAAATTTCTTCTTTCGAAGATTTCAATCCTTAGAGTCTGTTTAAAAATACGAAAGTACTCAAAGAACTCCAATTTTCGAAGAGGAAGGTAGTGACGAGTGACTACTGAAGCACGAGGTTTGTGATCCATTTTTAAACTTAAGTATTAAAATTTTCTCTTTCTCGAACACCGTTTCGGAACACTAAAAGCTATTTCAATAATACTTTATCTTTGTTTAAAATGCCTATTCCAATTATTCTAAGGTGTTTTTAAAATAATTTCTAAAAAAGCATTTTTGAACCGGTTCCAAAACATTTCAACACTCATCTTTTTTCGAAGCAAGATGGGAAAATCAACCGATTCTTATAAGGTGAGACCCTTTCGAATCTTTTTTTCAATCCTTCTTTTTACCTCATCCTTCGGGAAAGTGGACTCAAGAGAATTCGTCTACGCCTTCCGAGAACCGGGCAAATCCGAAAAAGAAAAGATGATTCTTGTGGGTGAGACTGTACTTTATGATAAAGTGAAACCGATCGAAGAAGAAGGAAAAAACAAATACCTCGACATCGGAGTCGATACAAGAGCCGACTTGGTTACGATCAAAATCAATTTCGATCCCGGACTTAGGGTCGGACAAACTTTATATCTTATTGAAAAAGATTTTGATCATAAAAATTACAAAAACGGAAACATCGTTGCACAAATCGAGATCAAGTCCATTTTTCAAACGTCTTTTATCGGTAAAAGAGCGAGGGGAATCGGAAATCTCGGACTCGTAAAGGATAAAAATCTCATGGTAGCGGCTCCTTTGGTTTCGGAAAAAATAGAACCGGCGATCGTCGAAAGAAAAAAAGGAGACTACCATTTTTCCAGAAACGAAATCGCGGAATCGATCCGCGCCTACAAACATACAATCAGCTTGGACCCTTCCTCGCCGATGGGCCATTTCCGCTTAGGACTTCTCTATAAAAAAACGGGAGAAGCTTATATATCGGCCGGATCTGAATTTTCGATGGCCTGGAAAAATCGTAAACGATTTGAGAACCCGCAGGAAGAACTCGAATTTTATACGGAATACATAGACTACCTCAATCATAAATACGAAACGGAAGGTTTTAAGAATCAGTCCATTCTTTCCAAATCGATGGAGGTTATTCAGGAAGCATTCAAACGAACCGGATCAGATCCGGAACTTCTTATTCATTCCGCTTTAACCTACTATTATCTCTATAAGGAAAAATCCAAATCCGACAAAACTCCGACCCGGGCTTCCACAAATCGAAAAAGATCGGACGCATATTTTGAAATTTCCGAAAAACTTGTTCAGGATGCAAATAAACTCAATCCCTCCGACTATAGAACATATCTTTTAGCGTGTAAACTTTATCTGGATAAGATCGGTGAATTGACTTCTGAAACGGGTCAAAGCGGTTTGGGGGAATCAGAAGAGGTCGGAATTCTGAAGAATAAGTTCGCGGATTCTTTAGAAAAATATAAAACTTTCAAACCTGCTTCCATTCCGGGAGATCCGTACATTTTGAAATCCATAAATTAAAAATCGTTTTAGATAAACGTATAGTATCATTTTTTATACACCTTGGCAAGGAGTCGGTTTTTCATTAAAATTTCGAAGGACAAGACGAAAATTACACACGTTTACTCGGAAAGGACACGTCTCGTTCTCGTAAAGATATATTTTTGAAGAATCAACATATCATCCGGGTTGGAGTCGAAAAAGTTCACTCCGAGATGATATTTACCATCTTCGACGACTATATATCGAACAACTTCTCCTCTCAAAATCAACATCTTTTCCGAAATGGGGACAAACATCTTTATAATATTATGTTTTTTTAAATAATGAAAGATTCTTTTCTCTTCTATCTCAAACAAAAGTCCGTTTATACTGATATCCACCACACGAGTTCCGGCCTTCGTGTGCCTATAGTTGTCTTCTCGAATGAAAATTTTGGTCATCGAATAACTGAAAATTTCTGTAAGTTCAATCAAATAACCCACTTGAGAAGGAGTAATCGAGTAACGATCCATAGCCGAAGTATATACACGAACATAACCCACGACGTCGTTGAACAACCGGATCGGCAGCACGAGGTAAGAGATCACGAACTCCCGGATTTCTTTCTTTTGCAACTCCCTGAAAAATTGATCCGCATAGTCCTGTCCGTTTTCAAGAACCATTCGGATATATTCTTCACGATAGTTTCCGACAATCGATTCTGAATCCTCGTTTTCGCGGATATAATTGATGATCAAAGACGTATCGGGGATAAATAGAGGCCGATCATTCCTGCGAATAAAGGAATCTAAAAAGGTTTCTTCCCGGTTCTGCGAAAAAAATACGACCTCGTATCCCTTCGAAACGTTCGAAATATATTCTGAAATTATAATATTAACTAATCTTAGATCGGGATTATCTTTTTTGATTTCGCGCATGAGATTGTTAAATTTCTGTTCGACTTGAATATTTCTGCCGATCTCCCTTCCGCCGCCGGAAAGCGACCTGAAAAGGATCACGTAATTCATAAACAGATCGTCGACCGCGACCCGGACGTTTTTTCTAAAAGAAGCGGCTTGGAGCTCCGACGGAATCCGAACTTGAACGATCGTCCCCTCCAAAAATTCGAGAATTACAACTTCGAATTGATAGAGAATATTCATGATTTCAAAACTGATTTTCGCCCTTAAAGTCAATCCTTGCGTTGCGCCTGGAATTCTTAGATTTACGGTCGTCTCTTCTATGTTTTCCACAATGGCGAAGAATCTTTGCCCGTCATAGTCGAACGGGAATTCCACTTCGTCCGCTTTGAGATAATAGAATAGATGTTTTACGAGATTGATGTCGGTTCCGATGATCGTTTCTCCAAACATCGTCTCCAGAATTGTGATGAGTTCCTGTAAACTGTCCGATCTTCCGACTGCCATATGTTTATTTTGTTAAAGGGAAGCCTTCCATCTTGAATATCGGTTTTCCAAGGGTTGAAATTCAGTTGCAAAGATTGAGACCCCGTTTCTTAAATCTGCTCATGAATTTGGTAATGAGAGACATAAATTTTCTTTAGAACGTACTCCAAAACCTGAAAAGAAATCCGCTACAATCATTTGGTAAGTTCGTAATAAAATGTAAGAGTTCCCACACTTTATTTGAGGAAGTATTAGGACATTATCGAACCGAACTCACGTTATTCTACTTTTGAAACAAACTCATCCTAGTATTCTTTTCATTTGCCCGAGTATCAATTCCGAATATCGGCCTTACAATTCTCGGATATCTTGGTTTTATCTAGAAATGGTTCCGATCAATCCCAGGAACTATTTCAAAAATATCTTAGGACAATCGGCATTCTAAACAAAGATATGGATTTTTAAGACAAACTATGGAAAGAGTTTTTGAGATAGATTTAGAAAAAATCCACAGGAAGCTTTGAGAATGACCCGAAAAAGAATGTATGGATATAAAAAAGTCGGAACTCAACCCAGAATTGTTCGATATGATGAAACAAGGGAAGCTATCAACCGGAAAAATCCTGGATTTGATCGCTCTGAAGGAACTTGTAGATAGATTTGCAACCACTCCTTTTATTGAAGAAGACAAAATCGCGCAAATCAAAGAAAGAACCGGGGTGGAACCGGATATCCTAACCTGGGGAGATTATTTTCAAACCGAAATTGCATCCAGATATTTCGAAAAGTCGGAAATCGAATTCAAAAAAATACTGGAAACGATACGATTCGATCTCATTTCCGCCCACTTGATTTTTTCAGGCAAGCCGGAATATTTTCAAGATTCCGTCAGAGGACAAGCGCTTATTTCAAAATCCATTGATTCTACCTTCTGGACGTTAGAAGACCAGGAAGCAGTTCATCTGGAAATCCTTCTCGAATATTACACCCAGATGGGAATCGGAGAAAAACCGTTGACCGTATCCGACCGAATCTGGTATGAAAGTTTCGAGTTGGAGAAAAAAGCAGTTTAATGGAATTCATTGACCAAGACACAATCGATCTAGGTTCCGGAAACAAGATCTTAAAGTTAAGCCTCAACAATCCTGAAACCAGAAATTCTATGACCAGGGAAATGGGTTTGGAATTCAAAAAAATCATCGATGGGTTGATAGAAACAACCGAAAAGAACAAACCGAGGGTCGTCATTTTAACCGGAAAAAACGACATTTTTTCCGCAGGCGGTAATTTCGAACTATTGAAGTCGTTTTCAAATAAAGACTATGAAACGAACAAAAAAGCGATGTTCGAATTTTATAACCTTTTCTTATCCGTAAGACGTTTGGACATTCCGGTAATCTGTGCCGCAAACGGCCACGCAATCGGAGCCGGGCTTTCACTTACATTCGCATGCGATATCCGAGTTTTTGCCAATGAGGCTAAATATCAATTTAACTTCGTTAAACTTGGAATCCATCCGGGTATGGGCTCCAGTTATACCGTGAAGGAATTATTTGGGACTCATGTCGCAAACCGGCTTTTATTTTTAGCGGAAACCTTCAATGGAGAAGAGGCATTTCGCCTTGGTCTTTGCAATGACTCGGTTCCACAAAAGGAAGTCTTGGGAAGAGCGACTGAAATCGCAATCGCATCGTCCGAAAGTGCACCTTTAGCTCTCAGCGAATTAAAGAAGAACACTTACGACAGGGAAAAATTAGAAACCGCCCTTAGAAAAGAAGCAGAATCTCAAGCAAGAAATTTTATCTCGGCCGATTTCAAAGAAACGATCAAAGCAATCGAACAAAAAAGAAAACCGATCTTCAAAGGATTATAATCGGTTTTCTTTTGTTTCCTTATCGTAATCCTTTAACGCTTGGAAGGTCAACTCGTAGTCGTTCCAGGCATTCCAGATCACAAACCCGTTCCCTCCGCTATCGTAGCTGGCCTTTATTTGCGCTTTGATATAATCCGAGAGCGAGAGTCCCGACTTTCCTACGGACATATTAAATCCTTGAATGTACGGAATGACTCTTGTTGTTTTCAGAGATTTTTTAATGGTAAGAATGGTTCCGTCATACACAGTTTGATAGGGATTTTTGATTCTTGCCGGCATGCCGTAAAAATGCGACGGATAAAGCATTGGATACAGAACGTCCACAACCTGGGCAAATACTTCCACTTTTTGTCCGATCATATCGTTTTCGTTGAATGGAATTCGACCAAAAATATCGGCCCCAAGGTACGGAAGGTTTTCACATTTGAGAGTTTCCTTTCTGATATCCTTGATAATTGCGGCAATATTTTTATACCTCATTTCGTAAGTTAGTTTTAATTGAAGGTTATCCGCATAACGAATGTAATCCAATTGAATTTCCGGAAAACCAGACTTACAGGCGGACCTAATCGACTTGTGTATCGAAGCGACCCTTTGATTCGACGGCTTTTCGGTCGGAAGTCCTCCGTCAAAATTCACGACTCTGGCAACAGGATAGAAACCTTCAGCTATCAAAGCTTCCACGGTTTCCTTCGAGGGAGTTGAGGGCTGAATATCGATTACAAGAAAATTAATTCCGTACTGTTTCCCTTTTTTCCTGAGATCATAAAATTCTTTCGTTTTCTTTAGGGTTTTTTGCGAAATATAAATCCCTCTTGAAAATTCCGGAACTTTTATGTTAGAAATCGTTTGTAGTTCGGAACTCCTCGAAGAACTTTCCTTATCTTGAGTTGTTACGACTTCCATCTTTGTGTCCATACTCTGCTCAGGTTTGAAAATTTGCGTTTTCAACTGAACTGTAGGCGCTTCCGCTTTTATTTTTATCGCCGGCTTATCACTTTCATTTTTTTTTCGAATTCCAGAAAACTCAGTTCTTACACTTCGAGACCTGGAAGAAGTCGTTTCCGAACTCTTCTGAGCATTTCTTACCGGAAAGGGAAAATCAAAATCAGGAAACAAAGAAAAGGCCCAGAGGAAAAAAACAAGAATGAATATGATAGTTTTATTCACAGGATAAAAAATACGAAGCCTTGTAGCCTTGCGGCAAAGTTGTAAGTTAGTAAAATAGACTCCGTTCTTAAATAATGTCGGAGTTTATTATATTCAACTAAAAAACAGTTTCAAATTTAAATCCGGAATTAAATTATCTTTATACTACGGTAAAACAAAGCAGTTTCCACAGTTACATCGCTTTTGCGGTTTTTGAACTTTTGAATAGACTTTATTATTGTTCAACTCCCGTACATTGGACGGTTTAGGGACAAACTCTTAGTTCAACCTAAGTTTATCTGAAAAAGCATATAGACATTTGATAGGAACAAAGCTTTACGGCTTTTGGACTTTTTGTAATCGAAAATCCAAGATTTATTACAAGAAGTCGTAAATTTCTGGACAGTCCCTTAAATAACGTTCAAAAAGAGAAGTGAAAATGAAAACAGGTTTCATCTACTCAAAAGATTTTCTTTATCACAACGCAGATCCAAAAATTCCACACTATGAAAGCTCCGATAGATTACTTGCATGTCTTAATAAATTACATCAAACCAGTTATTTTAATTCCCTATTTTTTCCTGAAATGAAGAAGGTCCCCAGTGAATTCTTCAATGAAATTCACTCTAGTGCTCATCTTCAAAAAATTGAACGTTCGAAAGGGAAAAGAGGCTACTTTGATTCTGATACCCCTTTCACGGAAAAATCGTGGATTGCCGCTTATTCCGCCGCAAATTCCGGAATAACCCTAGCAGACGCGTTAATTTCAGGAACAATCAAGAACGGTTTTTCACTTCTTAGGCCTCCGGGCCATCATGCGGAACACAATCGAATCATGGGTTTTTGTATGTTAAATAACGTTGCCATTACCGCCCGATATTTACAAAAGAATGGGTTCAAGAAAATCTTTATTATCGACTGGGATGTCCATCATGGAAATGGAACCCAAGAAATTTTTTACCAAGATCCAAATGTTTTCTATCTATCGATTCATCAATTTCCATTTTATCCTATGACAGGCCTTTCCAGTGAGACCGGAAAAAACAAAGGTATTGGAACTACAAAAAACATTCCAATGCAAGCGAACTCCGACAACCAAGCTTACATTCAAAAATTCAAAGAAGTCGTAATTCCTACGATGGAACATTTCGAACCGGATATCGTATTAATATCCGCGGGTTTTGACGCACATAAGGAAGATCCTCTGGGTGAAATGGATATCACAACCAAGGGGTTTGAAGACTTAACTAAAATCGTTTTAGAAAGTGCTGATAAAATCTGCGAAGGTAAAGTATTATCCTTTTTAGAAGGCGGCTACAATTTAACGGCCTTATCGGAATCCGTAGAAGCTCATGTAGCAGTTTTCAATTTTTTTTCTTAAAAGAACACGAATTCGATACAAGAAAATTTGGACGAATCGCTCGTAAACTTTATAATTGAAACACTTTCGTAAAAAGCGTTTCTGCTGAGTTTTTCAAACTAAAGTGCTGCTTTTTCTTATCGAGCGACCCGTAGGGAGCCATAACCTTACCCACAAATACTTGGATCTGAAGATAAATCTGTCGGAATTACTACAAATCCTCTGTGAAACTTACGCCCCACCCTGATTTTGGGTGGAGGGGAGAGGCGGTTGGGAAGACTCGGGAGGTTTTCTTTACCACAAAATCATACTTCTTGCAAGTAAAAAGCCTCATTCTTGTCGGAACACTTGAAAAATATCAGTTTT
>NZ_QAJG01000043.1 GCF_003046425.1 Leptospira borgpetersenii serovar Javanica
GGAAAGCTCTGCATTGAGTTTTTCAGAGCGACCCATAGGAAAGCTCTGCATTGAGTTTTTCAGAGCGACCCATAGGAAAGCTCTGCATTGAGTTTTTCAGAGCGACCCATAGGAAGCTCTGCATTGAGTTTTTCAGAGCGACCCATAGGAAGCGATGCATTGAGTTTTTCAGAGCGACCCGTAGGAAGCGATGCATTGAGTTTTTCAGAGCGACCCGTAGGAAGCGATGCATTGAGTTTTTCAGAGCGACCCGTAGGAAGCGATGCATTGAGTTTTTCAGAGCGACCCGTAGGAAGCGATGCATTGAGTTTTTCAGAGCGACCCGTAGGAAGCGATGCATTGAGTTCAGGAAAGCTCTGCACCTGAGTTTCTTTGGGTGGAGGGAAGACTGGGGAGATTTTTCTATATCAAAAAATTATACTTTTTGCAAGTAAAAAACCTCGTTCTTATCGGAACACTTGAAAAGTGTGCGTTTCGGGTTCTTCTGATTCTAAAATCCTCTTCAGCTTGTGGGTAAGGTTATGATAGAGAGCGTTCCGACGTCCTTAACCGGATCCCTGGATAAACTCCGTCCAACGGGATATGTTCGATGATCCTGATCTTTCTCATTTTGAATCTGCGCTTACGTTGAATTCTATAATAATGTGAATTCGATGTAAGAAAGTTCGGGCGAATCCAGACTTTGTAAGCAAAGGCTGGAGCGGGCTCTCGGCTCCGGTCAAGTTATTGTGAAACTCCAAAATAATATTCAATTTTTATAAAATACTAATAGCTTGACTTCACATCGATCCCTTTCACATTTGTTATGCCAACTTGTGTTATTATAAGAATTTACTTTCAGTGCGGCGTTACGGTAAGTCGCAAATCTCTCCACGTAAAGTTTATTTTTCAGCTGACAAAATGGAAAGAATGTGGCTGGCTAATTTTTAGAAGAATAAGACTATTTCACAGAACTATCGTTGGTGGTTGAGACATGAAGCTGAAACGGATGGACAACGTAGGTATCGTTGTCGAAGACCTCGACGCTATGATCGCCTTTTTCTCTACACTCGATTTAGAGAGGGAAGGTGAGGGGCATTAGGTAGATCGTGTCGTGGGACTTAAGGACGTAATCGCCGACATTGTGATGATGCGCACACCGGACGGCCACAGTCGGCTTGAGTTGTCGAAGTTAGTCCGACTGTGGTAAACACGGAACCGAAAAACGCACCGGCAAATATGTTTGGTATTCGTCGTATCATGTTTGCCGTTGAAGAAAACGAGGAAGTCCTTGCCCGTCTACAATCTTATGGAAGCGAGCTTATCGGAAAATTACGAAAATATCCATCGGCTCTGTTACGTTCGCGGTCCTGAAGGTGTCATCGTCGCATTAGTAGAACAGAGCGGCTGAAACATTACATGTATCCGATTACCATAGGGGATCTATAGTAATCAGATTTCTTGGTTTTTTTCCAATGGTATTTATGTGGGACTTCAATACCGTGTTACTACGGCGAATAGGATATAAACTTTTACTTTTATACCGAATCGCGTCTCGAAGGACGATTAATGTGGAGCAGGATTAGATATACCAAAAATATTTGGAACAAAACTTCGGAACGAAGAGAACTTTTATGCGTCATTTCCAAATGCCGGATTCAGTTTTTAGAAAAGAAGCCCGCTCTTTTTTATTGCAAATTGAATGTTTGGCACATAAACATTTAAAAAATTACCATACATTTATTTCTTTTTCATTTGTAAAAAAGGAGACATTTGGGCATTTAGAGTTAGGCACCATGTTGAGGAAATAAATATAATGAGAATGAAAATAATTGTACTTATCATTTTGTTTAAATTGTCGCCTATAAGTGCTCAAAAACATAAGAGCGTTAAAATCCATACTTCATTTGGTCTTTCAAATAGAACTGAAGCACTACTGAAAACAATTAAGAATAAAGATAAAAGTACTAGCTCCTACGTTTTAAATAAAAGTGATGTTGTTGCTCTTTTGGATGTTTTACAAAAGACAGATATATGTATAAAGGCTATTGTTGAAAATATATCTAATAAACGAACTATCGCCTATAAAAAGTTTAGAACTATCGATGCAATTTCAGGTATAGGAGAAGTTAACCTTATTAGGTCCTTTGAGATGGGACCTTTCGACGCGACGGGGAGAAAGTTGGATGTTGCATTGTTGAATGAAAATAGTTTCTTTGCTTTTATGAATGATTCGGGGGATCTTGTTTTTTCTCGAGACGGATCCCTTTTTATCAATGTCGATGGATTTATAGTCAACCGAATAGGATATTATATCTATCCTAAGATTCAACTTGTACAAAATAGTTTAATAGGGAAATTGCATATTGAGGAAGATGGGACTTTCTTTGTAAAAGATGATATGGATGAGGATAAAAAAATTGGTCAAATCAAAATATTCACTTTTCAAAACCCTGAAATACTCTCTTTTGAAAAGGGATGTAATTGTTTTATTTCATCTCTCTCTAATAAGAAACATGCTGAAAGTAATCTTAGTTTGAATAACGAAAAAATTATACTATCAGGTTTTCTTGAGTTGAGTAATGTGAAGATATTGGAGGAACAAGTTGATTATTTAGAGCTAATTCGTTTCTATAATCTTATTTACGATACCATTACACGTTTAGATCCGAGTTTTTCAGGAGTTTACAAAACTCATATTTACG
This sequence comes from Leptospira borgpetersenii serovar Javanica, assembly GCF_003046425.1. GTDB lineage: Bacteria > Spirochaetota > Leptospiria > Leptospirales > Leptospiraceae > Leptospira > Leptospira borgpetersenii. The sequence continues at coordinate 2,685 of NZ_QAJG01000043.1, forward strand.
ATCCAAAATACGTTGACTCCATTAATACGGATATAAAATAATTCAATATGATGTCTAACTCCGTGTCAACCGCGCCATGCTAATACGGTCGATGGGCGTAATGTCGAGTAGACTTTTTCATTATATGTCATAGACAAAAATAATTGAAACATAATGAAATTTTAGAAATTAAAATCGATTTTTAGAAATCATAAAGAAGGGCTCAGAATCGTATTAACTATACAAAAATGGACAACTCATTACTTTGGTTGGTATAAAAATTACAAACAATTAGACTCGCTTATTCCTATTTTTATAAAAGTAAGAACTTCATATTTTAAAAATTCAACGAGGCTATTTAAATTGAAAGTTCTTATTATTCTCATTGTATTACTACTTTTTCTCTCAATTAATCCGTTATCTGCGGAAGGATGTGTAAGGAGCATTCCAGAAGCAACTCTCCGATCCGATTTCCCAGTAAAAATTACATCTAAGTATTTAAAGGATCAAGATACTTATCAAGAAACTTTTTCATTCAATAAAAATCAATTCGTTGTTATTGAGAATAAAGGATGCGAAAGTTATTTGATAGAATATTTTTTTGAATTTCCTTCAAACATTAAAATAAACTATTATACCGAAATCATTAATTCCCTTTTATTCATTCAAAAATTCAATGAATCTAGTGTTGATCTTTCTAAGATTGCAAAAATGCTAAAAAAATCAAATGAAAGAGATATTATTAATAAGAATATACCGATTTCTAACAACGAGTTTGGGGAATATTTTAGATTAGAAAAAAGAATGGATAAAAACAAAATAATTTATTCTCTTTTGACAGTAATCGGCTTATAAAAAATACTCAACCTAGCCTTCGGCTAACTTCAGTTTCTCGCGACGCTACGGCATTCCAATGTGGAGCAAGAATCTATGAATAGGAAAATAAATTTCACAAGGAAAAATTGATTTTTGGTAGATTTGTGATTAACCAGTTCAAAAGGCTAATTACTCAGAGTTACGTAAAAGAGTGCCTAATATTTTGAGCTGAAACAACACTTTGGAATAAAATTTACGGTACTTAATTTTATAGGGATCAGCAATAGTTCAAAGTTAATTTCTTTTTTCCTAGAATCTTTAATAGAGTTGTTGAAAAATTCCATGATTCGGATTAACAAAACCGCTTCAAACGTCCATTTCAACGAAGCAGAAACGGACAGAGAATTAATTTTTCAACAACTCTAATATAATCTTCTCTAAAAATTTAAGCAATTCCTATGTAGTTATTGTCACTTGCAAAAGTTGTAGCACCATCATAAAAGATAGGTAATATCATTTAGGATATTTGGATAAAGTTGCTTTTTATTGTCCAGGATGCGAGAACACAATGTTAATAAGTGATTGGCAGATTCGGGCGAATAGAAAGTTGAAAAATAAAAAATTCAAAGAATACAATGACCATCGGGTTCTATCAATTTCTGAAACCAAATAAGAATTGTTGGGACAATACGGTTGCCGAGTTCTCCTTTGTTTCTGAAAAGAGAAATGGGAATATAATTACTTTTATAGAATTTAAGGATCGGCAATTTTTTCTCTTAGTTCCAAATAATGGGATTGGTTGGAAAGAATGATTTCGTTGTATTCAGGAATTCCACCCCAACGATCAACCGCACCGGGGCCGGCGTTGTAAGAAAGGAGGGCCTTAGCTGTATTTCCTTTTCTCAAATCCAACAGATAATTCAGATAAGAAACTCCAAGGTGGATATTGACTTCCGGTTTGTGGAGATCGTTTCGGTTGACTTTCCAACCTTCTTTTTGGGAAAGCCAGCTTGCGGTTGTAGGCATAATTTGCATAAAACCACGAGCGTTTTTGGTTGAACGGGCCGTTGCTTTGAACTGGGATTCTAGATGAATCAGACCGATCAGTAAACTCACTTTGTCTGTGTCGGAACAACGAAAATTGCAGGATTCTATATTCAGTCTTCTGGATTCCTGGAGAATCACTTGGGAGAGTTTTTGAAGTGATTCCGGAGAAAGGGATGGTCGGATCTCCGAGATGTAGGCTTGGATGGTTGCGATTTCGATAGATTCTTCATCCAGAATGTTTTTCTTTTGATTGAATGCTCCCACAAGTGGTGCCAAAAGCAGTTGAAAACCGAAAGGTAAGAGCAGAAAAATTAAATACCGGAAACGAAATTGGGCTATCCTGCGAAAATTCACTGTATGCCTCCGGGAATTTTAATTAGTGCGCCGCACAATGATATTTTTTTGGCGATGCACTATAGGTCAAGTATTTCCAGTGATTTTAGAGAGGTTTTAAGAGACAGAATTTCTGGTAGGAATTATGCCCAAACTGAGATGGATCATCCAGTTTCGTTGGTTACAGACAGTTACCAATGATTAACAAAAAGAAAAATGGCATGCGGTTCTCGAATCATAGGCTGGAGTTCCGACCATAACTTCTGGAAAAGTTGTCGAGAAAAGAAAAAGAAAATCGGTTTCTATAATACTTTTAATAAGTTTAAAAACCGTCTTCAAACAGGTTGTTTTTCTTTACAATTACGTCAGATTGTATCAATTCTCATTTTCCTGAATTTGTTGATCAGATTTCATAATATTCGTCAACATAATTTTAGAACTTTACATGCTTAATCCTCGTAACTCGGAAACGTTGGAGTTCTGGGTGTTCTTGGATAATTTATACTTTCAAAAGGATCTTTTCAGTTTTTGAAATCTTTTTTCCAAATTTGATAATGCAACGTGAGTTTGGTATAAGAAAAAACCGATTGTATAAAAGTTGATCTTTTTCATGTAGGATCACTAACGGACTTTCTCCCACCAGGCTTCGGAGACAAAAGTCGTTCCTCCAACGACAACTTCTCCCGGTTTCGGAGTGACTAAGTCGATTTGATATTGTTTTGCGGATTTTACGGTTCGTAGAATCGGTTCGTCCCAGTGATGAATCGCCAGATTGAATGTTCCCCAATGAATCGGAAGCATTCTTTTGGCTTTCAGATCTAGATGTGCCTGAACTGCCTTTTCTGGATTCATATGAATTCCTTCCCAGGTGATATCGTAGGCTCCAATTTTAATCGAAGTTAGATCAAAGGGACCGAGGCGTTTGCCGATTTCCGCAAAATGAGGAGAGTAACCGGTATCCCCACTATGAAAGAATTTATTTTTAGGACCGATGATGCTCCAGGAAGCCCAAAGAGTGGATTTACCGTTCAAGAGTCCTCTTCCGGAATAGTGAACCGCAGGCGTGCAGACGATCTCAACTTTACCGACATTTCCCTTTTCCCACCAGTCCAATTCGATGATTTGGTTTTCGGGAATTCCCCAATGTTCTAAATGAGCACCGATTCCCAAAGGGACAAAGTATTTCGTTCCCTTGGAAGCCAGATATTTGGCGGTATCCATATCCAAATGATCGTAATGGTCATGTGAAATTACGACCGCATCGATTGAAGGAAGATTCTCCAGGGAAATCGGAGGAGGGAAAAATCTTTCCGGACCTACACTTTTAAATGGAGAAACCTTATTTGAAAACACCGGGTCTGTGAGAATTCTCACTTCGTCGATTTCGACCAAAACGGAAGCATGACCAAGCCAAATTGTTCTTAATCCTGGAGATGCGTTTGGAGAAAAACTTTTCGGATAGACCACCGGAATCGAAGAGGGAGGAGTTCTTTGTTCGTTTCCGAAAAGTTGTCTCCAGATGATATTTGTATAAGTTCCGGAAACGATATTGGGAACGAAGGGATCATTTTCGAATTTTCCATCTTTGTACATTTTAGAGGTTCGCATTCTTTCGAGTCGTTTTCCTTCCGGAGTTCCTCCGAAAGAACTGAGACAACTTGTTTGTAAAATGACTAAAGCGAAAATTCCCCAAAAAAAAATCAGAGATAAGAAAGAAATTTTTTGAATTCGATTTCCGAACATACAATTCACTCCTAAAATTGAAGTTATACTCCCTTTGTGGATTTGAGCAAAGCAGTTTCGTGATTTTGAAAAGGATTCAATCAGAAAAAAATTTACGCAATCCTAAAAGACTATAATGTTTTTTTCCTACGGTATAATGAAAGCGTTTGAATTGATTTTAGTTCGCACCGAACGGAGATGGTGAAATCTCTCAAAAGCAATATAAAAATTGTTCATATTTATTCGGAACTTAGACTAAAAATCCAAACGAACTGGGGATTTCTATTTGGATTCGATAAAAAACGAGATTGGAGTCCGATACCGATATAGGCTTGTTTATTTTTTGGGAAGAATTCGCGTTTTGGAATCCTGGTTGACTTGCGATTTCAATTAGTGTTTTATTAAGAGCCCGTCTTTTAAAGAAGGGCGCCTTACTGCAATCCTCATTTCCGTAAACGAAATTTCGGTTTTTTAGGAACGTTGTAAATAGGGAAATTTTTAGGAATTGATAAAAGCGATTCAAGAGAATGTTGAAACTAGTAGAGACCTAGTTGTGTGAAGGGGATGAATATGAAAATTTTTCGTAATTTTCTTTCTGCAGGAATACTCGCAGTTGTTGTCTTCTGTGTTTTGTTCACTGGAGCTTGTAAGAAAAAGGAAGACAACGACGATACTAGCAATGTGTTTTTCCTTTTGTTGCGACTCAAGCCCTATGTAGAACAAAGTAAGACCGGATTTTTTATCATCGTTCCCAAAGGTATTGCTCAGTAAGGAAAATTCAAATGAAGAAATCATGGGCTTTAATTCTTGTTGTGGTTTTTGTTTTCCTCGGAACGGGGCTTAGTTTTCGTTCGGATCGAGTCGCATTCTTCGTAAGGGAAGATTCTCCCAAACCGTTTCCGGTTCGTTTAGAGTTGTTACAACCTTTGAAAGCGAATGCGGATCGTTGGGGGTTTGTGAGGCAGTCCGCAACTTGGGCGAGAGGAAATTCTCTCTTTATGGACGATCTGATCTTCGCGATCCGCAAAGCGTTTCCACTCGGAACCACGGTGAACATCACTCTTTCCAATCAACTTTTCAACGGACAATCTTATACACTGCGGTTGAAACTCAATTCCGGAAACGTTTCGTATCAACCTTCCACACTCGGTGCCGCGGCTTCTTATACGAATTTTTTTGAACTTCGTTCCACGTCCGATAACCAACCGGCTCTTCAATTTTTCTTCGATGACGATCCGAGAGATGTTGCGGGGGACGGGGCCGTTCTTTTATATCAATTGAGCAGACTCGATCCGACTCGTTGGTCGGGCGCGGCCGCGATCATCGAAAGTTACGTCGTTCAACCTGTGATTACCGGATTTCCGAATCAAGGTTTGATTCAAACGTATTCTTGGAAAGGACCACTCGGTTCCGATACGCTTGGGCAAGACGTGGATACGGGAAGAGTGATCCTCGAAGAGATGGACAACCGAACCGTGTTCTGTTTTAAATCCGTCGTGAGTTTTAACGGAACCACCGATCTCGTAACGATCAATGCGGGAACCACGGCCCTCGGTTATTCGCATAACAACGGACTTTGTCCCGGAACCGGAAGAGAATACTACAAACTCGCCTATAGTCAAAAACTCGACGGAAGTTTGAACGTTACCGCAAAGGGTGGATTGGAACAAACTGCGATCACGTCCGGCCAAGCGATTACTTGCAACAACAACGTAAATCAGTTCGTGAATTTTACACCTACATACGGACTGTTTAATTTCAATGGATTTGTCGCGGAAGGGGTTGCCGCAAGCGCGATTCCTTCCGATTTTATTCAAGCGAATCGAGTGGATGGATTGTATGATCGAGTAGGAACTGTCGGAAAGTCCAGCGCGACTACGAATCCCGCGGGTTCAAGCTGGGACACTTTAACAAAAGCGTATGTCGACGCGATTACGATTCATTTCGAAAACGTTCCTTAAGAAAACTCGTTCCTAAAGATGTGGGGACTGCTATGGAACAACGAAAAATACTGTTTGAAAGCCGTCGGAATCCGGGAGCTTTTTTGCTTTCGACATGCTTCCGAAATGAATTTTAATCGAAGAATGGAGTTTCGTTACGCTTGAAGAAACTTTGCGTTCCGGTTTTTCGGAATCGGATTTTGAACTCGACGTATGACCTATGTTTCTCAACCGGTATCCGATCGGAAAATTACGTTTTTATTGTAAAATAATTTTCGAATTTACTCCGCCTTACGGTTGCGAAGAAAAACGCGATGTCGCTTAATATTTTTAATTGGTTCGTCTGTGTTTGACGAGCCGAAAGGAACGATTCCCGTTCTTAAACATAGAAGAATGGGAAGTTTGGACCAAAATGAAATTCCCGAAATCAGGATCGATTGTAATTCCGGGAGGTTTGGTTCCTCGAACGAAAAAAACTTAGAATCTATCCCAAAACCCCAGTTTACTTTGTCAAAAAGATCAAGCTGCAAAGTTCTGTCCTAGTTTTGGGACAGATTTTTAGGAGAATACGTGGAACCGAATGTTTGGTTCCAACATAGGATTTAAGCGGTCCTCTTTAGAATTTCCTGAACCGGATTGATTTCCTGGATGGAAGCAAAGACGTTTCTATGGCTCAAAAACCACATCATGGAAACCGCACCTAGAAGAAGAGCACCTAATGTGATGTTCATTTCTCCTGAAAGCGCGTAAGCGCCCAGGACTAGAATTACCATACGAATCGGTTCCACAAAAAGAGCCCAACGTTTTCTTTCCAAAATCCCGCCTATCGCCGGCAAAGAAACCAAGGTAATCAAACTAATGACTCCTATGTGGAACCAAGAAAGAGATCCTATTTTAACGAGCATGCCGAACGCCAATGCTACGGAAATAATAAACCATACGAGAGAATACAGACTTAATCCTTTGGGAAGATCAATATCATATTTATGGAATGTATTTGAGGAGACTTCGGGAATCGGATACTGACCACCGAGTTCTTTTGGCCTCCAGCCGGGAAGCGCGAAGAAAACCTTGATTTTGTCCGACCAACGAGAGCAACGCCAAGAGAGTTCGATCATTTCCCACCAGTAATGAAGATTAGCCCAAATCGGGTTGAAACTACGAAGGGGTTTAACTGTTCCGTAAACCGGTTCCTCCGATTCAGGTTCAAATGTCCCGAACAATTTGTCGAAAACGATCAACGTTCCACCGTGATTTTTATCGATGTATTTCGGGTTGATTCCGTGGTGAACCCTGTGGTGAGAAGGTGTGTTGAAGATTGCTTCGAACCAACGAGGAAGTTTGTCGATCGCCTTTGTGTGAATCCAGAATTGATAGATCAGATTGAGTTGCCCGTTCAGAATCATAACGATCGGAGAAAAACCGATTAGGGCTAAAGGGAGATAAAACACCCAGGTAAAAAGTCCGTGAAGGCTTGCCTGTCTTAAAGCGACCGTAAGATTATATTCTTCACTTTGATGGTGTACAACGTGTCCCGCCCAAAGAAAATTAACTTCGTGACTCAGACGGTGAACCCAATAATAGGCTAAGTCGTAACCGATAAAACAAAGGATCCAAACTGCTACGACAATGATCCAGGCCCAAGCCGGAGAACTAAGTCCTAACATAGCTTCGGGAACGATTTCGCTTGGCCAAGAAGGGAGGTTGAAGATTCTAAAATTTTGATAAATATAAATGTAAGCGGCTAAAGTAATTGTTTTCGAAAAAACTCCCACAACCTGGCTTGCGGTTCCCGTTGAGAGATCGTTGATCGAATCGTTTAGTCGATAGAGTTTTCGCTTGTGATACGCGGAAAATCCAATTTCCAGAAAGATCAATAAAAAGAAAAATGGAATTGCGATCGTGACAAGATTGATTTCCATAAAGCCTCTAATAAGTTCTTCTTTAAGATTGTTCCTCAATGCTTTCTTGGTCAATTCAAAAACACCCCTAAGTAGGGCATTTTTTCGTCACAACCGTTATGGTAAATCGAATCATCCTAAATTGGGATGTCGTGTAATCAAATAGATGAGTTTCTTTTGGAGAAGATTTCGTTTTTGAAACAGATAATTTGGAACTTGTCCTAAAACCTCGGATGTAGGAACTCGTGTTCAGAGGACTGAGGACAGAAAGAAACGGGGGAGTTATTGCACTGCGAATTTAGAATGCAGTTTGCGGAGACAAAAAAGCAAACAAAAGAAACTATACTAACGTGAATTCGATATAAGAAAGTTTGGGCGAATCATTCGCGAGCTGAAACGTTTTTATAAAAAGCGT
>NZ_QAJG01000045.1 GCF_003046425.1 Leptospira borgpetersenii serovar Javanica
AAAAATAATGTGATATTCTAATTTTAAAAGTTAAATACTCATTTCCACCGGGACTTAGTTTTCCTAAAATAAAAACAGTGCACCGCCGATTCCGAATATACATAAGCAATACTTAAAATACGAAAGAAGGCAAAAGATGATACGAACGAATGAATATGAGAAAATACGGAAGCAGGCGCTGAAGGAACTGGACGCGATGCTTGAGTCCGGCGGGGAAGGGCTTGCTGTGTGGCATCTGATGTATATCCAAGACAAACCGGAACCTAAGTATTACCCCTTGGAGGTAGGAGTTGGAAATGTAACGACCCTACCGCAAGGAGAATCCTTGTTTAATGACAGATGCCTCCAATGATTGTAGTAATCAACGTATTCCTGTGCAACGCGGTGCGCATGATGCAAAGAAAAGATCGGGATATGATTGAGACATTCCCTCCGTAAAGAACGGAACCACCGCTGCATATTCAAATTTTAAATCGTATTTAAACAAAGCCGAGAATGGTAATAACAAGAAGAACAGAGTTCAATTCAGATTATAATATAGTTTGAGTTGTTAGATACCGTGGCTTTACAGTTCTGTTGCAGAACCCACAGCCAAGGTAGAAAACTCAACATATCCCGAGTGAAAAAGCATAAATTAAGTTGGTGGCTTTTTTGAAGAAGATCCCATATTCTAATTTTTGAAACGAGTTCTTTAAGTTTTTTTATACGTTTGAGTAGAAATACAATTCCTATAAAATAAAGAAAGAAATATCAGACCTTAATTAAGAACCAAACTTTCTGTCTCTGCTCGGTGGATCATAACTGGTGAATATACCGTAGTTGGCGGAATGTTCCAGAGAGGAATTTGTATCCGATTTTCTTCGTATAGATTCAAGTAACCGAAAAGGACCTCAAATGAACAATTCGAATGAATGTTTTTTCGAATCGTCTTTCGATTGATCGACATCGTCTGAAAAAATTTCCATAACGAAAGGAATGGATAAAATAAATAGTATTAATTTTTTGATCATTGCTTTTATCCGTTTTGATTTTGTATAAAACGGTAAGTTTTCAAATAGGAAGGATAACGTGTAAAAGATTAGAAATCCGAACACAACGTTGTAGTCCTGATTTTTAAGAATCTACGTCTTTGAAAGAGTAGATTTCTTTAAATTAGGGCTGGAAAAATACTATCTTCCAAAATAATTTGTCCTGGTTAAAAAAATGTTTAGAAAATAAATGAATAAAATTACAGATTGCCTCGTAGTTGCTCAAAGTTTTTTTTCGAAAAGGACAGCAATTTGGCGTAAGATCTAATCTCTGATTGGATGTTCTGTAATATTAAAATGTATGAATAAATATGAATATTCTAATCGTATATAGATTTAAAATATTTTATACTCATAGAATGAAAAGCAAGAAAAAATTCTTTTATAATATAATTCAATGGAATTAAAAACCCCGGGACAAAGAGTAAAATATATCCGAACTGAAGGATTAGGTGAGAAGTTGACACAAGCGCAGTTTGGTGCCGCAATATTTATTTCTCAAGCGCATTTGAGTAGGATTGAATCTGATGAGCTTGAGATTACAGAACAAGCAGCTTTCGTTATTGAAGTAGTTTTTAATTATAAAAAAGATTGGGTCTTAAACGGAATCGAGCCTAAAATGGTTAGCGCTATTAAATTTCGGGAAAGTTTTTCATCAAAAATAGAAGAATGGAATCATTTAGTTAGGAGAATTGAAAAAATTCCAAATGCAAAGTCGATTATCGAAAAATATATAAAACTAACAGATAAAGATAGAGTAACAATTGATCAGATTATTTCGCGACTTTCAGAGATGTAATATTCTTAGGAAAGAATTATTTAATGCACCGGTAGTATTTTCTAGCTAATAATTCAGCCCTTCTATTCAATTCAAGGTCTGTATTCAGTAATAGATTCATATCAGTATAAAGTATATTTGCGGTAATGACTGCTTTAAGAGCAAGAGATTTGTTTTGGAATTCATTTGGATCTAGAAAACTATAAAGAATCAGATGAAAATTGAGTGTAAGGCGATTTAAGAATGGCACTTTGTCCCCAAAAAGTAGGGCAGCTTTGGTTTCAAATACATCATATTGAAGAACAGCAACTGCCCATAAAAATGAGGATGGGATCAAACCTATAGGAATAAAATAACCTTTAAAAATTCCCAAGATGGGTAAAATATATACAAATAGGATAGTAGTGAATAAACTAATAATAATTCCTAATGAAAGTAATGAGAATCTTACCCTTTCGAAACCGGACTCAAAAATGGCTCTTCTTAAAACTAAAAAGATAGAAAATCCAACGTATCCAAATGAATATATAATTAAAACATGATATGCCGGTAAAAGATTATAGGAAGATGTCTGATAATCCACCATTTCAATCATATTCAATGAAATGCAGGAAAGAAAAAGATAAGTTATTACAACTAAATCGATAAAAAATAGAACATTTTTTTGTTTAAAGTCAGATTCTATTAGATTCATAACTAATCGATTTAGAAGGAAAGGTACGAAAATAACCGGTAATAATGTTATACTGGGAGCAATTGCATGAATTTCTTTTGGAAGAACATAGCGCATTCCAGAAAGTAGCGACCATAAGCTAATTGAAAGTGACAGAGCAAAAAAATACTTTGGTATTTTTGAATTTTTCCGATGACCAAATCGAAAAACGTAAATTCCTAAAAGTATCACTACTAAGGAACATAAAAGGCTAATTATTAATGGAATATTCATTACAAATTTCTCAAAAATTACACTAAATTAACACTTATTTTTTGTAAACTTGTTTTATTGATTTCGATGATGTTTAAGAGTACTAATTCCTGATTAAAATAATCTTCAGGAAAAAAGACTGGTTTGGAAAAACGCTTTGATAATTCGGCCCCGGCGGACAAATAAATTCTTTCAATAGAAGCTAATTTTTGATGATACATTCCGTAGATTTTCGAAAAATTCTTTTGTAAGCAATAGTTGACGACCATTTTAAAATTCATTGTTGCCGCTTTACCCCCCATGATGGTGCGTAAAAACGCTACACTGTTCCAATCTGCAACATTCTCTTCTGGCACAACATATCTTTTTTGTGGATTAGAGCCGTAAATAACAGCCATCTCAACAGGGAGAAAATTATTCGGTTTCTTCTCTACAATTCTCATTGCAGATAGAATTTTTTGTTCTGAGTCGGTAACATAAAACCAAGTGGACCAAGGATCTAAGTTGAATGTTGTATAAGGCGATTTGTTATAACCGCTACCTGAAAATATATTTTTGATGAAGTTTTTAACTCGTTCGAGTTCTTCGGGATTTTCTAATCCATGGAGTATATTTTTTTGAAGAGTGGGGTTTTTTAAAATAATATGTGACATAATATTTATATTTTGCCATTCTTGGATTGGATTTCAATGAATTATTCTATAAGAGTTATTACTTTTCTTAAAAATTTTAACATAGGTTTAGAAAATAAGCCCATTATCCTTATTGCTGCAGAGAGAGAACCCACGAACTTTATTTAAAAGTCCAAACGAAAGTTTTTGAGAAGGTGAAGAATAGATCTGAAAGCGAGCAACGTAAATAGGGAGAATATTCGAAGACAGTAAGAATGGCTAATACAAAAGGTGAGGAAACTCTATTTGCTTTCTTTAAGAAAAAGTTAGATAGTCCGAAATCGAAAGACCAAGAATTAGAATTATTATTAGACATTCTTTATGAGCGAATAAGAAGTCGATTTAAGGAGCAGATATATTGAAATATATTTAAATCATTATTTGTTAGAGAAACGGTTCCGCATTCAAACATCACGCCATTAGCTAAGAGCCGGTCTCAAAACCTGAAGAAAAATATCTCTCAACGATCCGGCAAGTTTTTAAAAAACATAGAAGTTCCCACAGAAACCGTCGTATTGAAGGTTTTCTCCCGTCGTTTAAGATTGTAATAGCTCCTACATTCCTAAGGTTTTGAGACGGGCTCTAAGAACGATTTAGCAAAAGAACTTTTTTATTGGCAGCATGAAATTCTGAAACAATTATTAATGTTTTATGAAATTCGAAATGAGAATCGGAATACAATAAGTTGAGGTAGTTTAATAAATTATGGATGCAATTCATTCCGTGCAGAATCCACACCAAATGTAGACCCAGCAGTGAATCCAGTGTCATTTATTGAATTAAAAAGTCTGACATTGACCCACGGCCACAAAAGTGATCGAAGTGGAAAACCTACGCGCAATGTGGATTGAATGAAGAAGCTAGAATATGCGAAAAACTAGTAATGATGCGTTGCAGATAGAAACATTATGCTGCGATCCGTAGAGAGCGACACTTTAGTTTCACCGTGGTCCAGCCTTCGTTTGTAAAGTCTGGATTCGTGTATGTTGTAAAGTCCTAAAGTTTAATTCCTGTTTGCCGAGCATCTGAAGGGGTATTTAAAGAATCGCCGATCGCGCGTTCGATCCTCTTGGCGTCAACACGATCTGTGATTTTATCAATGATCGTGATCTCTTTTCCGTTATATAATATGCAGGAAACGGAATGATATTCGACGGAGTATTCGGAGGAAGAGTCAACCTTGGAATTTGTATAAACGGTTTTGATATCTTTTTTACGGATCGTCTTTTTCCATCTTGTAGGAATGGGAGATGGATAAACGGTCACATGCCACGCATCGATTGAAACATTCGTAGAATTGAATGAATTATGAATCGAAGAATAAAGGATGAAACCGGGAATCGTCAAAATAAAAAACGTAAATACGGATTGTTCCGAAAAATCGAAATCGATACGATCTAAAATGACACCGCCGATGAATAAAGAGGAAGCGAAAATTCCCAACAAGGATGTATATCGAAATCGATCGTAAGAATATACGATCTGATTTCGTTTTTTTCTAACGGTTATTTTGCTCATTGTTGCGGATTCATTTTTTGAGAATCTATTTTTGAAGTCAATTCGAGAATCTGAATTCAAGTTGCGATCGAATTGGTTCTATTTGAAAAGTATTGGAAAATTATAGTTCTATATCTTTTTTGCTACTTATAATCTTTTTTCAATAACGAGTAACGCAGATCTATTTTTCGTTTTTTTTCCCAATAAAAGTAACCTTCTAATCCCAATTCTCCTATCCGCAGCTTTTAATATATTTGCAAGTCCCCATAGATCTTTTTCAAAATGTTTTTGAAACAGCTCTTCTTGATCCGTTTGAATATATTCTTCAATCAAATCTGATATTTCAGAAATATCCGTATTGTATGGATAAGTTTTGATGATTCCGTCTTTTTTTAATTTTTTATCTACAAATTGTTTTGGATAATCCCAAATTATATTTTTGTCTAAGGTAATCCAATATCTAGGCAAACCTGTCGATCCGCGTTCAGAATGCATTGGATAAACTATACAATGAATCTGAAAATTCAGATTTTCATCGATTAAATTATACAAACGACTTTGTAACTTACTCCAAGGTTTTGATTTCATAATCTCGCACGTAAATATTGGTTCGGGCCTTTTCTGAGATTGAATTGCCCGGTCAACTCAACGCATTGCTTTTCAGGTCCTTTGCAGGGGTAGCGAAAGACACAAAGTGTCTGAAGCGAGGGAGGCTTTTCCCCTTTCAAAGGACTGAATACGAAATTGTAAGACCATATTTTCTATAAATACCGATCCACTATCGCTTATTTTTTCAGAGAACCAACTTCTGCATTACGATTTTGGAATGCACTTTTCAAGGTGTTAGCCGCTTGCTGTCTAATTTCCTTAAATTTGTCGGTTCGCCGCTTTTATGCGCCTACGTATTGGTCCATTAGGGATTTTGCAATTACTCTTAGGGCCATTACTTCTTCGGCACCTTCGAAGATGGAGAACACTCGGGCGTCCACAAAGTAACGGGAAACGGCGTATTCTTCTGCGTAACCCATTCCACCATGAATTTGCATCGCTTCTCTTGTCACCCATTCGGCGACTTTGGAAGCGTAGAACTTGATCAACGTGGCTTCCATTTGGCCTTGGTGATTATCCAATAAACTAGCTACATGATTTGCAAATTGACGAGAAGCCTGTAAAATCACCGCCATTTTCGCTATTTTGTATTTTGTTAAGTTGTATTCGTAGATCGGTTTTTGAAATACGGATCTATCTTGCGCATAACGTAGAGCCGCTTCCAGAGCAGCTTGCATCACACCGTGAGCACGGGCCGCGGTCTGAATCCTTCCACCGGCAAATCCTTCCATCTGGAAGTAAAATCCTTTTCCTCTTCCTGCTTCTCCGCCTAACAGGTTTTCTGCGGGAACGAAGTAGTTGTCGAAGGAAACTTCGAAAGAATGCATTCCTCTGTATCCGATAGTACCAATTGCTTTTCCTTCTATCTTTCCACCTTCGGGTTGAGTGTAAGCGAATTCGTGACCGGTAAAACTCGGTTTTTCCGCGAGTAGAATGGAAAGTCCTTTGTGTTTCAGGGAAGGATCAGATTCGGTTCTACAAAGGACCAAAAGGAGGTTTGCATAACCCGCAAACGTACACCAAGTTTTAACACCATTGATGACCCAACCTCCATTTGCTTGTTTTGCCGTTACGGAAACTCCCGCTACATCCGAACCATAGTTCGGTTCGGTCACCATGATTCCGGCCATTCTTTCCCCGGATGCAAGAAGAGGAAGCCACTTGTCTTTCTGTTCTTGAGTTCCTCCTTTCAGAAGAGCCTTGGACATAATTTCCGGTCTAGTGATGAGAGAGCCCGCAATTCCCAATCCCCCTCTGGAAAGTTCTTCGGTGACGACGAGCATGGATAAATTATCCGGTTTATCGTTCGGTTGGATTCCGCCGTATGATTCCGGAATACAAAGACCGAAACAACCCATGTCTTTCAATCCGCCGATGATGTCTTCGGGAATGATGTCGTCGTGTCTATGAACGTGTTCCGCGTGCGGCATGACCACGTCTTCTGCAAACTTCTTAAACGTTTCACGAAACATTTCGTGATCGTCGTCCAGACCGTAGGCTCCGAAATGACCTTTGGCAACGATCTTGTCCGCGATCTGGTTGTAATTTTGGATCGCCATCGCGTTCTCTAAGAATTGATTGATTTCGTCGTTGAATATTTTGGAAACCAGACTGGAAGCTTTGATTCCGTACTCGGAAGGACGGGAACTGATTTCGGAACGAACGTGGTTCACAGTTTCAGCCGCAAAAACGACCGCCATTTCCTGTTCGAGATCCCCTGTTCCTCGGGACGTATCCCAAGCATATTCAATGAATTTCTCCGCGATTTTTTGTTCGGAAGTAAGCCAGGCGATTTGGTATTGAACGAGTTGGTTTTCGTCCATTTTGTCAACGGAGGCTTTTCCGTTAACATTGCAACGTGCTGCAAGTGCTTTCGTAACTTCTTCGATCACTCCTGCGGAAACGGAAAGTGCTTTTTTCGCGGTCGTTTGATCAACGACGGTATTGGTTGCGCTCATGGGTTTTTAATCCTGAAGTAAAAAATTCGAATCTGAAACCTACAAAATCACGACTTCTACCACTGTCATTTGCTTTTTGAACGATGTTTCTGGATGGCAAAAGTCCATTTTAAAATCGAAAATAAAAAGTCGGGTATTTTACTTCCCTATTTTGTTAGGCGCATTCTCTTCCGGCCTGGCTTATTGAATCCGTAAAGAGATCTTGTAACTCTTTACGTCAGTCGGTTCGGCATTATTCCTGGTTCTGATTCTCGAAGGGAAAAATTCCTGTTCAGTTGTTTGATTTTTTTGAATATACTGCTTGGGCGTGAGTATCGTTCCGAAGACTTTCTGAAGTGGACACGTATGTACTTCACAAGAGCAGCACCGAGTATGATGTTTTTGATTCGACGGAGTCAAGAAGGCTGGTAGAGGAAACGAAAGCATTTTCGCTTCCGACGGGTCGCTCGATGGATTGATCGCTCTCTGAACTTGAGGTATAATGCTCTCTATCCCCACAATTACTTGGATCTCTTCCGACAAATCCTCTGTGAAACAGGCTCGGCCCTGCAGAGCGACCCATAGGAAAGCTCTGCATTGAGTTTTTCAGAGCGACCCATAGGAAAGCTCTGCATTGAGTTTTTCAGAGCGACCCATAGGAAAGC
>NZ_QAJG01000046.1 GCF_003046425.1 Leptospira borgpetersenii serovar Javanica
AGATGACTGGTCAGAAAGAGATGATGAAGGCGATGCTTGAACTTGAAAAGGAAGTGAACGAGATCACGCAGGAATCCGGAAAAATTCAAGATGGAGTTTTGAAAATTAAAACTCAATCGAGAGATTTAAAGGCTTTGAGTGTCGTTTAATCTGTTTTGCAAGGTACTTCCGATTTACAATTTAGGTCCTCTTTCCAAAACTGTCCTTGAAGAAATCGATAACTTTCTTTTCTAGGGGAGCGGATTAATGCCACGTAACGTAAAAGCGGCCATCATAGGTGGAACGGGACTTTATAGTTTGGATGGAATGGAATTGATAGAGGAAATTTATCCCGATACTCCCTGGGGAAAACCTTCCGATAAAATCAAAATCGGGAAGTACAAAGAAAAACTAATCGCGTTTTTACCGAGACACGGAATCGGACATTTTCTTTCGCCACCCGAAATCCCGAATCATGCGAATATTTGTGCACTCAAACAACTTGGCGTGGAAGAGATTGTCGCCTTTAGCTCGGTTGGAAGTTTGAGAGAAGAAATCAAACCTCTCGATTTTGTTTTACCTTCTCAAATCATTGATCGTACCCATTTAAGGGATTCCACGTATTTTGGAAACGGAATAGTTGCCCACGCTCCATTCGCGGAGCCATTTTCTCAAAACTTGGGTAAAAGAATTGAACAAACCGCTGAAAAGATCGGCTTGAAAATTCATACGGGCAAAACATTGATTTGTATGGAAGGGCCTCTTTTTTCTACAAAGGCCGAATCTCATCTTTATCGTTCTTGGGGTGCGGATATTATCAATATGACTGTACTTCCGGAAGCGAAACTTGCTCGGGAAGCTGAGATTTCATACCAGATGATTTGTATGTCTACGGATTATGACTGTTGGAGAGAAGGGGAAGAGTCCGTCACCGTTGAGATGGTGATCGCAAATCTTACGAAGAATGCGGAAACCGCTAAAAAACTACTTTCCAAACTGATTCATGTGATTGGAAACGGGGACGACCTATCTTTAAAAAACAGTACCCGATATTCGATCATCACGGCACCTGAAAAAAGAAATCCGGAAACCGTAAAAAAACTCAAAGTTCTTTTCCCAGAATACTTTTAAATCGATCTTTTATCGGATCTCATCTAGACTTTTTTTCAATGCCCGGCGATATTCCGGATAAAGAGCAAGGTCGTTATGCGAGCCGTTTGGGATCGTAAAAAGAATCACATCTTGATTTCGTTCTTTCAATTTTTTGAATATGATTTCCGAATTTGAATATGGAATGATCTCATCTTCCGTTCCGTGGAAAATCCTGATTTTAGAGCGTACAGTTTCCAATTTGCTCAGGTTCCGAAATTGAAAACGTAACATCCAAGTTTGTAGGAACGGATAGTAATTTCGCGCCAGAGTTGGCAAATCAGTAAATGGGGTCTCTAAAAATAAATCAAGGTCCGGATTCTCAAAAGCTAAGTTCGCCGCAACTCCTGTGCCAATGGAACGACCATAGATTACGATCTCGTTTCTAGGAACCTTAATTTCCTGAAGTACGTAATTCAGCCACAACTCGGCATCTTCATTCAGCGATTTTTCGGAAATACTTCCCGAATTCTTTCCATATCCTCGGTAGTCGGTAATTAGAATATTCCATCCGAAGGGAAGAAAGTCTTCACAAATTCTTTCCCAAGTTCTCAGGCTTCCCGCATTTCCATGAAAGAATAAAACCGTTTTCTTAGAAATGTTACTTTTGGATGGGAAATAAAGTCCGTAACTTATTTCTCCGTCGGGAGTATTGAGTTTGATTTCCTGAAACTCGTTCGGAAACCGGAATACGAAATTTTCGGGAAGTTTTTCCGGAAAAAAAATCAGCCTGTCTTGGTTCCACCAAACGAGAAACAAAACCAGCAAAATAGCGGATAATAAGAATATAAAAATGGGAATCATAGATCGTTTCATAGAACATTAAGGGGTTGGAAGGATTTCTTTTTTCCAAAGCTCTTTTCCATATACGTCAAAAATCTGTAGAACAAGTTTTCTTTGACCTCGTTTCCCGCTTACGGAAATCGTTCCAAAATTTCTTTTATCAACAAGGGTTCCTTCCACCCGTAAAGGATTTTTTTCAGAAGGGGAATAATATCTGGAAGTTAATGGTGAAACGGTGAAATCGTAAATCGATATGTCGTCTTCCTGAAGAAAGTTCAACTCCGTATGATGGCGATCACCCGTGAGAAAAATCAGATTTTTAATTTTTAAATCTCGAATCGCGGAAAGGATTTTATTTCTTTCTTGAGGATATGTGGCGTGGTTTTCAAAAACGGGGTTCGGGTTTAAAAATTGTCCGCCGATCGCGACGAACTTAAATGTGGCTTTTGAATATGCTAAAGAATTTACAAACCACTGAAATTGTTTTTCTCCCAGAATCTGTCTCGGGCCGATTTCCCGGTTGTTATTTGCCGTTCTAAATGTTCGATTATCCAAAAGAAAAAATTGAACATCTCCCCAAACGAAAGAGCCGTAGATACCTTCTTTTGCATAATTCGGATTTCCCCAATGAAGTTTGAACATTTCTTCCGAAGTTTCTCTCATCCAAAAGGAAGAATCCGAGTCGTTCGGACCGAAATCATGATCGTCCCAAATCGCATAGTGATGGACCGATGCAAAAAGCGGAGCAAGTTCTGGAATTCCACGCTGATGCCTATAACGATGCAGGAAACCGGTTCTTGAATCCCAATCCGGTTCTCTCAGATAGATGTTGTCTCCGAGCCAGAGCATAAAATTCGGTTTTTTGGAAAGGATAGAGTTAAAGATAAAGTACTCACCGCCATAAGGTTTTCCAGGGACATCAAATTCACTTTCATTGACATAAGCGCAACTTCCAAGCGCGAACGAGAATGAAGGTGGGTCTTGATGGGACGCATAGGCAAAAAATGATTGTGCCTGAAATGTCTGCGGGTGTTCCCCTTTAATTCTTTTTCCGTCTACGAGTAGATTGTAATTATAACTTTTGCCAGGTTCGACGCGGTTTGCGATCAATTTTGCGATAAAGCCCGTTTTATAATCCGTTTGTATTGTTTCGGAAATATACCTATTCCTAGGATTTCCAATTTCAGAATATTCTAATGCAACTTTGGAAGCCTGATCAGTTTGAATCCAGACTAAAACTTCCTTTAATGTGGAATATCCCAAAATCGGTCCAGAGACAATTTTGGCTGCCTCTGCATTTAGTTGAAGATTAAAAATCAATAGAAGATAATAAAGAACTCTTTTGTGTTTTAGAATTCTGAATTTCATAAATAATGTCCTTTTAAATTATTATATTACATCGAGTGTAAAAAAATCGGAGTCACTTTAAAAGTTCAAATATTTTTTCTTGGGAATCTATTTGTAATAGGTTTGTTCAACCCTTTTGGGAAGGATGTGTGCCAGAAGCTTTGTTTTTCAAAACCGATTTATTCTGAGCGATTGCAGTGATAGGAAGTTTATTCCCACTTTTAAAGGCTTTTTTCTTTCCTTTTTTGAATTCCGATTTCATATCATATAAAAAACTTTCAAAATTGACTTGTATAATTTGTTTTTTGGATGTCGCATAACGTTCTATTATTTTTGATTCGTGCCGTAAATGAAGTATTAGCGTTTATAATAAGACTTATAAATTATAGCAGGGTCAATGAAAAAAGTTTAGAATGGATCAAGCGTTTGATTGTTGTCGAATCCTTGTGTGATAAGGAAAGCAGTTCTAGATACAATCTTGATTATATCTAGAGTAGAGCTGTTGAAAAATTCCATGATTCAGATTAACAAAACCGTTTCAAACGTCCATTTTAATGCAGCAGAAACAGATAGAGAATTAATTTTTCAACAACTCTAGTAATAGGCGCGAGTGAATATGTCTATAATTGCTTTTGTAAGAAAGTCGGAATTTATTCGATTCTAAAATTTTAAAATGAAAGAAAGTTTAAATATTTTGAAAAACGATTTTTTAATCAAAGATAAATATCTCGTGTTTCTTCGATATACTACGGTCGATTCCGGATCCGTAAAAGATAATCTTTTAGCTTAACTTCTTGTGGTAAATTTTGCCTCAAAATTCTTTTCGCTCGAAACGGATTCTTCTTTCTTTTTCCAGTTTTGGAGAATATACAAAGAAGAAGAGGTGGGCTCTTGAGTTTAAAACTTCTTTATAGAAAAGAATTATTTAGAGAAGAGGCTTTTTGGGGAGGATCTTGGAAGTCGGGATATCTTAATGAAAAAATTTCCGTAAACAACCCTGCAAACCTTGAGGTTTTGGGTTCCGTCCCTTCTTTGGGTTCCAAGGAGACTTTGGAAGCGATTCAAACTTCTGTACATGCATTTTCGGATTGGTCAAACAGACCGGCAAAAGAACGTTCATTTCTTATTCGAAACTGGGCTGAGAAGATGAAAAAGAATCGAGAGGATCTTGCGATTCTTATGACCTTGGAGCAAGGAAAACCTCTCGGTGAGTCTAGAAGTGAGATCGATTATGCATTTTCCTTTTTGGAATGGTTTTCCGAAGAATCGAAACGCACTTACGGAGACATCATTCCAAGTCATAGGAAAGATACGAAGATCGAGGTTTTAAAACAACCCGTCGGAGTATGCGGAATTTTAACTCCTTGGAATTTTCCTTCTTCGATGATTACTCGTAAAGCGGCTGCGGCTTTGGCCGCCGGTTGTACGATAATTTGTAAACCTTCCGAGCTGACACCGTTCTCTGCGCTTGCGTTAGCGGCACTTGCACAAGAGGCGGGAATTCCGGAAGGAGTCTTTCAAGTCCTAACGGGTTATCCGGAAAATATCGCGAATACTTTGATTGATCATACCGACGTAAAGAAGATTAGCTTCACCGGTTCCACTCGTGTAGGAAAACTTATCATGGAAAGAAGTTCTAAAACTTTAAAACGACTTTCCTTAGAATTGGGAGGGAACGCTCCCTTTTTGATTTTTGACGACGCAAATTTGGAATCCGCTGTCAAAGGAGCTATTCTTTCCAAGTTCAGAAATTCGGGACAAACCTGTGTGTGTGCAAATCGATTTTTGGTTCAAAAAGGAATTTATAAGAAGTTTCTAGATCTATTTTCGGCAGCGGTTTTAAAATTAAAGGTGGGAAACGGATTTGAAAAAGATGTAAACATGGGTCCGTTGATCAATGAAGCGGCGGTTCGTAAGATGGAAATTCATGTCGAAAACGCAAAATCGACAGGAGCAAAACTCATCATTGGTGGAGACAGAGTTGAACCTGATACATTGTTTTTTTCTCCGACTATTTTTTCCGAAGTAAAAGAAAATTCTCTTTCGATGAAGGAGGAAATTTTCGGGCCGATCGCCCCTGTATATCAATTTGAGTCAATGGAAGAGGCGGTTCAAACTGCGAATTCTACGCCTTCCGGATTAGCGGCTTACGTTTATACGGAGGATTATCGAAAGGTTAAACTTCTTTCGGAAAAAATCGAATCGGGAATACTAGGAGTCAACGAAGGACTCATTTCCAGTGAACAGGTGCCGTTTGGAGGTATAAAAGAATCTGGTTTCGGAAGGGAAGGATCTAAATACGGAATCGATGAGTATCTTAATATCAAGTATATTTGTACCGGTGGCTTTTAACCTTTAACCGCATAAAATTGCTATAGTTTGTCTTAAGAACCCCGTCTCAAAACTGTCTTCTGTGGGAGCGGCATAGCCGCGACATTCTCTTCGTCCTTTGAATGTAGTACGTTCCCACAAATTACGTCTCTTTGAGAATTTTGTTGTTATGTATATTCTGGCACATCGGTAACACTCTAGACTGGGACATGGGTTACGCTTTATTCGCTGTAGTTGTACAGGCGTTTCGTATTTCAATACTTTTCCTGTAAATAAATCTAACATATTCAGAACTGCATTCGTAAAATAAATCTTACACAAACGCTCTGAAACTTGCAGTGAAATTACAACCCTTACAAATCATTTTATAACATCGTTGTTTTTAAAATTTCTTATGTGAAACAATATTGAATATGAATTTCGAATTTCCTTGACGATAGTAGTTTGTAAAAGTTTATAGAATACTTATATTATGGGTCTGATTTATTTAAATTATTTCTCTTTGGCTTCGTTAATCGGGATTCTTTTTATCGGATTCACTGCGTTCTTTTTTTTCTCCATTCAAGAAAAGGCATCCGGTACGATTTATCTTAGCGTTGGTCTTTTGTTTCTTGGAATACTTCACATCGGTTACATGGCAGGTTTTCCATTTTACACATCTTGGTCCGTCTTTCATAGATGGATCGTGATTCCTTCTCCCTTTTTGGGAGTTTTATTTCTGATCATGTTCTTTTTTAAATACCCGGAGCCGGTTTCCAAAAAAATAATGATTCCGGCATTTTCAATCGCTTTGTCGGGAGTGGTCGTTATCTGTGTTTGGTATTTTTACGAATCTTTCTCCGCAAAAAGAGTCTTTTACTTCTCGGGCCATTATTGGGACTTTCAAGTTAATTTCTTTTATAAGGTCTATGCCGTAGCTATCATTTTTTATACCTTTCTTTTTGTTGGAATCGGTATCTGGAGAATGATAACTCTCAAAGGCAAGGACAGAATTATTACCGGAATCGTTTTAATACCCATGGCCTCTATTATTCTGATTCCGGGAGTGTTTAATGCGATGAGCCGAGACGGAGCGGTTTCCAGAGAATTGTATCAAACGGTTTTGGACATTTCTCTCGTAACCGGTTTGTTTGTCGTGCTTGTGGGTTATATTAACTATACGAGTGAAAAGACTTCCATTCTTTCCAGAATTACCGGAATCACACTCGCTACGTTTTTTCTAATTCTACAGATCGTAAGTATATTTATTTTCAATCAATATGAAGAATCGTACGACTTAATTAAAAAAACAGAGGCTAGACTTTCCGCGGCCGGTTTAGAAGTTTCCAAAGATTTGGAATACGTTTTCCAATACGATCCTGGGACGGATTCGGTAACGTCTCTCTTTCCGGGAAATTCTCAACAACCGGACGAATCCACGCTGAGAGAATTCCGTTTTTTCAAAATAACCCATAATCTTTTCGAACTTCCTTCTCTTCCCAATGAGGAATTTAAACAAAGTGTGGAAGATATATTAAAAAATTCTCCCTCCGGTTTCGATGCGTATAAAGCGGGAGTAAAAGAATATCTTTCTTCTAAAAACGAAACTCGACTTTCGGGGAAGGACATAGAATCGTTTTTTGACGCTTTACAAAGCACGTTAGTTGTGCTTAGGAACAAACACTTCCACTTGCCTCCCAAGGAAAAAAACGATCCGGCTTCTTTGGATAAATTGTTTCAATCGAAAGTTCCCGGAATCGACGGATATCTAAGGGAGCTGAAAAAATTCGCGTTAAATCTGGATTCCGAAAAAAGAGATAAAATTTTTGATACATTTCTTACACAGATAAGAAAGCAGGACGAAAGAACGTACAAAGGGGAAAGAGTTTATGAATTAAACGGTCCGGTTCCCAAACATTACATTTCTTACTTTTACGTATCTGGAGGAAAAATTTATGAAGTAGGGTTTCGATACGAATCTTTAAGGGAATATCTCCATCCTACCGGTAAAATCCTTTATATGTCTGCGATTTGTATTTTGTTTCTTGTTTTATTTGGATTCCGTTTTTTCTTTCAAGGAGCTTTATTGAATCCTCTCGAAGATGTAGTGGTCGGTTTAAGGGAAGCCAATTCCGGAAACTTAGAATACCGTCTTCAAGTTAAGGTAGAGGATGAAATCGGATTTATCGCTCGTTCGTTTAACAAAATGGCAAATTCCATTCAAATGACAAGAAAACGTCTTCATTCTTCTGCGGAGACATTGGAGATTTCGGTGACGGATTTTTCGGAATTTACGAGTTTAACCAGTGCAAAAATGGAATCTCAAGCAGCTTCT
>NZ_QAJG01000047.1 GCF_003046425.1 Leptospira borgpetersenii serovar Javanica
CTTGGAGATTTGCCCTAACTTTTGGGATTAATGGTTCTATTTTTTCCCAAAGTGCATCGGGGATCTCTGAATAATATTTGTCCATTTCACATTGATATTTTTATGCTTTCTGAGTACAAGCAGTTTTGAGACCGGATCTAAGTCATATTTATGTTACACCAAATATTATCAGAAAAAGCAAGAGTATAATCAAGTATAATAAAAAAGCTAAGCTGGATACTATGCTTTACCAACAGCTACAAGCCATGTCAATGTCTAACTTTAAAGCAATAATGTTCTTACTTTCAAAAGCTGAAATATTTCTATATAAAATAAAAAATAAGGGTAAAAACGGGCAAAGCATATCAAAAGAAAGACCTAAACTAAAAAGCTTTCTTACTTTAAAGAATATTAAATCTATTCACAGAATGATAAGTAAAAATTTTCTGGATGATCCAGAAGCATATCCTGGTAAATTTAGAACATACCCTATTATGACTGGAGTAAATACGAATTACCCGACTTCAACCTACATAAAAAGCCTGATGCAAAAGTATTGTAAAAAATCGAATAAGCTTTTATCTATCTCAGAGATGGATCCGATAAGCGCTGCGGCAATTATTTCTACTGATTTTGTAAATATTCACCCGTTTCCTGATTTTAACGGAAGAATGAGTCGAATACTATTGAACAGTGCATTACATTATCATGAATATCCTTTTCCAATTTCAATTAGGAGTGATTCTAAGGCCAAAAGAAAATATCTATATTCTCTTAGGAAAACAGGGAACCTACAATATAAATATATCTCAGTGTTGTTGGCAAATGAGATAATTGACCAGATTGAAAGACTAAATAAAACATTAAAAATATATGGTAAAAAACAAATTAAAGAAGATTGGGATTACTTTAAAGAATATGAAACTCTGGATGGAACAATATTTTCTTAAACTCGCAGCCTTCGCATAACTTCGTCTCCTCGCTTCGTTCGAGATTTGCTCCGCAAACTCTCACTCCGATCTTTGGCACAGAGAGAAGAGGCAAAATTAAAACCTTCTCTTTAAGAGCGTGTCCCAAAACCTTCTTGTACGGATTAAGTAGTCGTACATCATTGACAAATGAAATCAAAGTTATGCCATTTAGATATACCGGAAGAGATTTGGAAACGTCTCCATCCGTTGTTACCCAAGAGAAATCAGAATCCTCGCAAGGTTGGCCGTCCTCGCCTGGATGATAGATTAGCCATGGCAGCGATATTTTATCGAGTAAGAACAGGAGTTCAATGGAGATATATACCTCCAATGTTTGGTTCAAAATCAACGTTGCATAGAAGATTTCAAGAATGGGTATCAGCAGGAGTTTTTAATAAAATTGAAAAAGAAGCCTTAAAACTCTATGAACGTACGGTTAAAATTAAAACG
This sequence comes from Leptospira borgpetersenii serovar Javanica, assembly GCF_003046425.1. GTDB lineage: Bacteria > Spirochaetota > Leptospiria > Leptospirales > Leptospiraceae > Leptospira > Leptospira borgpetersenii. The sequence continues at coordinate 1,401 of NZ_QAJG01000047.1, forward strand.
AAAAGAATGGCAGCGGATGGAAGTTATGCAAAGGCTCCAAAAGGGGGGATTTCACAGGTCCAAACCCGACGGATCGCGGCAAAAGAGGCATTAAAAGGCATATTCTCGTCGATAGGAGTGGAGCGCCTATAGCCTTCGTAATTGCTTCGGCAGAAACACATGATTCTAAGTTATTATTCCCTAATTTGAAAAGATTTAGAATTTTAAGAAATTCTAAAGTTTTGAACCCAGAGATCCTTTCCTTAGATAAAGCCTATGCCACTAACGAGATTAAATCTAAATTAAAAAAGGATAAAATTAGATATCGAATTCCAAATAAAAAGAACGCTAAAAACCCTGAACGGATTGTTCCATTAAAACCTTTTAGATGGACTGTCGAACGCACCTTTGCTTGGTTCAATGCTTTTAGAGGTATAAAAACTTGCTGGGAATTCAAACTCGAAAATTATACTGCCTTATTCCAACTCGCATTCGCTTTCATTTTATTTAGAATGGCACGAAGATAGGTTTTGGGACACGCTCTAAATCTATTAAGCGGGTTAGTCGCATTTTCATTTTTTCCAAAAAAACCTTCTTTGAATTTGAAATCCAAAGACAATTTACAACTTCTACTTTCTCCTTAGAGCCGGTCTCACGTTAGTTAAGATTTTTTCATGTGAATTCTAACAACTTTGCCTCAATCAAATTTCATTTTTCTAATGCGATTGTATATGGAGTTTTTCCTTCGGAACTCCAAATTTTTTTATCGGCACCTTTTTTTAAGAGTAACTGAATGATACCATCACTCCCGGAACGACCCGCGGCGATGTGTAAAGGAGTGATACCTCCCGGATTTTGGAGAGCGTTTGGATCCGCACCTTTTTCCAAAAGGAGCTCCACGACGGCTTTTTTTCCGGTCGCTACAGCAGAATGCAGAGCCGTGTTTCCGTAGGACAATTTACTTTTGGAAGTGAGGCCAAGGTTTGCTCCTGATGAGATCAAAAATTTTACAATTTCCAGATGACCAAAATAGGAGGCAAGATGTAAGGCGGACCAACCGTCATGGGAAAAGGAATTGATCATATCCGAAGAACCGGAAAGCAATCGTTTTGTTTCTTCCAAGTCTCCGAGAGCCGCAGCTTCGAAAAGATTCCGGTCGGGACTGATACCATATATCTCCTTAGAAATGTCTAATTTTCCATAATAAAGAGAAAATAAAACGGGAGTAATTCCCTCTTCCGTTAAACTCTGAAAAAGACTCGGATCTCTTTTTAATAAACCGATCGCTTTCGATTTTTGCCCACCTGCTATCGCCTGAAAAATTTCTTCCATAGACCACCGTCACTTTTTTTGAGAGAGGATTAAAATCTGTTTTCGGAAAAAACTCAAAAAAATTCTTATATTTTAACGATTAGAGGTTTTAACGGCTGAGTGAATAAGAATCAATAAATCAAGATCCAAACTTTAAAATCTAATTCTGAGAATATTTAAACACAAAGCGGCAGAAACACCCACTCTTGTTAAGATTCTAAACTATTTTGCGAAAAGGACTATAAAAAAATCAAGTCATTGAACCGATGAAATCCCATGAAGCATCTCTATAAAATCAAAAAACAACAAAACGTTATAAAGAATTCTGATGATAAATCACTATTCTACGATATTTGAGAATTCTAAAATCTATTTTATAGAGGTTCCCTATTTCAATTCTATAATATCATAAGGTTGAAGGTCTACCGAAATCGGAGTCGGAGTCAACAAAATGTTCCCTCTCTCCGTATCGAACATTGTCACGCCAGGTTGTTGAAATTGAGTATTCCCCACATATAAGATTTTATCCGATGCAAGAAGGATGCTCGACAGACTCGCGTCGTAACTTGAAGGGATGGTAAGAAGAGTGGAAATTTTTTCTCCCGTGCTTGGGTTGAATACCTGCAATGTTTTAGTAAATCCGGAATCCAAAACGGAAACATAACCGACCGTATCCGATTTCACCTGTACAGAAAGAATATCTCCACCCGCAACCGACTCGGAATAAAGAAATCGAGAAACAAAGGAACGAGTCGATAAACGAAACGCGCTGACTCCTCCATCTATTCGACTCTGAAATCCCATTCTAGCGGGAGTTGCAACCACAAGATGAGGCTCTCCGAAAAGATCCACGAGCTGCGGCTTACTCACAGGATTGGAACTTGGAAACGTATATACTCCGATTACTCTATCCGTCGCAATATCGATCTCCAACAAAAGAGAGGTCGTATTCGGAGGAAAATAACCAGAAGGATCGTTTCGATCCAGTCTCTGTACACATACAAAAAGAGAATCACCTACTATTTTCAAACCGTTCATCTCGGGAATTCCGTCGGGCACGGCCCCAAGTGAAACAGGTTCCGCATAACTTCCGAGATCGATCGAACCGATAATCGTCATATATGTCGGGTCCACAATCAACAAACGACTGGAACCGTACAGACTCACATAAGCCTTAGATGCACTTGCAAATTCCATATCCACCGGATTAACCCTCAAACCGAGCGAAAGCTCCGAGACCGTGATAAATCCGTAGTTCGGCTCGAGAACTTGTATGCTATCCCGATTGAGTCGGTTCAACACATATACTCTTCCGATCCCGAAACGAGCAACCGCATCGGAGTGAATCGGAGTCAAACCGGGATAGCTGTAAAGTAAAGAAGAGTTGATTACTTTAAAACGACCTCCACCGCCAAAATCCGTAGTTACGACTCCTATGTTACCGGGAGAGTTTTGAATCAGAAGAAGACTCAGAAAAGACGGCTTTTGAATATCCCGACAAGATAAATTCAAAAAAAAGAATATTATAAAAATATTAATCTTTAATCTCATATCAAAATCTCATACTCAAAGTCACGTACCAACTTCTACCCGGAAGCGGATAACCGATCAGATCGGAAACCCTTCGATCCGTAAAATTCTTCGTTTCAAAAGTAAGTAAAACTTCCCTGGAAGGAGCGGATTCCTTTAAATCTCCCAAAGAATTTTTTACGGACTCTCCCGGTTCCGAATCAAGAATCCAGGTGAAAAAATAGTTCCAAATCTGTCTCTCCGGGATATAGTTGATGTATTCGTTCGTTCTATCGCGAAACACCGCGCCGATATACAACAATTCGATCCCTGTTTCCAATCTCTTCCTTTTCCACGAAAGAGTACTCGCAAACTCGTGTCTCGACCTCAAAGGAAGAATTTTTCCGCGCAGATACACGGAAGAGGAAGTGTTGATCGCATCCTGATAGGTATAGTTGAACAAAAATTTAATCCCATATTTCCAATCTACCCTATGGGAGAACTCGATCCCTCTGATCCGTGCGGAATCTACGTTCTCCGGCCTCAGAGTAAACTGAGAATTCGGAAGAAACAAAATCATATCTTTGATATCTTTGGAAAAATAAGAAACACTCGTTTTCGTTTTTAAGTAAGAATGATTCGTTTTGAACACAAATCCAGCGTCCCCGTTGCCGCTTCGTTCCGGCCTCAGATTCGGGTTTGCAATGATGCTCCCCTGTTCTCCGAACATTTCCAAAAAGGAAGGAATTCTATATTGTCTGGAAACGTTTGCTTGAAATTGAACGTCCCAAGCTTCCCTTTCGAACAACTTCCATACAAAACCTAATTTAGGATTTGTGAATGTGATTTTCTTACTATCGCTCGCAAAAAGATCCTGTCTTCTATACCAAGGTTCCTCCGAAGGGAAACGATCCCTATAATGATCCCAAGTCACAGAAGGAACCAAAAGAACCTTCGCATTCCAAAGACGAACTTCGTCTTCCAAACGAAAGGAAGAATACGTCCTTTCTTTTAGAGGTTCCACTCTTCCGATAACGTTGGAAGGGGTCAACCTATTGCGATCAAAGGATTCCCTTTCTAAAGAAACAAACGCTCTTAGAATTTGATGATAATCCGTTAGATATAAAGTCGGCATGATTTGAATCCCCGCCTGTCGGATTTCCGCTCTGGAATTCGGAGTTCCTTTAGAGAATTCGGAGCCAGGATCGAAAAGATCGTCCTTGGCCGCGGTATAAAAACTTCTAGTCTCAAGACGAAAAAAATCCACGAATAATCCTTTCGTATCCGTTGCAAAAGAACCCGTGTATCGATCGTATTTTCTATGAACCCGATTCGTCTGATTGGAACCCGGTCCCGGAAGTCCGTGAATTCTATGATTGAAGTCGTTTAATAATTTTAGTTCGGTTTTGCCCATTTGATATTTGAGCGTTCCAAAAAGCGCCGCTTTTTCAAATGCCGCATTCCTCCTTCGATCAATCGTGTCGTCTAACGTGTTTAAAACTACGGTTCCGTGATCGTTTTTAAAAGAAAAGTTCTGATCCGATTTTTCGCCGAGCGCCAAAAAACTCGCTCCGATTCCATTGTACGTTCCGGTATGAGAAACGCTCGCCTTGCCCGTGTTAAACGAACCGCCTCCTAGATTGACTCTCGTTCTGGGTTTTCCCGTATCCTTTCTCGTGACGAGATTGACCGAACCTCCGATCGCAGAACCCGAAAAACCGATCGGATTTCCGGACCTGTAAACCTCCACACTTTCCAAACTGTCGAAAGGAAGATCAGCCAGATTGACTTCCCCACCTTGGGAATTATTCAGCGGAATTCCATCCAAATAGATCCTAGATTGATTCGGGTTTGTGCCTCGGATGGAAAGTGTGGAATAAGAGCCGAGTCCTCCAAAGGATCTGACCCTCAGTCCGGCCTCCCTTTCCAAAACCTCCGGCAATGACGTATAACGTGCTGACGTTTCATCGAGTTTAATCGCGGATTGAAATCCGCTCGGGTTGGATCGAAAGTTTTGGGAACCAGAATCGGAAACCTTTCCGATCACCCGAACCGTTTCCGCTTTTTGAACGATGATGGAATCTGAATTATCTTGAGCAACAATCCCGGAAACAAAAATAGAAAATAACAGAATTATAGAATATTCTAAAATTAAAATGTAATTAAATAATCTCATTTATCGCCCGATTGAAAACGCCGGGAAGAAAAAGCGGAAAATCCGAGCGGATGAAAGCCTATTTTTCAAACCCGACTTTAACTCCCGAAAGTCCCGTCAGTTTGCTCAACTTGTTAGGTCTTCTGGCTCTCGCCGATTTTGCATCCTTCCCGCGTTTAAAGCAGTGGTATTTTGCGAAATTTTGGTTGGTGATTACAGCTGCGGGTTCAGCTCCGGACTACAACCGGATTCCCTTCCTCTTTACGAGGACAAACAAGTTGTATTCCAAGATTTCTAGACATGATCCGACGAGCAAGAGAATTCTGTTGCGAAAGAAGGAAGATTAGTTCTACAAGGCTGAAATCAATCGGTCATTTTACGGATAAAACTCGCTCTTGTTCAATTCCAGATTTGGCGCTTCGAATAAGGAGCGTACGAATCCTTTTTTGAATTCGGAGTTTGAAACAGAATTGGAAACTATACGCTTGCTACTACAATATGCAACAATCAAAGAATTCAGGAGAAAACTCTCGATCAGAGATCATAAACGTTATGCATGATAGATTCGCAATGGATAAGAGCCGTCGCCAAATGATCGATTTTTTCAAACGATAAAACTTTGAACGTGAAGATGTCCAACCTTCCACCGCAACTACAGTTATATCTGGCATCTCGATCTCACCAACGCCAACCCCCCTATGCGTCTGCGTCGTAACAACTCCCCATCTATTTCGTATTCCAGCAGGAGATTCCGAATTCTTTCCTTCTCTTGGGGTGAAAAATTATTTCCTTTCAAAACCAAACGCCGCAAGTTCTTCAGATGTCCAATTTCTTTGGGAAGAGTTGTAAGTTGATTATTGCTTAAATCTAAACTTCTCAGCTTTTGAAGTTGTCCAATTTCTTTAGGAAGATTTGTAAGCCGATTCCCGCTTAAATTCAATTCTTCCAGCTCTGAAAGGTTTCCAACTTCATTAGGAAGAATTGTAATTTGATTTTCATTCAAATATAGCTTTTGCAGATTCTTGAGTCGTCCGATCTCTTCAGGAAGAGTTGTAAGCTGGTTGTTATATAACTCTAAACTTCTCAGGTCCTTAAGTTGTCCGATCTCATTCGGAAGAGCTGTAAGCTGATTATTATATAACTCTAAACTCCTAAGGTTCTTAAGTTGTCCGATCTCATTCGGAAGAATTGTAAGCTGATTTCCATCTAAATGTAATTCTTGCAAGTCCTTAAGTTGCCCGATCTCATTCGGGATAGTTCTAAGTTGATTTGCACCTAAATCTAACTCTTCCAGATTCTGAAGTTGTCCGATCTCGTTAGGAAGAATTGTAAGCTGGTTACTATATAAATCTAACTTTTGTAAATTCTTAAATCGTTCGAGTTCTTTAGGAAGAACTGTAAGAGCCGGTCTCAAAACTACCTATCAAAAAAGTTAAAAGCAATGATCGAGCTTGCGAGATAAAGAGATGCAAGATAATTTTCAGATTTTCTTTCC
>NZ_QAJG01000048.1 GCF_003046425.1 Leptospira borgpetersenii serovar Javanica
CTCTCCCCTCCACCCAAAATCAGGGTGGGGCGTAAGTTTCACAGAGGATTTGTAGTAATTCCGACAGATTTATCTTCAGATCCAAGTATTTGTGGGTAAGGTTATGGTAGGGAGCGATGCACTTGAGTTTTTCAGAGCGCCGGTAGGAAACGGCTTGAGTTTGGAGAAAGCGTTTCGCTTGAGTTCCACTACGCTTGAATCGCTTTCACATTAGTCAACTCACGCGCAATTAACCATTTTTGACAAAAAATAAACATATTTATTTATAATAATAAATATTTGACTCATCTAAGAGCCTATTTATACTTTAGAGAAATAGGCTTCATCCATCAAATAAAACGAAATTTTATTCCTCTGCAAAGAGCGCTCTCCGTAAATACGGATATTTTTCTCAAATATAAGAAATATTTCTAATATGATGAATTTTATATTGACTGCACAGATTCAACCCTTCTTTCTGGTAAAAATTTCTAAGCGGAGGATTTAGATGAAACATACTAAAATTAAAATGACGGCAGGAATTCTTTTCCTCTGTACGATTCCACCATTGAGCTTATTTTCGCAGGACATTCCAAAAGAGAAAAAGTCTTCACCCAGCCCAGTTCTCAATTTAGATCCGCCTTCCAATGTAAAATATGAAGAACAAGCAAATGATGGAAAAGGAATTCCTGAAATCCAACAGGAACTCGCTAAGGAAGAGCCTTATAAAAGTCCGTACAAAGGAAAACTTCCCGGAGAATTTATGAAGTCCATGCTTCTTTCTCCGGAACACCAAGATGCAATGAGAAAAACAGACCGACTCTGGTTCGGAGACATCTTCCGTGCGGGTTTCCAAGTTCGCCCCCGTTTTGATTACAGCCACAACGCTGATTTTGATAAGCGAACTCAGGACGATAGAAATTTTGCGACTCAGAACTCCCAGGTTTTCTTTGTCATAGATCCGAATCCTTACGTCGCCGCTAAAGTCACGATCCAAGACGTTCGCGTCTTCGGTGGCGAACAATCTCGTAAAGACGGACAACTCGGCTACCTGGGGCTTTCCAATTCTGCCGGTGCCGAATTAAGCGCCGCACCAACCGCCACAAATTCCGTAAGTATTAAAAACAACACGGATCTAAGAGAGGGTTTTGTACAATTAAAAAACTTCGCGGAAGGTTTCGAAGTTTTCATCGGAAGGCAGATCTTCGGTTTCGGAGATAATAGATATGTCGGCGGTAGAAACGACGGTCAAACCGGAAACTCTTTCGACGGAGCTCGTGTAAAATACAACTCCAAATATTTCAACTCGGAAGCATTCACTTCCATCATAGCGGAAGACTCAAATGCAGGCAGCGGCAACAATACCGCAAACGGAGTCAAACGTGGTACCGTCAACGACACTTACCTTTCCGGTTTATACAACACGGTAAAACTCGAGGACTTCCTCGTGGATTTTTATTATTTCAACATCGACAAAAAATGGGAACAAGGCCCGAACCCTACCACAAGTCTGGACAGGACAAGGCAAAGAGACGATTTAAATACGGTCGGACTTCGTTTAACAAATAGAACGGATAACAACCGTCTACCCAAAACAAAATCCTGGGACTGGACCTTAGAAGCCTCCTGGCAATACGGACACAACGGTCAAAAGATCAACGCGGGTTGGGATACTCTCAAACAAACCGTGGACGGAAATCCGAAGTCTCAAAGAATCTATACCCAAAACGTGGAATACGATTCCAAATTTTTCATCGCTCAAACTGGATATACCTTTTTCGATCGATTTCGCATAGGCATTCAATATTCGATCGGTTCTGGAGACCCAAATAGAACGGACAATAAAGTGGCAACATACGACGCGTCCTTTGCGACGAGATCTGGAGGTTTCCCTTATTTCGATTCCGGAAATGGGATCGTAAACGCTACTTTCTGGTCGAACACAAGAACCAAATCCGTTCACTTGATGTATAACTCCGCAAACTACGGAAGATTCATCTTCGTCGCTTACGATATTCAAAAAGCTTCCGAAAATGACGCATGGTATTCTTCGGGTGGTACTCCAAATACGGGACTTACCACCGAAAATTCGACCGGTTCCGCATTCGGCGGTTATAAACTGGGAGAAAGAGGAGGAAAACGTCTTTTCTACGAATTCGATTTAATTTATCAATTCTATCTCAAAGACTACGTCTCGATTTGGACGGGTGGATCTTATTTACTCGCGGGAGACTCGGTAAGAAACGCAAGAGTCAATCCTTGGGCCCCGAACGTCAATGACAGATACACGCTGGACCATAAGTCCTACAGCTTCTTCTTGTTCGTTCAATTTGCAATGTAATCCAGAAAATCAAAATTAAGGAATCAATATGAAAACAAAAATTCTTAAATCAATTCTAATTGTTCTTCTCATAACAAACGCGAGCGCCGGACTTTTCTCAAAGGACGTAAATCTGCTCAACGTATCTTACGACCCTACGAGAGAACTCTACGCAGAATATAACAAACTTTTTGCAAGTTATTGGAAATCTAAAACGGGAGACGAGGTAAGAGTCAATCAATCCCACGGCGGAAGCGGTAAACAAGCAAGGTCTGTGATCGACGGACTCGAAGCGGATATCGTCACCCTCGCACTCTCCTACGATATCGACATCATAGCTTCGAAAGGCCTGATCTCGAGGGATTGGTTGAAAAGCCTTCCAAACAACAGCACTCCTTATACTTCTACGATCGTATTTGTAGTCAGAAAAGGAAATCCCAAGAATATAAAAGACTGGGACGATCTAGTTCGATCTAAAGTCGGCGTCATAACACCGAATCCAAAAACGAGCGGAGGAGCACGCTGGAATTATCTAGCCGCTTGGGCTTTCGCTCAGAAAAAGTTCAATAACGATACGAATAAAGTTCAGGACTTTATAAAAACGCTATATAAAAACGTTCCCGTTCTCGACTCGGGAGCCAGAGGTTCTAGCAACACTTTCGCTCAAAACGGTATCGGAGATGTATTGATAGCTTGGGAAAACGAATCTTTTCTTATCTTAGAAGAATTTGGAAAAGATAAATACGAAGTCGTTATTCCGTCGTTGAGTATTCTCGCAGAGCCACCCGTCGCGATCGTGGAAAAGAACGCGGAAAAACACGGCACCTTAGAGACGGCAAAGGCGTACCTCAAGTCTCTCTATTCCGATGCGGCACAAGAAATCATCGCAAAACACGGATATCGTCCGAGAAATCAGACCATTCTCAAAAAGTACGAAGGAAAATTTCCAAAATTGGACCTGATCACCGTGGATGGGCATTTCGGCGGATGGCATAAAGCACAAAAAGATCATTTTGCAGACGGAGCTTCTTTCGATCAACTCTACGTTAAGTAAAAAACGAAAAATATCTCTAAAAGAAAATGAAAACCTCGTATACCATTCTTCTATTGAAAAATAAAAGAATTCTTTTGGACAAATAACGACCCCAAAGCCGATTTCAATAGAAATCGGCGATAGTTTTGAAACATCACGAATCACTATATAAATTAGCACTTAAATCCCCGCGCTTACCTTCTATAACTTTCAAAATTGCTCATATGCTCGTATTCGATTTTAATTTCTCTAAAACATTCTAGAATACAATACCTGAAAATGAAAATCCCTTTGGGACACAGCGTGTAGTACAATTTTTTTCTTTTTTGATATAATTTCTAAAATTTAAAAAAAGAAGAAATTTCTCGGGTAATATACAAAAAATGAATCCTTTGAAAACAGCAATTTTGCAAAAAACCACTGCAAACAAAAGTAGAAAGTAGAAAGTAGAAAGTAGAAAGTAGAAAGTAGAAAGTAGAAAGTAGAAAGTAGAAAGTAGAAAGTAGAAAGTAGAAAGTAGAAAGTAGAAATAATCCTGAAGCCCTAGAAGCCAAAACGAAAGAAATCAATCCAAAGATGACATTTTATTTTTATTGAATATTACAAATATCATTTATTTATCTTTTTGGGTTTTACAGAAGAGACTCCCGAAATACGAACCGGGTGCATAAAAACAATACTATTTCGAGGTCGTCAGTTTTATGAATAAAGGAAGTTAAAAACTTGTCCCGAAACCTTAAAAGAAATCGGCACAATCATTTCATAAGTTCGTAATAGAGCGTGAAAATTCCCGCAGATTGGTGATTTATGGTTTTTCTAACGGATTTTATCGTTGGAACACTCTCGTAAGAGTTCCTACATCTGAGGTTTGGGGACAAGTTCTAAATATTTTCTATTTGGCTATATCGAAAAATATTACAACGAAAGGAAAAATTCCCCGGTTTTAAATTATCTCAAGTAAATCATCGAATTTAGGGAAAAAAATTCTACATAACTTGTCCGTTTTTCCGAAACGACTCCAACATTACGCTGGTTCTAAATTTAGGAATATATCAAGTTGGCCGAATCGTATGTCTTATTTTATTACCGTAAATAGGGTGGGGATGGAATTCGAAGTGCAAGAAGCATTCGATACATTTCAACGACATAGAAGATATACCTATGTCGGATATACAGCGTTATACCATGATAGGAGTGTTGAAGGTTATGAGCTTTTTTTTCATGATGCCGAAAATGATAAACTGCACGGTTGTCGCGCCCCCATGGATAAAACAGCAAAAGAACCCATTTCCTTCTTCAATCGGATAGGCGGTTGGGAAGTTCCTGCTACTCCCAACTCGATTACACCGATCGACTTAAACCAATTTGACTTATCTCAAGGAAAAAAACTGCTTCAATCTTATATTCCTTATTTTAAGTCTTTGATCAAAGGGGAAAAAGGGATCAGAAATTGGTACGAATGGTGGACCGAAAATGAAAAACTTCTGGAAAACATCTTATCACGTGGGGATTACTTGCGATGGAAAATTTATCCGATTCAAGAAATAGAAAAGTTTCTTAAAGAATCGAATGTCCTTTTCCAGAGAAGATATCGATACTTTTGGTTAGACGGTAACGGTTTAAGATATTACTTTAATATGTAAGACGTTAGTCGTATTTCTATAGAATCCCATTTTATAAAGATACATATTTGTAAGATCTCTCAGTTTCGTTTATGTAACCTAGTGATATAAAAATAAAATGTTCGTGTTCATTTTTAATACAACAATTCTTTTCGATCTCATAGAACACATAATAGAAAAACGCCCTAAAAAAAACAACACTATGAACATTCTGTCAGTCGAAGTAAAGTTTTACACACTACAAGACAAAGGGAACCTATTTCAGGGTATCAGTTCCAATCCCTTAACTTCTCTCAGGGATGAGTAATCATGTAAGCGCACTCGCTTTTAATATTTACATTCAATTTTTAGCGCCTACTACTCATCTCTACATAATAGAGTGTCTAAAATTCTTCATCAAACGCGGGATTTATGCTCAAATTAACGGTACTCTGTTTTATAGGGGTCAGTAATACCGAGATAATTTCCCTAAATCTCTTTTTTGCCGTTCTCATCTTTAGTACAGTCTCAACTAAAAACCATGAGGCTACTCAGAAGAATGCTTAATATTTTGCACTGAAACAGTGCTTTGAAATAAAAATTACGGTACCCCAATCTTATAGAGATCAGTAAAAGTGTTTTCGTAAACTCACCGGCAGCCGTAAGAACCGTCCCCCAGCTTAAAAATTCCGATTCGTTCATTGATAAACATGTGTTTGAGAGGCTAACGTATTCCACAGTAAGTCAATGATGAAGAGAGAATAATAAACTCTCTGAATAATAGTAAAAAGAGTTTCTGATTTCATTACTGCGCTGCGATTTCGCAACATCACTTCTTACGGAAGTGATGTTGGTTCGAAAAAGGCGAGATTTTCGGGGCCTTCGTGAATGACAATTTTATCCACTCTTCCCCCGGCAGAATGTACACTCCCTTTAAGATAATGATAAAACCAACGCGCAATGTTTTCGGAAGTCGGATTGATCTTTTTAAATTCTTCCAACTCGTTAATCAGAATATGATCCAACTTTCCTACAAGTTCCTTAAGTCTCTGTTTGGAAGTCAAAAAATCAAAACTGATCCCGTCCTCGCCGATATTTTTTTTTCCGGAAAGATAGAGTTCCACTTTCCAGGAATGTCCGTGTATAGGTTCGTCCGAACCATCCGGAAAATATTTGTAGAGGAAATGTGAGGATTCAAAACGTTCCTCGATTCGAATATAAAATCTTCCTGATTCTTCAAAAAACATAGCTCTTGACTTTCTTTCCCATGTCTATATATTGGAAGTAACCGCAAATTTAAGACGGTTTTATAGCCTACGAGACGAACCTTAGTGTTTTTGCAGTTTGTAGTCCCGTAAAGTTTCTTTTCAATACGTTTATTTTAATGATAGGAGATATTCAATGACAGAAGTGGTCAAGCCAAGATTTTATAAGGAAATGACGGTAGGCGAGGCTATGGCCGTGCATCCAGAAGCAGGACTTGTTTTTTCAAGCTACCATTTAGGAGGTTGCTCCCACTGTTCCATCAACGAGCTTGAAACGATCGAGCAGGTTTGTATGGGCTACGGCGTGGAAGTGGATGTTCTGATTGAAAGCCTGAACAATCTTCTTGAAGATTCTCAAGACTAAAAAACTTTCTCCGGAGAAAGATCGTTTCTCCGGGGACTTTCCCCTTTCTATTTTTAATTCCTCGTTTTTTAAAATCCTCTTTCAAACAATTCTCAATCGTGAAAGAACGTTTATTAGAAGCACTTTTCATTCAATCGATTTTCACCCCGTTTCAATTGTTATAAAACCGATGCAGACACGACGTTCCTTCTTCAAACGTTCCTTTCGATGGATCGGATTTTCTTGGTTCTTCGTTTTCATTTCGCTCTTCTCCGTGGAAGCGGTCCGGATAGAAGTGTTCGTGCCTCTGTGCGACGGAACTCAGCTCGCGTGCGGAAAAGGAAAAGCGGGAAATGTCTGTTCGCTCGAAGGAAATCTTTACTGGGGTGCAGCCTACCATAACCTTACCCACAAATACTTGGATCTGAAGATAAATCTGTCGGAATTACTACAAATCCTCTGTGAAACTTACGCCCCACCCTGATTTTGGGTGGAGGGGAGAG
>NZ_QAJG01000049.1 GCF_003046425.1 Leptospira borgpetersenii serovar Javanica
CTTGGAGATTTGCCCTAACTTTTGGGATTAATGGTTCTATTTTTTCCCAAAGTGCATCGGGGATCTCTGAATAATATTTGTCCATTTCACATTGACATTTTTACGCTTTCTGAGTACAAGCAGTTTTGAGACCGGCTCTTAGTGTATTTATCGGTTCGAATGCTTGAATCTCAGACTCCAAGTCCGGAAATAAAAAAAGAACTACGAAAACGATTTAACAGATTAGATCCTCATATGTCCGTCGATGATCCGTTTTTACATAAAAAACTCTTAAAACGCTTCCGTTCATATTTACTTTCGATTTTGTTCTTTGAATATCCCCAAAACATACTAGGATTTAAAAGTTCAACTCACGTTAGATATCCGTCCTAGATCATAAACGAATGAATGTTAAGTGTATAACTTAGATTACAACTCTAATATTTAATATACGTTATTCGAACTTTGGATATTACTCATCTCTACATAATAGAGTGTCTAAAATTCTTCATCAAACGCGGGATTTATGCTCAAATTAACGGTACTCTATTTTATAGGGATCAGTAACGAAAACTGGAATAATAGTAGAGTTGTATCTTAGAAAAAGCGGTTTGTTATTCAGAAATCAGAACCAAACTCGACTATTGTAAGTAGGCGCAGGAATCCACATTGGCATTTCACGTTGTAAAAAGTCGTTTAAAACTGTAAAAAGATGCAAAGGTGAGATGAGCGTGATGGTAATCAATGGAAAACAATTCGGGAAAAATTGTTCTTGAATTACTGTTCATCTTCCGAAGAAAAAAACTCCTGAACCGTAATTCCCAACGTACGGTCGAAATTCTCGAATGATTGAAGAATCTCTCGGATTAAAAAATCTCCGTCCGAAAAATCTTCCAAACAATCAGGATGATTCTCTTGACTATCTCCGTAAAACTGTAAGCCTTTCATTCCGATACCAGATTTTTTATTTAAACACCGAAAATTAGAGGAAAAAAAAATTGAGAATATAACGAACCGAAAACATTTTTTAGAAATCGGCGCGAATTTATTCTTAAATCGATTTTCAAAATTTTTCCGAAAAAAAGCATGGGAAGAGATGATTCAATTTCAACCCGTTCTTGGATCCCTTAAAAGCTACGAAGCGGGAAAACCGATAGAACTCGTAGTCAGAGAATTCGGAATCGATCCGGATCAGATTATCAAACTCGGTTCGAACGAAAATCCTTTCGGCTGCGCGCAACCCGTCGTAGAAGCCGTTCAGAAAGCGGCTTCGAAAATGCCCTACTATCCTGACGATTCTTACTTGGAATTGAAAACCGCACTCGCTTCCAAGTTCGACTTAACTCCCGATCGGATCATTTTGGGTAACGGAAGTGATCAAGTTTTGGATTTTGCCTGTAGATGCGTATTGGGACCCGGTGATTCGATTCTCATCAACCGAATCACTTTTGCAATGTATAGGATCTACGCGCTCCAATGTGGTGCAAAGGTTCATTCCACGGAAACCGTTTTGCATGATCTGAACGCATTTTTAGATCTCGCAAAATCAATCCGTCCTAAGATCATCTTCCTTTGCACCCCGTCCAATCCGATTGGAGACGCTCTTTTCAGATCCGACGTCTATGATTTTTTAAGACAAATTCCTTCGAACACGTTAGTCGTCATAGATGCGGCCTATATGGAATTCGGGAAAAAAAAGGATTCGAATACCTTCATTTCCGCCAAAGAAGTTACGGATCTTTTCCCGAACGTTTTTTATACGGGAACCTTTTCGAAAGCTTACGGACTCGGAGGAATGAGGATCGGATACGGAATCGGAAACAAGGAACTAATTTCCAATTTATATAAAATGCGTCCACCTTTCAACGTCGCCAACCTTTCCGCACTCGCCGCGACCGAGGCCCTTAAAAACGAATCTCACGTGGAATCGTATTTGGATAACAATCTGAAAGAGATGAAACGATATGAAAAATTCGCCACCGAGCAAAGCATCGAATTCATCGATTCCTACGCGAATTTCATTACATTTTTTGCAAGAAAACGGGGAAAATCCTCCACGGAAATTTCCCAGTCTCTTTTAAAACAGGGAATTATCCTCAGGAATTTGAGGAGTTACGACTTGAATGCAATTCGAATCACGATTGGAAAACCACAACAAAATGACCGGGTTCTAACCGCTTTGGATCAAGAATTCAGCTGAAGCAAACGCCTTTCTATGGATCGGCGTGAACTCAGCGAACGCCTTTCTATGGATCGGCGTTCAGGAAATTATTACACTTTAGTTTTTTATTCGACCAAACTTTCTTACAGCGCGTCCCAAAAACCCAGTTTACTTTGTCAGAAAGATCGAGCTGCAAGGTTCTATCCCAAAACTGGGACAGAACCTTATGTCGAATTCATATTAAATTTACGTACTAAATCTTTAGCTTTGACCTAGTGACGTAAAAACGGACATTTTTTTCAGCTCCCAAAAAGGGAAGATCACATTAGCAGTTAGTCGTTACTACGAACTATACAATTCTGTATCTAGATGGGGTTTATCTCAAAACTTAAGTCAAGTCCGGAATTGTTAGCTTCTTTTGAAGAAGATCCAACATTCTAATTTTTGAAATAAACTCATTACGGTATTCTTTTCATACGCCCGAGTAGTAAAAAAGATTCAGATTTTTCCCAAAAAGCACGAAACGTTTATTAAAACCCGTAGGTCTTAGGTCCAATATGTTTCATTCCGAATACAAATACGAAAAAACCAAAGAAGAGATTCAACATACGAATCAAAATCAGACCGAAGTAGAATCTGATCCGAAACGTTCAGAATCGAAGGTTAAACAAGTAAGAGTTCGTCCGGAACTCTACGACAAATAATCAACCTGTCACAAAAGAAACTGAAAGCTCGCCACGCCTCTAAGGATCGTCGCGGCGGGAAGATTTTTTCCAAACCCTATCTAGATATTCCTTGAGTTTCAGCTCCGCTCCGTTACCCGTAGGAAAGTAAAAACGCGGCGGATTTTCCGCGAACTCATCCGGGAAATAATTTTGTTCCTTAAATCCTCCGAAATCGTGAGGATATACGTAACCTTGAGAAGCACCCTCCTTCTTATGAAGAAAGGTCGGAGCGTTCCTGAGACGGTTCGGAATTTTAATTCCGGTCCCCTTTTCTCTTACAAAAGAAACAGCGGCCTGAATTCCTTTATAACTCGCGTTCGATTTCGGACAAGAAGCAAGAAACGTAGTCACATGCGCGAGGATCAACCTTCCTTCCGGCATTCCAATCGCTTCGAGAGCGTGCAAACCCGAAACGGCAAGAGGCAAACCGTTGACGGAGGCGTTTCCTACGTCCTCACTTGCAAGAATGATCAGCCTTCTCATAATAAAAAGGGGATCTTCTCCTCCTTCCAGCAGAACTGCGAGATAATAAAGCGCAGCGTCTGGATCACTTCCCCGTACCGATTTAATAAACGCGGAAATTACGTCGTAATGAGATTCTCCGCTTTTATCGTATTCGATCACACGACTTTCCAAATATTCTTCCACGTCGGATTTGGAAATCGTATGATTCTCCGGAAAACTGAAGCTAAGCCCCTCCAAGTTCGATAGGAGTTTTCTTCCGTCCCCGCCGGAAAATCGAATGAGCGTTTCCTTTGCATCCGGATTTAGATGAATGGAATATTCTAAATTTTGAATTCCTCTTTCGAGAAGTAAAGACTGCTCCTCCCAACTCAAAGGTTCGATTTTCAGAATCTGACATCTGGATAAAAGAGGTCTTGTGATCCGAAACGCCGGATTTTCGGTCGTGGCTCCGATCAATACGAGATGCCCGGTTTCCACTCCTTTCAAAAGACTGTCTTGTTGAGAAGCACTGAAACGATGAATCTCATCCAAAAAGAGCAACATCGTTCCTTCCCGCTCCGCGCGTTCCAGCAATTTTTTGATTTCGGCGACTCCGGTGGAAACCGCGTTGTATTCCACAAAAGGAAGATTCCACTTTCTGCAAAGAATTCCGGCTAACGTTGATTTTCCCGTTCCGGGAGGTCCGTAGAGTATGATGGAAACGGGAGATCGATAATTGACTAATTGTTTTGTGGCTCTTGTCTGCCCGATCACTTCCTCAAATCCGGAAGGACGTATTTTATGAGCGAGAGGCGGAATCGGTTTTTTTCTGAAAAGATCGCTCAAGTGAGTTCGCTCACTCCCAACTCGTTCTTGATTTTTCCGAGACAGGTTCGTATGGTCGCATTGCAGACGTCGCAGGCGCTATGACAACAAACCAAAGATTGCTCTCTTATATTTCCTTGTAGAATATTTTCGATCAAGGCGGAAATGCGCACGGGGAGATCGAACAGATCCAAATTCTCTCGGATGACTTCCTCTCTCGTCTTCGGAAATAGATTGGGTTGATTGTTTTCCAAAAATTACCTTTTGAACACAGAGTATTCTCTTCTTTTATTTTCGAAAACTCAATTTTTTTTGTCCTTCGGATCAAATATACTCTCAAACTTTCGATTTTTGCAAAGGACCCCGCGAGCGCCTCAGGCACTATAACAAAATAGAAAAGATAATGAAAACAATACACAAGGAATGACAAAGCGGAAAAGATTTTTAAAATGACTTTAAAATCATGAAAGCCACGAACTTACAAAAAATTGGAACTTTAATCCTAATCCTTCTTTGTTTTTTGAGCCAACTTAAAGCTCAAGAGATAGGGACCTATCACAATCTAACCGAGGCGCTTCAAAATCCGACAGATGTCCGAATTTTAGATTTAAGCAACAAGCGACTCACAACTCTTCCAAAGGAAATAGGGGAATTGCAAAACCTAACAGTATTTAATTTATACGTCAATCAACTCAAAACTCTTCCAAAGGAAATCGGAAAATTGAAAAATCTAAAGTATTTAAATTTAAACTACAATGAACTCACAACTCTTCCCCAAGAAATCGGAAAATTGAAAAATCTAACAGTATTAGATTTAACCAACAATCAACTCACAACTCTTCCAAAAGAAATCGGAAAATTACAAAGCCTACGAGAATTAGATTTAAGCGGCAATCAACTCACAACTCTTCCAAAAGATATCGGAAAATTGCAAAACCTACAAGAATTATATTTAGATGATATACCCGCTTGGAGATCCCAAGAAGAAAAGATTCGGAAATTACTTCCCCAAACGCGTATTATTTTTAACCAATTCGGAGACGCAGAGTAACCAATGACATCGAACTTCCTCTGAAAAACTAGCATGCTTTTTCTTTGTATGACCGTGTTGGGCATTCGGAGTGATTCATCTACACTTCCGAAAGACGCGGACAAAACAATACGCAAGGAATGACAAAACGGAAAAGATTTTTAAAATGACTCTGAAATCATGAAAGCCACGAACTTACAAAAAATAGGAATTTTAATCCTGTCCCAAAACCTTAAAAGAAATCAGTCATTCGGTTCGTAATAAAGCATAGGAGTTCTCACAGAAACCGTCTCTTTGGCAATTTAGGAGCTTTCGAAAGGATTTTATAATGTTAAGTTCTCGTTGGAGTTCTTACAGGTTTTGGGACAGTTCTAAATATAAAATCATAGCAAAAGCGATAAGAAAGAAATGAGGAGTATTGATTTTGATCGATTTCAGGACGGAAAAATTTTAGCGTATCTATCGAAAAAGTGCAATCTGGACGCAGTTTCTATATTGAAACAATTTCAAAATAGAGATCGAGATTCATATTCCAACTACGATTTAATGATGTGCTTAATTGATTCGTCCAGAATTTCTGAAAATCTTATTTTATATCTGATCCCTCGTTTATACGATTATGTATTGAATAATCCGGGGTCCAGTTTACTTTTTCTAATTAACCTTGGTTACTGATAACGAGAAAGATATTCTGTTTGAAACATTAAAATTTCTTAGAAAAGTTTACAAAGAAAGTGAATAAGTCTGCGAATTTACGGTTCGTTTTTATAAAGTTAATTTTTATATTTGATAATGATTCAAATTTGCCTATTTTCGCCTTCTCGCTACTTTTCGGAATCGCTCATGCGACAATTGCGCCCGCAATTTCGAAGAGACGAAGGCAAGCGCCCGTTGCGTTAAGATACTTTTTACAAGAGTAAAAAAAATTGAAAAACATCTATTTAATAAGTGGCCTTGGTGCGGATGAAAGGGTCTTCGATAAAATTGATTTCAAAACTGAAAGACCAAAATACATTTCTTGGATAGATCCTAAAAAAGAGGAGAGACTCGCAGACTATTCGAAACGGCTAATTGCCCAAATAGATTCATCCCAAGGTATTATCTTAATTGGGGTATCCTTTGGTGGAATTATTGCGGCTGAAATAGCAAAACATATACAGACAGAACAAATTATCATTATATCAAGTATAAAGACGTCTTCAGAAAAACCATACTTCTATAACCTTATTTCTTTTCTTAAAATAATTGATCTAATTCCTGAATTCTTGCTTAAATTATATACTCCAATTCTATCATACTATTTTGGCATTTCCTCTAATGAAGATAAGATTCTCTTGAGAGACTTTCTTAAGAGCACCAGAGGTGCCTTTGTTAAATGGGCATTAAAATCGATATTGAATTGGAATAATAAAGAATATCCAAATAATTTAATTCATATTCATGGAACTAAGGATAGACTTTTTCCATTTAGATTAATCGATAAACCAATTCGAATTGAAAATGGCGGTCATTTCATGGTTTTAGATAAGCACACTGAGATATCTATAAAGTTAGACAATATCTTAAATATGTACTATTAGAACGCAACCGAGGGATAACTACCATTAGTGATCTGTAATAGCCAAGATAAGATCTAACACTCCGTTCCTGTCTATAACGAAAATTGTAAATTGTCGAGATACTTATTCTTAGCTAATTCCTTCGCGTCAAGAAAAGTCTGGATCGGAGTTTTGCCAAAACAATACTTGCCTTGGTGTGTTCGTTC
>NZ_QAJG01000050.1 GCF_003046425.1 Leptospira borgpetersenii serovar Javanica
TTAGGCGAAGAGATTACGAGTGAAATAGACAACCGAGGATTGACATATACAAAAAATTCTTTCCTGAGTTACAGAGATAACCTACTCAACAAAAACTTTCAGAATACAACTCAAATCAACAAACAAATCCAAGAAGGAAAGAACGCCGTGGCGGGAATTATATCCGAAGGAGAAAGTTACAACCAAATCCAAGGAATGATCCAAACCGCTTCCAACTTAAACAAACAAGGAGAAGAAAATAAAACAAGAGTAGAGAAACTACTACTCGAATCCAAAGAATTAGCGAATCGTAATATAGGAGAAGGACTCTTGGATGGATTGCAAGAAATGATCGCAAGCATCCAAAGCGCATTACCACAAGAAGTAAGCAACAACGGAGTCGCTCAATACATCCAAGCACAAGAGAAAGAATTGGAAGAAAAACAAAAAAAGGCAGATGAACTACTTTCTCACATGAATTTACTTGTGACGAATAACAATGATTTGGCGGCGTTGCAAACATTGTTACAAGGAAGTAGCCAAGCAATCAACTTGGCGGCAAACAGCGCAGTGTCGAAATACTTAGACGACTACGCAAAAAAATTACAAAAAGATAACGAAGAAAGAAGTGCAAATCTCCAAAAGACACTCTTAGAAGCGCTGACCAACGGAGACGAATACAAATATCTCAGAGACGCAGGATATTCTTTCCGAACGGATGGAGAAGGAATTAGCGCGTATCGAGAAATCTACAGCGGAGAAATCGAAATCGACGGAAGTGCGATGAAGAGTACGAGTTATTCTCCCGATTTAGAATATCAATATATACGAATGGAGACGAAGTTTAATCCTGGAAACCTGAGCGTGGACATGATGAATCCAAACGCAACCAGATTTAACGCAGAGATGGCGATCGGGATTAAAACCTACATCGACAATCTCCAAAAGAACGTGGAGACGATGTTTGCTCAGTTTAGCAACAAAACAAACGAGATCAAAGAAGAATACACACAAAACGAAGAGATCGAAGATTACAAGAAGGAACTCTACAAAGAGAACCGGGATACAACACTGGCTACCTTTCAGGCATTGCCAGGAGATTTAAAGAATACATTCGATCAAGAGATGGGTGGTTTAAAAGGTTACCATGAACAAGGATCAAAATACAACTTTAGCCAAGGAAGTTTAAAAGATCAAAGTGGGGACATGAAAAAAGTCGGTAAAGCGATGTATGAAGGTACGAATATTGATGATACAGTCTTTGCCGGAAATAGAGAACTCAAAGGAAGCGTGAGCGTCAAAGGGATTCCTGTGGAAGTAAGCTACGGAATGCAATATTTGATCGTCACATCCGGATTTGATATATCGAATTTAGGATACAACTTTAACTTGAAGTTAGTGGGAACTCAAAACGCAGAGACCCAAATTTCAATGGTTAACCAGAAGTATGCACAGTATTCCGAAGACATTGAGTCTCGGATCGAAAAACAAGCAAAGGCGAATGACGCGGAGAAAGAAAGCAAGGGTTTTCTATTTACAATCTTGAATGGAATGAACGGCGGATCCGGAAGCATGGGCCAAAGATTTACCCAAGCTGTGAAGTCGGAAGCACAAAGCCGCATAACGGGAGCAGTTGCAGAAGCAACCGGATTACCGGCTTCACTTGTCGGAGCTTTAGTCGGTGGAAGTAGCATGAAAGATGCAGTCAAAGCGTATGTCAAAGACGAGACTGTAAACGCAATTTCGAAAGCAACCGGAATCCCGACATGGCTCATCTCCAATCAGATGGAAAAGATGAACAAACCGAAAGAACAATGGTATCAAAGCCAAGAGTTCCAAATAGTAACAACAGTTGTAGCGGTTGCAGCAGCGCCCTTCACCGGCGGAGCTTCTCTGATGGTCGCCATGGCAGTGGGAGCGGGACTTGGAGCCGCAACAGGAGCGGCAAGCGGAGGATTAAAAGGAGCACTGGTCGGTGCGGTAGGAGGAGCCGCAGGCGCAGCAGTGAAAAGTTTTACCGGAGGAGCGGTTAACGTGTGACTTAGCTACTCCGCAGAAAACGGATTCGGAGCTTCTGTCGGAGTCGGATACGGACCGGCGACAGTGAGCGTCGGGATATCGGAGAGAGGCGGAACATCTGTGGATGTCGGTTTAACAAAAGCAGGCTTTAACGCAGGACTAAACTACAACAGTAAAACAGGAAGCGTGAGTGGAAGCACAGGATTTACTTCCCAAAGTGGAACAGGGTTTGCACTCAGCTACAACGAAGGAGACGGATTCGGAGCGAGCCTTAGTCAAAGTTTTAGCAATGGAGTCAATGGTGGCTTGAGTTGGAGCGAGAAAGGCGGACTCGGCGGCAATATCGGATACGAAGCGCCCGGAGACAAAAACAAACCCAAAGATTCACTCGCAAACCAAATGAAAGGCGCGGGGGGAACATTAAGTTTTTCTCAAAGAGATGGAGTATCCGCTGCACTTAACGCATCCGGAGGAGTCAACGCGGGAAACTGGAGTGAGTCCGGAGGATTCCAAGCAAACACAAACTTTTTGGCAGACAAGTGGAAGGCCGACTTTGTTACGAAACAAGGTGAGATCGAAGAAGCTCAGGCCGAAGCGGAGGCTCAGGCTAAACAAAAAGAAGCTGCTGCCCGAGGTAGTGCGGATGCAGTTGCAGGAGCTGGATATTCTACACAGAGAAGAGAAGGAGAAGACGGTGACGCAACACCTCATTCCAACGGAGGACCGGCTGATCCAGTAGATCAGAGAATTGCTCAGCTCCGGAAAGAACTGAGTGAGGGGATCTTGCTTGCAGATGGAAACGGTTCGATGAGTGACGCCAAAGGTGGCTCTGCTGAAGTGGCCGCGGCTAAAGAACTTTCTAAGAAAATGTCTGAGTTGCAGCAGCTGGAATCGAGCAAGGCGGCGCGAGGAAATGGAGAACTGAACGGTTCTCTTGTAAACAAGGGAATCGACAAGATCTTAGATCAAGTGAACAGCTTTGACAAAACCAAATCGGGCAATGTGGAAGCGGCGTTGAAAGACTTTGCAAAAGCCAACGGATTGAGTGAAAGTTCCCCCGAATACAAGAAGTTGAAAGAACTATCAGCTGATATTGCCGGAAGTAATTCGAAAGGATTCAACGAATCTCGAAATGAATACTACAACCAGAACAAGGAAAGAATCCATACGGAAGCGTTAACGGCAATGTATGGAGACAAGATTCAATCGATCGATGGAAAGAAAGCTATATTAAGAAACGGTGAAGGAGTTATCATCACGAATGGAAAGTATGACCTTCAGTTGGACAACAAGACAAATCTGAACTTCAAAAGAGAGGAAGCTGGTCTCTTTGGAACTAAGAGTTTACCTGATTATCACAACAAACCTTCGGCGCAGTGTTTTATCACGAGTAACGCGGTGATGGCGGAACACGCCGGAGTAACACCGAGAGATCCATCGAAACAAATGGTGGACGATATGCTTTCGACTGGGTTAAGCAAAGGGATTTTGAATCGGAATGACCATGTCAAAGGTGGAGAAGAATTGAAGACGTATGCCGGTACGGACAAACTGAATAAAGAGTATGGATTAAAGCAAAATATGCTTGTTTATCCAAATAAGGCAACTTTCGAAGACAAGAAAGTAGTGATTCAACAAGCCCTTCGCGATGGCCATATCGTATCTGCGGGTGGAAAATTTCCGGTCGGAGATCACCGAAATGCGATTGTAGGATACGACTCGAAAGGTTGGGTAGTGTTTGACCCGTATGGCAATGCGAATACAAAAGGTTACAACGGAAACGGAATGTTTGCCCATTATGAATATGGAAAGTTCAATTTAGCCGGAAACCAAGCCTACTACGTAACCAAAGACTAAGGAAGATATATGAAGAACCAAAAACGAATATTAGCGATATTGATATTAGGAGTAACTGTTATGTTACAAGCGGAAGGTGAGAAAGTGAGAAAGGATTTGATTCCAATTTTCAAGAAATGTTATCGACCCGATGAGCATTTGTCTTTGGTTGCGAGTTCCACTTTGATCGAGAAAGGGAAACCAAAGAATCATTTCGGACCAAATAACATTGATGATATTAATCAAGATACAGCTTGGGGCGTAAGCAAAAATGAAGGAATCGGAGAATGGATATATACATACAATTATGTAGATTACAATACAAATCATTATCACCAACTCGCAGGAAAGAGTCAAAAAAACTATTTCAGCTTTTTGAATGGTTTGGCTAAGGACTCGACTTCTTTTCAAGAAACCGGAAGGATCAAAAAAGTAAGGGTTGATGTATATGAATTAGAGGGTACGGAAAGCATGGCGAATCTAAAAGACCCTCTCGTATATCACAATTATCCGATTGAAAATGATTCCTTTGAATTGGAATTGAAAGATACACCGGAAGAGCAAACTTTTGAAAGAGAGATTTTTACGAAGATAAAGCCACAAGATGATTTCTATGGTCGTTACCTACTTTTCAAACTTACAATCTTGGAAATATATCCAGGAACTAAGAGTAAAAATGTGTTTTTAACTGAGTTTCACGGTTACTCGGAGGATGTAAAAAAGAAATTTAGAATTACACGTGAGAGGAAGTAGGAAACACAGTGCAGAGCCACACTAAAAGCAACACAGGGTTCCGGGGATGGAACCAAGGAGATAGCCCGGCGAAGGGGTAGCGGAATACCGAGCTTGGAAATACAATTAGACATTTGTAAATTAGAAAGACAGCAAGCTCGGTATGAAGCGAGGGGAAGGCTTTCCCCTTCCCCATCTGTCCTCAGTCTTCTGTCCTCTGAACGCGGTTAACGTGGGACTTAGTTACTCCGCAGAGAACGGATTCGGCGCAAGCGTCGGAGTCGGATTGTGCTAGTCCAAAAGCCGTCGTTTGTATAGTATGTTGGAATTTGACAAAATGCAAAAAAGATGACATATTATTAAGTGACCTCTGAATTAAGATAAACATGGTGTAACCCGCCCAAAACTTTTCGTTTGATAACTTTGGAGGTAGGAGTTGGAAATGTAACGACCCTACCACAAGGAGAATCCTTGTTTAAGGCCAGATGAGGCCTGCAATGATTGTAGTAATCAACGTATTCCTGCGCAACGCGGTGCGCATGATGTAAAGAAAAGATCGGGATATGATTGAGACATTCCCTCCGTAAAGAACCGAACCACCGTTCCATGATGCCGTTGCACCAAGGGGAAGCGGGAGGTGTGTGAAGAGATTGAATTCCCAATTCCTGCAAACCATTGAGAATTATTTGACCCGAGAACAAAACGTCATTGTCGCTTAACAAAGTTTGAAACCTGATACAAAGAGACTTAGTCTCCTCGATTTGGCGTAAAACCCAAACGCTGGTCGGGTGTTCCGTGATATTCAAATGTATGATTTTTCTCGAAGAGCGCTCGATAAATGCAAGAGCATACAAAGTAGTACCGTAAATAGTTTGAATCCTGCAAAGATCCATTGCTACGACTTCACTTTTGAGATGATCGAATAATTTCCACCAGGATTTCCAATTACCCGACGGATTGGATCTTTTCAAGATCCTCATGATGATACGCTTTACTAAAGACAAAGAAGGATCAAAGCCGAGTTTTAAAATCTCACCATGAATTTTAGAAGCTCCCCAATCCAGATTGTCTCTTAACATATCCTTAATCTGATAATATATATCCCAGTAATCGTCCCGAGTTGGCCTCCCTTGGCTTGAAAGTTTGAAGAATCTTTTATATTTTGTTTGAAGGACTTTGTAAACATACATAACTTGTTTCGGAGAGAATTTCCAAAAAAAGAAAAGAATTAATTTTTCTAAAACGACTACCCAGAACCAAAAATTGTTGGAAGTTGAAAAGATAAAATTCATAAAGAACGGAACCACCGCTGCATATTCAAATTTTAAATCGTATTTAAACAAAGGCGAGAATGGCAATAACAAGAAGAACAGAGTTCAATTCAGATTATAACATAATTTGAGTTGTTAGGTGTTAGATGCCAGATTCCGGAATTTTACATACATAGAACAACGTCCTTGCCCTCTTTTTTCTCACATACTTGGGATTGATGTAACGTCTTAAATCAAGATTACGGAAATTATGCTGCTTGATAAGCGAAATGAGGAGTAACAAAGCCGAACGCCACTGTGACATCTAAAAAAAGTTCTCAGATTCCCGGACTTTAAGACAAGTTCTTAGTGAAAAAAGTCGTAAAATTACGTATTTTTTATCCTTAAACAAAGAAGAAGTCAAGAGTCTGTTGACTTTAATCCATACTTAAATATTATGAATATAGTAAGAATACTACGTTATATATGTTACTGATCCCTATAAAAATGAGTACCTAAATGCCGGCTTGCCTCCAATAACTATCAAAACTGATTGTATTTGATTTCAATATTCCTAAAGTAGATTTTGTTCTTTGAATCAATGAATTAAGATTCT
>NZ_QAJG01000051.1 GCF_003046425.1 Leptospira borgpetersenii serovar Javanica
TTTTTCAACGAAAATGGTTTTTCATAGTTTCAAACATTCTAATAGTAATAAATGATAATCCGTTTATTTTAAACATATATATGCATTGTATTCGGGGTTCAAAAAGCATAGTGCTAATATTTGGGACTGAATGAAATAGGATACTTAGAGTCGGTCTCAAAACCTTAGGAATGTAGGAGCTATTACAATTTTAAACGACGAGAGAAAACCGCCAATGCGACGGTTTCTGTGGAAACTCTCACGTTTTTTAAAAACTTGCCGGATCGTCTAGAGATATTTTTCTTCAGGTTTTGAGACCGGCTCTTAAATGAAAAGTGCAATAAACCATTAGATAAAGCTCAAAATCAGACCCTGGGAATATCTTTAAAAAAAGAGGTTACCACCACTTAAGATAGAAATTATTACGCCTTTTAGAGCGCAAAACCGAACGATCTGGTAATCTAGAACTCGTCTAAAGACTTCGCAGTAAAATTATATATACTTAATGTTTAAAGGAACCTAATTTAAAATATTAAAAAATTAGGTTC
Organism: Leptospira borgpetersenii serovar Javanica; assembly: GCF_003046425.1. Classification (GTDB taxonomy): domain Bacteria; phylum Spirochaetota; class Leptospiria; order Leptospirales; family Leptospiraceae; genus Leptospira; species Leptospira borgpetersenii. Next base: position 528 of record NZ_QAJG01000051.1, read on the forward strand.
CCGGATATAGAAACCCGGAAACCCTGAATGGAGATACAGGAGATGAAACAGAGTTTAAAAATAAACTCCGTTAAGAATAGTTGGAGAAAAATATATTTTCATATGGCTTACAAATTGAAAATAAAAATTTTGATAAAAATACTATTTTATTTTATAATATTATACGAATAATGATAACTTTTTAGTACCTTAGATGTAAATTCGGATATCCTTATGCGTTAGATCCATAGTTGAAATAGGCTCTGCTTTGTTTTTTAATGGGTAAGGTTATCCTTAGAATAAGGATCCGCCCCAAAACTTCAGAATATAGGAACTCCAACGAAAGTGTAACAACTACAAAGTCTATTCGAAAGCCAATTTGTAGAAACCTTCTTTGTTTTATAAAAATTCAAGACGACTTCATATAACGTTCTGTTCAAGCCACACTAACGGACTACACAACAGCACAACATTATTTTTGCCATTTTGATTTTCGCGAAACCACACTCAAACCACTCGAAAGCGTAGTATCTATCTATCTTAGATACAATTAAGCTAAATTGATTGAAAACGTTCTATAAACATGAAATGTAATAGTTATGAGTTGATCTTACACTCCTTGAAATAAAAAAGGAGAAAAAGATGACAACAGCACAAAAGATAATCAAGAACAAGTAACAACTCAACAGAACGCTCCATAGATTAGTATGATTCTTAGATGTAAGACAGTTCGAAAAGTGATATTCTTGACTCGACGGAGTAAGAAGGCCGGTGGCAGATTGATCGCTCTGAAGAACTCAATGCATCGTTTCCTATGGGTCGCTCTGCAGGGCTTAGACCTCGATCCATAGATGAATCTAAATCGGCCACCGCAAACCCATGTGTGACGAATCAACAAAGTCGATCGCTAAGGAAACTCAGCATCTTCGCTCTTTATGAATCGCTCGATAGGAGTGTGGCGGGCGTATCACAACCCGAGCTTGTTAAGACCTTCCGCTCCTTCAGTATAGTTTAGGAGAAAAGAAATGAAAAGCCAAGAAAGCAGTTATATAGGAATCGACTGTGGAAAGAAAACTTTAGAAGTCATCCGGATCGGAGACAACGTTCGTTCCGCACGAAAGAAAGCAGTTTTTAACAACAGAAAGCGGAATTTTTCGATTGGTAAACTGGCTCAACCCGAACGATGTAATCGGTTTAGAAGCCGGATCCCAATCCTTCAGAATCGCAAAAACGATTTTGAAGGCTCATAAAGAAGTTCAAGTAATCGTACTGAATCCGGGAGACCTTGCTACAATCTACCAATCCTTAAAGAAGACGGATAAAGAAGATTCGCTCAAGATTGCGAGATTAATACAACGGTATCCAATACAAGAATTGCCTACCGTTCCAATTTCCACAACGCGCCCTTAGGAAGTGTTGTGTTGAGTTCTTCCCGATGAAGAAGAGGATAATAGAAGGCTATGCACCGAGCAGGAGTATTGGACAAAACAGTTAACACAAGGCAAGAATCGACTTCACAGTTTATTCACTCAAGCCGGTTTAACTCAAATTACAAAGAAACATTTACGAACAAAAGTCTCAAGAGAATTCTACATAAACTTGCTTCCTGAACGATACAAAAAAGAAGCAGAAAGAATGTCGAAAAATTTAGATTCAACGGAACAAAGTCTAAAACTAATAGAAGAAGAAACTAAAAAAGCTCTCAATAAGAACAAGGAATATATCCTCCATGCCTGGGATCGGTATGATTACTTCTTTGGCGATTATGAGCTACATGGGTGACTGCAAAAGATTCTCTTCCGCCAAACAAGCTACCTATTATGTAGGTTTGGTTCCAAGGGTTGATATTTCCGGTGACTCCGTTTATTACGGCAGAATTGTCCCTCGAGGTTGTCATTCTATTAGAAGGTTAATTGTTCAAGCGGCTTGGACTCTTGTTCGCTCCAAACATGGTGGTAAAATCAAAGAATTCTATCAAAGGCTCTATCTAAAGAAAGGGGCTAAGAAATCAATCATCGCTGCATCTCGTAAAATGATCGAGGTTTTATATGCTATGATTCGGACAGGCGAAATATTCAACCCTATGACGGATGATGTTTTAAATCGAAAGTTGATTTATTACGGTCTTATGTAAAAAATTGCGGAGGGGACTTGGACACAAGAAACATAGGAGAGAGTAAGACGGCTTGAGTTACTTTGAGCGCCAATAGAAGCGAGACGCTTTAGTTTCAAGAATGGTTGAGCTCGTAAAGATCCTTCGAAAAACATTTAGATCTGTTAAAAAAGGACATTTTTATGGGAACCCTTACTTAAATTCAAACCGAGTCTTCGAAATTTTGAGACGTCTACATAAACCTCCTTAGGACGAAGACCAACAATCTTTTCCATCTGATTGATGGCGTCCTTCAAAGTATGACCATCATACGGGTTGTCATGCAAGGCTTGAACTCCAACAATCCAATTAGATTTACTCGTGGTAACTAAACTCACTTTACAACCAAACTCATATCTCTTATGAGATTTACCTTTAGAAATACATTCCACTTCCGGAGCATGAATACTATAGATTTTATTTTTGCTATTTTTACTTTGTGTTAAGATTCGTTCAGAGATTTCTAAGAGGGATTTAAGTCGCCTATTAGGATTTTCTACTTTTCTCTCTATATCCCGTTTTACACTGCCCAAATACGTTTTTAATCGTTTTGTTTCTTTATTCGCACGTTTACTTTGTTTTGCATGAAAGTAACGTCCTTGTTTAATGAATGCTAATTTACTCTTGCGCTTACAGCATATCTCAAAACTTAATCTTACTTTACAAAAAGATCAAGCTGCAAGGTTCTGCCCTCCCGGTTTTCTTACCGAAAACTGGTGAGGGCAGGTTCTTATGATACAGCTTTGCATCCGTTGGAAAAGTGATCGCTTTCTCCTGAACCGTTGTATCAACATTCACTCTTCTAAATTCTGAATCTTTGATCTGACCTTTCCGTTGGCCTAAGAAGATCGTCTCTTCTAAAAATTTCTCTACTCCATCGGAACCAATCCGTTTCCGCCACTTTACTAAACTCGTTGGATCACAAGGAAAATTATGTTCGAAATATTCATTTCCACATATATATTGCCAATACGGATTTTCCAAATAGCATTCTACTACCTTTTCATCTGATACGTTATACGCGTGTTTCAAGTAATGAAGTCCCACTAACAAACGAATTCGCAATCCGGGGCCGACCGGGTTTCTCTGTGTAGTATTTTCCGAATTCTTTCTCAAACTTTTCCCAATCTATCTTCTTCGAGATTTGATACAACGGGTGTCTAGGATCCAAGATCTGGTCCAATCTATTTCGAAATAGTTCTCCTTGGTTCTTGTGTTTGGAGTTTTCTTCTGATTTTATTTTCACCGGCTTTTACGTGCTTTCTGGATGTTTTATTGGGATTTTGTTTCTAAGTTTTTCTCCTTGGATAGCATTTTATTTGCGTTATTCGCTTTTATAACTCTTTTTCTGGGACGACTAGTTAAGATTCAAAGGTTACTCTGAAAAGTTTCAGATCCCTCTGGTCACAATAACCCGCTCTTGAAAAATCTTTCAAACTCTTTAGGTTTATTTTATTAGTTTACAATTTATCAAAACGAATCCATATATTAGAAAATTGCGAAATAAAAATTCATGCTATCACAAAATAAGTAATAAGAGTTACAGCAGTGTGCACCTACCGTCGCCCTCCCTCCTCGGACACTGATTCACTGATGTACTGGTTGGATATTCTCCTGTACCTCTTCTGTCGTTTCCTTCTCCAGTGCAATTCCTGTTAGAAATTGCAAAGTCAAATGTATTGCGGTAAACAACCCCTAACTGTATCGTTATAAGTCTTGCCAAAATCCTATCTGGTGGTGTTTCCAGATTATTAATTACCTGAAGCGGATCCGTGGTTGGCGTTAAAACTCGCCTGTAAAGGTCAAGCGACGCCGAAGGCACTCTCGTTCGAATTACCACTAACCCCCGAGAAGTCCTAAGAATTGGAACAGCATGCCAACTAAAAGTTCTATCCAGATGACGACGACCCAATATCCCCAACCAAATACTTCCGGGAGGAGAATGGATGAGTGAATTAATGTGGGACATTATATCAGACCTACTGGCGAATTCATCAGAGACAATCCAGTTGTACTGAGGCAACATAGTCCTAGCGGTTGCTAATACCATCTGTCTGTTTGTATCACCGGCAGAAGCATACACACAAGGTATATCTGCCAGTAACATGTCCAAGTACGAATAACGTTGTCTAAACGAAATAAAAGGATCCCTATCACGAGCTGTATCGAAAAAATAACCTCCACTCTGAAGAGGCCCTTGAGAATGATACTCCTGCAGCTCTGCTAACATCTGGAAGCT
>NZ_QAJG01000052.1 GCF_003046425.1 Leptospira borgpetersenii serovar Javanica
CAAACATTGGGAAACTTTTTCCAAAGTCAGATTTCAAACGCAACCGCAAAAGCCGACTACTGGAATATTACCAAATGGCAAGAGACGTATGCGACTCAAGTTTTAGAATTTAAAAAAGAAGTGGGAACCGCAAGCTTAAGTTGTAGTGGAAGTAGTTCCTGTAACAACCTGTCTACCATTGGACCACAAGCGATCACGTATGGAAGCGACGGAAACATATATGGTTGGGGTGCGACTAACGGAGGTTTTCAAAACGGAGTTTTGATAAGCACTTTGGATCCGTATACCACAGCGAATCCGGCGTATCAAATGTATCAGAGCTGGATCGACCAACAAATACAAAGTTGCTCTGGAAATCAGATGATTTGTTCCATCCTGTATGGAATCGATTTAAATAACCCTTACGCGAATAATCCCTATTCGCCTACGTATACAGTCACTCCAAACAATACGAGCGGATACTACAGCACAGGACATTACGAAGCGACGTGTAACGGAGCGGATATAGGAGGAACTTGTATCGGAGGAAGCGGCCATTACGCGTTAGACTTAACCGATTGTACCGGAGCTCCGCTTGGCTTGATGTGCGGCTATAGCAGACAATGGCATACGGACGACAGCTATACCACCACGGTAACGGAAAGTTTTAACCAAGCACAAAAAGATCAAATAGCGACAAACACAAAAATACGAAACGCGGTATATGGAAATTACAACACTGCATTTGGATTGTCTTCCCAAGCGGGGAATGCAGTTTCAAATTCAAGCGTTGCGCTTGAAACCAAAGTGTGGTTAGGCGGAAACGCGTTAAACGGTTCGAATTGGTACAATTCTCTTGGATTGATCGAACAAGTACAGGTTCAAACCAAATACAAATACATAGACACTGCGATGCAAGCAAACCAAAACTTTTGGACCAGCATGAAAACACAGTTTACGAATATTGCATCCACGTTTTTGTCTCTGGTCAATCCGTTGAAAGACTGGGAAGAAAGATCACAAACATACGAACAAGAATACCAAGCAAAACTATTAGAGCTGGAACAAACAAAACAATCCACAGTTGCTAACTACAACAATCAGATCTCTCTCATGAAAGCGGCAAGAGGAGCCTGGGTCACGGAAGTCTACGGATACCAAATGGCAGGAATTGAGGGAAGCGCGGATAACGCAAACAGCCAATTTAGAACGGGACAAGAAAACTGGGACGACACAATATCAATCTTTCAACAAGCGGAGTTAAACTGGTATTTGTCCGCAAAATCGACGTTACAACAAGCAGTATCGGGTTCGCCAAACTGTTCTCCAGCCGTTTGTCCTGTGAATGGAGAAACACAATTCCAAACAAACGCAACCTCACAAGCAAACCAACTACAAACACAAATTACAAATTCGGAAACAAACACAACAAACCTTTACAATGCGGCGACGGGATTGTATCAAACGTATCAATATTCCGCGGCAGGAAACGTAATGCAACAAGCGATTACAAACTTGCAAAACCAAACGAGCTGGAACGGACAAGGAGCCAACCTTTCTCAGAGTATAGCGGATTCTTTTGGAAGAAGCGAAACTTACAAAAGTGCGGAACTGAATGCGAGCAATCGAATCAATGCTTTGGCACAAACCATCTACGGAAACGGAGCGTATATCGTAGACAATACGGAGTTGCAAACACTCCAAACTCAAATAACAACGAACGGACAAAACCAAACGTTTTGGCAAAACGAAATCAACGGAACGAACGGAGGATTTAACTTTAACGGAAGAAGAACCGCAAGTATATCCACAACATTAGAATACACGAATATTACAAACGACATTGCAGTAGCAACAACACTACAAACAGAAGTGGTGGATGAAGAAAGAGGCTACTTAAAAACTGCAAACGAATTCTTTGAGAAATCGGAGAAATACCAAGAGTTAGCAGACAAAGCAAGAAACGAAGCAAAGTTCGACGAAGCAGCCCTGTATACGGGATATGCAGTGAGAGAAAAGAGCAATGCGATCGGATTCCTCAAGAAGAAGTATTATTCGTTAGGCGAAGAAATTACGAGTGAAATAGATAACCGAGGATTGACATATACAAGAAATTCTTTCCTGAGTTACAGAGATAACCTACTCAACAAAAACTTTCAAAATAGCACACAAGTTCAGAAACAAATCCAAGAAGGAAAGAACCAAGTCGCCGGAATTATATCCGAAGGAGAAAGTTACAACCAAATCCAAGGAATGATCCAAACCGCGGCAAACTTAAACAAACAAGGAGAAGAAAACAAAACAAGAGTGGAACGGTTGCTGCTCGAATCCAAAGAATTAGCGAATCGTAATATCGGAGAAGGACTCTTAGACGGATTGCAAGAAATGATTGCAAGCATCCAAAGTTCGTTACCACAAGAAGTATCGAACAACGGAGTCGCTCAATACATCCAAGCACAAGAGAAAGAGTTGGAAGAAAAACAAAAAAAGGCAGATGAACTACTTTCTCACATGAATTTACTTGTGACGAATAACAATGATTTGGCGGCGTTACAAACATTGTTACAAGGAAGTAGCCAAGCAATCAACTTGGCGGCAAACAGCGCAGTGTCGAAATACTTAGACGACTACGCAAAAAAACTACAAAAAGATAACGAAGAAAGAAGTGCAAATCTCCAAAAGACACTCTTAGAAGCGCTGACCAGCGGAGACGAATACAAATATCTCAGAGACGCAGGATACGGATTTAGAGTGGATGGAGAAGGAATCAGCGCGTATCGACAGATCTACAGCGGAGAAATCGAAATCGACGGAAGTGCGATGAAGAGTACGAGTTATTCTCCCGATTTAGAATATCAATATATACGAATGGAGACGAAGTTTAATCCTGGGAATTTGAGCGTGGACATGATGAATCCAAACGCAACCAGATTTAACGCAGAGATGGCGATCGGGATTAAAAACTACATCGACAATCTCCAAAAGAACGTGGAGACGATGTTTGCTCAGTTTAGCAACAAAACAAACGAGATCAAAGAAGAGTACGCAGAGAATCAAGAGATCGAAAGTTATCAAAAGAAATTGTATGAGGCGAGTAAAGAGAATTACTTAGCAGCCTTCCAAGCTTTACCCGGAGACTTGAAGAACATGTTCGAAGGAGAAATGGGAGGCTTAAAAGGTTATCACGAACAAGGATCAAAATACAACTTCGGAACCGAAAGTTTCAAAGATCAAAGCGGAGACATGAAAAAAGTCGGCAAAACGATGTATGAAGGAGCAAACATCGACGACACGGTATTCGGAGGAAGCAGAGAACTCAAAGGTTCGGTGAGCGTCAAAGGGATTCCTGTGGAAGTAAGTTACGGAATGCAATATTTGATCGTAGCATCCGGATTTGATATTTCAAATTTAGGATACAACTTCAAGTTGAAGGGAGTGGGAACCAATTACGTCGACAATCAACTCTCAAACGTAAACCGAAAATATACCGTCTACTCCGAAGACATTCAAAACAGGATCGAAAAACAAGCAAAGGCGAATGACGCGGAAAGAGACAGTAAAGGATTTCTGTTTAACGTATTAAACGGAATGAGCGGAGGACAGAAAGTCGGTCAAGCGGTGGAAGGAGAAATCAGAAGCAGAGTGACCGGAGCAATCGCAGAAGCAACCGGACTACCCGCGAGTTTTGTGGGAGCCCTCGTCGGCGGTTCCAACATGAAACAAGCGATGAAAGCATACGAGAAGAGCGTGACCACGGAAGCGATATCGCAAGCAACCGGAATTCCCGCTTGGTATTTAAACCAAAAGATAGCCGAGAAAGAAGCGACTCATGAGATGGCAAAGAGCTTTTCCTACAACGTAGGTCGTGCAATTACCGTGGCTGCGGTTGCTATGTCCGCAGGAACCTTGGGTGTTGTCGCGC
>NZ_QAJG01000053.1 GCF_003046425.1 Leptospira borgpetersenii serovar Javanica
AAAAATTCAATCTCTTTCACAAACCTATCCGTCTGCTTTGCGATGACGGTTCCGAAAATCAAGGTGCGGTCAACGGTTTCTTAGACCAGCCCAATCTATTCATCAAAAAACTAATCGCTCAGGTCGACATTTCCTACTCAAACAGTATGATCGAAGCCGGGGACTTTACCGTCCCAACTCGCGTCCACATACATCCTTTGGCCGCTTCCCCGATTGCATATCCCTCTTTTCTTTGGTTTACTTCCATTCCCTTTCCAGACTCACTCTTACACTCTTTTGTTTTTTAGGTTTCACTTCTTCCATCGTTTGCAGTTTCTCTAATGCTCTTTGGGTGTTGTCAGTGGATTTCATACGAAACTCCGGTTTTCCGGACTCCGCTTGCTACCTTTGGTGTGGATCTGCACGGGCGATCTTGCATTGTTAGTGGTGATTTGGTTTTTCGAAAGAAGCTAATCGTTTTTTAAAAGCTTCATTATCTTCAGAATGTACAAATCCTAAAACATCCAACTCTGATATGCAAGTATCGTTGTATTTTTTCCCTTTGTACACCTCTACAATTTCAAAAACGTATAACATTTTCAGCTCGCTAAAGCCTTTTACACCATACCTTCCTTTCAAATCAAATTCTAAATCAAATATTTGCAATCCCAACTTTTCACCAAATTCAAGTTCTTTCACTGCAATCAGGGAAGGGCCTTTTGAAATATATGGCTTTCTTCCTCCGTCTCTTTCGTGCATTCCTGCTTCATATACTTTCAATTTAGCTTTTTTGATTCGGTTGTTATTGTAATACGTCTCTTCTGACTTTCCGTATCCATTATGGATTAAGAACTTTGCTTCGTATTTGTAGTTTTTAAGATATTCCTCCAAGTGATGGTAGCTAACACCCAGTCCAGAAGCTGATGTTTGGCCCATAAACGCAATCGACTCGCCTTTTGGACCTTTGTCAGTGCACCAAGCAGTCTGAAAATTCGCATCTCCTGAATTATCAATAGAATATTGTTTCGGGGTTTGGTTTGATAACGTACTACTTGCAATAATGCTACCTCCATTTTCATTCCAGACATTTTTTAGAACTCTAGCCTTATCTTCACAAGCAAATATACTTGCAAAGATCAGAATATTCAAAATGATAAACTTTCTCATGTTTTGTTGCCTCAATTACTTCTTGTCTTCCATCCAGTAAATTCTTCTGTCACCAATTCCATTCGTATTTTGACCATACTCGACCGCTCGGCCGACCGTCAAACCTTGTTTTCCGTAATTTGCCTGGTTTTTGTCTCCATACGGATCGTAGGTTATCCACGTATTATTATTGTTGTCATATCCTACGATGCTCAGACGACGGAGGACAGAAGGGGAAAGCCTTCCCCTATCGAACGACCCGTAGGGAGTGAGATATTGAGTTTCCTTCATACCGAGTTTGCTGTCTTTCTAATTTACAAATGTCTAATTGTATTTCCAAACTCGGTATTCCGCTACCCCTTCGCCGGGCTATCTCCTTGGTTCCATCCCCGGAACCCTGTTTTGATGTGTGTTCTGTGCTGCACAAGAAAATCTAATCACAACCTTCAACAGCAAATATTTCTGGAATTCTACCAACGCTAATTCCTGTTACCTTTTTATTATTAGTTAAAAAAATCATGCGAAAATCTTTATCATAAGAATCTTTAGGTTCAAAAACTAACATTGTATCACCCGTATAATGTTCTTTCTCCCATTTAATATTATTTTTATAAGTGGAAAGAATTAATGTCATATCAGAATTAATTTTTATCCCAGACAAGGTTTGAAAAGTCGAATTCGAAATATAAATCCTACTCAATCTCAGATCTTTAGTTTTTCCTATAAACATTAAAGAAATACCAGAAAGCCCAGGTATAGTGTAGAAATGACATTCTTGTCCATTGTAATCATTCTCTTTACCACCTACTAACTTAGCAGATAATTTTTTCTCTATCTGAAACAATGTATCATTAATATGTATTGGACCTAAACCTCTAAGATGAATCTTAAATGTACTAAAATCTACACCGTAAATTGGCATACATGCTTGCACTAAGATGGAAATTAATAAACATTTTTGTACACATAGGTAAATTAGTTTTCCTACTTCAAATTTTAAATTATTCTTCATTAATATATTTTCATTTATTTCCCTATGCAGTTTATTAATTTCCATTGACATCTCCTCATTGATTTGTAGCCCAATCACGTATATTAAAATTAGCAGGATTCTGAACAACCCCATTAAGTTTTAATTCATAATGTAAATGGGGACCCGTAGATGGCCCGGTATTTCCTGATCTAGTGATTAACTCTCCTCGCACTACCTGGTGATTATTTTGAACTAATAATTCAGAGTTGTGTTTAAAAATTGAGACAAGACCACCACCATGATCTATGTGAACTTCCTTTGAACCATTATTTTGTGTCCCGGAAAAGATAACCTTTCCAGGCGCAGTTGCAAATACTGGTGTTCCCGTGGGCATTGCAATATCAATTCCCCGATGATTTTTCGTTGGACCAGTCGGATTAAATGGGTCAGGTCTACTTCCAAATTCGGAAGTCACATTGTATCCTTTTCCAGGAATAATCGCGCCATCTGCTAACGGTTTTAAAACACCATTAGATTCTTTTGAAGGCTTATAATTATAACTACCTTCAGATAGAGAATTAGAGTTTAAAACAGGTTTCGAACCACCTCCCACAATCCTGTTCCAAAAGCTACTTGCTCCATCTGCAATAGAGCCAAACAAAGAACCTGCTCTTTCACCTAACGTTTGTGTTCTACTTCCATTCACAACAATCGGACTTCCGGTCTGATTCGAGTTTCCATAACCGGGTTTCGATTGGTTACGATAATCGTTTACAAACTTTTCAAGGCCACTCGTGTCGTATCCCGCCGCTTTCAAACCGGCGATGTTCGCATCCGTTTGCGCAGGACTTTCCTTTCTCCAATCAGCTTTGAATTCCGCAACATCCGCCGCACTCAACTGACGGCCTCCTGTTGATTCTCCATCGGGTCCAAACGATCCCGATGAAGCTAACGTTTGTCCTGGATCATGAGAAGATGGGGCTCCGTGTGCAGGGTTCGGACCGTCAGCATCTCCAAAGCCAATCGTTCCTTGACTTCCCGGTAAGCCGTCCTCTCTTCTCTGCGTAGAGTATCCAACCGCGTCTAACGCCGATTTTCCAGATTCTTGATTGTTCCTATTTTGAGCAGCTCTTGAATCCGCTTCTGCTTTCGCTTTCGCCGCCGCATATGCTTTTTCTTCGGGAGTCTCAGCCACCCCTTGAGAAAGACCGTTGTTCATTGCAGACTCGGCAAGAAAGTTACTGTTACTCGTTAAACCGCTCTGAGCATTGTAGTTGAATGCATTGGTTCCCCCCGAGTTTAAGCTGAGTGTAAGGCCAGTGTGTTCGTTCCAAGACAGACCACCACTTACTCCGCCGTATTTCCCTCCTTTGCCTTCATACGAACCGTATTGGTCCGAACTCACATCCGCTCCCCATCCTCCAAACTCCGAACGAGAAAGTGTGGCACCGACTCCGGGAAGAACCACGTTATTGTTTCTTGAAATTCCCACGCTAGTGCCAAAGCCGTCGTTGCGATTGTAGCTCATTCCTAGGTTGAGAGTGCTGGCATACGATCCTGTGGTTCCGTTTTTACCCATTCCGAGTCCGAGGCCAGCGTTAGCTGAAATTCCTCCTTGTTCGGAATAACTTAGTCCTGCATTAAAGCTAAGTGCGCTTGTTCCCGCTTGTAATCCCGCGGATCCGCCGAATCCTGTTTGTTCGTTGTAGGAAAGTGTGGCTCCCACTCCAAGGCCTTCCATCAGCTTCATGCCTCCGCCGACGCTCGCTCCAAATCCTTT
>NZ_QAJG01000055.1 GCF_003046425.1 Leptospira borgpetersenii serovar Javanica
TTGAAAGAACTAACAGTTGGCACAACCGATTCAGAGCCATTCTAATTCGTTGGGAAAGAAAATCTGAAAATTATCTTGCATCTCTTTATCTCGCAGGCTCGATCATTGCTTTTAACTTTTTTGATAGGTAGTTTTGAGACCGGCTCTTAGTTCGATCCAGTTCATTTTAAAGGCGACGTCGCAAGAGGATTTTTGAAGATCTCCACACAACGTTTTTATCGTTGGAAAAACGAGGCCAATGTTTAAGTTCCGTTTTTAATCTTTGTAGAAAGCTGCATCCTGGACAACTCACTTCCAAAGAGCAACGATCATTGCCGAATATCTTAAAAAACCGGAACTTAAACATTGGTCACTACGATCCGTTTTCTATTAAATGTTAAACGACATTCCGGTTTTCCGGACCCGGCTTTCTACTTTGGTGTGGATTCTGCAGCGGAATGCCACTTAGCATATGTTAGTCGTCAAGGTATCACATACTTTACATGTGGCGGTTTTTGAACCACAACATGTAAAAAAACGACTTTTCTATTTCTTAATTCCGTCCTGTCTTCTTTGAAAAAAGCCCGGGTCGACCGAGTCCAGGATTTTCTTGGATTCTTGGTAGATTTCGCCGTATTGCATACCCCTGTAAACGTCCAGAAGGAGACAAGCATGTTGTAGGATTCTGCAACGAATCTTAAAGTCGTAGAAATCTTTTCTGGAATTCAAAGTATCTTTTAAACGAATTAGATTTTGATAATATCCTAGGATTTCCTTTTCGGAATAATTCCTGGTTTCCTCGAAAATTCCTTGTTCCGCTAAAACGACCGGAAGGACTTCTTTCAAATCCGATTCTTCCTGATAAGAATTCTTTAGTCTTTCGATCCAAGAAAGGATTGGTTCCGATTTCAAAATTGTCAGAGGCGCAGCGGAAGGATCCTTTAAAAAAGCTTCTCGAAACAGTAGGATGGCTCTTCTTTCCTCGCCGGTTTGAAAAAAGGATTCTGCCTTCAAGTAAAGAAACTCGGGAGAATTCCTTTCTACGGAAGAAGAATAATTTAAAATTTCGAGTGCGTTTCGATAATCTCTAAAACGGATGAGTTCACGTATGAGACCCAGCAGTGCGGAGGGATCTTGAAAGTGAAGACCTTCCCTTTGAACTGAGATTTTCAGCTGATCGACTGCTTCCGCTAAAACCGATTCCGAAACAGCGCGAAAGGAAGAGGTCCCGGTGAATTTTCTCAGTTCGAACGCTTTTTGAAATTCGGAAAAATATTGAACGAGAAGGTGACTTCTTTCCCTTCCATCTTTCGTATTGTGAATTCGATCGATGCGATTGTCCCAGTAAGAGGAGGTGAAATAACCGGCGATTACCTCCGGATTTTCCGGGTCTTCTCCGAGGAGGAAATCGAAAACTTTTTTTGCCTTATCGAAATCTCCATTTGAAAGGTATTGGTTTGCTTCTTCGAGTTTTCTGGGAAAAGACATTGGTTCTTTAGCTTAAGTTTGGAATCCGGTGGAGAATTCCACCGGACGAAATCGGTCAGTGATTCGCTTTTTTATCGTGATGTTTGCTTACTTGTTTGACGATCTTGTCTTCCAAGCCGTCGATACAGGCGTAGATATCCTTGCTTGAATTTTGTGCGTTGAATTTATTACCGTCCCCGTGTAAATTTAGGTTTGCGGTGACTTCTCCATGGATCATTTCAAAAGAGATTTCAAAGGACTGAACCGCATGAAGGTATTTTGAAACTCGATCCAACTTGCTGTTTGCGTATTTTTCGGCTGCTTTAGAATGATCCACGTTTTTCCAGTTATAATTTATTTTCATAGGCTGCTCCGAATTATTGATTATACCGGACAAATTGAAGTGAAGGCGGGAGTTCAAGATCCGGAATTTCAGGTTAGTCTTAAAAGAGGAAGAGTCAAATCAAAAAAAGCCCGCCCTTTTTAGGTGGCGGGTTAGTAAGTTAGAACTAGAGATGGGATAAATTCGCCAGTTGGATTATTCCGCTTTTGCAACGCTTTCCATATGGATGGAACATGCTTCTTGATATTTTTTATAAGCTTCCTCTTCCGCATTCAGAGCGGAATCGATGTCTCCGATTTTCTGATAGATCGAAATTACGTTTTTAATGTTCTCAAGGGCTCGGCAGGACTTTCCTTGACGGAACTCGGAAATGGATTTGAGATAAAGAACCAGAGCGTAACCGGAAGATTCTTTTTCTCCTATTTTTTCACGGACCGTTAGAGATTGGTTGTAAAGATCGATTGCAGAGTTGTAGTCTCTTACTTTTTGTTTGAGGCTTCCCAAAGCACTTAACTTATTTGCGAGCTGGATTTCATTCTCAGGTGTGAACCTACTAAGTTCTTCTTCTACCTTTTCGGCTTCTGGAATTGCGTAAAGTCCTGTAAAAATGCTTAAAAAGAGGGCAATTGTTGCAAACTTGTTCATCTTATCACCTCAGTTCCAGTGTTCTTGCATAAATATATGCAAGTGGTGTACCAAGTTTTCTGAAGATTCTGGGATTCTTTCTTTTTTTTCTCGTTTTGCTTGAGCCTTTTCAAAATAGTCGAAATCAAACATTCTGCTGGATGGTCGCGCTACTTTTGGAAAACAAGAGAGTGAGGAAAGTCCGGACACCAGGAAACACGGGACCGGGTAATTCCCGGAGTTTTTTCTTTGAGAGAAATTTTAGGGAAAAAATATGGAAAGTGCAACAGAAAGGATACCGCCTCGTCGAAGAAATTCGGCGCGGTAAGGGTGAAATGGCGGGGTAAGAGCCCACCTTCGATTTCGAGAGAGATCGGGAACGGTAAACCCTCCCGGGTGCAATCTCAAATAGGCAGCCTTTTTGTCGTTTCCGCAGGGCTGTGGGTAGAGAGCAAAGACTCCGATCGGTAACTTTCGGAGCAAGATAAATGATCATCCATCTCTTCAGGAGAGGACAGAATCCGGCTTATAGGCAGAATGTTGGTATTTCGGTCTCACAACCTCGTTTTTGTTTTGATCAATTTTGTATTCAGAATGTATGAATGAACATAATCTGTGGGACACCTTTACTTTGCTAAGATGGTTGTGTTGAATTTTCTTTTGGGACTTCTTTTAACGTGAGTTCGACATAACCAATGCGAAAGTGATCATTGTACTTCGATCCTTAGATTCGTATGATTCTTGAAAATGCAGTTCCGAGTATGATACTTTTGATTCGACGGGGTCAAAGCCAAGAAGGCTGGTGGAGGAAGTGAAAGCCGTCTCACTCTCTATGGAGCGTTCATCTTAGCTACGCTAAGAGTCTTCGCCTGGCGCTTTCGCTCTGGCTACGACTATCTCGCTCCCTACCATAACGTTACCCACAAGTTAAGAAGGCTTTTGGGATCATAAGGATCAAAAACTGATATTTTTCAAGTGTTCCGACAAGAATGAGGCTTTTTACTTGCAAGAAGTATGATTTT
>NZ_QAJG01000056.1 GCF_003046425.1 Leptospira borgpetersenii serovar Javanica
AATCACCCATTCCTCTGTATTTTATAAAGGATACAAATTCCTTGGTCTCTGGTTTAAAAAACCTTACGATGCTTTCACTTTTAAAACTTTCCCTAAGAACAAATCCGTTTTTCTTTTCAAAGTTAAAGGCCGGAAATGTTAAAATTTGAGCTTTTGCAGGAATAGATCTTTCATCGTATATAAAATAAACGTTATACCGATTGTAAGTCGCAGATGAACATAATAACTCTCCTAAAAATTTACCTTCGGAAAGTAGAAAAAATTGAATTGGTGAATGGGCTAGAAAATCTGCATATCGGTGATAACTGATAAGACCATTTTCACTTAATGCAAGTTCGTTGTATTCGCAGTCTTTCGGAAGTTGCGTCCGTAATTGATCCAAAACATCCGCACAAATCAATTCCGGATGTTTATTTCTTTCTTCTGGAATATGAGCAATAAAATCACAGTCTTTTGGCCAATGAATAGAAGTTCTTTTAAATCCGGATTTTTGAGTAATCCATTCTTTTTCACTGAAAAAAATTTTAACTCCCAAAAAAATTGAAATCGCACAACAAAGAAAAATCAAAATAAATCGTTTAGACTTTAAAATACAATACACTTTAGATTTTTCCTAAAATTAATGTGACTTCGACTTAACAAATGCGAAAGCGATACTTATGCTACGATCCATAAATTTGTATGATTCTTGAATATAAGGTGGTTCCGAATATGATATTCTTGAATCTTGTCTGAATTCCGACAAATCCTCCGTGAAACATGCGCCCCACCCGCGTTTGTGTATATCCTGGAACATAGATTAAACTCTTCGTAATACAATGCCTCTGATTCTTCCAATAAAAACAATCGTCGATTACTTTTCTAGTCTCGAAATGATTCGGATAGAAAATTTCAGGAATCCGGTTTGGAAACATTTGAGTTGAGAGTTCGTAAAACTGGGAAGGAGTTTTCTGACCCAAAGCCTAGTGAGGACCATTCGAAAATTGTATTCAGTTCGGAAACGACCGAAGGATTTCTGCTGTTGTTTCATCGAGGAACGAATCAAATACACCACTTCCGCTTTTAAAGTTCAGTACATTCTTTCATGTCGCCCGTTCTCCTGAGATTTTCCGGGACGGATTCTTTCGGGAAGAATTCCTAACTTAATCCCCACCAGATAAAAAGTAAAAAGATGCCCAAACCTTCGGCAAGCGGAACACCATTATCCGTTCTGATCGTGTTCGGCAAGCCGTATTCTCGAAAACATGTTTCAAATTCTTTCTTGTATCGTAGGTTTTGGTTCTGGAAAGTCCTTTGTAGAAAAGTAAAAATCGACTGTAGACGTCCAAAATTATAAGAGGGTAGCACCCCTTCAGTCTGAAACTGCTTTTGAAATTCGTGCACCAATCGCATTCAAATGATCATATTCTCGAAACGGTGCGGGAACATTCTTTGCCGCTTCTTCTTACGCGCTTTTACCCAATCCTCTTTTTTGAAAAATCGTTTCGATCGTGCTCACAGCAGGCCAAATGATTTCGGAACTATCTTTTGCGAATACGACAAGCAGTTTCTTCGGTTCCCAAGTCGAATGTCGTTTTCGAAGTGCAAGGATCATTCTCTCTTCCACAGAGCTCACTAAGAACCGGTCCCAAAACCTGAAGAAAAATATCTCTAAACGATCCGGCAAGTTTTTAAAAAACGTGAGAGTTCCCACAGAAACCGTCGTATTGAAGGTTTTTCCTGTCGTTTAAGATTGTAATAGCTCCTACATTCCTAAGGTTTTGAGACCGGCTTTTAGTTGAGTGTTATCTTGTCCCCGGTTTGTATCTCCTTCTTGGTCTTTGAAAAATGACGGTTCTCCTCCAATTTCTACTCGGTGGATCAAGTTATTTTTCAACGGGGTTGTTTGTCGGAACAAATAAAAGAAAATGATCGCTTTTTATTCTAAAAACCAACAGCGGCTCCAAAGTAAAATCCCTGCAAAATATCGTGATTTCCCGAACGAATGGGGCGAATCATAAAAGGAACGTTATTTGTCTGTGTTTGAATCGGAGAGATTTGAACATTTCCCAATGTAAAATCGATTTGATTGAATCCAAGATACGAGAAATAAGAATAGATATAGTTATAACCAGCGTAAAATTTTACTGTTTCAAAAATTTTATAACTTAAAGAAAAATCGATCTCGTAACCTCGGTAGATTCCTTTAACTCCGGCGTTTCCGTTCGAAACCACGATCGAATCCGGCATGATCATCCTGTCCTTATAAAAACGATTGCCTTCTGTATAAAAAAAATCCAGACCTAGATGTATAGAAATTTCTTTCCAAAGTTTGTATTCCGTATTCAACACAATCTGTGGACCGTATGTGTAGAAATATTCCTGATAACTCCCTTCTTTAAGAAAGTATCCGTACTTATATTTATTAATATTTCGGATTCCGGCGCCAGCGAAAACTTTCCAGTCCTCATCCCAGTTTAGAATTTTATAAAAATTGAATTCCGCTTCAGACCGAAGCATGGGATTAAAGTAATGTCTTCGGACCTGATCCCCAGCCTGAGTAAAATTCGTATTCGCATTTGCTAATTCGATTTCATATACGGAGATCTCGATTCTAAACTCTTTCTCCAAATTATCGTATCGAAATGCAAGCGGAACCAAAACCTTCTGATTTTGTTTTACAGAATCCGTTTTGTTCGAACTTTCCAAAGAGGAATGCTCCGAAAAGGAGGTATAATCGTAAGGAGTCCATTGGTAAGTCTGACGTTTAACCCGGAGTTCAAAAAAAGACTTTTTTTTTCCTCCTTCTTGATTTTCCTCTTTCTGCTGTGAATACGTCGGATCCGCTTGCAGAGAATAGATATAAAGAAAAATCCAAATTCCAAAATAACGTTTTCGAAAAAGGAAATAAATCAAATTCTCTCTCATCTTTTTTCCTCACTGTTTGACTTCTTCGGGAAAAGCTGTAGACCGGTTACGAGAAAGATCTAACATTAACAATTTTTTGAGGATTTTGGAAATCATTTATTGAATTTGTATAGGTACCCGGCTCCGCTTATAATTTTTCATAAAAGAAACAACTAAAAAAATTATAATTTCTTGAAAGCGAATTGGATAAGCCAGAAACTAAAAACTCCGCCTATATTCATGTTTGAGTCTCTACAATAACTTTTTCCAACCTGTGTGATCCCCGTAAAAAACGTATTTTCGAATCCTTTTGGATTCGAAAATACAACAATTCAAAATCTCTTTACATTAGAATTTTAAAAAGAAAAGAAATTTTGAAAATCACAAAGAAGGAATTGATCTCGTTCTATTCGTCCTTAGATTAAGGTGAGTTCGGTGTAAGAAGATTCATTTTTCTGAAAGAATTCGGGATCTGAACTTTATAGATGGATTCCTAAAGTGGGGGAACTAC
>NZ_QAJG01000058.1 GCF_003046425.1 Leptospira borgpetersenii serovar Javanica
CTTGGAGATTTGCCCTAACTTTTGGGATTAATGGTTCTATTTTTTCCCAAAGTGCATCGGGGATCTCTGAATAATATTTGTCCATTTCACATTGATATTTTTACGCTCTCTGAGTACAAGCAGTTTTGAGACCGGCTCTTAGCATTACTAAATCAATTTGATCTCTACGCAACTTTATAAATGAATTCTCTATTTTAAGATTCTTTCATTTATCGAAATAATCTATCAAAATAATTTATATACTCCTAATTAACCTAATCAATGTAAAAAAAACTTTTGGCGATAAAAACTCATCCCTACATCGAATGATAAAAAAGAAACTAAATATAGTTGAAAAAATTTGACTCAACTGTTGAATTATCAAAAATGAATAAACACAAACACTTAGAATTCATTCAAAATACTATCACTCGAATGAACAACAATTCTTTTTTAATTAAAGCATGGACAATAACGATTCTTTCTGGGATATTCGTCTTCTCTTTAAAAGATTCAAAGACTTGGCTATATTTTTTCATACTTGTCCCATTGATTTCATTGTGGATATTAGATAGCTTATATCTTCGTTACGAACGAAAATACAGAGCTCTTTATCATGAAGTAAGTAAGAAAAAGGAAAAGCACATAGATTTTTCCATGGATATTTCGAAATTTAAATCTTCAAAATTTAATCTTTCCTCATGCATGTTCTCAGAAACCCAGAGATCCTTTTACGGGATTCTTTTTGTTTTGCTTTCTAGTGGCTTTATTATAGAAAGCAAATATTACTGAATTAAATCTTAAGAAGAATAAATCGAAACCTCTGTATCAAGTATATTTCTGCTTAGACATCAAATGTTCCAAATTGCCTAAAAGGCGATGAATATTTCCCAGTATATCCCAGGCTTCTAAATACAATTCGCACCAAAAGATCCAAAAATTCATAATATAGGTCAACTAATTCCTCGAAAGGTATTGAAAATATTTCGCCTGAATGGAAAAGCGGGTTTCGAATTTCTTTTCGCAGCTTTTCATTTAGATAAATTTCCGGAATAAAGCGAAGCCAACCATTTGCCTTTTTTAATTTTTGTTCGATAGATTTAATTTTTCGAACTTCTTCAGATGTTAAACCACAAGATACTTCAAGATAAAAACTAAGAAAATATTCAAAAGCGAGAATTAAATTACTCCATTTTACTTCCACAAGATCATTCTGAGCGGCTTTAGTTATCCAATGTATAGATTTACGAAAAGGCTCTCTAGGAAAATTTTTTATTTTCGCTTCAACTGCTCGAATAAATTCCGATATAGAATTCTTTTTTTGACGCAAAAGATCGCACTTATGATACCTAAAACCATCAAATGAAGATATGATATAAAGACAGGTTACCCCTTCACTATCCACCCCTTCGATTAAAATTGGCGCAATAGATTGAAGTTGGGTTAAGGATAAAATCCAACTCAAACTTTCAATATCATCGAGATATGCATCATAACTACTATCCCCGACGCTTGATTCGAGAATATATAAACAACCCTGATGGAGCTGGCGCGCTTTCATAGCTGAAAGAGTCTCTATATAATTTTCTTGTCTTCGAAAGTGAAAACTTTTACCGTTGAATTCAACGTCACCCGGGATTAGTAATGGGTCGAAATTCAATAGATGAGCCCGAATACTTTTTATAGAAAAAATACTCTTTTTAATGATAAGATCACTTCTGCTCGAAGCAAGATAGACTCTAGACTGAATCTCATGTATTACTATTGAGTCTGAAGCAATATGAAAGTTACTATCACTAGTAGTCCCACTTAGCTTTAATTCTCGAAAAAAACCATTCGGACTATACTCAATATTTAAAATTCCGTCTACATGCAATCGCAGATCATGATTACCATCAGCAAGTAACGTTAATTCCCATTCCATTGGAAAATAGCTATTTCCATCCTGAGAAATAAAGCCCGAACCGTTAAGATAGCGTAGTGCTGAAAGATGAGAAAGAATCCCATAGATTTCGGAAAAATCAGTTCTTTTTTGATCTAACATTGATATTTTCCCTCATTTGTATTTCAACACCGCAATTTTCAAAATTCAATCAACTTCCTACAATAAACTAACACAAATCGGAAACTCTCCTATCAGGAGAGACAAAATGGCGCCTCTTCCTTCCGGGCTTGAAAACCGTGGGTTAGATGCGAGCATTTACCACAAAACAAGAAAACCAACAGAAGGAACTAAGAGCTTGTCCGTTCAGAGGACTGAGGACAGACGAACTTC
>NZ_QAJG01000059.1 GCF_003046425.1 Leptospira borgpetersenii serovar Javanica
TCGTAAAACGGTGGTTTCTCATAAGAACTCTTTATAACGTTTTGTCGTTTTTTGATTTTATAAAGGTTCCCTTGTATTAAAAACTGATTAACTTAGAGCCCGTCTCAAAACCTTAGGAATGTAGGAGCTATTACAATCTTAAACGACAGGAAAAACCTTCAATACGACGGTTTCTGTGGGAACTCTCACGTTTTTTAAAAACTTGCCGGATCGTCTAGAGATAGTTTTCTTCAAGTTTTGAAACCGGCTCTTATTATGATTCCTTTAGGCGCGTCCTAGGCCATTTCTGAGTAAATTTTTTATTAACATTTAAAACTTCCAACCGTATCCATCTTTCTTTGAATTTATTTTTGGTGGCCCAAAAAAAATCTCAAATTCTTTCAAGGAAGTTCTCAACTTTTTTGGATCACTGGTAGGAGCGAATACTCTCGAGAGCTTAGGATCCAAGTGCCCTTTCATTTTTTCTCTTCCACACTGTTTAGAAAGCGAGCGATCAGACCTAGAAATTTACCGCTCCCAACTTGTTTCAAAAGAATAGAATTCCATATCTGAATGAATTCTACAAAAGAAGAACGATCCATCATACGTCGTAGGCCATCTTCGAAATTCTCCCCTTGCAACTTTAGATATTCCAGAGCGATCTTTTCTTTGGATTGAAAATAACGATAAAAACTCGCTTTATGAGTTCGGGAAAATCGGCAATCAATTGATTCGTAGAAGTTCCCGAGTATCCCCCGATGGTAAAAAAAGGTCCAAGACGAAAGTCATCAGACGATCGTATGGATTACGTGGTCTATCGACATTTCGAGGCATTCTAAAGATTAGAATCCGGAAGTTTAAAATAAGTGCAACAAAACTAAAAACGATAGACTAAATAGTCTATTTTTATTTATTCTTGATTGAACTATTTTAAGGCCATCTCAAAAATACTTTATCTTTGCCTAAAATACCAATTTCGATTATTCTAAGATATTTTTGAGATGGCTTCTAGTCTATCAAGGAAATTGTATATGTCAGAGCTCATTATCTCCGAAAAAAAGGGACACGTTTTACATATCATCATCAACCGTCCTGAAGAAAGAAACACGTTCAACGTCGATATGCTCTACGCTCTCAGCCGCGCATACGACCAATTGGAAGCCGATTCGGATATTCGAGTCGGACTTGTTTATGCAAACGGAAAACACTTCACGTTGGGTCTGGATTTAAAAAACGTAGCCGAGTTTTTGAAGAAGGAAAAAAAATTTCCTCTTCCTCCGGAAAGTGTAAATCCCTGGGGAACGTCCAACCGTACCAAAACAAAACCTGTCGTCGTTGCAGTACACGGTATGTGTTTCACGTTAGGAATCGAACTCATGCTCGCAAGCGATATTCGAATTGCCGCCAAACGCGCCATATTCGGACAACTGGAAGTGCAAAGAGGAATTTTTCCATTCGGTGGCGGAACTATACGCTGGCCCGCACAATGCGGCTGGGGAAATGCAATGAAATATATTCTTACAGGAGAAACTTTCGAATCGGACGAAGCACTTCGAATCGGACTTGTGCAAGAAGTCGTTGAAAAAAATGAACTTGTCAAAAGAGGAATGCAACTTGCCGAAAAGATAGCGGCTCAAGCTCCTCTCGGTGTTTACGCGACTCTCAAATCCTCTCTGGATTCGGTGACTCACGGTGAATTGAAAGCCGCCGAAGATCTTTTGCCTCAACTTTTAGCCCTGATGGAAACCAAAGACGCAGAAGAAGGCCTCGCTTCTTTTGTGGAAAAAAGACCAGCAGTTTTTCAGGGCAAATAGATG
>NZ_QAJG01000060.1 GCF_003046425.1 Leptospira borgpetersenii serovar Javanica
AGTAAAAAGCCTCATTCTTGTCGGAACACTTGAAAAATATCAGTTTTTGATCCTTATGATCCCAAAAGCCTTCTTAATTTGTGGGTAACGTTATGATAGAGAGCGTTTCATTCCCCGAATAGCGAGGAGCTCACAACGTTAGTTGTGAAATCAACGCGCTCCATAGGAAAGCTCTGCATTGAGTTTTTCAGAGCGACTTGTAGGGAGTGACACTTTCGTTTCCTTGGGTAGAGGAGAAACGAAAGCCCCATTGCTCCCTAAGGGTCGCAACAAAGCGAGTTAGTGGGAAGACTCGTGAGATTTTTCTCTATCAGAAAAATCATACTTTTTGCAAGTAAAGGGCCTCATTCTTGTCGGAATACTTGAAAAAATGTAATAAAAATTTCGGAAAGGTTTGATACAAGAAACATAGGAATTGTATTGAGTTCCCTTCTATAAACCTCCTTTACTTTCAAAGTTTTAAAGAACGATTTCAGGGAACTCGTTCTCGTGAATCGTGTCCCGGGAGCATCGTCATAACAGTTGTCTTTCCGAATTATACTCTGGACGAACTCATTCGTATTTAATACTTTTTTAAAGTCATTGCTTGCATGTTGAACTTCTCAATCCGAACAAGATATGATTTCTACGAAAAATGGGTATATGATTTCCGAACCTTTACTTTTTGCTTTCTTTACCGAAAACATAACGGTCGGAAGAAATTCTCAATCGCCTGAACTCTAAGTTTAAATCGAAAACCTACAGAAGATCGGAATAAGAGATTGCAAACTTATCACCGATTTGTAAACTGCCTTAAAATTTTATCAGGGGCTTGTTCCAAAACTTTGGTTTGTCGCTTTTTTTCGCGGATCGAATCAGAATTTTGAGATAAACACGTAATTTATCACCGGAGTTTTTTATGAAACAGTATCTAATACGAATCTTCAGCTACGGCTTTTTGGTTTGGTTGATTCCATTTATCGTCGCGATTCCGTTTTACTCGAGGGACGGAAAGTTACAGACCGATTTATTTTTATTCAAAACAGTGATGCTTCTTGTAGGAAATTTCACGGGTTGTGTTTTATTGGCCTCTCTTGCATTGAAAATCTCCGGTAAGAAATTTTCGATTCTTCTAAGCACGGGATTTATCTGGCTCACAATCAATTGGGGATTGGATTTCTTAATTTTACTTCCAATGTCTAAGATGAGCGCAGGGGATTATTTTATTCAAATCGGTTTTCGTTATCTAACTATGATTTTTATCTCCTTTACGATCGGTTGGGTTACAGATCGGTCGACTATCAGATAGAAAAGGAAATTCGTCTGGTTCAAAGTTCGTTTTAAAAATCAGGACTTTGTTTGGAGAACTCGGCGGAAGTTTAACTTCCGCTTCATAGAAAGTCGAACTAAAAACTTGGAGCTCGTTTTTTATTCAGAGCCCGTCTTAAAACCCGTCGAGCGCCAATAGAAGCGAGACGGCTTGAGTTTTTCGCTTTATCAGAAAGATTAAGCTGCAAGGTTGTGGACGGGTTCTTATAAATCTATTTTAAAATATTATAATATAAAGAATAAGATAGCATGGGACTGGGCTTCGATGGATTTGACAATGGTTGAGGCTCCCAAAGGGGGAGCTTAACCGGGGAAAGCCCTGCGGACCGCGCCAAATGGGGGTTAAACGGCATATTCTTACAGATGGAAATGAAATGGCATTACGTTGACAGGGACGAACGTTTATGACAAACAAAAAGATGCGTTGAATTCAATCCTAATATTTTCCGGAAAAAAAAGAAAAAAACC
>NZ_QAJG01000061.1 GCF_003046425.1 Leptospira borgpetersenii serovar Javanica
TTCTATCTAACGATTGGAGTCGGGAATTACGAAACAAATGGCCTAACGATCGGCGCGATCAACCTTTCTTCAAAAGGAATGAATGTAGGTATTTTCAATAGAAATACAAAAGGATTCAATTTAGGAATGCCAACTTCCAGGAAGGTTTGTCATTCAGCATAGGGGCAATCAATATCGGATCGAGTAGAAGCATCGGACTCCAAATCGGAATTATAAACTATTGCCCCAACAATACGTTTCCTATTATGATCATGGCAAACTATTGCACAGGTTTTTCTAAAGCTGGAGGAAACACAATAGAAATCCTTTAAAATAAACATTCAAAAAATCATAGATCATAATCCTCGCCAATTATTGTTCAAATTATTCGATTCAACCAAATTAAAAACTCCGTCTTCAGTCCCTATAGCGGAACAGAAGACGGATTCTGAAAAATAGAACCAACTAATTACATTCTATTTTTTAGAATATTCTAAAGTATTAATTAATCTTTCAGGGCACATTCATGATTTACTGAAAGCTGGTCTCATGGCTACCTACTAAAAAGTCAAAAGCGACGATAGAGCTTGTGAGATAAAGAGATGCAAGATGAATTTCTTTTCCAACGAATTAGAATAGCTCTGAATCGGTTGTGCCAGCTGTTAGTTCTTTCAACGACCCATCTTTTTCCTCCATATTTACCGATGAGAGGATTTTCACGATTAGCCGATATTTCTCTCATGAGGATTTTACCTTAGAGCTACCTTATTGTAATTGTGGGGTTATTTAGAAGGTACGATCTAACTCTTAAAGATTTTGGACGAAAGCGGTTTGTAAAATTTCTACTAATGACCCCAGTGATAGTGTCTAGAAATCAATTTTGCCATCGTGGACTTACAGCAGCGTGCACCTCCCGCCTCTCCTTGAGCATTGATTTACCGATGTGCTGGCTGGGTATCCCCCTGTACCTCTTCTGTCGTCTCCTTCTCCAGTGCAATTCCTGTTAGAAATTATAAAGTTAAATGTATTGTGGTAAACCTCCCCTAACTGTATCGTTATAAGTCTTGTCAAAGTCCTATCTGGTGTTTCCAGGTAATCCATTACCTGGAACATATCTGTGGTGGGTGTTAGGTATTGTCTGTAGATGTCAAATGGCAGCACAGACGCCCTCGTTTGAATTACCACTAACCCTTGAGAGGTTCTAAGAATTGGAACAGCATGCCACCCTGAAGTTCTATCTGGGCGACGTAACTTTAATATCGCCAACCAAATACTTCCGGGAGGAGAATGGATGAGTGAATTAATGTGAGATAGCATCCTAGAACGAACGGTGAATTCGGAAGAGAGAATCCAGTTGTACTGAGGCAACATAGTCCTAGCGGATGCGAATACCAGCTGTCTGTTTGTATTACCGGCAGGAGCATACACATAAGGTACATCCGTCAATAATGTATTCAACAACGGATAACGTTGTCTGAACGAAATAAAAGGATCCCTACCACGAGCTGTATCGAAAAAATAACCTCCACTCTGAAGAGGTCCTTGAGAATGATACTCCTGCAGCTCTGCTAACATCTGGAAGCTATGAAGCAGACAAACACCGCATACCCCACTCGGCCGAGCTGTATCTATAGTTGAAACCGCTATCTCATAAAGTCTCCGAATCCAATCATCGCTTAATTGAAAGTTTGGAGGTAAGGTCCTTTTTACCCTTTTATAGGCTGACCTATAACCGGCAGGACA
>NZ_QAJG01000062.1 GCF_003046425.1 Leptospira borgpetersenii serovar Javanica
TTTTTCAACGAAAATGGTTTTTCATAGTTTCAAACATTCTAATAGTAATAAATGATAATCCGTTTATTTTAAACATATATATGCATTGTATTCGGAGTTCAAAAAGCATAGTGCTAATATTTGGGACTGAATGAAATTGGATACTTAGAGCCGGTCTCAAAACCTGAAAAAAATATCTATAAACGATCCGGCAAGTTTTTAAAAAACGTGAGAGTTCCCACAGAAACCGTCGTATTGAAGGTTTTTTCCTGTCGTTTAAGATTGTAATAGCTCCTACATTCCTAAGGTTTTGAGACCGGTTCTTAAATGAAAAGTGTAATAAATAAAAGTATATTAAAGAATTGGAAAGGAAGCAGATCGTTTTTGAAATTGAATTTAAAAATAGGAATATTATTTTTGAAACAAGTATATTACTTGAGAAGTGAGATCTTATTTTATCAATGTGCGTGCCGAAATGGAGGTCATATTAGCGATTCCGAACAGAGCGAGGAAGAGCCAACGAGCGGTTTTCAACGGAGTTGCAAAAGAGAACACCCATAGATGGGATATAATTAGTGCAGAGTTTTTCTATACAACCGCGAATTCCTGAATGCAATTGAAATTAAAAACCAATATAAACGTTCTTCCTGCGATTCCGTCCGATCGGTTTAACATGTTTGATTTCTCTTTAATTATATCGAAACTTCGTACGTATTTTTGATTTCCCATTTCTTGCAATACTCTGGTCACAATAACCCGCTCTTGAAAAATCTTTCAAACTCTTTAGGTTTATTTTATTAGTTTACAATTTATCAAAACGAATCCATATATTAGAAAATTGCAAAATAAAAATTCATGCTATCACAAAATAAGTAATAAGAGTTACAACAGTGTGCACCTACCGTCGCCCCCCCTCCTCGGACACTGATTCACTGATGTACTGGTTGGGTATCCCCCTGTACCTCTTCTGTCGTCCCCTTCTCCAGTGCAATTCCTGTTAGAAATTGCAAAGTCAAATGTATTATGGTAAACCTCCCCTAACTGTATCGTTATAAGTCTTGCCAAAATCCTATCTGGTGGTGTTTCCAGATTATTAATTACCTGAAGCGGATCCGTGGTTGGCGTTAAAGCTTGTCTGTAAAGGTCAAACGGCGCCGAAGGCACTCTCGTTCGAATTACCACTAACCCTTGAGAGGTCCTAAGAATTGGAACAGCATGCCAACTCAAAGTTCCATCCGGACGACGACGACCCAATACCCCCAACCAAATACTTCCGGGAGGAGAATGGATGAGTGAATTAATGTGGGACATTATCTCAGACCGAGTGGTGAATGAGGAAGAGAGAATCCAGTTGTACTGAGGCAACATAATCCTAGCGGTTGCTAATACCATCTGTCTGCCAGTATTACTGGCAGACGCATACACATAAGGTACATCTGCCAGCAACATATCCAAGTACGAATAACGTTGCCTGAACGAAATAAAAGGATCCCTATCACGAGCTGTATCGAAAAAATAACCTCCACTCTGAAGAGGCCCTTGAGAATGATACTCCTGCAGCTCTGCTAACATCTGGAAGCTATGAAGCAGACAAACACCGCATATTCCGCTCCCCTGAGCTGTATCTATAGTTGAAACCGCTATCTCATAAAGTCTCCGAATCCAATCATCGCTTAATTGAAAGTTTGGAGGTAAGGTCCTTTTTACCCTTTTATAGGCTGACCTATAACCGGCAGGACA
>NZ_QAJG01000063.1 GCF_003046425.1 Leptospira borgpetersenii serovar Javanica
CGACTTTCCTCATGAAAAACGAGTATGAAACATGAGTTGTTTCGTTATCTAAAAATCTACTCCAAATATAGCCTAAATTTTTGAGATTGAATATACTATTTTTGCCTGTTCCAAACCGTTTCGGCTGCCCTCCTTAATTCTTGCATTTTTTGACGTTGTAAAAATGGATTCGAGGAAGTAGGGCTAAACTCTCGTCTCCATTTTGGAGTTGTATGATAGATTGCCTTTTTCCTGTGCTTTCTTACTTTCACATTAGGTGATCGAATTGGCGCTGCAATTTTGATTAGATCGTCTTGTAGTTGGTTTATTTCATTTTTAATCGAGGAAAGGTCGAGATTCTTGTAAATGGATTTTATTTCTAATTTATTTACACTTGGAATTTCACTTCTCTTTAAAACTCTCTGGAGCGGTGTTTTTGGAATATCGTATTTTCGCATTGATTTTGAACCAATGCGATGCTTTTCTTTTAACATCATAACCGGCAAGAAGTAATTATTATAAAGATTTAATAAAGAATAAAGTTTTACTAAAATTTCGAAGTGTTCTGATTTATCGAATCTGAGATAACCGGTATTTCTTCGAACAACTGAAAAGTTTTTTTGTTCTACGTGAGGGTTATCGTTCTTTTTGTAAGGACGGCCACGTGTAAAGATTAGATGATACTTTTCGGAAAATCGAATGATTGATTCATTAATGAATTCAGAACCGTTGTCAGAGTGAATCCCTAAGAGAGGATAAGGAAATACGTTTTTTAGCCGTATAAGGGCTTTGAGCATCTGTAGCATCGTTTTATCGCGTACAAGGATACAAATCGTCCAGCCTGTACAAACATCTGTGGCGCAGAGGGTGGAGAAAAAACCTCCGAAAACATTCCCGCCGTTATGAGCGATTAAATCAATCTGTGTAAATCCAGGAAGAGAGTCTTTCCATTCTCCAAAAGTTTTAATCGGAATTCGATCGATAAGATATTTATTTTGTTTCGTCATCGAGGTTCCTTTGATTCCAAGCTTTTTTCGAATTGGAACTAAAAGCCTTTCAATTGTGGAAGCACTGATTTTTAACAGTTTTTGTTTTATTTCTTTAGAAATTTTGTAGGTCTGAAACCTCTCTAGATTCTTAATTGTTTCTGGAATTGCGTGGACTAATCTTTTACTACAAATGTGATCCAAAAGTTTCCAGAGATCTTCTAAAACTTTTCGAACAGATGCATCATAGTAAACTGTTCTTTTATTCTGTGCTTTGGGTTTAGTCGAAAGTTTTTTTAGAACTTCTTTTTTTCTAAGAACTTGAGAAGCATAATTTCTGTTAAAGCCCGACAGGCTCACGAACTCGTTGAGTATGCTTATCTTTTCTTTCTTAGTGGCGTATCTGTATCTTTCTCGAAATACCTTAATCATAACCTTACGTTCCTCTAAAGATAGTTTCATGTTTACAGCCTCTCACTTAAAAGAGTGCTGATTTTTGATTAGGTTTCGTGTAGGTTTTTAGTTGAGGAAACGTTCAGTGTTTCAAGTATATTTTTAAATGAGGAAATAAG
>NZ_QAJG01000064.1 GCF_003046425.1 Leptospira borgpetersenii serovar Javanica
TTTTTCAACGAAAATGGTTTTTCATAGTTTCAAACATTCTAATAGTAATAAATGATAATCCGTTTATTTTAAACATATATATGCATTGTATTCGGAGTTCAAAAAGCATAGTGCCAATTTAGGACTGAATGAAATAGAACACTTAAATGAAAAGTGCAATAAACCAAAGTATATTAAAGAATTGAAAAAGAAGCAGCTTATTTTTTAAATTGAATTCAAAAATAGGAATATTCCTTTTTAAATAGGTGCAAAGCATGGTGATGGCATATGGTAAAATCAAAAAACGGAAATTATATATGAGCAGCTGTAAATATTTTCTTACTGAATCAAGGTAGACTCCTTTTTATTTCGGAATTCTAAGTGAATTGTTATTTTGAACCACCTTCTATACTTCTATTTTGAAACCGAAATAAAGGCTCTTGCAAAAAATCTCACCTATCTTCCGGATAAATAGCTCTTGCTTCAAAGGTTTATTCCTCAAACATTGACTCGATGAAAGCCTTCGTTTTTAATACTATTTTTATTCTAATCGTATCTTCATTTGTACTACATTGCGGGATCGCCTTGACCCCTAGATTGACCGCAAAATTTCCACTGGAAACAAAGACGGAAATTTTCAGGCTGAATCTTCCTTACGGAGAAAATCAAAATCTTTACGGGCTTAATGTAGGAATCGTCAACGGGGTGCGGAACGATTTGTTTGGAGGACAGCTAGGAATTGCTAATGGTGCTCACAATTTAATTGGAATTCAAATTGGAGCCATCAATCTTACCCATCACAAACACGCCGGTTTGAAGATCGGACTCGTCAATTTTGGAGTTCCTTTGCATGGTTTAGATCCTAATCATACCCACAAATCTGAAACGGGAATTGGGATCTCGATCGGTGTGGCTAATTTTGAAATACAAAGCGGAAATATCGCAATCGGTATCTTTAATTACGGAGCAGGTATCGGCATAGGAATTATCAATAGGAGTTTCCTATCTCCTCTTAACTCAGAGGATACGGGTCTCAATATAGGAATTGTCAATATATCGGAAACACACCAAAAACAATTTCAAATCGGAATCATCAATTATTGCCCCAACAATACGATTCCCATCATGATCGTCGCTAACTATTGTGTAAAAGAATGATATTCCTTGAAGCAAAAACAGATCAAAACGAAAATAACGATCTAAATCGAAAAAATAAATTCCATAGAATAGAATATTCTAAAATTAAAATAAACTTATGAAAAAAAATAAATTCCCCATTCTTTTTTTATCCTTTTATTGGCTCTTCCACAATTGCGGTGTCGCTTTAACTCCCAAGGCAACGGTCAAAATTCCGCCTCAGACCGAAACCGAAGTCTTTCGGCTCAATCTTCTACACGGTGACACAAAAAATCTCTACGGACTAAATGTAGGAATCTTTAACTTTGTTTACTACAACATGATCGGAGCTCAGGTCGGAATCGTAAATTCATCCTCTAATAAAACATCTGGATG
>NZ_QAJG01000065.1 GCF_003046425.1 Leptospira borgpetersenii serovar Javanica
CCATAACGTTACCCACAAATATCGGAAAGAATTAGATTTTTAAATGAACTTCTCCAAAATAGTAAAGGGACGTATAATGGATGCTAAACATTGGAGTAGTACACTCGGAACGGAATTAGATTGGGTGGAAGAAGAATATGTGTCACTGAGCTTAGGAGATAAAAGATTAGATAAACGACTAAAGAAAATAGTCAGCATGATGACCAAGCGAGGTGGAATGAGTTTGCCAGATATATTTGGCAATTGGTCAGGCACGAAGGGTGCATATCGTTTTTTTCAAATCCGAAAGTATGTTATGATAAGATAATATCTCCTCATAGCCAAGCAACAAAGAACCGAATACAAAAACAAGAAAGAGTATTGGTGTTAAGCGACACAACGGAAATCTATTATAGAAAAAGGGATCGAGTTGAAGGATTGGGACCGATGAACTCGGAATACAATCAGGGTCTTCTATTGCATCCATCGATAGCGTTTACGACAGATGGAATTCCTTTAGGGATACTGGATTTAAAAATGTGGTCACGGACGGTATTAGGTGGAAATCGAAGTCAAGATGGAAGAAAGATGTCCATCGAAGATAAGGAAAGTGTAAAGTGGATTCAAGGATACAGAGCCCTCTGTGAATTTGCAAAAAAATCGGATTCTAAATACGTATATATCTGCGATAGAGAAGCGGATATATACGAACTATTCCAGGAATACGTAGTTGCTGGCGAAAACGCCCCTGATATGCTTATACGCGCAAATCACGAAAGGAAGATAGAAGGTGGCGGTTGTTCTTGGTCCTATCTTGAAACTTTGGAACCTGCACATACATATACGATTACTGTACCAAGAAAAAAAGGAAAAGAAGCAAGAGAAGCAATAATCCAACTTCGATTTGAAAAGCTAACGATAAAATCCCCTCAATACAAGAAATTAGAAAATATTGATATGCATGCGTTAACCGCAACTGAAGTAGACGGACCCAAGGAAGAATCTATCGATTGGAAATTTCTAACCACAATTCCTATTCACAATTCGGAAGACGCCAAAAGAGTAATCTCATATTACAAAAGCCGTTGGGGTATTGAAGTATTCTTCAAGGTTTTAAAGTCGGGATGTAATATTGAATCCACTCAATTTAAATTTGGAGATCAATTCAAAGCTTGTATTGCAGTCTCTGCTATCGTTGCTTGGAGAGTTATGATGTTAACATTCTTAGGTAGAAATATTCCAGGCTTAAAAGCGTCCATCATGTTCGAGTCTTTTGAATGGAAGGGCATTTATTGTCGAATTTTTGAAACTCCAAAACCACCGAAGGAAGAACCAGATTTGGATTCCGTTTTAAGCTGGATCGCTAAATTAGGTGGACACTTGGATCGTAAATCCGACGCTCCACCTGGGCCACTTACCATTTTTAAAGGCCTTATGAGAGCTGTTGAAATCGGATTTATGTTCAAATTACTTACAAAACCTTAACTTGTGGGTAA
>NZ_QAJG01000066.1 GCF_003046425.1 Leptospira borgpetersenii serovar Javanica
TCATAAAGTCTCCGAATCCAATCATCGCTTAATTGAAAGTTTGGAGGTAAGGTCCTTTTTACCCTTTTATAGGCTGACCTATAACCGGCAGGACAATACTGCTCTGTCTTTCCAAGATTACCAGTTGTGTAACGTATCCAATCAAGTAAGCCTCTATCAACTACAAACAAAGACGTGGGACTATGCGTAGTATCCCTTACCAAAAATGAGGGTTTAACCGCATAGGCAACGCCCCAATTCGATCCATATCTGGTAACTCTGAGGATATTGCCTTTATAATCCGTAAGCATACCTCCCTCTTCAGTTTCAAGATAAACGTTCCAATAAGCCGGATTATTCTTACTGATAGGAGCGTCATCACACAATGCCCATTGAATCCAATTCCATTGATAACTACCTACCTTAGAATACATGCAAGAAAGACGGCCACTCATAGGATTGTATTGAGCAAGATGGCCGCTTTCAGGATTGTAGTAAATTGGCGTAGTATTTTCTTGAGAACCTCTTGAATTAATAAAATACCGCGTATTCCCCAAATGCCAAGCTATGGAAGTCTTTATACTGATGTTGCCGGGAGTCGACACAGTTTGAACCCAATTATTCATCGAGGAATCTAAGGTATGGTTATAGTAATCCGAAGAGGTTTTTGAGATATAGGCATACCACCCCGCATCTTTCAAACGATAACGTTCATCTGCAGTCCAAAAGGCGTTCTCCTTCACGATCCATCGCTGCAAAGAGTCATTGATCGTACAAGGTCTGAGATTCACATAATCCCAGTTTACCCTTCCCTGAACTACGCTCTCCGGAGCAGTAATGCATAACCATGTGTTTTCAACATAGTAAGAAATCCTTTGAAACACATCATACCTTGCATTACTAACACCTTGTTCCCAACACTGTAGAATCCGAATATAACTTTCACCACCGCTAAAAACAGGAGCGTAACAAAACTTCCCTCCGTCATGTAGAACGATCTTGATAGCCCTATCCTGCGGAGTATCCGTAGGTTTTTGAATGATCGGACCAGGAATGGATCTAGATACAATATTGATAAGTGCGGAATTCACTCCGTAGGAAAAGTCAACTCCAATTGAAACCAACAAAACTACTATCAAAACTATCAAACGAATCATTTGTATCCCTCTCCCTTTTTATTTTTCAACGAAAATGGTTTTTCATAGTTTCAAACATTCTAATAGTAATAAATGATAATCCGTTTATTTTAAACATATATATGCATTGTATTCGG
>NZ_QAJG01000067.1 GCF_003046425.1 Leptospira borgpetersenii serovar Javanica
TTAGATTAAGGTGAGTTCGGTGTAAGAAGATTCATTTTTCTGAAAGAATTCGGGATCTGAACTTTATAGATGGATTCCTAAAGTGGGGGAACTACCGCAAATCACCATTTTAAGAACAAATTCTAAAGTTGTAGGAGCTCACACTTTTAGAATATTCTTTCTCATTTTCAATCGCAGAACTTACGTTAGTTATGAACTCCAAGAAGTTCTTGAAGGTTTTTTGAACTCGCACGTTTTTGAGGACGTCGTCTAATGTGTGTGAGTCGGTTTTTAGAGATCCGGCTTTGGTAAGGAGAACAAGTGTTTGCTGGTGATTGGGTTTGGTTTGATGAGTAATGTTCTAAAAATTTGATTTTTCTGTAGATTTAAGGTCCAGCTCATTTTGTAAGTCCCATGAAACTGAGGAACTCCTCGGTTCATTGTATCCACAATAGAATTCCCAATGCCAGAATCTTCCAGCCAAAGCAGGTAGTTAAAAAGAAAACACCTTGAAACCCCGTGCGCAGCCGCCAAAACACCTAAAACCGCCCAAACTCCCGTATTGACATGGATTGTCATCTTTTTCAGAGCTCCGACGCCCCGGTTGTATTTGACCTTGCCTGCTTTCCAGTGAAGTCTATCGCAAGAAGCGATGTATTTAGTGTATCTCTTGAGTAAGAAGGGAAGTTTTTTGGAGAGAGCTTTTTTTTGTAATTCATTCAAACGATTCCAATAACACATCGGAATTAAAAGAGAATCCGAGCCGGTCTCGCCTTCGTTCAAAGCGGATATAATCTTTTTTTGGGAAGAAAGTAAAAGAATGTCCATACCAAAGCGGTTCTCCGCTATAGCATGAGAGAACCGATCGGTGAAAAAAGGGAAAATTTCCCGTCGAGCACCAATAGAAGCGAGACGCTTTAGTTACTTTTTGATAAAGCAAAAAACTAAAGTGCGACTCTCTAAGGATCACTTCCGCAGGTTTTGGGACGCGCTGTAAGTAAAGAAGAAATCTCTCAGGATACACCGATTCTCTTTCAAAATGAAAAATAAAACGAAATCCGAATCAAGATGACTGTCGAAAAAAACGAAACATCCATTTTTATAAAAAGTTTGGTTGCGGATTCGGCTAGGTTTCAATGTTTCCTAAAATGTTTATAAACATCTATTTGCCCTGAAAAACTGCTGGTCTTTTTTCCACAAAAGAAGCGAGGCCTTCTTCTGCGTCTTTGGTTTCCATCAGGGCTAAAAGTTGAG
>NZ_QAJG01000068.1 GCF_003046425.1 Leptospira borgpetersenii serovar Javanica
ATCTACAGCGGAGAAATCGAAATCGACGGAAGTGCGATGAAGAGTACGAGTTATTCTCCCGATTTAGAATATCAATATATACGAATGGAGACGAAGTTTAATCCTGGGAATTTGAGCGTGGACATGATGAATCCGAACGCAACCAGATTTAACGCGGAGATGGCGATCGGAATTAAAAACTACATCGACAATCTACAAAAGAACGTGGAGACGATGTTTGCTCAATTTAGCAACAAGACAAACGAGATCAAAGAAGAGTACACACAAAACGAGGAGATCGAAAGTTATCAAAAGAAATTGTATGAGGCAAGTAAAGAGAATTACTTAGCAGCCTTCCAAGCTTTACCCGGAGACCTGAAGAACATGTTCGAAGGAGAAATGGGAGGCTTAAAAGGTTATCACGAACAAGGATCGAAATACAACTTCGGAACCGAAAGTTTCAAAGATCAAAGTGGGGACATGAAAAAAGTCGGCAAAGCGATGTATGAAGGAGCAAACATCGACGACACGGTATTCGGAGGAAGTAGAGAACTCAAAGGTTCGGTGAGCGTCAAAGGGATTCCTGTGGAAGTAAGTTACGGAATGCAATATTTGATCGTCACATCCGGATTTGATATTTCAAATTTAGGATACAACTTCAAGTTGAAGGGAGTGGGAACCAATTACGTCGACAATCAATTGTCAAACGTAAACCGAAAATATACCGTCTACTCCGAAGACATTCAAAACAGGATCGAAAAACAAGCAAAGGCGAATGACGCGGAAAGGGACAGTAAAGGATTTCTGTTTAACGTATTAAACGGAATGAGCGGAGGACAAAAACCTCATGAAGCCGTAAGATCGGAAGTGCAAAGCAGAGTAACGGGAGCGATTGCGGAAGCAACCGGACTACCCGCGAGTTTTGTGGGAGCCCTTGTCGGCGGTTCCAACATGAAACAAGCGATGAAAGCATACGAGAAGAGCGTGACCACGGAAGCGATATCGCAAGCAACCGGAATTCCAGCTTGGTATTTGAATCAAAAGATTTCGGAGAAAGAAGCCAATCATGAGATGGCAAAGAGCTTTTCCTACAACGTAGGTCGTGCAATTACCGTGGCTGCGGTTGCTATGTCCGCAGGAACCTTGGGTGTTGTCGCGC
>NZ_QAJG01000069.1 GCF_003046425.1 Leptospira borgpetersenii serovar Javanica
TCGGAATCGGCGGTGCACTGTTTTTATTTTAGGAAAACTAAGTCCCGGTGGAAATGAGTATTTAACTTTTAAAATTAGAATATCACATTATTTTTATGTTCTTTTTATTTTTTTCTTTACAAAACTTCCTTATTAATTGTTTCCTGCAAAATCATGAAAACGAAATGTATCAAAATTAAAAACTCGTATCACACCACACCGCCCTTGTTCTCAAAGCGCAATTAGGAATGTTATCTAAAAAGGAAAGATCCCGTAT
This sequence comes from Leptospira borgpetersenii serovar Javanica, assembly GCF_003046425.1. Classification (GTDB taxonomy): domain Bacteria; phylum Spirochaetota; class Leptospiria; order Leptospirales; family Leptospiraceae; genus Leptospira; species Leptospira borgpetersenii. The sequence continues at coordinate 257 of NZ_QAJG01000069.1, forward strand.
TCCGGACTCGACTTTCTCCGATTGGAAAAAACGGAATCTCTCTTTAGTCGTCGGGTTTACCGAAGATGATCCCGCTCATTTTAAAGACGAAGTCTACAGAAAGATTTCGGAAAGTAAAACCTTCAAAAAAACTCTTTCCGCTCTTCTTTTAGTTTTTCAATTCTACTTCTTCTTAACGGAAAACATGCGAGGAAAAAGAAGAATTTGGAGCGAACAAAAGAAAAACATCGTTTTCATTGTTACAAGAATCTCTCCTCTCATCGGTATCAAAGCCGCTTGCAAGCTTTTGAAGATCTCTTCACAACGTTTTTATCGTTGGAAAAACGAGATTCACTGTTTCACTTCTACTTTTAATCTTTGTAGAAAATTATATCCCAAGCAACTCACTTCCAAAGAGCAAACGATCATTGCAGAATATCTTAAAAAACCGGAGCTTCAACATTGGCCTCTACGATCCGTCTTCTATCAAATGTTAAACGACTCTCAGGCTTTTATGAATTTAAGCACCTTTTACAAGTATGCTCGGGCTTTAAGACCGGATTTCAAACGTTTCCGGAAACCGAAACAAAGAATCGGGATTCGTGCTTCTTCTCCTTTAACTCTTCTTCATATGGATACTACCATCTTACGCGTGCAAGACGGCTCTAAGGCTTACATTCACTTCATCATGGACAATTTTTCCCGTACGATTCTCGGATGGAAAGCTTCACTGGAATGGAACGCAAAGAATACGGTTTCAAATCTGAAAGAAGTTTGCGAAAAATTCAATCTCTTTCACAAACCTATCCGTCTGCTTTGCGATGACGGTTCCGAAAATCAAGGTGCGGTCAACGGTTTCTTAGACCAGCCCAAT